>NZ_JAUYWA010000002.1 GCF_030689025.1 Oceanobacter sp. 1_MG-2023
GCTGGTCATCAGACACCTCGTTTATGGTGGCGATATTACCACCTACGTTGGTGTCCGGAATCATTGAACCACTACAATTTGGCGAAGAGAATTTTATAGCCACGCTGATTTGGCAGAAGGTTTATGCTCCGAAAAACTCTGCCAAATACTTTAGTGAAGATCATGACTTTGTACTGGTCTATTGTAAAAACGGTGAGATTTGGAGACCAGAACTATTACCACGTAGTGAAGAAGCTAATGATAGATATAAAAATCCTGATAACGACCCAAGGGGCGATTGGAAATCCAGTGACCTGACTGCTAGAAATTACTACAGCGAAGGACTGTACGAAGTTACAGGACCAACAGGCAGGGTTTTCTCACCTGGGAAGGGAAGATATTGGCGTCAGTCGTATGAAAACTTCAAGAGAATGGATAATGACAATCAAATTTGGTGGGGGCCAAATCAAGATGCCTATCCGTCACAGAAAAGATTTCTTAGCGACGTTAAACAAGGAATGACACCCCAAACCTTACTCCTCTATAAAGACGTGGGTCATACCCAGGAAGCCAAAAAAGAGCTGCTGGAGTTTGTGGATTTCGACAATACCGAAAACGTATTGAATTCCGTCAAACCCACGCGCCTGCTGCGTCATTTATTAAAAATAGGAACCCGGCCGGATAACCAGGATATTGTTCTCGACTTCTTTTCTGGCAGTGCCTCATCTGGTCATGCCGTTATGGCCCAGAATCAGGAAGATTCCGGCGATCGGCAATTTATTCTGGTGCAATTACCCGAACCACTCAAAACAGAAGAAGCCAACGCCAAATTTATTTCTGACCTTGGCAAATCGCGCCTGCGTAACGTCAGCAAAAAGCTGAAGCTGAATACCCAGCCCCTACCGGATCTGGGATTTAAAGTCTTTAAACTCGACCGCAGCAACTTTAAGCAATGGCAAGCGCCATCATCCGACGTTCACAATGCCGACCTGCTGGAACAAATGGAGCTGGCGATAGACCCGGTTCAGGCAGAGGCCACCCCGGAACAGATGCTCTATGAGCTGCTGCTGAAACTCGGTGTGCCGCTAACCGCCGAACTCTCGATTATCGAACTGGCCGGACAACCGCTTTACAGCATCGAAGACAGCAGCCTGCTGATTTACCTGCACACTCCCATTACACAGCCCCTGCTGGATGCGGTTCTGGCGCTGGCACCAGGGCAGTTTATTTGCCTCGATAAAGCCTTCGAAGGTAACGACCCGCTCAAAGCCAATGCGGTTAAAACCTTCGCACATTTTAACGCTGGGCAAGACAGTGACGTGTCTCGCATCGACTTTAAAACGGTGTAACGGAGACCGCCATGAAACTGCAATTCAACCCATCGTTACCCCACCAGCAAGACGCCATTAACTCAACTTTGGCCTTGTTTGATGGCATGAACAATACCGCTGCAAAATACACGGAATACGGTATTGCCAATGGTATCGACCTCAATCCTGACACATTGCTGAAAAATCTGCGGCACATTCAGGAACAGAACGTCATCGAACAATCGGCACGCCTGAGGGAAAACACCGACGAATATCCTTTTCCCAATTTTTCCATTGAAATGGAAACCGGCACCGGCAAAACCTATGTGTATTTACGCACCCTGTTCGAGCTGCATAAACGCCACGGCCTGTGCAAATTCATTGTAGTAGTGCCCTCAGTTGCCATTCGTGAAGGGGTATTATCGTCGCTGACCATGATGCGGGAACACTTCCGTGCACTGTATGATCAAGTGCCCTACGACCACTATGTCTACCACTCCAAAGACCTATCGAAAGTCCGGCAGTTTGCCAGTGCCAATACGCTGCAAATTATGGTAATCAACATTCAGGCGTTTCAGCGCGATGCCGGCAATGTCACTGATGAGAGCAAACTCACCCCGGAAGAATACAAAAAGCTGTCGGTTATTCACCGCGAGCAAGACCGCATGGGTGGCCTGAAACCCATCCAGTTTATTCAACAGGTACGGCCAGTAGTGATCATCGATGAACCACAGTCGGTGGATAACACGCCCAAAGCCAAACGAGCGATGAATCACCTCAAGCCGCTACTGGCACTGCGTTACTCCGCCACTCACAAAACCCCCTACAATTTGGTGTATCAGCTAGGGCCGGTCAAAGCCTTCGATCTGAACCTGGTAAAAAAGATCGCCGTCGCCTCGGTCACCGCCGACAGCAATATCAACCAGACTTATCTCAAATTGGTGAATATTGGCTACGCCGGCAAAGCCAAAACGCCCACTGCCAAAGTGGTGATATTTGAAGACACGGCCAATGGCACCCGAGAGAAAAGTGTTTCTCTGAAACAAGGTACCGACCTGGCCGACCATTCCAACCGTGCCGGGTATCAGGGTTATATCGTTGATGAAATTTACGCCGAACCCGGTACTGAATATGTACGTTTTACCAACAACGTCCTGCTGGAACCGCAGCAAGAACAAGGTGGCTTGCAGGATCACATACTGAAACAGCAAGTCATCGAAACGGTAGAAGAGCATTTTCGTAAAGAACGGGCGTTAGCTAAGATGGGAATTCAAGCTAAGGTACTGTCGTTGTTCTTTATCGACAAGGTCGCCAACTACCGTTATTACGACAGCAATGGTGAACGCCAGAATGGCAAGCTGGCGTTGTGGTTTGAAGAGGCGTACGAGCAGGTATCACAACGACCACAGTTTCAGGATTTACCCAAACGCCCGGTTGAGCTGGTTCATAACGGCTATTTCGCCGAAGTGAAAAAGAAAGGCAAGGTTGTTGATTTCAAGGAAACCAGCGGTAAAACCGAAGCTGATGGTGAAGTATATGAACTCATCATGCGTGATAAAGAACGTCTGTTAGACGACAGCCAGCCACTGCGTTTTATCTTTAGCCATTCTGCTCTGAAAGAAGGCTGGGATAATCCCAACGTTTTCCAGATTTGTACCCTGCGTGACATTGGCAGCGACAGAGAACGGCGCCAGACATTAGGCCGAGGTTTGCGACTGGCAGTCGACGCCAACGGTCAACGCATTCACGACCCCACTGTTAACCGCCTGACCGTGATTGCCAGCGAGTCGTTTGAGCAATATGCCAAAGAACTGCAAACCGAAATGGAAAACGATATTGGTGGTGGTTTCAAATTCGGCCGGGTACCCAACATCGCCTTTGCCACCCTGATACAAGATCCTCACGATAAGCAATCACACAGGTTGGGCCAGGAAAAATCCCGGCAACTATGGAAAGCCCTCAAAACTGAAGGTTATATCGATCCCAATGGTGATATTACTCAACATTTCCAGCCCGAGGATCTGCATTTTCAATTAACACTACCGGACGAATACCAGCCGCTGGAAAATGAGATTATTGATCGTATGCGCAGCTTTATGTTTGCTGGTCGCATCAAAAATACTCGCACCCGTGAATCGGTGGGGTATAACAAGCGGGTGGAACTAAACCCGGACTTTCAGGCGCTGTGGCAAAAAATCAGCCAGAAAACCCGTTATTCCATCCAGTTTGATACCCAACAACTGATCAACCTGGCGTCGCGACGGTTGCAATCCATGCCTTACGTGAAAGCGGTCGCCATGACAGTGAGTCAAACTCAAGCCAACGTCACTGCTGCCGGTATCAGTGCCGACAAGATGATACAGGCCAGCAAGGCGTATTACCTGAAAGCCCACCAGCAGCTGCCCGATTTATTGAGCGAGCTGCAACAACGCACAGAGCTGACCCGCGCTACGTTGTTTGAAATGATCAAACGCAACAGCGATCGTCTGCAAGAATTTAAAGATAACCCACAAGGTTTTATAACCGAGGCCGCCAAAGCCATTCACAAAGCGCTGGATGAATTACTGGTGGATGGCATTCGCTACGAAAAACTCGATGGCGAACACTACCGCATGGAGTGGTTTAACCAACCAGAACTGGAGGTCTATCTGGATCGTGCTTACCACATTCAGAATATGGAACAGCATGGTGACATTAAAACGCCTTACCAGTATGTGGAGTACGACTCCGACGTCGAACACAAAACCGCTTACGCTCTCGACAGAGACGAACGAGTAAAGTTTTTTTGTAAACTACCACGTTGGTTCAAAATTCCGACCCCTGTCGGAGACTACAATCCGGACTGGGCATTGGTGCTGGAAGACGACAAGAAGGTGTACCTGATTAGGGAAACCAAATCAACGCACGATGCCGATCAACGCCGCCGCGATGAAAACCTCAAAATCCGCTGTGGCGAAGCCCATTTCAAAATACTGGACGGGGTCGACTATCAAGTGGCGATCAACGTAGCTGAAGTATTGGAGCATTAACGAATGTGCGAACTCTTGGGCATGAGCGCCAACACCCCCACCGATTTGTGTTTCAGCTTTACCGGCCTGACCCGCCGTGGCGGTGAAACCGGCCCTCATAAAGATGGCTGGGGCGTAGCCTTTTACGAAGGCAAGGGAGTCAGAAACTTCCATGACCCGGAACCATCCGCCAGCTCGGCCATTGCTGAATTCGTATCGCAGCTGCCGATCAAAAGCAAAACGGCAATTTGTCATATTCGCCAGGCTAACGTCGGCAATATCAATCTATCCAATACCCACCCGTTTACCCGTGAGCTATGGGGTCGCTATTGGGTATTTGCCCACAACGGCCAGATTCCGCACTTTGTGCGCCGGGTCGGAACATATGAAGCCGTCGGCGATACCGACAGCGAAGAAATATTTTGCGACCTGATGAATCAGGTACGGCAAAACCTGCCTCGCGATGCCATGCCGGAGCAACTCGCCCGTACACTCGTTAGTCTGGCCGAAGAATACGCCCAACAAGGTGTATTTAACGGCCTGTTGAGCAACGGTGATTGGCTGTTCAGTTTTTGCACCACCAAAATGGCCAGTATTACCCGTCGGGCGCCATTTGGCCCGGCACAACTGGCCGATGCCGACGTCACCGTCGATTTCGCCGCGGAAACCACCCCCAATGATGTCGTCAGTGTGATCGCCACCGAACCACTGACCAGCGATGAAGCCTGGGATCTGTATCAACCGGGGGAATGGAAGCTGTGGCAGCAGGGCGAAGTGATCGCCTGCGGCCAGGTGGATGTGCCGGTGCACAAGACTATCCCTAATCCTGATCAGTAGTACCTACCGGCAGCAGCCCTTGATAAGTCGAAGATCAGCCCAATTTCTCGGCTAACAATCCTTCGAGGGTCCGCTGGTCCTTCTCAAAGCCACGGATGCCTTCGGCCAGTTTCTCGGTGGCCATGGCATCCTGATTCAGAGCCCAGCGGTATTCCGCTTCGGTCATGGCGGCCGGGGGTTCGCTGATATCGCCGTCATAGCAAAGAGCACGATCCAGTTCACCCTCTGTTTCAGACAGTTCTGTCAGCAGGGCCGGGCTGATGGTAAGACGGTCACAACCGGCAAGAGCCAGGATTTCACCACTGTTACGGAAGCTGGCCCCCATCACCACGGTGTTGTATCCGTGTTGTTTGTAATACTGGTAGATACTGGCCACCGACAACACGCCGGGTTCATCGGCTGGAGCGTATTCCGTGCCGGGGTTGGCCTTTTTAAACCAGTCCAGAATGCGCCCGACAAAAGGCGAGATCAAAAAGACACCGGCTTCAGCACAAGCACGGGCCTGAGCAAAACTGAAGATCAATGTCAGGTTGCACTGGATGCCTTCTTGCTCAAGGAGCTCTGCAGCCTTGATACCTTCCCAGGTGGCGGCCAGTTTGATCAGGATACGATCCCGACCGACCCCCTGCTCTTCATACAAGGCCACCAGCCGGCGAGCCTTGTCGATACTGGCATCACGCTGATACGACAGCCGGGCATTCACCTCGGTGGAGATACGCCCGGGAATGTGTTGCAGAATGGCAGCTCCCATGGCAACGGCCAGCCGATCACACGCGTCGTCGATTTTGTCTTCCAGACAGTCACCCGTGGCGGCTTGCAGGGAGGCATCGACAGTGGTGTCGTACTGCCCGGATTGCACTGCTTTTAACACCAGCGAGGGGTTGGTGGTGGCATCTTCCGGTTTCAGAGTCTGAATGGCTGTCAGGTCACCGGTATCGGCAACCAGCGTGCTGTGTTGTTTCAGTTGCTCTAACAGACTGGGCATAACAGGTTCCTTTTATCGTGTTCATGCTGCATTAACAGGGAGAGCTGGAGTAAACGTCACCCTCGCCGTATAGCCAGAGAGGATGGCCTTCAAACAAGACAGGACGATAACAACAGTGATTGTTTTCCTATCGCCTGTTCAGGTCGACGTTATAACAACTTGATGCCAATAGCACCCGGATGGCTGTCTTTTTCCGCCCATTGTTTCCGCGCAATGGCATCCGGCATAGATCATGGCTCAGTAATAATGCTTTTTGTTCATTTCCTGTTCTGCAAAACGCTGCCCTGCCTTGAGTGCATCGTCAACGCTGCGTTTACCGGCCAGTGCCGCACTGATTTGTTGACCAACCACAATACCGATTCGCTGGAACTCCGGGATAGCGGCAAACTGAATGCCGCTGTAGGGCGATTCATGCAGGGTGCTGTCTTGCGGGTCGGCACTGCGAATAGCCTGTAATTCGGCGGCCGAGAATGTCGCGGCTTGCTGAAAGCCGTCATGCTCGTAGGTAGAAAAACGGGTACCGGTCGGCACTCTGGCCCAGCCTGCCGTTTGTCCGACCAGCTGAATGTATTCACGCGAGGTGGCCCAGGCAATAAAGCGCAGTGCCTCATCCGGCTGGCGGGACGATGCCGGAATTGCCAGAGCCCAGGCCCATAACCAGTTGGCACCCTTGGTCGTCACCTGGATCGGTGCCTGGGCATAGGCAACCTTGTCTGCCACTTGTGAGATTGCTGGATCGGAGATAAACGAGGCGGCAATGGTAGCATCCACCCACATGCCGCATTTACCCGCATTAAACAGCGTCAATATTTCATTAAAGCTGTTGGCCGAGGTATTGGGTGGGCCATAGCGGGCGACCAGGTCGACATAAAACTGGATTGCATCATGCCAGGGTTGGGTGTCGATCTGGGGTTTCCAGTCCATATCAAACCATTGTCCTCCCCAGGTATTCACCATCGTTGTCAGCAGGGCCATGTTGTCACCCCAGCCAGGCTTGCCACGCAGACAGATGCCATAAACACCGTTCTTTTCGTCATGAATAGCGGCGGCGATGCGGGCAACTTGCGCCCAGCTGGGCTGATCCGGAATTGTGAAGCCGGCCTTTTCGACCAGGTCGGTACGATACATCAGCATCGAGCTTTCGCCGTAAATAGGCGCCGCCACCAGCTGTCCCTGATACGACAAACCGCTGCGAATCGCAGGCAGCAAGTCGTCAACGTCATACTGTGGGCCAAACTCCAAGGGTCTTAACCAGCCTCGTTCTCCCCAGATTGGTGCTTCATACGAGCCAATGGTCATCACATCGAATTGGCCATAGCGGGTAGCAATATCGGTGGTAATACGCTGGCGCAGTACACTTTCTTCGAGGGTGACCCATCTGAGTTTGATATCCGGGTTAGCGCGTTCGAACTCGGGAGTCAGCTTTTGCATTTCGATCATATGGCCGTTGTTCACGGTCGCAATAACCAGCTCCGTCACCGCTTTGGCAGACACCGGTAGCGCCATCATGATCGTGAGTACCGCTGTCACTAGCTTGAAGGGCATGTTGGGCTCCTATTGCCTAGAATGTATGTGTAATCCCGAACTGCAGCGCCAATAAACGGCTGCGAGAGATATTAACGCGTTCGCTCAACAGCTCCAGCTGAACCTTCGGGTGATGCAGCCCCGCCCGAAAGGCATGACCTTGTGAATCCACTGCCAGCATCCAGGCCAGGTCAGCCGCTTGCCAACGGAGACCCAGCTCATGGCCCTGGCGGATCTGGTTCAGGTAACTGCGCAGAGTCACCGCCAGAGTATCGCTGAGGCCATAACGCTGACGAATCGTATGCAATCGTGGCGGTCGCAACACACGGTCTTCATAGAACTCATAACCATACACAAAATAACCGCTGTCAGTAGTCAGGCTGCCATCATCGTATTGCCAGTTTTTATTGGCAATCGTTCCTGGCATGTCCGGCCAATCGATTCGTGCCAGCAGATTGTAACCTTGATAGTCGATTTGATACTGCTGCCAGTGCCAGTGGAAAGCCAGATCCAGACTGTACAGGTCGCCATAGGAACGTTCTGCCAGAGTTCTCTCAAGAGGGATTTTATCTTCGGTATAACCATAATCCACATCCAGATCACCGCCCCAGTGATCCGCATCCAGATAATTCAGGGTGCCGCTCACCTCTCCCCAGATCAGCCGATACAAGCGTAACCAGGTCACCGATGGGGTAATGGACCAACGCCGGTTATCTGCCGCAGCAAATACCCAGGACAGGTTCAGGCCTTCGCCCTGATAGTGGCGGGCATGTACATCGGCTTCCACTTCGTACACCTGATCCAGTGCCACGTCGTTGGCCTGATAATAAAACCCGCGCGCCAGAGCATTGGAGAACTCGTATTCGGCATGATGGCGGCTGATATAAGCCACAGAGAACGCGCCGTAGCCCACTGAGGCACTGGTCTGCATCCATAAGAAGCCGTCATCGTCATCTTTCAAGGTGCCATTCCAGTCGTTGGTAATTTCTGCAACGGCCATGGCTCCCGACCAGGCATGGATATCTTGCGTATAGCGGATATGCCAGTCTTCCGATTGCACGAAGCCGGCCATCAGTACCGTCGATGCCAATAGCCAAGACCATGGGGAGCGATAATTCCTTGTCAGCATAATGCCTTATCTCTGGGAGATTGATGACTTTCCGGCAAAAACAAACAGGCAAAAAAACAGGGAGCCGCAGCTCCCTGTTTTATCACCGGCAACGAGTCATTTATTGCGCGGTTGCCAGCTCTACCATAAAGGCCGGTGTGACGACCAGGTTGTATTTACTGCCATCGTCAAAGATAAACACAGGCAAGCCACTGCGAATTTCCAGGGTACCTACCTCATAACCACCTGAGGTGATATTGCCCGCAAACTCCAGATCTTCGTCACAGGCTGCAATGCCCATATCCGTGACGTCACCGCTGGCACAGGTCGCTGCGATCACCATGGTGACATCACCGTTGCTGATCGTCAGATTGGTCACAGAAGTCGTGCTCAGGTATGCCGTATCCAGGTTGATGGTAATCGAACGGTCGCCGTACTGCAGACGTAACAGGCCAACACCATCTTCCAGACCGGTACGCTCACCCACCAGTCGAATGCTGGCATCGTCCATTCCCAGGGCGGTTGCATCGGCTTCCAAAGCGACGGAATACTCCAGATAAGTGGAAGTGGTTTCGGCATCCAGAATCTGTTCTTCAACATTGATGTCGTTGAGATAGACACCGTTGATGTCCAGATCCAGGGCTACCTCATCACCAGCGACCAGATCGGACAAATAAACGTAACGAAAGCCGCCGATCGCTGCCGTTGAACCATTCGCATCGGCAATATTCAAACCGACAGATGCCAATTCGTAATAATCAAGACTGCTGGACACTGCCGTCCACCACGACTGTGCATCCTTGATATCCACACTGCCATCCAGAGAAACATCCTGGATACTTGCACCGTACATGTAAATCGCACATTCGTAGCCCGATTCCTCATCACCAGAGCAGTCACTTAACGAGAATGTTCTCGCCGTTGGCATACTGATATCACCGTTGGTCAGATAGGCTGTCCAGCCATAGTCCGTCATGTTATCCAGCAGGTTGGCAAAGCTATCATCGTAGTCGCTTGCCATCACCACGCCCACGCTGCCATCATCGTTATAGGTTACCGTTGCTCCCGTGAAGGTAATCGTGTCGACGGTCGTACCATAACCAGGATCAAGCGGACCAGCATCGAGGTTCGCCAATGCGGCCACTTCCTGCAGATTATTGGCACCAAGATAGGCGGACAACGACAAACTGGTGGTACCAGAAGCGTTGATTACTTCCAGTTCCCCCGATAACGATGCTTCGCTATACACATATATCGGGAAGCCATAACTGTCTTCGATAATCGAGCCATCAGCCGTCAGTAACGCTTCATCACGAACGCCAATCGTGCCGGCAAAGGCGGTAGAATAGCCACTGGCCTTGGCCAGTTTGGTGGCACCATCGAGGTTCAGACTCATACCGGCCTCGTCGCCATCGACCAGTGTTGGTACTATGCCGATACTGCCGTCAAAAGAAAGTACGTTGCCATCGGTATCGGTTGCCTGCAAGACACCGTCAAAATTAACGGAGCCGGTATCGGCCACAAACCAACGTTCAAGATCATTGATGTCTTCCGCAGAACCACCAACCACGGCGGTCAGCGTGCCTTCTATCTTGTCATCGTTACCGGCATCATTTTTCACCAGCACGTCCATCGTCAGTGAACCGTCCAGATCACCGGTGTAATTACCCTCACTATCAGACGCACGACTGGCTTCGATATCGATGATCAGGTCTGTGCTGGCTTGGGCAAAGTGTGTGCTATCAGCCAATTCACTGACGCCATCCAAATGACTGTTGAGCTGAATACTCAGTGTTTTCAGTCCATCAATGGCTTCAGAGTCAACATATGCAGTCAGACCATTAAACGAATCAAAGGTCATTTCTATATTGCCTGTTGCAGAGAAGACTTCGCCATCCTCCAGCCCGGTCATATGGAAACCTGTGATCCCGGCCGTCAGACTGCTGAGGCCAACACTGACGGTCATCACCGAATCGGCATCAACACTCGCCCCAACACCTTCACCAGAGAAGCTCAAGCTATCAACATAGGTTTCACCAAATGAAGTTGTGGTGGTGTAGGTCACACTGATGTCTTTGCCATCGTCTGGCTCACCGTCGTCGTCATCATCCAGAAACTCAAGAATCGACAAGCTGACGCCGCTGGCCAACAGCTCGCTGGCGGTAATGGTGAAACTGTCATCACCATGATCGGTACTGTCCAGGCTTGCATGGTTTTGGGCAATATAGGCGCCCAATGCAATGTGCTGCAGCAGGATATCCGTGGCTTCGAACACCAAACCGGGTTCATCGTCAGTATCAACAACCAACTCTGCCAGACCCCGGAAAATATCCGAGTTGTCTTCCATCGCGCCAATCAATGCTTCGGTTTCTTCGGCTTCGGCATCCAGAGCGGTCAGCAGTGTGCCGGTATCGACGCTCTGGATGGCGTCACTCCAGTCGTTCAGATCTTCCAGCAAGCTCACTGCATCATCAACCGCTGCCGCCTTACGCTCTTCTTCGCTGAGATCTTCAGAACCGTCATCTATCGTGGTTGTATCCGCGGTGGCTTCTTCATCTTCAGGGGCAATGCTGGCTTGCTGTTCTTCCAGATGGTATTCGCTGGCAATCAGCGCACCGTCTTCCAGATTACTGCCCGCTTCCTCTGCCGCATCGGCGGCTCCGGCAAAGATGTCCTCCAGGTCGACGGTGTTGTCGTCGCTGGCATTAATCACAATACCGCCATCGCTGTAATCGGTAGCCAGATCATTCACGACATTGGCGATATCGGTATCTTTGTTGGTTGCGATGGTGGCAATGGCGGCAACCATGGTGCCATAACGCTGGCTGTCAATATCGGCGCTGGACGAGCTGGCGGCGGTGATATCGGCAGGAGAAACATTGGTAATATCGACGTTATCCAGACCCAGCAAGGTGGCCGTGGCTTTGTTGACAGCTTCAACTTCGGCAGCGCTGGCGCCGCTGGGGTACGCTGCGGCGGCACGAATCGCGGCCAAATGCGTGATTGGCGTTACCATCAGGTTCTTGGCAGTGTCTGCACCATAGGATGGCAAGATGGCCGACAGAACAAAGTCGCTGTTGTTGTAAAAATAGAATTGGCCAAAGGCATAATTCTGGCCACCCCAGGTGCAGCCACCCGCAGCATCACATTTGACCTGGGTCTGGGCATTGGTGGTCATGGTGACCTTGACGGGCACATCGGATGGAATATCCATCTCATCCAGGCTGTAACGGCCCGTGCTATCGGTGCTGGTGGTACCGTAGCTGGTGGTGCCATCCAGGCTGGTGACGCTAATGTCAGCATCTGTCAGAATCCCTTTGACCGCCAGACCGGTCAGGCTGACCGCTGTAAGAGAACCAGAGCCAGTACCTGATCCGGTACCTGAACCAGAGCCAGTACCGCTGTTGCTACCATCACTATCACCACTATCACTACCGCCGCCACATGCAGTCAGAGTCAGTGCAACAGCCAATGCCAATGGCGTCAAAGAAAATCGAGTCATATTCACTGTCCGTGTTGGTTAGATTGCCAGACATCTGAACCGTCGTAACAGAAAATCTGCCAAGCCAGATGCAATTGCGGCAATAATGGCGGAAAAACAACCAAAGGAAAACAGCTCGGCCGCCAAATTCATCATCATTTCATGACAATAAAATACACTTATGGGCAATGAAAAAAGGTGATTATTCCCCCGCTACCGCACCCGACACCAACAGTAAAAACTGTTCATGATCTGCCATGGCTGCAAAACTGCTGTCGTCCTTGGCTTGTAAACGTAAAGTCTCTGATTGTTGAATCGCCTGTTCCAGGTCGCGTAATGCTTCTTCAATAAAACCGGATTCAGCATGGGCACAGGCACGCTGATACATGGCGTGGCTGTTTTCCGGGTCAATATCCAACGCCTTGTTGACCAGGCTGCTGGCCCATTGCGCCTGCCCCAGCAGCAGTGCGGCATCGGCCTTGTAGGTCAGCGCTTCAACATCATCCGGGCGCAACAGCAAAATCTGGTCGTAGACATTAATCTTGCCTTGCGGACTGCTTTCCTGCGATGCCTTCAGCCACAGTGAGTGGATTTCGTTGGTCAGCTCAATTTCTTCCTGAGCGGCCGCAATATGGCGTGACTTACTGTGTAAGTCCCGTTCGAGCTTTTCCAGCCGCGACTCATAAGAGTCGGTAATGCGTTTGATTTCATCGTTGGCGTAGGCACCCACCCGCTCTTTGACGTCGCGCAGGGAGTTCCAGCCCACCAACACCAGCAGTGTTGACGATCCGGCAATCAGATAAAAGAAATAGGTAACCGTGTCGGTAGCGTAGGTCAGTGCCCGATCCGCCACCTGAAATTCACGCTCGACGACCTTTTCAGTGAACTCAACCCGTGCATCGGCGAGCATCTGACGCAGGTTTTTCACTTCATCAAGGATGTAGCGCTCGGTGAACGCGGTATACAAGGGGGCTTGTAACTGATTAATGGTGGTTTCGGCTTTTTCGTCGGCCGTGATGGAGGTGCGATCATCCGACGGTTCGGATGCCGCAAAGCAAAACGCAGCAACCAGCCATAAGCCAGTTGCTGCGCCAAGCCGAAGCAGCAGATGCGTGAATTGTGTTATGCCGTTTGCTGCTGTTTCCATATATCTGCCTGCTCTACCAATCGGGAATGAAGTGCCTTGACGGCGGTTGCGTAATCCGCATCGCTGACCAGGAACATCATATCCACCTGGCGCATTGCCTGGTGAACCGAATGGATATTGACACCGGCATCCGACAAAGCCCCAGCGGCGCTCTGCAACAGCCCGGGTATCTTCATATCACTGCCAATAGCACTGACCATCGCCAATTTTTCAACCCGAACATCTGCATCGGTATATACCTGACGCAGACGATCCATCAGCCAGTTAATACGGCGTTTGTTACCTTTCAGGTAAAAGGTCTCGGTGTTGGCATTAAAGTCTTTGGTCAGTACCCGTACGCCGGATTCAAAGACCAGATCGGCCATTTTCTGTCCGTGGGTAGCGTCACCAACCATATCCTGGTCAAACACTTCCAACGCCCAGACGTTGCGCGTTCCGGCAATGATTTCAACTTTTGGGGTACTACTGCAGTAGTCTCGACGAATCTCGGTGCCCTGATGTTCCGGCTCGAAAGTATTGCGCACAATAAGGCGAATATTCTTTTTACGCAAACCGGCAGCTGCCCGTGGGTGAATCGCTTCCATACCCAGGTTGGCCAGCTGGTCAGCAACATCGTAATTGGTCATGCCGATCGGTTTGACATTCTCGGCACCCACCAGCAAGGGGTCGGCAGTGCTGAAGTGATATTCCTTGTGAATAACCGCTTCACAGGCATCGGTCATGGTCGCGATCTTACTGAACGTCATCTCGCTATAACCACGATCATAGGTGCGCATCAAGCCTTCCCGACACTGGGTATAGCCGGTCACGATGGGCATTTCCGTTTCCAGGTCAATGCCCTGAAACGCCTTGAGAATATGGTCGGCAAAACTCATCTGGGTATCAGAGCGCCAGTTGGTCAGGTCAACAAAACGGGCATTGACATCATGCTGGCGCAACAACAACACAGAGTTATACGCACTGTGGGCTTCTCCCATGGCGCTGAGCATTTCGCGCACACGATGCAAATGATCGTCGAGCTGGAAGTGACCAAAGCTGCACACCGCTTCCAGATGCTCCAGACAATCCCGGACATCATCCATACGATTGGTAATAAACTGGTCAGCCCGTTTGCGCACCATATCGTTGTTCAGACCGGCGGAACCGAACATGCCCATATTGATCGCCAGCATGGCATTCAATACGTCCTGTAAACGCGACTGCCAGGAGCGGGCATCATCCATTTCGGCAAACAGGGCATAAACACCGGCTTCACCGGTTTTTTTATGTTCCAACAAACCATTGGTAATGCCGCTGTAAGCGGATACTACAAAAATCCGGCGATACAGACTGACGTCAGCATTACTGACTGAACGCGGACGCATCCAGATATTCTTCAGCACATGCTGATATTGACTCATCGACGTACCGCCGATTTTTTCGACACTATGTGTCATGTAAACACTCTCTCCTGCGAGGTTCAGACTGAACGAGATGCCCGGTTGCGGTTGCCCGACTTATACCGACAGCGGCTCATCGTTCAGCTTGTAAGCACCATCATCATCATGAATTTCTTTGCCGTTCAACGGCGGATTAAAGACGCACGCCATCTCCATATCGGCGGTCGTGGCACGCAACAAATGTTTGTCGTGCTGATCGAGGATATAAAGCGTACCCGCGGTAATGGGGTATATCTTACCATCGGCACAGGTTTCGATCTCGCCTTCACCGCTCATGCAATAGACCGATTCCAAGTGGTTTTTATACCAGATCGGGGTTTCTGTGCCTTTGAATATCGTCGTGATATGGAAGGAAAAGCCCATATTATCGTCGGCCAATAACATACGCACGCTTTTCCAGGTGCCGCCGTCAATCGAGCGTTCAGAGTTTTCACAGTCTTGCAGAGTACGAACAATCATGGATAGTCCCTTGTAAGTTTTTCAAACCAGAATAAACGAGCAACGGGCGACCAGTGTACAGGCCACCCGTCAGTGGGGAGGTCAGGACGCGTCAGCAACCCGGCTGCGTTCAGCCAGCACATCGTTGATACAGGATTCCAGAATATCCAGCCCCTTGTTGAGGTTGGCTTCTTCAATCGTCAGCGGCGTCAGGATTTTTACCACCTGTCCATCGGAACCACTGGTTTCGATAATCAACCCACGTGTGAACGCCTGTGCGGTAATGTCACCGGCCACGTCACCGGACGCAAACTCCAGCCCTTGCATAATGCCGCGACCCTTGTGTTTGCAGTCTCCGGCGTGCTGCGCCTGAATGCTCTTCAGACGGTTTTTCAGTACAAAAGCCTTGTGCTTGACCTCTGCCGAGAAGCTGTCATCAGCCCAGTAGGTCTCCAGCGCCCGGCGGGCGGTAACAAAGGCGTGGTTGTTACCCCGGAAGGTACCGTTGTGCTCACCTGGCTTCCAGGTGTCGTACTTGTCTTTCAGCAACACCACGGCCATCGGCAAACCATAACCGCCCAGTGATTTGGACAAGGTGATGATGTCCGGCTGGATATCAAACTCTTCAAAACTGAAAAACGTACCGCTGCGGCCACAACCGGCCTGGATATCATCCACAATCAGCAACATGTCATAACGACGGCACAGCGCCTGCAGACCACGCATCCATTCGGCGCTGGCGACATTCAGGCCACCTTCACCCTGGATGCACTCAACGATGACTGCAGCGGGATGACCCAGACCTGAAGAACCGTCTTTTAATGCTTTTTCGAAGTACTTCAGCGTATCAAAATCACCGAGGTAACCATCAAACGGCATAAACTGCACACCGGTTGTCGGCATGCCGATGGATTTTTTGTAATAGCCGTTGGCAGTGACCGCCGCTGCGCCCTGGGTAACACCGTGGAAACCATTGGTAAACGACACAATGGTTTGTCGGCCGGTATTCATTCGCGCCACTTTCAGGGCCGCTTCAACCGCATTGGTACCGGTTGGGCCAGTAAACTGGACTTTGTAGTTCATGCCGCGGGGCTTGAGAATATGGCTCTGGAAGGTTTCCAGAAAATCCCGCTTCGCCTCAGTATGCATATCGAGGCCATGTGTCACACCATCAGCCTCAATATATTCAATCAGTGCCTGTTTGAATGCCGGGTTGTTATGGCCGTAATTCAAGGTTCCTGCGCCGCCAAGAAAGTCGACATATTCCTTGCCCTGGTCATCAACCAGAGTGGCATTCAATGCCTTTTGAAACACAACCGGAAAAGCACGGCAGTAACCACGAACGTTCGACTCTATCTCTTTGAAAATACCCATAATCCAGTGCTCCTTATTGATTAACCAGTGGTTCAGCAACTGCCGGGTCAGACACAACAAAAGGTCCGATCGAGACGCGGGTCTCGGTAGCGTGCTCACCGCCAAAATGCTGTTGTTGATCGAACATCACATCTGTTTCCAACGCTGCACCCAGGTCCCGCGCCAGACGGCGGAAGGTATTCCAGGAAGCAGTGTTGTCAGCGGTGATGCTGGTGTGGACATAACGAATGTGAGGCCCTTGCTGTTCGATCAGTCGTGACAGCATTTGGCTGGCCAGTCCCTGACCACGGGCATGAGGGGCAACCGCCACCTGCCAGACAAACAGCACATCCGGCTGTTCCGGCACCCGATAGCCCGAAATAAATCCGGCCAGCTGGTTGGGGGATTCCGCCAGAATCGAGGTATCCCGAAAGTGCGTGCATTGCAGCAAATTGCAATACATTGAATTGACATCTAAGGGCTTACATTCATTGATCAGCTTGAAAACTGAATTCCCATCAGTGGAATTTGGTTTCCGGAAGAGAATATTACTTTGATCTGTATTGGTAATTTCGGACATTTCCGACAATGCATCAGTCACACATTTTATAGAGCCGCCTACTGAAGCCACATACAGCCTCATTACGCCTCAACCATTTATTTAGTACACGAAGCATTTTAGTCGCTCACCTAAATACTTACAACCCTAAACAAAATTAAGATCAAAATTTAACCAAAAACCAGAACCTGTACCGTTTTTGCCCCAAAACGCCGGATTCAGTCCCATCCAGACAATCACCATTTTCTTCGTATTCTAATGATCACTGACAAGGTAGAATCTGCTCTCTATCTACCCGACAGTTGTGCCTCTCATGAAACGTTATGATGAAGTCCTGGTCGCCCTGCGACGTATAATCCGTGCCACCGATTTACACTCCAAACAACTCAGTAAAACGTCTGGCCTGACCGCTCCCCAGCTACTGATACTGCAAACCTTGCGTCACAACGACGATATGACCGTTGGCGAAGTGGCGCGCAAGGTCAGCTTGTCGCAGGCCACCGTCACCACCATTATTGATCGGCTGGAGAAACGGGGTTACGTTGTACGGGAGCGCGGTAGCCAGGATAAACGCAAGGTGTATGTTCATCTGACGGAAGACGCACAAAAAGCCTTGCTGCATGCACCTCGTCCGTTACAGGAAAGTTTTATTCGCCAGTTCCAGGATCTGCAGGAATGGGAACAGACCATGATTCTCAGTTCACTGGAACGCGTGGCCTATATGATGGATGCGCAACATATTGACGCATCCCCGGTGCTGGATGTTGGTGCTCTTGATCGTATCGGCAATAATGCCTCGACGGACCTTGCGCCCGGGAACTCCTGATTTACTGCCGCATCTCAGGACAACGCTGTATTAATTGTCTTGACCTGATGCCAGTCACACACTTGTCACGCTGGCTGTGATACTCAGTACATAGCCTTATCAACCCAGGAAGGAGAGAAATCCATGACAGACGTAGTAATCGTTGCAGCAACCCGTACCGCCATCGGCAATTTTGGCGGCTCACTGGCCAGTATGTCGGCCATCGATCTCGGCACCCAAATCATCAAATCACTCATGAGCAAAACGGGTGTTGCGAATGACCAGGTTGACGAAGTCATCATGGGGCATGTACTGACCGCAGGATGCGGGCAAAACCCGGCACGTCAAAGTATGATCAAGGCAGGTCTGGCCGAAACCACTTCCGCCATGACCATCAACAAGGTGTGTGGCTCTGGCCTCAAGGCACTGCACCTGGCAGCACAATCCATTGCCTGTGGTGATGCTGACCTGATTATCGCCGGTGGACAAGAATCCATGTCCAACGCACCTCACGCATTACCCAACTCCCGTAATGGCCAGCGCATGGGCAACTGGAATATGGTCGACACCATGATTTCCGACGGCCTGTGGGATGCCTTTAACGACTATCACATGGGTATTACCGCCGAAAATATCGCCGATGAATACGGCATTACCCGTGAAGAGCAGGATGCCTTCGCCGCGGCTTCCCAGGCCAAGGCGATTGCAGCCATTGCCGCTGGCAAGTTCAAAGATGAAATTACTGCCATCGAAATTCCACAACGGAAAGGCGATCCGATCATCGTCGATACCGACGAAGGCCCGCGTGCCGGTGTAACCGTCGAGAAACTCGCCGGTATGCGTTCTGCCTTCAAGCGTGACGGTTCTGTCACCGCCGGTAATGCTTCGTCCCTCAATGACGGCGCTGCAGCCGTTATGTTGGCCAGCAAAGAAAAAGCCGAAGCCCTGGGGCTGCCGATCCTGGCCACCATCAAGGGTTATTCCAGCGCCGGGGTAAGCCCGAAAATCATGGGAACCGGTCCGATTCCGGCCACCAGGAAGTGCCTGGAAAAAGCCGGTTGGGATATATCAGATCTGGATCTGGTTGAAGCCAACGAAGCCTTCGCTGTGCAATCGCTCTCTGTTAATAAGGGGCTGGGCTGGGATGTCGAGAAGATTAACGTCAACGGTGGTGCCATTGCACTGGGCCACCCGATTGGTGCTTCCGGCTGTCGTATCCTGGTCACCCTGTTGCATGAAATGATCCGTCAGGATGCCAAAAAAGGTCTGGCGACCTTGTGTATCGGTGGCGGTATGGGTGTTGCTTTGGCGATCGAACGCTAAACACCCGGTCTGTGCGAATGGCAAAGTGATACCGCCAAATCATTTGCACGGATAAAAATCACCCCAAAAAAAAGCCAGAGGCTACATCGTAGTCACTGGCTTTTTTTATGGCCCGGCCTGGCTACGTATATCTATTTATTATCTATCGCCGTTTATTCTGACGATTCAGGCTTTGGCTTGCTTGTTACCGGTTTGCTTGCCGCTGGCTGGCTGGTCGCGGTCTTGTTTTCTACTGCTGGCTTGCCTGTTACCGGTTTGCTTGCCGCTGGCTTGTTTTCTGCCGATTTGCCTGAAGCCGGCTTTCTCAACGTACGAGGTTTACGATCCGATACCCGTGCCAATGCACTGGCAGGTTCCGGAGCGCTTGGAGCCGCGGGTTTGACAACGTCCGTCACCCCAGCCTTTGACTCGGCAGCGGCAACGTCCTGGCTCTCTCTTATGGGCTGCTCGGCAATAAACGCCTTGATTTTGGGTGCAATCAATTCCCGAAACCGACGACCGTTAAAGATGCCATAGTGGCCTACACCTTCAGCTTCCATATGCTGCTTGCGATCCGCCGGGATACCGGAGCACAGCTCCAGCGCGCACGAGGTCTGGCCACGACCGGTAATATCGTCCAGCTCGCCCTCGACAGTCATCATCGCCATATCGGTAATTGCCGTCAGGTCAATGCGACGCCCCCGATAATCCATTTCGCCCTTGGGTAATGCCTGATCCAGAAATACCCGTCGAATCGTATCCAGATAGTAGTGCGCAGGCATATCCATCACGGCCAGGTATTCGTTATAGAACACCCGATGTCCTTCTGCGCTTTCACCATCGCCCTTGACCAGATCAGTGAAGAACTTGAAGTGCTTGCTGACGTGCGAGTCCATGTTCATGGACATAAACCCTGACAGCTGGATAAACCCTGGGTACACCAGTTGCCCGCGCCCCTTGAAGTCACGGGGCACCCGGCAAATAACGTTATCTTCAAACCATTCCAGATCCTTGCCGGAGGCGTAGTCATTCACTCCGGTCGGGTTGATACGCACATCAATCGGCCCTCCCATCAGCGTCATACTGCTTGGCAGATTAGGGTCACCATCCATCGACATCAGACTGGCCGCGACCAGCGCAGGCACGCAAGGCTGACACACCGCAATCGCATGAATATTCGGCCCCAAGACCCGACAGAAGTCGATCAGGTACTCAACGTAGTCGTCGAAGTGAAAGGCACCATCGGCCATCGGTACATCCCGCGCATTTTTCCATTCGGTGATGTACACCTCGTGATCAGGCAAGAACTCCCGCACGGTATTGCGCAGCAAGGTCGCATAGTGCCCGGACAGAGGAGCTAGCAACAATACGGTGGGCTGGCCTTCCGGTGCCTCTTCGCGACGAAAATGCAGCAGGTTGCAGTAAGGTCGATCCACAATTACATCGTAGTGAACCGCCACTTCACGACCATCAATTTCGGTCGTGTCCAACCCCCATACTGGGGTTTCATAACAGTCGGTCAAACGCTCAACCGTTTCGAGCCCCGCTCGCATGCTACGGAAAGTCCAGCTGCTATTCAGGGGATTCAACGGCTGGTACAGGCTCTGTCGAGTCATCCGGGACCAAACGTGAACGGGGCGCATGGCGTCCATTATTTTCGCATTCAGTTTATAGAGCATAATCTGTTTCCTTCGCTTTGCCTGACACGCAGGCCTGGTAAGTAATTAAAATCCTAACAGAAATAGAGCGATTCATCGGAGGAAGGGTTAGGTCGAAATCATCTATAAATCAGACAGCCAATAACCACTGCCAAGATTCCCGAGAATTAACCTGTATCACCCGGCTTTTTTATCGAATAAAGCAACACACGCAACAGTCCATACAATCGTGACGCACGCATTGGCAGACCAAGACCGTTTATAATGGCCCAGTGCATCAACCAATACGCAAGCCATATCAGAGTTTGCCTCAGCACCATACACCCATCGCCTGCGCCAGATTCCAGACTGCGGCACCGGTCTCTCTGGCCCCAACCTCGGAAAAATCATGCATTTCAAGCTTAGACTGATACACAGCACCTTAATGTCCGGCGTCCTGAGTTTTCTGATGAGTGGCTGGATCGTCTTTATCAATCTTGGTTACTCCAGTCATTTTTTATCATTCTGGATGAAAGCCTGGGGATTGGCGTGGCCAGCCGCGATGGTTATTTCATTTATTGCCGGACCCGCCATACTGAAACTGGCACAAAAACTGGCGAAATAAGCCTGAACGTCTACGATATAGAGCCATTATCTTCACCCTTACGGTCGTCAGAGCTGGCTGTTCTGCTGCGTCAATAAACCTGACGTTGCGTGACCATACACACGCAATTTATAAGGTTGAATTGTCAAACAGGCATCGTTACTCTGCCGCACTAAATGCAACACCTCTTACGGAGACACTCATGTCCAAACAGGCCCTTGCTCTGACCCTACTGGCTATCGCCGCTCACACCCAGGCAGCCGACACCGAAAAAATGCCACCTTTTTGGGGAGGATCTGCGGAGCTGGGTAGCATCATAACCTCGGGTAATACCGAGACCAGTAGCCTGAACGGCAAGTTCGGACTGTCGCGCAAAGGCATCAACTGGGACTCTCACTACCGCCTTGAAGCCTTGACCAGCAAAGAAGATGACACCGTTTCGAAAGAAACCTATTACGGTGCCATACAATTGGACCGCAATTTCAGTGAGCATTCCTATCTGGCGCTGCATGCAGATCAGGAACGTGCCCGCTTTTCCGGCTTCACCTATCAAAGCACCATTTCGGTTGGCTACGGCTACCGGGCAATCGACTCAGACACCACCAACCTGGATCTCGAGGCTGGCCCTGGTTATAACCGCGACAAGCTGGAAAACAGCGATGAAATTGAAGAACAGGGCATGCTGCGTCTGGCGATGAAATACGGCTGGAAAATCAGCAAGACCACCCACTTTACTCAAATTGCCAGCGCTGAAATGGGCGATGACAACAGTACCTACAAAAGTGAAACCGGCCTCAAAAGTCAGATCAATGGCTCTTTGGCTACCAAGTTGACCTATAAAATCAAATACGTTGAAGAAGTACCGGATGCCAACAAGAACATGGACAAGGAATTTGGCGTCACACTCGTCTACAGCTTCTGATCATCGAACCTGCACGCAGGGCCGCATTCAGAGCCGCCCGGCGGTTGGTCTTTAATGGCGGTTATGGTTTCGCCTGTCGCCGGGTTTCTATTCGTGCATGAAAGGTAAGTCGTCAGGACGAGGGGGCGCATCAAAAGGCGGCCGAGGTCTGTTATCTCGCCTCTCCCGGTCGTCCCTGAAATCTTCTGGTTTTGGCCAGCGTTTATTATTGTTCTGACGCCGCTGTTGCGCGACCTCCAGCTGCTCTGGTGTCAAATACTCACTTAACAGCTTTTCGACTCCAATGCGGGTCAGCTCCATCTGGCGGTGATCAATCGGCCAGTGGAAATCTGCTGCAATCGAGGCCTGGGCTTTTTTCAGACGATGATGCTGATCGGAAGTCAAATCCAGTTCTTGGGTGATTCGCTCCAACATGCCAGCCGCCGCTTTAGTGTGAAAACGTTGCACAATGGTATCGGCCTTCAGACGTTGCGATTCATTCAGTACCTGCCGTAATTGCTGTCTTATGCCTGCCTCCAGCTCCCGCTCCCTGGCTCGTTGCTCCAACCACCGCTGCTCATCAAACCCTTGCCCCCACCGGGGGATGGCGTCATCACGCAACTGCTGAAAATGCTGCAGGAAGCTGGCTTCTATACCTTTAATGTCAGCTTGCTGCTGGCTGCTCAAATCGAGTAGCTGTGCCCAATCCATCACCCGATGGGAGCCCTCGAAGGCATTGGCAACAACGCCAATGCCGAGCATCGCCAATGCACTTGACAGCAATAATAATCGTCGAAATATTGTCATGACTCGCCTTCAGCGATCCTGTTCATTAAACACCCAACGATATACCACATTAAGATCACTGACCGTCCCCAGTCTGTGATTCTGAGCAAAGATTTGTCACTACATGGCCCAATGCCCTCGGTTCAAGGGTCGTCAATTTTACCGCATCTCAGTAATACTGGTTATTATAGACAGGAACACTGGCAAGGGCGCCCCCCTCATGACTGATCACGACGATACGTTTTCCCAGCACATGCAAGACGTCAAACCCCTGCAAACCCGGGACAGAGTCGCCATCAAAAAAGGTGATATTACCCGCGCCTCGCAACAAGCCCGCCGTATTGCCGCGGTGGATAGCAGCCCGAAACGCGACCCGAATCACTTGCAAACGACCGGCGTCCAGCGTGTCGGCCCCCACGACGTCGTGGGGTTCAAGCGCCCCGGTATCCAGGATGGTGTTTTTCGCAAATTGCGCCTGGGCAAGTACGAAAGCGAAGCCCGCCTTGATCTGCATCGACGTACCGTCGAAGAAGCCCGCCGCCAACTGTTTCATTTTTTGCAGGACTGCATGGCACATGACATTCGCAGTGTGGTGATATTGCCCGGCAAAGGAGACCGCAGCGAAGGTGATCCGGCCATTCTGAAAAGCTATCTGGTGTATTGGCTGGAACAGATCGATGACGTTCAGGCTTATCACACTGCCCAGCCTCAACATGGCGGCACCGGAGTCTTGTATGTTTTGTTGCGAAAAAGCGAGAAAAAGAAACAGGAAGCGCGTGAGCGCTACAGCAAGGGCCGACTGTAACGGCCAATGCCAGGTGCCTCTGCCATGTAGTAACCCGCTGTTACCCACCGCCACTCACCAGCCCTTAGAGTAAAAGCCCATTGTCGTTACAGCGACGATTCAGATAACAATAAAGGAACTGACTCATGGCTAAAGTACTGTTTATTGCTGGTGATTTTGTTGAAGACTACGAGTTGATGGTGCCTTTCCAGGCGTTGCAGATGGTTGGTCACGAGGTGCATGTAGTCTGCCCGGACAAAGCCGCAGGGGATATCGTCAAAACCGCGATCCACGACTTTGAAGGCGACCAGACCTACACCGAAAAGCCGGGCCACAACTTCGCCCTGAATGCCGATTTTGCCGGTCTGGACCCTGCCGATTATGATGCCTTGCTGCTTCCCGGTGGTCGCGCGCCAGAGTACTTGCGTCTGAACAGCGACGTTATCGCACTGGTCAAATACTTTGCAGACAACAACAAACCCATTGCCGCCGTCTGCCATGGTGCCCAGATCCTGACCGCCGCCGATGTCATTCGTGAGCGTACCATTTCCGCATACCCGGCCTGCGCTCCGGAAGTTGCCATGGCCGGTGGTATTTATGCCGACCTCGCGGTAACGGATGCCATCACGGATGGTAATCTGGTCACCGCACCCGCGTGGCCTGCCCACCCGGCCTGGTTGGCTCAATTTAACCAACTGCTGATGGCATTGTAAGTTTCCCTTCCTGCCAAACCCGCTAGAATCATCCAGACATGCCCTGCCATACCGCAGGGCATACTGGCCAGGGCCAGGAGAGGGTGTTATGTGTGAGATTTATTCTGCTGCCGAACCGGAGCTGTTTGAACTGAAAACCCGCTCCATCCGACTCGATGGTGTGGTCACCAGTATTCGGCTGGAAGCGGTTTTCTGGCATCTGCTGGAAAACATTGCCAGCGATGCCGACTTGTCTTTGGGGACCTTCTTGAGCCGTATTCACCGAGAAGTGATTGAACGGCGCGGCGAAGTCGGTAACTTTGCCTCTTTGCTGCGGGTGGCCTGTACCACCCATCTGAATCAGGGCCAGCGCCTGACGGTGCCAGCTGCCCGAACCCGGTTAAGCCCGGACATTTCGCACTGACGGCAGCAGCATCAGCCCTAGCGCAAAAACAACTGGTACGCCATGTTGTCGCTTTCGTCCCAGTAGGGATAACCCAGCTCATCCAGATAACCATGCAGTTGCGCCAGTGTTTCGGCCGGTACCTGTAAGCCCACCAATGTACGAGCACTGGCCGCACCGTGGTTACGGTAGTGGAACAGCGAGATATTAAAGCGCTTGCCCAGTGTTTTCAGAAACAGCAACAAGGCTCCCGGACGCTCCGGAAATTCAAAGCGGTACAAACGCTCATCCTGAACAGATGCCGGTGCGTGCCCACCGACCATATGGCGAATATGATATTTGGCCATTTCATCATCGGTCAGATCCAGCACCGGATAATTATCCGCGCGTAATTCCGCCAGCAACGCATCCCGTGCCCCCGGTTCCGGCCCGACCTTGACGCCGACATAAATCCTCGCCATATCGTCATCACCATAACGATAGTTGAACTCAGTAATCGGACGCTTGCCCAGCAACGCACAAAAACGCTGGAAGCTGCCCGGCTGTTCCGCAATGCTTACTGCCAGAATAATTTCGCGGCCTTCACCAATTTCCGCCACTTCCGAGATATACCGCAGGCGGTCGAAGTTAACGTTGGCGCCACTCAAGACCGTGACCAGATTCTGGTTCTCACAACCTTCGCGCTCAACGTATTTTTTGACCCCGGCAATGGCCAGCGCACCGGCCGGCTCACAGACCGCCCGGGTGTCATCAAAAACATCCTTGATGGCAGCACAAATTTCATCCGGCGTACAGGTAATGACTTCATCCACACAGTCTTTGGCGATTGCCCAGGTGTGTTCACCAACGGTCGCTACCGCCACCCCATCGGCAAAAATGCCCACCGATGGCAAGGTAACGCGCTCACCCGCTGCCAACGCCGCTGCCAGACTGGCTGACTCCGTGCTTTCAACACCAACCACCCGGATTTCCGGGCGTAGGGCCTTGATATACGCCGCCACTCCAGCCACCAGACCACCACCACCAACCGGAACAAAAATGGCATCAATCGGCTGCGGCATCTGACGCAGGATTTCCATACCAATCGTTCCCTGACCGGCAATCACCTCAGGATCATCATACGGGTGGATATAGGTCATGCCTTTTTCAACCACCAGCTTTTGCGAGTAGGCAAAGGCATCATCAAAGGCATCACCATGTAACACCACTTTGGCCCCACGGGCCTTGACCGAACGCACCTTGATTTCCGGCGTCGTACGCGGCATCACAATAACGGCTTTCAACCCCAGCTTGCTGGCAGCCAGGGCCAGCCCCTGGGCGTGATTACCAGCAGAAGCGGTGACAACACCACGTGCTTTTTCCTGAGCCGTCAACTGAGCGGCTTTGTTGTAAGCACCTCGAATTTTGAAGGAGTACACATCTTGCTGATCTTCACGTTTAATCCAGATCTGATTGCCCAGTCGCTCAGACAAAAACGGGGCAATATGTAACGCCGTCTCGGTAGCGACATCGTAAACCCGAGAAGTAAGGATTTTTTTCAGATACTCGTTCAACATGGTGAAGTGGCCAATCCAGAAACAAGGCCAGGCCGGATTGCCTGGCGGGGGAAGAATAAGAATGAAGCCAGACATTGTAACGCACAGCGCTCTATAATGGGCACCGTTTAAGCGCCAGTATCATTTGCACATACGGAATCAACATGACTCAAGATGAACTCAAACAAGCCGTCGGTGCCGCCGCGGTGCAATATATTCTTCCTCACCTCGAAGACAGCAGCATTGTCGGCGTAGGCACCGGCTCCACCGCCAACTGCTTTATTGACGCCCTCGCCCAGCACAAGGATCTGTTTGATGGCGCTGTCGCCAGCTCCGATGCTTCAGCCCAACGACTGCGAGATCATGGTATTCCGGTGTATGACCTGAACTCCGCCAATGTCATCGACTACTACATCGATGGTGCCGACGAGATCAATCACCATCTGGAAATGATCAAGGGGGGCGGGGCCGCGCTGACGCGCGAAAAAATTGTTGCCGCCGTTGCCCGTCATTTCATTTGTATTGCCGACCAAAGCAAACTGGTCACCACCCTGGGCGAATTCCCGCTGCCCGTGGAAGTGATTCCCATGGCCCGCTCTTACGTAGCCCGCGAAATCGTCAAGCTGGGTGGAGACCCGGTCTACCGGGAAGGCGTGATCACCGACAATGGCGGCCAGATCCTCGACGTCTATAACCTGCGTATCGATGCTGCCATCACTCTGGAAAAACAGCTGAACCAGATCACCGGTGTTATCACCAACGGCCTGTTTGCCATGCGCCCGGCCAATACCCTGCTACTGGGCACCGACAAGGGCGTCCAGACCCTGACTGCGCAGTAATGAGCGCCCAGCACCCGACCGGCTGGCGGACCCTGGGCGCGTGGCTGTGCCGCGGCTTGGCGGCCGTCGGGTTATTGGTTATCTGCCTGCTGATTCTGGTGCTGGTGTCATTACCGGCCTTGGTCAAATCGGCTGCCAACCAGTGGCTGCCCAGCCTGGTGCAGCAAGTGACCGGTATTGAAGTCAGCTGGCATATCAAGACCCTGCAACTGGATCGGCTCGAACTGGATTACCTGTCAGCCCGGCTAACCGATGGCACCACTCTGGCTTTGCAGGACGCGCGCCTGCAATACGACTCCATCGGACTACTGGGCGGCCAGCTGGAGCAACTGCAGATTCACGAATTGAATATTGTGCTCGGCAGTACCAGCACCCAACTGGCGACAGCGCACGCAGACAGCACTGAAGCCGCTGCCCGCGCACAGCTGGAAAGTGAGTGGATCGAGTTACCAGAATTAAGTCAGCTACTGACCACTCTGCCGATCAACGATATAGCCATTGATACTCTGCGCATCGAACATCCCCAATTACACGCCCGACTCAGTGCCCACCTGAACTCACAACGCTGGCAACTGCTCGGACAATTAACCCCTTTTCCTGCCGAGGCAAGCGCAAGCACAAGCAGCACCGCACCGTGGAACCTGAACCTGCAGTTACTGGCTGACGGCCAGATTCTGGCGCAAATCTCCGACCAGTCGACCCTGCTGGCACACTGGTTTGTCCAGCTGCAACAGGATGACACCACCACCCAGGCTAACGTTCGTCAGGTACTGGTACTGCCGGAGTTATCCCGCCAGGCCTATCGACTCCCCCACGACCTGCGCCAGCTATTCAGCTCCCACCCCGTGTTGTCAGCACTCGAAACACTGGAATCCACTGCCACCCTGTCGGTAAACAACCGGTTTCGTTTTCCTCAAGATCTGCAGGTGGAGTCGACCACCCTTTTAACCATGCGCCCCGGCCAACACCAGCTCAGTCGCGAGCTCCCCGATACAACGATTGAAGCCCTGACTGACACCGGTCACCGCCTCGGCCAATGGCAATTCAGTCTGCAACACCAACAGGATGCCTGGCACAGCCAGCTCAGTGGCCCAGCCATCCGTCTGCGCCAACCAGGCCAGAGCGTTCACATATCACCATGGCAGGCGACGATGCAATGCGACCGGTTGCTGACGGACTGCCAGGCCAAGACCCAGCCCGGTATGCACTTCCAGTGGCAAGACCAGGACCAGACCCGCATTGACAGCCAGATCACGGTACCGATGCAGCTGCAGTGGCACAGCCTCAGCACCGCCAGCCACCCCATGCTCTCGGCCCAGATACAACTGGCCGCCACCGGCACGCTGAACAGCACCGGCCTGACCAGCGCCTGGGACCTCACCAGTCATCTACAGCTCACCCTTAACCCGACCGGCCCGATTACACTGCAACTGGACAACACCCGGATCAACGCCCAGCCACAGCCGATTGAACAGTGGCAACTGTCTGACCTGCAGCTGCGCCAAAGCGAGCACTTGCTGGCGACCTGGGACACGGAGAACAGCACCGCCCCCTTTGCCGCCCTGACGGAGCTGGCGTTCGACCTGTCACCGCTGACGGCCCGACAAGAAGATCGGGTAATCCGTACCGGTGCATCACAGCTCGGCTGTATGCTCGATCTGGCAAAACCACGCTGTCAGTTACGGCTGCTGTTGCGACCATCCCAATGGCAACAGTGGCCCTTGCCTGATGCTCGCCTGACGGCCAACCTTCGCTACCATGTTGCCACCACCCGACTGACCGCCAACCCCGAGCTGCGCCTGGGCAACGGCGAGTTACAATTACGTAGCCAGCTGCAGCACCAGCTCGATTCCGGTATTGGCTCCTGGCAATTCCAGCTACTGAACAGCAGCATCGTCTGGAGCCAGCTGGGGCTGAACAGCATGCCCAATCTGACCGGTGTCGAGATTCTCAGTGGTGAGCTGTCTGGCCAGGGCTGGGTTGACTGGGATCTGGAACAACAGCGCATCCAGCCCGATATCATGTTACGCGGTGACAATATCAGCCTGGTCTACGACAACCGCATCACCCTGGATCGCTGGCAATTCCTGATGGCCATGCGCTCCGACGCAGACCAGCACTATCAGATCAACAGCCAGATCAGTGGCAGCACCCTGAACACTGGCGTCGAGCTGTCCGAACTGCTGGCCCGGGCCGACATCACCCTGCCCCAGGATTTCAGCTGGGCAACGGCCAATGTCCACGAACTGCATACCCGGTTACTGGGTGGCCGGATTTATATTCCAGCCGTGCAATACGACAGCCGCAAAGAGATCAACTCCTTCGGTATTGCCATTGAACAACTGCAGCTGGGCAGTCTGGCCAGGCTGGAACCCAGTGCCGAACTGGATGCCGACGGTCTGCTCGACGGTGCCTTGCCGATTGTCCTGACCCCGCAAGGCCCCAGCATTCCTGCCGGTAATCTGTTTGCCCGCGCTCCCGGTGGCACCATTCGTTATCAGACTGACGCCAGCGAAGCCCTCAAACAAAGCGACCCCAGCGTCGCCCTGGCCATGCAGTTACTGGAAAACTTCCACTTCAAGGAACTCAAATCCGGGGTACGCTACCAACCCGATGGCGCGCTTAATCTCAGTTTGCAGTTTGAAGGCAACAACCCTGATTTTTTTGACGGCCAGGCCACCCACCTCAACGTCAATCTGGAATACAACCTGCTCGATTTGCTCTCGAGTCTGCGGGTCGCCGACGACGTGATCAACCGGCTGGAACAGAAATACCAATAGCTGTTGGTCCGGCCACGGTTCCGCTCTGGGCACCGGATCAAACCCGACAGGACGGCGGCGGATATTTTGCCGTAAAACCGTCATGTTCTTGCTCTAGGCTGCTGCTCCTTTGATTCAGGTTCAGAATTCCGCGTTGTCCTGCCGGATAATGTCCCCAGCCTTGGCCAAAGCGGGCTACAATCGGACTGATTTTTCACGGGTAACTCAGGAGTACATCATGGCCTTTAACGATTCACAGCGAATGTTCCCAGAAACCCGCATGCGCCGCATGCGTCGGGATGATTTTTCACGCCGCCTGATGCGCGAAACACAGCTGACGACGGATAGCCTGATTTACCCGATGTTTGTTCTCGAAGGTCATCAGGAACGTGAGCCTATTGCTTCCATGCCGGGTATCGAACGCCTGTCCATTGATGAGTTGGTAAAAGAGGTCAAATACCTCTATGACCTGGGCATTCCCTGCATCGACCTGTTTCCCTATACCCCGGCAGATGCCAAGTCTGAACGGGCGGAAGAATCGTTTAACCCCAATGGTCTGATCCAGCGGGCAATCCGTGCCATCAAGGACGCCGTACCAGACATGGGCGTCATGACCGATGTCGCACTCGATCCTTTTACCACCCACGGTCAGGATGGCATTATTGATGGCGATGGTTATGTGCTTAACGACATCACCGTTGAAACCCTGGTGAAACAGGCGCTGTCCCATGCCGAAGCCGGTGCCGATATTATTTCGCCGTCCGATATGATGGATGGCCGGATTGGTGATATCCGCGCAGCACTGGAAGAAGAGAGCTTTGTGAACACCCGTATCATGGCCTATTCCGCCAAATACGCTTCCGCTTTCTATGGCCCGTTCCGGGACGCCATCGGTTCTTCCGGCAACATAGGCACAGGCAACAAATACACCTATCAGATGGACCCGGCCAACAGCAATGAAGCCCTTCATGAAGTGGCGCTGGATCTGGCAGAAGGGGCCGACATGGTGATGGTCAAACCGGGCATGCCCTATCTTGATATCGTGCGTCGGGTAAAAGATGAATTCCAGGTGCCAACCTTTGTCTATCAGGTCAGTGGTGAATATGCCATGCAGAAAGCAGCGGCTCTTAATGGCTGGCTGGACGATGAAGCCATCATGCTGGAATCGCTGACCTGTATCAAACGAGCCGGTGCCGATGGCATCCTCACCTACTATGCCAAGCAATACGCCGAGTGGATCAACGCTTAAGGAAGCCGAATGAGCGACGTACAGACAACCGAAGCACCTATCGATCTGAGCAGCAGCGAATACTACTTCAATCGTGAATTGAGCCATTTGCAGTTCAATATCCGGGTACTGGAGCAAGCACTGGATGAAAGCCATCCACTGCTTGATCGCCTGTTTTTCCTGTGCATTTTCAGCCGCAACCTGGATGAGTTCTACGAAGTCCGGGTCGCCAACCTGACACAGCAACTCACCTTCGCCCGTGAACAGGCCGGTGCCGATGGCATGCATCCACAGCAGGTTCTGAGTGCGATTCATACCCTGTGCAGCGAAACCGTCGAGCGTCAGTATCGTATTCTCAATGAAACCATTCTGCCGGCGCTGGAGCAGGAAAATGTTCACTTCCAGCGACGCCGGGACTGGACCGAAGAGCAGCGGCTCTGGGTAGAAGAATATTTTCGCGACAGCATTCAGCCACTGGTCAGTCCGATTGGTCTCGATCCTTCCCATCCGTTCCCACGACTGGTCAACAAGAGCCTGAATTTTATTGTGGAGCTGGACGGCAAGGATGCCTTTGGCCGTGAAACCGGCCTGGCGATTATTCCGGCACCACGTTCCCTGCCGCGCATCATCCGGATTCCAGATCATCTCACCAGCGGTGGCGACCACTTTATTTTCCTGTCCTCTATGATTCACGAGCATGCCGCTGAGCTGTTCCCAGGCATGAAGGTCAAAGGCTGTTACCAGTTCCGGGTAACCCGTAACGCGGATCTGGAGATCGACGAAGACGGCACCAACGATCTAGCCTCCGCGCTTGAAGATGAGTTGCACTCCCGTAACTTCGGTGAAGAGATGCGACTGGAAGTGGCCGACAACTGCCCGTCCGAGCTGGTGAACTTCTTGCTGCACAAGTTCAACCTGGCGGCCAACGATCTGTATATGGTGAATGGTCCGGTGAATCTGGGCCGCATGATGGAAGTGATTGGCCAGATCAATCGCCCCGACTTGCAATACACGCCATTCACTCCTGGCCTACCCAAGAACATCAAGTTCAAAAAGAGCATTTTTGAAAGCATGCGCGAACGCGACACGCTGCTCTTACACCCGTTCGAATCCTTTACCCCTGTCGTCGACCTGCTGCGAGAAGCCGCCAAAGATCCTGCGGTACGCGCCATCAAGCAGACGCTGTACCGTACCGGTGCCAAGTCTGAAATTGTTAACGCCCTGGTCGACGCCGCCCGCAGTGGCAAGGAAGTCACGGTTGTAATCGAGCTGCGCGCGCGATTCGACGAAGAAGAAAATCTCTACCTTGCCAATCGCCTGCAAGAAGCCGGAGCGGTGGTGGTGTACGGTGTAGTTGGGTATAAGACCCACGCCAAGATGATGCTGATCGTGCGCAAGGAAGAAGATCGCTACAAACGCTACGTGCATCTGGGAACGGGCAACTATCACGCTGGTAACGCCCGTGCTTACACCGATTACAGCTTCCTCACCAGTAACGATGTGATTGGTGAAGATGTCGCCGCGGTGTTCCAGCAGCTGACGGGCATGGGCGCAGCACTGAAAATCAAGAAGCTGTTTCACGCTCCCTTTACCTTGCACAAGAAACTGATCGAACTGGTTGATCGCGAACGCAGCCATGCCGAAGCAGGTCTGCCAGCACTGATTCGCCTGAAAGCCAATGGCTTGACGGAACCCAAGCTGATCCGGGCGCTGTACAAGGCGTCTCAGGCAGGGGTGAAGGTGGAGTTGATTATCCGTGGCATGTGCTGCCTGAGACCGGGAGTACCAGGTGTTTCCGAAAACATTGAAGTGCGCTCCATTATTGGCCGCTTTCTTGAACACACCCGGGTGTATTACTTCCTCAATAATGGCAAGGACGAAGTCTACGCTGCCAGTGCAGACCTGATGGAGCGTAACCTGCTCAACCGGGTTGAAACGGCCTTTCCGATCGAAAGCAACAAACTGAAAGAGCGCGTCAAGTCTGAGCTTGAAGCCTATATGCTCGACAACAGCCAGGCCTGGATCTTACAGTCGGATGGCCGTTACCTGCGCAGCGAGCCAGCAGAGGGCGAAGAAGTTATCCGCGCGCAAAATATCCTGTTGGCGACACTCGCCACAACCTCAAGCTAGCCTTTCAAGCCCGCCTCGGCCGCCAGGCCGAGGCGACTGCTCACCCGTCGTCGATGCTGGCACCGGTTACTCAACCGTCAGTGTCATACCCGCCGCTTTCTGGTAATCCACTTCCGCCATCAAGTCACCCGCCGTCAACGAATGCCCTGCCAGCCAGCCAGCCGGCAGTGTCAGGCTTAGCGAGTCATGGTCACCGGCAATAACCTTCAGTTCCGGCACCGGTACCGGATGTGCTCCCCGACCATGATTCAGAATCACCGCAATACGTAACAAGCGCGTCAGCTGGATAACAAAAGCCCGGCTTTCCGGAGACAGGGTTGCAAATTCACCCAGATTGAATTTACGTCGGTGACAACGTACCAGGGCCGCCAGTTTGGCTTGCCCTTGGCGGGTAAAGCCCAGCATATCGGCATGCTGCAGCAGATAAGCACCATGTTTATGGAATCCGCTATGCGACAGGCTCAGTCCAATTTCATGCAACTCGGCCCCCCACAACAGCCAGCGCACCTGGCTCTCCTCCAGACCAAGATCCTGGTACACCTGCAGAAACAATGCACGGGCCATATCACTGACTCTGGCGGACTGGGCCTCATCGATATAGAAACGCTCCTGCAAGGAACGCACAGTGCGCTGACGCACATCTTCATGGCTTGAGCGTCCAAACAGATCCCATAGTGCGCCTTCACGCAAGGCGCCGTCGGAATACACCATGTGTTCGATATCGAAGGTATCAAAAACAGCGGTCAAGATAGCAAGGCCACCAATAAAGACCTGCCGACGCTCAACCTTTACACCAGGCAAAACCACATCATCCAGCGTCTCGAACTGCAGCGTTTGTTTGCGCAGCTTTTTTAACGCCTGGCGGGTAATGCCTTCGGTTGACCAGCCAAATTCCACCACGGATTGCTCTACTGCGCGGATCGTACCGGATGAGCCGACAACGTTTTGCCAACCAAGATGCTTGTAGTCGGTTTCAATATGCAGCAATTCCTGACGAGCCGCCGCCACCGCCCGCTCAAACGCGGCTTCGGTAATCTGGCCATCAGCAAAAAAGCGCCGGGTAAACGACACACACCCCATATGCAGGCTTTCCAGCGCCTTGGGTTCAAAGCGTTCACCAATAATAAATTCGGTACTGCCGCCACCAATATCCACCACCAGCCGGTTACCGACATCGTCGGCCAACGTATGCGCCACACCCAGGTAAATCAGGCGGGCTTCTTCGCGCCCGGCGATCACCTCAATGGGGTAACCCAGCACCGCTTCGGCACGATCGATAAAGTCTTGCCGGTTGCGAGCGGCCCGTAACGCATTGGTGGCCAGTACGGTTACTCTGGTGGAGTCCATACCTTGCAAGTGTTGGCCAAATTCACGCAAACAATCCAGACCACGCTGCTGGGCCTCTTCAGACAACATGAACTCGTCATCCAGGCCTGCAGCCAGCTGAACTTTTTGTCCGCGCCGCTCCAGAGTACGAAATTCACCATGAAATTCGCGGGCGATGACCATATGAAAACTGTTGGAGCCCAGATCAACCGCTGCAATCAATTCGCCTGGCTGGGCTGAGGAATCTGACATAACTCGAAGTCCTGAAACTGTCTTTTTTTGAGGGCAGGCCACGAATATGCAACTCACAGGGGCAGGCGTCCAGTAGATCTTTGCGCTATCTCTGCGATTGATTCCCACAGAAGCCCGCGTACAATGACATAAATTATGACCTCAACACGCAAGGGGAAACCATGAGCGATCTCATCACAATGACGAGTGACGACAGTTTTGAAACAGATGTACTGGCCAGCGACCTGCCTGTACTGGTGGATTTTTGGGCTGAATGGTGTGGTCCATGTAAGATGATCGCCCCGGTATTGGAAGAAATTGCTGAAGAGTTCAAAGGCCAGTTAAAAATAGCCAAACTGAATATCGATCAGAATGAAGCCACTGCACCCAAATACGGCATCCGTAGCATCCCGACTCTGATTCTGTTCAAAGGCGGCAACGTCGAAGCCACCAAAATTGGCGCCATGAGCAAATCGGAACTGACAGCATTTATCCAGCAAGCCCTGTAAATGCGACTTGCTTGACACGTCCAACCAACCCCAAAATGGTTCAACATTTTTGGGTTGGTTGGACTGGACACCCCCGGACATTGGGTCTATAGTTTCTGTACGCCTTGGGTTCTCCAAAGTTTTTCTCCTCTTGATATCATTCAAGCTCCGCCCCAACACCCACTAAATTGCATCTATCTGTCCCTATGAATCTTTCCGACCTTAAATTGAAAGCCGTTCCTGAGCTCTTGGCTATCGCCAAGGAAATGAGTCTCGAGAACGTTAGCCGTACCCGCAAACAAGATATTATCTTTGCCATTCTCAAGCATCATGCCAAGGGCGGAGAAGATATTTATGGTGATGGGGTGCTGGAAATCCTGCAAGACGGGTTTGGTTTTTTAAGAAGCTCCAACAGTTCTTATCTTGCCGGCCCTGATGATATCTATGTTTCACCCAGCCAGATTCGACGCTTCAATCTGCGCAAGGGTGACAAGATAGCAGGCAAGATCCGGCCTCCCAAGGATGGCGAACGTTATTTTGCGATGTTGAAAGTCGCTGAGATTAACGACGACAAACCTGAAAACGCCAAATCCAAAATCCTGTTTGAAAACCTCACCCCCCTCTTCCCCGATCATCGTTTCTTCCTTGAACAAGGTAATGGTTCAACCGAAGATCTCTCTTCCCGAGTACTCGATCTGGTAGCACCCATTGGTAAAGGCCAGCGTGGTTTGATTGTCGCGCCACCCAAAGCCGGTAAAACCATGCTGCTGCAAACCATCGCCCAATCCATCACCCGTAACAATCCGGAATGTGATGTGATTGTGCTGCTGATTGATGAGCGTCCGGAAGAAGTAACCGAAATGAAACGTTCGGTACGTGGTGAAGTGGTTGCCTCCACCTTTGATGAGCCACCTGCGCGCCATGTTCAGGTTGCTGAAATGGTGATTGAAAAAGCCAAGCGCCTGGTTGAACACAAACGTGACGTGGTGATCCTGCTGGATTCCATTACCCGTCTGGCACGTGCCTACAACACCGTCGTCCCCAGCTCAGGCAAGGTACTGACCGGTGGTGTCGATGCCAATGCACTGGAAAAACCAAAACGTTTCTTCGGCTCTGCCCGTAACGTGGAAGAAGGTGGTTCCCTGACGATTATCGCTACCGCCCTGGTCGACACCGGCTCCAAAATGGACGAAGTGATCTATGAGGAATTCAAGGGTACCGGTAACCAGGAACTGCACCTCGATCGCAAGATCGCCGAAAAACGCATCTACCCAGCCATCAATATTCGTCGCTCCGGTACACGCCGTGAGGACATCATGTTTGATGAGTCTTCGCTACAGCGTCTGTGGATTTTGCGTAAACTGCTGACCGAAATGGAAGATGTGCAATCGATTGAATTCTTGCTGGGCAAATTGAGCCAAACCAAGACCAACGATGAGTTCTTCGACTCCATGCGTGGCGGCAAATAATTTGTTACGCCCTTGATGCTTTTTGGCCCTGCCGGACAAAACCGGAACAAGGGTTAAAACAGCCATAAAAAAAGCCACCCGAGCGGTGGCTTTTTTTATGGCTTGAATTTATACCTTGAAACATGAAACAGACTGACGGACCCGGCTGACCCCAGCCAGCCAAACGCAGATCAGATTGCCGGAATCAGGCTACCGCCCATGGCATTCTTGAGCTTTTTCATGGCGTTCTTTTCCAGCTGACGAATACGCTCAGCGGAAACATTGTAAATCGCCGCCAGCTCATGCAGGGTCGCCTTTTCATCGCTCAGCCAACGCTGCTGCAGAATCGCCCGACTGCGGTCATCCAGATCACTCAACGCCGAGCTTAAACGTTCGCTGGCATCCTGCTCATAATTATCGGCTTCGACGGTCAGTGCCGGATCAGCACTTTTATCTTCCAGATAATACGCAGGGGCCTGATAGGCGGAATCATCATCGTCATCGACACCGGCATCAAACGCCGCATCGTAAGCATTCAGCCGGCCTTCCATCTCGAATACCGTACGGGTTTCAACCCCCAGGTCGGCAGCGATGGATTTGGCTTCTGCCTGGCTCAACCAACCCAGACGCTTCTTCTGGCTACGCAGATTAAAAAACAGTTTGCGTTGTGACTTGGTGGTAGCCACTTTGACGATACGCCAGTTACGCAGGATAAATTCGTGAATTTCGGCCTTGATCCAGTGCACCGCAAATGACACCAAACGCACACCCACTTCCGGGTTAAAACGTTTGACGGCCTTCATCAGACCAACATTACCTTCCTGGATCAGATCGGACTGGTTCAGCCCATAGCCGGAATAGCTGCGGGCAATGTGAACAACGAAGCGCAAGTGAGCCATAACCAGTCGACGCGCCGCTTCCAGATCTTCCTGGTAGTGCAGGCGGTTGGCCAGCTCTCGCTCTTCTTCAACACTCAGAATAGGAATCGCATTAACCGTTGAAATGTATGCCTCGAGATTGGCTCCCGGGGACAGTGCATCGACGGCTTGCAAGCCTTTGTTCATTACATACTCCATTAGCGACAAGGTAGCGAATTGCTCCACCGCATAAACTGTGGCGAGGTTCGCTACAGAATCTGAATTTCAGGGTCAGTGTAGCACCCGGATTCTCCGACATCCAAGGCAGCACTGAGTTCCATTACAGCAACAATAACGGCATAAGTCACACTATCAGGGTTCTATTTCATGCAGATGGCGGCTTACAGACCACCAGGCACCTAACCAACCCAGCAACATCGCGCCAGACAACAAGACCAGAGCGGCATTGGCGGACAAGGGTTGCAGCTCAAAGGCAGAGCCATACAGGGCGGACAGTTCTGCCACCGGTTGTTTCAGCAACAGCCAGCAACCAATCAACATCAGCCAGGCCAGCAGTCCGCCCACCATGCCGTACCACAAGCCGGTATACAAAAAAGGCCGACGCACATAGGCGTCTGTGCCCCCCACCAGCTTGATCACCCGGATTTCATCCACCCGCGCGGCAATGGACAAGCGAATGGTGTTACCGACCACCAGCAAGATAGCCAAGGCCAGCATCACCCCCAACACCCAGATCAGGCGTTCGCCCAATGCAATGATGGCCCGTAACCGCTCCAGCCAGGCCATATCCAGCTGTGCGCTATCGACGATATGGAAAGAGGTCAGCTGCTGCAGCAACTGTTGCAAGCGCTCCGCAGTCAGCCCCAACGGCGGCTCTACCAGAATCACCGCAGGCAACGGGTTTTCCGCCAACATGGCCAACGCATCCGCCAGGCCGCTGGCGGCACTGAATTGCGCCAGTGCCTGCTCGGCGCTGATGTATTCGGTGTCGACCACATCTTCCAGCCCTTCGATACGTTGCAGTAATGTCTGCCCTGCAGCCACACTGGCTTCTTGCTGTAAATACAGGGTAATACGGCCGGACTGCTGAAAATTTCCACTCAGCTGCTCAATATTGGTCAGAGACATCCACAATGCCCCCGGTAACGTCAAGGCAATGGCAACCACCAGCCAGGTCAACAGGCTCGATGCCGGTCGTGCCAGCAAGGTCAGCAAGGTCTCTACCGCCACAAGCTGGTTATGAGCCAGCCAGGCGGTCGCCCGATGAACAAAACCAATACTTTGTGCCGAGGCTCCTGACGACGCTGAACGCGTGGGCTGAGCCGCAGATGCGGCGGAACGCGACGCCGCAACGGCGCCCCGTTTTTTATCCGGAGTGGTCGACATGCAAATCGCCTCCCATCTGACCATGATCAAGAATCAGGCGACGCTTGCCCATACGTTCAATCAGGGCAATATCGTGGGTGGCGATCAATACGGTGACCCCCACTTGCTGAAAGCGTACAAACAAATCCATGATTTCTGCTGACAGTTCCGGGTCAAGATTACCGGTTGGCTCATCAGCCAACAGCAGAGGGGGTTTGTTGACCACGGCGCGGGCAATACCCACCCGTTGCTGCTCTCCTCCAGACAATTCCACCGGATTGCGGCCTTCCAGATGCAGCAAGCCAACGGAATCCAGCGCTGCCCGTACCCGTCGGGCACAATCCAGTGGTGAATACCCGGCAATCTGCAGCGGCAACGCGACGTTATCGAATACCGGACGATCAAACAGTAATTGGTGATTCTGGAATACCACGCCGACCTTACGGCGGTGATAAGGCACCTGTCCGGCCCGCAAGCGGTTCAGGTTCTGGCCATCCACAAACACCTGTCCCCGGGAAGGCCGCTCCATCAGCATCATCAGCTTCAGCAGTGTGCTTTTACCAGCGCCACTGTGGCCGGTCAGAAAAGCCAGCTCACCCCGTTCCAGCTCAAAGCTGACGCCGCTGAGCGCTTCCTTGCCCCCGGCGTAGCGTTTGCCCACCTGGTCAAAGCGAACCATGCTCATCGCTCAGTCTCCGCTGTTGTCGCGCTGGAACAGAGCATCGATAAATTGACCGGCATGAAACGGACGTAAGTCTTCAATGCCTTCACCGACACCGATAAACCGCACTGGAATACCAAACTGTTTCGCCAGGGCAAAAATCACCCCACCCTTGGCAGTGCCGTCCAGCTTGGTCAGCGTCAGGCCGGTCACGCCGACGGACTGCAGGAATTGCCGGGTCTGGTTGATGGCATTCTGGCCAGTACCGGCATCCAGCACCAGCATGACTTCGTGAGGGGCTGCCGGATCAAGTTTTTTCATCACCCGAACCACTTTTTCCAGCTCTTGCATCAGATTGTCCTTGTTGTGCAGACGTCCGGCAGTATCGGCAATCAGCACATCGACCTTACGGCTTTGCGCCGCCTGCAGTGCATCAAAAATCACTGAGGCGGAATCGGCTCCGGTATGTTGGGCAATCACCGGTACGTCGTTACGTTCACCCCATACCTGCAGTTGCTCAACCGCCGCGGCCCGGAAGGTATCGCCTGCAGCCAGCATCACGCTTTTGCCTTCATTCTGGAATTGGCGAGCCAATTTGCCAATCGTGGTGGTTTTACCCACACCATTGATACCCACCATCAGGATGACATAGGGTGCCGCCTGCGCCGTCACCAGCAGTGGTGCTTCCACCGGGGATAGTGCGCTTTTTAATTCATCAATCAGGGCGTCGTACAGCGCGTCGGAATCTTTCAGTTCCTTGCGGCTTACGCGGTCGGTCAGTCGCGACATGATATCTGCGGTGGCCTCTACACCAACATCCGCCATAATCAGCTGGGTTTCCAGCTCTTCCATCAGGTCGTCATCAATGGCTTTTTTGCCCAACAGCAAGTTCGCCAGCCCATCGGTCAGACTGCTGCGGGTGCGGCTGAGGCCAGCCTTGATGCGGGCGAAAAAGCCGGGTTTTGAGACTTTTTCTGGTGCTGCCGGTGTGGCTGGGGCGATGGGTTCGGAGTCGGGTTCAGGGGTTATATCCACGACTGGCTCGATGGATGCTTCCACGACCGGCTCAGGTTCAAGAGCATCGTCAACAAGGCCGTCAACCTGGGCATCAACAGGAGTATGAACAGCAGGCTCCTCAGCCGCTGCCAAACCAGAGTCTGAGGCAAGATCGTTTGTTATCGGCGCTGCTTCATCCAGAGTATCTTCCAGCTCGGGAAAGGCAGACATCCCGGATGGGCTGTTATCCTCGACAGCCCAAATCGGCGGATGGTCAAGGTCATCCGATTCAATCGCATCGGTAGCGTCTACCTGTGGGGCATCGACCACACAGGCATCACTCTCTGGTCCGGCCTCTGCCGGGTCGGTTGTTACATCAGCACTGACTACCGCATCGGTCTCTGCCGGTGATTCGGTGGCTGGCTGGTTTTTCTTTTTGCGCTTAAAAAACTTAAACATGGCGTTCACTGTCAGCGTGGCTGGGAGAATATGCCGGAAACGGCTGAAATAGGCGGCTATGCTACCACTATTCCTGTCTTTTGGATGTCCCGGGTTGCAAGTCCGATGTCGACATTCGGGCTGCGCTTGATACCATCCGCCGATACCCATGGTTATTGATGAGATTCTGCGTGAGTAAGTTACCAACCCAACAACTGAGAATTATTGGTGGCGAATGGCGCTCCCGTCGACTGCGCTTTGTTGCGGTTGATGGTTTGCGTCCAACCATGGACCGGGTTCGTGAAACCATTTTTAACTGGCTACAGTTTGATGTCGAAGGCGCGCGGGTGCTGGATGCCTTTGCTGGCAGTGGTGCACTTGGTATCGAGGCGCTGTCTCGCGGAGCACGGGAGGTGGTATTTCTGGAAAAACACCCCAAGGTTGCGTTACAGATAAAGGATAATCTCAGCGTGTTAAACGCCCTGAATGCCCAGGTGTGGGCCGGTGATGCCCTGGCCTGGTTGCAACAAAACCCACAGCCTTTTGATCTGGTTTTCCTTGATCCACCGTTTGGCAAGCAGCTACTGCAACCAGCGATTGATGCGCTGACGTTATTACCTGGCACCCTGGTCTATATCGAGCATGAAGCAGCGCTGCAACCAACCTGGCCCAGCCATTGGCAGGAACGCAAAAGCAAAACCACCAAGGAGTTCTGCTTTCGGTTGTTTATTGTCAGCGACTGATTCGATTACTGACGATTGCTGTCAGCCCTGTGGCGACAGCAGCTCCAGTCGGTCAACGTTCTGGAAGCCGCGCGGCAGCTTGTTGCCTCGCCGTCCCCGCTCACCGAAATAATGCTCCAGGTCGCTGAATTTCATTTTCAGATGACGCTTGCCGGAGTAAACCAGCAAGGTATCGGTTGTTTGCAATGCCTGAACCGAGACCATCAGCTCCACACCTTCGGCCGCACTGGCAGCGCTGATATTAATCATCCGGTTGCCTTTGCCCTTGCTCAAGCGAGGCAGGTCGGCAGCCGGGAATACCAGCATACGGCCTTCGTTGGTCACCACGGCAATCCAGACCTCATCGCCGGCAGGCAATACACTTGGTGCCAATACCCGGGCATTGGCGGGCAAAGTGATCAGCGCCTTGCCCGCCTTGTTTTTGCTTTGCATATCCGCGAAGCGGGTAATAAAACCATAACCGGCGTCACTACAGAGCAAGTATTCGCTGCTGTCTTGCCCCATGAGCATATGCTCAAACGTCGCCCCCGGGGGAGGATTCAAATGGCCGGTCAGTGGCTCTCCCTGACCGCGGGCACCAGGCAAGGTGTGAGCAATCAGGCTATAACTGCGGCCGGTATCATCCAGGAACACCACCGGCTCATTACTCTTGCCCGGAGTGGCCTGCAAAAAGGCATCCCCAGCCTTGTAGCTCAGCTTTGCCGCATCCACATCATGGCCTTTGGCCGCTCGTATCCAGCCTTTTTGTGACAACACCACGGTGATCGGATCAGCGCTCAGTAATTCGGTCTCAGTCAATGCCCTGGCTTCGGCCCGTACAACCAGTGGTGAACGGCGATCGTCACCGTATCGCTCGGCATCGGCACTGATTTCTTTCTTGATCAGGGTTTTCAGGCGCCGTTCGGAACCCAGGGTTTTTTCCAGATACTGGCGTTCTTTTTCCAGTTCATCTTGCTCTCCCCGAATGTTCATTTCTTCGAGTTTGGCCAGATGCCGCAGTTTTAATTCCAGAATGGCTTCGGCCTGCTTGTCGGAAATACCAAAACGCGCCATCAGCGCCGGTTTCGGCTGGTCTTCCTCACGGATAATCTCGATCACTTCGTCGATATTTAAAAAAGCGACCAACAAGCCTTCAAGGATGTGTAAACGGGCCAGCACCTTGTCGAGCCGGAACTGGAGACGGCGGCGCACGGTGTCGGTTCGGTAGGTCAGCCATTCGCTCAACATGGTGATCAGGTTTTTCACCTGCGGCCGTCCATCCAGACCAATCACATTCATATTGACGCGGTAGTTACGCTCCAGATCGGTGGTCGCAAACAGGTGAGTCATCAGCGCATCGGCCTCGACCTTGCGGGTGCGCGGTACAATCACCAGCCGGGTCGGGTTTTCATGATCAGACTCATCACGCAAATCGGCAACCATCGGCAGTTTTTTGGCCTGCATCTGGGCGGCAATCTGTTCCATGATTTTGGAGCCGGATGCCTGGTGTGGCAAAGCGGTAATGACAATATCACCGTCTTCACGGGTGTAGACCGCCCGCATCTTGATACTGCCACGCCCACTGTGATAGAGCTTCTGCAGCTCCTCCCGAGGGGTGATGATTTCCGCTTCGGTCGGAAAATCCGGCCCTTGAACCAGCTGACAGATATCGTCACTGGTGGCCCCCGGATGATCCAGCAAATGAATACAGGCACTGGCAACTTCACGAATATTATGTGGCGGAATATCCGTGGCCATCCCCACAGCAATACCGGTGGTGCCATTCAACAAAACATGGGGCAAACGAGCTGGCAAGGTGGTGGGTTCGTCCAGTGTGCCGTCAAAATTGGGTTGCCAGTTGACGGTCCCCTGTCCCAACTCGGACAACAGCACATCGGCAAAGGCCGATAATTTGGCTTCGGTATAACGCATGGCCGCGAAGGATTTGGGGTCATCCGGAGCTCCCCAGTTGCCCTGGCCATCCACCAGAGGGTAACGATAGGAAAAGGGCTGAGCCATCAGGACCATCGCTTCATAACAAGCGCTGTCACCATGGGGATGGTATTTGCCGAGCACATCCCCCACGGTCCGGGCGGACTTTTTGTACTTGGCCGTGGCTTTCAGGCCCAGTTCGCTCATGGCATAGATAATACGACGCTGTACCGGTTTGAGTCCGTCTCCTACGTGAGGCAAGGCACGATCTAGGATGACGTACATGGAATAATTCAGGTAAGCGTTCTCGGTGTACTGGCGTAGAGACTGGCGTTCTACGCCATCATCGGTATAGCTGATTTGCGTCATTGGTATCGGATACGGCTGGATTCAAGTGGACTGATTGTGACTGAGGCCCATCAGATCAGCAATCATTCTCCGTGGTCATGCTGTCGTTTTCTGCCGCAGCCGGGGTAACACTAGCACCTGTGTTGTCACGGTAGCGAGCCAGAAAGTCGTCCCCGGACAATGGCTGACTAAACAAAAAGCCCTGCACCCAGTCGCAACCCAGGCGCTGCAGTATCGCCGCTTGTGGCTGCGATTCGATGCCTTCAGCCACCACATGCAGGCCCAGGCTTTTGGCCATCAGGATAATCGCCCGAACGATTTCATAATCATTGATATCGTCGTTGATATTACGCACAAAGGATTGGTCGATTTTCAGTACCGTCACAGGCATCGATTTCAGTTTGCTCAGTGAAGAATAACCCGTACCAAAATCATCGATCGAAAACTCGACTCCCTGATTACACAACAGGGTGATTTGGCGGCTGACTTCAGTAATGCTGCTCATGATGGCCGTTTCGGTAATTTCCAGCTCCAGCCAGGCGGGGTTGAATGACATGGCATTCATCGATGCCATTAGCCGGTCGGCAAATCCGCTATTGATCTGAATGGCAGACACATTGATGGCTATCTTTTCCAGCCACAGGCCTTGCTCGCGCCAGTCCAGAAATTGTCGGCAGGCTTGTTCCACCGCCCACTGTCCCATATCGTGAATCTGACCCGTGGTTTCCGCCATCGGGATAAATTCCAGCGGCGAGACACTGCCCAGCCGTGGATGCCGCCACCGCATCAATGCCTCAACCCGTCGTGGCTGTTTGTCCCCAAAACGGAATTGTGGCTGATACATCATCCCCAGCTGACCCAGATCGACAGCCTCACGCAAATCGTGATCCAGCACCGAGCGCTCGTTCAGGGTTTCCAGCATGAATGCTTCATAGAAGCACAATGCCTTATGTCCTTGGGATTTGGCCTGATGCAAGGCGGCATCAGCATGACGAACCAGGGTGTCAAACTCATCGCCATCCTGTGGAAAACAGCTGATACCCACATGGCTGGAAAGTGACAGAGTATGGCCATTAAGTTCATAAGGTTCTGCAATCACAGCCAACAACTGCGTCGCCTTGGCGACCAGGTTATCGTGACCGCCAAACTCTGGCAGTACGAGCAGAAATTCATCTCCGCCCATACGGGCACAAAGATCGGAATCTCTCAGATTGCTGCTAAAACGGCGCGCCACGTCCTGCAACAACAAATTACCGATATTGTAACCAAAGGTGTCATTGATCCCTTTCAAGCGGTCGAGATCAAAAAGCAGCAGCGCCAGGCTCCCTCCCTGACGCCGCGCCAGACGTAAGGCATAGTCAGCTTTTTTCGACAACAGCGTATGGTTAGGCAGGCCGGTAAGCGCATCATGATGCGCAACAAATTCCAGATTATTCTGAATCTTGCGCAGCTCGGTCACATCGCGGCTGACACCAAGCACCCCCAGACAGTGCCCTTGCGCATCAAAGAGCGGTGACTTGCTGATTTCCATCAACACTCGCTCTCCTCTGGATGACGTTACCCATTGCTCTCGGCGGTAGCGACAGCCCTGGTCAGACACTTCATCATCAGCGCACTGGCATTCCCAGGCCGGATCACCATCAAACAGCTCAATATCTGTTTTGCCTAGCAAGTCGGTCCCGATGGCTCCCATTGCCCGCTCGTTGGCATAACGGTATACGCCATCACGGTCTTTAAAAAAAATACCATCGGGCAGGCCATCAAAGATGGCTTGTAATACGCCACTGTGCTGCTGCAAATGCAACCGGTTAGAGTGCATCATCCAGGCTCGACAAATCGTCAAAACCACCACCACTAACACCCAGAAAACCAGCCAGTAACGAACTTCAGTGCCATCCATAAAAGGCATAAGCAGAAGCGCTGTCACCATCGGCAACAGCATCAGCGAATGATAACTTTTCAGCCAGTCGAAATGACCTGCCCTACGAGATGAGGTGAGATGCATCCATTGTCCCGCTAAAGAAGTCTGTAAAACCGATTCCTGTCGGAACCCTGTGAAGGCATCATATCCTGCATAGTGTTAACTTATGTAACTCTATCTCCCCAATTGACCGGTTAGCGAACTGTGATCAGAATGTCAGCAGTCGCCTGTCAGCTGCCTGAAACATCGAAGTAACCAGAAAAATTCCCTTGATCAAATCGGAATCAATTCACAATCTGTAAATTTTTTTTATCCTGACGGTGGTTACAAACGCCGGGGAAAGTGCGGATAACAGGCAACTTTATTGCTTATATTCAACATGCTTGGTCGATTTGCTAACAATCCAAAGGCACAGTATTAGCAAGAAGCCTCGGTCTGAATAGGGCTCAATGATGATTGAGCCATATCTTCCCTGCAGATGACGCAATACCGCCATTCCTGCGCACAAACAGAGTGGTTATACCTGTTCGCCATGTCGGACAATCACTCAGGCCCCTTCTATTTATTATCGAACTGACATAAAACCGTCCAAATAGACTGTTATTCTCGTCGCTTCGTCATAAGCCAGCGATCAGTACCATACCGACGAAGTGCGCAAAAGATGTCGGAATTAACGTGATGTAACATAATTGATACACTGTGTTGACGAGCACTGAGCGGCTAAGCATACTGCCCGCCGTTGTGCCACAGCCACGAATACTGGTAACTCACACAAGGAACTGGTGCCGACATGCAGGCGAATCCGGAAACAAAGCAACGTTCGACAGACTATTTAGTCGGCAGACTGCTCACGCTGATCAAGGCTATGGCACTGAGTGTCGGTCTTGTTTCTGTTGCGACCGCAGCGCCCATTCAGCTGCGCATGGGGCCGGCCGATACTTATCCCGTGACGACGGATGTACCGTCGGATACCGCACTGATTCCCCTGAAGCGCCAGCTCAACTGGCTATACGTACAGGCAGGTGAATATCACGGTTGGATCAGTGTTGAATCACTCGACGCATTGCCAGAAAATATCAAACGACTTGAACCACTGCAGTTTCTTGATCACAGTGACGACAACAACCCGCAGTTTGAAGTGGCCGCAACATCTGAAACCGCTCTGACTCTGGGAGCCAACTTCACTCTGTTTGATCAGGCTGCAGCGGTACGTATAACCCGTTCCACCGACACAAATGACGACTGGTACTCAGTGGAAGCAGGCAAGCGCTTCCCTTTTGCAGAGAACGGCCGCTGGTCATGGGATGGGTATTTGGGAGTTGGCATTGGCAAGAGTTCCGGCGGTTCGACCCGCTGGGATGATGATGGGGACGACACAACTGTGCCGGTACTGTCAGCCACGACCGACATCAACTGGAATATAGCTTACAACGTCAGCATCGGCGGCCGGGTTCAGGTCCAGCAAGCCTTGTCTGGCAATAGTGCAAATCACGGAGCGTTGGCCCTAGTATGGAAAATTCGTTTCTGAAAAGATCCAGTCTTGCACTGGGTTTCCTCCTGGCAGCGTCGTCAATTGCAGCTGCCGAGACTTCTCCATCATCTATTGACGACCCCGCTGTATTGCAAAATCTGCTGAGTTTGGTCGCAGATAAAGCCAAGGCTGATGCTGAGCTGGCGCCGGGAAACCCGGATGCTCTGAATGATCCAAGAGTGCTCGAAAAAATGCTGGGGGTGGTCGCTGAAAAGGCCAAAGCCGATGCCGAGCTGGCTCCAGGAAACCCGGATGCTCTGAACGACCCGAGAGTGCTAGAGAAGATGCTCTCCATGGTTCCTCAAAAAGAGCCGACCGAGGTATCCGCGTTTGATAACCCGGCCATGATGGAAACCATCCTGGCTCAGATGGCACAACTGAGCTCAGAGCAGAGCTATATGGCAGATGAAGTGCCGACTGATCCCAGCTCTGTTCTTAATGGGGCCAATATCATGCAAGGCATCTTGCCTCTCGCCGGTGTTGCCGCAACGCCACGAACGGCAGAGATATTTGAACCTATTCCCCGCACCTTCGATTTTTCTGATGGCATACCTGAGCAGACCATGCTGATCGGCATGTCCCTTGGGCAACAAACCTCCGCCGAATACGGTGACAGCCTGCTGTTTGGTGGCTCTATCCGTTACCACCTGACCGATCGCCTGGATGCATTGGGTAATATCGAGCTTGGATTAACATCATTTGGTAATCCAACAATTGAAGATGACGATGGCAATGTTGACCTGAAAGAGCATTCATCTTTCCGCGCCATCACCGCCGGTCTGGGTTATTCCCTCCTCAAAGGTATTACCAGCCTCGATGGTGAAACATTCCTGCCATGGCAGCTGAATGTGGATGGCCTTATTGGTGAACAGTTCACAGGCAGCAGCCATGGTATGTACCTCGGTGTAGGGACATCGCTTCAGGTCATGATGGGCGACTACTGGATTGGTACCGAAACCCGTTACTACCACGTCGATGATGAAGTACTCAACCAAGAAGGTTCGCACCGAGGTCTGCAATGGAGCATAGCAGTCGGTTTTTACTACTAATCCTGACAGCCCTGATCAGCAGTTTTTCGATAGCTGAAGCAGCTCCGAACAAACTGTCGATTGGCGATACGCTGACCGAGCTTGCGCTCCCTCCTGTAAAAGGTGGCTATGCGTTGAGCCTGGAAGAACAGCGCGGCAAGCCAGTCATGCTGATTTGGGTGGGTGCCTGTAAAGACTGCCAGAAAGCACTGGGACACTACGAACGGCTGGCGCGTCAGTACAGCAAAGACGGACTGGTTACCTGGGTGATCTGGGATGCCAATGACCGTTTTGTAAAAGACGCACCCCGTACACGTCTGCCGTTACTGGCATACGACCAGTCGCTCACCAGGGCATGGCAAATCAACCCTTTGCCTGCCGTTATGCTGGTCAGCCCGGACGGAACACTGGATTACCTGTACGCAGGTAACCTTTTCAGAAATATGGAATTCACTCGTCGCGCCCTGAGTCACTGGTTATCTGTGGACGGCGTGGTACGTCAACGTTGATGAGGTGGTTATGAAGTTTTTAGTTGCAGGGATGCTATGGTTCTTCGGTATATTCCAGGCCGTAGCTGCAACCCCGGAAGACATTCAGCTTGAAATCGATTCAGCCAAACGCTCGGTCGTTGAGTTGAGTAGTGAACTGTCAGCCATCGAAAAACAACTGATCAGCCCGATCAGTACCAAGACATCACTCTACCTGGCACTCAGTAACGGTAAATTCTTTACCCCCATGTCCATTACCATATCAGGGCATGGCATCTCGCCAATTAATTACTTGTATACAGAGAAAGAAGTTCAGGCCCTCAAGTTTGGTGCTGTCCAGCCTCTGACCGATCTTGAACTGGCACCAGGTAACCACCTGTTGAAAGTGGTCGTTCGTGGACGTGACGACAACAACCGTGTCCGCGATCTGGTCTATGAAGGCGTTTTTCGTAAAGGTGGCAACCATCTCAAACTATTGCTTTCTATTACGGACGACACCGCCAAACGCAGCGCAGTTGCTACTCTGAAGGCTTGGTAAGTCATGCAAAAGTCAGGATTACTCGCTCTGGCCGTAGCGGCTACCGCTTGGGTAAGCAGTACGGCCTGCGCACAGCCTACGGCGCCAGACAACGGCCTTATATCCACACTGAGTGCCTCTGTTCCGGCACCCAAGACCCCGCTTGAGATATTGAATCATGAGCTGGGCAAACGCGTGTATTTTTTTCATTATCTGACCAGCACACCGCTGGACGCCATAACCGACGATGATGCAGAACCCACGCTCTCAGATATGGATATCATGTACACCCTTCCAGCAGGCTTGTCAGAGTTGGGAATGGACTCTTATGCCAACGTCTTGCTTAACGACCCGGCTCTTGGCCTCTCTCCAGGAATGGGAAATACCTGGTTCATGCTGGCTCGTAACGCCTCCGACAGAAATGACTGGCTACAAGCCGGTCGGCTGATTGGTCGAGCCATGGCCAACGATGCCTTGCTAAACCCGACGGACACATCGGAAGCGGCATTTATTGCTGCCACCTCACATGCCAACCGCGATCAGATAACACAAGCCGAACAAGCGTTTGATTTGATTGACGAGGAGAGTGAATGGTACCGGTTTGCGGGTTACAACCTGATGCTGGCAAAAATGCGACTGGGCATCTCTTCCAAAGACTTACAGCAATGGGTTGGCGAGTTTCTTGTTGATGAAGCAGAAGACCAGCAACAATCGGCACTGAATGACCGCTTTCGCCTGACAGCCGGCAAGTATGAATTACGCAACAAGCATTACGATGAGGCGATCAGTTACTTGCGGCTGGTCTCCAAAGACGGTCCTTATACCTCTGATGCGCTACTGCAATATGGCTGGGCACTATCAAAACGCTGGCAATACGACCAGGCCTTACAGCCATGGAGGGTCTTGCAAGAGCACTTTCCTTTACTCAACATTCATACACTCGAATCATTAATGGCGACCTCTTACGTTGCCGAGCTGATGAATGGCGGAGTGCCATCGTTGCCGGTTTATGAATACACAGAAAAACGTATGACCGAAGCACTTGAGCAACTTGACCAGCTCAACAATATCGACACACTTTCCCAGTGGGTCAGCCATTGGGAAGAGCGGCAGTCCAGCGCTTCTGACAACATACTTAGCCCCGACCTCCAGGGGGTTGCCTCATCATCAACCAGTCGTCATCTCGAAGGTTTGCTGAGCACCAGTGCATTCTTGCAAGAACAGCAACGTCTGATCGATATTCGCAGCATGCTTGGGTGGGTTCAGCAACAGCAGCAGCACCTGTCAATCGCAAGAGCCGACAAGCTCGCCAATCAGGCAATTTACCTGGAAGTGGTTGAATCTGATCATCTGGCCCAAGTAGCAGACAACACCAAACAGCTACAACAACAAATCATACAGATCAATCATCAGATACAAGCGCACCGCAACCAACCGTTGGGGTTTGCAATACAACCTGAGCGGAACAGGCTGGATCAGTTGGAGGCCATTACCAATGAATCCAAAGATGGCACCTCTATGGAACAGGATGTACAAACACAGGCAAGTATCCTGCAGGGCATCACGCTGTGGCAGCTGACCAAAGCCCAGCCTCAGCGGGCCTGGGCACTCCAGAAACAGCAACTTGTTCTGGAACAGCAATATCAGGATCTGAATACTCAACTGACCAATATTAATGAGTTATTGGCACAGGCCGGCGCTTTTCATGCCAGATCAGAAGAGCACCTGGCAACGATCGATGCAGTATCGAACAAGCTCGGCGCACTGGAGCAGACACTAACAGCACTTCACACCAAACAGCAGCAGCAGGTTGTCACCGTTGCTCAGAGCCATATCGGCATGTTGAAAGACCGACTCAAGGATTATCTCGCGACTACCCGTTTGTCGATCGCACGACTTTACGATGGCGAGTTACGTCGCAACACCAACAGCGGAGGCCTGGGTGAATATGACTGACCAGCGCTCACTGATATGGTCCTCTGTCGTCTCCTGTCTGCTTGTAACTGCTGGCTGTGCCCAGGTACAACCACACCAGGCTGGCACCATATCGGATCTCACATATTACGGATTGAAAGCACCATCCAATGAGCCACTGATCGTCACCAATGAAGACGTGGTGGCTCGTTATCGGGCTTATATTGAAGTAGCAGATCAACACCAGTACGAAGTGCTGGCTTCTCGACGCATTGCCGCACTGCGCTTGCATGAACAAGAAGCTGCCTGGGCTGGTGATGATCTCCTTTCCGAGGAAGAGAAAGACGTTGATCCTGAAGAACTCGCTGCTTCTATTCGGGAATTTAAAGCCATCCTGGAAGAGCACCCTGATAGTGAAGGCAATGACGAAATTCTCTACCAGCTGGCCAAAGCCTACAGCATAGCCATGCAGCCGGAAGACACAGCCGAGGCCTTCCAGCAATTGGCGGAACAATACCCGGATTCTATCTATTATCTGGATGCCGAATTCCGCCTCGGTGAATTACGCTATGCCATGAAAGACTATGTCGCAGCGGAACAATCATTTCGACGCCTGATTGAGTACGGCCGTACCGGCAACAAATACTACAGTAATGCAGGTTATATGCTGGGCTGGTCGCTGTTCAAACAGAGCCGTTACGATGACAGCCAGATTGCCTTTGCCCGTTTGCTGGATGAAGACTATCCGGACCAGAATAGTATTGATAACGCCACAGGTGCCAGTCTAGAGATCCTGAAAGACAGCATTTACACCATGGCCGTTACCTTCAGCTATGGCGGAGAGTGGGAAGAAATCGGTGAGTTTTTTGATGAGTATGGCCACCGCCATTACGAATACCTGATTTACAACCGCCTGGCGGATTATTACTACGACCAAAAATATTATCAAAGTGGTGCATCTGCTCTGACCGCGTACATCGAACGCTATCCGGACAGCGAGCAGGCGCCACTGTATTTCCAACGCATGATTGAACAATATACCCTCGCGGGTTATCCGGTACTGCAACGGGAACGTGAAGCGGATTATATCGATCGCTTTGGTATCGACAGTGACTACTGGGCCAATCATGACGATGCCGTACGCGACACCATCCGTGAGCCACTTGCTGTCTACATTATGGATCTGGCCAAATTCAACCATGGCTGGGCGCAACAAACCGAGGGTGATGAAGAAAAAGCCGAACGCTACGCTGCAGCCGCCAAATGGTATGACGTTTATTTACGCAGTGTCCCAGACGCAAAAGATGCACCGGAAGCTCACTTCCTGTTGGCAGAAATCGCCTATGAACTGGGTAATTATCAACAGGCTCGCGACCATTACCAGATCGTAGCCTACGATTACCCTGATCATGAGCTGGCACCGGAAGCTGCTTACGCGACCGTTTTGGCATACAACAAATACCAGCCGGATGATGCTGAAGAAGCGACGGCATGGCGGCAGCAAAGTGCAGAAAACTCCATGCGCTTTGTACGCACATTCCCGGATCACGAAGAACGTGGCAAGGTGCTGGTCAGTACCTCTGAACTGTTTCTTGCTGACAAGAATTACGAAGAAGCACTGATTGTATCCCGTACGGCCTGGGATATTCAGGACAGCCTTGCGGACAACTATCGTTATGGTGCAGCACTGGTTCGCGGTCACGCCGCCTTTGAACTGGGCTATTACGAAGAAGCAGAAGAATCGCTTCAGGAAGCGTTGAAATATAGCGATATCGACCCTGATGTCCGCAATGATATTCGTGAAAAAGTCGCCGCCTCGATCTATAAGCAGGGTGAAAAAGCCCGTGAAGAAGGTAACTATGAACTGGCGGCTTCCAGCTGGAACCGTATCAGTGACGTCACGCCAGGCAGCGAAAACTCCATTATTGCAGAATACGATGCCATCACCTTGCTGTTTGAAGTGGAAGATTATGCGGGCGCAGAAGAAGCGCTCAACACATTCCAGAACAAGTATCCGGATCACAAACTCAGCCAGGATATTCCCAAAAAGCTGATTTTCACCTATGAGAAACAGGAGAAATGGTCAGCCGCAGCCAATGCTTTGGCGGATGTGTGGCGCACCAGCAAAGATGAGGAAGAACAGCGTATTGCAGCCTTCCAGGCCGGTGAATATTATGAGAAAGCTGGAGATATTGGCAGCGCCATTGTGATGTTCAAGCGCTATGCCAACAACTATTCCGAGCCTTTTGATCCGGCCATTGAGTCTCGCTACAAACTGGAACAACTGTACGGCATGGAAAGCAGCGAAAAAGACGAAGAAAAACGCCGCTACTGGCTCGACAAGATTATCAGTCTGAATGCTGAAGCGGGTAACAAGCAAACAGAGCGGTCAAAATACCTGGCTGCAGGGGCTTCCTACGAGCTGGCTGAATTCGCACGGGAAAAATACGTGAATCTGCCACTGACCCTGCCGCTGAACGAGAGTATTCCGGCCAAAAACAAGGCCATGCAAGAAGCCCAAGCCCTGTATACCCAGGCCGTGGCAATGGGAGTGCTTGAGTTCACGACCTCTTCGACCTACCGGATCGGTCAGCTGTACACTCAGCTGAGCAAGGCATTGTTAGAGTCTGAGCGACCCAAAGGCCTGGATGAACTGGAGCTGGAAGAGTACCAGTTCTTGCTGGAAGACCAGTCTTACCCCTTCGAGCAGGCTGCGATGGACGTTCATCTCAAGAACATCAACCGTACCTATGATGGTATTTATGATGAGTGGGTTAAAAAGAGCTTCGATGTCATGGCTGACCTGGCACCGACCCAATACCGCAAGAAAGAAAAGGAATTGAGCTATGTTAGTGAGATTCGCTAGTTTTCTCTTGGTGATGACGCTGGCAGGTTGTAGCTCGCTGATGAAGAGTGGCGACGAGGCCACCGAACCAGAACAGGAAACAACAGCAGAAGAAGAGACCGATGCCTCTGGGCAAGAAGACTCTGCAAACGCAGGCCTTGATGCTGAAACCCTTGGTTTCTTCAAGCATGGTTTGTTGCTGCTCAAATCCCAGCGCTATGATCAGGCCCTGAAACACTGGACCATTATGTCGGAACGGACCCCGGACTACCCTGGTGTCTGGGTTAATCTTGGGCTGTCACAATATCAGACCGAGGATTTTGAAGGAGCTAAAGCCAGCATCGAGCAGGCTTTGGCTCTGGATAGTGAATTCTGTGCAGCATTTCAGGCCATGGGGCCAGTTGCACGGGAACTAGGTGATTTTACCTTGGCCGAGGAAAGCTACTCCAAAGCCATTCAGTGTTCTGCACCCAATCCCGATTTGCATTACAATCTCGGGATTTTGTATGACCTGTATATGAGGCAGTATGGCAAGGCGCTGCTGCAATACCGGACAGCACAGCAGTTGAATACAGAGGAAGATCCACTGTTAAATATATGGATACAGGATCTTGCCAAACGGGTTCCCAGTACTCCAGTACCTGATACAGATGCGGCAGCCACTGCAACAGAAGACTCGAACCCGCAAGCTGATGAAACATCCGATCAACCAGAAGAGCCGCAACCAACAGAGGCTGCTGTGGATTCGGAAGGAGACTCCTGATGAAAATATGGTTATTCACTTTACTGGCTCTGATTACCCCGACAAGTGTTTTCGCAGCCGACGTCATTCAATTGGAAGGTATATCCATTCTTGGTAATTCTGAAGACGCTGGCATGATGACGATTACTTCGTGGAGAGATACACCCGACGTGGAAATACCGTTCGAACCGCTCACTGGCTATGAAGAAGAACGCTTCGAGCCGTTACAACCGAAGCAGTTTCATCTTGAAGTGGAATATGCCAGGCGTTTCAGAGACGGTTTTGGTGATCAGGCAACGGAAAGGAAAGCGAACTAACTAACACAAGGATCGCGAAGGCTGGAAAAAAATAAGTCATATCGACTGTTTTTATTGGCCGGTTGTCGATTAAATGCAATTTTCTTGCTGTTAAATACCGATAACAGCTTGGAAGATAACAGTAAAATACTATCTACCACGTAATAAATCTGGGGGAAATTCTATGGATTCCATCGTACGTTTTTTTCAAGAAGGCGGCGTATTTATGTACCCGATTGGCTTCATCATGGCAGTAGGTGTTGCCATTGCACTGGAGCGTTTGATCTATTTGACAAGAGAAAAATCAAGTAATCGCAAGACGTTTGATGAAATCCTGCCAATGCTTGAAAGCCGTGATATGCGTGCGGCTCTGAACTATGCCAATGAGTCCAGCACCAAACTGGGCGATATCTTCTCTGCTGCCATTGCTCGTATTCCTGGCAGCCAACGTCGCGAAGAAATCGAATATGCTCTTGAAGAAGGCTTGATGGAAGCTGTTCCACAGCTTGAAAAACGTACTCAATATGTTGCCACCATGGCAAACATTGCCACCCTGATGGGACTGCTGGGTACCATTATGGGTCTGATCGCGGCCTTTACCGCGGTTGCCAACGCAGCTCCGGCAGAAAAAGCCACGCTGCTGTCACAAAGTATCTCGGTTGCGATGAACACCACCGCATTTGGTTTGATGGCTGCTATTCCGCTGCTGTTGCTGCATACCTACCTGCAAACCAAAACCAATGAAATTGTCGACAGCATTGAAATGGCCGGAGTGAAGTTCCTGAACATCATTACCGAGCGCAAGCAAGGTCAATCCACTACCGGCAACAAGTGAGATGTAATTTCCAATGAGACGCCAACGCAATCAAGAACAGGCGGAGCTCAACGTTACATCTTTTATGAACCTGATGATCGTATTGGTACCAGTACTGCTGATGAACATGGTGTTCTCACAACTGGCCGTAATCGATCTCAAGTTGCCGGCGGGCGATCAGCCTACTGTTGTAGACCCAAAAGATGTGACGCTAGAGGTCATCATCCGCTCAGACAGCATACAAGTTTCTCATAGCTATCTGTTGCAGACGGTGGTGCACGCGACATTCCCGAAGGAAGAAGGCGCAAGCTATGACCTGGAAGGACTGTCAACCATCCTGCAAGAGATCAAAAAAGATCCTGTATTTGCTCAAAAAACCGACATCAGCCTGCTTCCTGAAGCAGGAATTGATTATCAGACTCTGGTATCAGTGATGGATGCGGTTCGTATATACCCTGCCGTTGTTGTAACGTCAGTGGTTGATGCAGCCCTGTTCCCTGATATTTCTCTGGGTGCAGCACCTGACCTGGCGACCACAACGGAGGTGACACAATGAAGAAGACGTCCCGCCGCGCCAAGCGCATGGATCGCAACCATAAGCGCAAGAAAGGGGAAGCAACTCTTAATCTGACGTCGCTGATGGATATTTTCACCATTCTGGTATTTTTCCTTATGGTGAACCAGAACGACGTGAAAGTTGAAGATAGTGAACAGATTGAGCTGCCGAACTCCATTGCTGAAAACACGCCAGACGAAAATCTGGTCGTGATGGTGAACAAGCAAGAGATTCTGGTTCAGGGTCGGTCTATTGTTACCATACCTCAGGTTGAAGCGTCTGAAGGTGAAACCATTGATGCACTCCTTACCGAGCTGCAGTATATGGCCGAACGTTCACCTCTCTCACCAGAACTGCTGGAGTTGGGTCGGTATATCACCGTTGTGGGTGACAAAGACACGCCATACGCTTTGCTGAAGAAAGTAATGAACACATGTTCAAAAGCAACTTTCAGTAATATTTCTCTGGCCGTCAATAAAGTCGATGGGGGTGCCCCATGAGTGAAGCCCTCGTTAATCGACACGAGCCGATCTTACCCTGGGTAGATACTGGCGGTAAGCGTTACATCTCGATTCTGGTGATAGCCCTGCTGTTCACAACAGTACTGGGTATTCTGATCCCGATGATGGATGTACCGGAACCGGATCGGAGTGAGTTGGAAAAGATCCCACCTGCACTGGCAAAATTGCTGGAACAGAGGAAACCAACGCCGCCACCGCCACCGCCGCCACCGCCGGAAGAGAAAGTAGAAGAACCAAAACCGGAGGTGCCTAAACCTGAAGTTGCCGACGTACCGAAGCCTAGGCCCAAGCCTGTACCCAAGGTAGAAGCCAAGCCAGAAGAACGTAAAAAAGCTCAGGAGAAGGTAAAAGAAGCACTGGGTAGTGATGCTCTGAACTCGTTGGCTGCTTTGGCAGCTGCCATTCCGAACGTCAAGCTGGATACCAGCAGTGCGGCTTTGAGCAACGTTGGTAGCACCGCAGTCAGTGCTGGTAGTGTTGTTGATCCGAATGCTGTCATTGCCTTAAGCGGTATTGATGAGTCAACCCTGACAGCAGCTACCAGTGGCGAGCAGCTTGGTGAACGTACGACAACGGCTGTTGCAGTTTCCAGCGAAGAAATTCGCAAGACAGAGGAAGCCGGCAGCAATCGGACTCAGGAAGAAATGCGTTTGGTGTTTGAAACCAGCAAACAAAGCTTCTTCAATGCCTATCGCCGAGCTCAGCAGAAAGACCCTACGCTGGCAGGTACCGTGGTATTGGCTCTGAAAATTACCCCTTCGGGTACAGTTCAGTCGTGTGAAATTGGTCGCAGCGAGCTGAACGATGAAGCTCTGCATAAACGTCTGCTGTCACAATGCCGTCGTATGCGATTCAAGGATCGTCCGGAAGTCGAGGTGACCAGTGTTGAGTTCCCCATCAACTTTGTCCCGTAATAACCGGATACTGTACGTTGCATAAGAATAAGGGCTGCATTTGCAGCCCTTATTTGTTTTTGTTGTTTGCCGTATTCAACCCGACCTATCCATACCCGGACTGCCATTACTCCTCTATGACAGCCTCAGGATTGTTATGCCAGCTCAGCCTCGTTACCACGGCGTTCAAGCCAGATCTTGCGATCACCGGCTCGTTTTTTGGCTAGCAGCATATCCATCAATTCCAGTGTCTCGGAGGTTTGCTGTACTTCTTCTTCTGGATCATCTTCTTCCAGCACCAATTGCACCAATCGACGGGTATCCGGATCCATGGTCGTTTCTCGCAGCTGCATCGGATTCATTTCACCCAATCCCTTGAATCGTTGCACGTTGATCTTGCCACGCTTTTTCTCTGCGCCGATACGCTCGAGAATGCCACTGCGCTCGGCTTCATCCAGCGCATAATAGACATCCTTGCCAATGTCGATCCGATACAGAGGAGGCATTGCCACATACACATGACCTTCGGATACCAGTGCCGGGAAATGGCGTAAAAATAGCGCACACAACAAGGTCGCAATATGCAAACCATCCGAGTCAGCATCAGCCAGAATGCAGACCTTGCCATATCGCAAGCCGGAAAGATCATTCGAGCCAGGGTCAATACCCAAAGCAATAGCAATATGATGGACTTCCTGTGAGGCCAGAATCTGATCCGAATCGACCTCCCAGGTATTAAGAATTTTGCCGCGTAGCGGCATGATCGCCTGAAATTCCCGATCCCGGGCCTGCTTGGCAGAACCACCGGCGGAGTCACCCTCGACCAGAAACAACTCCGTCCGCTCCCCATCCTGTCCGGTACAGTCCGCCAGCTTGCCAGGAAGTGCAGGGCCTTGGGTAATCTTTTTGCGAGCTACTTTTTTCGATTTGCGTAATCGGCTTTGAGCGCTACTGATCGCCAGCTCTGCCAACTGCTCCGCAGCAGGAATGTGGTCATTCAGCCATAAGGCAAACGCATCTTTCACCACACCAGAAATAAAGGCCGAGGCTTCCCGTGAAGACAGTCGCTCCTTGGTCTGTCCAGCAAACTGGGGATCGGTCAACTTGGCTGAGACAACATAGGAGCAGCGTTCCCACAAATCATCCGGCGTCAGTTTGATGCCTCTTGGCAGCAGATTGCGGTACTCACAAAACTCCCGCAAGGCATCCAACAATCCTGAACGGAAGCCGTTGACGTGTGTGCCACCCTGAGCTGTAGGAATCAGATTGACGTAGCTCTCTTGCAATAACTCACCTCCCTCCGGCAACCAGTGTACCGCCCAATCAACTCCTTCACTGGGGCCTGACATAACACCAGTAAAAGGGGTTGTGGGTAACACCTCATAACCACTGGCGGCACTTACCAGATAATCCTTGAGGCCATCTTCGTAATACCATTCCGCATTATCGGCACTGTCAGGAGCCACAAAGACAATACGCAAGCCCGGGCATAACACCGCTTTCGCCCGTAATACATGCTTCAGCCGTACAATAGAAAAGCGAGGGCTATCAAAATACGATTCATCCGGCATAAAGCGCACGCTGGTACCGGTTTTTTTCTTGCCGCAACGGTCAACCACCTGCAAGTCGGTTACCTTATAACCATCCTTGAAGCCGATGCGGTGCACCTGGCCATCTCGCCAGATTGTCACCTCCAATGCCTTGGACAAGGCATTGACAACCGAAACCCCAACACCGTGCAACCCACCAGAAAACTGGTAACTGTCGTTAGAGAACTTCCCTCCGGCATGCAGCTGGCCAAGGATTAACTCAACACCAGAAACGCCATGTTCCGGATGGATATCTGTTGGCATACCTCGGCCGTCATCCTGTACTGTCATGGAGCCATCAGCATGCAATGTGACATCAATACGCGAGGCATGGCCAGCCAGAGCCTCATCCACCGAATTATCAATCACTTCCTGAGCCAGATGATTAGGACGCGTGGTATCCGTATACATGCCCGGACGTTTGCGCACCGGATCCAGTCCACTCAGAACTTCAATGGATGCGGCGGTGTATTGACCAGATGTTTTGCGGGTGTCAGACATGTTGACCTCTGTTAACGGTACGGCAGGCACGGAGTATACCCAGCCATCGGGTATCATTCACCCGCCGCTCAACGCAACCGGAAACGGTGGCTGACAAATGCCATAATGCGTGGCAAGAACTGTTGATAACTATCAAATCCATGAGAACCACCGGCCTGGTTCCATCCCGGACAAGCCCGATACAAATCAGCCGCGTAGCGATAATCCAGCGTCTCATCGGCCGTTTGCAACAGCAGCAACATATCCTCAGGATAGGTAATCTCAGTTACTTCCAATGCAACCAGCTGCTGGAGATATGACTCTGTCACTTCAAACGTCTCACCACTATGGTAGTGCTGATGAGGGCCAAGATAATGTCGGAACAACTGATGAGGCCTAACCGCAGGGTTAACCAGAATGGCTGGAATTTGATAGTTCTGTGCCAACCAGGTCGCATAGAATCCACCCAGAGAACTGCCAATAACAAACACATGTTCATGGCGCTGCTGCAGTTGCTGCAGTTGATCGGCGGCCTGTGCGATGGCTTCTGCCGGGGCAAAGTGCAATTCAGGTAATCGTAATGATGCTTCCAGGCCTTGCTGCCGAAAATAGGCCAGAGTTTCTTGCGCCTTCAACGACTGTGGTGAACTAAGAAAACCATGTAAGTACAAGCATCCAATGCTATCGAGGGTAATCACGGTCAAGAACGTTCCTGAACAAGAAGGGGCGTCAGTATCCCTTAACCGAATAATCGACTTCAAACTCTATATGCTCAACCCGCTTGATATTGCTCTCGATACGGCCATCAGGCAACAGATCCAGCCAGCGAAACCCCGGACTCAATCGATCGATGGTAAATTCATCCGTCCCGGGGGCAAACTGGACACACGTCGAGGGTGTCGATAACAAGCGTAAATCACCCTCTATCTGATCACTTTCCTGATGCACATGCCCCCAGAGCAACCCCCGTACATTGGAGAAACGCGAGACAATCGCCATCAGATCCCCTGCGTTACGCAGACCGATGCTGTCAATCCAGCGACAATCCATAAAGACAGGGTGATGGTGAAAGCACACCAGCGTATGCAAATCAGGGGATTGCGTCAGGATCGCTTCCAACCGGGCCAACTCGCTGTCAGCCAGCTCACCGTACACCTGCCCGGATACGCTACTGTCGAGCATAATCACTTGCCAGTGCGGTGTGCGCAGTATGCGATCTTGCAGTGTTGTACCAACTGTGACAGTCGCCATTGCCGTGAGGTCGTCATGATTGCCGGGAATCCAGAAACTGGGTATTGCCAAAGGCGCGAGTTCAGCCTGTAAGCAGCGATAGGATTCAATGCTGCCATCCTGGGAAATATCCCCTGTGACTAGCATGGCATCAGCGTTCAGGTGTCCAGCACGAATAATGTCCAGAACACAGCGCAAGCTGTCCAGCGTATTCATGCCCAACAAGTGGCCGCTTCTCAGAGCACACAAATGGGTATCTGTAATCTGGATCAACCGGAAAGTTGATGCTCTATCAAAAAAGACCAAACGCCACTCCCATCAAATAACAGGCGATCCAACAACCGAGATTCCCTACACGCCGTCAGCTGGAGAATGACTTCCAGAACTTAAAGCCACTGACTGGTCAATATGTCCGAATTTCATACAATGTTCCAGCCAGTCAGCCAGAAAGCGGTTTAACTGCGTTTTTTCATCAGGCAGCCGCATCTGGTCATTCGGATAATCATATCGCCCTTCACCAACCCGCTCGTTCTGATAACCAATCACTTCCGCCATGCACACATCATGATACATACGAACCGTCATGACTGGCGGAGCAACCCAGCGCTTGGCCTCATCCATCTGAGACACTTTCAACATCGTGGTGTAGCGGTGATTTTCCTCGATTTTAACGGATATTCTGCTGGCAGGCTGCGAGCCATTACTCATGCTGTACGCATGTTCCACTCCTACAGTGTGATCTGTCACTAGTTTTTGCAGCCGGGCATAGTTCGCTTGCCCCAAAGAAGACAAGACCGTGAGGTCAGGAATATAACGCTGTCGTATACGGTTGTTCATAATCACAATCAAGGTGATACAGTCGATAAATCCAATACCCGGTTAGTACTGACTTAGCTCACTGTGATGAATTTTCATCCATTGCAGCGCGATAATAGTGGCCGCGTTGTCAATTTCTCCAGCTTCGAACGCCTGCCAGGCGTCCTCAAAACTCATGGGCCGCAGCCGGATATCTTCATGTTCTTCTGGCAGTCCATGAATCCCTTCAACACCCCGACTGTCCAGTAATCCGCAAAAGAGATGCACCCGCTCACTGGTACCACCAGGAGAAGACCAGTAGCTGCAGATAGGCAACAATCGCTCAAACCGACAGCCGGCCTCTTCCATCGTCTCACGGGCAGCGACATCTTCCACCGACTCACCGGCTTCTACCATGCCCGCCACCAATTCGGTCAGCCAGGGCGTATTATCTGCACCGATGGCCCCTACGCGAAACTGCTCCGTGAAAACCAACACATCCCGTTGCGGGTCATATAACAGCACGCACACCACTTCGCCGCGTTCAAACAACTCCCGACTGAAGGTGTCGGTCCAGCCACCGGCGAATGTTTTGTGCCGCAACCACAACCGCTCAATACGGAAAAAGCCCTGATACGCCACTTCTTTATGCGTTAATTCCCAGTCCTTATGGCCAGGAGTCGATTTGTTATTATCCATGCTTGACCTGACTATATTACTCAACAAGAATACTTAAGCTTCGCGGGAGGCACGCACTGTTCTGAACGCATGCACAATGCCAAGACAGCCCATCAGTTTTTTTCTGATAGACTCAATGGCAGTCTATTTTCCAGGATTCAGCAAAGGTTTTGTCATGAAAAAACTGCTTTCCATCTCAACCCTGGTACTTGTATCCAGTATCGCTACCGCGAGTGACCTTAGCACCATTTACCGCCAAGCGGCCAGCAACGACGCTGAAATCGCCGCTGCCAGAACAGAGCGGGAAGCAAATGGCTACAATGTGACGATTGCTCGTGGTGCCATTTTGCCACAAGCCCAGGCCAGCTATAGCTATACCCATTATGATGTCGAAGCTGAGAGTGCCAGCATCATCAGTATCATTAATAACAATGACTACTCGGTATCAACCAGCACCGCCGATTATGAACTGGGCGCGCTGCAGCTATCCGCCTCCCAAACCCTGTTCAATCTCAACAGCTGGTACACCTATCAAGCTGCCAAAACCATAGACAGTAGCTACGAATCCCAACTGCAACTGGCGGAACAACAGTTGCTGCTCCGTACGGCACAGGCCTATTTCAATATATTGCGGGCAGCAGATAATCTCGAAACAGCCAAAGCAGAAGAACGTGCCGTCAAACGCTCACTGGAACAAACCCAGCAACGCTTTGATGTTGGCCTGATTGCCATTACCGATGTCCATGAAGCACAGGCGATTTATGACCTCACCTATGTCAACTTGCTGAGCCTGCAAGCCGCCCTGGATATCAGTTATGAGGCATTGGAAGTCCTGACCGGCCAACGCTACGATCAGGTTGCCAGCCTGCAGGATGACATCAGCATGCAAATGCCAGCCCCGGCAGATGTTTCCAGCTGGGTTGAATCCGGCCTGGAAAAATACGCGGGCATCCGTATGGCGATTGCGCAAAAAGAAGGGGTTCGCCTGCAACGTAACGCAACCCGCTCCAACCGTTTGCCAACCGTCGACCTCAGTGCCAGTTACACCATCTCGGACGTGGCACCCACTTACACCACCGATCCAACCGACTCAACCGTTGGCACCATTGGCCTGACCGTATCCATGCCGCTGTTTACCGGTGGTTCTCTGTACGCACAAAGCAAACAGTCGGCCAGCAATCTGGCAACCGCTGATTATCAGCTCGAGCAGCAACGTCGCGGTGTAAAACAGAATATCCGCAGCCTGTTTCGTCAGCTGCAGACCAGCGTGCAAAATATCGATGCCCGCAAACAATCCATTACCTCGGCTGAAAGTGCTCTGAAAGCCACAGAAACTGGCTACCAGGTAGGAACCCGTAATATCGTTGAAGTGCTGGATGCCCAAAAGAACCTGTTCAGCGCCCAACGTGACTACGCCAATGCCCGCTACGACTACATTATCAACCTGCTTAACCTGAAATTTTATGCCGGTACTCTGAGCGAACAGGATATCGATGTATTAAACAGCTGGCTGGAAAGCTAGCTCTGACAGGGCAAACGGGTCATACCGGTTCCTGTCATCCATATCCATAGCAGACAGACAATAAAAAGCCGGAACAACTTTCCGGCTTTTTATTGTCTGTCTTTTTTATCATCGCACAGTAATCAGGACTTTTTCTGCGGCCGCTGCCAACCATCGATATTGCGCTGCTTGCCCCGTGCAATCGCCAATTGCTGATCAGTCACTTCCCTGACAATCACAGACCCGGCACCAATCGTGGTGTTGGCACCGATCTCGACCGGTGCCACCAGGGCTGAATTGGAACCGATAAAGGCATTATCCCCGATACGCGTCGTTGCCTTGTTCACCCCATCGTAATTACAGGTAATGGTACCAGCACCGATATTCACACCGACACCAACATCGGCATTACCGATATAACTGAGATGGTTGACCTTGGAGCCGGCTCCGATACGTGATTTTTTTACTTCGCAAAAATTGCCAACCTTGGCACCGTCGGCCAGCTCCGCCCCCGGCCGTAACCGGGCATAAGGACCAATGGCACATGTCTGCGCCACGGCCGCGTCATCGAGATGACAATAGGCCTCAACCTGGGTTGAGGCCGCCAACTGGCTGTTTCGTATCACACAATAAGGACCAATACTGACGCCGTCTCCCAGCACGACATCACCTTCAAAAATACACCCCACATCAATCGACACATCCTGGCCCACCGTCAGTGAACCCCGAATATCCAACCGTGCCGGGTCGGCCAGCGCCACCCCGAGCCGCATCAGCTCATCCGCTTGCTGTCGCTGAAACACCCGTTCGAGACCGGCCAGCTGCAAGCGATCATTCACCCCCTGCACCTCGTGCCCATACTGGGGATGAATCGCCCGTACCGCCGTACCTTCCGCCACCGCCAGCGCAACAATATCCGTTAGATAATACTCACCCTGCACATTGCTATCTGACAAGAGCGGCAACCAACGCTTCAGATGACTGGCTGCCACCGCCAGAATACCGGTATTCACTTCCCGGATAGTCCGTTGCTCTTGCGTCGCATCCTTGTGTTCGACAATCGCCTGAATATTGCCACTGTCATCCCGTACGATACGGCCATAACCCGTCGCATCCGCCAGCTCGATCGTCAGCAATGCCAACCCGCCGGTTTGTTCGGCCGATGCATGAGTCTCCGCCAACAGAGCAGACAAGGTTGATGTGCTAATCAGCGGCACATCGCCATACAGCACCAGTACGATAGCGTCATCCGGCACTTCAGGCATCGCCTGGGCAACCGCATGGCCGGTACCTTGCTGCTGTGATTGCATGACCCAGCAAACATCTTGTGTCATCGCGGCCTGTACCTGTTCTGCCCCATGACCAATCACCACATACTGACGCGCACCGGCCAGTTGACTGGCACTGTCGAGCACATGCTGCAACATCGGCTTGCCAGCCAGCGGGTGTAACACTTTGGGTAAATCGGATTTCATCCGAGAACCCTTGCCTGCGGCCAGGGTAACAATTGCTAGCGGGAGATCGATCGAAGAAGAGGGCTGAGACATGATGAGTGCTCGCTTACCGGGTGGCTACCTGAATTAAGCATCATTCTAGCAGGTTGTTGCAGCGCGCTTCCAAAACGCAGTTGGCTGAATATCAAACCCGCCGCCTCAAGCAAGGGTCATCCACGCAGGGAATTGCCGGGTCTGCGCCATAAGCCCAAACCCGGGGTAAAACAACGATCAGCCATGATTATTCATGGTGGTGATCGGATTCATGATGATGGTGGTGATCACTCGCTTCGTCTTCCGGATCATCCGGGCCCGGCGACGCTTTGTCGATCTCGGTTTCCCACTCCAGAACACCGGCCTTATCCATTGCGACCGCTTCCAGACAAGTCCTGGCGCGGTGTGCCATATCCATCAAGAGTGAAGGATAGGCATCGCTGGCAATCTCGACTTGCAGTCCCATCGGATCCAGTTCACCACGACCGACCGTAATGCCTTCAACAATACGATCCACCAAGGCCGGTGAGAATTCCGGTTCACTGAAGACGCAGACCACCTCACCACTCATTAACTGTGAACGCATGGTCTGCAAGGTGCGGATACCCGGCTTCTGTTCCGGGCTAAGGGTGAAATAACCCACCTGGTTCAAGCCCAGTGCCGCGACCCAATGGTCGTAGGCGCGGTGAAAAACAAAAAAGCCACGCTGCCGCACAGGGGCCAACAGGGTTCGGCTTTCGGCTACCGCCAGATCGACGGCTGCCGCAAAAGTTGCCGAATCTCGCCCGACCTGCTCTGCCAGCTGCTGCTGCGCCAACTTCATAACGCTGGGCGACAGCCACCAGTGAGGGTCCTGGATCGGGCTGTCTTGCCCCAGTTCCGCCACATTGATCCATATTTTGTCGGGCCAGCGGTTGGCAAAGCCTTTCAGGTACGGCTCAGTCACCGGCCCGGCCCACAGAATAATGTCAGCATTCTGGATCAGGTCGATATCCGAAGGGCGCAGGGCAAAATCATGAGGTGTCATCCCCGGAGGCACCAGCACATTCAGCCGCTCTGCCGGAACGACAGAAGCCGCGACCAGCGCCAGCGGGTGCACACTGGCCAACACGGATGGCATCCGGCTTTCGGATGTAAGGGCATCGTCCATATCTGCAGCGGCAAACGCTGGTGTGGAGGCGCCAAGAAGTACCAATAACAGTAAAAATATCACTTTGTTCATTGTGTCTCGTTCAGTCTTTCGTAATATTGCAACATTATAACCTAAGGTTGACCTTCCATGAGTCAGAATGTGTACCAACCCCACAATCATTCGCATTGTGTCGCCAATGCGCTGAGCCAGGCCCAATCCTTGTGCCATGACAAGGGAGCACGCCTGACCAAAGTCCGCCAACGGGTGCTGGAACTGATCTGGCAAAGCCATAAGCCGGTTGGTGCCTATGAACTGCTGCCAGCCCTCGCCAATGATGGCTTCAACTCTGCACCTCCGACGGTGTACCGGGCACTGGATTTCTTGCTCGATCTGGGACTGGTACACCGGCTGCACTCATTAAATGCGTATGTAGGCTGTAATCATCCGGGAGCCAATCACCCAGTGTGTTTTTTTATCTGTGAACACTGTGGCCAGGCCCAGGAGCTGCCCAACGACAAGCTGAATGCATTAACCCGACAAGTCGAACAGGTGCTGGGAGTGCAGGTGCACCACCAGTTGACCGAACTGACCGGCTTATGCCCGAGCTGTCAGCCAGCGTCTGGGGAAACCACGGCCAATGATCATGCCTGATCGTCCTCTGCTATTAAAAGCGACTGGTTTGAATCTCAAGCGTCGTCATAAACAGGTGCTGACGGATATTTCCCTGGAGCTGCACGCCGGCGAGATTCTGACCCTGATCGGCCCTAATGGCTGTGGTAAATCGACCCTGATCCGTATTTTACTGGGGCTGGAGAAAGTCGACTCCGGCTCCGTTTGGCGTCGCAAGCCGCTGACGATTGGTTATATGCCACAGCATCTGCAACTGGAACCAAGGTTGCCTCTCACCGTACTCGGTTTTCTGCGTCTGGCTCGCAGTGCCCAGGACAGTGCCATTCATGGCTGGCTCAATCGCCTGGGTATTCAGCTCCTGGTCAATCAGGATATCCAGGACTTGTCCGGTGGCGAATGGCAGCGCGTCTTGCTGGCCCGGGCCCTGCTGCTGAAACCCGACCTGTTGGTACTGGATGAGCCTGTGCAAGGGGTAGACGTCCAGGGGCAGCATGAGCTCTACCGGCTGATCCCAACATTGCGTGACGAACTCGGCTGTGGGGTGCTGATGATTTCCCACGATTTGCATCTGGTCATGGCAGCGACGGATGAAGTGATCTGTATGAATGGCCATATTTGTTGTTCCGGCCATCCCGACCTGGTCTCCGTCAGTGATGCTTACCAACAACTGTTTGGCCAACGTACTGCGCCAATCGCTCACTACACCCATCACCATGACCACCAGCATTGCCTCGTTGGCCATACCGATGACGACCCAACAGCGGAAACCCGCCAGCCATGAATGCACTGATGATATCTTACTGGTGGTTAATGCCATTACTCAGCGGCTTGTTGCTCTCCTGCGTCACCGGGCCTCTGGGCAGCTTTGTTGTATGGCGACGCATGGCGTTTTTCGGCGACACCCTGGCCCATGGCGCGCTGCTGGGCATTACCCTGGGTGTGATTTCCGATATCAACCCGACCCTGGCCTTGCTGCTCAGCTCGGTGGTACTGGCCTTGTTACTGTATCCGATGCAACGTATTGCCTCTCTGTCTTCGGATACGTTACTGGGGATTATTTCGCACAGCATGCTGGCCGTTGGACTCGTCGTTCTGAGTCTGGCCCAGGATGTGCGAGTGGATCTGATGGGTTATTTGTTTGGTGATCTACTGGCTGTCACCAGCACCGATACACTGATGGTAGCGATAGCGGCTGTAATCTGTATCGGCCTGATTATCTGGCAATGGCGCGGCTTGCTGGCAACGACTGTCAGCCCGGAGCTGGCCGCTATTGATGGCTACCCGGTGGCTCGACTGCAATTATTACTGATTCTGATGCTGGCGCTGGTGATTGCCCTGGCCATGAAAATTGTTGGCATTCTGCTGGTCAGCGCCATGCTGATTATCCCGCCAGCAGCAGCTCGCAGTTTATCCCGCACCCCTGAGCAGATGGCCCTGTTCGCCAGTCTGATCGGGTTGGTATCGGTACTGATGGGCATGTCGGCCTCGTTCTGGTGGGACACCCCCGCTGGCCCCAGTGTTGTCGTCGCGGCCACCCTGCTGTTTGTTGCCAGCACCGCCGTTAACCGGCGGTGAGGTTCTTTTCGTATCGTACTGTAACGTACTGTACCGGGCCAATATCCGCCATTTTGTTATCTATCAACAATAGCCGTCAAAATCGGGATTAAGCGGTCAGGCCGGAATGGCGGTTCGATATAACCACGAAACTGCCAATCCGCATCGACCAGCATCAGGTTGGCCGAATGATCCATCAGATACGGTGCATCACCACGATCAACCCTGGCATAAAATCCGTTGATTTCCTGCGCCAGCAATGACAAGGCCTGGGGATTACCCGTCAGCCCTACAAACGCTGGATTAAAATATTGCAGGTAAGGTGCCAGACTGGCCGGCCGGTCGCGCTGAGGATCTACCGACACGAAGACCACTTCCAGATGCTGAAGCGTCTCGTCAGGCAATGCCTTCCACACCCGATTCAGGTCCGCCAATGTGGTCGGGCAAATATCCGGACAGAACGTATAGCCAAAAAACACCAGCTTCCAGCCAGAAGAGAAACTGCGTTGATCACGCCGCTCACCATGCTGGTCAATAAATTCGAAGTCTGAAACTGGACTGCCGCTCTGAAATAACATCATGCCACTGGTAGAACCCAATCGAGTAGCAGGGTCGGTCAGACGAGCTGCCAATGTGCCCACTACAGCCGATACAGCCAACACCACGAAGAGTAAGATAGCGCCGAGACGAGACGCTGAAGACACCCGGTTGTTCATTGTCATTCTCCTGTTTCTGAGTATTGAGTATATCAGTCATGTCATTGACACCTGCTGCCCCTGCGACTGGCTGGGCCGCGACACAAGGTCGCATTCTGACCATTGCCTGGCCAGTTATGTTAAGCAATATCACCGTCCCGTTACTGGGACTGGTCGACAGTGCCATTCTGGGGCATCTACCTGATGCAGCGTATCTTGGTGCGGTGTCGATTGGCGCTCAACTTTTTACACTGCTGTGCTGGAGCTTCGGTTTTCTGCGCATGGGCACAACAGCCCTGACAGCTCGCAGTCGCTCGGCCACAGAGCAGGTTGATGTGTTGGGGCATGCATTCTGGCTGGCCATCCCTCTGAGTGCCATTATTGGCCTGTGTGGCTGGTTGCTGTTACCTCTGGTGATTCCCTGGATGGGAGCCACTCCTGCCGTATCAGATGGCGCCCAGCTGTACCTCAGTATTCGGGTGATCTCGGTACCGGCTGTTTTTGCTCAATACGCTCTGCTGGGCTGGTTTATTGGTCGAGGCCAGACCCGCGTACCACTGATCATCATGACCATCACCAATCTGGCCAACGGCAGTCTCGACGCCCTGTTTGTCTATGGTATGGATATGACCACCGACGGCGTGGCTCTCGGTAGCGTGATGGCTGATTATATCGGTCTTGCCACCGGTCTCTGGTTTGTTTTGCGACAAACAAACAGTGCCGATCAACCCCTGCTCCTCCGGGCCAAACAGTATTGGCTCCAGCGGCCTTCCTGGCAGCAACTGCAACCCATGATCCGCATCAACCACCAGCTGTTTGTCCGTACCTTGACCCTATTATTGCTGTTTGCATTTTTTAACGCCCAGGGGGCACGTCAGGGAGAGCTGATTCTGGCGGCCAACAGCCTGATCATCACCTTACTGATGCTGATTTCCAATGCCCTCGATGGCATCGCTCACGCCGCAGAAAGCCTGACAGGGCAAACCCTGGCACAAGCGTCTGCCAGCCAAACCACACACAAGTCGCCCCCACCCAATCAGTCGCAGCAGGATCAGTCTGCCAATGTTCGTCGTATCATTCTGATTACCGGCGTCAATTCCGTATTACTCGCCGTATTGCTGAGCCTGCTTTTTGCCGCAGCAGGCAGCTGGTTATGGCCACTGCTCACTGATAATACGGCACTGCTGCCTCTGCTGGACGAGTATCAAATCTGGCTGGTCGGATTACCCCTGGCAGGCTTCTGGAGTTATTGGCTGGATGGTTTGTGTATCGGTGCCGGGGCCACTCATACCATGCGTAATGCCATGTTGGCTGCAGCCTTGCTGGTCTTTATGCCGCTCTGGTGGCTGACCACGGATCTGGGTAATACCGGCTTGTGGCTAAGTTTTTACGCCTTTCTGTTGGCCCGGGCGGTATTTGTGACCCGGTTCGCAATTCAGCTCTATCGCCAACCTGTCTCTTTCGCACCGGCCCACTAATCGACTGGCCAGTTTGCCAATCTTGGCTATACTTTTTTTATCAGCTCAATTTGAAATCAGTAAGTAATTGATTTTATTGATATAAAAAGAATCAGAGGTGAAAATGACACCCATGGCCCACCGCCTGCGAGAACAGCACAACCACCTGCCTGCATCGGAACTGGAAATGCGTATTACTGCCAACCTCAATAATCTGAGCCGTATTGTCCACCTCGCCAGCGAGGCCGCTGTCAGCCAACTATCCCAATACAGTATGGCTTACTGTGTTTACCAGCGCCTGATCCAGGACCAGCTTGAGCAACGGGCGCCACGTCTGTATCAGCGTATCGAACACAACTTGCCCTACCTGGATCACTCGCTCCCGGCAAACACCTCTGCCAATATGGTCTCACTATGCCACGCCTATTTTACCCTGAGGATGCTGGAAGCCTGCAGCGATGCGTTTATTCATCACCATGGCCGGCCCTTGCTGGATCATGACCCGTCAACCGCCAATATTGTGATTCATACGCTACTGGGGGACGATGCGCTCCGTATTGACGCACAAGTCGATGCCTTGACCTACTGCCCGGATCAGTTGGTGCGCCAATATCCTGCGATCGCCACAACCCGCTCAACCGTCACCCGCATCTGCCAACCCTGGCCTTGTCTGTCGGCCAAACTAGGTACCCCGAGCCAGTTACTCTAGCGCGGGTGGCTGATCGCACGGGCTGCCATGAGCTGTAATCGCTCAACAATAAATTTCTGTAACGCCTGAATTCTGCCACTCCCACGCATATCCTTGTGGTACACGAACCACATATACGACGGCTCCATTACAACGCCAAAGTCGACCTGCTGCAGTGACGCATCACGGCTGCCTATCCGTTGCAAAGCCCCTACCGGGCCAATGCCCATCCCTGCCGACACCGCAGAGTGAATATCGGTAAAGCTGTTGCTCTCAAACACAATTTGCCGACTATCCAGGGCTGCCAACAATTGCCGAATACCGGGAATATGCCGCTTGTTACCCGATGGCAACACCCATTGATGACGATTCACATCAGCCAGCGAGGCCGGCATGCCATAACGCTGGATATAACGGTCGGCGGCGTAGAATTCCATCTCAACCGGTAACAGTTTCCGTGCAATCAAATCCGGCTCTTGTGGCTGCTGCCCCATCCGGATCGCCACATGCACATCACCACTGGCCAGCGACATCTTATCGTCCGTTGCCACCAGCTGAACCCGGGTTTGTGGATACTGCTCGCGAAAGTCATGCAACAAGGGGGCAAAAAACAACGAAAAATCCGACACCGTTGAAATCCGCAACGTCCCTGGTGGCGATGCGTCAAATGCTGTCAGACTCGTCTGCAGTCGCAGCATTTCATCAGCAACCGGTTGCATACGTTCCCGCATCAGTTGCCCGGCATCGGTGAGTCGATAACCTCGCTGATGGCGGATAAACAGCTTTACCCCTAACTGCTGTTCCAGGCGTGAGAGGCGGCGCAGCACGGTCGAGTGATTCACCCCCAGTTGCTCCGCGGTTTGACTCAACGTCCCGACTTCCGCCACTCGATACGCAACGTATAAATCGTCCCAACTGAAGCTATCTTTTTGCACAGCTTATTACTCCCATCCCTTTAGTTCTGTGCATTTTTGCACAATAGTTGTCGAGTAATCGCTCTGTTTGGCGTATTCAATTGTACGTAATGTATAGCGTTATCATTTACCTTGAAAATGGCGACATCAGCACTCCCTGATGCAGTGCCGAATCAACCCGAGCTGAACAGAGAACCTGCCATGATCCTAAATACCCCGAATCGCTACGGACTGGTTGCCATTGCCCTGCACTGGCTGATGGCGCTGGGAGTGATTGGCATGTTCGGGCTTGGCCTTTATATGGTTGAGCTGACCTATTACGACAACTGGTATCACGGCTCGCTGGAATTTCATAAAGCCGTGGGCGTGCTGTTGGCGCTGGTCTTTCTTGCCCGACTGATCTGGCGTCAGCTCAACACCGTCCCCACCGGTCTGGCGGACAAGGCCATTGCAAACAAAGCCGCCCATTGGATGCACTTGGGTTTGTATCTGGTGATGGCGGCGCTGTTTGTCAGCGGCTACCTGATTTCGACCGCCGATGGCCGGGCGGTGGACGTTTTTGGTCTGTTTTCTGTGCCCGCCACCCTCACAGACCGCGGCAGCCAGGAAGAAATTGCCGGACAGATTCATGAGCTGCTGGCGTGGTCACTGGCCGGTATGGTGGCGCTGCATGCCCTTGCAGCCCTGAAACATCATGTCATCAACAAGGACAACACCCTGAAACGCATGCTGCGGCCATAAGACCGGCAGCATCCATACACGCGATTGAATACACCATTTAATGAACGACTGACGATCCCCGGATCAAGGACCCCACTATGAAAAAACTGCTTATTGCTCTGTCCGTATCTGCCGCAGCCATGACCGCTACCGTCGCCAACGCGGCGGAGTACATTGTGGATACCAAGGGTGCCCATGCCTCCATCCAGTTCAAGGTCAAACACCTGGGTTACAGCTGGCTGACCGGCCGCTTTAATACCTTTGAAGGCAACTTCGACTGGGACAAAACCAAACCGGCGAATACCGAGATCGAAATCAAGATTGATACCGCTTCAATCGACTCCAACCATGCCGAGCGTGACAAACACCTGCGCAGCAAAGACTTCCTGTCTACCGACCAGTACCCCACAGCGTCGTTCAAAAGCACCGGTTATAAACCAACAGGGGCTGGCACTGGTGAACTGAGCGGTGATTTTAATTTCCATGGCGTCACCAAAAGCATTACCTTTCCAGTCAGCCAGGTTGGTGAAGGTGATGATCCATGGGGTGGCTACCGTGCCGGTTTCAGTGGCTCAACCACGATCATGCTGAAGGACTACAAAATGGATGGCCCGCTGGGGAATCTGCCCGTCGATCTGGAGCTGTATATCGAAGGTATTCGTCAGTAAGACAACGGGATACCGGCTCCTGTTGCAGGAGCCGGTATCTGTTTTAGCGCAACCGCTCCGCCAGGGTTTTGGCCAATTCCTGTTGCAACTGGTCGGCCACAGCACTCGCAGCCCCCTGCCAGGCCTTGGTTTCCAGCCCGGATACACCTCGCGCTGTGTCACTGAATGACGACAACACCCGGCTCTGACTATCCGCAATGGTGATACGCGCCTGCACAAAGGCATAAAAACGGCCGCCCTGCTGCCGCGAACTGCGTTCAGCACTGACCGCAAAAACCAGATCGGTATTACCCTGGGTCTGTACCCGCAAGCCCTGTGATGCCAGCGTTTCGATCAGTTCGCCCTGCATCAGGCGGGCATCGTCATTGTCAAAGGATATCCGTACCGTCAACTGATCCAACAAGCTATAAACCCGTTGCTGCAAGGCTTGATGCTCTGCAGACAGTGCCGGGATCTGATGCTGGACACTGACCAGCCCGAGTTTGTCAGCAAAGGCCTGGCGCTCGGCTATCAGCTCCAATACCGGCAACATCACACGCAGCTGCTGCAAGGTATCGCCTTGCGGCGCAACATCGGTGTACTGGTCCAGCTGCTGTTCTATTTCCGACATCTGCTGGCGCAAGCGGGCTGCTGCCGCGGTGCGATCCAGTTCTGCCAACGCGTAAGCATAACCACCCGCGACGGAGGCATCGGTAATCGTTACCTCGTCCAGCTGTACCTCGGCCACCTGACTGCGGGCGTATTGACTGACATTACGCTGCACCCGGGTTTCCTTGTCGCTGCCTGATGTTTCTGTCACCGTCGACGAAAAATCACCGCTGATTGTCACCCGTAACTGGCTGACCAGATCAACCCGCGCCAGCTCGCTGGCACGCTTGATGGCACTGACCGGGTCACCATACACCTCGATACTGCCAACCCCGTACGCCATCCCGGCAGCAGAAGGTGGCGTCAGTGCCCAGTCCGGCATGCCGTCTGGTCGCTGGCCGGTGCTGGTGCTGGTCTCCGCCAGGCTGTCTGTTGTTTGCCTGGGCGTGGAGGCACACGCCACCAGCAGCAGACAACAGCTTGCCGCCGCCAGGTTTTTGAACATCGAGAGGCGTGTTTGATTAGTCATGAATTACAGCCCGAATGACGACTTTTTCTGATATTTCTGAATCTTCTTCTGACCATTCCAGACCTCGATATTGGACTCCATATCGATCAGTTTCAGATCCACCTGATAAAAAGTGACACGCTCTTTATCGGCCTGGTCCACGATCGAATTCAGCGTCCCGGACAGCGCATAATCCGCGGCTTTTTCTTGCCCTTGCGACTTGGCGTCCTTGGCATTCAGCTCCTGATCCGAACGTTCATCCCGTACCGATTCACGCTCTTCGCCACTCGCCACAAAACTGGCTTTACCGGAGCGGATAATGCTGCGCTTGATGTCGTTGATAAAGGTATCGACGGCAATATGCTCGTGGGATTTATTGCTGATACGCTGGATAATCACCGTCGGGTTGCGACCATGATCCATTTCAAATTCGGTCGCCCAGGGGAACGACACCATGTCGGTCACCATTTCTTCGGCCACCAGGCGAGAGTCGGTCGCATTCCAGCGATCACTCAAGGCGATCTCTTCGTTGCTGTCGACCCGCTTGACTTCGGTACTGCCACAACCACTCACTGTAGCCGTGGCAAGTACCACACAACCGAGTAACACCGTCCGTGGTGATGTGATCAACGGGGACGTGCGAAATCTACTAAACATGGTCATCCTCTCCCTTTTCGACAACTATTTGCCGGTCTGAATTGATCATCGGCGCACTGCCAACCATAACAGGCGCCGATTATTTGCTTGTTGATATATTCCCCAGCGACCGTACCTGCCACAAGGCAATCTCGCCCGCCTGTAATGTCATCCGGGTTTGATGACGGTCGACCACTCCAGGTTCCAGTGTCGACGTCAGTGTCAGTTCATTATCGCCAGCGGGCAGCATCACCCGGCGGATACGAATATCGTTGGGCAACAGCAACCAGCTGCGGGTTTCCGCGGCTTCGGTTAATTGCGCGGCCATTTTGCCAATAAACGACACCAGCCCCTGTGAATCCACACTGTCACCCACCGCCTGGGCCGAGACGGCTTTCAAGGCTGAGCGCGCCAGTGCTTGCTGGATGTCTGCCGAAGAGTGCAGCAAGCGTTGCTGCAGTGCCAGCTGGGCTGGACTGGCCGCCTTGTCCATCACCAACGACTGCTCCTGACCGGAAGTGTTCACCGTCAAGGTAGAGCCTCCCAATGGCGTGATACGTCGATAGTAAGGCACAGTTACCCGTAACGAAGAACCAATCGCCTTGTCGAGACCGAGGCTTTCCAGCTGTTGCCAGGCCGGCCCGAGCAATATGGTCTTGGTAAACGGGCTAAAGCTGAAACCATACTGCGTGCCATCCAGATACGCCGTCAGGATGTTGTAAACACCCTTGTCGGAGTAGAGCAAATAGAACCAGGCCCAGGCATCCGAGTCATTGGCCAACAAATAGGGCTGCAGCTTGAGTGAACGGGTATACGGGTCGGCCCACATATTGACGTTGAGTTCTTCCAGCTCCGGGGCCAGCCCTTTGTGTTCAATCACAACCACCTGCGCCTGCTGCGGATCAAATTGCTCCAGCTGCTGACGCTGGGCCGAGGTCAGCTTGTCCTGTTTCAGGCGCGCCAGTTCAGAATCGTAGCCACCAGCCAGGGCCATCATCCGGGCACTATCCAGCCAGGCTTGCTGAGCCATGCCGTTACCCAGCCGATATTGTTTGGCGTAGCCCTGCTCATAGGTTTCCGCGGCGCGCTGGTAGCTGATACGGGCGTCATCGTACTCGCGATTCATTTCAAAACTGAGGCCGGTGAGGTAATGCGCCAACGCATCATCTCGATACGTGAGGTTATCTTCGTTGATCACACTGCCGGATAACGCACTGAATACGTCGTTCAGCAGCGCGAGCGTACCGCTGTCCTGTTCGGCTTGCTCGGCGTAACTGCCCTGCTGGTCTCGCATATCATTCAGTTTGAGAATCAAGCGCCGCGCTTCAACCCGGGCACCATCCAGAGCATCCAGGCGTTCATTACGACCTTCCTGCCCAGCGGCCAACGCCAGATAGTTCAGTGCCTTGAAATAATTGATCAACAGTTTTTCGTGGGGTTGGCCAGCGTAGTCCGCCTGCCGGGCATTACTGAACATTGCCAGTGTGCTGTTTACCAGGCTGGTGGTTTCCAGCTGTTCACTGATACGTTCAGCCTGTTCGAAGGCCTGATTGCTGCCGCGATAATCGGCATTCAGGTGGCGGATCACGCCAAGTTCGAGGTAATAGAGCAAGCGGTCGCTGCCGCCAGGAGAAAGCGCCTGCTTGAGCTGCGCTTCTGACGCAGCAAAATTGCCTTGCTTGACGTCTTCCAATACTGCGCCCAGACCGGCCCCATACGTGGCGCAGCCTTGCAGCAACAGCAAGAATAATATCGGCAATATATTGCGCACCTGCCACTTGATCACAACAAACGACTCCGTGTTGGAAGATGGCCAGTCTAACCATCCCGATCGCCGTGACCAAGTTTAAAATGCGTTTCCTTACGTATACACACAGACCCGAGGCTCATTGCCAGCTCCCGGGTACAGAACTCAGAACTCAGAACTCAGGGGTCAGGGGTCAGACCGATAATTTTGAGCGGCTGCTCTTCATCATCCAGCAGTGCCTTGCCATCCAGCGGCGAGACCCGGGTGGTCAGCTCGGTCGCCAGGTTGTTCTGTTCATCTTCCAGCACCTGTTCCGAAGTGGTTTGGGTATAGCCACAACTGACACATTCGCGGACTTCTTCACCGGCTTCATTGGTGAACATCACCAGCCGGTCCATTTCAGCACATTTGGGGCATACCGCCCCGGCAATAAAGCGGCGTGGACGTCGAATTGCAGTCATCAGGCAATCTCTTCTTCAGTAGCGGATTGTGACAGGTCGATACCACAGTGACGCAGCAAGGGTTCAACCGATGGCGCCCGGCCCCGGAAGTTCTCGAACAACTGCGCCGCTGTGCGGCTGCCGCCCTGGCTGAGAATTTCATCAAGAAAACTCAAGCCGGTGTGTTTATTAAAGATCCCTTCTTCTTCGAAGCGGGAAAAGGCGTCGGCACTTAATACTTCCGCCCATTTGTAGGAGTAATACCCGGCAGCATAACCACCGGCAAAAATATGGGTAAAGCCATGCTGGAAACGACTGAACGGCACGGTTGGTACCACGGTAACCTGGCGACGCACATCGTCCAGTAACGCCTGGACATCGGCACCCTGCTCACGAAATTCGTGGTGCAAACGGAAATCAAACAAGGCAAATTCAATTTGCCGCATGGTGCCCATGGCGCTCTGGAAGTTTTTGGCAGCCAATAATTTATCGAGCAATGCTTTTGGCAACGGCTCACCGGTTTGATAGTGTCCGGAAATAAACGCCAGCGCCTCTGGCTCGTAACACCAGTTCTCCAGAAACTGGCTCGGCAGCTCCACGGCATCCCAGGCAACCCCGGAAATACCACTCACCGCCGCCACATCCATACGCGTCAGCATATGGTGCAAGCCATGACCAAATTCGTGGAACAGCGTGGTCAGTTCATCATGGGTCAACAACGCCGGTTGCTCGCCCACTGGCGGAGTGAAGTTACACACCAGATACGCCACCGGCAATTGCAGCCCGGTACTGGTATGACGCCGGGTGCGGCAGACATCCATCCAGGCACCGCCGCGTTTTTTCGCCCGGGCGTACAGATCCAGATAAAAAGACGCCAGATGCTGGCCGTCTTTGTGAATCTCAAAAAAGCGGACATCCGGGTGGTAACAGTCAAACCTCTGCTGTTCCACAAACTCCAGCTCGAACAGCCGTGAGACGGTTTCAAACATGCCTTTGATGACAGTATCAACCGGCAGATAAGGACGAATATCTTCCTGCGACAAGGCATAACGCTGCTGCCGCAGTTTCTCGGCGTAGTAGCCAACATCCCAGGGTTGCAAGTCATCGGCGCCGTATTCTTCCAGCGCAAACTGCTTCAGCTCGGCAATTTCACGCTCCGCCTGAGGCTTGGCTTTTTGCGCCAGATCGTTCAGGAATTCCAGCACCTGATCCGGAGTGTCAGCCATTTTGCTGGCCAGCGACAACGCCGCGTAACTTTCATAACCCAATAATTGGGCCTGCTCATAACGCAGTTGCAGGATTTCCAGCATCAGGGCGGAGTTATCAAACTCACCTGCATTTGGGCCCACATCGGATGCCCGCGTGACGTTGGCGGTGTACACCTCACGGCGCAACTCACGATTGTCGGCGTAGGTCAGCACCGGGTAAAACGAAGGAAAATCCAGTGTGATCAGATAACCTTCCAGTTCTTTCTGCTGCGCCAGTTGCGCCAGCAATGACTTGGCACTATCCGGCAGCCCGGCCAGCTCGGCCTCATCCGTAATCTGTTTATGCCAGGCGTGGGTGGCATCCAGAACGTTCTCGCTGAACTTGCTGGTGATTTCCGACAAGCGCTGGCTGATAGCACCAAAACGCTGTTTTTTCTCGGCGGGCAAATCGACACCCGCCAGGTGAAAATCCCGCAATTCGTTATTGATGGTGGTTTGCTGCTGGACACTCAAGGTGGCAAATTCGTCCGACGCTTGCAGCGCTTTGTAGGCATTACACAGTTCTGCATTCTGGCCGACTTCAGTGCTGTACTGACTCAATAACGGCAGGCAGGCGTTATAGGCTTCCCGCAGTTCATCCGAATTATTCACGCCATTCAAATGACCCACCGGCGACCAGGCCTTGCTCAGTTCGTCATCCCACTGCTCCAGTGGTGCCACCAGGGTGTCCCAACCGGGGGTTTCACCCGATGTCTTGAGGTCGGCCAGCAATTGCGCCATGCGCTCACGATTGCGGTTCAGCAGGAATTCAATAGCAGGCTGTACATGCTCAGGCTGAATCGCCGAAAACGCAGGCAACAGCGAATCTTCAAGCAAAGGATTGGTCATGAATAGTCATCCGTAATCGAGAGGGCAATACACAGAGTATTTGGGGCAAGTAGCCACAATTCAAGCAGAATCCTGTAACGATATATTTTGGCTATGAATACAATCGCCCCGCAACCACGTCAAGCGACGCTGGCCGCAGGGCAATGACCGCTCAGGCACCCATTGATGGATAGTCGGTATAACCCTCTGCCCCTGAGGTGTAAAAAGTGTCCGGATTCGGTGTATTCAGTTCCGCACCGGCTTTGACCCGGGCTGGTAAATCCGGGTTGGCCAGCAAACCGGTACCAAAGGCCACGGCATCAGCGTGACGGGCACTGAGGGCTGCCGCCGCTTCTTCCGGGCTGTAGCCCATATTGACGATCAAAGAGCCGTTGTAATACTCACGAGCCACGGGCACGACGTCAGCGCTTTGAATACCAAAAAAATCCGCCCGCATAACGTGTAAATACGCCAGCTGGTACCGGTTCAGCCCAGTCGCCAGATATTGCATCCAGCCCAGCGGGTCACTGTCACGCATGCTGTTAAAGCTGTTTAGTGGCGACAAGCGCAACCCCACTCGACCACTGCCGATTTCTGCGGTGACAGCATCCAGAACGTCGAACAACAGCCGAGCCCGGTTTGCCAATGAGCCGCCATACGCATCCGTTCTCTGGTTCGAACTGTCCCGCAGAAACTGATCTATCAGATAGCCATTGGCACCGTGTACCTCCACACCATCAAAACCCGCACGGATGGCATTGGCTGCCGCCCGCCGGAAGTCTTGCACAATATCGGCAATCTCAGTGGTGGTTAATGCTCGGGGCACGGTATAGGGTTGCTTGCCTTCCGGGGTATGCACCTCGTCTTCGATTGCAATGGCACTCGCCGACACGGCTTCTTTACCATGATTGAGCAAAGGATGAGCAGCACGACCCGCGTGCCAGATCTGCATAAACACCTTGCCGCCACGGGCATGTACGGCATCAGCCGTTTGCTTCCAGGCATCCACTTGCTCGGCAGCATACACGCCGGGGTCATTTCCAAACGCCGACGTTCCTTCCGTGACCATCGTGCATTCTGTAATCACCAGACCAGCACTGGCCCGTTGTCCATAATATTCCGCCATTAATGCATTCGGCAGATGACCTACAGCCCGGCAACGGGTCAGTGGTGCCATCACAAAACGGTTAGCCAACTCAATGTCACCCAGTGACACTGGCGTAAACAACACATCCAGATTCGACATAAACAAGACCTCTAGAGAATGGTGGGGAAGCGCTAATATAAGTACAGTAAAGACGTGTTTCACCCACCCGACCCGAGACACATTGTTGCACCAGAAGACCAACAGACCACTACAAAGCTATTATTGTTTCCGCCTGGCAACACCGCATGCATAACAGACAAGCCACCACACAGGAGTACACCACGATGAACAGCGTCCGCCGTTTTCAGGGCCAAACCCCAGACTTGGGCCAACGGGTTTTTGTTGACCGCAGCGCCGTCGTTATTGGCGACGTGCAACTGGGCGACGATAGCTCGGTCTGGCCACTGGCGGTGATTCGTGGCGATATGCACCATATTCGCATCGGCGCCCGCACCAGTGTGCAGGATGGCTCAGTGCTCCACATCACCCACGCCAGCGATTACAACCCCGGCGGCTACCCGCTGATCATTGGTGACGACGTCACCATCGGCCACCAGGCCATGCTGCACGGCTGTACCATCGGCAATCGCGTGCTGGTCGGTATGAAAGCCATGATCATGGACGGCGCCATTGTCGAAGACGACGTGATTGTCGGCGCTGGCGCGACCGTCACTCCGGGCAAGGTCCTCAAAAGCGGCTGGGTTTATATGGGAACACCGGCCAAACCGGTACGGGAAATCACCGCCAAGGAACGCAGCTTCTTTACCTACGGTGCCGGTAACTACGTCAAACTGAAAGACAAACACCTGGCTGAGGGGTACGACCAGCCTTGAACCTCGCGGCGGGTGCCTGCTGCCCGCCGTAACAATCTTTCATCGTCCAACCGCAGTCATCAGGGTATAACAGACCAATCTGACCAGCGTTATACGGGCACACGCCCGTCCGTTCCGGAGACCATTTATGACCGATATCTGTATCTTCCCCATCCCGGACTGCGTGACCTTCCCTGGCACCGTCTTCCCCTTACATGTGTTCGAACCCCGTTATCGCAAGATGATCCAGCATTGTCTTGATACCCAGACACCGGTTGCTATCTGCCATACCCAAAAGCTGCTCAGCCCGGCCAAGCCCAATCAGGATCCGCACACTGCGCTGCATTCCAACCAGGCGACTTACAAGCCTTACCCGATATTTTCGGCAGGTCAGCCAGAGTTGCTCAAGGCCCTCGACGATGGCCGTTTGCTGCTTAATATTCATATTCGCCAACGCTACCGGGCTATCGCGGAAAAACAGACGCTGCCTTATATGGTCTACGACTGCGAACCCTTCCTGGACCGCGAGGCCGACCCGGACGATCACGACTACCACGAGGAACTCAAGCAGCGGATTCTCAAACGGCTGGATATCCTGGCTTTCCGCCAACCGGAATTCCAGGCGGTGTACCAGACCCACGACTGGCAAACCAAACCGGTCAACGAGTTCAGTTTCCAACTGTTTGGACTGATTGCTTTTGATGCGGACACCCAGCAACAACTGCTGGCAATGGATACCATTACCGACCGGCTCGAGCGCGCATTGGAACTGCTGCTAGGCATTGACTGATTTGGCGATTGGCAGCGTCGCCCAATCGCTCTTTGATTGGGCCGCCAGGGAATTATTTTCTGCTCCCACCCCTCTATCCACACAGACTGCTTACACCGCCTATTCACATCACCTGAGTCATTGCCTTGTCCATAAAGCGGTTATTTGGCTGGGCAGTGTCCTGAGGACATCTATTTAATCCGGAGCTCACTCTGGGCCACCGGATGGTTTCGAATCACGAAGCCGACTTGCACCATACTCATCCCTCTTACCCCACAAAGGCGCCAACCTGAACCGTAACACCCTGTGGCACCCCAGGCTGCAGGCCGATATTCTGCTCCCGGGGCTTGTCCGTCGTTTGGTTGCGCATAAACAATCGCAAAAAAATCTCTTTATTTGTAAGCAATCGCGCCGAGCAGCGACCACACTTATAAATAACAACCGATTAACGCCGCTTGATTACCCAAAACCGGAGCCTTTATGCACGCGACACTCCCCTTGCTGGAAGTGACTGACTTCCCTGCCCTGCAACGCCAACCGCTGGAAATATTGCAGGTCAATCTGGGCTATCGCTGCAATCTCAGCTGCCTGCACTGTCACGTTAACGCCGGGCCAAACCGCACCGAAATGATGGACCGAGAGACCATCGACCTGATCGTACCGATACTAAAAGCCCGTCAGATTCACACCCTCGACCTGACTGGTGGCGCACCGGAATTACACGATGATTTCCGTTATCTGGTCAGCCAGGCCACTGCCGCTGGCGTCAAGGTCATCGACCGCTGCAACCTCACCGTATTATGCGAACCCGGGCAAGAACAACTGGCTCAATTTCTCGCCGAACACCGCGTCGAGATTGTCGCCTCCATGCCCTGCTACTCGGTGAAAAATGTCGACCAGCAACGGGGGAATGGCGTCTTCGATAAAAGCATCACCGGACTACGACTGTTGAACGAACTGGGCTACGGCAAAGCCAACAGTGGCCTGACCCTGAACCTGGTATTTAACCCTCAGGGCCCAGTATTGCCGCCCAATCAACAAGCCCTCGAAGCCGACTATCGCCGCGAGCTGAAACAACACTTTGATATCGAATTCAACCAACTGTTTGTGCTCGCCAATATGCCCATCAAACGCTTTGGTTCCACGCTGATTTCCAAGGGTCAGTTTGCCGACTATATGCAGCTGCTGAAAAGCCACCATCAGGACGACAACCTCGCTGGCGTGATGTGCCGCACGACCGTCAGCGTCGACTGGCAGGGCAATCTGTTCGACTGCGACTTTAACCAACAACTTGAAATGCCGTTAGCCGACCATGCCACCCGACACCTGCGTGATTTGTTGACCCACGACCTGAACAACCAGCCGGTCGCCGTGGCCGACCATTGTTACGGTTGTACCGCAGGCCAAGGCAGCAGCTGTGGCGGCGCACTTTAGTCCAACCTGGAGAACCCGATGAAGAAGCTTTCCCTGATACTGTTGGCGCTGGCACTGGTTGGCAGTTTTTTTTACTTCGACCTGAACCAGCTACTGACACTCGACGGCCTGAAAAACGGCTTGAGTGATTTTGAACAGCAGCGTCAGGCGGAGCCTCTACTCAGCGGCGGTTTGTTCCTGCTGGCCTATATCGTGATGGCAGCCCTGTCACTACCCGGCGCGGCGATCATGACCCTTGCCGCAGGAGCCCTGTTCGGATTAGGCTGGGGGACGCTGATTGCATCGTTCGCCAGCTCCATCGGTGCCACGCTGGCATTCCTCGCCTCACGCTATCTATTGCAAGACACCGTACAAAAACGTTTTGGCGAGCGCCTGCAAGCCATTAACGATGGTGTCCGCCAAGACGGCGCTTTTTATCTGTTTACCTTGCGTCTGGTACCGGTCTTTCCCTTCTTTCTGATCAACCTGTTGATGGGACTAACCCCTGTCCGGGCCGCCACATTTTACGGCGTCAGTCAGCTCGGCATGCTGGCCGGCACGGCGGTATACGTTAACGCAGGCACCCAGTTATCGCAGCTGCAAAGCCTGTCTGGCATCTTGTCACCATCGCTGATTTTATCCTTTGCCCTGCTGGGCTTGTTCCCGTTGCTAGCCAAAAAACTGCTGGCCGTCATCAAAGCCAGACGTGTCTACGATGGCTACAAAAAACCCCGTCATTTTGACCGTAACCTGATAGTGATTGGAGCCGGTGCCGGTGGTTTGGTATCGGCGTATATCGCCGCCGCCGTCAAAGCCAAAGTGACCCTGATAGAAGCCAACAAGATGGGGGGTGACTGCCTCAACTATGGCTGTGTCCCCAGCAAGGCCCTGATCAAAAGCGCCAAGGTCGCGCATCAGATTCGCCATGCCGAACACTATGGCCTGACAGCAGAGACACCAGCAACCGACGTCCCCCGCTTCTCGTTCCGTACCATCATGGCACGAGTGCATCAGGTGATTCAGGCCATCGAACCCCACGACAGCGTCGAACGTTACACCAAACTCGGTGTTGAGGTCATGCAGGGTTACGCCAAACTGATTGACCCCTGGACCGTTGAAATTCGTCGCCCGTCGTCCACCGGTGGGGAAGACGAGGTTCAGCATCTGACCAGCCGTTCAGTCATTATTGCCACTGGCGCTCGCCCGACGATCCCGGATATTCCTGGCCTGAATGAAGTTGGTTACGTCACCAGCGATACATTATGGGACACCTTTGCCCAGCTGGATCAGGCCCCAAAACGCTTGATGGTACTGGGAGGCGGCCCGATCGGCTGCGAGCTGGCCCAAAGCTTTGCCCGTCTCGGCTCTCAGGTTACGCAAATTGAACGTGGCCCACGCATTCTGGCACGGGAAGACGAAGACGTGTCCACCCTGGCTGCCGATTCATTACAACAAGATGGCGTCACGCTGCTGACCCATCATCGCGTCGTGCGTTGCGAACAGGTCGAGACTGAAACAGGCGTTAGCAAGCGTATTGTTCTGGTCGCCCATGACCCGGCCAAGCCGTCTCAGGAGACGACAGAAATCACCCTGGAATTTGACCAGCTACTGTGTGCCATCGGCCGCAGTGCCCGACTGAACGGCTATGGCCTCGAAAATCTTAATATCGAAACCAACCGCACCCTGGTCACCAACGAATATCTGGAAACGCTCTACCCCAATATCTTTGCCGCCGGGGATGTGGCTGGGCCGTATCAGTTTACCCACGTTGCCGCCCACCAGGCCTGGTACGCTGCGGTGAATGCACTGTTTGGCTCATTCAAGAAATTCCGCGTCGATTATCGCGTCATCCCGGCCACGACCTTTCTTGACCCTGAAATTGCCCGGGTTGGCCTCAACGAGCAAGAAGCCAAAGTCCAAGGCATCGATTACGAAATCAGCCAATACAACCTCGACGACCTCGACCGGGCCATCACCGACGGTGCCGCCCATGGCTTTGTCAAAGTACTGACCGTGCCGGGTAAAGATCGCATTCTCGGCGTCACCATTGTCGGTGAACATGGCGGCGATCTACTGGCCGAATTTGTACTGGCCATGAAACACAACCTGGGACTCAACAAGGTGCTTGGCACCATCCACGCTTACCCAACCTGGGCCGAAGCCAATAAATACGTCGCTGGCGAATGGAAGCGGGCACATGCACCAGAGCGCGTACTGGCCTGGCTGGAACGCTACCATAACTGGAGACGCGGCAATGCCTGATACTCACGAGATTCACCGTCAAGTTCATCCTCCAATGGCAGAACCAGGAATGCGAGGCGCTCGTCAACGCCGGCCCAAACGGGTTATGGCCAGTGGCCTGGCCCTACTGTTTTCGCTGCTGGGTTCACTGCCTGTCCAGGCTGACACCGCGGCACCTGACCAGCCTGGCGCCAGCGATCAGGTTATCGACGCAGGGCAAACGGTTAATGCCGGACAAGCCGTACATACCGAACAAGCAATGGACAACAGTGAAGCTGGACCAGCCTTCGACCATACCCAATGGAATCAGCTGCTCAGCCGTTATGTACACACCACTGCCGATGGCCAATCCACCCAGGTGGATTATCAAGGCATCAATGCCGAACGACCGTTACTGACGCAGTATCTGGAAGCGCTCGCGACCGTATCAGAAGCCGATTTCCAGCAATGGCACAAAGACGAACAACTGGCCTTCCTGATCAATGCCTATAACGCCTGGACGGTCGAACGCATTCTGACCTCCTGGCCCAACCTGGACTCCATCAAAGACCTGGGTAATTTTTTCAGCTCACCCTGGAGCAAGAAAATTATCCCTTTATTGGGCCAAACCCGCTCGCTGGATGATATTGAACACACGCTGATTCGACAGCCCGGACGCTACAACAACCCGTTGATTCACTTTGCCGTGAACTGCGCCAGCATAGGCTGTCCGCCCTTACGGGCAGAAGCCTACAGCGGCGCCCAGCTCGACATTCAGCTGAATGAACAGACGCGCCAGTTCCTCAGCAACCGTCAGCAAAACCGCCTCGATGGCGACGTTCTGGCAGTCTCCTCGATTTTCAAATGGTATCGCGAGGATTTTGAACAGGGCTGGAAAGGCTACCAACGGCTGGAAGATTTCTTCCTTCACTATCATGCCGCCCTGGCATTACCAGACGACGCCATTCAACGCTTGCAAGCAGGCCAACAAGACATCGAGTATCTGGACTATGACTGGCGACTTAACCGCACCCTGCCCTGAGCACCGGATACCGGAGCACAGCCCGGTGCTGTCCATCATCGTCCCGATGCTGAACGAAGCCGGCTCCCTGCCCGACTTGCTGGCCCATCTGACTCGCGTTAGAGGACAGATAGGCAGCCACCGCTGCGACGTTTTGCTGGTCGATGGCGGCAGCCGGGACGATTCGGTCGCCATTGCCACCCAAGCCGGGTTCCGGGTAGTACCGTCAGCCCGTGGCCGGGCCAGACAAATGAACACCGGCGCTCAGCATACCCAAGGGCACTTGCTGCTGTTCCTGCATGCCGATACCCGGCTACCGGAACAGCCGCACCAGGTGATCGAGCCACTGCTTCAACATCATTTATCACCACTTTGGGGACGTTTTGATGTAACGATCAGCGGTGACGCCCTGATGCTGACGGTGATTGCCACCCTGATCAATCTGCGCTCTCGCCTGAGTGGTATTGCTACCGGAGATCAGGCCATGTTCGTCAGCCGTACCTTGTTCGACCACGTTGGCCAGTTTCCCGACCAGCCACTGATGGAAGATATCGAGCTGTCCAAGCGCCTGAAGCGCCAACAACGCCCACACTGCCTGCGCGCCCAGGTACACACCTCAGGCCGCCGCTGGCTGCAACATGGCGTGTGGCGCACCATTTTCCTGATGTGGCGGTTACGCTGGGCTTACTGGCGCGGCGCGCCGGCAGAACAACTGGCAAAGGAATACAACAAAACATGAGCAAACCTAACACCCGTACACGACTGGTAATCATGGCCAAAGCGCCACTGCCGGGTTACGCCAAAACCCGGCTGATTCCGGCCCTGGGAGAACAGGGGTCTGCCCAACTGGCCCAGCGCCTGCTGCAACACACTCTCACAGAAGCACTGGCCGCCGGGATTGGCCCGGTTGAACTGTGTGTCAGCCCTTCGGTACACCATCCGATCTGGCCGACTCTGGCGCTGCCAGCTCTCGTCACCCTCAGTGAACAAGGCGGTGGCGATCTTGGCCAGCGCCTCAACCGGGTCGTACACCGTGCGACCGCCGCCGGTGAAGCCATACTGTTGATAGGCACCGATTGCCCCGGCCTGAACCGTGACCATTTACAAGCAGCCGCACATGCTCTCGATAGCCATGACACCTGCCTCACGCCCGTTAGTGATGGCGGCTATGCCTTGCTCGGATTACGGCAACCGCTGGACAGCCTGTTTACCAATATGCCCTGGAGTACCGCCGCCGTGGCACAACTCAGCCGTGAACGCATTCTGGCTGACCAGCGCACCCTGGCCGAACAACCCATGCTGCACGATATCGACGAACCCGACGACCTGCGACATCTGCCCAGCCACTGGCTGGTGACAGAAGCGCTCAACGCCTGCTGATTACCCATCGACCTCACAACCAGCCCCGCTCCGGAGCCACTGATATGCATGACATCGTTCAAGACTACTACGGCAAACAGCTACAAAGCTCCGCCGACCTGAAAACCACCGCCTGCTGTGACCCAACCGCCATGCCGGGCTGGCTCAAACCCCTGCTGGCCGCCATTCACCCGGAAGTATTAACCCGCTACTACGGCTGCGGACTGGTATGCCCAACCCAATTACGCGGCTGCCGGATTCTCGACCTCGGTTGTGGTGCCGGTCGTGATGTTTACGCCCTGGCTCAGCTGGCCGGGCCTGAAGGTGAAGTGATTGGTGTCGATATGACCGACGAACAGCTGGCCGTTGCACGCCAACATCAAGACTGGCACGCCGATGCATTTGGTTTTTCCAACGTTCGTTTTATTCAAGGCTTTATCGAAAAACTCGACGAACTCGGTCTGGAACCTGAGTCATTCGACGTCATTGTTTCCAACTGCGTGATCAACCTCTCCCCCGACAAAGCCGCCGTACTGAAAGGCGTCCATCAACTGCTGAAACCCGGTGGTGAATTTTTCTTCTCCGATGTGTATTCCGACCGCCGCGTCCCCGCTGCCGTACGTAACGACCCGGTGTTATATGGCGAATGCCTGGGCGGTGCCTTGTATACCCAGGATTTCCTGCGGCTCTCAAAAGCCAATGGCTTTGCTGACCCGCGTTTAGTCGAGGCTCACCCGCTGGAAATCACCGACGATGCCCTGGCCTTGTCGACCGGCAATTTACGCTTCTCTTCCGCCACCTATCGACTGTTCAAACTCGAAGGGCTGGAAAGTGAATGCGAAGACTATGGCCAGGCTGTTATCTATAACGGCACCCAGACCCTGTCGCCTCACTGTTTTGAACTGGACAGCCATCACCGCATCGAAGCCGGACGCCTGTTTCCTGTGTGCGGCAACACCTGGAAAATGCTGCACGATACCCGCTTTGCAGAACATTTCCGTTTTATCGGTGACTTCAGCCAGCACTTCGGGTTATTTGAAGGCTGTGGCAATGCGCTACCGGAAACCGACACCAATACCCAGGCCTGCTGCTGACAGACGGCCAACACAGACCTCAAGGACACACAGGACAGACCATGACCGACTGGCAGACATATGAACCGATCATCCGTACCAGCGTCTTTTTTGGGGTCTTGTTATTGATGGCGTTGCTGGAAATATTCCAGCCGCGCCGACCGCTCCACGCCAGCAAACCACAACGCTGGCTCAACAACCTCGGCCTCGTCGTTCTCAACAGCCTGATACTGCGACTGCTGTTTCCTGCCGCTGCCGTCGGCATCGCCCTGCTGGCCGAACAACACCATTGGGGACTACTGCATACCCCACTGCTTGAACAGCTGCCCAGCCCCCTGCTGCTGGTTGCGACCATCCTGCTATTGGACTACCTGATTTGGGCGCAACACCGGGTTTTTCACGCCGTGCCGTTATTATGGCGATTACACCGTATGCATCACGCCGATCTTGATATCGACGTCACCACCGCCCTGCGTTTTCATCCGCTGGAAATACTGCTGTCGATGCTGATCAAAACCGCCGTTATCACCCTGCTTGGCTTACCGGCACTGGCCGTCCTGCTGTTTGAAATCCTGCTGAACGCCTCTGCCATGTTTAACCACGCCAACATCAGGTTGCCCAACCGCCTCGACCGCCACCTGCGACGGATCATCGTTACCCCCGATATGCACCGCGTGCATCATTCCTGGCACCCGGCTGAAACCCACTCCAACTTCGGCTTCTTCCTGAGTGTATGGGATCAGCTGTTTGGCACCTACGTCCCCCAACCCAAGGATGGCCACCTCAATATGACCATTGGCCTGAAGCAATATCGACAGCCTCAGGATTCAAGGATTGATCAGTTATTAATACAACCATTCAGGGAGTGAGAGGAGAGAGAAGAGCGGATCAATTCCAGCGATTATGCAGATTGGGGATAGTTGCTGCTGACACCGGGGAAAGACAGAGCCCACACTAAATTAGTGCCGACAGGCATAATTTAATAACAAGCTTACTGGTATCAGATCATCATTTAAAATAATTACAGCAGCCCTGTAAAAAAATGATATCAACCTAAGGAAAGCTTCGCAGCAGCATGCCAAATAAATGCAGGCATTGGCTTTTCAAGCTCCCAAGTAATATTCATGGGTTTAGAGCCAGAATGGCTTACGTAATTAACACATCCCAAGTTAACAAAGGCCATAGTTCTACCATCCAAATCTTTGGTTTTTTCGCGTACAAATAATATTATTTTTCGACCATTTATAGCTTGTTGAATATAATCTTTTCCCCTGCCACGATCAGGCCTAGCACTATTTTGTGTTTGCCAATGAAAAAGAGTTTCTGTTACTGCATAATCATGATACATCACGGTAGGAGAGAAATGTTTTTCTGTCTTATCTAATGTTACGAATAATAGTTCGGTATTTGTATTCTTAACAGAAATAACGCCCTCAAAGGCAACCGTCTCACTTTCAAAATCATTTAATCCATAAGCCGTGAATATTTGCTCTCTTGAATATCTACTATGCAAAAACAGTGGGACATCAAAAATATTATCAGGAGCAATCTCTACATGTTCAATCCGGCCAATAGAAATATCAATAACATCTACAAGCTCTGCTTGTAATTTTTCATTCTTCAAAGCCCTAAGGCTTTCCTCTAGACAGGAAAATCCGAGACTAAGACCAGGCTTACCCCAAAATGCGTAATGCGTCATAATTCCATATATTTTTTCTTTTTTGGAAATCAATGGCATATCGAAATTACTGCAACATAACGTTTTAAGAAATTTAAGATAGTCCATGCTATTACAAGACATAATATGTCGATATATGGCCCGTCCATAAGGGTTTGTCAAATCCATTCCTACTTCAGGTTCTTGTATTTCTCCAGAAAGTACAGAATCAACCAATTGATTCCACCCTCGCTTGTTGTTAGTTTGAACTTTATAGATATCTTCAATAGTGACTTGAGGATTTATTTTCAAAAAATTTGACAAAGTAAGCGGTAAATCAGTCTGGTGTTTGAAATTAACTAGCATCCTCTTTAGTCGTGTTAAGTTAAAAACTGCTGCTCGTATATTATTTAAAATTTGAGCTTTTGCTTTTTCTTCTACCACTAAGTTACAGCCAGATGGAAGATGAGGAAAGCCATTTTCAACTTCTTCCTTAATGGATTTTTTAGTTTTTCCAATCAATGCCCGCAAGCGCGAAGAAAAATCATACTCCGAGCGTGAATTTCCAACAAAATCCAGAACCGTACAACTATCCTTATCCATTGTAAGTCGTAATCCACGTCCGAGTTGCTGCAAAAAAACAGTTAATGATTCTGTAGGCCTCAAAAACAATAATGTATCGATCTCTGGAATATCGACACCTTCATTAAACATATCAACAACACATAATATATTAATTTCTGCCATTCTAATCTGTCGACGTAAAAAATCTCTCTCATGACTATTATTTGAGGTCAAACACCCCGCCTTTAATCCTACCTTTAAAAACTCATTCACCATAAATTCAGCATGCTCTCGATCGACGCAAAAAGCTAATGCTCTACATTCAGAGACATCTGTTAAGATATCTGTCATTGCCTGTAAGATGTGTTTGGTTCTCACAGGATCTTGTCTATAAAGACGGCTCAATTCTGCCTGGTCATATCGCCCATTATTCCAATTAACTGATGCTAAATTGGTATCATCATAAATCATAAAATAATGGAATGGTGTCAAAATTCGCTGGTTAATAGCTTCTGGCAATCGAATTTCTGCAGCAATAACACCATAAAAATCATCAAGTATATCTAAGCCATCATGACGCTCAGGAGTAGCTGTCAAACCAAGTAATATTTTTGGTTTAAAATAAGACAATATTTCACGATATGAATTGGCTGCTATGTGGTGGACCTCATCAACAACAATAAAGTCATAGAAGTCACCGGTCAGCGACAACTTTCCATTTGACAAATTATTTTTCAAGCTTTGAACTGAAGCAAAGAGAGAATCATAACTTGTTGGACTTTCGCCACTAAACCATAATGCCCCCCAATTTTTATCACGCAAAATTGATCGATAACTGGACAGCGCTTGTTGTAAAATCTCCTGTCGATGAGCAACAAATAAAAATTTCGCCTGTGGATGTGCACGATAATAGCGTGAAAAATCAAATGCTGATATTAAAGTTTTTCCAGTACCTGTTGCAGCGACGATAAGATTACGGAAACGACCATGTAGTTGCCTTTCTACAGTTAATCGCTCCAACACTTCTTTCTGGTGAGGATAAGGGTTTATATCAAAATCCACACCTGAGAATTCATATTTCGAACCACCTTCATTACTTAAAGATATTCGTAGTTTTTTCTCACTACATTCAGATCCATCGTATATTTCAAAGTCACTCGAATTCCAATATACTTCAAACATATCCAAAGATTTTTTCAAAATATGTGGAATCTCTTGCGATGTAATCTTTAAATTCCATTCGAGCCCGTTTGTCAATGCCGAATGAGATAGATTCGACGAGCCAATATATCCGGTATCAAAACCAGTTTTACGTTTAAACAAATATGATTTAGCATGCAGCCTCTCAGAGCTGGTATTGTAACTGAGCTTTACTTCCGTATTCGGCAGACCAGCCAGAAACTGTACCGCTTTAAAATCTGTTGCTCCCATATAAGAAGTTGTAATGACTTTTAATTTTCGACCAGATTTAGTAAAACTTTCTAATTCATCTTTGAAAATACGAATACCAGTCCACTTTATAAACGATACTAATAAATAAATTTCGTCTGCCGATAAAATCTCTCGCTTAATCTCACTCTCAAGTGACAATCCAGAATTATTACCGCAGAACAATTCACTTTCAGACAGTCCTGTCAGCGGCATTATTCTCTCTGCGTAGGCTTCTAAGTCTGCGGCAATGGGGTTTTCTTTCTGCAGCAAGGCTGTAAGAATTCGGCCTTTAGTGTCGAGTAAATTCTCACTTAATAAATTTTTTTCCAGTAAATTATCATCAACCCATTGCATCAATTGGTTAGTGAATTCTAGTTTATCTTTTAATGAATTACCTGATCTTGGTAGGTTTTCTAATGCTATTGATAAAATCTTTGCTAAAAAATTTGCCAACCATAATGCGGCCTCATTCGGCTCAATTTTTCGTTCTGCTATATAGTATTTATCACTATTCAACTGCAGCTTGAGTGACTCAGTGATTAGTTGTTCGTAAATACCCTGTTCCATCAGAAAAACCTCATCATTAAGGACAAATCTAACAAATATTTTTTAGAAATTTCAGTAATTATACTACCCCACAACCTCGATAAAGATGTCCGCTGGCTCGCGGGTAATCACGTAGCCCAGGCTTTTAAGGGAGGTAAAGCCGCTGCTTAATACCGGTGTTTCACTGCCGCTATCGGCATAGGTCCAAACGTTTTCGGGGGACTCTTGCATGATTTCGAGCACTCGGGCGTACTCCAGTCCGCTACGCCCCATCAGGCAGCCATCCAGTCCGGCCTGTTCGTTATGGGGGTTACGTATGGGGCGATATTCTTCAAAAAATTCCTGGGTGGTGATGGTGCGCATGCTGATCTCCGCTGGTTTGCTGCGATGTGCCTGAATCTGGTGTGGATGTACCAGGGTGGAGTGTACTTGGCTGTCATCCATTTGGGTGCAGGTATTTGCTGGAGTGTCCTGGTTTGGTCATAAAATCAGGAGTAGTGGTGGTTTTTGTCGTTATTCTGTCTCTCGGGGCTATTGTTTAACCGCGCCAGGCCTGTCAATACCGGTTCATACTCCGAACCTATCCCCTATCCCCTATCGCCCGGCATCGTTGTTCAACCACCCAACGCCGCTGTTTAACCGTTGTTCTGTCCCGGTTTTCTGACGACGGTCTGGCCCGCTTCTGCCCGATAAGGCAACCACAATTTGCCGCTGCGGTCACTTTGCCTCACTATGCGCTCCCTTTTCTCCCCGTGTACTGATCATGTCTGATGTTCCTCCTGTGCTCGAAAATGCGGTTACTCGTCTGCGTCAGCGCGAGTTGGCGCAGTCCCGACGGGCATTTATTGCCCGTGGCGGGCGGATGGTTCGTTGTCCGCATTGTTTGCTGTCGGTGCCCTTGTGTTTGTGTTCAGAACGGCCAGCGCCGTCGGATGAAGCGGCCGTTTGTCTGATTTTTTATAAGGGTGAGGTCTACAAACCCAGTAACAGCGGCCGTCTGGCGGCGGATGTATTAAGCGATAATCACGCTTTTCTGTGGAATCGCACCGAGCCGGATCCGGCCTTGCTGGCGTTGCTGACCAATCCGGCTTATGCCCCTGTACTGGTGTTTCCGTTCCAGTACGCCGACAGTCACCGTCGCCTCGATACTCCCGCGGCGTTGCAGCAATACCGTACACAGGCCGCGGAGTCCCGGCGCAAACCGCTGCTGGTATTGCTGGATGGCAGCTGGCGGGAAGCGCGCAAGATGTTCCGTAGCCCCTGTCTGGCTAATCTACCGGTGTTGGGTATTCAGCCACAGGCTCCGGGCAACTATCAGTTACGGGAAGCGGCGCACGATTATCAATTGGGTACTGCTGAGGTGACGATCGAGATCCTGCAGCAGTTGCAGGCACCGGTTGCCAGCGCTCGTCTGGCGGTATATTTCAACCTGTTCCGTGAACGTTATCTGGCCGGCAAGCCCAGTCACTGAGCGGCAATGTGGCCAGCCGCGGATTTAATCAGCGGGCAGAAGGCTGTTTTCTGGCGCTCAGAATGATTCAGCAACGACTGACAGACGTCGGCTTTGCGGTGGAAATCCATGGCCTGCGGCCGGATCGACAAGACAGCTTCCGTTGCAATGGGTACAATTCGGGCGTTTTTTGACTTATTCACCCAAGAAAAGACTGATTCCCATGGGCAGAGCGTATCAAAACCGGAAAGAATCCATGGCCAAAACGGCCGCGGCAAAAACCAAGGTCTACTCCAAGTATGGCCGTGAAATTTATGTAGCCGCCAAGGCGGGCGGTACCGACCCATCGGCAAACCTGTCGTTGCGTTCCCTGATCGATCGGGCCAAGAAAGACCAGGTACCGACCCACGTGATCGAGAAGGCCATCGACAAAGCCAACGGTGGCACGGGCGAAGACTTCCAGCCCGCGTTGTACGAAGGCATTGCTCCGGGTGGGGCCATGGTGTTGATCAGCGCCCTGACCGATAACCCCAACCGTACTTTCGGTGAAATCCGCGGTGTGTTCTCCAAATGCAAGGCCAAACTGGGCAGCCAGGGCTCGGTCTCACACATGTTCGATCATCGCGCCATGTTTGTATTTGCCGATGACAGCGAAGATGACGCGCTGGAGATGCTGATGGAAGCGGATATCGATGTCTCGGATATCGACTGCGAAGACGGCATGGTAACGGTGCTGGTGCCACCTACTGAGTTTTTCAAAACCAAAACCGCTCTGACCAGCTGGCGTCCTGATATTGATTTCGAAATGGAAGAAATCACCTATCTGCCGCAGATGCCGCACCCGATTGCCGCCGACGATGTTGAGCACTTTGAGCGTTTTGCCAATCTGATGAACGATCTGGAAGATGTGCAGGAAATCTACCATAACGGTGAATTTGAAAGCTGATTCCCAGCGATTGCAGGTCTTGAACAGCCGCCAGCTCTGGCGGTTGTTCCGCTGTTGGCCGCACCACACCGGCTACCGTTTTCTTGCCCGGTTATGATCCACTTCTCGCTTGTATTGATTCTTTAATGGATCAGTAACACCCGCTCCAACACCCGCTCCCTAGCCTCTCTGCAACTCTTTATGGCGTCAGCATTCTGCCATTTGAGTGTCATCCAACTGTCATACCCGAGTCAAAGCACTGTCATTAAACAGTCATACGCTAACGCACCATATATGACCTTAAAAAACATTGGCTTACAAAGGATATCGCAATGACTCTTGAGATGATGAAGAAGACGGCACTGGCTGTAGCAATGGCATCACTGCTGGCTGCGTGTGGCTCTGATGGCGATGACGGCACCAATGGTGTTGACGGTACTAATGGCGTTGATGGCACCAATGGCGTTGATGGCACCAATGGTGTTGACGGCACCGATGGCGTTGACGGCACCGATGGCGTTGACGGCACCGATGGCGTTGACGGTACCGATGGTGTTGATGGCTTCAGTGGTCAGCTGGTTCAGGTCGGCCGTTATGAGTCGGGTATTTATGACGATGGCGGTGCTGAAATCGTTGCCTTCGACAGCACCACCAACAAACTGTTTGTGATCAACTCAGGGAATGCCGCGGTTGACGTACTCGACCTGAATGATCCATCCGCCCCAACGCTGCTGGGCACTATTTCTGCCGAAGACGCCGGTGTAGCCGGCTTCGAAGTCGGTGGTGTTAACAGCGTTGCCGTCAGTAACGGCATTCTGGCCCTCGCCGTCGAAGCAGATACCAAACAGGACAACGGTCGTGCTTACTTCTACAACAGCGACTCGCTGACGTTCCTTGCTTCTGTTGAAGTGGGTGCCTTGCCAGATATGATCACCTTCTCACCCGACGGTAACACCGTACTGGTCGCCAACGAAGGCGAGCCCAACGATGATTACACCGTTGACCCAGAGGGTTCAGTCTCCATCATCCGCCTCGTCAACGGCGTACCAACCGTCAGCACCGCGGGCTTCTCTGCGTTCAATACTGATGGCGCCACCCCGATTGATGACGACGTCCGTATCTTTGGCCCTGGTGCCACCGTCGCCCAGGATCTGGAGCCAGAATATATTGCAGTGTCTGCCGACAACAGCACGGCCTTTGTATCGCTGCAAGAAAACAACGCCATGGCAATCGTCGACATCGCTACCGCTACGGTAACAGACGTAGTAGCGCTGGGCTTCAAGGACCACAGTGTTCAAGGCAACGGCCTGGATGCCAACAAGGAAGACGAGGTTGCCAATATCGAACAGCAACCACTGCTTGGCATGTACATGCCAGACTCCATCGCTTCTTACTCGTTTAACGGCAACACCTATATCGTTACCGCCAACGAAGGTGATGCACGGGACTATGATGGCTTCGCTGAAGAATCCGATCTGGAAGACCTGAACCTGGATACCACAGCCTTCACTTCCGACCAGATTGCCGTACTGCAAGACGGCGACGCTGGCCTGGGTGGCCTGACCGTATCCGGCGTTGATGGCGATACCGACAACGACGGCGATATCGATGAAATCTACGTCTACGGCGCGCGCTCGTTCTCTATCTGGAATGCAGAAGGCGACCTGGTGTTTGATTCTGGCGATCAGTTCGAGCAAACCGTTGCCGATACCACGCCTTATTACTTCAACGCCTCCAACGACAACAACAAGATCGACAACCGTTCCGACAACAAAGGGCCAGAGCCAGAAGGCCTGACTCTGGGTGAAGTGAACGGCGAAACCTACGCGTTTATTGGTCTCGAACGTCAGGGTGGCATCATGGTGTTTAACGTCAGCAACCCGTTCGCACCACAGTTTGTAACCTACGAACTGAACCGTGACTTCTCTGTTGATATCGACGAAATCGACGATGGCAACCTGGCCGCTGGCGCAGCTGGCGATCTGGCTCCAGAAGGTCTGGCCTTTGTCTCTGCCGACAACAGCCCAAGCGGTAACGCCCTGGTTATTGTGGGTAACGAAGTGTCCGGTACTACTACCGTGTACGAATTCAAGTAAGTCGCACCACGCTCGAAAAAAACCGGCTGAATAGCCGGTTTTTTTATGTCTGTCTCCCATAACCGTCTGTAGTCCCCCTGGCTATCTGCTGGGCAAACCGACAAGTTGTTAGAGCCTCGATTCATGGATACTATTTCTTTGCCATACAGAGATCGTCTGTCGATCGTATGCCGTATTACACCAGTTAGGAATTTTGTCTTTTAATGGAGTAACAACGCCATGATTGATCGGCAAGAGGTTTATCAGAAGCCTGATCAGATCATCGATATTGCAAACTGGAATATCCATCAGGACTACGAAGTCTTTCCCGTTGGGGCGCGCGAGAAATCATTGCGCGTGTGCCCGATGAAAGCTCCATTTGATTTCTGTCTTCCTGGTCATCGCTACCTGTTTAAAGAATCCATCAAAAGTGCCAGAAATCCGGAACAATCACGTTATCCAGATCAGTACTGGGCCGAAGTGATCGCTTTTCGTATCGGGCGCCTGATGAAACTCAGGCTTCCCCCTGTGTTTGTAGCGATCGATTCAACCCGTAACGAGCCAGGAACGCTAAATGAGTGGTTTCTGGGTTATCCCAACTCCCCTGAAGAACGCTTCTTTGCCGGCGGGGAATATATGCAGCGCCTTATTCCTGGCTATGACCGGGAAAAGGGCCGACAGCACAACCTGACGACTATAATCAAACTGAGCAAGGTATTGGAGCGCAAGAAATACCTCGCATCCGACTGGCAATATTATTGGGGATTGTGCCTGTGTTTTGATGCCTTGATCGGCAATACCGATCGTCATCAAGAGAATTGGGGATTGATTTGGTCAGAAACAGATCCCCCTGTACGGTTTGCTCCTTATTTTGATAACGGCACCAGTCTCGGGCACGAGTTGCAGCGGGACAAAATGCAGAACATGATGCGCGACCATCATCAGCTAGACTGTTACATTCGCAGAGGCCGACACCAAATGCGTTGGCACTCCGAGGATACCCAGCGCCTATCATTAACCGAAGGTGTTGTCCGCTATTGTGAGTATTTCCCCAGAATCAAACCAATACTGATAGAGCGCCTGACAGGGCTGTGCGAAGATGAAATCAGACAGCCGTTGCATGATATGACTCTTTTTGATATGCCACATCCATTGACTCAGCAACGGGCTGATTTTATTACCTTGCTGACCCTGACAAGGAGAGATGGCCTGCTACAGGCACTGGAGAACTGACATGAACCGTTTCATCGAACACTTGGTTGAGCCACAACGATTACTGCTGTACTGGCAGGCGCGCGAGAGCCAACAACGCTCGCGATTTCGTGTGGGCCAAATAGTAAAACGAGGTGAAAAGGTAGTGTTGCAGTACAGTGCTGAACACGACATGACACAAGCCAAACAAATGGGGTTTCAGGGTCATCCTGCTTTTCCGCTACAACAAGAAAGGCATGAACATCAGGTAATGGAGGCATTTACCCGGCGTCTGCCACCACGTAGTCGGCGTGATTTTACTCGCTACATGGCCCTTCGAGCCATTCCGGAAGGTGCACAACTAAGTGATTTTGCTTTACTCGGTTATAGCGGTGCCAAATTGCCAGATGATGGTTTTGAGCTGGTTCATCCTTTTGACGAACCTCCGGAAGTATTTGAAATACTGATTGAAATTGCCGGTTTTCGGCACGAGACAGAAGTTAAAGCAGAAACATTAAAAGCGGGTGATTCAATCCGCTTTGTGATCGAGCCAGATAATTCAGTGGACAACGATGCAATACTCATTGAGCACGCAGGCCACAAACTTGGCTATGTCCCCAGAGGGCATCTTGATATGTTCCATCGCATGCTTTCTCAAGGAGCAAACATATCCGGAGAAGTTTTTCGTATCAACGGCAGCCTGGAGCGACCTCTGATTTATGTACTCACCCAAATTGCACAAAGCCCTCTGCAAAAACCTGCATTGATGTGCGCAAGCACTTCTGGTGGTCAGCATGAGATGGCCAATACAAAGACATAAAAAAACGTCTGTGTACCAGCTATGCCAGTACTCTCTTGAGGAGCAGAATCCACGCTGAAGAAGAACCATGCCGCTAGCGACGGCGGTCGTTCCGCAACATCGACAACACCGGAGCCACATCCGGGCGCTTGCCACGCCAGACGTAAAACGCTTCTGCGGCCTGCCCGACCAGCATCCCTAAACCGTCGATCGTCTGTGCTGCCCCGAGGGCACCGGCCCAGGCGTTGAATACCGTGGCCTGATCTCCGTACATCATGTCGTAGGTGATGGTGTGATGTGCTACCAGCTCATCGGCCAGCGGTGGCAAGTCGCCTCCCAGGCTGGCAGAGGTGCCGTTGATAATCAGATCAAATGGCCCACTCAACCCAGCAAAACCGCTGGCGCAGATGTTGCCCAGATCACTGAAATCTGCCGCCAGTTGCTCCGCCTTGCTCACCGTGCGGTTGGCGATCACCAGCTCTGCCGGGTGTTCTTCCAGCAGGGGCTGCAGCACACCTTTAACGGCACCACCGGCTCCCAACAGCAAGATACGTTGCCCGGCCAATGGCACCTGGTGTCGTTTCAGATCCAGCACCAGTCCGGCACCGTCGGTGTTATCTCCCAGCAACGAGCCATCCGGCTGTTTTTTCAGGGTGTTGACGGCACCGGCTCGCCGGGCCCGGTCGGTATAGGCATCGGCGAGCTGATAGGCCTCTTCCTTGAACGGTACGGTGATATTCATGCCACAACCGCCACCATGTTCAAAAAACAGCCGGGCGTCGCGCTCAAAACCATCACGCGGGAATAACAGCGCGGTGTAGAGAATGTCTTCGCCGGTTTGCGCCGCAAACTCGGTGTGTATCAGCGGTGACTTGCTGTGCCCAATGGGATTGCCCACAACGGCGTAACGATCGGTCATACAGAAACTCCTGCGTATCCTGACGATGGTGTCAACCCGGTGCTCAGACCCAGTCTTTATGAGGCAAAAAGTCGGTGTATAAACGTGCTTCGGCCGATCCCGGTTCTGGCTGCCAGTCGTAATCCCAGTGCACCACCGGCGGCAAGGACATCAGAATGGATTCGGTACGGCCACCGGTTTGCAAACCAAAAATCGTTCCACGATCAAATACCAGATTAAACTCGACATAGCGGCCACGGCGATAACACTGGAACTTGCGCTCACGCTCCCCCCAGGGCTGGTCTTTGCGACGCGCCACAATCGGGACATAGGCATCAATATAGGCATTACCCACCGCTTGCATAAAGGCAAAGCTTTTGTCGAAATTACGCTCGCCATCCCATTCGTTGAGGTCATCAAAAAACAGGCCGCCAACGCCTCGGGTTTCGTTGCGGTGCTTGAGGAAAAAGTACTCGTCACACCACTGTTTGTATCTTGGGAAGATTTCATCACCAAAGGGGGCACAGGCATCCTTGGCGGTCTGGTGCCAGTGCACCACATCCTCTTCGTATGGATAAAACGGCGTCAGATCCAGACCACCACCAAACCACCACACCGGCGCTTCGCCGGGTTTTTCGGCCACAAACAGCCGTACATTGGCGTGTGATGTCGGCACATAGGGGTTTTCCGGGTGTATCACCAGCGAGACGCCCAATGCCTGAAAACTGCGTCCAGCCAACTCCGGCCGGTTGGCCGTCGCCGATGCGGGCAAGGTTTGCCCACGCACATGAGAGAAATTCACCCCACCTTTTTCAATCACCGCCCCGTTGGCAATCACACGGGTACGGCCACCACCAAGCAACTGCAGGCTGCCCTCGGCTTCGTCCCGCTCCCAGGTGTCTTCACTGAAGCGGGCCTGGCCATCCTGCTGCTCCAGTGCAGCGCAGATACGATCCTGTAAATCGAGTAAAAAAGCTTTGACTGCGTCGACGTCGCAGTGGCTGTGATCGGTCATTAAAAGAGGCTCCTGAGGGTCGACGGGCATCAGCGCAAGCGCGTGCCGTCCAGAGTTCGAATTTCGGAAGGTTGACGACGGCCACCCAGTACACCAGGCAGTAAATAATCCAGATCGTCGGCAAAATACTGCCGCACCTTCAGCGCCGTGCGGGCAGGCTCGGCTCCGGCCGGATTGGCAGAGGTCGAGACCAGTGGCCCGACCTGTTGGCACAAGGCCGACACCAGTGGATGATCGGCAATACGCACCGCCAGCGATGCATGTTCGCCCCGTAACAACGGACTGACGTCATCCCTGCAAGGCAACACCCAGGACACCGGCCCTGGCCAGCTGGCACGCACCTGAGCTTCATCACTGCTGCTCAACGGCAAGAGCCAGTCATCCAGCTGTGATAACGAGGCAGCCACCACCACCAGACCTTTTTGCCACGGCCGCTGTTTTAACGCCAGTATCCGCTCGATCGCACGTTCATCCGCCGGGTGACAACCCAGCCCCCAGACGGCTTCGGTCGGATAGGCAATCACGCCACCGCTGTTCACGGCACGGCACGCCTGCTGCAAATGCCAGGCATTAAGGTAAAAAGACAAGGTGCTGTTCCTGCAAGATAATTGGCCGAACCCTACCCCATCACCGGAAGCTCGACAAGCATCCGCCAGCGCAACGTGCTGGCTGGCTGATTGAGAGCAGATTGTTTGGCTGTTGGGTATCCTTGCGCTTTCGTCGGTGTGGGGGACATATATTTAATCCTGCACGGCTCTGCGCGAGTATTGCCGTTGTTCAGGGCAAGGCGACGAATGCAGCGAAATAACGAGTCCTTTTCAAATTTGTCAACACCGCACTGGACGGCTGCTCATTATCCCCGACATTTCAATGATCGTTTCCTACGAGGTTGAACACTACCAAGGGATCAGCTGCTCCATCTTGTTGGGAAAGACTTCACGGCGAGTTTTGCGCTTTTTGTTTTGGTGTTCGAGTTCGGCCAAGGTCATCTGGGTCATGGTCAGTCGTCCTGCTAATGAGTCAGGTGATTATTGCTGATTTTGGAGAGTTTTTCAGAGTGTCCTAGCGCCCAAAGCGGCGACGCGCGTTAGCACGTTCAGCCTGCAGGGCGATGCCGCCTTTGTTTGTTATGTGCTTATTCATCGCGACCCAGCAATGACGTGACTTTTTTCTTGGTATAACCTTCAAAAAGATCTTTTGACACCCGACAAAGAGTACCTATTGATGCGTCTTTAAATTCAGATTTAATAGTATCCCAGACTTCACTGTTTCTAAGTGCCTCAAGAAATTCATGGCCAGCTGCAGTTAAACGCAACGGAACCTCAGACCATGAAATATTGCCATCAGCACCCTTTAGATAGCCAAGACCATGACCCTGCTCACGCTCGACAAAATTTTGGTCTGCCAGAATACTTAAATGAAATATAAATTTGTCTTCTTGATAGCTAAAACCAGCGTGTTCTAATTTTTTAATATCCGTGGTCGGGGTATTTGAAGCTTCGAATGCCTCAAGCAACCCTTTCAAATATTCCTGATCAATTTTCACAAGTTACTCCTTAACTCTGATGGGTAAATAACAGTTTTATTTCTGAGCATGCGCGTTTTTCTGTTGGCACGATTTGTTGCTAGAGGAGGGCAGGTATTTGAATTGATTGATGATTTCCGCTTTCACCAAACTCTCCTCCCTGGAAAAACACGCATGCTCGTTTTTCTGTTTTAACGTGCGCATTAATTTTGAGTTAAAAACGCAAAATCATTGAACTTCATGAGGTTACGCTAACACCGACCGAAAAAACACGCAAGCTCTCTGGAAATACGCGCATGGATTTTCTCTTCGACTTGATAAAACTGTTCATATATACAGTTTTATCGAGAAAGGCAGCAGCATGAGCACAAGCCCTTTCATCAATCACATCTCCAGATTCATGCGGCTGAATGGATACAGCCTCAGAACAGAGAGGTCATGATGACTGGGCAGCAGGCTCTGGTAACCCTCTGTATCTTAGACTCCAATCAGGCCAGCCCTCAGCGCAAACGCCGATAGCCGCCCGGCTCCTGTACCAGCCAGCCTTCGAGTTCCAGCTCCAGCAGATTCGCCATCAACGAGGAGACCGATTCGCCAGTACGAATGGCCAGTACATCAAGGCTGGTGGTCGAGGCAAAATCCAGTTCCGTTACCAATGCGGGGGCCGCCGGGCTGGCTGTGGTCGGAGTCGCTGTGGCTGTTGACGATGCAGATACCGGGGCTGGCGGTGCCGTCAGGTCAAATAACGCCAGCTCTTGCAGAATGTCTTCGGCGTCCCGCACCAGCAGTGCGCCATCACGAATCAGCTGATGACAACCGGCGGCCAGTGGGTTGGTGACTGCACCGGGCAAGGCCATGACTTCCCGCCCTTGCTGGGCCGCCAGCCGGGCGGTAATCAGCGAACCGCTTTTGATCGCGGCTTCAACCACGACAACCGCCTGACACAAGCCACTCACGATCCGATTACGGCCAGGAAAGAAGGATGCCTGGGGCTGGGTACCTGCTGGCAGTTCCGACAAGACCAGGCCTTGCTGGCGTATCCGGTTGTACAGTTGCCGATGACGTTTGGGATAAACCACATCGGCACCACAACCCAGCACCGCTACCGTGCTGCCTCCACTATCCAGCGCCCCCTGATGCGCTGCCGCGTCAATGCCCAGTGCCATACCACTCACGACGCACACACCGGCCTGGGCCAGGTCAGCAGCACACTGTCTGGCCCAGTCACGGGCATAAGGGGTGGGATTACGACTGCCGACCATGGCCACCAGCGGTTGTTGCAGCAGCGCCGGATTACCGCGCCAATAAAGCCACAATGGGGCATCACTGAGGCTTGCCAGGGCTGTTGGGTAGCGGGAATCGTCGCAGGTCAGTACGCCCTGGCCCGGCTCTGCTTGCCAATCCAGTAAGGCATAAAATACATCGGTGAGGGGTTGTTGCTGATATTGCTGTACCGCGGCCGGTTGCAGCCCCAGTGCCAACAACTCATCAGGGGTGCAGGCAAGCAGCGCATCGAGGCTGCCCAGCTGTTCGCGCAGTTGATAGAGAGTGGTAACGCCCACCCCACGTACCTGGCGCAGACGCCACCAGGCTGCTAACCGCTCATCCATGAGCATGGCTCCTACTGTTTTCTGTTCGTTAACACGCCTGTCTGACGGTCTGGCCTGCAGCGCTGTTATTCAGGGCTGGTGAATTTATCGCCAACTTTTAATGGCCGTGTTGCCCGCATGATCAAGGCATAGGACAGTTTTTCGAAGGTACGGAAGACCATCATGCTGCCTGCGCGCTCTTCTGGCAGCACGACTTTTTCGTCGGCAGCCCGGTCAAACACCACCGCACCGGCTTTTTTCAATATCAGCACATCGCCGGGTTCCAGGTAATCCCGTTCGCCCCGGTTCAAGACCACAACATCATACTGTCCGACCTGGGAAACGCCGTCCGAAACCGCCAGGATCTGACCAGCGACCTTGCCGTTAGGGCTTTTGGGGAAATACTGGGTGATCAGTTCGCGGTCTTCGGTGGGCAACAAGACGTCACCTACAGCGACTTGCTGGTTGGTACGATCCAGTTCTACTGTGCCAATCTCGCCATTACGGGCAATGACGCGGGCAAGGCCGATATCAATCGCTTCCAGACCCAGAATCTCTTCGGTTTCCGGGTCGGTATACAACTGACCCTGACGGAAGATGCCAAAGGCATCGGCGCTGTGGAGTTTGAAATCACCGCGGGCATACACCCGGCTGCCGGCTCCCATCAGCAGGTGGTCATCCACCCCTGACAGAATGCGTGGTGCATTGGTCAGAGTATCACCGTCGACTACCCGGTGTTCACGCAGGAAACCCCGGATGGCACCAACCGGAATCGCCGGAATCGCCGACTCAATTGATTCGATCCGCGCCGTTGGCTGCAATTTAACCGTTCCCGGGCTGAGTTTGACGGTGCGGCTGGCATCACCACGGCTGACAATGCCCACTCGGGTTTCGCCGTTGATTGTCATCAGGCCAATCACATCGCCAGGAAAAATCAGGTGTGGATTGCTGATTTGCGAATTCTGGTACCAGATTTCCGGCCACATCCAAGGGTCATTGGTATAGCGGGCAGAGATATCCCACAGGGTATCGCCCTTAACAACCACGTACTCACGAGGGGCGTCTGGTAACAACTGCAACGCCGAGACATTCGCGGTTATACAAATCAGCGCGGCAAACAGCAGGCGCTTGATGGTTTTGCTCATCCTCTATTCCCTTTATCATTCCGATACTAACGTTAATCGTATTCACCGGGGTGGTGGCAGGCTAAGCTGGACAGGTTAACACCAGCCCGCGCTCGGCAATTGCAAGCCGGGCAAGTTTAACAAGCCACTACCCCCAAGTTCTATAAGCACAGTTGATCTATGGCCATTCTGGAAATACTTGAGTATCCCGACCCGCGTTTGCGCACTGTTGCCGCGCCGGTCACACAGGTTGACGATCGTATCCGCACGATCCTCAACGATATGTTTGACACCATGTATGACGCCCCGGGTATTGGTCTGGCGGCGACACAGGTCAACGTCCATGAACGCATCATTACGATTGATGTGAGCGAAGACAAGACCGAACCGCTGGTGTTTATCAATCCTGAGATCCAGGTCCTCGAAGGTGAGCTGGAAACCATGCAGGAAGGCTGTTTGTCGGTGCCCGGCTTTTATGAAGACGTGACCCGCATCGAGCACTGTCTGGTGAAAGCCCTCGACAAGGACGGCCAGCCATTCGAACTGGAATGCACCGGCCTGCTGGCGGTTTGCATCCAGCATGAAGTCGATCACCTCGAAGGCAAGCTGATGGTCGATTACCTTTCCTTGCTGAAGCGTAATCGGATCAAGGACAAGCTGGAGAAAAAACACAAGGCGGAAGCCCGTCAGGGGAAACGCTGATGGCCCTGCGCATTGTTTTTGCCGGTACACCAGACTTTGCCGCCAGCCACTTGCAGGGGTTGCTCGCAAGCGAACACGATATCGTCGGGGTTTATAGCCAACCGGACCGGCCAGCGGGACGGGGTAAAAAACCGCAACCCAGCCCGGTCAAGCAGTTGGCGCTGCAACACGAGATACCGGTATTCCAGCCGCTGAATTTCAAGACGCCAGACAGCGTCGAGCAACTCGCCAGCCTGAATGCCGATCTGATGGTTGTGGTCGCCTATGGCCTGATTCTGCCAGAGGTCGTGCTGAACACTCCCCGTTACGGTTGCCTCAATGTGCATGCCTCGCTGTTGCCTCGCTGGCGCGGCGCGGCACCGATCCAGCGTTGTATTGAAGCGGGCGACACGCTCACCGGTATTACCATCATGCAGATGGACGTCGGTCTGGATACCGGCGCCATGCTCAATATCGTCAGCACCGCTATTCTGCCCGATGACACCGGTGGCAGCCTGCACGATCGACTGGCCGAACTCGGGCCACCGGCCTTGCTCGCCACTCTGCAACAGGTAGAAGCCGGTACGCTGACGCCTGAAGCGCAAGACGATGCCCTGGCCAACTACGCCCACAAGCTGACCAAGCAAGAAGCCCTGATCGACTGGCAGCAGCCTGCCACTGAGCTGGCGTTACGCATACAGGCCTTTAATCCCTTTCCGATGGCCTACACCCTGTTAAACCAGGATCGTGTCCGGGTACTGGCGGCAGAGGCACTGGAGACATCCGATAGTGCCGCACCGAGTGCCATACAGGAGAGCCTGACACCGGGAACAATTGTTGCCGTCGGCAGCCAGGGGCTGGATATCGCCTGCGGCAGCGGCCTGTTACGCCTGACTCGGGTGCAGCTGGCCGGTAAAAAACCCATGAACGTGGCCGATCTGATCAATGGTCAACCACATCTGTTTCAACCCCACTACGTACTGGCATCCTCCCTTTGAGCCGAACACATCCGCTATTGTCGACATCCACCCATGACCCGCGCGCCCTCGCCGCCATTGGTTTGTATCTGGTCGAGGGCGGCCAGTCACTGAATACGCTGATGCCGGCGCTGGAGGGCCAGGTGGAAGACGTCGACCGGGGGTTCCTGCGCGACTTGCTGCTGGGCAGTTGTCGTTATTATTTCCGCCTCAATGCCATTGCCAAGATCTTGCTCAGCAATGCGTTCAACGACGAGCAGGAAGTGCTGCACTGTTTGCTGATTGTGGGTCTCTACCAGCTCGAAATCCAGCACAAGGCCGCCCACGCCGCCGTACACGCGACGGTAGAGGCCTGCGATGAGCTGGGCCATGGTCAGGCCCGAGGGGTAATCAATGCCTGCTTGCGCCGTTATCAGCGCGAGCAAACTGCTCTGGCTGCCCAACTGGCGGACAACCCGGTCACCGCCACCAGCCACCCCAAATGGCTGGTCAAGATGCTGACCAAAGCCTGGCCGGAGCAATGGCCCGAGATACTGCACAACAATAATCAGCTGCCGCCGTTGTGCTTGCGGGTCAATCGCCGTCAGGGTGAGCGTGATGCGTATTTACAGCAGCTGCAAGCAGTCGGAATCGAAGCCCGTCCGGCGCCGTTTGCGCCCCAGGGTATTTACCTCAATGAGCGCTGCGATGTCACCACGCTGCCCGGGTTTATGGAAGGTGCGGTCAGTGTCCAGGACGAAGCCGCTCAGCTGACCGCTGACTTGCTCGCGCCCCAGGCAGGGGAACGGATTCTTGATGCGTGCGCCGCTCCCGGTGGCAAAAGCTGCCATTTGCTGGAGCTGGCCGATATCGATCTGACGGCGGTCGACCTAGAACCCGGCCGAATGGCCCGGGTAGAAGAAAACCTCGCCCGCCTGCAGCTGTCAGCCACGCTGCACAGCGCTGATGTTGCCGAGACCGATCAATGGTGGGATGGCCAGTTGTTTGATGCCATTTTGCTCGATGCTCCCTGCTCTGCCACCGGCGTTATCCGCCGTCACCCGGATATCAAGCTGTTGCGGCGGCGTGAAGATATCGCCCGGTTGGCCGAAATTCAGGCTCTCTTGCTGGATGCCTGCTGGGCGATGCTCAAGCCCGGTGGCCGCTTGTTGTATGCCACCTGCTCGGTATTGCCGCAGGAAAACAGCCAGCAAATCGAAACCTTTGTCCAGCGCACCACTGCCGCTGGTCACTCTGACGTCACGCTTTTGTCACTGGACAAGCCGTGGGGAAGCGCCTGTAATGCCGGGCGTCAGCTGTTCCCTGCGGCCGACAGTACCGACGGCTTTTATATGGCCTTGTTACGCAAAGACATTGCCACTCCATCTGCCACTGACCATGGGGACTCCGTGTAGCCATGAAAATTATTATTCTCGGCGCTGGCCAGGTCGGCGGCACCTTGGCTGAAAACCTGGCCGTCGAACACAATGACATTACGGTGGTGGATACCGATCAGGTACGGCTGCGAGAGTTGCAGGACCGTATCGATATCAAGACGGTCTCCGGTCATGGCTCTTACCCTCATGTCTTGCGCGAAGCCGGAGCCGATGACGCCGATATGCTGGTGGCCGTCACCAATTCGGATGAAACCAATATGGTGGCCTGTCAGGTGGCTTATTCGTTATTCCGGACGCCAACCAAAATCAGCCGGATTCGCTCCAATGCCTACCTGAAGCAACCGGATTTGTTCCGGGTCGATGCCTTCCCGATCGATGTACTGATCTCCCCTGAGCAAGTAGTTACCAACTACGTACGCCGCTTGCTGGAGTATCCCGGTGCGCTGCAAGTGCTCGATTTTGCCGACAAACGCGTGCAGCTGGTGGCCGTTACCGCCTATTACGGCGGCCCGCTGGTGGGTCAGGCAATCCAGCAATTAAAGAGCCACTTGCCCGATGTCGACACCCGGGTGGCAGCGGTCTTCCGTCGCGGCAAGGCGATAGAGCCAACGGGTGACACCATTATCGAAGCCGATGACGAGGTGTTTTTTGTTGCTGCCAACGCGCACATCAAAAAGGTGATGTCCGAGTTACGCCGCACCGAAGACTCTTACAAACGCATTATCATTGCCGGGGGCGGTAATATTGGTTATCGCCTCGCCAAAGAGCTGGAAGCCACCTATCACATCAAGATCATGGAGCGTAACCGCGACCGCGCCCGCTTCCTCAGCGAGAACCTCAATCACGCCGTGGTACTGCTGGGCACCGCCACCGACAAGGCGCTGCTGGAAGAAGAAAATATCGAGAATACCGATGTGTTCTGCGCCCTGACCAACGATGACGAGGTCAATATCATGTCGTCGTTATTGGCCAAACGCTCCGGCGCCCGCAAGGTCATGACGCTGATCAACAAGGCCGCCTATGTCGACCTGGTGCAGGGTGGCTCCATCGATGTTGCCATCTCCCCCCAGCAGGCCACCATTGGCAGCCTGCTTACCCACGTACGCCGCGGCGACGTGGTGAATGTGCACTCGTTGCGACGTGGTGCCGCAGAAGCCATTGAGGCCATCGCCCATGGTGACAGCCACTCTTCCAAGGTGGTCGGCAAGGCCATCCGTGAAATCCAGCTGCCACCCGGCACGACCATTGGTGCCATCGTCCGCGGTGAAGAGGTCATCATGGCGACCTCGGAAGTGGTGGTGGAATCGGATGATCACGTCATCCTGTTTGTGATGGATAAACGTCATATTGCTGATGTGGAACGGCTGTTCCAGGTTGGGCTTGGTTTCTTCTAATACAAATACAGACGTAAGGCGAACCGGATTATGCATATCTCCGTGATTGCACGGGTATTGGGTATCTTCCTGATGTTGTTCAGCTTGACCATGCTGCCCCCTATTCTGGTCTCTTTGTGGTTTAACGATGATGCCCTGCCTGCGTTTATCAGTGCGCTGGCGATTACCTTTGGCCTCGGCTTTTTATGCTGGCTGCCGGTGCGCCATGAACATCACGACCTGCGCACCCGGGACGGTTTTGTGATCACCGTGCTGTTCTGGATTGTGCTGGCGTTGTCGGGGTCGTTTCCCTTTATGCTGTCGGACAACCCGGGGCTGAGTTTTACCGACGCCTTTTTTGAATCGCTGTCTGGCTGGACCACTACCGGGGCGACCATTATGACCGGCCTCGACCAGCTGCCCGAGAGTATTCTCTGGTATCGCCAGCAGCTGCAATGGCTCGGCGGTATGGGGATTATTGTGCTTGCCGTTGCGGTACTGCCGATGCTGGGCATTGGTGGCATGCAGCTGTTCCGGGCCGAAACACCCGGGCCGCTGAAAGACTCCAAACTGACACCCCGTATTACCGAGACCGCCAAGGCGCTCTGGTATATTTATCTGAGCCTGACCATTGCCTGTGCGCTGGGTTATTGGCTGGCGGGGATGACGCCGTTTGATGCCGTCAGCCACAGTTTTTCCACCGTGGCGATTGGCGGATTTTCAACCCACGATGCCTCCATGGGTTACTTCGACAGCGCCACCATTGAGATGATTGCGGTCTTTTTCATGCTGACCTCATCACTCAATTTTGCGCTGCACTTTTACGCCTGGCGCTACCACTCCCTGTCGCATTTTATTCGCGACTCCGAGCTCAAGTTCTTCTTTGCCGTGATGGCCGGAGGCATCGCCCTGACCATTCCGGCCTTGTGGCTGACCAACACCTACGAGCTGCCCGAGGCAGTACGTTACGGTATTTTTGAAACCGTTACCGTGGCCACCACGACGGGGTTCAGTACCGCTGACTTTTCTGCCTGGCCGATTTTCCTGCCCGTATTGCTGTTTATGATGGCCTTTATCGGGGGCTGTGCCGGTTCAACCGGCGGCGGTATGAAGGTGATTCGGGTGCTGCTGATTTTCAAACAGGGAAATCGTGAGATTAATCGGCTGGTGCACCCCAATGCCGTGATTCCTGTGAAAATCGGCCGTCAGCCGGTATCCGAACGGGTACTGGAAGCCGTGTGGGGATTTTTTGCCCTGTATGTTCTCACCTACATGGTGATGATGCTGCTGCTACTGGCCACCGGGCTCGACCACGTAACGGCCTTTTCCGCCGTCGGTGCCTGCCTCAACAACCTCGGCCCGGGCCTTGGCGAAGTGGCCACTCACTACGGTGATATCAGTGATGCTGCCAAGTGGATTTGCGCTCTCACCATGCTGCTGGGGCGGCTGGAAATTTTTACCTTGCTGGTGCTGATCAGCCCATCGTTCTGGCGCGGCTGAGTGCGCCCGCAACACGGGCGCTTGTCTCAGGGTACCCCGGCTGCTTTATACGGGCTGGGGGCGCCATCGGGCTGACGCTTGAAGCGTTTGTACGTCCACTGGTATTGCTCCGGTGCCATGGCGACCACTTGCTCGACACTGCGGTTCAGTGCGGTGCAGGCAACGTCGGCATCCTTGCTGTAGATATCGGCATCCGGTTCCAGAAAGTGCACATCAAACCCCTCGGCATCAGGGCGACGCAAGGCAAACGCCATTAACGCCCGTGCCCCGGTCCGCTGTAACAGCTCGTGGGGCATGCGCGGCGTCAGTGTTGGAACGCCCATAAAAGGGACGATCACGCCACTGCGGCGCTCGGGTTCCTGATCCGGCAAAAAGCCCGCCACGCTCCCTTGCTGCAGCGTTTTGAACAACGCCCGTACGCCTCCGGCCGTGGTCGGCACCAGTGTCGCACCGGTGTTCTGGCGACGCTGTCGCATCCAGCTATCAAACTGCGGATTCTTTGCCGGCTTGAACATGATGGTGATCTGGCAGCGGTTACTGAGGTAGGTATTCAGCTGCTCCCAGTTGCCAATATGAGGGGCCAGAATCAAGACACCCCGGCTGTCGGCCAAGGCATCATCCAACAGTTTGGCGTTATGCACCCGTCGTATCAGGCTCAGTACATCGATCGTATTCTTGCCCCAGAAAACACCCATCTCTGCACCGGTCATGCCGTTGTGCAGCAAGGTTTTTTTCAGTAACTGATCGCGCTCTGCGGTGTCCATATCCGGCGCCGTCAACGCCAGGTTCACCCGTGCCACTTCCCGTGACCGGGTGCGGCGTAACCACAGCAGCCAGCCCAGGCCACGTCCAATACGCTGGGTCAGCCCCAAGGGCAGCAGTCCCAGCAAGCGAACAAGGCCAATCATCCAATATCCGGTAATCTGTTTCACCGCTTCTCACTGTTCTGACTTGAAAAGCGCAGTGTACGACCTGTGTTTATTCAGGCAAGTGTTATAGCAGCTGGCTCAAAATGACACTGGCATGACGTTGACGATAAAGGTTCAATCCTGTCCAGACAGCGGCATCGTCTATACTGAGAAGCTGGACAGCCAATCCACGGAGGGACACCATCACGAATCCTGGCCGCACGAGGTGACAGAGACACGCCTCAACGCTAAAGTGCCTCTGAGCACTGCCCTGGCGGCAAACGGCAAAATCGCTAACGCCACAGATATCTGTCCCGGATATCCATAGTGGTCGCGGACGAGATGGTGTAACGCTTGTCCCTGAACCGTTTGTGCGCTCCCGGCGCTCGATGAACCACTTTACTCGCTTGCTCCAGGAGCTTGCTTCATGAAATTTGATTACATGATCGGTGCGGTCATCCACGACCTGAAAAACCAGCTGCAAACGCTGCTGGCGTGCGAACAGGAAGCGCTGACGCATATTCCTGAACGCTACCATGCCTATCTCAAGCCGATTTTGCAGAACACCAGCCGCCTGCAAAACGACGCCATCCAGATGATGACGCTGTTCCGGATGGAAAAAGAGCGTGATTTCCCCCTCGATGATGCCTGGCCCCACGACACCGTCCTCGATGCCATCGATTCAACCCAGTTGCAGTTTCCCAATATTCGTTTTGAAAACAACATCGACGAAGCCATTCAGGGTTTTTACAGCGAAGATCTGGTGCATATGGCACTGGTGACGCTGATCACCAACAGCGCCCAGGCCGGTGCCACGCGTATCCGTCTCAGTGCCGCCATCGAGAGCGGCAACAACACGCTGGTTTTCCGGGTCGAAGACAACGGCCACGGTTTTGATCAAAGCATCCTGAACGGCGAGCGTATCACCACCAAAAACGGTGGCAGTGGCCTCGGCCTTTACCTGATCGGTGAAATTGCCCGCCATCACAAGCAAGGCGAGCAGCAAGGCCGTGTCAGTTGTGGCAACCTGCCCAAAGGGGGCGCAGAAGTCTGTATTGTTCTGCCTCATATACAGCATTAACAGCGGCTCGATTTCGCCGACCGGTAGGATGATGGTTGGCCTGCATCCGCTGCGCCTGTTCCGTTGATCGCCGTACAGGCTGGCTATCCCTTGTTCCTCTGCCAGGGCCTGCAAGACCCTCATGACGGATTGCCTCTGTCTTCAACCTCCAGCGCTGCTATAATCCCGGCCTTTGTTTTTCAGGAACATCTCCCCAGGGGTAGAAGCTGTGAGTCAGAGTCGCCATAACGTCAAAACCTTTCAGGGCATGATTGCCGCCCTGCAAGAGTACTGGTCCGATCAGGGCTGTGTTATCAACCAGCCACTGGACCTCGAAGTCGGGGCCGGTACTTTCCATGTACACACTTTTTTACGCGCCATTGGCCCGGAAAAATGGAACTCGGCCTACGTTCAGCCCAGCCGTCGTCCCACCGATGGCCGTTACGGTGAAAACCCCAATCGCCTGCAGCACTATTATCAGTTCCAGGTGGTCATGAAGCCTTCCCCAGCCAACTTCCAGGAGCTGTACCTTGGCTCTCTGAATGTGCTTGGGGTTGATACCCTGATCCACGACATCCGTTTTGTAGAAGACAACTGGGAATCGCCAACACTGGGCGCCTGGGGTCTGGGCTGGGAAGTCTGGCTCAACGGTATGGAAGTCACCCAGTTCACCTACTTCCAGCAAGCCGGTGGGTTGGAATGTTTCCCGGTCATGGGTGAAATCACCTACGGTCTCGAACGGATCGCCATGTACCTGCAGGAAGTCGACTCGGTCTACGACCTCGTCTGGACCTATGGCCCCGACGGAGAGCCAGTCACCTACCGCGACGTCTTCCATCAAAACGAAGTGGAGCAATCCACCTACAATTTTGAATTCGCCGATGTCGACTTTTTATTCCAGGCCTTCGATCAATACGAAAAAGACTGCACCAAGCTGGTCGCTGCCAACCTGCCACTGCCAGCCTACGAACAAACCCTGAAAGCCTCGCACACCTTTAACCTGCTGGATGCACGCGGGGCAATTTCTGTCACCGAGCGTCAGGGCTATATTCTGCGTGTTCGCACCCTCGCCCGTGCCGTCGCTCACTGTTATTACGACAGTCGTGCCGAACGTGGCTTCCCGCTGGCCGAAGACGGTATTCGTGAGGAAGTGCTGGCCAAGTGGTTAGCCGATAAAGAAAAGGACGCTGAAAAAGCACGCAAGAAGGCTGAGAAAGAAGCAGCCCAAGCGGCTGGGGAGAACAAATAATGGCCACTCAAGATTTTCTGGTAGAGCTGGGTACCGAAGAACTGCCACCCATGGCATTAAAAAGCCTGTCGGAAGCCTTTGCCGACGGCATCGTCAATGGCCTGAACGACGCCAGCCTGACGACTGACAAGGTCACCATTTTTGCTGCACCACGACGTATGGCCGTGCGTATTACCGGCCTCGCCGAGCAACAAGCCGATCAGCAGGAAACCCTCTATGGCCCACCGGCCAAAATCGCCTACGATGCCGACGGTAATCTGACCAAGGCGGCGGCAGGTTTTGCCGCCCGTGCCGGTGTCGATGCCAGTGAGTTACAAACCGCTCCCGAATCTGCCGGTAAAAACGCTGGCAAGCTGATGATCCAGCGCACGATCAAGGGTAAACAAACGGTTGAGTTGCTGCCTGCCATCGTACAGACCAGCCTCGACAAGCTGCCGATTCCCAAGCGCATGCGCTGGGGTGACTCCCGGGTTGAATTTGTCCGGCCAGTACAATGGTTGGTGATGCTGTTTGGTAACGCCGTTGTCGACGCTGAAATACTGGGCTTGCAAGCCGGTAACACCTCCATGGGTCACCGCTTCCATTCACCTGGTAAAGTAAGTATCAACTCACCGGCCGAGTACGAAGAAACCTTGCGTGCTGCCTATGTGATGGCCAGTTTTGCCGAACGTTCGGAGCTGATTGCCAAACAGGTAAAAGCCGCCGGTGAAAAACTGGGTGGTGAAGCGGTTATCAGTGACGACTTGCTCGAAGAAGTCACCGCGCTTAATGAGTGGCCTGTCGCCCTGGCAGGTTCATTTGATGAAAGCTTTCTGACCGTTCCGGCGGAAGCACTGGTCTCTTCCATGAAAGAGCACCAGAAATACTTCCACGTAATGAAAGACGGCCAGCTGCTGAACAACTTTATTACCGTCGCCAATATCGAATCAAAAGATCCGGCCCAGGTGATTTCCGGCAACGAGCGGGTGATTCGTCCACGTCTGGCCGATGCCAAATTCTTCTGGGATACCGACCGCAAGCAGCCGCTGGCGAGCCGTTTCGACAAGCTCGAGAACGTTGTCTGGGTCAATAGCCTCGGCTCCATCGCCGACAAGGCCCGCCGCATTTCGACGCTGGGGCAGAAAATTGCCAGCGCAATGAACGCCGATACCGCTCTGGTTGAGCGAGCCGCCCGATTGTGTAAAAACGATCTGGTCTCCAACATGGTATTCGAGTTCACCGACCTGCAAGGTCTGGCGGGTAAATATTACGCCGAGCACGATGGTGAACACGCCGATGTCGCCGCCGCCATGATTGAGCAGTACATGCCCGCCTTTGCCGGTGATGCACTGCCCGATACCGCAACCGGTACTGCCATTGCGTTGGCCGACCGGCTGGACTCACTGGCCGGGCTGTTTGGCATTGGCCAACTGCCCACCGGCTCCAAAGACCCGTTTGCCCTGCGTCGTGCCTCTCTCGGTGTATTACGTATTCTGGTGGAAAAGAAGATCAATATCGATCTGTCGGATCTGCTCGACTGGGCACTCGACAATGACTGGCCGATTGAATTACAAGCCGACACCAAGGCTGCCCTGACAGAGTATCTGCTCGACCGCTTCAGTGCCTGGTACCAGGACGCGCATATTCCGGCGGATGTGTTCCTCTCGGTCCGTGCCCTCGGCATTACCCAGCCGCTCGATATTGACCGTCGGGTGAAAGCCGTACACGCTTTCAGCCAGCTGGAATCAGCCGCCGCATTGGCCGCTGCCAACAAACGGGTTTCCAATATTCTGGCCAAAAACGGCGGCGATACCATCACAGCCGAAGTCAACGCCGAGCTGCTGCAGGAAGTACAGGAAAAAGCCCTGTTTGAAGAAGTCACGGCGCTGGCCGATCTGGTTGGCCCGGTTATCAAACGCGGCGATTACGAAGGTGCCTTGACGGTATTGTCCACCTTGCGTGATGTGGTCGATAACTTCTTTGATAATGTCATGGTGATGGCAGATGACGAAGCGATCAAAAACAACCGTCTGGCGCTACTGAAGCAGCTACGGGCGATGTTTATTGCCATCGCTGATATCAGCCTGCTGCAAGGTTAAAACCTGCTGAACTGGCACACAGACGACGGCAAGCAATATAAGCGGCTCAATCGTCTGTCTCTGACTACAAAAGCCCGGCTGGTCCGGGCTTTTGTGTGTTCGCTCACACTGAATGATGGATACACTGGCCTGTGCCATGCCCTCGGAGATCAATCCCATGTCACTGATTATTCTCGATCGTGATGGCGTCCTTAATCAGGACTCCGATGCTTACGTCAAATCTGCCGCGGAATGGATCGCTATTCCCGGCAGTGCCAAAGCCGTCGGCCGCCTGTGCCAGGCGGGTTATCAGGTAGCCGTCGCCACCAATCAGTCGGGGTTGGCCCGGGGTTATTTCCATCAGGATGATCTCGATGCCATGCACAGCAAAATGAATGCCTTGATTGAAGCCGAGGGCGGTCATCTTGCCCATATCGCCTGGTGTCCCCATGGCCCCGGGGATCAGTGTGATTGCCGCAAGCCATTACCTGGCCTGATCCATCAGATTGAACAGGCGCTGGGAGTCTCCGCCCAAGGGGCTGTCATGGTCGGCGATTCTATCCGGGATCTCGAAGCCGGTACCGCAGCTGGATGTACACCAATACTGGTGCGCACCGGCAAGGGCCGTGGCTCGGAAAACAAGCTGGCCACTCACCCAACACTCGCCCATACCGCCGTGTTTGATGATCTGTCATCCTGGGTAGATCAATTCCTCAATTCGAAAAATCAAAACCCGATAACCGGGCCTGACTGATAGCTCAATAGCCTCACGAATACTTGGTGTGTCGGAGCCGGGTCAGGTAGTCTGGCTGGCAGGCCCTGTAGCCCACAATCTGCTTGGAGTCCGGTGCAGTGCCCGTGCCCACAGGGAAACAGTCATAGGAAATGACGTAACAATCAAAACCTCATGGCAATGGTATAAACACGCAGACAGTTTGATTTTCAACAAGGCTTCTTCAGCATGATGAACAGCTCCAGTTATTCGGCCGCTGCCGACGTTCCAAACTCACCGTTCAGCCATAAACTACGCAGTATCCTTTTTTACATTTGGCTGACGGTAGTCACCGTTATCTGGTTTATCCCCAGTTTATTGATTGGCCCTTTTTTACCGCTCAAGGCACGTAATTATTGGGTAATGGGCATTCATTGCCGCCTGGTTATTTTTGGTTTGCGCTGGATTGCAGGTATTCGCTGTGAGGTCGAAGGCCGGGAAAATATTCCCAGCGATGGCCGTGGCTATGTGCTGATCAGCAAACACCAGAGCACCTGGGAGACCTTTATGCTGCCAACACTGATCTACCCGCACGTGCAGGTAGTCAAGAAAGAGCTGTCTTACCTGCCGTTTTTTGGCTGGGGTTTACAGTTGATTCAACCCATTTTTATTAATCGTAATAAAAAGACCAACGCTCTCAAGCAAGTCATTCAGCAAGGTGAGGTGCGGCTGAAGGCAGGTATTCACGTGCTGGTCTTTCCAGAAGGCAGCCGTATTCCTTCGGGCAAGCGCAAGCTGTTTTCCAAGGGAGGGGCCATGCTGGCGACCAAAACCGCTGCTCCGGTTATCACCATTGCCCATAACTCTTCCGAGCATTGGCCCAACACTCATTGGGTAAAATCGCCGGGGGTTATTCGTATGGTGATCAGTGCTCCTATCGAAACCGCAGGTATGAGTACTGCCGACTTGAATGAACTGACTGAAACCTGGATCAACGAGCAGGTTGATCGTATTTCTGATCTGCCATTCCAGGGTGAGTATGTGGAAGCCGTGACCAGCGGCAAGCGCTTCTAGCCAGCACACAGCAAACACCACGCAGATTGGTTTTAACAACGGCTCTCTGGTTTAACCTGAGGGCCGTTTTTATTGCTCTGCATATCGTGAGACCATCCTGTTCCATGTGGAACATTCGGGCTTATGGTTCCGGTCGTTCTGTCGTGAATTCTGATCTTACTTGGATATTGCACGCTATCGCTTAGCGCATAACAAGAGAGCCATAAAAAAGCCGATGATTCTTTGGGAATCATCGGCTTTTTACTGTTCTTCTGAGTGTGCCTGTCGCCTGTGTGGCTTGGCTCTTGTCTTGATGGCTTGGCTGATCATCGCTGGCTGAAGAGTCTGTTTCACGTGAAACACGTCGCCGTTTCACTCTCTTTATCGTCTGCCAGTACCAGCCTGATTCTCTGGTACTGATCTACTCACACACCCTACACCCCGGCTTCAACCCCGCTTTCAATCGCCCACTCTGGCCCGGCCGGAACACCAAAGCCCGGAACATTCAGGCATGGTCCGATTTACTCGACCATGCCTTTGATGGTGACCAGCGGATTAACATCGGCTTCGTAGTCTACGCCTTCCAGGCCGAAACCAAACAGGCGCAAGAACTCTGCCTTGTAACCGGCAAAGTCGGTATCGGTCGCAATGGTGTCCGTGGTGATGGTATCCCAGGCATCTTCAACGGCTTTTTGTACTTCCGGAATCAGCTCCAGTTCATCAACCCGGGCACGTCCTTCATCATCCAGACGTGGAGTATCTGAATACAGGCACTCGCTGTACAGGCGATACAGCTGTTCGATACAGCCTTCGTGAGTACCCTGCTCTTTCATCACTTTGAATAGCAGCGACAGGTACAGCGGCATAATTGGAATGGCGGAGCTGGCTTGTGTCACAACGGCTTTTAACACAGCAACCCTGGCATCGCCGCCTTTGGCCGTCAGTTTTTCACGGATAGCGATCACTCGTTTGTCGAGATCTTGCTTCGCCTGGCCAATGGTACCGCCCCAGTACAGATCCCAGGTTACCTTGTCGCCGAGGTAGGTAAACGCAGATGTTTTGGCACCATCCGCCAGTACCCCGGCAGCATCCAGCGCATCGATCCACATCTGCCAGTCTTCACCACCCATAACGGCAACCGTATTGTCGATATCTTCTTGAGAAGCGGCTGGCAAGGTGAAGTCCTGAATGATTTCCTTATCGGTATTGATACCTCGCAGGGTAACGTCTTTACCGATGGGTTTCAGGGTCGAGTTATGGACAACTCCGGTTACCGGGTGCTGGCGACGAGGAGCAGCCAGACTGTAAATAACCAGGTCGACTTGACCCATATCGGCCTTGATGGCGTCGATGGTTTTTTGCTTGATCGCATTGGTAAAGGCATCACCGTTGATACTTTTTGCATACAAGCCATCGGCTTCAGCAAATTGATGGAACGCCGCCGAGTTGTACCAACCAGCACTGCCTGGTTTTTTCTCTGTTCCTTCTTTTTCAAAAAACACACCGAGTGTGGATGCACCTGCACCAAAGGCAGCCGCAATACGTGCAGCCAGGCCATAACCGGTCGAAGCACCAATCACCAGGACACGCTTGGGCATATCGATCTTGCCCTGTGCCTTGATAAAGTCAATTTGCTCTTTAACGTTTGCTTCACAACCACTTGGGTGGGTTGTTACACACATAAAACCGCGCACTCTCGGTTTGATAATCATGAATCATTCCTGTCGATCTGGATTACGGGATACCCGAAGCACTCGTCTGGCAGCAACAAGCAGGCTTCGGCCAATGCTGGGTTATTGTAGCTTGCCACCCACTATATAGCAGCTCTCTTTGGGACAAGCACTGTTGAGTCAATCATCCCCTGCTGACCGGATATTTCTGTGGATAACTCAGTGGATGAAATTTTTTGATGCGTTTTTTCAGTGACAGAATCTTGCCACCCAAAAGCCTGAAATAAAAAAGCCCCGACCGAGATACCTCCGCCGGGGCCTGATAAACACTGGAGAAATCAGAAATCCAGGTTCGCTACGTTTAATGCATTGGCTTCGATAAAGGCGCGACGCGGTTCCACTTCATCCCCCATCAAGGTTGTGAACATCTTGTCGGCGGAAATGGCATCCTCGATACCAACCCGCAGCATACGACGGGTATTCGGGTCCATGGTGGTCTCCCACAATTGATCCGGGTTCATCTCTCCCAGACCTTTATAGCGCTGGATATTGAAGCCTTTTTTGGCTTCATTCAGCAGCCATTGAATTGCATCCCAGAAATCAACGATAGGATAAACACGCTCCCCTCGTTGAATATAGGCATCACTTTCCAATGTATCGCTCAGGCGTTGGCTGATCATCGACAATCTGCGATAACCGGAACCAGTAAAAAATTCACGATCGAGAATATAATCACGTGGCACACCATGAGTAATGACCTTAACCAGTACATTAAACTCGTTACGCTCAGTATCCTGGATATGTTCCACGTGGAAATGGTTGCCACTGCGGCCAGCATCCGGCAGTACTGCGTCCAGCTGCGCAGCCCAGTTTTTCACAAAGGCTTCATCACCCAGAGCAGAGGCTTCCACAACAGGCAGCGTCAGTAGCTGATGCAATACGGCTTGAGGAATCAGGCCAGACAAGCGCTGTACGATCTCTTGTGCTGCCCGATAGTCGGCAACCAGTTCAGCAAAAGCCGTGTCCGTTATGGCTGGCGCATCCGCTGACGGATGAAGTGCGGCTTTTTCCAAAGCGATATGAGTCAGGTACTCCTCCATCGCTTCTTCATCCTTGATGTACTGCTCTTGCTTGCCACGTTTGATTTTGTACAACGGCGGCTGGGCAATATACACATGACCACGTTCAATGATTTCTGGCATTTGGCGGAAGAAGAAGGTCAGCAACAGCGTCCGGATGTGCGCCCCATCCACGTCCGCATCGGTCATGATAATAATGCTGTGATAACGCAATTTGTCGGGGTTAAATTCTTCCCGGCCAATGCCACAGCCCAATGCAGTAATCAGGGTGCCGACTTCTGCTGACGACAGCATTTTGTCAAAGCGGGCTTTTTCAACGTTGAGGATTTTACCTTTCAACGGCAAAATTGCCTGAGTACGACGATCCCGGCCTTGCTTGGCGGAGCCGCCGGCCGAGTCCCCTTCCACCAGGTAGACTTCTGACAAGGCTGGATCTTTTTCCTGACAGTCCGCCAGCTTGCCAGGCAGACCGGCAATATCCAACGCGCCTTTACGGCGTGTCATTTCACGAGCACGACGAGCGGCGTCACGAGCACGGGCAGCATCGATCATTTTGCCAACCAGGTCTTTTGCCTGAGACGGGTTTTCCATCAGATATTCACTGAACAGGCGTCCCATCTCCTGCTCCACCGCAGGTTTCACTTCAGAAGATACCAGCTTGTCTTTGGTCTGGGAGCTGAATTTTGGATCAGGTACCTTGACCGAAATAATCGCGGTCAGGCCTTCGCGGGCATCGTCACCAGTGGTAGCCACTTTGGCTTTTTTCGCCAGACCTTCTTTTTCAATATAGGTATTCAGGGTACGCGTCAGGGCCGCACGGAAACCGGCCAGGTGACTACCACCATCCCGTTGTGGAATGTTGTTGGTGTAGCAGAAGATATTTTCCTGGAAGGAGTCGTTCCACTGCATCGCCACTTCCACAGCAATACCGTCTTCACGCTCAGCATTAAAATGGAAAACGTCGTTCAGGGCGGTTTTGCCGTCATTGAGATATTTTACGAAGGAGGCTAACCCACCTTCAAACTCAAAAACGTCTTCTTTATCGGCGACTCGCTCATCTTTTAAATAAATGCGAACACCAGAGTTCAGGAAGGATAATTCCCGCAGGCGTTTGGCCAGGTACTCATAGGAGAATTCGGTTTTGGTGAAGGTTTCTTTTGATGGTAAAAAAGTCACCATGGTGCCGGTGGTATCACTGACACCCACTTCCCGCAATGGGTAATCTGGCACACCGTGGCTGTATTCCTGTTCGAACAGTTTACCACCACGGCGAATGGTCATTTTCAGGCTTTCAGATAACGCATTGACGACGGAAACACCCACGCCGTGTAATCCACCTGAAACCTTATAGCTGTTGTCATCAAACTTGCCGCCAGCATGCAGTACCGTCAGAATCACTTCCGCAGCAGAGACACCTTCTTCTTCGTGAATCTCGGTGGGGATACCTCGGCCGTTATCCGATACTGATACCGAATTGTCCGTGTGAATAACGACATTAACGCTGTCACAATAACCCGCCAAGGCTTCATCAATGGAGTTATCAACCACCTCAAACACCATATGATGCAGGCCGGTGCCATCGTCCGTATCACCGATATACATGCCTGGGCGCTTGCGAACGGCATCTAGGCCTTTCAGTACTTTAATACTGGACGAATCGTAACTCTGCTCACTCATTCAGTGTTCCTCTTGGGCGGAAATAGCATCAACAACTGCTTGTTGGATCAGGTGATCAGGAAAGGCTTTCTTCTTCGATTTTGCCGTGTTCCACATGAAACACCTTGAAGTCGGAGGGGGTCCAGCTGTCCATCAGTTGCTGCTTTTCTATACTTGTAATAAATACCTGACATTTTAAATCTTCCAGCACCTGGCATAAAGCCAAACGGTGCCGGGAATCCAGCTCTGAGGCCAGGTCATCGACCAGGTAAATAGGCGCATTACCACAGCTTTGCTTATACAGAATTCCCTGGGTAAGCTTCAGTGCTGCCACCACTGTTTTTTGCTGGCCTCGCGACAGTACATCCGCTGCCGGTAATTTATTCACTCGAATACGCAGCTCTGCCCGATGTGGGCCAGACTGAGTATAGCCCAGCTGTAAATCCCGCTCTTGCTGTCGGGCCAGAATATCCTTGAGCTGGCTGTCCTTTTCCCAGCCGGGATAATAATGTAATCCTACCTTGATGCTTTCATCGAGTGCTGCCAGCGTAGTCTCAAAGCGAGGCACAAAATCTTTCAGATAAGCCAGGCGATACTGGTGAATCTTTTCGCTGGCTTCCATAAAGCCATCATCCCAAACATCCAGCCAGCTGGTTTCTTTTTGTTTCAGCACGCTGTTGCGTTGTTTTAGTACCTTACGGAAGATCCGCCATTCTTCGATAAAGCCAGGTTCCACATGGAACACTCCCCAATCAAGAAACTGGCGGCGGTCTTCTGGAGATCCAACCAGTAACCGGAAGGTATTGGGCTCAATCACTTGAACCGGCAAGCAACTGGCGACCTGTGCCTGGGATGTCAGTACCGATCCATCGAGGCGAAACAGTACGTCACCATTACGTAAACGGAGGCTGTACAGGTTCTGTGTTTTTTCTTCATCAGGCTCGCCCATCTCGCATTCCAGCTCAAGCCGATCCGCATCGTGCAGGATCAGCTGTTTAATCTGATTGGAACGGAAAGATTTGCCGGAAGACAGCAAGGCGATGGATTCCAGCAAGCTGCTTTTACCGCTGCCGTTATCACCATAAATAAAGTTAACACGGGAATGAGGCTGAATCGTCAGCGGTGCCAGATTACGGACACCGCGAACGGACAAACGCCGAATCGGCATAAATACCTACAAGCGCATCGGCATCACAACGTAAAGCGAGTCGCCACCTTCCGGTTCTTCCAGAAGTGCACTGCTATTTGCGTCGGACAGCGTCAGTTTGACGTTTTCATTACTGATAACAGACATAACGTCCAGCAGGTAGGCAACGTTAAAGCCCATTTCAAGGGAGTCGCCACTGTAATGAACGGCTACAGATTCTTCGGCTTCTTCTTGTTCAGGGTTATTGGCAAACACTTGCAATAAATCCGGAGCCAGCACCAAACGCACACCACGATACTTTTCGTTGGAAAGAATCGCCGTCCGGGCAAATACCTGGCGTAATTCCTGGCGATCGGCCAGCATGACGTTGGTTCCATTTTTTGGAATTACCCGGGTGTAATCCGGAAACTTGCCATCAACCAGCTTGGAGATAAAAGTGAAATTCTCGGTTTGGGTGCGTAAGTGATTACCACTCAAAGACAAGGTCACGCTCATCTCGGCGTCTGTCAGCAGTTTTGCCAATTCCAGCACGCCTTTGCGTGGCAAGATAATCTGGCTGGCTTCATCCGGCCCGGATATATCAACACGGCAGGTCGCCAGGCGATGGCCGTCGGTTGCAACGGTACGCAGTGAGTCAGTGCTGACTTCAAACAGCATGCCGTTAAGATAATACCGTACGTCCTGTTGCGCCATGGCAAAGCTGGTGCGATCCAGCGCCCGGCGTAACACCTGTTGGCTCATGGTAAAGCTTTTTTCTTCACCCACCGATTCAACGTTAGGAAATTCGCTGGCAGGCAAGGAGGACAAGGTAAAACGTGAACGACCAGAGCGGATATTCACGCGCTGGTCATCAAGGGCAATTTCTATCTGGGCACCGTCCTGCAAGGAGCGGCAAATATCCATCAGTTTTTTGCCGGGCACAGTAACAGCACCTTCAACACCGGCTTCGTCAAGCGTTACCCGGCCAACCAGTTCGACCTCGAGATCGGTCCCTGTCAGGGATAACTGCTGACCACGCACTTCCAACAATACATTGGAGAGCACCGGTAACGTCTGTCGTTTTTCAACAACACCCGCCACCAGTTGCAGGGGGCGTAGCAAAGCTTCCCTAGAGATTACGAATTTCATGTTTCTCCACTCAGGTCTAGGTTGTCAGTGAACGCAGCAGGTTCTTGTAATCTTCAAGAACGTCAGCGTTGGTTTGTTGCAGTTCTTTCACTTTTCTACAAGCGTGCAACACCGTCGTATGATCTCTGCCACCAAAGGCTTCGCCAATCTCGGGAAGACTATGATTAGTGAGCTCTTTGCTTAACGCCATCGCCACTTGTCGTGGGCGGGCGATCGATCGTGTTCGGCGCTTAGATGATAAATCAGAGATCTTGATTTTGTAATACTCGGCGACGGTCCGCTGGATATTATCAATACTGACTTGCCGTTCTTGCAGAGCAAGCAGGTCTTTCAGCGATTCCTTGATAAACGGCAGGTTGATTTCACTGCCGGTGAATTGCGCACTGGCAATCACTCGCTTCAGGGCACCTTCCAGCTCCCGGACATTGGAGCGAATGCGCTGGGCAACAAAAAAAGCAGCATCATCGGGTAAGTGCACCCCACTTTGCTCTGCTTTTTTCATCAAGATGGCGACCCGGGTTTCAAGCTCGGGAGGTTCAACACCGACCGTCAGTCCCCAGCCAAAACGACTCTTCAACCGCTCTTCAAGGCCATGAATTTCTTTTGGGTAACGGTCGCAAGTCAGAATCATTTGCTGACCACCTTCCAACAAGGCGTTGAAGGTATGGAAGAACTCTTCCTGGGAGCGCTCTTTACCGGCGAAAAACTGGATGTCATCAATCAGCAAGGCATCCAGACCGCGATAGAAACGCTTGAATTCGTTAATGGCATTCAGCTGCAGGGCCTTGACCATATCCTGTACAAAACGCTCGGAGTGTACATAAAGTACCTTGGCGTTCTGGTTTTTTGACTGTAGATAATTGCCGACCGCATGCATCAAGTGGGTTTTACCCAGGCCAACACCACCATATATAAAGAGTGGGTTGTACGACCCGCCAGCGTTTTCGGCAACCTGCTGGGCTGCAGCGTGGGCGAGCTGGTTCGATTTGCCTTCAACAAAAGTCTGGAAGGTAAATGTCGGGTTCAGGAAGGAACGGTGCTTTACCCCTCCTTCTACCTGTACTTCCCGGCGGGAAGTGGAAGCCGCGGATGTATTGACAGGCATTTGTACCGGAGGTTTGGCAGTAACCGCTGGCGGCTGGAATTCATCCACCATTGGCTCATCATCTTCTGCTCGTGCCCGAGTGGCAGCAAAGCTGGAGGCCGGATTACGCGCCACCGGTGGCTGTGGTTCAGCCTGGCGCGGCGCAGGCGGTGGCGCACGAAACATCGGCTGCGATTCACCCACGGTCAGATCCACGTGAGTCAGCCGTCCGCCATTCAACTCGGAAAGAATTTCCTGGATTCGTTGCAGGTATTTGTCTTTGACCCAATCCCGAACAAAGCGGTTTGGCGCACTTAATACCAACCGCTGATTTTGCTCAGACGCCATCAGAGGTCGAATCCAGGTGTTGTACTGCTGGGTCGGCAATTCATGCTCCAGATGCCGTAAACATTCATCCCAAAAAACAGCCACACCCACCTCAATTTACGTTTTGGTCAAGGCCGCTAGTGTATCCAAAGTGGCAGAAGTTATCCACAGAATAGTCTGACTCGCAGCGGGTGAATTCAGTACCATCGAAACTGCCAACCAACAACCTGTGGAAAACCTGACCGTAATCACCCATTTACTCCACAGCAAATGATGGCGATCAGACAGCGACGGTATATCTTGCTCTTTCACACACGGGTTACGGTCAGCTTAATACCACCTTCATCACTGGAACAAGGCCTGGTTATTAACTCTATAAATTCATTGGAATCAAAAGCTTAGACCGGTTATCCACAGAAAAACCGTGATGTAATAATAATAACTTCATCAGTCCTTCATCTCTTTTCAAACACTAATTCATACAAAATAATAATATTGGGACTGTGGGGAATTCTGCTGACCGATTCGGTCATCAGAATTGGTCAGGAAACAGTCATTGCCATTTATCCGGCTTTCTCATACAATTGCCGCCCTTTAAAAACTGACCCCTAAACATTAACCGGGTATCCGAATATGAAACGTACATTTCAACCAAGCGTCCTGAAGCGCAAGCGCAACCACGGCTTCCGTGCACGTATGGCTACCAAAAGCGGTCGTCAAATCCTGACTCGCCGTCGTGCCAAAGGCCGTCAGAATCTGAGCGCCTGATCGGGCAGATAGCTCCCGACCGCAGTTTACTGATGATCGATTTGACCTTTGGCCGTGATGCACGATTGCTGAAACCAGCTGAGTTCAAACGAGTTTTTGATGATACTGAACGGCGCGGGAGTACTCCCCAATTGCTGGTCCTTGCTTCTGGCAACCAACAACAGCGTCCGCGTCTGGGGTTTGTGTTAGCCAAGAAGCAAATTCGACATGCTGTCGATCGAAATCGTGTCAAACGGTTGATTCGGGAATCATTCCGTCATCACCAGCCCGAACTGGGTTCATACGATTATGTCGTATTGGCGAGGTCAGGAATTACCGAACTGGACAACCGTCAGATACGTGAGATGATTGACTCCCTCTGGTTCCGATTAAAGCGACCAAACCATGGCAAGTCCGGCAACAATCAAAAAAGACGGCGACGTTAGTTTTGCAGCTCGAATACTGCTGTTGCTGATTGCCGGCTATCGCTACGCCATCAGTCCGTTATTGCCCTCCCGCTGTCGTTTTTACCCTACCTGCTCGTCTTATGCTGCTGAAGCGGTAACACGATACGGTGCCTTGCGTGGCGGTTATCTCGCCATCCGTCGTTTGGTCAGATGCCACCCCTGGGGGGATCACGGCGTTGATCTGGTACCTGATTTACCCAAACATTCTTCCAACTGTTGTCAACGGAAACCCTGAACATGGATATCCGCCGTACGGTTATATACCTTGGCCTGGCCATTTCGAGCTATTTTATCTTCATTACCTGGAACGACGATTACGGGCAAAAAACCCGTATCGATGCGCCGATCCAGGCAGAAACACCGGCAATCCCGGATGTACCCAGCGTTGCTGATGTAACAGCCGATGCGGAACATCCGCAGCTGGAAGCACCTCAGATCAGCTCCACAGGGAGTGCCCCGACACCATCCGGTGAACTGATCCGCATCAAGACCGATGTGTTGCAAGTAACCATCAACCCTCGCGGCGGTGAAGTGACGGAAGTGTTGCTACCGGAGTTTCCGGCGTCTATCGAAACCAAGGACATCCCGTTTGTATTGCTGGAAAACAACCAGCGTCGTACCTACGTGGCACAAAGCGGCCTGATTGGTCGTGATGGCATCGATACCAATGGTGGCGCGCTCTTCAGTGCAGCAAAGAATGACTACACGCTGACCGAAGGTGACGATGAACTGGTGGTTGTGCTGTCAACCGAGACAGACAAGGGTATGGTCGAAAAAGTATTTACCTTTCACCGGGGAAATTACCTGATCGACATGCAATACCGGATTCACAACAACTCATCCGAGCCATGGGAAGGGGTGTTTTACGCCCAGCTGAAACGGGATGCCTCTCCGGATCCTTCTGCTGGTAGCGGTATGGGCATGCAGGCCTATCTGGGTGCTGCCTTGACGACGAAAGAGAATCGCTACGAAAAAATCACCTTCGATGACCTTGAAGACGAAGTATACAAAAACCCGCAAGAAGGCGGCTGGGCTGCGATGTTGCAGCATTATTTCCTCTCTGCCTGGGTACCGTCACAAGATGCGACCCACACCTACAATGGTCGCTTCGTCAAGGGTAACTACATCTTCGGTTTTTATGATCAGGCCATGGTGGTCGCACCGGGTACTGTCGGTGAAACCGGTGCCAGTCTCTATGTTGGACCCAAGGATCAGGACTCGCTGGAACAGATTGCACCGCACCTGGAACTGACCGTCGATTACGGCTGGTTGTGGTGGATTGCCCAACCGTTGTTCTTCTTGCTGACCTTTTTCCACAGTATTGTTGGCAATTGGGGTGTGGCGATCATCCTGCTGACCCTGTGTGTGAAAATCCTGTTTTTCTACCCGTCTGCAGTGAGCTATCGCTCCATGGCCAACATGCGCAAGGTTGGCCCGAAAATGCAGCAGATCAAGGAACAGTACGGCGACAACCGTGAAAAACTGGGCCAGGAAATGATGGCGCTGTACAAAAAAGAGAAGATCAATCCGCTTGGTGGCTGCTTGCCAATGCTGATCCAGATGCCGGTATTTATCTCTCTGTACTGGGTACTGATGGAATCGGTTGAGCTGCGTCAGGCACCGTTTGCACTCTGGATTACCGACATGTCGGTGATGGACCCTTACTTCATTCTGCCGCTGTTGATGGGTGCTTCGATGTTTGTACAGATGCGCCTTAACCCGACCCCTCCAGATCCAATGCAGGCGCGGGTGATGCAGTTTATGCCAGTGATGATGACTGTATTCTTCCTCTGGTTCCCGGCTGGTCTGGTACTGTACTGGGTGGTAAACAACCTGCTGTCGATTGCTCAGCAGTACGTGATCACCAAGCAGATAGAAAACAGCTGAAGCTGGTTTTCAGCGATCACGGGAGCCATTGGCTCCCGTTTTTGTATCTGCAAGACGACCTGCAACGATCCCCTTTCTCTCTGTGAGGCTGTCATGAGTAACACCATTCATCAGGACACTATTGCCGCCATTGCCACTGCTCCCGGCCGTGGAGGCGTTGGCATTGTGCGAGTTTCCGGCGCGGCAGCGCAAACCATTGCAGAGCGGGTGATTGGTTATCAGCCCCGGCCCCGGCATGCCCATTATGGTGCGCTGAAAGCTGCCTCCGGAGACGTTCTGGATGAAGGGATTACCCTCTTTTTCCCCGGCCCCCACTCGTTTACTGGCGAAGATGTGGTGGAATTCCAGGGTCATGGCGGCCCGGTGGTGCTGGATTTGTTGCTGAATGAACTGGTGTCACAGGGCTGTCGTCTGGCCCGTCCGGGGGAGTTTTCCGAACGGGCTTTTCTGAACGACAAGCTGGACCTGGCCCAGGCAGAAGCCATTGCCGACCTGATTGATTCCGCCTCCGAACAAGCGGCCCGTTGTGCCCTGCGTTCATTGCAAGGAGAGTTTTCTCGCCGCATACAACAGTTGCTCGATCAGCTGATCGAACTGCGTATCTACGTGGAAGCGGCGATGGACTTTCCAGAAGAAGAAATCGACTTTCTCTCTGACGGCAAGGTCGCCGCCAAACTGGCCACGGTTATGGCCGCGCTGGAACAGGTACTGGCCGAAGCAACCCGAGGCTCCATTCTGCGCGAAGGCATGACCGTCGTGATTGCCGGACGTCCCAATGCTGGCAAGTCCTCACTGCTTAACGCCCTGGCGGGTCATGAGCGAGCGATCGTGACCGACATTGCCGGTACCACCCGCGACGTTCTGAAGGAACATATCCAGATTGATGGTATGCCTCTGCACGTAGTGGATACCGCAGGGCTGCGGGATGCCCCTGACGAAGTGGAACGTATCGGCATCCAGCGGGCCTGGGACGAAATTCGCCAGGCCGACCGTATCCTGCTGATGATGGACGCCACAAGCGACCAGCACAGCCCGGAACAACTGCTGCACGCACTCTATGACGAACAGGGTCTGGCCACCGAAACCGACGCCCTGATTCGCAGCGGTCGACTGACCGTGATTCGCAACAAGATCGACCTTGCCAACGAAACTGCAGGTCTGGACAACCAGGGCCCCTTTCCGGTGTTACGGATTTCAGCCCGTCAGCAACTGGGTATCGACGCTTTGCGCCAGCATCTGAAACAGGTGATGGGGTTTGATGCCGGTGGCGAAGGCGGGTTCTTGGCTCGACGCCGCCATCTGGACGCCCTTGAACGCGCCCGTATCGCACTGCAACAGGGGCAACAACAGCTATCCGGGCTTGCAGCAGGGGAACTCCTCGCCGAAGACCTGCGCGACGCTCAGAAAGCGCTGGGGGAGATTACCGGTGAATTCAGTGCCGATGACTTGCTGGGCAAGATTTTTGGATCTTTTTGTATCGGCAAGTGATGGTGCGAGTCTTGTTCTGGTCAAAAACAGGAGCCAACGTCATTGACTCCGGTAATATAATGCATACAGAGATTAATCGGGATAAATCACATGATTACCAGTTTTTCTATCGCTAATAGCGGCCCTATCGTTAAGGCGCAAGGCCAGAGGCTGGGTCAGTTGAATCTGATTATCGGTGAAAACAGCTGTGGTAAAACCTGGCTGCTCAAAAGCCTGTATTGTGTCATGCGTACTCAGGAAGAATTCGGGCGGGGGCAAGATAATCGGGAATTTCATGATGTGCTGAGTGACAAACTCTACTGGACGTTCCAGAGTCAGCCGTTGGGTGACATGGTCAGACGGGGTAAAAGCAATCGTCTTCGGGTTGCCGTCACTATGGACGATCATTCGGTGCTCGATTTCAGTTTCGGGCAGGATACGAGCAAGCAGGTAAAGCCCGATATTAATACACTCCCGGAGCGGACGGACAATTCTGTGTTTCTGCCGCCAAAGGAGGTGCTGTCATTATGGAATGTTATCCTCCGGAGCGCGTTGCAGAATCGAGAATTTGGTTATGATTCAACGTATTCAGACTTGGTACTTGCGCTACAAAACCAGCCTCAGCGCGGCCGTAATTACGACGGTTTTTCAAAGTCACGTAAGCAGCTGGAACAAATGTATCAGGGTAAAGTGACCTTTGAAAACAATGAATGGCTTTATAAGCAGGGTAACTCCAGATACTCCATTCACAGCACAGCTGAAGGCATCAAAAAAATAGCCGTCCTGGATACTCTGTTAGGCAATCGTTTTTTGACGCCGGGATCCGTCGTTTTTGTTGATGAACCCGAGTCAGCGCTACATCCAACAGCCATTGTGCAACTGATCGATATTTTGGCGTTACTGGCCGCGCAGGGCATGCAAATATTTATGGCGACTCATTCTTACTATGTTGTCAAAAAACTGTTGTTGATTGCGAAACAGCAACAGTTGCCGATACCGTGCTTTCTTTCTGATAACAAGGGCGCCTGGCAGCAGAGTTGTTTACTGGCGGATGGATTGCCTGATACAGAGATCATCAATGAATCAGTGCGTTTATTTGATCAAGAGTTCGAGGGCATCGGTGGATGATCATCGAAGAGTCAGGGCTTCGCTTTGGTCCGTTTAATCCTGAGCAAATATTTCATATTGAAAAATCTTCCTTCGTAAGCTCTCGATTATCTACAAACGGCATCAAAATTTGCGAGTTTGTTTATCTGTCAGAGTTAGGTGATTTGATGCTGGTGGAAGCCAAGAGTTCTGTGCCTGACCCTGGCAAGTCGAAGTCAACGTATGAAGATTTTTTTTGGAATATTTTTGAGAAGCTGGATAATTCATTTCAGATCTTGCTGGCTGGATATGTGACTCGTGACATGCCGCTGAATGCGGAAATTTCCGCGCCATTGCTCGCGGTTGATTGGCAGGAGGCTGCAATTCGTTTTTATTTGGTGATTCCGGAGGTGCCAGATCAGTACCTGCCACCAATGACCGATAAATTAAACCGATTGTTCAAGCGCCATCACAGTATCTGGCGTATGGAAATAAAGGTGATTAACGCCCGTATTGCGCAGAGTATTGGTTTGTTAGTCTGATTCGCTGACGTTGGTGGGCATATTATGCGAATTCCAGAGCTTTAAAAGTAAGCAGTTGCTTACTTTTAAAGCCTTGTCTATCAAAGGCTGGTCAATGTCCCGAGCCATTCGCGGACGGACTCCAGATGAGGGGTGTCTGGCCGGACACGATCGGCAACCATTGCACCTTGCAAGGAAGATACAACGACCCGTGCCAGCGCTTCGCGAGAGACCGGCAAGAAGCGGGCGGAGCTGAGGCAGTCAAGTACCCACTCGTACAAGGCATCATAAAAAGCCTGGATTGCTGTCAGACTGTCTTCGGTCAGTTCGTTCATACCGGCGCTGTAAGCCTGGGCAAGGCACTGGCCATTGCTGCTGAAGTGATCCATGTACAAGTCGCACAGATGTTGCAGTCGCTGCCGCGGGCTACTGATGCCGTCGGTACGCTGTTGCAGTTCCGTAAAAAAAGCCTGTTGGTAGTCGGTAGCCAATTCCAGTAACAGTGCGTCCCGGCTTTTGAAGTGATAATGCACGGAGCTGGATTTGATCCCTGCTACCTTGCCCATTTCTCGAAAACTGGCTGCAGCCAGGTTGTTTTTGCAGATCTGATCAGTCGCAATGGATTTGAGATGATCTCTGGTATCGCTCACGGCACGTTCTCCCTGTATGTCTCTTGGATAAATTCTATCGGGTGTTAGGAATCAATAGAATGGCCTGGATCAGAAATATGCCGGTTTTTTGAGCAATGGTGCCTAAAAAACGGTATTGATGGCCTCTTTTGTGCCCTGGGCAACCCTCTGAGCCGGTTGTGTTCCCGAGCTTGCCGGTAGCCTGGCAACGGTTAGATGCTGCAGTCATGGCGGTTGCTTATATGACCCCTTCAGATATAGGGGGGTGGATGTCCGGCATTCTTGAGAAGACCAGTGATTAGCCGGTGATAAAGGACATATTTGGCAAAAGTTCACATTTTTGGCATTAAATGTGACGCAAAACACTATCTTTGTTGACATTTTTATGAATATTTGATGAAAAGGCTAGCTGCAGGACAGTTTTCCTGATGGAAGTTGCTGTTCCTTGTGATAACTAACCGCTTATCTACCAGGGATCGCCATGCGCGTTTTCACGATAACAACAATAATAACGACTGCATTGAGTTGCTCCGGATGTGTTTCTGGAAGTAATAATCAGGCCTATGAATCTTCTTATAATCGTGCCATCGCGCTGAATGGTTTTTGGGACGGTCAGTTTGATCAAAGCGGCGCTGTGCGGCTCTTGATATACGAAGGCAATATCTACGGTTTTGATGACAGCCGTGGTTTTACCGGTACAGCTGAGTACGACACATCCGAGCGCAGTGTCTCCATGAGTCTGGAATCCCGCTGGATCACTGGTAACGATGAAGCGCAGGGCGAGATGATGTCCAGTGGTACAGCCAGTAATGTTGGTGTGGATGCCTTGCTGATTGATGAGAGCGATGGCACCGGCCTGATTGTGGGCACTTATGCAACCGGCCTGAATGCAGGTGCCATAACACTGAAAGCCGACGGCAGCTGGAAGAACTCTTCTTCTTTGTGGAATACCCTGGGTGTTTGGCAAGCAGGTACGACCAGCCTCTATATAACCGAGGTGGATGGCAGGGCCAAGTTTGTTGGTCAGGGTGCAGACAGCTGCAGCTTTGATGGCGAACTCTTTTTGCTGAATACCGACTATCCCCTGCTGAAAGCACATATTTACAGCCGCTCTGGCTGCAATTTCTTTACCGTATCAACCCCGGTAGATGGCTACGCAGCCATTACCTCTGAGGGAATGCTGGAATTCTATTTCACTTCTGACAGTGAATTGCTGCGTCTGGAATACAGCCGCTAGGTCCCGTTTTTCCCTTGGTCGTTATTTCTTGTTGTTGGCGGTTGTTGTGATCGCCACTCCTTTCTTTCTGGCTGATTAATGTCAGCCTGCCTTGTGTTGTATCTCATTGACCGTGGGCGGCGAGCGGCTGCCTGTTTGGTTGACACCCTGTGGGTAGTATCGTTTTGAGAGTTTGAGGTTTTCAGCTTGTGGATAATCCTGTTAGAAAATGTGGTAAAGCCATGGTGTAAGGGGTGGTTATCCCTGGATAACTGTTATCCGGTTTTTGCCTTATTTTAGCTTTTTAGCGTTTATAAGATTCTTATAAACAGCCTAGTATATTGATTTTAAAAGATAAATTTATGTTTCGAGGTGGCTGTGGATAACATTGTAAACAGCCCGATTCGGGGTGTTTAAGGTTGTGGATAGTTGTTCTGGTTATATATTGTACAGGCTCTATCTGGGGGCTGAGGGAGTTGCTATAATCCGCGCCCGTTTTTGTAATTCCTGTGATTTGGTGAGGTGGCTGTGGAATACCCCGTTCGATATGACGTGATTGTGGTAGGTGGTGGTCATGCTGGTACAGAGGCTGCGTTGGCGTCGGCCCGTACCGGTAGCAAGACCCTGCTGCTGACCCATAGCACGGACACCGTCGGAGTGATGTCCTGCAATCCAGCCATTGGCGGTATTGGCAAAAGTCATCTGGTGAAAGAAATTGATGCACTGGATGGCGCCATGGCACGGGCAACCGATCGCGGCGGTATTCAATTTCGCACCCTGAACGGCCGCAAAGGGCCAGCGGTACGGGCTACCCGTGCCCAGGCTGATCGGGCTCTGTATCGTTCAGCTGTTCGCCATATTGTTGAAAACCAGCCCAATCTGGATATTTTCCAGGCTTCTTGTGATGATTTGATACTGGATGGTGATGGGGTTGGCAGCACCGTTTGCGGCGTGGTGACACACACCAATATGAAGATTTATGCCACGTCCGTGGTGTTGACGACGGGTACCTTCCTCGGTGGCCTGATTCATATCGGTATGGAAAACCACAGCGGTGGCCGTGCGGGTGATCCGCCTTCTACTGCTTTGTCTCGACGGTTGCGGGAAATGCCTTTTGCTGTCGGGCGGCTAAAAACCGGCACCCCGGCGCGTATTGACCGCCGCAGTGTGGATTTTTCCGTGATGCAGGAACAACCGGGGGATACGCCGTTGCCGGTGATGTCCTTTATGGGGTCGCTGTCTGAGCATCCGGAGCAGGTCAGTTGTTACATTACCCATACCAATGAACGGACCCACGATATTATTCGTGCCAACCTTGATCGATCACCCATGTACGCCGGTGTGATCGAAGGGATAGGCCCACGTTATTGCCCATCGATTGAAGACAAGATCACCCGCTTTGCAGACAAAAGCAGCCATCAGGTCTTTGTTGAGCCAGAAGGGTTAAACAGCAATGAGCTGTACCCGAATGGTATTTCCACCAGTTTGCCGTTTGATGTTCAGCTGGATCTGATTCATTCCATCCCTGGTTTTGAGCAGGCCCATGTGACGCGCCCGGGTTATGCCATCGAATACGATTATTTTGATCCGCAGCAACTGAAACACAGCCTCGAGACCCGCTGTATCAACAATCTGTTTTTTGCCGGTCAGATCAATGGCACCACAGGTTACGAAGAAGCCGGTGCCCAGGGCTTGCTGGCAGGCTTGAATGCCGCGCTGCGGGCGTTGGAAAAAGACGTCTGGGTACCACGTCGTGATCAGTCCTATATGGGCGTGCTGGTGGATGATCTGATCACCATGGGCACCAAAGAGCCGTACCGGATGTTCACCAGCCGGGCGGAGTATCGCCTGATACTGCGAGAAGACAACGCAGATCTGCGTCTGACAGAGATTGGTCGTGACCTTGGTATTGTTGGTGATCAGCGCTGGGCAGCCTTTTGCGAAAAACGAGAGCAGATTGAGCGCGAAGCACAGCGTTTGAAAACCACCTGGATACAGCCCGGCTCCACCGAAGCGGCAACCTTGGCCGGACTGGGTGAAACAGCGATTACGCATGAATACAATCTGCACGAATTGCTCAAGCGCCCTGCCCTGACCTATTCGATGATTGCCCGACTCAAGGGCGAGCCATCCAGTGAAGATCCGCGCGTGGCAGAGCAAGTGGAAATCCAGGCCAAGTACGACGGCTATATTGCCCGTCAGCTGGAAGATATCGAGCAACTGCGGCGTTATGAAAATACGCTGCTGCCAGATGACCTCAATTACGATGCCATCGGTGGCTTGTCCAATGAAGTGAAACAGAAACTGTTTGAACTCAAGCCGGAAACCCTGGGTGCTGCTTCACGGCTTTCCGGGGTGACACCAGCGGCGATCAGCCAGATCATGATTCACCTGAAAAAACGCAATATGGCGCACCGCATGGAGGCCTGACACTGGCCTTTAATAACAACAAGTACCGGAGTCTTGCCGTGCATTCGGTCTTTTGACGTCGCTGGCTCCGATTCGCGGATGACTTTGTGCTAGTATCCGCGCCCCTGGCAGGATTCAAGGCATTTATATATGAGTATGGCAACTTCTCTCCCAACTGGACTGCGCCCCCGCTTGGTGCGTGGTGCTGCCCAGATGAATGTCGAACTGAGTGATCAGCACAGCGATCTGTTGATGAGCTATCTGGAACTGCTGCACAAATGGAACAAGGCGTATAACCTCACCGCCATTCGTGAGCCGTCGGCCATGGTTGACCTGCACTTGCTCGACAGTCTTGCTGTGCAGCCACATCTTGGCGATGCAACACATATTCTGGATGTGGGTACCGGCCCTGGTCTGCCAGGCATGGTGCTGGCGATACTGAATCCGCAACGGCACTTTACCTTGCTCGATAGCAACGGCAAAAAGACGCGCTTTATGTTCCAGGCTCGTACCAGTCTAGGGCTGGAAAATGTCACTATCGTGAATGACCGGGTTGAGGCATATCATCCCGAGGTGCCATTCGATATGATTGCCAGTCGAGCATTTGCCTCGCTGTCTGATATGGTGATCTGGTGCCGTCATTTACTGGCACCGCAAGGTTGCTATCTGGCCATGAAAGGCCAGTACCCCCAGGAAGAGCTTGAAGCTCTGCCTGCCGATGTGACGTTGGCATCTGCTGCCATTATTGAAGTGCCAGGTGTCGAAGGTCAGCGTCATCTGCTGCGATTGGTCGCTGCGCCGGGCGACGACCATGTACCGACTGATCAATAATATCCCTGTAGAGCGAAGACAATGATTCTGGCGATTACCAATCAGAAAGGTGGCGTAGGCAAGACGACGACGGCAGTGAACCTGGCTGCCTCACTGGCGGCAACCAAACGCCGGGTGTTACTGATTGATCTTGACCCCCAGGGTAATGCCACCACCGGTAGCGGTATTGACAAATACGCACTGGAAACCTCGTTGTACGAAGTGCTGGTGCAACGCTGCACGGTAGAAGAAGCCATCGTGCCCGCCGGTGAGGCTGGCTATGACCTGATTCCTTCCAATGGCGACCTGACCGCAGCGGAAGTTGAGTTGATCAATGTTATCGGTCGGGAGCAGCGGCTGCGCAAGGCATTGGCCAGTGTGCAAGCAAATTACGATTATATCCTGATCGATTGCCCGCCCTCACTCAGCATGTTGACCGTTAACGCAATGGTTGCGTCGGATGCGGTACTGATCCCGATGCAGTGTGAATACTATGCCCTTGAAGGGCTGAGTGCGCTGATGGAGACCGTCGACTCGATCAAGGATGCCTACAATCCACAACTGTATATCGAAGGCTTGCTGCGTACCATGTACGACCCACGCAACAGCCTGACCGAAGATGTCTCCTCGCAACTGATCAGCCACTTCGGTGACCGGGTTTACGATACCGTCATCCCCCGTAATGTACGTCTGGCGGAAGCACCCAGCTACGGCATTCCGGCATTGTTGTACGACCGTAATTCCCGTGGTGCCATGGCCTACCTGGCCCTGGCCGGAGAAATGAATCGCCGTCACCGGGTGGTAACGGCCTGAATAGAGATGTTCAAAACGGACATGATCGGAATCAAGGTATGATAAAACGTAAACGTGGCCTGGGGCGTGGCCTTGATGCGCTGTTGGCGGCGTCGCATGCCGGTCAGGATGACAATACCCCTGAGTCGGTAACAGCCGGCCCGGTGCAGGACACAGCCGATAAAGACCTCAGTTATTTGCCGCTGGATGTGATTCAGCCAGGCCAGTATCAGCCGCGTCGGGATATTCAGCCAGAGGCTCTGGAAGAACTGGCCGACTCGATTCGGGCACAAGGACTGATGCAGCCAATCATGGTGCGTTTGTTAACGGGCTCGGAAGATCGTTATGAAATCATCGCCGGAGAACGTCGCTGGCGTGCCAGTCGTATGGCCGGGCTGGCGCAAATTCCGGCGCTGGTGCGGAATGTGCCGGATGACGCAGCCATTGCCATGGCGCTGATCGAAAACATTCAGCGGGAAGACCTCAACCCGATGGAAGAAGCCATTGCGCTACACCGGTTGCAGCAGGAATTTGAACTGACACAGCAAGAAGTTGCCCGGGCCGTTGGAAAAAACCGTACCACCGTGGCCAATTTGCTGCGGCTGATGAACCTGAACGCCGATGTAAAAATCCTGTTGGAAAACGGCGACCTGGAAATGGGCCACGCCAGAGCCTTGCTGGGACTGAGTGATCAGGCGCAGAGCCAGGCAGCCGACCAGGTGGTCGCCAAAGGCCTGACGGTACGACAAACCGAAGCGTTGGTGCGTGCCCATGAGCAAAAACAATCAGCCAGTGCCGCAGTTCCCGCACCTGCAGATCCCGATGTCGAACGCTTGGAGCGGCTGCTGGGAGAGCGCCTCGGTGCCAGTGTGTCCATTCGCCATAATGCCAAAGGGAAAGGAAAACTGGTGATCAACTACACCAGCCTGGATGAGCTGGATGGCATTTTGAGCCATTTGCAGTAAGCCTGTCACATCTGAAGGAAATGATTTCTGCTGCGAAAGGACAATAACAACGCGATCAAATGACCAGACAAAGCCGTGCAAGCAAGGGGTTTTGCTTGACATATGGCCCGAATTGATACGTATCAATAGTGCATAGACCATCCAAAGCACTACGACCAATTTATTACAGATAGATCCGGTAATTGGTTGAAGGCCGGATACCTTGCCCATATAATCACCGCGCTTTCGCACTGGCCAAAGCAGAAATTCAACGACTAGTGAGATCAGGTTGTCTACTGTACCGCGTCCACCTGTGCATCGGATCGTCATCTTACAACTGATCCTGACGCTGATTTCTGCCTTGATTGCCTGGTTACATAGTGATGTAGCCGCCGTGTCGGCGTTATTGGGCGGGTTAGCCTGTGCCCTGCCTAACGCTTACTTTGTCTGGCGCGCATTCCGCTATACCGGGGCCAGATCGGCCAGCAGGATTGTACAATCGCTCTACCAGGGAGAATCCTGGAAGTTTTTGCTGACAGCGCTGTGTTTTATCGTCATCTTCCAGCGGGTTGAGCATCTGAATGCATTGGCACTGTTTGCAGGATTCATGACAGTGCAGTTGGGGCACCTCGCTTCAGCACATGTCGCCAATTTATAAACTATGGACTGAGAGTGAACGATGGCTGGAAACTCCCAAGAGTATATTGCTCATCATTTGACCAATCTGACATTTGGCAAACTGCCCGAAGGGTATGTGCGTCATGACAAGAATGGTTCTGAAACTGTACTGACCCACGATACCTGGACCATGGCGCACACCGGCCAGGAAGCTCAGGATATGGGTTTCATGGCGATCCATGTGGATTCCCTCGGCTGGTCTCTGGCTATGGGTATCCTGTTCGCATGGGTGTTCCGGAAAGTGGCGAAAAACGCTACATCGGATGTACCTGGCAAGCTCCAGAACTCTGTCGAGGCAGTGGTTGAGTTTGTTGATGGCACCGTTAAGGAAACATTTCATGGGAAAAACCCATTGATTGCGCCGTTGGCATTGACGATTTTTGTCTGGGTCTTCCTGATGAACTCCCTCAAATGGCTGCCAGTTGATCTGGTGCCCGGCATTGCTCATGCCATGGGGCTGGAATTCTTCAAGATCGTACCGACCGCAGACCCGAATGGAACGCTGGGGCTGTCGCTGGGTGTATTCCTGCTGATTATTTACTACAGCATCAAGGTCAAGGGCATTGGTGGCTTCACCAGAGAACTGACCCTGAAACCTTTTAACCACCCGATTGCGATCCCGTTCAACCTGTTCCTGGAAGTACTGGGCTTACTGACCAAACCACTGTCTTTGGCATTGCGACTGTTCGGTAACATGTACGCCGGTGAGGTTGTGTTTATTCTGATCGCCTTGTTACCGTTCTATATGCAGTGGGTATTGAACGTGCCATGGGCAATCTTCCATATCCTGGTGATTCCGCTACAGGCATTTATCTTCATGGTTCTGACGATTGTTTACCTGAGTCAGGCACACGAAGATCACTAGTGCGAATCGACCGACAATTTTAAATTTAACCCTTAACAAACTACGTAACTAAACTTTAGGAGTCTTTAATGGAACTCGTATACATTGCTGCTTCAATCATGATTGGTATGGGTGCCCTCGGCACTGGTATCGGTTTCGCCCTGCTGGGTGGTAAATTGATCGAAGGTACTGCCCGTCAGCCTGAGCTGGGCCCTCAGTTACAGACCAAAACCTTCCTGATGGCTGGTTTGCTGGACGCTGTTCCAATGATTGGTGTTGGTATCGCGATGTACCTGATCTTCGTTGTAGCAGGTTAATCATCCAAGCGATCCCTGATCGTCTTGAAAGAAACCTGTCCAACGAATTCGTAAGAGGTAAATCGTCGTGAACATGAATCTGACCATGCTCGGTCAATTGATTGCCTTCGCGATTTTCGTCTGGTTCTGCATGAAATTTGTCTGGCCGCCTTTGACCAGTGCAATGCAGGAACGTGTAAAGAAAATTGCCGATGGTCTGGACGCAGCAAACCGTGCAGAACGTGACCTGGAACTGGCGCAGGAAAAAGCCATTTCCGAGCTGCGTGAAAGCAAAGAAAAAGCGGCTGAAATCATCGAACAGGCTAACAAACGTGCCAACCAAATCATCGACGAAGCGAAAGAAACCGCTCGCGCTGAGGGTGACCGTCTGGTAGCCGCTGCTCAAGCAGAAGTTGAGCAAGAGGTTAACCGTGCCAAAGAAGTTCTGCGCAAACAGGTATCTGAGCTGGCTGTTGCCGGCGCTACCAAGATCCTGAGCAAGTCAGTCGATGCGTCAGCTCATGCTGATCTGCTTAATCAACTGACTGAAGAACTCTAAGCGAGGTTGCCATGGCTGAATTAACCACTCTCGCTCGGCCATACGCCAAGGCCGTGTTTGCTGAAGCAAAAGAGAAGAAAACCCTGGACGCATGGTCAGAAGATCTGGCCCTGCTGTCTTTATATGCATCCGACGCCGAGATGGCGAAAGTGCTGGTACATCCTTCTCTGACTGCGGCACAGCAAGCACAAGCCTTGATTGACGTATGTGGCGAAAAGCTTAATGACGCAGCCAAAAACCTGGTAAACGTTCTGGCAGAAAACAAGCGCCTGACGCTGTTGACTGAAATTACAGCTCTTTATGAAGAGCTGAAGGCCCAGCTGCAAAACGCAGTAGATGTCGTAGTGACCTCTGCGTACGCACTGACCGAAGCACAGTCGAACAAGCTCGCTCAGGCACTTAAAGCCAAACTGCAACGTGATGTCCGCATGACCAGCGAAGTTGATGAGACCCTCATCGGCGGCGCTATTATTCGTGCAGGCGACCTGGTTATTGACGGCTCACTCACAGGCAAGCTGTCAAAGTTGGCCGAAGCGATGAAATCCTAGTTTGAGGGACGATGCATGCAGCAACTGAATCCATCCGAGATCAGTGAAGTCATCAAAAAGCGCATCGAAAGTCTCGATGTGACTTCACAAGCCCAGAACGAGGGCACCGTTGTATCCGTATCCGACGGTATCGTTCGTATCCATGGTCTTGCCGACGTAATGTACGGTGAGATGATTGAATTTGAAGGCGGTGTATACGGCCTGGCCATGAACCTGGAACGCGACTCTGTAGGCGCGGTTATTCTGGGCGAATACAAATCGCTGGCTGAAGGCCAGAAAGCGAAATGTACCGGCCGTATCCTGGAAGTTCCAACCGGCGAAGCCATGCTGGGTCGCGTTGTGAACACACTGGGACACCCAATTGACGGAAAAGGTCCTATTGAGACCAGCACATCGGCACCTGTTGAACGTGTTGCGCCTGGCGTAATTGCTCGTCAGGGTGTTGATCAGCCGCTGCCAACAGGCTACAAGGCGGTTGACTCCATGGTGCCGGTTGGCCGTGGCCAGCGTGAGCTGATCATTGGTGACCGTCAGACTGGTAAGTCAGCGATGGCGATCGATGCCATCATCAACCAGAAAGGCAGCGGCGTTAAATGTGTTTACGTTGCAATTGGCCAGAAGCAATCTTCCATTGCGAACGTCGTTCGTAAACTGGAAGAGCACGGCGCGATGGAACATACCATCATCGTTGCTGCTGGTGCTGCCGATCCTGCAGCAATGCAGTTCCTGGCGCCCTATTCCGGCTGTGCGATGGGAGAATACTTCCTCGATCGTGGTGAAGACGCCCTGATTGTATACGATGACCTGACCAAACAAGCCTGGGCTTACCGTCAGATCTCATTGTTGCTGAAGCGTCCTCCGGGTCGTGAAGCATATCCTGGTGACGTTTTCTATTTGCACTCCCGTTTGCTGGAACGTGCTTGTCGCGTTAACCCTGATTACGTGAAAAGCGTAAGCGGTGTTGAAGGCAAAACCGGTTCTCTGACGGCTCTGCCAATCATTGAAACCCAGGGCGGTGACGTCTCGGCATTCGTACCAACCAACGTGATTTCGATCACCGATGGTCAGATCTTCCTGGAAACCAACCTGTTCAACTCTGGCGTACGTCCAGCGATGAACGCCGGTATTTCGGTTTCTCGTGTAGGTGGTGCAGCGCAGACCAAAATCATCAAGAAACTGGGCGGTGGTATTCGTCTGGCTTTGGCTCAGTATCGTGAATTGGCGGCATTCGCCCAGTTCGCATCTGACCTGGATGAAGCGACTCGCAAACAGCTGGAACATGGTAAAGCCGTTACCGAGCTGATGAAGCAAGGTCAGTATGCACCGATGTCCACTGCAGAAATGGGATTGTCGATTTACGCTGCTACCGAAGGCTTCCTGGAAGACGTTGAAGTATCCAAGATCAAGTCTTTTGAAGCTGCTCTGCTGAGCTACGCCAACAGCGAATTTGCTGAACTGATGGCGAAGATCAACGTGAAGGGCGACTTCAATAACGAAATCGCGGCCAGTCTGAAAGAGTGTATTGAAACTTTCAAGAACTCCCAGACTTGGTAAGTCCGGCGCTGGCGACCAGTAATGGTTGCCAGCAGGATTCAACCTTCAACGTGAGGCAGCTTGGTTATGGCAGTCGGTAAAGAAATTAAAGAGCAGATTACGAGTGTAAAAAGCACGCAGAAAATTACTTCAGCCATGGAAAAAGTGGCTGTTAGTAAAATGCGTCGCGCTCAGCTGCGTATGGAAAAAAGCCGCCCTTACGCGGAAAAAATCCGTAACGTAATTGGCCATCTGGCCAACGCGACTTCTGAATACCGCCATCGTTATCTGCAAGATCGTGATGTCAAACGGGTTGGTTATATCGTTGTGTCTTCCGACCGTGGCCTGTGTGGTGGTTTGAACAATAATCTGTTCAAGCTGCTTGCTCGGGAAACAAAAAACTGGAGAGGAGAAGGAGTGGATGTTGATTTCTGCTCTATCGGTGCCAAGGCATCGCTGTTTTTCTCCAGTTTTGGTGGCAATGTTGTGGCTGCAAAATCCCATTTGGGTGACGCGCCGGAACTGGCCAGCCTGATCGGCTCGGTAAAAGTGATGCTGGACGCATTTGACGAAGGCAAGATTGATCGTCTGTTTATCGTCCACAATCGTTTTGTAAACACCATGACCCAACAACCTGTTGCGGAACAAATATTGCCGCTGAAGGCAGATGAAGAATTCGCTCGGGATCACTCATGGGATTATATCTACGAACCTGCTGCCGAGGAAATCATCGACAGCTTGCTGGTTCGTTTCATCGAATCCCAAGTGTATCAGAGTGTGGTTGAGAACAACGCCTGTGAACAGGCCGCGCGTATGTTGGCAATGAAGAACGCCACCGATAACGCCGGCGACATGATTAACGAGCTGAATTTGTTGTACAACAAGGCTCGTCAGGCAGCGATCACCCAGGAAATTTCGGAAATCGTTAGCGGCGCCGCGGCTGTATAAGCCGGGGAACGAAGGTTTTAAGGTTAAGAGGAACCGAATATGAGCGGACGTATCGTACAGATTATCGGTGCCGTTATCGACGTGGAATTCCCACGCGACAGCGTACCCAAAGTCTACGACGCCCTGACCGTTGATGGTACTGAAACTACTCTGGAAGTTCAGCAACAGCTGGGTGATGGCGTAGTGCGTACTATTGCGATGGGCTCCACAGAAGGTCTCAAGCGTGGCCTTCAGGTAACAAACTCTGGCGCTCCAATCTCTGTACCCGTTGGTATTGAGACATTGGGACGCATCATGGACGTCCTTGGCCGTCCTATTGATGAATGCGGCGAGATCGGTGAGAAAGAACGTTATTCGATTCACCGTGCTGCACCTGGCTTCGACGAACAAGCCAACTCCACTGACCTGCTGGAAACCGGCATCAAGGTAATTGACCTTGTTTGTCCGTTCGCCAAGGGTGGTAAAGTTGGACTGTTCGGTGGTGCCGGTGTTGGTAAAACCGTAAACATGATGGAACTGATCAACAACATTGCAAAGGCTCACTCCGGTTTGTCTGTATTCGCAGGTGTTGGTGAGCGGACTCGTGAAGGTAACGATTTCTACTACGAAATGGCGGAATCCGGGGTTGTAAACCTGGATGACAAAGCGGCTTCCAAAGTAGCAATGGTTTATGGCCAGATGAACGAACCCCCAGGCAACCGTCTGCGTGTGGCTCTGACAGGTCTGACCATGGCAGAGAAATTCCGTGACGAAGGTAAAGACGTACTGTTGTTTGTTGACAACATCTATCGTTATACCCTGGCGGGAACCGAAGTATCTGCACTGCTGGGCCGTATGCCTTCCGCAGTAGGTTACCAGCCGACTCTGGCTGAAGAAATGGGTGTTCTGCAGGAGCGTATTACCTCCACCAAGAACGGTTCCATTACTTCTATCCAGGCGGTATACGTACCTGCGGATGACTTGACTGACCCATCGCCAGCAACCACCTTTGCCCACTTGGACTCCACCGTGGTACTGAGCCGTGATATCGCATCCAAGGGTATTTACCCTGCGATCGATCCACTGGACTCTACTTCCCGTCAGCTGGACCCACTGGTTATCGGTAACGAACACTACGACATCGCTCGTGGCGTTCAGGGTGTACTGCAGCGCTACAAAGAGCTGAAGGACATCATTGCGATTCTGGGTATGGACGAACTGTCCGACGAAGACAAGCAGCTGGTTGCTCGTGCACGTAAAATCGAACGCTTCCTGTCCCAGCCATTCCATGTGGCAGAAGTGTTTACTGGTGCGCCAGGCAAGTATGTATCACTGAAAGAAACCATCCGTGGTTTCCAGGGTATCCTGAACGGTGATTACGACGACCTGCCAGAGCAAGCCTTCTACATGGTTGGTACGATCGACGAAGCTGTCGAAAAAGCCAAAAACATGTAATTCGGGCTGGTAAGGCCGGAATCATCCGGCTTTACCTCCTCAACCTGAGGAATACCTTATGGCGATCACTGTACATTGCGATATTGTCAGTGCCGAAGAGAATCTCTTCTCCGGTCTGGTCGAGCGCGTTATTGCTGCGGGCCTGATGGGTGAGCTTGGTATTGAACCAGGCCACGCGCCCTTGCTGACCCCGTTGAAACCAGGTCCGGTTCGTATCGTCAGACAAGGCGGTAGCGAAGAGGTTGTTTACGTCTCTGGTGGTTATCTGGAAGTTCAACCAAACCGGGTGACTGTGTTGGCTGATACGGCAGTTCGTGCGCACGATATTGACGAAGCCGCCGCTCTGGAAGCCAAGAAACACGCTGAACAAGCACTGGCAAATCAAGGTTCCGACTTTGATTATTCCCGCGCTCTGTCCCAGCTTGCTGAAGCCGCAGCCCAGCTGCGCACCATTCAGCAAATCCGTGAAAAACTGGGCAAGCGCTAAGCTTCGCCTGTTTTTGACGGCAGCCCTCGAATCTTCGGGGGCTTTTTATTTTCTGCCGACAGGATGTCAGATGGCCGTTAATATTTTTCTGTCTCCTGTTCGTGCGATTTTATACGATATCGTGTTCCCAAAGCTCAGGAGAGCGTCCTTATGTCCAAAGTATTTTCCAGGGCCTTGTTGCCCTTGATGGTCGCTGCCTCATCCTCTGTGATGGCTGGCCAGTTTTATGCCGGTGTGGGAATAGCCGGTTTTATCGGCAGTGGAGAAGAGGAATACACATCAGGTCGTTACTCTGTTACCTATGATTATGAGTATTCGCAACAATCGATCGGGTTGGGTTATCAGTTTGATAACGACAACCGCCTGGAAGTCTCTTTGGCGACCATTGATGTAGAATATGACAACGATTTTTATGATGATGAATCATACTCTGGCCTTGATGTGGATTATTCGTTTGTTTGGCGTTACGAAGCCGTCAGACCCTATCTGCTGATTGGCTTTGGGTTGTACACATACGATGATTCAGGAGAGTACTATGCCGATGGTGAGGACTTGTCCGGCGTTGCATTCAACTTTGGCGCAGGCGTAATCTGGCAGTTCCATGAACATCTGGATGTTGACCTGGGTTACGGCTTCAAGTCGATTGGCTGGCAGGATGCGGAGGATGGCCACCACATCTACGAAACCCAATCTACCCAGAGCGGTTTCGATCTTGCGGCGCATATATTGTTCTGATTGACGCCAGAAGATGATGTGCAACAGGCGCCATGGCGCCTGTTTTTGTATCTGTTAATCTGTTATGCGTTCAATCAATATCACACCTGTACATACACACCTGCGGGTTTGCTTATTGTTCAGCAAACAGTATGGAAGCGGTTTTCACCACACTGGCATGGCGTTCTGCCAGGCGCTGGTGATCCTTGTCATAGCCACCTCCAATGACCGTCACAACCGGTATGCCGCGCTGTTGGCAGTATGCCAGCACCCAGCGGTCCCGTTGCTGAATACCCTCCAGGGTTATATTCAGGTGGCCGAGCTCATCCCCTTCCCAGACATCAACTCCGGCATCGTAAATCACCAGCTCTGGCTGCTGTTCATGAATCAGGCGTTCGAAGGTGTCCCTGACAACTGTAAGATAGGCAGCATCATCGAGATATTGCCCAAGGCCAATATCAAGATCACTGCGGTGTTTACGGAAAGGAAAATTCTTCTCGCAGTGAATCGAGCAAGTAAATGCCCGTGGCTCATGCTCCAGCAGAGCCGCAGTGCCATCCCCCTGATGCACATCCAGATCAAAAATCAACAAACGCTGGACTTCTCGCCGTTGCAGCAGAGTCAGGGCGGTATAGGCGAGATCGTTGACCAGGCAAAAACCAGAGCCAAAATCATAATGAGCATGGTGGGTGCCGCCAGCGAGATGGCTGGCCATGCCATGCTGGAGTGCCAGCCGGGCGGCCAGCAAGGTGCCATTGGGTGCGGTCAGGGTCCGGTCTATCAAACCCTGGCTCCAGGGTAAGCCCAGGCGTCGCCAGGCTTTCATCTCAATGGCATCGTCAACCAGAGCCTGCAGGTAAACCGGACTGTGGGTAATGGCGAGGTCGGCGATGGAAGCCGCGGCAGGCTGATAGATATTATCGTGGATATAACCCTGCTGTAACAGATGGTCGTGCAGGCGCACAAACTTGGACATGACAAAGCGATGGTTGTCCGGGAACGGGCAAGAATAGTTGGTGTGATAAACAATAGGCAATTTCATGATGAACCGGCAGAGTTCCAACGGCAGAGAGTCTGTAGGGTAGCTGAACCAACGGTGGGACTATGCCGCCGTACTGCATCAGAAACTAGCATATTGTCCGGCAATGCGTGACCTTTAAACAGACCTACGACCAAGGGCGAGTGGCAATTTGATAGCCTGTATGGTCCATTAGAAGCCTGTCAGGATTTGCTCCTGAACGTGCAACGCAGCGCCAGAGCAGGCTTTTGTCAGTCTGCCGGCATACTGTTTAGTCAGCGATGCAACGTCTATTTTTCCGAGGTTGATGTGAAAAAAGATAATAAAAACAAGAAAACAGCCACAGAGAATCAAGCGATCTCCAGCTTTGAGAAATTCTTTTACCGCTATATCGCCTGGTTTCCGATTCTGGTGTTACCGGCCCTGGTATGGGAGATGTTCAGCGTCAACGACTATGCCCCGGCAGGGTTGATCGGCGTTATGCATGCCGTGCTGGTGTTCCGTCTGGTCACGATTGCCGGGCAGGAAGGCTGGTTCAAAAAGCGGCAGCAACAAGTCTGAGATGCGCCGGTGCCTACCCGGGTACCGGTAGAAAACATGACTTAGGCTGGGACTACACAAAGGTGCCGCTATGCTGCTTGGTCACCGTCGATGCTATTTTTTTGAAAAATAATCGGACAGGACAAAGTACTTTATCTTGTTGATCAAAGAGTAGTCTGATGGATTGCCGAGAAAAAATTCCTGTGGGACTTTTTCGAGATTGTGAGTACCTTTGGCCCGAAAGGTTTTAATCAGGTTGCGCATGGTTCTGTAACCCAGCAGGCTCAGCAAGGACGGACAGGCCTCGCCATCTTTATCAATAAAGTGATGCAGGCTGGGGCTATGAATAATTTTCGGAAATCCTCGCGCCTGGTTAGTGATACGTAACCAGTGCAAGTGCATGACATTGTATTCGGTAGGTAATATATGTACATGGAGGTTAGAGAGCCAAATCAGCTCCCGAAAAAGTGGCTGGTCAGCATTACTGCCAGTCTCTTGCATTAACCGCTTCCAGGTATTGAGAAAGGCCGTTGTTTCTTCCGTTTTTCGTATTCCGACAACGCCACTATTCAAGGCTGGAAACGATTCAGGAAATGATAGTTTATGTATTCTCTGGCCATGGTGACTGGTTCGCGCCTGATCGTGTACCGCCGCGATATCAAAACGGTCAAGGATAAAGAACACATCAGATATATCGTCGATTACAAAAGTATCGGCATCGATATAAACCGTTTTTTCAAAGCGGGAATCCTGCAACGCGTCAATTTTGGCGCGAAACCAGGAGTCTTCATACACATGAACCTGATCGAAAACATCGTCATCGCATGGTTGATCTGTGAACAAGTCGATCGGGTAATCGGGGCACTGTGCCTTGAGACTGCGAGCCGAGCGAATGGCTAGCTGTGTGTAGCCAATATCGCCCGTTGCTGCATAGACAAATCCATTCATCAATATATCGCTTCCCTGCTAACAGGACACCTAAGGTCTGGATGCTAGCATATTCTGCGCCCGCACCGCAGCTGCCCGTACCTGATCTGGCGCAGTACCGCCGATATGATCGCGAGCGGCAACAGAGCCTTCCAGGGTCAGTACATCAAAGACATCGACAGTAATTTCATCGGAAAACTGCTGCAGTTCTTCCAGCGTCATGTCACTGAGATCCTTGCCTTGCTCCAGGCCATAAGCCACCGCTTTACCAACAATTTCGTGGGCGTCACGGAAGGGAATACCCTTGCGTACCACGTAATCGGCGAGATCGGTGGCGGTGGAGAAACCCCGCTTGGCAGCATCCCGCATATCATCCCGACGTGCTTGCAGGTGAGGAGCCATATCTGCAAAGGCTCGCAGGCTGTCGCGCAAGGTATCGACGGTATCGAACAGGGGTTCCTTGTCTTCCTGATTGTCCTTGTTGTAGGCCAGTGGCTGGGACTTCATCAGTGTCAGCAGGCTGACCAGATGACCATAGACCCGGCCGGTTTTGCCTCGTACCAGTTCAGGAACGTCGGGGTTCTTTTTCTGCGGCATGATGGATGAGCCGGTGCAAAAGCGGTCTGGCAAATCAATAAAGCGGAATTGCGCCGATGCCCACAGCACCAGCTCTTCCGAGAAGCGTGACATATGCATCATGATCAGCGCTGCGGCACTGGTGAATTCGATGGCGAAGTCGCGATCGGAGACAGAATCCAGACTGTTTTCAGTGGGAGCGTCAAAGCCGAGCAATTCGGCAGTATAGAAGCGGTCAATCGGGTAAGTCGTACCGGCCAGCGCTGCAGCCCCCAAAGGCAACTGGTTAACCCGCTTGCGGCAATCCTGCAGGCGGGCGTAGTCCCGTTCCAGCATCGCATTCCAGGCCAGCAGGTGATGACCAAAGGTGACTGGCTGTGCGGTTTGCAGGTGGGTGAAGCCCGGCATGATGGTGTCGGCTTCCCGCTTGGCCAGTTCAATCAGGCCTTGTTGCAGGCGGGTCAGTTCGGCACTGATCAGATCGATTTCATCACGCAAGTACAGGCGGATATCGGTGGCAACCTGATCGTTACGGGAGCGGCCGGTGTGCAGTTTTTTGCCGGTGATACCGATCTTGGCAGTCAGTGCGGCCTCGATGTTCATGTGCACGTCTTCCAGTGCGATCGACCAGTCGAAATCACCGCGCTCAATCTCGATACGTACTTCTTCCAGGCCACGAATGATATCGTCGCGCTCGTCGTTACTCAGCACTCCGACGTGGGCCAGCATGCGGGCGTGGGCAACCGAGCCCTGGATGTCGTGGCGGTACATGCGCTGGTCAAAGTCCACTGACGCAGTGTAACGGGCAACAAATGCATCGGTTGGCTCAGAAAAACGGCCGCCCCACGAGGCATTGGTGGATTGATCAGTCATGTACTCCCCCTCAATAAACGCAAATGTTGTGGCTCTATTGGCGTTGGCCAGCCACAACAGAAAATTTCCAGCCGCAGAGTATACCTGTGGCGTGGCAACGGTTTAACCGGAATGTGGAGCAGATACTTGTTGTCGTCCGAGACTAAAGCGAGACTAGTACTGTTTTTACCTTACGGTCAGAGGATCAGCTATGTCAGATACCGTATCCGCTGTCAGCCATCAGCATGATCGCAGTTTACTGGATGCGTTTTTCCTGCCCGATTTGTGTAACACCCGGGCAATCCTGTTTTTGCTGGCGGTCAGTGAAGGCCTGGTAGCGATTCTGACCTTGATGGAATCGTCGCTGGCGGCGTTTTCCTGGGAACGTTTTGGCCTGGTCTCGCTGTTTGTGCAGTGGGTGGCCTTGCTGTCGGTGGCGGTGTTGTGTCAGCTGCGATTTGTGCTGGTGCAGGTGAACGTCATGCTGGTTTCGGTGCTGGCGCTGTTATTGGTGCAGCTGGTGACACTGGGTGTGGGGTTGATGGCGGACTGGCTCTGGCCAACCAGTGTGAGAAGCATCGACTGGCTCTGGCTGGCCCGGAATGCGCTGGTCAGTGCCCTGGTGACAGCATTGGCATTACGCTACTTTTATGTGCAGAGCCAGTGGCGGATTCAGGCGCAGGCAGAGCTCAAGGCGCGGCTGTCAGCGTTACAGGCCAATATTCGGCCGCATTTCTTTTTTAATACACTGAATACCGTCGCTGCGCTGATTGTGATTGATCCGGAAAAAGCCGAAAACATGCTGCTGGATCTGGCGCAATTGTTCCGGGTGGTTCTGAAAGCCGATGACACGCCATCGACGTTGGAGCAGGAAATTGAATTTGGCCAGCGTTATCTGGATATCGAACATACCCGGCTGGGGACACGGCTGACGATCGAGTGGCAACTCCCCGACCCTTTGCCGGAGATTATTATGCCAACCCTGATTCTCCAGCCATTGCTTGAAAATGCGGTTTACCACGGCATTCAGCCCCTGGTTGGTGGCGGCTGGATTCGTATTTCGCTGACCCCGGTGACGGGAGGCTGGGAGCTGATGGTCGCGAATGCCCGGGTTCCCGGCAGCAGCAAGCCGGGTAATGGCATTGCCCAACGTAATATCCGTGCCCGACTGGACACCCTGTTTGGTGATTCTGCCCGGCTACAGACACTGGAGCTGGCGGATGAGTACCAGGCGCGGATCATGATTCCACTGTATTCTGGAGAGCGTACCCATGAGTTATCGCCTGGCGCTGGTTGATGATGAGCCGCTGGCTCGTGGCCGGTTGGCACGCCTGTTAAAAGAGCACCTGGATTTTGAACTGGTGGTCGAACTGGAGAGCGGGGATGCCACCTTGCAATGGCTGGAGCACCACCGTGCCGATGTATTGCTGCTGGATATCCAGATGCCTGGCCGCAGCGGGCTGGAAACCGCCCAGGCATTGCAGCAATATGACACGCCTCCGCTGGTGGTTTTTTGTACGGCATTTGATGAACATGCTCTGGATGCCTTCGGTGTCAGCGCCATCGATTACTTGCTCAAGCCGGTACGTCCGGCGGATTTGCAGCGGGCATTGGAGCGGGTCAGGGAGCGGCTGGAGGCCCGGGAACTGGCAAGCCGGGATCTGTCAGAAGAAAAACCGGAGCACGACGAAGGCACCGCTAAAATACGCACGCACCTGACTGCCCGCACTCATATGGGCTTGCAACGTATCCCGCTGGAAGACATATGCTACTTTCTGGCTGATCAGAAATACGTCAATGCCATTCAGGAACAAGGCGAAACATTGATCGATGACAGCCTGCGTCAGCTCGAAGAAGAATTTGGCGACCGCTTTGTCCGGGTCCACCGCAGTGCGTTGGTGGCGCGGGATCGTATCGTGCGACTGGAAGCGCAGGAAGGTCGAGGCCATGTGGTATACCTGAACGGTATCAAAGACGGTGTTGCGGTTAGTCGCCGCCATTTACCGGATGTGCGCAAGGTAATGAAGTCATTTTAGCCCTGAACACAGTATTTCCTGCTGCTTAGCTGATCCGGGTAATTTCAGCTGACGCGCCAGCACTGGTATGATTTGCAAATGTCTCATATCGGTGGTCTGCCAGCCAGGCCACCATACTTCCCGTCGAATAAGGATCATCATGTCATCAGCTCGTCTGCTCCGTATTGCTACCCGTAAAAGTCCTTTGGCCCTGTGGCAGGCTGAACATATCAAGGCCCGCTTGATGGCCTTGCATAAAGATCTGGAAGTAGAACTGGTGACCTTCTCCACCCAGGGTGACAAGATTCTCGATACACCGCTGGCCAAAATTGGCGGTAAAGGATTGTTCGTCAAGGAATTGGAAGTCGCCATGCTGGACGGCCGTGCCGATATTGCCGTGCACTCAATGAAAGACGTGCCGATGGAATTTCCGGAAGGGCTGGAGCTGGGCGTGATTTGTGAGCGGGAAACCCCGCTGGACGCTTTTGTCTCCAATAACTACAGCAGTGTCGACGAACTGCCACAAGGGGCAGTTGTTGGTACCTCAAGCCTGCGGCGCCAGTGTCAGTTGCAACAACAGCGGCCGGATTTACAGATTCGCTCCCTGCGTGGCAACGTCCAGACGCGCCTGGGCAAACTCGATGCCGGTGAATTTGATGCCATTATTCTGGCTTCTGCCGGACTGTTGCGAATGGAAATGGGTGATCGCTTGACGGCATCCCTCTCGGCCGAGCAGTCCTTACCTGCTGGTGGCCAGGGCGCATTGGGGGTTGAGTGGCGTTGTGATGATGAGCTTGCCCAGACACTGATCGCTCCTTTGGCCCATGCCGATACCACCGACTGTGTGCTGGCCGAACGGGCCTTGAACCGTCGTTTGCAAGGTGGCTGCCAGGTGCCCATTGCCGCCTATGCAGAATTACAAGGCGACCAGCTGACCTTGCGGGGGCTGGTGGGCTCCGTCGATGGCAGCAAGGTGCTGACCACGGAACAGCAGGGCAACAGGGCCGATGCAGAGATACTGGGTATCCTGGCGGCAGAACATCTGCTGGCCCAAGGGGCTGGCGAGATCCTGACCGAAGTCTACGGTCGTGAGGTACGCTAGGCTTTGACAACGATTCTGGTGACCCGCCCCGAGGGTCAGGCCGATCATCTGATCGCCGCTCTGGAGCAGGCCGGTTATCACTGTCTGCATCGGCCATTGATGGCGATTGAGGCGGTGGCCGAGCACAGTGAGCACGCGCGTTTGGCCCGTGCCCGGATGCTCGATCTCGACCTCTACCAGCACGTGATTGCCATCAGCGCCAACGCAGCCCGGTCGGGGCTGGAATGGCTGGATACGTATTGGCCCCAGCCACCGCTGGGAGTGCACTGGTATGGTGTTGGCCCAGCCAGTACCGAACCTTTCTGGCAGTACGGTCTGGAGGCCAGCTGTCCGGCCAGCCGATATGACAGTGAAGGACTGCTTGCATTACCTGCCTTGCAGCAAGTGGCAGAACAACGCATTCTGATCTGGCGGGGTGTTGGTGGTCGGGAAACACTGGCGACGACATTACGTGCGCGTGGCGCTTGTGTCGACTATGCCGAGCTGTATGAACGGCGACCGCGGCAGTACAGCAGTCACGATTGGGACGTGACACTCGGTACCCGTCCATGGCTGCTGCTCAGCAGTGGCCAGGCCCTGGATATTATAGAAAGGCAGGTGCCCACGTTGGCTAACCGGATTGTCGGGCTGATACTGCCCAGTGAGCGGATTGCCGAACAGGCGCGGGCCAAAGGCTACGATCCGGTATTGGTTCCCGCCAGTGCCAGGGATGACGACATGCTCAGCTGCCTGGCGGCGCAGCTGTAACCCGATAATCAGGTCGCTAGCGGCGGCGGTGACAGGAAAACAGACGTGGACAACAACAAAGACAAGCAAACAACAGACGATGCGGGTGCTGACGCCCAGGTAACGCTGGACAAAGAGCAAGCTCCCGCAGCCCCGAGCGACAGCACGACGGCGTCGACGAATAAAAAAGCGGCGTCGAAAAAGACCCGACCGGATGTGCAAGCAGGCAAACCCGACAAGGAAAACACCCCTGGACGGCGATCGTCATTGGCAATCTGGCTGCTGGTTATTCTGGTGTTACTGTCACTGGCCGTCTCGGCGGCTGTGGTCTGGTATGGGTTGCAACAGCGCCAACAGCTGGGCCAGCTGCAACAGCAGTTGCAAGGCATGGCACAACAGACGCAGGCTGATCGCCAAACCCTGAATACACTGGGTCAGCGGCAGCAGCAACAGGATAGCGGTGATCGGGCTTTGCAAGACCAGCTGGCCACGGTATCCCGTCAGGCGCAGCATAATGAACAACGGCTGGCCGGGCTGGCCGGTTCCGATCGTCAGGACTGGCTCCTGGCCGAAGTGGAATACCTGCTGCGATTGGCGAATCAACGCCTGAACCTTGAGCGTGATGTTACCGGAGCAGCTGCCATGCTGGTGGCTGCCGACAAGGTGCTGCTGGAAATCAACAACCCGGCCTACGATAACGTCCGGACTAAAATAGCCAGCGAGATCCAACAGCTGCGCCGGGTGCCCGGTGTCGACAAGGTCGGTGCGATTGCCCGCTTGCAGGCGATGCAGGATTCTCTGGATCAGGTTGACTGGTTGCCACAAGTGCGGTTGCCATCAACAGCCTCCGACGCCAATACAACCCTGGCCGGAGCCGCTCAAGCCTGGTACCAGCAGCTGTTTGATGAGCTGAAACAAGGACTTGCCCAGGTGGTACGGATACGTCGTCAGGACAGCCCTGTCGATATTCCCATGGCACCGGAGCAGGCTTATTACCTGCAACAGAATGCCCACCTGATGCTGGAACAGGCCCAGCTGGCGATGTTGCGTGGCGATCAGAACCTGTACGACAACAGCCTTGGCCGCGTTAAAGGCTGGGTTGAACGTTATTTGCCCAAGCAAGATCAGGCGGTGCTGGCATTACGCCAGTTGCTGGGCGAGCTGCAACAATGGCAGGTGAGTCCGGCGGTACCGGATATCAGTGCATCCTTGCAGGCTCTGCGTGCACGTATGATTCTGGATGAAACGGAATACAGCCCGGAGCAACAGCCAGTGGCTCCTGCTGCCAAGGCGACCACTGAGCCGCAAGGAGCACAGCCATGAAGCGCTGGTTGCTGTTTTTTGTAATTACCCTGGTGGTGGCCCTGGGGGCAGGGTCTCTGGCGGGGCAGGATTCAGGTTATGTCCTGCTGAGCTGGCATCATTACAGCCTTGAAACCAGCTTGTGGTTCTTTTTGTTACTGCTTGGCGTCATGCTGGTGGCGGTGTATTTCTTATTCCGTTTCAGCCTGGTGATGCTGGGTTCCGACTGGCGTTTTAATGAATGGCGGCGCAGTCGCCGTACCGCCCGTGCCCGCAAGCAAACCACCCGTGGTCTGTTGTCGCTGGCATTGGGGCAGTGGTCAAGGGCTGAACGTTTGCTGACACGTTCGGCAACCGATACCGATATGCCGCTGATCAACTATCTGGCCGCCGCCCGTGCGGCGTATGAACAAGGCAAGCACGACACCACCGATGAGCTCTTGAGTGCTGCCAGTAAAAGCACCCGCGGGGCTGATTTGGCGGTTGGTATTTCCCATGCCCAGTTGCTGATCTCGCGCGGCCACAAAGAGCAGGCCCTGGCGGTTCTGGTCAGCTTGCGCGACCGTTATCCCCGTCATAGCTACTTGCTTAAATTGCTGGTGCGGCTGTATCAGGATCTGGAAGACTGGGTGGCGTTACACGAATTACTGCCGATTCTGGGCAAGGCTGGCAAAGCCGGAAAAATTCCGGAAAGCAAGCTCAAGGAACTGGAAGAAAAAGTCTATTTGCAGCTGATCGACCGTACAGCCAAGGCGCAGCAAAGCAAGGACCCGGTAGCGGCCTTGAAGAAACTGTATCAGTCGATGCCCCGACACTGCCGCCGTCAGGGGGATATTCTGTTGCACTACACCGATACCCTGCATGAGCTGGGAGAGGATGAGCAGGCCGAAGTGGATTTGCGTAACGGGCTGGCGTACGTTTGGCGTGATGACTTGCTGCTGGCCTACGCCAGACTTAATGGCGCGGATGCCCGCAGACGTTTCCTCTTTGCAGAAAAACAACTGCAGGAACGGCCGAATGATCCGGTACTGTTATTGATTCTGGCGCGCCTGGCGCTGCGTCTTGAGCAACCGGAGCGGGCCAGAGAGTTTTTGCTGATGGGATTGAAGCTGAAAAACCTGCCCGGACTAAACGCCGAAATGGGCAAGTTACTGGTGCAAGAACAGGATCATGTCGGTGCCAGCCGATACTTCCAGCAAGCCCTGGCGCAGCAGGACTGCCAGTCCGGCTAGTGTTTACCCCTGGTCAAACCCGATCCGCTCGCCTGAGCGGATCGATCATACGATCATTTCAGCGTGAGCGACTTGCCCGCTGCCTGTCGGGTGGCTGACCATTCTTCATAGGTTTTGGCCGCCGTCTTACCCGGAATACTCAGCAGGACTTCAAAGTAGTCTTCATTAAACTTGTCTGCCAGTACCGTCGCCCGGTGTTTGCCTTTGACGACATACACGGACTGTACGCTCTGGTGGTCAAAATCGCGCCAGGTCTGTGGGTCCTTGACGCCGGTATAGGTGTGGTTTTCCAGAGCGGAAATCAGACGGCTGCTACTCAGGCTACCGGTGCGTTCTGCCGCCGCTTTGAATTCATAGACAATATTGTAAGCCGAGGCAGCGGAGCTGGAAGGGTATTTCTGGAAGCGATCGGCAAAGCGCTCAACAAATTGCTGGCCCTTTTCAAAGCCGTACAGATAAGGCACCTGCCAGGTCCAGGGCACGGCACCAATAACGTCTTCCAGAATGCCAGCACCGGCGGAGATGGCCATACCCAGCGTCAGGTTGGGCACCACAATGGTCATCTTGTCTTTCAGGCCCATGCGATAGGCTGCCTTCAACGTGCTGGCCATATCGTCACCAAACTGAACCAGCATCAGCACATCCGCATTGGCGCGTTCTGCTGCTTCCAGAGCACTTTCAATATCTGCCTGCTTCGGGCGTGGAAAAGGTACCAGAACGCCGGGGTATTTGTTTTTATCCTGGGTATTGGTGAAGGTGCGCAGGGAGCCTTCGGTGGAATGGCCCCAGCTGTAGTCGGCGGTCAGATAAAACACTTTTTTACCGGCCAGACTCTGGTTCAGATAAAACGCCAGTGCTTTGGCGGCCATCCAGGCGTTGTAGGTTTCACGAAACATATAACGATGGCCTTCCTCGTCTGTGGTTTCGTTGGCGTAGGTCAGGGTGCCAAAATAGATCAGACCCTGACGGGCAGCCTCTTTACCGGCGGCAATGGCCACGGCACTGGAAGAGCCACCAAACAGCATCGAGACCCCTTGGGACGACAGCCGCTTGACGTTTTCGACAGCTTTATCCGGCTTGGATGCGGTATTGGCCGTAATCAGTTCCAGTGGACGGCCCAACACACCACCTGCGGCGTTGATTTCCTCAACGGCCAGCAAGGCACCACGGGCCTGGGCGATTCCCTGTTCTTTATAGGGGCCAGTCGAGGGGTAGTTCAACCCCAGTTTGATGGAGTCGGCGGCCTGAGCGGTGAGCGCAGACAACGCAAGTGCGGTGAGCACAAAGCAACGATACATGGCGATAACCTTCTTATTATTGTTATTACATCTTGAGTCTTTTCAGCGACCAAGGCGTTACGCCATTGGTCGCATAATCGAGCGGGTGTAGAGGCGGGAAACTTGCTTAATCGACTTTGTTGAGATGAACGTCCATTTGCGGGAACGGAATTTCAATTCCTTCGGCATCAAAACGTAATTTGATGGCTTCCGTCAGCTCCCATTTAACCACCCAGTAATCGGCTGCTTTTACCCATGGGCGTACAACAAAATTAACGGAGGAATCGGCCAGCTCGGATACCGCTACGGTGAAGGCCGGGTCTTTCAGGATACGCTCGTCATTACCCAGCATCTCGGTCATGATCTTTTTGGCCAGCAGCAGGTCGCTGCCGTAGGAAATACCCACGACCATATCCAGACGGCGGGTTGGTTCTTCCGAATAGTTCACCATGGTGTTACCAAAAACATTGGCGTTGGGCACGGTGACTACCCGGTTGTCCGGAGTTTTCAAACGAGTACTGAAAATGGTGATCTTGTTGACGGAACCGGCGACACCACCGACTTCAACGTAATCCCCCAGCTTGAACGGGCGGAAAACAATCAGCATGACACCCGCAGCAAAATGCGACAGTGAATCCTTCAGGGCCAGACCAACTGCCAGGCCGGCGGCACCCAGCAAGGTGATCAGTGAGGTCGTATCCAGACCCAGCTGCGACAGCGAGATCACCACCACCAGCACCATCAGCAGTGCCCGCAGTACCGTGCTTACAAAATCTGTCAGGATCGGTTCAACCCGGGCCTTGACCATCATGCCGGTGATGGCTTTCAGCACCAGATTGGCGACCATGCGGCCGGCAAAAAATATCAGTAACGCCAGAACAATCTGGGTACCCCATGGCAGCAGATATTCTGCCCAGATGTTTTCCGTAGATAATGAACTTCCGAATTGATTTAGCCAGTCCACAAATATTCCTCAATAGATTGGCGATGCCTGGAAAGCCTCGCCTGGTTTGCCATCGCTGGTCGGTGATTGCCGGTCAATAACAGAACGGCGTGTATTCTCGGCTGATGTGGCTGTCTTGTCGGTCAGGCCTTGGGAGGCCGTGGCGCATAAGCCAGTACATCGGAGTGCAGATTGGTCTCGCCAAGACCCAGCGGTTCCAATTGCTCTAGAGTACCGTAGACCATATTAGGGGAACCGCAAGCAAAGACATGGACCCCGGAGAGGTCTTTGAAGTCGTGCTGTATCACCTGATAGATCCAGCCAGCCCGTCCGTGCCAGCCATCGGCCTGTTCTTCCAGTATAGGATGGAAATGCAGATTGGGATGATCATGTGCCCATTGTTGGGGTAAATCGGCCATATAGAAGCCGCCAGCGCTGCGGTTGGACCAATACAGGTGGGTTTCTTGTGCCGGAGCCAGCGCCAGAATACCTTCTGCCAGTGCCTTGATCTGGGCAAAACCGGTGCCCGCCGCAAGCAGCAGGATCGGTTTGCCAGCACAGGCCCGCAGCTGGGTGGGGGAGATAAAGCAGTCACCCATCGGCAAGGTGGCTGAAATCGTTGGCTGGGTTTGCAGCTGTTTGATCACCTGTGCGGCGGTGTCGCTGGTGTTGGCAATATGCAGCTGCAAGGCCCGTGGCTCGGAGCCGGTGAGGCTGCCCGGGGCGCTGGCAATAGAGTAGGGGATTTTCCGTTCGCTGCCGTCGGTGCCGGTGATATGTAACAGCAGATACTGGCCAGGCCAGAAATCCAGTGCCTTGCCTGCCGGAGCCAGCAGCTCAACGACATATACTTCCTCCGTCAAGGGGGTGACGGCTTGGACTTGCATGGCCAGGATAACCTGGTCTTTGCAATCCGGGTGCTGAATATTAGCCATAACAATCTGGGTATCCGTTTGAGGCATCGCTATACAACATAATACCCGATTGCTTTGATCAAGTATTTGCTGGCCAATGAGATTATTGAATTTTAGAGAGCCGGCCAGCCAACGACCAGCACAGACTTCACAGACGCCGTTTTTGCAGGCGGTTTTCATCTTGATGCCATGTTCATGAGCCGCATCCATCAGGGTCTGATCAGTGCGGCAAGGCATGGTCACCTGATTTGGTAAAAAGGTAACCGTTACCGTGGTGACGGGTTGCACACTGTTCACTGGCTGTCGTCCATGGGGTCAAGACCGAGTTCCGACCAGATTTCATCAATATGGGCAACCACCTCTGGGTCTTTGACGATCGGTGTGCCCCATTCCCGGGTGGTTTCACCGGGCCACTTGTTGGTGGCGTCCATTCCCATTTTGGACCCCAGACCAGAGACCGGCGAAGCAAAGTCGAGGTAATCGATAGGCGTGTTCTCGATCAGGGTGGTATCCCGTGCCGGGTCCATACGGGTGGTAATCGCCCAGATCACGTCTTGCCAGTCGCGGGTATTGACGTCGTCATCCACCACGATGACAAACTTGGTGTACATGAATTGCCGCAAAAACGACCATACCCCCATCATTACGCGCTTGGCGTGACCCGGGTACTGCTTTTTCATGCTGACAATGGCCATACGGTAGGAACAGCCTTCCGGAGGCAAATAGAAGTCGACGATTTCCGGAAACTGCTTTTGCAGAATCGGCACAAACACCTCGTTCAGGGCAACACCCAGAATGGCGGGTTCATCCGGTGGCCGACCGGTGTAGGTGCTGTGATAAATCGGATCGCGGCGGTGGGTAATACGCTCGACAGTGAATACCGGGAACTGATCCACCTCGTTGTAGTAACCGGTGTGGTCACCGTACGGCCCTTCCGGGGCCATGTCACCAGCATGGATCACGCCTTCCAGCACAATCTCGGCACTGGCGGGCACCAATAGCTCATTCCCAATACTCTTCACCAGCTCGGTTTTGCTGTCGCGCAGCAGTCCGGCAAATGCGTATTCACTCAGGGTATCGGGCACCGGAGTGACTGCACCCAGAATCGTGGCCGGGTCGGCCCCCAGTGCGACAGTGACGGGAAACGGCTCGCCGGGATGGGCTTTTTGCCATTCCAGAAAATCCAGCGCCCCGCCTCGATGACTGAGCCAGCGCATAATGACCCTGTTCTTGCCGATAACCTGCTGGCGATAAATGCCAAGATTATGGCGTTCCTTGTGTGGGCCTTTGGTGATCACCAGGGGCCAGGTAATCAGCGGTGCGGCGTCTCCGGGCCAGCAATGCATCACCGGAATCTTGCCCAGATCCACGTCTTCACCTTCGATGACCACCTGCTGACAGGGGGCCTTTTTAATCACGCTTGGGCCCATGGTTAATACTTTCTTGAAGATCGGCAGCTTTTCCCAGGCGTCCTTCATGCCCTTGGGTGGCTCCGGCTCCTTCAGAAAAGCCAGCAGCTTGCCGACCTCCCGCAGTGCTGCAACTGAGTTCTCGCCCATACCCATGGCGACCCGCTTGGGGGTACCAAACAGATTGGCCAGCACTGGCATTTCGTAACCTTTGGGGTTTTCAAACAGCAGTGCCGGGCCTTCTGCCCGTAATACCCGGTCGGCGATTTCGGTCATTTCCAGATGGGGATCGACGGGGTAGCGGATGCGCTTGAGCTCACCCTGCTTTTCGAGTTGGTCAATAAAGTCACGAAGGTCGTTGTATTTCACGCGGCTGCCTCACTTTCAGGAAGAGGCATGATAGCAACGGGGCGGGTTGATGAGCCAATAGGCTGTGATACTTCTGTGATAACCCGGACGACTCCGTAACACTTCCGGGAGGACTGCAACCGGCTCCAGGCATCATTCTGAACGGGTTGTTCAGCAGGCTGTTGGCAGGCTGCGAACCCTAACCCAATGATGGAGAGCATGATGATGAATTTACGTACAACGCTGCTGGCCGCCGCCATAAGCACTCTGGCGACCCCGGCAATGGCAGCCGACCTGACCGTAGAAATCACCAACCTGACGCGTGGAATTGCCTTTACGCCGTTGCTGGTAGCTGGTCACGATGCCGATACGGCGCTGTTTATGCCGGGTGAAGCGGCCAGTGCCAACCTGCAAAAAATGGCTGAAGGTGGTGATATCAGCGGCTTGTCGGCGGATGTAACCGGTGCCGGTGGTGTCATCGTCGACAATCCAGCCGCCGGGTTGTTGCTGGCAGGACAGTCAGCCAGCACAGATATCGACACCGGTATGAATACCCAACTGTCGATTGTGGCCATGATGCTGCCCACTAACGACGGCTTTGTTGCTCTCAACAGCCTTGAGATTCCAACACTGGCGGGGACCTATTACTACGACCTCAACGGCTATGACGCCGGTACCGAAGCCAATGATGAAATGCGGGGCAGCGGAGCACCGGGCGAAGCCGGATTCCCGGTTCCTGAACCTCTGGATGCCAGCATTGGCATGTCGGCAACAGGCATTGCCGCAGTAGCGGAAGAATTTGTTCATATTCACCGCAATGTGCTGGGCGACAGCGATCTCGGTGGTGGTGTCAGTGATATCGATTCAACAGTACACCGCTGGTTGAACCCGGTGGCCCGTGTGACCTTGACGGTCAAGTGAGGTGATTAAGATGATTCTGATACGCAAGCATGCCGGCCTGGTGCCGGTCTTGGCCAGCGCGGTGCTCTTGAGCGGTTGTTTGGCTGATGACGATAACAACAGCAGTAACAGCGCGAGCGACGCTGAACAAACCAGCAACAAAACCTTTGCCGTCACCGTGACCAATGCCACGGCCGGGCAACCCCTGTCGCCACTGGCGGTGGTGGCACATGGGGCCGGTTATCACACCTTGGTGACCGGCACGGCCGCCAGTATTGAGCTGGAGCAATTGGCCGAAGGTGGCGATAACAGCGCCTTGCTGGCCGCTGCCAACAGCAACCCGGCGGTGTACAGCAGCCAGAGCGGCGAGGGGGTCGTTGTGCCGGGCGGTACGGCAACGCTGACCATAACGCTGGATGGCATAAGTGTAGACAGCATGGGCGCCATGGATGAGAGCATCTTGCTGAGTATTACCAGCATGCTGGTGAATACCAATGATGGGGTGATTGCTGCCTCTGCGCTGGACGTGACGCAGCTGGCAGTGGGGTCATCGCTTCAGGTAACGGCCAACAGCTACGACGCTGGCACCGAAGCCAATACCGAATCGTCGACGACCATTCCTGGCCCGGCTGCCGGTGGCGAAGGGTTTAATGCCAGTCGAGATGATCGGCAAGACCAGGTGACGCTGCATGCCGGTGTGGTCACGCAGGACGATGGCCTGGCCAGCTCGGCACTGACGCACGTCCATCGTTGGGATAACCCTGTGGCCTTGATCACCGTGACCCGGACAGAGTGAATCCGGACAGAGTGAATCCGGATATCTCGGTGTGACGCATGTCCGGGCAGCCGCCGACAGGTTTTGTAAGAACCCGAGGCTGCGCGCGACCAAGGAAACAAGGAAAACAGCCACCGCCCGGAGACCCGCCATGCCTGCGCCACTCACTTCCGCCACTGACCCGACGACGCCCGCCGGAGCCACTGAACGTGGCCTGGTCTCGGCCTCTGCGGCGCTGGCCCATCGTATTCTGGTGATTGAGGATGAACCCGATATTGCCAATTTACTGGCCTTGCATTTACGCCAGCAGTACCACCATGTGCAGGTAACTCACGATGGTCAAGCCGGGTTTGAACTGGCCTGCCAACAGGACTGGAGCCTGATTGTGCTGGATTTACATTTGCCGGGAAAAGACGGCCTGGAAATCTGTCGTGACCTGCGCGGTCGGGGTCACACCGTACCTGTGCTGATGCTGACCAGCCGTTCCAGTGAAATGGACCGGGTGCTGGGGCTGGAAATGGGAGCCGACGACTACTTGCTAAAACCCTTCAGTGTGATTGAGCTGATGGCCCGCATCAAAGCCATCTTGCGCCGGGTACAAACCGAGCGGGCCGGTCGGGAGCCGACCGCGTCAGTGGATGAACTGGTCAGCCAGTCGCACCGTCTGGTGCTGAACCTGCGCCAGCATCGCATCAGCAAGGCGGGCAAGGTGCTCGACCTGACGGGTAAGGAATTCGACCTGCTCAGCTATTTTATGCAGCATCCGGAAGATGCCTTCTCCCGCGCCCATTTGTTAAACCGCATCTGGGGGCAAGGGCAAGAAGGCTACGAACACACGGTCAACACTCACATCAATCGTCTGCGTGCCAAAATCGAAGACGACCCGACCCGGCCCCGCATTATTGTGACTGTTTGGGGGGTGGGGTATCGCCTTGGATAAGCCGGATCATACGTACCGCCATCCGCTGAACCCGAAACCCTCCAGCCGGGTGATGGCACTCGGGGGCCGTCTGTTTACCCGGCTGGCATTGGCGTTGCTGCTGATTCTGGTGATGCTGGGCACCTTGCTGCTGGGACTGTCGGGCTATATGAGCCAGAACCACAGTCTGAATGTGTTGCAACAGCTGAACCAGCCGGTCGCCGGTTATGTGACGCGACAACAGCCGCTGCTGGATGCAGCCGGCGTGGTGGACGAGCAAGCCCTCGACCAGTTGGCCGGGCATGCCATGGTGCTGAACCCTGCCCTGGAAATCTACTTGCTGGACGCCAACGGCCAGATCCTTGGTCATCGTCTGCCGCCTGACCAGGTGCATTTGCAGCGCGTGGCGCTGGCTCCGATTCAACAGTATCTGCAACCAAACGCCCGTTACCCTGTGCTGGGCGATGATCCCAGTAATCCGCAGCAGCGCAACATCTTCTCCGTGGCCGCTATTCCGGCATCTCCAGCCTCCATACTGACCGCCAGCAGCGGCGATGCTGACGCCAGCGGAGCCAGACCACTCGGTTATGTTTACGCCGTTATTGGGGGCCAGCATTACCGGCAGTTGCATGAGTCGGTTTTTTCCAGCTACACCTTTACGCTGGGCAGCTGGCTGATGGTCGGCAGTATTGTCACTGCCGTACTGGTGGGGTTGTGGATATTTTTTGTGCTGACCCGGCGGCTGACCCGCTTGCGGCAAGCTGTCTTGCGTTACAACCTGCTCTACCCTGATATGTCGGTGATGCAGCCATTGCTGCAAAAAACACCGCAGCCGTCGGATGAAATTGGCCAGTTGACTCTCGCTTTCCAGCAGATGGCGGCACATATTCAACAGCAGTTCAGCCGGGTGCAGGCACTCGACAGCAACCGGCGGGAACTGATTGCCAATGTGTCCCACGATTTACGCACCCCGCTGGCCAGTATTCAGGGGTATATCGAAACGGCCTTGCTCAGGTTGCACGACGGCCCGCAGCAAGCGGAGTTGCGAGGCTACCTGGACATTGCCAGCCAGCAGAGTCAGCGGTTGTCGCAACTGATTAACGAGTTGTTTGAACTGTCGCTGTTACAGGCCGACAACGCCGAGCCCAATAGCGAACCGTTTTCCTTGCTGGAACTGGCCCATGACTGTTTGCAGGAATTTCGCCTGAAAGCGCAACAGCAAGGCGTCGAACTGGATTTGCAAGGCCAGCAGCACGACAGTTATGTGGTGGCAGATATCGCCATGATACAACGGGTACTGCAAAACCTGATCGACAATGCCTTGCGCCACACGTCATCCGGCGGCTCGGTGGTGTTGCAGATCCAGGCGCTTGAGGGTGCCACCCGGATTGAAATCCGCGATACCGGTATTGGCATCCAGCAGCACGATATTCCACATATTTTTGAGCGCTATTATCAGGCCAGCCGCTCGCAAACCATGGCCTCAACCCCCACAGGGCAGGCCAAGCGACAAGGCAGTGGCCTCGGGCTGGCGATCGTCAAACGCATTCTGGAATTGCATCAAAGCCGTATCGATGTGGAATCGGTACCAGGAACGGGCACCTGCTTCCGTTTTGAACTGGCCAACTCATTGCCAGCCCGGGAAGCTACCCTGTGACGTAACGCCATGCCTCCTCTATAATGCGCCATTGTTTTTCCGACGGAGCCGAACCATGCAGGCACGAACCACCCTGATGCTGGCCGCTATTGCCGGATTCCTGGGCGTAGCGCTCGGTGCTTTTGGTGCCCATGGCCTGAAACCCCTGCTGTCGGCACCAATGATGACGGTGTATCAGACCGCCGTTGACTACCATCTGCTGCACGCCGCTGTGTTGCTGGGTCTGGGGGTTTGGCAACTGCACCAGCCGCAGGTCTGGCTCAATCGGGCGGCGCTGTTTATGGTGGCCGGACTGCTGCTGTTTTGCGGCAGCCTGTACGCCATGGTGCTGCTGGATTTGCGCATGCTGGGCATGATTACCCCGATTGGCGGCGTTAGCTGGCTGATTGGCTGGGGCTTGTTGTTTATCGCGGCCCGTTCGATGACGACTTCTACTTCCATTGATTAACGTTAGGCATTCCTGAGTGACAGAACACGAGTCCAACAACCTGAACGACCATCTTCCGGCCGATGCCGCCACTGCCTTGCCTGAAGAGGATGAAGTCGCGGCGGAACAAGCAACGGCGGACGACAAACCCGTTTATCGCCGGGGTATCAAAAGCTTTGTGATCCGCGCTGGCCGCCTGACCAAAGGGCAAGAGCTGGCACTGGAGCGCAAGTGGGCTGAGTGGGGGCTGGAGCTGGCCGATGGCCCGATTGTTCCGGCGAATGTGTTTGGCCGTGATGCCCACACCGTGCTGGAAATCGGCTACGGCATGGGTCAGTCACTGGTGGCTATGGCCGCTGCGGCACCAGAGAAGAACTTTATCGGTGTTGAAGTGCATTTGCCCGGTGTCGGCTCGCTGCTCAACCTGGCAGAAGAAGCCGGTGTCACCAATGTGCGCAGTTACAAGGACGACGCCATCGAGGTTCTGAAGCTGATTCCGGATAACAGCATTGATACGGTGCAGCTGTTTTTCCCTGATCCGTGGCACAAGAAAAAACACCACAAACGCCGGATCGTACAAACCGGATTTGTCCAGACCCTGCGCCGTATTCTCAAGCCCGGTGGCATCTTCCATATGGCTACCGACTGGGAAAACTACATGGAGCACATGATCGAGGTGATGGATGCACAGGCGGGTTATGACAATATCGCCGGCCCTGGCCAGTGTGTTGAGCGCCCGGATGACCGACCACTGACGCGGTTTGAAAAACGCGGTCAGGGTAAAGGCCATGGTGTCTGGGATATGAAATACCGCAAGATTGACTGATCGTTGATCGCCCACGATCATCACTCAGGTCGATAATCCGGCGGCACCAATAATGCCGCCCCCGACTTACTATTTGATAACGTCTGGCCGCTGATTGCCGACGTCCGACGGAGCATACTGATGCAAAAGAAAGACAAAGAAAAAGTATTTGGTGGTGACTGGAGCGAAGACCAGTTGAGCACCTTTCTTGACGTTCCCAGCTACGATGGTGACAGTGCCGATTATATCGGTGCCATCCGCGCCTATCGTTATATGGTGCCTGGTACCTTTGCCCAGTATATCGAGTTGTTCAAGGCCAAAGGTCACGACCTGAATGCCACCAATGCTGCTGGTGAAACCATTCTGGCGACCATCAGCCAGCATAAACAAGGCGCAGAATATGCCGAGATCCTGAAGGATGCCGGAGCTGTCTGATCATGGTGATCAACCTGAGTGAACGATGTGCCAGCTGATTGGCTGTCGGCCGGTTCGGTCACTCGGGTCTGAATGGATTGTATTCAACTATCGGCCGTTAGCTGGATGTCAGCGTCGTCGGTAGTGTTCCCACTGTTATTTTCCCATCCCCGGGTGCTTGTTATCGCCGGATATCGCGGTTGATTATCTGGTGTCTGCTCTCGCTCTTGTTCTCGCTCTCTGTTTGTCACTACATCGGCACCAGACCGTCCAGATAACGGACGTTATCGGCACTAATGGCTGTATGCCGTACGTGCTTGCTCAACTTCAGTGGTCAGGCTGTACCGGTGAGGTAGCGAGGTAGCGTAGTAGTTAAGTAGTGAAGTTAGGTAAAAGATAATTGAACCTGTCGCAGCACCACACCACCCAAAACAGACGCGTAATTGGTGCCATTTGGATACTTCTCAGCACGGAGTCTCCAGTAGATACTAATGCTCTCTATAGATGACATAAAACGGATGTGAATGCATGAAAACGATACTGATAACAGGTGCCACATCGGGTATTGGACTGGCTGCGGCACAGCACATCAGGCAGCAGGGCCATCGAGTGCTGATCACCGGCAGGAGGCCGGAGCGTCTGGAGGTTGCACTGACGGCTCTTAACGGGACAGATCAAGATCACAAGCAGCAGGATACACCTGCGGCTCGTGGTTATTGCTGTGACCAGACAGACGTAACGGCGATCACACAACTGTCGGAATTGCTGTTGGCAGAACGGTACCAGCTGGACGCCCTGATCCTGAATGCCGGTATCTTTTTGCCACAAGCCTTTGAGTCCTTTACAACAACAAACCTGCAGCAGCAATTAAACAGCAACCTGCTGGGGCCATTACAGACCTTGTATGAATTGCTGCCGGTATTGAACAACCCGGCGAGTGTGGTGCTGGTCTCGAGCATTGTGGCGGACAAGGCCTTTGCCAATTGTACGGCCTATGCCGCCAGCAAGGCTGCACTGGAAGGGGCCATGGGCCCATTAAATCTGGAGTTGGCCAGCCGTGGTATACGGGTTAACTGTTTGCGACCGGGCATTACATTAACCGAAATCCAGTCCAAGGCCGGGATGAATGAGGAAGCGTTGGCACAGCTGACGGAAAATATGAAATCCACACTGGCCGGACGCATCCTGCAGCCAGACGATATGGTGGCAGCACTGGAATATCTGGCGTTGGGTGGCAGTAGTGCGGTCAGAGGGCTGAAGTTGCAGGTGGATGGCGGTTATTGCCTGTGATCCCGTTGTGTCTGGTCGGTAGCTTGCCGCGATGGCTGATGGCTGATTGATGGTAGATGGCTGATCGAAAGTGGCCAGGCTGATAATTAAGACGCCCCTGAACGGCTTAACCGCGGAGCAACCGATGCCGTTTCGACAGCCATTACCAGTCTCGACCCTGTTTGTTTTCACGTGGAACAATGCCAACACCTGAGGCTACAGGGTCGGGTGCCCAGCGGGCAAGTGATGCTGTAACAAGGCATGCAGACACAGGTGTAAATCATCCAGTGTCCGCCGCGCCCGTTGTGGGTTCTGGTGTACGACCACCAGAAATACGCTGTGGCTGACCTCCAGATAAAGCCGCCCCAGCCGTTCACGTTCGCGAATATGGCTCTGGATTCCCATACGTTTGAATATCACCGCCATATGATGGATCACCAGGTCGTCGTGTTGTTCATCCAACTGGCGTAACTCGGGGACCGAAAACATGGCTTGCACCAGCGTCAGTACGGCCTTCTGGCGTTTGTAGACTTTTAAATGGCGCTCCAGTACCTTGTTGAGTAACTGTTCCAGCGGCAGGGTTTCAACCGGTAGCTGGGCAATACCGAGCAAGGCTTGCTCGACATCTTCGAGCCAGCGTTGGCCCATGGCATACAGAATGGCGTGCTTGTTGGGAAAGTAGTGATACAGCGAACCTACCGAAATCCCCACCGCTTTGGCAATCAGAATGGTGCTAAGGTCATCCAGTCCCACTGTTTCCAGCAGTTCAGCCGTGATATCAATGATCTCCCGTGAGCGTTTGCGTGAGCGCCGTTGCATCGGCTCGCTGCGAGGTTGCAGGTTTTGCTGACGCTGTGAACGGGGGTTGGCAGGGGCTGGTTCATCACTCATTGGTGCAGGGGTTCCTCGTCGATAGTGATCCGGGCAACAGGCTCAATATGGATCAGAAAAAGCGGTCGCGCAGGGAATAATACAGCATTCCAGCCACCAGTCCGGGCCAGCGCAACAGGGTACCACCGGGAAAGCTTGGCGTCGGCACCGCGGCAAACTGATCAAAACCCTGGGCTGACCCGGCGAGGGCATCGGCCATCAGCTTGCCACCCAGGGTGGCAAGAGCAACGCCGTGACCGGAATAACCATGGGCAACAAACAGACTTTGATCCACGCGCTCAAAGTGTGGCATACGGTTCAGGGTAATGGCGAGGGTACCACCCCAGCCGTAGTCGATACGGTACTGTGCCAGCTCAGGGTACAAGGCCAGCATATGCTGCTGCACAAAGGCGCGAATATCGCTGGGGAAGCGCGAGGTATAGGTTTCGCCACCCCCCCACAGCAAACGGTTGTCACCCGATAAACGAAAATAATTGATGACAAAGCGGGAGTCTGCCACCGCTACATCGGCGCGATTAATCCGTTGGACGAGGTGGTCCGGGAGCGGCTCGGTGGCGAGAATAAAATTGTTGATGGGCATGATCTTGCCCGCAATGCGTTTTTCCAGAGGCCCGAGATAGCCATTGCACGCCAGCAATATATATTGGCAGGAGACGTTGCCCGCGCTGGTACTTACCTGGGTTGTTCGGCCCGATTGATAGTCTGTTACCCGGCTGTGTTCATACAGCTGGACACCGGCTTGCTCGGCGGCAGTCGCCAGCCCCAGCGCGTAATTCAGCGGGTGCAGGTGCAGGGCATTGGTGAAATGTTCTCCACCGTAATAACGCTCGGTACCCAGCATCTCCTGTACATCGGCGGGCTTGATGTAAGCCACGTCCTGATAACCCAGGACCTCCTGTTTATAGGCTACTGCGGCTTCAATGTCGGCGCTGTGACCCGGTTTGGCGGCGACATGTAACACGCCATGTTTAAGATCACAGTCAATCTGATGCTTGTTGATGAGTGTTCTGACCAGTTCGACCGAATCCAGCGACATCTGCCACAAGGCGTCCGCTGTGGGGCGGCCGACTTTTGCAGCCAGATCCTCATGCGCCATATTCAGGCCTTGGCAAACCTGGCCACCGTTGCGGCCAGAAGCACCCCAGCCGATTGATTCCGCCTCCAGCAAGGCGACCGACAAGCCGTGTTCGCGCAGCTGCAGTGCTGCCGACAAGCCAGTGTAACCACCACCAATGACACACACATCGGCCTTGATGTCCCCTTTCAGTGAGGGGTAGGCGCTGACACGATTGGCACTGGCGCGATAGTAGCTGCCGCGATCTGATTGTGTGTGCATGGTCTTGCTCCAGCTGTCGGATGATCTGTCTGGCGCTACCGTAGCACAATAAAACCCGAATGATAATTCGGGTTTTATTGTGCTGACAAAATCGCCAAATTGAGCAATTATCGAGCAGGTTGCGTTGCTCTTGCGGGCTTTTTGACATAGCCTTAAACCGAATTATTGTTCGGTTTGAAGATGAAGATCAAACACGAATCGTTATCCTACCGACGCTGGTTAATTGGCCAGCACAACCAGAACCTACTGCAGGACAGGTGAATTATGGAAGCCGTCGAACGCTTTCTGAAAGAAAATGGCATTACTGAAGTTGAGTCTACTTTTCCCGATATGACGGGTAATGCCAGAGGCAAGTTTTATCCTACGCGCAAATTCCTGACCGAAAATGGCGGTCATATTCCGGAATGTTTACTGGTACAAACGGTGAACGGAGAGTGGGCCGACAATCACTATGATCTGGTCGATCCGGCGGATAAAGACATGCTGCTGGTGCCGGACCCATCGACGTTGCGTATTGTGCCCTGGGCCGATGAACCCACTGCCCTGGTGATTAACGACTGTTATACCTCCGATGGTAAACACCACCCGCTATCAAGTCGCTCGGTACTGCGCCGGGTCTTGGCACTGTATGAAAAAGAAGGCTGGCGACCGATTATTGCGCCAGAGGTCGAGTTTTACTTGGTACAGAAAAACAGTGATCCGGATTACGAACTGAAACCAGCCATGGGCCGTTCCGGCCGTCGTGAAAACGCGCGCCAGTCTTACAGTATTGATGCGGTAAACGAGTTTAACCCGGTGATCGACACCCTGTACGCCTACTGCGACGAGTTGGGTCTGGATGTGGATACCCTGATTCATGAATCAGGGGCCGCACAAATGGAAATCAACTTCCTGCATGGTGATGCCATGAGCCTGGCAGACCAGGTATATATCTTTAAACGTGCATTACGTGAAGCGGCCCTGAAACACGATATGTACGCCACTTTTATGGCCAAGCCGATGCAAAGTGAGCCAGGCAGCTCGATGCATATCCATCAAAGCCTGCTCGATGCCAATACGGGCAAGAATATCTTTGCCGGAGAAGGGGATGAGCTGTTCTCAGCAACCTTTTATCACTATGTTGGCGGTTTGCAGAAATTTACCCCGGCGGCGATTCCTTTTTATGCCCCTAATGTGAATTCCTACCGCCGTTTTGTGCCGGAAATCGCTGCGCCGGTTAATTTCAAATGGGGAATCGATAATCGCACGGCAGGATTACGTGCCCCCAAGGCTCCCAAGGATGCCACCCGAATTGAAAACCGCTTTGCCGGGTCAGACTGCAACCCGTATCTGGCCATCGCGGCCAGTCTGGCGTGTGGTTATCTGGGGATGAAACTGGGTATCAAGGCGGAAGCCCCGGTCGAGGCGCTGGCGGCTCATGAAGGGGATCTGGTAGCGGTCTCACGTACACTGGAAGAAGCCTTGCGCTTGCTGGAAGAATGTCCAGAATTGCAAGAAGTGATCGGAGAGCACTTTGTTAAGGGATATATCGGCGTCAAGCGTGCTGAATTTGAAACCTTCAACAAGGTAATCAGCTCCTGGGAGAGAGAGTTTCTGCTGATGACGGTCTAACGAACGTTTCATCGGTGTTGTTCGATAATAGATAGAGCGACGACGTAACGCTCGAAAATGTAGTTCTCGATGCATTAACGCTGGATGAAGTATCCGTAAACCAAGGCAGGGCCATCAGGTTCTGTCCCTTATTCATACAAGGGAGATCACGATATGACGTACGTAACCCGGTCACGCCTGCCACTATTGTCAGCCACTATGCTGATAGGGCTTTCTGGTTTGACACCGCTTGCCCAGGCAGAAGGCGTACTGAACTTTTATAACTGGTCTGACTATATTGGTGAAGAAACCATCGCCAATTTTGAGCAGGAAACCGGTATCAAGGTGAACTACGATGTGTACGACAGCAACGAAACCCTGGAGGGCAAGTTGCTGGCGGGTAATACCGGTTATGACCTGGTGGTACCGACGTCGAACTTTATGGCATTGCAAATCAAGGCGGGTATTTTTCGCAAGCTGGATAAAAGCCAGCTGCCGAATCTGAAAAACCTGGATGCTTCCTTGTTAACGTCATTGCAGAAAAAAGATCCGGGCAACCAATATGGCGTGCCGTATTTATGGGGTACCACCGGGATTGGTTACAACCCGGCGATGGTTGCCGAAGTGTTGGGCGAAGAGGCTCCCGTCGATAGCTGGGAGCTGGTATTCAACCCCAAATACATGGAAAAACTGGCTGACTGCGGCGTTTCCTTTATGGATTCCTCCGATGAAATGTATCCGTTTGTGATGTTGTATAACGGCGATGACCCAAACAGCACCGACAAGAAATACTTCAGCGACGATGCCAGAGCGACCCAAACCCTGAAAGCGGTACGGCCCTACGTCAAACAGTTCACGTCATCCCAGTACATCAGCGATCTGGCAAATGGTGACAGTTGTGTTGCTGTCGGTTACTCCGGTGATGTGTTTCAGGCAGCCTATAACGCTGAAGAAGCAGACAACGGTGTTGAAGTGGTCTACAGCATTCCGAAAGAAGGCTCGGAAGTCTGGTTTGATATGCTGTTGATTCCGGCGGATGCCAAAAACGCCGAGAATGCCCACAAATTCATCAACTATCTGTTGCGCCCGGAAGTGATTGCGGAAGTAACCGATTATGTCTGGTACGCCAATCCGAACACCGCTGCAACGACACTGATTGATCCTGAGATTGCCGCTGATCCGGCGATTTATCCGACTCCCGATGTGTTGGAGAAGCTGTTTGTCAGTAACGAAGAAGACCCTAAAGTGGCACGTATCCGTAACCGCAGCTGGGCCAATATCAAAGCCGGACGTTAACGGCGAGAACAAGCGGCAAAGGAAAGCCAGCAAGTTATAGAACCGCAGCCACAAAAAAGCCCGTTTGAGTTTCCTCAAACGGGCTTTTTATCGTTCAGTCTGGCGCATAAACCGGCATTTGAAGGCCGGTTATGAGATCAGGCTGTTTTTTTCGGCTTGGAGCGCTTGCGTTCATTTTCAGTCAGCAATTTCTTGCGCAGACGAATGCTGGTAGGAGTCACTTCGACCAGTTCATCTTCTTCGATGAATTCCAGAGCCTGTTCCAGCGTGTGACGGACTGGAGGGGTCAGGTTAATGGCTTCATCAGTACCGGAAGCACGGACGTTGGTCAGCTGCTTGGCCTTGGTCGGGTTAACCACCAGGTCGTTGTCGCGGCTGTGCAGACCAATGATCATGCCTTCGTAGACTTCCAGGCTTGGGGCTACAAACAGGCGACCACGCTCTTGCAGGGTGAACAGGGCATAGCCCAGTACCTTGCCCGGTACCATGGAGACCAGTACGCCGTTGTGGCGAGTAGAACCCAGGCTGCTGAGCACAGGACCGTAGTGATCAAACACGTTGGTCAGGATGCCGGAGCCAGAGGTCATGGTCATGAACTGCGAACGGAAGCCGATCAGGCCCCGTGCTGGCATGATGAACTCAAGACGGGTGCGACCCTTGCCATCCGGTACCATATTGGTCATCTCGGCGCGACGGTTGCCCATCTCTTCCATGATGGAACCCTGGTGCTCGTCTTCAACGTCGATAACCACTTGTTCGTATGGTTCTTGCAGCTCGCCGTCGACGATTTTCTGGACCACTTCGGGCTTGCCGATGGCCATTTCGAAGCCTTCGCGACGCATGGTTTCAATCAGTACCGACAAATGCAGCTCGCCACGACCAGAAACCTTGAACTTCTCAGGGCTGTCGCCCGGCTCAACACGTAATGCCACGTTGTGGATCAGCTCTTTGTCGAGACGGTCCTTGATATTACGTGAAGTAACGTACTTGCCTTCTTTACCGGCGAACGGTGAGTCATTGACCTGGAAGGTCATGCTGACTGTTGGTTCGTCGACGGTCAGGGCAGGCAGGGCTTCAACATGACCGACCGCACACAGGGTATCGGAAATGTTCAGGCCTTCAATACCGGAAACACAGACGATGTCACCAGCGGAGGCTTCTTCAACGGCAACCCGGTTCAGACCGTGGAAACCTTTTACTTCCAGCAAGCGGCCCTTGCGGATCTTGCCTTCAGCAGAAATCAGCTGAATGTCAGTACCTGGCTTGAGCTTGCCGCGGGAGATACGGCCAACACCGATAACACCGACGAAGCTGTCGTAGTCCAGTGCCGAGATTTGCATCTGGAACGGGCCATCAAGATCGACAGGTGGCGGGGTTACATGGTCGACGATCATCTGGAACAGTGGCGTCATGTCTTCGGCCATATCATCCGGATCTGTACCGGCGATACCGTTCAGGGCGGAGGCGTAGATAACCGGGAAGTCGAGCTGTTCATCGGTGGCACCGAGACGGTCGAACAGATCAAAGATCTCGTCCATTACCCAGTCAGGGCGAGCGCCAGGGCGGTCGATCTTGTTGATCACCACGATAGGACGCAGGCCACGCTCAAACGCTTTTTGGGTAACAAAACGGGTTTGTGGCATCGGGCCGTCGACGGCATCGACGAGCAGGCAGACGGAATCTACCATGGACATCACACGCTCAACCTCGCCACCGAAGTCGGCGTGTCCTGGTGTGTCGACGATGTTGATTCGGTAGTCGTTCCAGCGAATAGCAGTGTTTTTCGCCAGAATGGTAATACCGCGTTCTTTTTCCTGATCATTCGAGTCCATGACTCGCTCGCCACCTTGGTCTTTACGATCCAGGGTGCCGGATTGCTCCAGCAGTTTATCGACCAGGGTAGTTTTACCGTGGTCAACGTGAGCAATAATGGCGATGTTTCTGAGATTGTCGATCACAACAAAAGCCTTGGTTAAAGTTTGTGCAAAATTGGCGGCCGATTATACCTGACTTCGGATCGATGCGTGATGTCAATTTCATTATAAGAAAAGCGCTATTAATGTAGGCGTGGATATTGGAAACTGGTTGTATGAACCTCTAACGGGCACGCAGTCTGACTGGGGTCATATAAAATCAAGCAAAATGCACCAATATGGATCTATTTTGCTTGTAAGGCACCTGAAGTGTGCAAAAAAGACGATTGTGGGATCGGATATACCCTGAATACCGTGAGGTTTTCTGCATGCCTCTAAATGGCACGCGAATTGCTCCTTTTTCGGGCATGGTAGCAGGGGCTGGACCCCATTATCGGATATGAAACAGCATCTGGAGATAAGTAAATGTCAGAGAACACTCTGAATCTGATCAAAGAAAATGACGTTAAGTGGGTTGACCTGCGTTTTACCGATTCCAAAGGTAAAGAGCAGCATGTAACCATTCCTGCCAGCTATGTCGACGAAGAATTCTTCGAAAATGGCCAGATGTTTGATGGCTCATCCATCTCCGGCTGGAAAGGCATCAACGAATCCGACATGATCTTGATGCCGGATGACACCACGCCTTTCATGGATCCCTTCACTGAAGATGCAACGCTGGTTCTGCGTTGCGACATTATTGAGCCTAGCACCATGCAAGGCTATGAGCGCGATCCCCGTTCTGTAGCCAAGCGCGCTGAAGAATACCTGAAGTCTACTGGTCTGGGTGATACTGCCTTCTTTGGTCCAGAGCCAGAATTCTTCATGTTTGATGATGTTCGCTGGGGTCAGGACATGACCGGCAACTTCTACAAAATCAATTCTGACGAAGGTGCCTGGGCAACTGAAGCCGTTACCGAAGGCGGCAACCTGGGTCACCGTCCACGCGTCAAGGGCGGTTACTTCCCTGTTCCTCCAGTCGACAGCCACCACGACATCCGTGCTGCCATGTGTAACACCATGATGGCTATTGGTCTGGACGTTGAAGTACATCACCACGAAGTAGCAAACGCCGGCCAGAACGAAATCGGTGTTAAATTCAACACGCTGGTGAAAAAAGCCGACGAAGTGCAAATGATGAAATACATCGTGCACAACGTTGCCGCTGCTTATGGCAAAACAGCTACTTTCATGCCGAAGCCAATCGTTGGTGACAACGGTTCCGGTATGCACGTGCACCAGTCTTTCTGGAAAGATGGCGAAAACCAGTTTGCCGGTGACGTTTATGCAGGACTGAGCGAAACAGCTCTGTACTACATTGGCGGTATCATCAAGCACGCCAAAGCGTTGAACGCGTTCACCAACCCGTCAACCAACTCCTACAAGCGTCTGATTCCTGGATTCGAGGCCCCGGTCATGCTGGCATACTCTGCCCGTAACCGTTCTGCTTCTATCCGTATTCCTTACGTTGCGTCTCCTAAAGGCAAGCGTATCGAAGCACGTTTCCCTGATCCGACTGCCAACCCATACCTGGCATTCGCAGCCATGCTGATGGCTGGCCTGGACGGCATCAAAAACAAACTGCACCCTGGCGATGCAGCAGACAAGGATCTGTACGACCTGCCTGCTGAAGAAGCCGCAGCTATCCCACAAGTGTGTGGCAGCCTGCGTGAAGCCCTGGACAGCCTGAAAGCTGACAGCGACTTCCTGACAGCTGGTGGTGTATTCACTGAAGATATGATCGAAGCTTACGTCGACCTGAAAATGGAAGATGTTTACCGCGTTGAACATACCACTCACCCGGTTGAGTTCGATATGTACTACTCCGTTTAATCTTCGGATGAACGGGTTGTCATAAGGAAAGGTCGCTTCGGCGGCCTTTTTTTGTGGCTTACTATTGTTGTTTGCAGCCGCCACCAAATAAAGACATGGCGCTATGGCTGCTGAGGACTATGGTGTTAGACGCAAGAGGATCGGCGTGGTGAAAACAACCAAAGAATTATGGAATTCATATCCGCTCCGGAATGCCCTGCCTGACTGGCGTATCCGTTGGCAGCCGTCGGCTCCTGAGGCATTGACACAGGCGTATCGGCAGTATTATCGGTTACCCGATGTTGAAGCCGGACAGCACCGCATGGGCAAGCTGGAAAGTGCCGGTTTTGATATTGCGCTGCAGTACTGGGTTTGTCCTGACGCGGTGGCCAATCTTATTCTGGTGCACGGCTATTATGACCATGTCGGGCTGTATGGCAGCCTGATTGGATTTTGCCGGGCCCAGCGCCTGAACCTGGTGGCATTCGACTTGCCGGGGCATGGCTTGTCGAGTGGTGAGGCAGCCAGAATCGACGATTTTGATCAGTATGAAACCGTGTTTGCCGATGTGTTCCAGCAGGCTGAACAGCAGCTGCCGGCGTTGCCCTGGCTGGCTGCCGGTCAGAGTACCGGGGGAGCGATTCTGGCCAGCTATCTGCTCAAGCGCCACCCGGTAGCCGGTCAGTCCGGGCCGTTGCTGGTCTGGCTGCTGGCCCCGTTGTTACGGCCAGCGGGATGGCGCAGCGGCCGCTGGATACATACGCTGGTACACCGTTTTGTCGCCCGGGTGCCGAGACGTTTTGTGCTGAACGGTAATAATCGGGTATTTGCTGAATTTGTTGCCAGTAGTGACCCCCTGCAATCCCGTTATTTGAGTGTCCATTGGGTGACGGCACTCAAGCGTTGGCTCGGCTGGATCGAGCGGCGATCACCGTTTGATTATCCGGTACGCATGATTCAGGGGACGGCGGATCAGACCGTTGACTGGCGTTACAATATTCCGGCCTATCAGCGGTTGTTCCCGGCGTTAATGTTGAGCCGCATCGTCGGTGCTCATCACCACCTGGTGAATGAATCTCCGGAACGATTGGGGAACGTATACGAGGTGATGCGGTCAGATTTGAGTGCTGTGTTGGCTGCTCAGGAGACGGCTTCCAAAACAGGGCAATGAGCTGCTCTTTTTTAAGAGCAGTGCCATAAAAAGAAGCAGGCCGGCGAAATATATCGGGGAACAGCCTGCCATACGCAGATTATCTGACGGATGATAGATTTGATTTTCGACCTCAAATGGTGCAATAACAGCTTTTCTTGCCTGGTGGGTCGGTCTTTCAGAAAATGAGCGCACTGATTTTGGCGTCATTGCTCAAAACAGAAGGGCAATTCTGGTGCTATTCATACTTTGGTCACTACTTGTGACTAAAGTGGCAGAAATGTTGCTCAAAGACAGACAAAGTAGCTATATGTCTGCCTGGTGTCATCTTGGTAGGCCATACGTATAAAAGTAGATTTTTGCTGGAGTCACTTTCAATGAAGAAGCCAGATTTACTGGTCTTTGTAGGATTGGTTGTTATTTTGGGTGCTGCCATTACTGGCATGACAATCGATGAGAATCAACGTCCGTCTGCCGTCCTGGCATCGGAACATACTATTCGCTAACTGGCTGGCACCCATCGTAGTGCGGTATCGGTAGCAATAGCAGATAAAGGAATATCCCAGGCTTCAGCAGGAAGCGTAGCAAGACACTGAAACTCATGGGCGCAGCCTATGAGCTTTGGGTGCTTGCCTGCGCGCTGAGTAAAGGCCAGCGAGCGGTCGTAAAAGCCGCCACCCATCCCCATACGATTGCCATGCAGGTCAAACGCAACCAGTGGCAAGCAGATAACAGACAAGAATCTTGCCTGGCAGCGTTTGCCGTAGCGAAAATCCGGCTCTGCGATACCAAAGCGGTTGTTGCTCATGCGTGTGCCTGGCTGATAACGGATAAACGCCAGTTCGCCGCGACGTAGCGGATGCAAGCTGGGCAGATAGACTTCCTTGCCCATTCGGATCAGCTGCTTGATGATCTGCTCCGGGTTGATTTCACCATCATTCACCAGATACAGCGCGATTCTCCGGGCAGCCAGCAGGGCACCCGGCTGTAATAACGAGCGTTGCAGGCCTCGTGCTGCCTGGCGTTGCTGTTGCGCTGTCAGGGAGCGACGCTGCAAGCGCATGGCCTTGCGAATTTGAGGTTTGTTCATAGGGACAGGAATACAGGATGTAAGCAAATCAGAAAGGAGGCCCGCCGCACCGCTGTCGGAAAAAGGCCTTGAACCCAATGGTTCAAGGTGGTGGGTTCTTCACTGAATCAGGCTTTCCGGAAACCGGACATGCGCACAACAGCGACTGGAACCCTCCGGGGTTGTGGACATCGGCTCGAGGTCTTTGTCGACTGGCCAATGCGGCAGGAGCTGGCGAGTATATCAGAGATCAGGAGTTCTGCGAAAAGTCTGCGGCAGAATGCTCGTTTTCACGTTGTGCGGAGAGATTCAGCGCAGTGTCCAGCCGATTATTCAGGTCATCAAAAATAGTCGCCTGTTGCTGCAGCTCGTGTTGTGTTTCGAGTAACTGATGGGCAATGTTCAGCGCCGCGATCACCGCAATCCGGTCGGTACCCGGCAAGGTACCGGAGGACGACGTCGAATTCTTGATTTCAGCCATCTTCTGGTCGAGCAGGTGCGCGGCATCACGCAGCTGCTGTTCGGCCCCGGCAGGGCAGTTGATCCGGTATTCCCGGTCCAGAATCGTGAGACTCAGGGTTCTGGGGTCATTGGCCACAGTTGCGCTCCAGCACTTGCAATTTTTGTATCATTTCATGAACCTTGCGGCGTGCCGCTTCGTTTTGCTGTACCAGTCTGGTCCGTTCAGACTGCCAGTTCGCTTCTTCAGCACGCATGCGCTGGTTTTCTTCGTACAGTTCCTGATGGATGTCGAGCAGTTTCAGGATACGCTGCTGCAGGCTGTGCAAGTCATTTGCTGGCATAACATTCTTCTGGTTCAGGGCTGGACTGGGGCTACTACTATAAGAGCCGTCCAAGTGGCTGGTCAATCCGACTGTCGACTCCAGTGAAAGCGGGCAACCTGCACGATGGCAATGTTAGAATAAACAGATTGATTATATAGAGGTTGTTATGAAATTTGACTTTGCCAGTGCAGCGGATATCTGGCTTGAAGCCCGTTGTTACCAATCCCCGTCGGCTTTGCACGGCTGGTTGAGTGGTTATCTGGCCAGTGGTTCCCGCCTGACACCGAAACAATGGCTGGCAGAAGCCATGGATTACCTGGAACTGGAAATGGCTCCAGAGCCGCCACTGTCCGATATGTTGCCAGAATTCTATGACTGGGTGCTGGCTGTGATTGGTGCGGAAGAAATGGCCTACAGCCCGTTATTACCCAGTGACGAAGATGCTGATGTCGCCGAGCAGGTCGAATGCCTGGCGGAATGGAGCAAAGGTTTCCTCGATGGCTTTGGGGCTTCCGAGCGCTCTGCCGGGCAGTTACCGGAAGATGTCGTGGAAGTCTTGCGTGATCTGGATGCCTTTTCCCAGGCCGAGGTTGACGACCTGGACGATGCCGCCAACGAAGGCATGTACCTTGATCTGTCCGAGCACGCCCGGGTGGCGGCCCTGACGGTGTTTTACAACATGAACCGCTCGGCTGGTTCGTCATCCACAACCCTGCATTGATCCGGAGGTGATATGAAACTGGAAGCATCCGAATACGCTCGTCGTCGTCAGCAACTGATGGCGCAAATGAGTGATAACAGCATCGCGATTATTCCATCGTCTCCGGTGCATGTGCGCAACCGGGACGTGGAATACCTGTTTCGCCAGGACAGCGATTTTTATTACCTCAGCGGCTTTGACGAAGAACACGCCGTGCTGGTGCTGATTCCGGGGCGGGAATATGGCGAATACGTTTTGTTCTGCCAGGAAAAAATCAAGGAACAGGAAATCTGGACGGGTCGCCGGGTAGGGCCAGAAGCCGCGCTGGAGCGACTGGGAGCCGATGATGCCTTTCCGATCACCGATATCGACGACATCCTGCCTGGCCTGATTGAAGGCCGGGACAAGATTTACGCCAATCTGGGCGTCAGCCCGGACTTCGACAACCAGCTAATGGGATGGGTCAACCATATCAAATCCCAGGTGCGTAACGGCTCACGGCCACCACGGGAATTCAGCGGCCTGGATCATATCCTGCACGAAATGCGGCTGATCAAATCCGAGGCCGAAATCGACCTGATGCGACAAGCAGCAGCAATCAGCGCCAATGCCCACTGTCGGGCCATGCAAATGGTTGAGCCGGGGATGTATGAATATCAGCTGGATGCCGAAATCATGCGTACCTTTATGGCTGCTGGCAGTCGTTGGCCGGCCTATCCTTCGATTGTCGGCAGTGGTGAAAACGCCTGCATCCTGCACTACACCCGTAACGATGCGCAGATTCAGGACGGTGATCTGATTCTGATTGATGCCGGTTGTGAACTGGACTATTACGCCTCTGATATTACCCGCACCTTCCCGGCCAATGGCCATTTCAGTGCAGAACAAAAAGCCCTGTATAACCTGGTGCTGGATTCCCAATACGCCGCCATGGACTGGATCAAGGCTGGCAATCGCTGGAATGATCCACACGATGCCGCAGTAACCGTGCTGGTCGAAGGATTGCTGGCACTCGGCTTATTGTCCGGTGATCCGGATGAGATTCTGGCCTCCGGTGAATACCGCCGTTTCTATATGCACAAAACCGGACACTGGCTCGGTATGGACGTACACGATGTGGGGGAATACCGCATCGACGGCGAGCCAAGACGACTGGAAAACGGCATGGTGATGACCGTCGAGCCAGGATTGTATGTGGCACCAGACGATGAAACCGTCGAGGCGCGCTGGCGCGGCATCGGTATCCGCATCGAGGACGACGTGGTTGTACGTGTCGATGGCTGTGATGTACTGACGGCTGGAGTGCCGAAAACCGTTGAGGAAATAGAAGCACTGGTTCAGGGCGGGTTGACTGACTGAGGGCAATGCCCGGTGTGTTTTTCTTGCCTTGGCGGGCGCTAATCGTGACAGGCTCTTGACCCTGCCGCGAGCCACCCGTCAGAGTGTCACCTGCTGAACAAAGAGCGTTATCCATGACCGAACCTGCCTTATCTTCCCCTGCCTTTGACCTGGTGATTCTCGGTGCTGGCATGACCGGCGCCAGCCTGGTGCACCTGCTGCAGCCTGCGCTGGATGACGGTCTGCGCATTGCGTTGATCGATCGCCAGCAGATTCGCTGGACTGCCGACATACTGGAGAGACCGCCCAGTTTTGATGGTCGTGCCACGGCGCTGGCCTGGGGATCACGGCAGTTATTGGAACGTATGGGGTGCTGGTCGGCGGTGGCGGACCGGGCCTGTGCGATTGAACATATTCAGGTATCGGACCGTGGCCGCTTTGGGCAAACCCATCTACACGCCAGCGAGCAGGGCACCGAAGCATTGGGCTATATCGTTGAAAACGCGGTATTGGGGCGGGCACTGCTGCAAGGGCTGGATTCCTGCCCGAATGTCACCCTGTTGTCCGATACCGAGGTAACGCAAGTTACCATGACCGCCACCGGTAGCCAGCTGACCCTGGCCGATGGCAAGACCCTCACCACGGCGCTTTTGGTCATGGCCGATGGTGGCCGCTCCGGTCTGGCGCAACAGCTGGGAATTCGGCATCAGCGTGAAGACTATGGCCGCATGGCACTGGTAACCCAGGTTGAAATGGATCGCGAGCATCAGCACTGGGCTTATGAACGCTTCAGTGACCATGGCCCGGTGGCCTTGCTGCCGTTACAGCAGCGCCACTTTGCGGTGGTCTGGACTCTGCCCCCTGATGATTGTGAACGTATTATGGCGTTGCCAGATGCCTTGTTTGCCGAGCAGTTACAACAGCAGGTCGGCTATCGCAGCGGCCGTATTCTGCGGGTTGGCGAACGCTTCAGTTACCCGCTGGCACTGGTGCGCAGTGGCGAACAGGTACGCCGGGGCCTGGTGTTGCTGGGGAATGCTGCTCACAGCCTGCATCCGGTGGCCGGACAAGGCTTTAACCTGGCATTAAGAGATACCGCCGCGCTGGCGGCCCGTGTACTGGAAAGCTGGTCGATGAAGCGACCGTTAGGTGATCTCACCGTATTGCTGGAATACGCCCAGCAGCAACAGCAGGATCAGGCCAATACCATTCTGGCCAGTGACCTGTTGCCCAGAGTGTTTTCCCACCCCGGCACCTTGACGGCGCTGGGTCGTGGTGCCGGACTGCTGGCGCTGGCCAGCCTGACGGTGCCGCGACGGTTATTGGCACGTCACGCCATGGGGCTGGGCCAGCCTGCGCCCCGGTTTGGTTTGCCGCCAACCCCAAAACCTGACAATTTATCTTCCCGGTCGGAGTCTGCTGATGCGTTATGACGTGGTAATTATTGGTGCCGGGCTGGTCGGACAATCCCTGGCGGCCGCTTTGGCACAGGGTAATCCGCAGCTGGCTATTGCTCTGGTTGATCCGGCGTTGGCGTCCGCAGCGGAGCTTCCGGCGGTATTGCCCACGGAGGGGCTGGATGGATTTGATCTGCGGGTGAGTGCCTTGACCGCGCGCAGCCAGAATTTTCTGACCGATATCGGCGCCTGGCAATGGATTCGCTCACAACGGTGTCAGCCTTACACGCATATGACGGTGTGGGATGCAGAAGGCACCGGTGAAGTGAATTTTGATGCTGCCGATTTGCACGTTCCTTGCCTTGGCCACATCGTTGAAAATCGCGAAACCCTGGCCGGGTTGCGGCAGCAGCTGGCCTCGTGCCCGGCGGTGACCCAGATCGCGCAGCCGGTGCAATATCTCGACAGCCGTCAGTCCGACGGCCTGACGCCCGTAGTGCTGGCGCAGGGGGATACCTTGCTGGCGGCACTGGTGGTCGGAGCCGATGGCGCGCATTCCCGGGTGCGGCAGTGGGTTGGATTACCAACGCGGGAATGGGATTACCAGCATCAGGCGCTGGTGGCGACCGTCGCCATGGAGAAACCGTTGGCGGCCACCGCCTGGCAGCGCTTTCGGCCACAGGGACCACTGGCCTTGTTGCCTATGCCAACCAATCCGCATCTGGCTTCGATTGTCTGGTCTACCAGTGACGATGAGGCCAATGCGCTGATGGCGCTGTCGGACGAGGCTTTTGGTCACGCCCTGGCCGAAGCCTTCGAGCAGCGATTGGGAACCGTTACCGGGTGTTCTCAACGGGCCGCGATTCCTTTGCGCCAGCGCCATGCCCGCCGTTACTGGCAAGACGGTGTAGTGCTGGCGGGGGATGCCGCACACACCATTCATCCGTTGGCCGGACAGGGCGTCAACCTCGGTTTCAAGGACGTGGAAGTGCTGGCCGCTGAAGTACTGACGGCTGTTGCACGTGGCATCTCTCCCGGACACGATCAGGTGCTGGCCCGTTATCAGCGTCGACGTCAGGCCGATAACCTCGCGACCATGGCGGCGATGGAAGGCTTCAAGCGTCTGTTTGCTGCTGATGCGCCACTGGTGCGATTACTGCGTAACGTCGGAATGAACCGGTTTGACCGGCTGTTACCCGTCAAGCAGCACGCCATGATGCAGGCAATGGGCCTGTAGCTCCATTTGGTGTGCTGGCCGGTTCGTGCTCAACACGACGTCCGTATGTATTACGTACAAGTGCAAGTTGCTTATGATCAGTACTGGCACAGACCGCAGCGAATAAACGGTGATGACAGCAGGAATGTTTCGCTGCATGTGTCGCAAACCGATATAATGCCCGGTTCTTTTTGCTCCACCCTGTTGAGGTCTCCATGTCTGAAGCTGTTTCCTGTCTACGCTTGAACCCACAAGCGGAACGCCGTCTTAAATCCGGTCATTTGTGGGTTTACAGTAACGAGGTGGACACCAAAAAAACGCCGATTCAAGGTCTGGAGTCCGGTAGCCAGGTGGTGATCGAAATGGCCAACGGCAAGGCGCTGGGCAGTGCGGTGGTCAGCCCGGATCAATTGATTTGTGCGCGTCTGATCAGCCGTGACAGCAAGCAGTTTCTCGACAGCTCGCTGATTGTACATCGCCTCAAGGTTGCCCTGAGTAGCCGTGAACTTTGGTATCCTGATGGCTGCTACCGCTGGGTGTATGGCGACAGTGACGGCCTGCCGGGGCTGGTTGTTGACCGTTTTGGTGATGTCGCAGTAGTGCAAATTTCCAGTGTCCTGATGGAAACCCTGCGGCAGGAAATCGTGGATGCCATCGTCAAGGTGATCAAGCCGGACGCCGTGGTACTGAAAAATACCGGCAAGCTGCGGGCCGTTGAAGGTTTGCCAGAATACGTCGACGTTGTGTACGGCGAGCTGGAAGACAACTGCGCCCCCATGATTGAAAACGGTACCCGCTTTATGGTGCCTGTGATCGATGGCCAAAAAACCGGCTGGTTCTACGATCACCGTGAAAACCGGGCGGTGCTGAACCGGTTGGTGACGGGCAAACGGGTACTGGATGTTTTCAGTTATATCGGCGGCTGGGGCGTGCAGGCGGCCCGCCATGGTGCTGCAGAAGTTCACTGTGTGGATTCCTCTGCCAAGGCTCTGGATTGGGTTGCCCAGAATGCGGAGCTGAACGGCGTGGCAGAACGGATGACCTGCTGGGAAGGCGATGCCTTTGAAGCACTGCGGCAGCTGAAAGACAGTGGCGAGCGTTTTGATGTGGTGGTGGTTGATCCGCCAGCGCTGATTCCGCGCCGCAAAGACATCAAGGCTGGTGAGCAGGCTTATCATCGCCTCAATCAGCTGGCGATGCGTCTGCTGAATCGTGATGGCCTGCTGGTGGCTGGTTCTTGCTCCATGCATCTGGGCGAAACCCGCTTGCCGAGCATTATCCGGACACTGGGTCGGGAGCTGGATCGTGATGTGCTGATTCAACACGTCGGTAGCCAGGGTGCAGACCATCCAGTGGTTCCGGCCATTCCGGAAACCCGTTACCTCAAAGCCGTGTTCGCTCGCGTATTACCTACCCGCTAACCACGGTTGCAGAAGTTCGGCCCAGCCCTGTCCGTGGCCGTTATGTCTTGGGCAAGGTCAGGCGCAACAGGCTGGCGGTTTGTTGCAACAGACTATCCAGCTGCTTGATGTGATCAACCTGCGAGGTGGCTGCCGGTATCTCTGCCGCTGCTTCTGCCGGGGTTGCTGAGGTATCGGCTGGTTCGGCCCTGGCCGTTTCACTAACAGGCGTCAGAGCCTGGGTCAGCGCCGCCTGCCATTGCGCCAATAATTCTGGATGCTTGTCGCCTAGCAGCGATATTAAAGCCCCTTCCTGGGATTCGTTACCGAGTAACCAGAGCTGCATTCCTTGCAACAGAGCCTGAATATCCTGCTGGCTGGTATCGCTGAATTCACTGCTGTTACCCGGCAGACGTTTTGCCAATAATTCCGTTCGGATCAGCCAGGCACAGGCACTCATGCCGGCTTGCAGGGCTGCCGACGGGGTACTGCTGGTTACCAGCTGGGCATAGTAGCCGTCAACTTGCTGCCAGCGGCTTTGTAACAGGTGTTGGTGATCCAGTAATTGCGCCGTCACCAGTTGCAGGTATTGGCGGCGGCGTTTCTGGTTGGTGACGGCATCAGGAGCCGGTTCGCTGGAGCTACTGCTACTGTTATTGGCTGGCAGCACATAGTCAGAGGCGTCGCGTTGCCCGTCACTGCCCCACAGCAAGAATTCAATCGCATGAAACCCCAGGCTGACCGAGGCCGGGTCAGAAAACCCATGCTGCTGCCTGAGTGCTTCCGGGGTCAACGGCAAGGCCAGATCGTTCACAATGCCGGTAAAGGGGTAGCCCGGCAGATAGTCGAGGTAGCCGCCTTCAATCGGCCAGCTGTCAATCTGATTGACTATCTGGTGGAAATTAACGCCCTGTCGCTGCCATTCAACCGGGTCCGATATCGGCAGAAAACCATACAGGCGAGTACGTAAAAACGCGCTGTAGCTGTCGCGCCAGGCGCTACGGGCAGCGGCCAGCGTGGCGCTATCGGGTTGACCGATCAGGGCCGAGACAGCGCCTTGCAGCGCTTCGCTACTGGCGTAGGCCTGCAGGTAGCTATCGAAGGCCGAATGAGTCAAATGGTCATTGATCGTTGCCGGGAAAGATCCTCCCGGACTGGTGCTCAGCTCAGCCGCCGTCGGGAGAGGTTGCGCTGGTGGTTGCGATTGTTCACAGCCCACCATGCCGAGTGCCAGGGCACTGCTCAGTCCGATCATGAGTCGTTTCATTGGTGCCTGCCTCCTGATGGTCTATGGTTACTGGCGCCAGCGCCAGGATCAATCGTCACGCAGTGAGATGATTGGCCAGCCATATTGGCGAGCCTCGGCTTCCAGAGTGCTGTCCGGGTTGACCGCCACGGGATGATCGACCAGTCGTAACAGTGGCAGATCGTTGCGGGAGTCGCTGTAGAACCAGGCACCGTCCATGGACTGCTGATGCTCTTCCAGCCAGGCGTTGAGCCGGGTTACCTTGCCATCCTGAAAGCTGGGTACGCCAACAATTTCGCCAGTGTATTGGCCGTCGATGACTTCCGGGTGTGGTGCAATAATGTCGGCAATACCCAGACGCTCGGCAATCGGATAGGTAATGAAACCGTTGGTGGCGGTAATGATCAGTAAATGATCCCCCTGGTCCCGATGCTTCTGGATCAGGTCACGGCTTTTTTGGCTGATCAGTGGTTCAATACGTTCAGCCAGAAAACGCTCGCGTTCGGCCAGCATATGTTGCAGTGGATAATCGAGTAACGGCTGTAAGGCAAAACGCAGGTAAGCGTGAATGTCCAGCGTGCCGGCTTTGTATTGTTCATAGAAGTGGTCGTTGCGATGCTGATGCACCGCCGGGTCGACGAGTTCCCGGTCGGCCAGATACTGGCCCCATGCGTGGTCACTGTCATCGGATAACAGGGTGTGGTCGAGGTCAAAAATTGCCAGAGCCAAACGATTCTCCCGAACGGATTGCCGAAAATTGCACAAAGAGCCATATTCTATGATGAATGGGCAGCCCGGGTCACACGTTAAAAACAGGCACGGACTGACACTCATTGGCATAAACGTCCTGTTCCGCCGCTTGTCAGATCCTGTGGTTCGGGTGAAGATAAAGAATAACAATCAATACCTGCGAGTCGATGCATGTTGCTTGACCTTTGCGTTGAAATGGGCAAGTTTTGCAACTCTGTAATAATTCTCGGATGGCATTGTGATTGATGATCAGGGTTACCGCCCGAATGTCGGTATCATTCTGTGTAATGACCAGGGCCAGGTGCTCTGGGCCAGACGCATAGGACAGGATGCCTGGCAGTTTCCTCAGGGTGGGATCAAACAGGGGGAGTCCCCGGAAAATGCGCTTTATCGGGAGTTGACCGAAGAAGTTGGCCTGACAGCGAACGATGTCCAGATTCTGGGCTGTACTCGTGGCTGGCTGCGTTATCGCCTGCCAAAACGTATGATCCGTCAGGGGCGTCAACCGGTGTGCGTTGGCCAAAAGCAAAAGTGGTATCTGTTAAAGTTGACCACCGAAGAAGCACGAATCGATGTGGCTGCATCACCCAAGCCGGAGTTTGATGGCTGGGACTGGGTTAGTTACTGGTTTCCGTTGGGTGAAGTAGTCGCTTTCAAGCGCGATGTCTATCGTCGCGCAATGACTGAGCTGGCGCCGAAAATCGCTCGCTTGCAACGTAAAAGCACCAGTTGAGGTCTTATGCTCGACATACTTCGCCGAATTGTCCAGGAGGTCAGCAGCGCCAGCGATCTTAAGGATGCATTAAAAGTGGTGGTCGTGCGTATCCGCGAGGCTATGCACACCGAGGTATGTTCTGTGTACCTGTTTGATGCAGACAGCAAGCGTTATGTACTGATGGCGACCGAAGGCCTGAAGCAAGAAGCCGTTGGTCGGGTCAGCCTGTCATCATCCCAGGGTCTGGTTGGCCTGGTCGGTGCCCGCGCCGAACCGATCAACATCGACAATGCTCCGTCACACCCCAAATTCCATTTCCTGTCCGAGACCGGAGAAGATCCGTTTCTGTCGTTCCTTGGCGTACCGATTATTCACAACAAGCGCCTGATGGGGGTGCTGGTTGTACAGCAGCGTGACAGCCGGCAATTTGATGAAAGTGAAGAAGCCTTTCTGGGCACCATGTCGGCCCAGTTGGCCGGAGTGATTGCCCACGCTGAAGCGACCGGAAATATTCTGGAGCTGTCACCTGCCAGCACCGAACGCAAAAGTACCCGTTTTAACGGTGCACCGGGGGCGGCGGGTGTCGGCCTTGGCACCGGTTACGTGATTACCCCGGCGGCAGACCTGATTGTGGTGGTCGACCAAACGGTCGAAGACATTGAGCAGGAACTGGAGAATTTTGACAAGGCGCTGATTGCTGCCCGCAGTGAAATCCGTCATCTGGGTGCCCAGCTCAGCCATGATCTGCGCCCGGAAGAAATGGCGCTGTTTGATGTTTATATCAATATGCTCGACGACAATGCCCTGGGGGCAGAAGTCACCAGCCGCATTCGTGAAGGCCAGTGGGCACAAGGGGCCTTGCGCCAGGTCGTGATGCAGTATGTGGGTCATTTCCAACTGATGGAAGACGTTTACCTGCGTGAGCGGGCGACGGACATTCTGGATCTGGGTACCCGTATTCTGGCCCACCTGCAGGGCACGGCGGATAAAGCGCCGGAGGAAAAAATATTTCCGGACGACTGCATTCTGGTCAGTGAAGAACTGACCCCTGCCATGCTGGGCGAAGTACCGACCAGCAAGTTACGCGGACTGGTATCGGTAAAAGGCTCCTCCAACTCCCACGTGGCGATTCTGGCCCGGGCGATGGGGATTCCAACCGTAATGGGGGTGGTGGATTTACCCTACGCCCAGTTGCACGGCAAGGATCTGGTGGTGGATGGATATCGTGGCGTCTTGGTGTCCAACCCGAATGAGGATATCCGCGCGGAGTATCAGGAAATCTACGAAGAAGAGCTGGCCCTGCAGGAAGACCTGGAAGTACTGCGGGATGAACCGGCCGAAACCCTGGACGGTCATCGTATTCCCTTATGGGTCAATACTGGCCTGCTGACGGATGCCTTGCGCAGTCTCGATCGGGGTGCCGAAGGCGTGGGTTTATACCGCACCGAAGTGCCCTTTATGATGCGGGATCGTTTCCCCAGTGAAAGTGAGCAGCAAAAAATCTATCGCCAGCAGCTGGAGATGTTTGCTCCGGCACCGGTGACCATGAGGACGCTGGATATCGGTGGCGACAAGTCGCTGACTTATTTCCCCATCAACGAAGCCAATCCTTTTCTGGGCTGGCGTGGTATCCGGGTAACGCTGGATCATCCCGAGATTTTTCTGGTGCAAGTGCGGGCCATGCTGAAAGCCAGCGAAGGCCTGAACAACCTGCGTATCATGCTGCCGATGATCAGCAGCGTCCATGAAGTCGACGAAGCGCTGCACCTGATTTACCGTGCCCATGCCGAAGTGATCGAAGAAGGCTGTGATATCGACATGCCCAAAGTCGGGGTCATGATCGAGGTACCTTCCGCCGTGTTCCAGATCCGTGATCTGGGCTTACGAGTTGATTTCCTGTCGGTCGGCAGTAACGACCTGACCCAGTATCTGCTGGCGGTGGATCGTAACAACCCGCGGGTGGCTGACCTCTATCAGGCGTTTCATCCGGCGGTCTTGTCGGCCCTTAAAATCATTGCCGAGACCGCTCGTGAAGTGGGCAAGCCGGTCAGTGTCTGTGGTGAGCTGGCGGGTAATCCACTTGGCAGTGTGCTGCTGATGGCCATGGGTTACGAGATGCTGTCGATGAACGCTACCAACCTGCCAAAAGTAAAATCGGTTATCCGTGGTGTCAGTCTGGAGTGGGCAGAACGCTTGCTCGATCAGGTAATGCAGATCGAAAGTGCCCATGTGATTGCCGCCATGGTACAGCTGGCACTGGAGAAAGAAGGCTTTGGCCGGATTATCGGCCCGGCTTCCGGTCGCGGTTAACCAGGGTTGGATCGACTCATTGCCCCGGCTGCTCTGATTGCGCGGGGCGCTTGCTGACTGTTTTATATCAAGGGTAGCTGAAACCGGCACCGGGCGCCTGCAGCGCCATTCTCTTGCCAGCGCTGTTCTTCAATGCTGAGCCGTTGCCCCCGGCCCAGCAGGCTGCTGCTACTGCGGGTGCCATAACGGGCAGAGATAATAAACTGCGCCGATAACAAACGCTCTGTTTCCAGCGCAACGCCGGTGTCGGGCAGCCTGTCGTCCGGCCAGGGCTGACGGCGATTCAATAAGCGGGTTAATTCAGACTGATCCTGCTGCCAGGTGGGCCGGTGCTGCTGGCGTCGTTGGGCTTGCAGCAGTTGCTCTTTCGCCAGCTGTGCTTTGGGCCAGTCACTGTCGAGCCAGGCATTACTGAGCGCATGTATGCCGGGAGAGACCGCCACCGCCGCGGGTTCCGGTGTATTGGTGATGTACCAAAGCTGATGCGCTGTACCACACAGCAAATTAAAGCGGCCATAACGGCCTGCCTCCGGCAACAAGGCATCGGCAAAGCCCGCAGGTGTTTGTGTGCTGCGCAGATAACGGGTCACCAGTTCACCACGAGAGCGCACATGCTCTGGCGGCTCAGGTAAACGAATATTGGTGACTGCCGCAAAACGCAGGTCATTGGTTACTCCCAGCCAGCTGCCGCCTTGCTGCAAATCCTGCCCGGCAACCAGGTCGGGAGACTCGGGCCAGCGGTGTAACGGCGCGGTGGGGCGTTGATGAAATTCGTCACGATTGGCAGTCAGCGTCAGCCAATCGGTCGCATCTGGCTGCCAGTCAAATACAATCAGGCACATGGTAAAAGTCTCGGATACCGGTGTCTTCAAGGTTACCCTGATGCCTGTGGCTTGGCGACCTGGGCGGTTGCCGAGTGTTGCTGGCTGGTACGCACCCTGCCGCTGCGCTCGCGATTCAGGCCATGCCGGGTATAATGCGCGCCTTTTCTTCTCTTCTGCACGGGAGGTGGTCTGTGACCACTCTGTTGATGTATCTCGCGGTAGGTGCCTTTGCCGGAACGCTGGCCGGGTTGTTTGGCATTGGTGGCGGCATGATCATTGTACCGGCCGTGCTGTTTGCCTTGGCGGCAGAAGGCGTTGGCGTGGATGTGATGACCCATATGGCCGTCGCCACGTCGCTGGCAACCATTGTTTTCACCTCACTCAGTTCAATCCGCGCCCACCACCTGAAAGGTGCCATCAATTGGCAAATGGTGTCGCTGATGACGATGGGCATTATCGTTGGCACCAGCCTGGGCGTGGTACTGATTGCCGAAGTCCCCGGGCCGCTGCTGCTGAAAATCATCGGCGTGTTTGCTGCCTTGCTGGGTATCCAGATGTTTTTTGGGCTGCAACCCCGTCCGGGTAAAAGCGCCCCGGGGCACAAGGAGCTGGGATTGGCCGGAGCCGTTATCGGTTTTGGCTCTTCCTGGTTTGGTATTGGCGGCGGCACGTTTTCCGTGCCATACCTGAGCTGGCGTCAGATCGAAATGCGTCAGGCAGTGGCAACCTCCGCCGCGTGTGGTTTGCCGATTGCCTTGACCGGCGCATTAACCAATATCTGGTCCGGCTGGGGCAACCCGGCCTTGCCCGCCTGGAGCACCGGCTTTGTTTATTGGCCTGCGGTGGCCGGTATTGTCATCACCAGCGTGCCCTTTGCCCGCCTGGGTGCCCATTTGGCGCATCGACTGGATCAGCGCAAGTTGAAAAAGGCATTTGCGGTCTTGCTGATCGGCGTATCCATCAAATTCCTGACGCTGTCATGATGGTGTCGAACGCCGGCGTTAGGCTCTTGTCACAGCCTGTCTTGTCCTCGCGTCTGGTCGGGGTAACACTTATTGTAAGGACGTCACCATGATGACTTATCCCGAGATCGACCCGATTGCCCTGGCGATCGGGCCATTAAAAATTCACTGGTATGGCCTGATGTACCTGCTGGCCTTTGGTGCCGCTTACAGCCTGGCAATCTGGCGTGCCCGTCGTCCCCAGTCTGGCTGGAACGATCAGCAGGTGTCTGATCTGGTGTTTTTTGGGGCCATGGGCGTTATTCTCGGCGGCCGCTTTGGCTACGTTTTGTTCTATAACTTCGATCAGTTTCTGGAAGATCCGCTGTGGCTGTTCCGGGTCTGGGAAGGCGGCATGTCCTTTCATGGTGGCTTGCTCGGAGTGCTGGTTGCGCTGGGCTGGTTCAGCTTCAAGTACAAAAAGAACTACTTTGATGTCGGTGACTTTGTAGCACCACTGGTTCCGATCGGTTTGATGTTCGGACGTATTGGTAACTTTATTGGTGGCGAACTCTGGGGCCGCGTTGCTGACCCTGCGGTAGTGCACTGGGCCATGGTATTCCCCCGCGCCGATAACCTGCCTCGTCATCCGTCACAGCTGTATCAGGCCGGGCTGGAAGGCTTTTTGCTGTTTATTCTGTTGTTGTGGTATTCCAACCGCCCGCGTCCGCGCATGGCGGTAGGGGCTGCGTTCCTGTTTGGTTATGGGGTATTCCGCAGCATCGCCGAGTTTTACCGCGAGCCGGATGCCCATATCGGCTTCGACCTGTTTGGCTGGATGAGCCGCGGACAATTACTCAGCATGCCGATGATTCTGGCTGGGCTGGTTCTGTTGCTGGTGGCTTATCGGCGTAATCGTTTTGCGCCGGTCAGTTGAGCGTTTGTTTGATAATAAAAGGTAATGTATGAAAGCGTATCTGCAACTGATGAAACACGTACGTGAACAGGGTGTGTTCAAGCAAGACCGTACCGGCACCGGCACCTACAGCTGTTTTGGTTATCAGATGCGATTTGATCTCCAGGATGGTTTCCCGCTGGTGACCACCAAAAAACTGCATCTGCGCTCGATCATTCATGAGCTGTTATGGTTTCTCAGTGGCGACACCAACATCCGTTACTTGCAAGACAACAAGGTAACCATCTGGGATGAATGGGCCGATGCCGAAGGCAACCTCGGGCCGGTTTACGGTGCCCAGTGGCGCTCCTGGCCCACCGCCACTGGTGAGCATATCGACCAGCTCAGCCAGCTGGTTGAACAGATTCGCAATAACCCGGATTCCCGTCGGCTGATTGTCAGTGCCTGGAACGTAGGGGAAATTCACAACATGGCCTTGCCGCCGTGTCATGCGTTTTTCCAGTTCTACGTTGCCGAAGGCAAGCTCTCCTGCCAGCTCTACCAGCGCAGCGCAGACATCTTCCTGGGCGTCCCCTTCAACATTGCCAGTTATGCCCTGTTGGTGCATATGGTGGCGCAGCAGTGCGATCTGGCAGTGGGCGACTTCGTCTGGACCGGTGGCGACGTACACCTCTACGCCAACCACCTGGAACAAACCGATGAGCAATTGTCACGAGAGCCAAAAGTGCTGCCGCGCCTGAATATCAAACGCAAACCGGCATCCTTGTTTGACTACTGCTTTGAAGATTTTGAAATCGAAGGCTATCAGCACCACCCGCATATCAAGGCACCGGTAGCGATTTAAAGGGTCCGTAATTCAAGGTGCAGCTGAAATAGGCGGGCAGGCAGAGACAGGCTCAAGATGGGATTACCGGACGCTTACCCCCGAGATAATGGCGTCCAGGTTATAGTGTTTGGTTTTGTAGGTCTGACCATGTGCGGCCACATGTTCCAAAATGGAACACGTGCTCTTTTCATCCAGTTCGCCTGCTTTAAAAATATTGCTTAAATGCTTGGTAATAGCGGACCGCTTAGTATCAAAAAGCTCCGCCATTTGCGCTTGTGTTAGCCACAGCGTTTCCTGTTCCAGTTTGATCTCAATCTGCACTTGGCCATCATGTGACGGCAAGGATACGGATGGAATTTATCAGACACGGAGAGCTGGCCCCTGCATGGAATTGATCAGGTGCGGAGTCGGGCGGACACCAGTGGCGTCCATCCGGCACGTTTGGGGGCTGGTTCTGCTGCAATACGGGCGTTATCATCGGTCGTTTGGTGTCATTTGCTGGTAACAGCGGTGATGTTCTCCCGGTTTGACGCGGTTCTTGCCCATGAAGCTGTCTCTGATTGTTGCTCTGTCACGTAACCATACGATTGGTCTCGATAATCAATTGCCCTGGCATTTGCCGGGTGATTTGAAGTATTTCCGCGACAGTACCATGGGCAAGCCGGTGGTGATGGGGCGTAAAACCCATGAAAGTATTGGCCGGGCCTTGCCTGGTCGCGCCAATATTGTGATCAGTCGTCAGCCGGATTATCAGGCGGATGGTGTGGCGGTGGTCGACAGTCTGGAGTGTGCCATCGAGCTGGCGGCGCGGTTGGCGTTACAGACCGATGCCGATGAGGCCATGATCATGGGGGGCGCGGAAATCTATCGTCAGGTGTTGCCGCTGGTTGAGCGTATGTATCTGACGGAAGTGGATGCCGATATCGAGGGCGATGCGTTTTTCCCGGATTTTGACCGTTCCGAGTGGCGTGAGTTGAGCAGCGAAGCCCACGGCCCCAGTGATACCAATCCCTATCCTTATCGCTTTGTGGTGTACGACCGTATCGTGTGCGGCGAGTAGTTTTGCTGGCAGCCGGGCCGCCAATCGGCAACGGTTGCGACGCACTATAACGGCTCAGGCTGTCTGGCTTGAGTCCGACCTCTAATCCTCTCATCATAGCGGCTCATCGTATTGAGCAGGATTCTGGCTGTGTCCCATTTGCCGTTAAAGGTGTTCGCTGGCGCGGAGGCGTTACAGCATATTCGTGAGCATGGTTTGCACGCGGATGATATTGAGGTGGTGCTGGGAGCTTCCGGTGGGCCGAAGTGGCTGGTATTGGCGGCCATGGATCGTTATTTGCTCCGGGAGTGGTTTGCCCAGCGCAGCCAGCCATTGCATTTGTTGGGAACGTCGGCCGGTGCCTGGCGGCTCAGTTGTTTTGCCCAGCAGGATGCCCTGGCGGCGCATCAGCGTTTTCTTGAAGCGTATGTCAGTCAGCGTTATTCAGCCAAGCCAACGCCGCAGGAAGTGGCAACCGAGTGTCGTCATATTCTTGATCTCACCCTGGGTGAGCAGGGGTTGGCGGAGATTCTGGCCCATCCTTTTATGCGTTATCACACTCTGGTGACGCGCTGTCGTGGCTTGACCGCCAGTGATACCCACTGGCTACAAACGGCGGGCTGGCTCGGGGCGATTGGGGCCAACCTGTTGTCTCGCAAGGGGATGCGCCCCTGGGTTGACCGAGTGCTGTTCCATCATCCCGACAAGCCACCCATCGACCATTTTCCTCATTTGCCCGCACAACATGTCACATTAACTGCCGATAATCTGCGCCCGGCTATTTTGGCGACGGGGGCGATTCCGTTGGTGATCGACGGGGTGCGTGATATTGCCGGAGCGCCAAAAGGCACGTACCGGGATGGCGGTATTACCGACTACCAGTTTGATTTGCCGGTGTTGCCGAACAAAGGGTTTGTGCTGTATCCCCATTATTTTGCCCAGGCTCCCAAGGGTGGCTGGTTCGACAAGAAGTTACGCTGGCGTACCGCATCACGGGAGTATTACCGTCGCACCATCATTATTGCGCCGTCGTGGGAGTTTGCGGCGACTTTGCCGGGTGGCCGCATCCCGGATCTGGATGATTTTTACGATTTTGATTACTCACAGCGGCGGCTGCGCTGGGAGCAGGTACTGGCGGCTTGCGAAGGGCTGGCGGATGCGCTGGATCATATTCACAGTCAGCAGCGCTGGGCGGAGATTGCCGAGCCTTTACCCTGGTAGATCGCCCGGCTCGGGCCGGGTGTGTACGAGGGGTTTTTGAATCAATACAGGGCGACGGTATATGGCACGAGTGATTGAAGTATTCCGGGTTTTTTTATGGCTGGGGTTAACGTCTTTTGGTGGCCCGGTTGCCCATTTGGGGTATTTCCGTAGCGAGCTGGTAGAAAAACGTGGCTGGTTGAGCGATGCCGCGTATGCCGATCTGGTGGCCCTGTGTCAGTTTTTGCCTGGCCCGGCCAGCTCTCAGGTTGGTTTTGGGCTGGGGTTGATGCGGGCTGGCTGGGGCGGAGCCTTGGCGGCCTGGCTGGCGTTTACGTTGCCGTCAGCACTGGCGCTGGTGGTGTTGGCCACCATGGCGACTACGGTGGCAGCGTTGGCGCCGCTGTTACAGGGGCTGAAAATTGTGGCGGTGGCCATTGTTGCTCACGCGGTGCTGGGCATGGCGCGTACCTTGTGCCCCGACCGGGCCAGGGCATCGATGGCGTTGCTGGCGGCGGCCCTGGTACTGTTACTGGGTGGTTTGAGTGGTCAGTTATGGGCGATCGCAGTGGGCATGCTGGGCGGCATGATCTGCTGTCGTCATTTGGCTGGGGCTGTGCCGGAGGTTCCCTTGTTTGGTGTGTCCCGTCGTGCTGGTCTGGTGGCTCTGGGGCTGTTTGTGGTGTTGCTGGGGGGATTACCCTGGCTGGCGCAGGCAACGGCGGAGCCGGGCTGGCAGCTGTTCGACAGCTTTTATCGGGCCGGGGCACTGGTGTTTGGTGGCGGTCATGTGGTGTTGCCACTGCTGGAGGCAGAAACCGTGCAGGCCGGGCGTGTTGGGGCTGAGGCTTTTCTGGCCGGTTACGGCGCAACTCAGGCGGTGCCAGGGCCGTTGTTTACTTTCAGTGGATTTCTGGGGGCCGAGTGGGCGCAAGGTCTGGGGGCTTCCGGGCTGATGACCTGGAGTCTGGCCGGGCTGGCGCTGGTGGCGGTGTTTCTGCCCGGTTTTTTGTTGCTGGTGGCGGTCTTGCCGTTCTGGCAGCTGGCGGGGCAATGGGCCGGATTACGGGCGCTGATGGCGGGAGCCAATGCGGCGGTGGTCGGGATTCTGGCGGCGGCCTTGTATCAACCGGTGTTTACCAGTGCCATTCATTCATCGGCGGAAATGGCTTTGGCGTTGCTGTGTTTTGTTTTGCTGACCAGCTGGAAAGCACCGTCCTGGCTGGTGGTGATCGTAGGGGCGTTGGGTGGTTGGGTGCTGGGTTTTTGATAACCGAACAAGAGGCCGGGTAATCCCGGCCTCGGTTGGACTGTTTGTCGTTTGTGATGCTATGTGAGTGGGAAGACGTCAGGACTCTGTTGCGGTGGCCGGAGTTATCTCGGCGACTGGCGCTGCCGTGGTTGCCGGTTCTGGCTCTGCCAACCCTCCCCCTAACACCCGATACAGCGTGATGCGGTTGGACAGCTCTTCCAGCTGCGAGCTGATCAGTTCCTGCTGGGCTGAGTAGTAGGTGCGTTCACTGAGCAGGGTGTCCTGAAAACTGTCAACACCGGCCTGGTAACGCTTCATGGCCAGTTCATAGCTGCGTCCGGCGGCATCGACATAGGCGCTTTCTGCATCCAACTGATCCTGAATGGTGGCACGGCGGGCAAGGGCGTTAGCAACTTCCGCAAAGGCGCTCTGAATGGTGTATTCGTAGTCGGCCAGATACTTCTGTTGCTCGGCCTTGGCGGCTTCCAGATCGGCTTCCTTGCTGCCCCAGTCGAAGATATTCATGCTCAGGCTGGGGGCCAGCGTCCAGATCGTGGAAGCACCTCCGCTGAACAGGCTCGATAACGCCGCGCTGGCGACACCACCGGTTGCGGTCAGGCTCAAGGATGGAAAATACGCCGCCCGGGCTGCGCCAATGTTGGCGTTGGCGGATTTCAGCGTGTGTTCGGCCGCCAGCACATCCGGTCTTTGCAAGAGTACCGCCGACGACAGCCCGACGGGAATGTCGGTCACCAGCTGTTGCGTGGTGGGCAAGCTGGTGGGCAGCAGGGCATCATCCAGGTCGGAGCCGACCAGCAGTTGCAGGGCGTTTTGGTCTTGTGCGACCTGGTTGCGATAGCTGGCGATATCGGCTCGGGCGCTGTGGTAGGTGGTTTCTGCCGAGACCAGATCAATCCGTGAGTCGACTCCCAGCTCCAGCCGTTTGGCGGTAATTTCCATGGCTTTCTGGGCACTGTCGGCAGTCTGCCGGGCCAGTGCCAGCCGGTTCTGATCCGAGGCCAGCGTCAGCCAGGCGTTGGCGGTTTCCGCTATCAGGCTGATATGGGCGGCGCGGGCGGTTTCGGCACTGGCGTAATAGCTTTCCCGCTCGGCGTCGGTAAGGCTGCTGTTTTTGCCAAACAGATCGATCTCGTAGGCGCTTAAACCGCCGGTGGCTTGCCAGTCACTGCTGACGCTGCCGTCGGTGTTGACGCGGGATCCTTCGATGCTGGCGTCGAGTGCCGGGTATTGGTCGGCACTTTGGCCGCGATAAGTGGCCCGGGCAGCGGCGACATCGGCGATGGTGGCCCGCAGGTCACGGTTATTGGCCAGTGCCTGTTCGATCACCTGTTCGAGGCGTTGGTCCTGGATAAAATCCTGCCACGGCAGCTGCTGGGCGGCATTGAGGTTATTCTGGCTCTGGCTGTCAGCATCCGGCAGCTGTGCCGGGATAGGGGCATCCGGGCGCTGGTAGTCCGGGGCCATGCTGGCACAGCCGGACATCAGTACAACGGCGGTGATGGACCACAACAGCGGGCGACAGCAGTGAATGATCGGCTTCATACGGAGGCTCCTGTGTGGTTTGGTGACGGTTTTTTATCCAGGCTGGTGGTGGTCATGGCGGCGTCATCGTCATCATCATCGTAACGTTTGCGGCTCGGAAACAGGCCGCGCACCAGCACAAAGAACAGCGGTACAAAAAACAACGCCAGTACGGTGGCACTGAAAGTACCCCCAACAATGCCGGTACCGATGGAGTTACGACTGTTGCCACCGGCACCGCTGGACAAGGCCAGTGGCAAGGTGCCGAAGATAAACGCCAGCGAGGTCATCAGAATGGGGCGCAAGCGCAGGAATGCCCCTTCGACGGCAGACTCAACCAGACCCTTGCCTTTCATATAGGCGTCTTCGGCAAACTCGACGATCAGAATGGCGTTTTTGGATGCCAGACCAATGGTTGTCAGCAAGGCGACCTGAAAATAAATGTCGTTTTCCAGGCCCCGGAATGTTGCCGCCAGCACCGAACCGAGAACCCCCAATGGCACAACCATAATCACGGCGATGGGGACCGACCAGCTTTCATACAAGGCGGCCAGCGCCAGAAAGACCACCAGAATCGAGATGGCATACAGCATGGTGGACTGGCCACTGGACAGCCGTTCCTGATAGGACAAGCCGCTCCAGGAGCCGTTGGCACCGCCACCGAGGGCGCTGGTCAGGGCTTCCATTTCGTCCATGGCATCACCGGAGCTGGCACCGCTGGCGGCGGCCCCTTCGATTTCGTAGGAGGCAAAGCCGTTATAGCGGCTCAATGTCTGCGGCCCGGATGACCAGTAGCTGCTGGTAAAGGCAGAAAATGGCGTCATTTCGTTGTCGCTGCCACGGACAAACCAGTATTGCAGGTCATCGGGTTTGGCGCGGTATTCACTGTCTCCCTGGACGTAGACTTTTTTCACCCGGCCGTTATCAATAAAGTCGTTGACGTAGGAACCGGCCCAGGCCGTCGACAGGGTGGAAGAAACGTCCGACAGCGAGACCCCCAGGGATACCGCTTTGGCCTGGTCAATCTCGAGTTGCAGTTGCGGCGTATCGCTCAGGGCGCTCAGCCGTATCCCGGTAATCTGGTCGCTGGCGCTGGCGGCTTGTATCAGCTGGTCCTTGAGCGTGATCAGCTCTTCTCGGCTGGTACCGGGAGCGGCGAGTAGTTCGTAGGTAAAGCCGTTGCTCTGCCCCAGGCCTCGAATGGATGGAGGGGACAAGATAAAGAAGTTGGCGTCACGAATGGTCGACAGGCTCGCTCGGGCACGTTGGATAATGGCGTTGGCGGAGGTGTCTGCGCTGGTGCGTTCGTCCCAGTGTTTCAACGCCACAAAGGCCATGCCGGTATTCTGCCCGGAGCCGGCGAAGCTGAAGCCGGAAATGGCGAAGATGTGTTTGACGTTGTCGGCTTCATTGTCGAGGAAATAATCCTCGATCTCGCGGGCGACTGCGGCCGTGCGCGGCAAGGATGCGCCGGTGGGCAGGTTGAACATCACCATGATTTCGGCCTGGTCTTCCGATGGCAAAAAGCCGGTTGGCAAGCGCATCAGCGAGAAGGCCAGCACCGCAATAATGGCACAGTAGCCCAGCATCCAGCGCAGGGGCCGGCGTATAACACCGGCAACGTTGCCCCGGTAGCGTTGGTTCATGGCGTCGAACTTGCGATTGAACCAGCCAAAAAAACCGCGCTGGCTGGCGCCGTGGTCGGTGGGTTTCAGCAAGGTGGCGCACAGGGTTGGCGTCAGTGTCAGTGCCACAATCACCGACAGGATCATCGAGGAGACAATGGTGACGGAGAACTGCCGGTAAATCACTCCGGTGGAGCCGCCAAAAAATGCCATGGGCAGGAAGACCGCCGACAACACCACGGCAATACCGATCAGGGCGGTGCTGATTTCTTTCATGGATTCGATGGTCGCCTGGCGCGGCGACAGGCCTTTTTCGGCCATCAGGCGTTCGACGTTTTCGACCACGACAATGGCATCGTCCACCAGCAAGCCAATCGATAACACCAGTGCCAGCATGGTCAGGGTATTGATTGAATAACCAAACACGGCCATCACACCAAAAGTACCCAGCAAGACGACGGGCACGGCTACCGCAGGAATCAGGGTGGCGCGCCAGCTGCCCAAAAACAGATAGATAACGGCGATAACCAGAATAATGGCTTCGAACAGGGTGTGTTCAACTTCGGCGATGGAAACCGTGATGAAGTCGGTTGAGTCTTTCGGGTAGGCGATATCCCAGCCGGTTGGGAAGTTGGTTGCCAGCTTCGCCAGGGCTTCCTTGACGGCGACGGCGGTATCGAGTGCGTTGGCACCGGGGGATAACAGTACCGCCATGCCGGATGATGGGTGACGGTCCAGGCGGCCTTCGTAGCTGTAGCTTTCACTGCCGCGTTCTACCCTGGCGACATCGCCAAGCGTGACCAAGGCACCTGAGCTATCACTTTTGATAATGATATTGCGGAACTGCTCGGCGGTCTGCAGCATCGATTGGGCGGTGACGGTGGCGTTTAATTCCTGCCCGGCCGGTGCGGGTTGGGCACCGATATTACCGGCGGCAATCTGTACATTCTGGGCACTGATGGCACTGGTAACATCAGAGGTCATCAACTCATAGTTGGCCAGTTTGATCGGGTCGAGCCAGATCCGCATGGCGTATTGGGCACCAAATACCCGGGTGCTGCCGACCCCTTCGATACGGGCAATGGAATCCTGCATGTTCGAGGCTATGTAGTCGGAAATATCGTAGCCCGAGACGCTGTCGGTGGTGTCGTATACCGAGGCAATCAGCAAAAAGGAAGACTGTGAGGATTTTACCGTAACGCCATTGTCTTGCACCGCATCCGGCAAGCTGCTGGTGATCTGGGATACCTTGTTTTGTACCTGAACCTGGGCCATGTCCGGGTCGGTCCCCTGCTCAAAGGTCACGTCGATACTGGCATCACCATCGGAGGAGCTGGAGGAGCTGAAATACAGCAAGCCATCCAGCCCGGTCAGTTGCTGTTCGATAATCTGGGTCACGCTGTTTTCGACGGTTTCGGCCGATGCGCCAGTATAGGTGGCATCGATTTTAACGGTCGGTGGCGACACGCTGGGGTATTGGGCTACGGGTAACGACAAGATCGATTGCAGCCCGAATAGCATGATGATGATGGAAATCACCCAGGCAAATACCGGGCGATTGATAAAAAACTTGGCGATCATGGCAGGAAAGACTCCGGGTTATTCGCTGGCAAGCTGCGGTGTGTGGTCATCGGGGTTGGTATCGGTACGGCTCAATTTGATCGAGCCGTCGTCGTTGACCTGCGCCTTGACGGCAATGACGTCATTACCTGCCTGTATCTTGCTGGTTCCTTCCACTATCAGTTTGTCACCGGGCTCCACACCTGCAGATACCAGCCACTGATTGCCGATGGCGCGTTCTGTTGTGACGATGCGTTTTTCAACCTGATTGTTGTCATTGAGCAGCAAGGCCACGGCATGACCCTGGCTGTCGTGGGATATCCCTTGTTGTGGCAGCAGGATGGCGTTGTGGTTAACGGCATCTTCGACCACGGCGCGGACAAACATGCCGGGCAACAGGAGACCATCCGGGTTGGCAAATTCGGCCCGCAGGGTGACTGAGCCGGTATCTTCGTTCACCGCGACTTCACGGACTTTCAGGGTGCCTTGGTGCTCATAGCGAGAGCCGTCTTCCAGAATCAGGCTGACTCTGGTACTGCCGGTTTTGATGCCGGACTGTTGCAGCAGTTTACGCAGCAGCAACTGATCCTTGGACGACTGGGTCATATCCACATACATCGGGTCGAGGGTATTGATGCTGGCCAGCGCGGTACTTTGTGAGGCATCCACCAGCGCTCCGGGGGTCACACTGGACAAGCCGATACGGCCACTGATCGGGGCGGTGATTCTGGTATAGCCGAGGTTGATGTTGGCGGTGACCAGCGCGGCCCTGGCGCTGGCGAGGGCGGCTTCGGCTTCCAGCCAGGTGGTATGGGCATCGTCAGCATCCTGTTGGGAGATGCCCTGAATGGTGACCAGACCAGCGTAGCGCTTGTCGGTCAAACGGGCTGATTCCAATGCCGCTTTGGCACTTTTGAGATTGGCTTTGGCCTGTTGCAGCGCCGCCTGGTAACTGGCTGGATCTATCTGGTAGAGCACATCTCCGGCATTCACCTGTGAGCCTTCTTCAAACAGGCGTTGCTGGATAATGCCGCCTACCTGGGGGCGGATATCCGAACTTTGCGATGCCACTGTGCGGCCTTTTAATTCACTGGTGAGGCTGACGGTCTGTGGCTGCACTTCAATATAGCTGACTTCCGGGGTCGGTGGCGCCGGTGGTGCCTCGCTGGAGTCGGACAAACAACCAGACAGCAGAGCGATCAAGGTCAGGCTTGTGAATAAATGGATGAAGGATTTCATCGCGGAGAGTCCTCTGGTGAAACATGAATGATTAGCTTCCCGGATTGTTCAGAAACCAGGCGCAAAACCCGGTTTGTTGCGCGACCGTAGTGCCAGGAAAACATCAGGTTGGGAGATGCCGCCATTGTCGCCGGGAGGAAGTTAAGAGCGGGTTAACAACACGTAACAAAGCCGTATAAAAAGCAGCAGAAAGAGGCAATCAATGTGAATTTGATGCGAATGGTGTGGGCGCGGGTTGAGTATGAGCGGGGAGCAGGCCGAATAAGTGGATGGTTGACAGTTAAACCATTAATGATTGCCGGGAATCAGATTGCCCAGCAGCAGGTGGCAGCCGCCTTTGTCGCGAAAGAAAGGCCGACCGGCACGCCACAAGTTGAAGCCCAATGCTGCCGACCAGTGCTTGGCTTGTCGTTGTGCCTGCTTGGCATCCGGTATCGGCGTGGGAGTGAGTGGCGGTTTTTGCGCCCACAGAATCCAGTTGCCATCCTTGGTGGTAGCGTGCTGGGTAATGGGAAAACGTTGTTTGAGTTTCCACAACCAGAGTGCCTGGTCGCGGTGTTCGCGCCACAGGTTGAGTACCAGCCAGCCACCGGGAGACAGGTGCTGATGGCAGTGGTCGAGAAAGCTTTCTTGCAACTGTTGCTGATCCAGACCGTCGGCCAGAAACAGGTCGCTGAGTAACCAGTCTGCGGCGTTGGGGGGCGCCTCGGCCAGCCAGGCTCCGGCATCGGCAATCTGGACGTTCAGATGGCTGTCACGGGGCAGGGCAAAATATTGCCGCGCCACCTGTAATACCGCTGCTCGCAGTTCCACTACATTAATCTGGGACTCGGGCAGCAGGCTATGAATCGTATTGGCCAGCAGCCCTCCTCCCAGACCCAACAAACAGATGCGTTGTGGTGCTTGCTCGGCAAACAATAACAGCGAGGCCAGCATGGCGCGGCTGTATTCGTGCTGCAGCTGTCTGGGCTGGTGCTTGAGCAGGCAGCTCTGTTCATCGGCAGTACCAAAACTGAGGTAGCGTTTGTTGCCGTCATCGAACACCTGTATGACGCCATGGTCGTCGTAGCGGCGGTGTATTTCATTGGCGGCAATAAACCACTCACTCATTGTCTTGATGCCTGTGCTCAGAGGGTTTTCAGGAAGACCTTGGAGTTACGCTGGAAGTTATAAAGCTTCTGGCGTTCTTCGGGCAGGTCGGAGACCTGGCCAGGCACAAACCCCTGTTCAATAAACCAGTGGGCAGTCCGGGTGGTCAGTACAAACAGTTGCTGGAACTGGCGCTTGCGGGCTTCCTGTTCAATTTGATCCAGCAGCAGCTGGCCGCGGTGGCCGCCACGATAGTCGGGGTGAACCGCCACACAGCCGAGCTCGGCGCGGTCGTCAGAGTAGGGGTAAAGCGCGGCGCAGGCGGTGATCATGCCGTCCCGTTCGATAACATAAAAACGGTTCAGCTCGGTTTCCAGCAACTCCCGTGAGCGGCGTACCAGAATGCCGGCGTCTTCCAGCGGTTTCAGCAAGGAGAGGATGCCGCCAACGTCATCGATTCTGGCCGGCCGCAGCTGGTCGTACGGGTCCTGGCTGATCATGGTGCCCTTGCCCTCGCGGGTGAACAGCTCCTGCAGCAGGGCGCCATCGTGCTGAAAACTGATCAGATGCGCCCGTGGCACTCCCTGGCTGACGGCTTTGAGGGCCGCTTCTGCGTGATGGCGGGCTTCGCCGTGAAAGTGGGTCAGGCGTTCTTCGAGGCTGCGACAGGTCAGTTGCTGCAAGGTCTCGCCGTTGTCTTCGAGCAAGCCGTCATCCTGTCCCATCAGAATCAGTTTGTCGGCGCGCAGGCTGATGGCCGCCTGACGGGCAACATCTTCGACGGCCAGGTTGAACACTTCGCCAGAGGGCGAGTAACCAAGGCAGGACAACAACACAATATTGCCCGCCGCGAGCAGGTCGGTAATGGCGCTATGGTCGATCCGGCGTACTTCGCCGGTGTGCTGGAAATCAATGCCATCAATCACGCCCATTGGGCGGGCGGTGACAAAATTGCCGCTGACTACTCGCATGCGGGCACCGTGCATGGGGGAATTGGGCAAGCCGACGGACATGCGGGATTCAATGTCTGCCTTGACGTAACCAACCGCGGCTTTGACCGCGGTTAACGCCTGGCGGTCGGTGATGCGGAAGTCTTTGTAAAAAGTACTTTGTACGCCCAGACGTTCCAGTGCGGTATCGATCTGCGGTCGTGCGCCATGGACCAGTACCAGGCGTACGCCCAGGCTGGTCAGCAGGGCGATATCCTGGACAATATGGGTAAAGTTGGCGTCGGCGATGGCGTCGCCTTCGAACATCAGCACAAAGGTTTTGCCCCGGTGCGCATTGATGTAGGGGGAAGACTGACGAAACCAGTGCACATAAGCGGTGGTATCAGGGGTCACTGCAGTGTCTCATTCATGCAAGTAGAAGGTAGTCGGACGATTTAACCATGCTCATCCGCTGGGCACTACTGCCGGCAGCGGAAATGCCTGTCAGGCCAATCGTGTCGGGCTGATATTCAGGGTGCCGGTCAGCTCTGGGGAGTGAGGCAAAATTGCTGGATCAGGGACTGCAGCAGTTTGACGCCCGGTGCGATCTGGTCGATGGCGAGGAATTCATCCACCTGATGGGCCTGATCAATACTGCCCGGCCCCATTACAATGGTTTCAAACCCAAGCGCTTGCAGGAAGGGCGCTTCGGTGGCGAAAGCGACGGCTTCGCTTGGGTGGCCGGTCAGTCGCTCGGCAGCCTGTACCAGAGCACTGCTGGCGGGGGTTTCAAACGGCTCGACACCGGGAAAGTGGCTTTCCAGCTCGAAGGTTACCTGATTCTGGGCGGCGATGGGGCTGAGTCGCTGGCGAATCTCGTTACGCAAATCATCATTGCTCATGCCCGGCAAGGCGCGCAGATCAAAGGCCAGCTCGCAGCTGCCACAGATGCGGTTGGGGTTGTCGCCACCGTGGATACAACCGAGATTCAGCGTTGGTACCGTGACGGCAAAATGGGCATTGTTATATTGCGTCGCCAGCTCGCGGCGCAGGGTTCTGAGTTCGCCGATGACATCATGCATGGCATCGATGCTGTTGACGCCCAGCTCCGGGTTGGATGAATGCCCGGCGCGGCCGGTGAGGCGCACGCTTTCCATAATAATGCCCTTGTGCATGCGGATAGGACGCAGGCTGGTGGGTTCACCAATCACGGCATAACGGCCCTTGAGGCGACCCTGGTGAGCGAGATCGCGAGCGCCGGTCATGGCGCTTTCTTCATCGGCGGTGGCCAGAACAATCAGTGGCTGCTGGAAGTCGCTGGCCTGAAACACCTGTACGGCTTCCAGTATCAGTGCAAAAAAGCCTTTCATATCACAGCTGCCGAGACCGTACAGGCGGCCGTCACGTTCGGTGAGGGTGAAAGGATCGGACTGCCACAGCTGCGGGTTGCAGGGCACGGTGTCGGTGTGACCACTGAGCACCAGACCGCCATCGCCACTGCCCAGTGTTGCGATCAGGTTCGCTTTGTCGGGGTGATTCGTGACGGGCAGGATCTCGCAGGCAAACCCCAGCGCCTCAAGCCAATGGGCAAGGCAGTGAATCACCGCCAGGTTGCTCTGGTCGTACTGGGGTAACACCGAGCTGATGCTGTTATGGCTGATCAAGGTGCTCAGGCTTTCGATGAGCGTAGGGACTTTCCGGGCAGAAACAGACATAAAGCAATGACCTTGTGCTTGCGCAACCTGACGAGCGTCATGACAATAGCGCCATGACCTATGAAATTGAGCTTAAACTGCGTTTTGCCCCGGAGCACGCCATTGCCTTGCAGCAGGCGCTGGATGTGCGGGCAACGCGTGGCGGACATTCTACGCTGAACAACACCTACTTTGACACTGAGCAAGGGGACTTGTCGCGCCAGGCGTGTGCCCTGCGTATTCGTCAAAACGGTGAGTCATCGTTTGAGCAAACCCTGAAAACCCAGGGTAGCAATCAAGGGGGGCTGAGTGTTCGTCATGAATGGAACTGGCCTCTCGATCATCACCAGCTGGATACCACCTTGCTGGCCAGCGATGTGGTACGGGCGCACTGGCCTGACGGCGTGTGTGCTGACTCACTGCTGCCCTTGTTCAGCACCAACTTTGCGCGCCAGCGCTGGGTCTGGCAGCGGGGGCCAAGCCAGGTCGAGGTGGTACTGGATCGTGGCCTGATCCAGGGCGGAGGTACGGAGGTGCCCCTGTGTGAACTGGAGCTGGAGCTGCTGCAAGGGGACCCCGCCGATATCTGGTGGATGGCCGAGACACTGGGTGCCGAGGTGCCGCTGTGGATGAGCGACATCAGTAAAGCCGAGCGCGGTTACCGCCTCCTGGGCATGGGTCGGGACTGGCGTCAGAGGGGTAATCTGTTTGCCTGTGATGCCGATCCGGCCCTCTTGCCAACGCAACTGAATGAAAGCCTTGAGTGGATCAAACGGGCGCTGGAAGCATTACTTTGGGAGCCTCCGCGTAGCGCCGATCTGGCGATCGATTTTGCCGCACAGCTGTTAGCTTTTTTTGAGCTGGCACGGCAGGAACCGGCGCTGCAGCAATATTTGCCCGCCGGGACTCTGGTAGACTCGGCACTGGCGTTGACTTATGCCTGTCTGGTGCAGACCGGATGTGATGAGCAATCATCATGCTTTGGGCAAGCCGAGGCTGAGATTAACCAATGGCGTGAACAGCCTTCGCTGGCGGGTGCCTTGTTGCAACTGGGCCACGGTTTATGGCAATGGCAGCCCAGTGGTGTTTCGTCGCCGGAGGCCGTCTCGTCACTGTCCCGGTATCTGTTGTCGCGGTCCGTCAATGCCCCATTACGAGGGGCCGACTGGTCGCCATCGCAGCTGGTGGCGCTGATGTTACTGGCAAGGGATAACGGGTCGCTCACATCGGCGAACCGGGAGGAAATTGCTCGTCTGGCCCATGAGTTGCTGGGTCTGCAGTTGCACCAGGTAGCGTTGGGTTCTGACAGCCGGGCCATGGCAGTGCAGCAGCATTCCCGGCGGTTGTCTGGATTAGTGGCGCAGTGGATGCACTGACGCCCGTCGTCGCCTTGTTTCTATCGTATTCTTTTTCTTCTCTGGAGTTTTTCCATGCAGTCTAGTGCTGATCGTCAACTGAGTCTTACTGGTCTGCTGGAGGATATGCGCAGAGACAGGTTGCTCAGTTCCAGCGATTACGAACAGGCTCTGGGTATACGTCGCCAGGCGGGAGAGGCGAGTTTGCATCCGCTGACCTTGCTGGCGCGGCAGAACTTTCAGGATGCTCGCCCCCATGGCAAAACCCTGACGGAAGATGTGCTCTGCGAGTGGTTGGCGCAGCGGGTAAATATGACCACCTGCCAGATTGATCCGCTGGAAATTGATGTGCCTTCTGTGACGGAGGTGATGTCGTACGCGTTTGCGGAGCGTCATTGTATTCTGGCGGTGCGGGTAAGCGCCGAGGAAGTGGTGGTGGCGACGGCAGAGCCGGATGTCACCAGCTGGGTGGTCGATCTCGAACATGTATCCCGGCGGCGGATTCAGCGTGTATTGGCGTCGCCGTCGGCCATTGAGCGTTACCGGGTAGAGTTTTACCAGCTGGCCAACTCGGTCAGCCGGGCGCGTGGCGATCATTCCAGCAGTGGTGCGGTACAGAATCTGGAAACCATGCTGGAACTGGGCAAGGCCAGAGCGCCGGATGCCAATGATGAGCACATCGTCAATATTGTTGACTGGCTGCTCCAGTATGCGTTTGACCAGCGCGCCAGTGATATTCATCTGGAGCCACGGCGGGAGGTGGCTCATGTGCGCTTCCGGATTGATGGCGTGTTGCACAATGTCTACGAGCTGCCTGCCCAGGTGGGTATGGCGGTGGTGGCACGGCTTAAATCCCTTGGCCGTATGAATATTGCGGAAAAACGCAAACCTCAAGACAGCCGTCTGAAGTCCAAGACTCCCTCTGGACAGGAAGTCGAGTTGCGGTTGTCGACCCTGCCCACGGCGTTTGGCGAAAAACTGGTGATGCGGATTTTTGACCCGCAGGTGTTGGTTCGCAGTTTTGTCGAGATGGGTTTTGGCAAGGAAGATCAGCGCCGCTGGCAGAAAATGGTCAGCAACAACCACGGAATCGTGTTTGTCACCGGGCCGACCGGGTCAGGTAAAACCACCACGCTGTACTCGACCCTGAAACAGCTGGCGACCGAGGACGTGAATGTCTGCAGTATCGAAGACCCGATCGAGATGGTCGAACCAGCCTTTAACCAGATGCAGGTACATCCGGGCATCGAGCTGACGTTCGCCAGCGGTGTGCGGGCGCTGCTGCGTCAGGACCCGGACATCATTATGGTCGGGGAGGTACGTGATCTGGAAACCGCAGAAATTGCCGTACAGGCGGCGCTTACCGGGCATTTGGTGTTATCGACCCTGCATACCAACGATGCACCTTCAGCGTTTACCCGATTGCAGGAACTGGGGCTGCCTGCCTACCTGATTCGTTCCAGTGTGCTGGGGGTGATGGCGCAGCGGTTGATCCGGTCGCTGTGTCCGCATTGCAAACAAAAACAGCCGACCGACGAAGCCGCATGGAAGCAGCTGACGGCTCCCTGGTTGGTCAAAACTCCCGAACAGGTGTACAGCGCTGTCGGGTGTCTTGAGTGTCGGGGTACCGGTTATATGGGGCGTCTGGGTATTTATGAAGTCATGCCCATGACCGAAACCCTGGAGCTTTTGATTAATGAACAGACGGATCAGCAAAAACTGCGTCAGGCGGCGATGAAAGAAGGCATGCACAGCTTGCGACTCAGTGGTGCCCACAAAGTGGCGGCTGGTTTGACAACAATGGAAGAAGTGATGCGTGTCGCACCGCTGGCACGACATTCAAGTTGATATTGTTGACGGACGCCCAGTAACACGAATCGTCATGGAGAGTCTGGGCTTCAAACGTTACAATGCGTCAAAGCTCACCCAGGCAACAGGATATCCCGGTGCAAAAACTCGTTCCTCCCATTATCGATCTCGAAGCCTCCGGTTTCGGTTCCGGCAGCTATCCCATCGAGGTCGGGTACGCGCTGGAGGATCGCATGGTGACTTGCTGCCTGATACGTCCGGCTCCATCATGGTGTCACTGGAGTGAAGAAGCAGAAAAGATTCACGGTATCTCCCGTTCGATGCTTGAGTCCGACGGCCTTGGCCCGCGTGAAGTGGCATTACGTATGAACGACGCCTTGCGAGGGAAAACCCTGTACTCGGATGCCTGGAGTTACGACAGCTCATGGCTTGGACGGCTGTTCGATGAAGCTGATCTGGTGCAGCGCTTTCGTATTGATGCGATCAACCGCCTGCTGAGCCAGGAGCAGATGGAAGCCTGGCATGACACCAAGAACAGCCTGTGGGATGAACTGAAGATCGAGCGCCATCGCGCTGCCAATGATGTTCGCGTGTTACAGGAAACGTTTTTACGGGTCACTGGCCGGGTCTGAGACTGGCGGATTGTTCGATTATCTTGACCCCATTGAGCCGGGGTTTATCCTTATGCGCCGATGATCTGTACCCTCGGCCGTGCCGTCTATATGCAATATGGCTCAATGCTGGAGCTTGCCCGGCAGATCCGGTATGTTTCCCGGCATACCCTCATTGGACCCTGACAGGCTCCGAAGAGCACTGGAGAATAAAAATGGATATCAGCCAGTTACTCCCTCTGGCAGCGCAACTTGTGATTCTGATTGCTCTGTTTCTGGTCGTTGCCCCGCTAAAAAAACGCCTTGATCGTATTGAGACCAACCTGGCTGCACAGACTGCCGAGCAGTCCGAGCACCATCAGTTCAGTGCGGAAACCCTGGACAGTGTCGTTAATGAAATCAAGGATCATTTTGAGATCAGTCTGAACAATCTGCTGCGAGATACCGGTGATATCAATCACAGCCTGAGAGTCAATGGCGAGCAGAGCCAGCGCGCCCTGGAGTTACAGGAGCTGGTGTTCAGCGAGATATCCGGTGGCCATGCGCATATCAAGGACCTGTTGTCCGCCAATCTTCGCAATCAGAAAAAACTGGCTGAAGAGATGGCCCGGACATCCATTAACGCATTCCGTAATGCCAGCGCGCAGACGCACTCCGATGTTCAGCAAGCATTTGCAGCACAGGATAAGGCCTTGCTCAAATTGAGTGATTCTTCCCAGCGTATGCTGGGTAGCACAAGTGCGCATTTTAATGAAATGAGCAAGGAAGTGGCGACGCTCAAGAAAGCGGTGGCAGCGATGCTTAATATCCAGCGCAAGGCTGATCAGATGCTGGAACCGCTGTCGGCACAGCAACAACAGCAGCTGACGCTACTGAACCTGGTACGCGAGCAGCAGCTCCGACAGCGGGAAATTATCGATGCGGAGATGACCATACTGACCGATCTTAATCACTCCCTGCAGCTGCAACGCCAGCAGCTGGATGACTTGGGCGAGAATGGCAGTGTGGCCGCTGCCGTGCTGAACAACCTGCAGCGTAATCAGCTGGAAGCCACCACTTTCGAGCGCCGCTATACGGCTCTCAGCCAGGAGTTGGCCGAACTGTCCGTTATGATGCAACCTTGGCTGGAATCCCTTTCCGAGCCTTATGCCGCAACGACATTACATCAGGTTCAACCCTCTGTGGTCGTCGAATAACCTGATCTGTCTCACGTTGTGTTTGACATGGTTTTGTAATAATCATTGGCCGGTCTTACTGATCAGGTTCTGCCTCCTCTTATCCATATCCGCTGTATGTATGCTGTTTGATCTGCATGTCGTTGCCATACAGGCAGGTGCCTGGTCGCGGCATCACGCCGTTTCAGTTTCCAATACATCTGGATATGCCGGGTAGTCCTGTTCCGTGGGTTCAGGATAACCGCCAGTGCCCGTGTTGGAGATCATCACTGCAGGTTGCTGTTCCTTTTTATGGTCAGAACGCATGAAAACCAGACAATACCATTGTTGTAGGAGACAACTCTTATGTTGACCAGTGCCAGAAATCAATTAGTTGGGAAAGTCCTCCAGGTTCGTGGTGGAGCCGTTAATGATGAAGTGGATATCGCCCTGAATGATCAGGATGTGGTGGTGGCGATCGTCACCAGTGAAAGCACCAACAAGCTTGGATTAACGGCGGGCAAGGAAGTAACGGCCTTGATCAAATCCAGCCATGTGATGCTCAGTACCGATCTGGATTTATCCATCAGTGCCCGTAACTTGCTCAAGGGCGAAGTATCGGCAGTGCGTCACGGGGCGGTGAACTGTGAAGTGGACGTGACGTTGCAGGGCGGTGGTGAACTCGTTGCCATTGTTACCGAAGGCAGTATCAACAAGCTGGGGATCCAGGTCGGTACCCCTGTCTGTGCTTTCTTCAAGGCCAGTGCCGTTATTCTTGCTGTTTGAATTAACGGGCTAACCAGCCTGAACCAGTCGTACTGGCTGGCATTTCCCCAAAGAGGTCTGGCGCTGTTTTCAGCGGTAGACTTCGCCTTTTTTTACCGCCTTGTCTGGTCGGGTTTTAAAGCGTTTGTGCAACCACAGATACTGCGACGGATGTTGACGCAGTTGCTGCTCGATAAAGGCATTGGCAACCCGTGCGTCTTCGATATCATCCCCGCTGGGAATCGGCAGTGGCGGGTGTACGGTGATATCGTAGCCGGAGTTGTCATGGCGGCGAAAGTAGGTGACCGGCATCACGGTTGCCTTGCCGGCTCTGGCAATGCGGGAAGTGGCGGTAATCGTGGCCGTCGGAATCCCGAAAAAATCCACAAAAACACTGTTCTTGCGGCCAAAGTCCTGGTCTTGCGCGTACCACAGCGCCTCACCTTGTTTGAGGCAACGAATAAAGGCACGGATATCCTTGCGGGTGTAGCAGCCGCTGTAGAGTTTCTGGCGGCGCTGTTCCATCAACCAGTTCATCACTGGATTGTCCTGGGGCCGGTAACTGACATTGACCGGTACCTGGGTGACAAACAGAGCCCCGGCAAGGTCGAGCATGGAGTAGTGCGCTCCCAGCAATAACACCCCCTTCCCGGCGGCCAGTTCTGCCTTGAGCTGATCAAAGCCATGAAAGTGGGTACGGCTCAGCAAATAGTCCGGCCGCCGAAACCAACCGATCAGGGTTTCCATCAAGCCAATGCCGTTGTCGATAAACACCTGTCGCACCAGTTGCGCCTGTTGCTGTGGGGTTTTCTCCGGAAAGCAGAGACCGATATTGACTCTGGTGATGTGGCGGCGACTTTTGCCCACCTTGTACAGTAACAGTCCCAGCGTTTTACCAATCATCAGCTGGAGACGGTAGGGCAGATAAGTCATGGCGACCAGCAGGCCAACGCCACACCAGACTGGCCAGTAGCGAGGATGTAACAGGTGCTTGGGAGGCATGGATATTCTCTTTCGACGTACGGAAAGTCCGGCAAGGGCTGCCGGACCCAAGGATCAGTGTAGACGCTGTATCAGCGCTGGTTGAGCCAGTTCATATACGCATGGACACCGGTTTTGACATCGGCGAAGGCCTGGTCATACCCGGCTGCCCGCAAGGCACTGATATCAGCCTCGGTAAAGCTTTGGTAAGCGCCTTTAAGGTGATCTGGAAACGCCATGTATTCTTTACGGGCCGGGTTGCCTTGTTCCTGATGCCAGTCGATCACGGCATCAGCGACGTCATTAAAGCTCTGGCACTGGCCGGTACCGAGGTTGAAAATACCGCTTTGATCCGGGTTGGCCCAGAACCACAGGTTAACCTTGACGACGTCTTCGACAAACACAAAATCACGGCGTTGTTCACCATCGGCATAACCGTCACAACCGGCAAACAGTTTGCACACGCCATTGGCTTGAATCTGGTTATTAAAGTGAAAGGCGACCGATGCCATGCTGCCTTTGTGATGTTCACGGGGGCCATAAACATTGAAGTAACGGAAACCCACCACCTGACTTTGGAACTGTTCCGGCGATGTTGCCCGTAGCTGACGGACATACTGGTCGAATTGCCACTTGGAATAGCCATATACGTTCAGTGGCTGCTCGAAGCTGCGCTCTTCCTTGAAAACGGCACTGCCACCATAGACTGCCGCACTGGAGGCATACAGAAAAGGAATACGTTGTTCGAGGCAGGCGTGTAACAGGATTTTGGAGTATTCGTAGTTGTTCTCCATCATGAACTTGCCGTTCCACTCGGTGGTTTCGGAGCAGGCGCCCTCGTGGAAAATCACGTCAACGTCGTCGAGCAGGCCGTCATCCAGCTGTACCCGCTGGATAAAGTCATCCTTGTCGAGGTAATCAGCAATATCGCAGTCAGCGAGGTTGTAGAATTTCTTGCCGTCGGTCAGGTCGTCGACCACGATAATGTCGCTGCGGCCCTGTGCGTTCAGGGTTTTGACAATGTTGGCACCGATAAAACCAGCCGCGCCGGTAACAATGATCATGACTTGCTCTCCTCAGAATTCTGAATACGTTTGACAATGGCACTGGTGGAACAGTTGTCTTTGAAGCTAAGAATAATGACGTCACCGCCGTTGTCCTGCACACAGCGACCGCCAGCAATCTGATCAACGGTGTAATCGCCGCCCTTGACCAGAATATCCGGTAGCAAGCGGCAAATCAGACGCTCTGGTGTGTCTTCGCTGAACGGCACTACCCAGTCAACGCTTTCCAGTCCAGCCAACACCGCCATGCGGTGATCGATTGGATTGATCGGCCGGGTCGGGCCTTTCAGGCGGCTGACGGATTCATCGGCATTGACGGCGACCAGCAGCCGGTCTCCCAGGGCCTTGGCTTCTTTCAGGTATTGTACGTGACCCGGATGCAGGATATCGAAGCAGCCATTGGTCATCACCAGGGTTTCACCCCGTGAGCGCGCTTCTTCTACCTGAATGGCGAGGCTGTCTTCGTCGAACATCCCGGCACCCTGATGATTTTCGCTGCGCAATTCGATACGCAGTTCTTCGGTGGTTACGGTCGCGGTGCCGAGTTTGCCGACGACAATACCGGCGGCGGTGTTGGCCATCAGTGTTGCCTGGCGCAGGTCACAGCCTGCGGCCAGAGAGGAGGCCAGCACCGAAATCACCGTGTCCCCGGCTCCGGTAACATCAAATACTTCTCTGGCCCGGGTGGGCAAATGGAACGGCTCCTGATGTTTGACAATCAGGGTCATGCCTTTTTCACTACGGGTGATCAGGATGGCATCGAGGTCATGGGCCTCGATCAGCGCTCGCCCTTTGGCGACCAGGGTGTCGTCGTCCGGGCAAGGGCCGACCACCGCTTCAAATTCACTCAGGTTGGGGGTGATCAGGCTGGCGCCGCGATAACGTTCAAAATCAGTGCCTTTGGGGTCGACCAGCACCGGGACATTGGCCTGGCGAGCGGCATGAATCAGGCGTTGCGGGTTGCTCAAGGCGCCTTTGCCGTAATCTGACAGTATCACGACTTGCGCCTGGCTGAGCTGCTGGTCGTAGGTTGCACACAGCGTCGACATATCGGTGCTGTGAAAAGCCTCTTCAAAATCGAGCCGGATCAACTGTTGCTGGCGACTGATAATGCGCAGCTTGGTAATGGTGGGGTGGCAGGGGTGCTCGAGAAAGTGACAGGCGACCCCGGACTGTTGCAGCAGGCCCGACAGCTGACGGCCATTCTCATCGTTGCCGGTAACGCCCAGCAGCACGGCATTGGCACCCAGGGTGGCGATATTGAGGGCTACGTTACCGGCACCACCGGCACGGTTTTCGATGTCCTGGATTTTAACCACAGGCACCGGCGCTTCCGGAGAAATACGGGAAGTTGGACCTTGCCAGTAGCGGTCCAGCATGACGTCACCAAAGACAAGCACCTGGGCTTGATGGTAGTCCGGAACGTTGGTATTCATTGTAATTTGCGCACTAAAAAAAGAGCGCTGAGTCTAGCACAATGGCTTGTTGTGCTACCATTCCTGCCCCTGTTCCCGCTAGAGAACTCACTTGTGGCACGGCTTGGCTATACTGTTTTTCTGACCCTGATAACGCCGATTCTGCTGGCCCGCCTCTGGTGGCGTGGCCGCAAGAATCCAGGTTATCGCCAGCGTATTGTTGAACGTTTTGGCGCCGTCACTCCCTTGCCTCACCGTGGAGCCATTTGGGTGCATGCGGTATCGGTGGGGGAGACGCTGGCTGCTGCCCCGCTGATCGAACAACTGTTACGGCAGTATCCGCAGCGCACGATCTGGATCACCAGTACCACCCCAACCGGGGCGGCGCAGGTCGAACGTCTGTTCGGTGACCGGGTCCGGCGCAGTTTTATGCCGTACGACTTGCCGTTGTGCTGGTGGCTGTTTTTGCGATGTACAAAGCCTGACTGTCTGGTGGTGATGGAAACTGAATTATGGCCCAACCTGTTGGCCTGTTGTCAGCAACGGGGCGTACCGGTGCTGCTGGCCAACGCCCGTCTGTCTGAGCGCTCGGCCCGCGGATATGCCCGCTTGTCTGCACTGACCCGGCCGATGTTGCAGCGCCTGACACACGTAGCGGTGCAGCATCAGGTGGATGGCCAGCGGTTGCTGGATCTCGGTTTGCCGCCATCCCGGCTGAGTGTCTGCGGCAGTATCAAATACGATGTGGTGGTGCCGGCCGGGCTGGATGAGCAGGCCGCGGCCTTGAAGCAGGGCTGGGGCAAGCAACGACCGGTGGTGTTGCTGGCGTCCAGCCACGATGGTGAAGAAAGCCTGATGTTGGCTGCCATGACATCCTGGTTGCAGCGCTGGCCAGAACTGTTGTTGGTGCTGGTGCCGCGTCATCCGGAGCGCTTTGGGCTGGTGGCGCAAGCGTGTCTGGAGCAGGGTTTTACGCTGGCGCGGCGCAGCACCCAGGCGTCTGGCAACGATGCACAGGTTTATCTGGCTGACAGTATGGGCGAAATGCTGCTGTTGCTGGCGGCCGCCGATGTGGTGGTCATGGGTGGCAGTCTGGTGCCGCGCGGCGGCCATAACCCGATCGAACCGGCGGTGCTGGGCAAGCCGGTACTGATGGGGCCGCATTATTTCAATTTTCAGACGGTGGTGGATGAGCTGGTGGATATTGGGGCGGTACAGCTGACGACCGCTGCCACCCTGGCTGACGATGTTGCGTTGCTGCTCGATCACCCGGAGCAGCGCCAACAAATGGGCCTGGCGGGGTACAACCAGGTGCAACAGAATCAGGGAGCGGTAGCCCGGCTTGTTGCGAATGTCGCAACGTTGCTGTCAGACAATGCGCATTAAATACGCAGTGTCTGACGGATATAAGCGGCTGACCCGGATCAGTCGCTGTTTTCCAGCTGCTCCGTCAAATCCATCCATTCCATTTCGACATCTTCCAGCTTGCTTTTGGTCTCTGCCTGTTCGGCCAATCGCTGTTTGAGTTCCTGTTTGCGGGCATCTTCGTACAGGCTGCTGTCTGCCAGCGTTGTTTCGATTGCGGTGAGCTGTTGCTGCAGTTTTTCCATCTGTTTTTCTGCGGCTTGCTGCTGTTTGCGTAGTGGTGCCAGACGCTGGCGGCGGGCGGCATCCAGACGTTTCTGCTCCTTGCGATCAACCGTTGTGGCCGGGCTGGTACTGTCCGGTGCGGCGGCTGGACTGCTGGTGTCCCACTGTCCCCGGGTGTTGAGGTACTGGTGGTAGTCGTCGAGATCGCCATCAAACTCCTGCACCTTGCCGTGATCAACCAGCCAATATTCATCGACACTGGCTTTGAGCAAATGACGATCGTGGCTGACGATCAGAATGGCACCGGGGAAGTTCTGCAGCGCCAGCGTCAGTGCCTCGCGCATCTCGATATCCAGGTGGTTGGTCGGTTCGTCGAGAATCAGCAGGTTGGGTTTCATCCAGGCGACGCAGGCCAGCGCCATACGGGCTTTTTCACCGCCGGAGAAAGGTTCAATCACTTCCAGGGCACGGTCGCCATGAAAACCGAACCCACCCAGGAAGTTACGAATTGACTGCTCGCTGGCCTTGGGTTTCAGCCGTTGCAGGATCAACATCCCCGACGCTGAGGTGTCGAGGGATTCGAGCTGGTGCTGGGCAAAATAACCGATGTGCAAATGCTCGCCCCGGGTACGTTCACCGGCGAGCAAGGGAATCTCTTCACAGAGGGTTTTTAACAGGGTGGATTTGCCCGCGCCATTGGGGCCAAGCAAGCCGATGCGGTCACCGGGCACAATGGAAAGGTTGACGCCAGGAAGCAGCGTTTTGGTGCCATTGGCTTGCTGATAACCGAGGTCGGCCTGTTTCAGCGTCAGCAACGGGCTGGACATTTGTTCATGACAGGGAAATTCAAACCGGAATGGCGAGTCAACATGGGCCGGTGCGATCAGCTCCATGCGTTGTAATTCTTTCAGGCGGCTCTGGGCCTGCTTGGCCTTGGATGCCTTGGCGCGAAAGCGGGTAACAAACTTTTCGATTTCTTCAACACGGGTTTGCTGTTTTTCGAACAGCAGTTGCTGCTGGGCCAGCTTTTCTGCCCGGATCCGTTCGTAAGCGCTGTAATTGCCAGGGTAAAGCGTCAGCTTCTGCTCATGCAAGTGGACAATATGATCGGCCACGCCGTCGATAAAATCGCGATCGTGAGAGATAAACAGCAAGGTGCCGGGATATTTGCGCAGATAACCTTCCAGCCACAGGGTAGCCTCGAGATCCAGGTGGTTGGTTGGTTCATCCAGTAACAGCAGGTCGGAGGGCATCATCAGTGCCTGAGCCAGGTTCAGACGGATACGCCAGCCCCCGGAAAAATCTTTCACTGCCCGTTGCAGGTCGGCCTGGTTAAAACCAAGACCATGGAGCAACTGCTCAGCCTTGACGGGCACTTCGTAGCCCTTGTGCTGGTCCATACGGTCGAGCCAATGGGTCAGCTGATGGTCATCGGCGGCGTTGGCAATGCCGGCTTCTATGGTGCGATAGGGCTTGTCACCATCGATGGCGTAGTCGAGGGCGCTGCGTTCACTGGCGACGACTTCTTGTGCCATATGGGAAATTCGCCACTTGCCGGGAATTTCCAGATCACCGCCATCGACGGTCAATTCGCCGTTCAGCAGTGCAAACAGAGTGGATTTTCCCGCGCCGTTGGGACCGATCAGGGCCAGTTTCTGGCCATCATGGATGCGCAGGCTGGCATCTTTCAACAGGGTTTGCGTACCCCTTTGCAGGGAAACCTGATTAAATTCAATCATATTCGACAGTGACTAAAGGTAGCGGCAATGGCGGCGCAGTGTGCCACAGAATCTCTGGACAACCCACTGTGGCAATTCGCCCAGCGGTTTTACCAGATGAATAATGTTGAGCAGCGATTGCTTGAGATACAAGAAGATGGCGGAGATGTACTGCTGGTTTTGGCGGCATTATGGCTGGCCAGTGAGTGGCGTGCCTGGCCTGAGGGTGAGCCGTTTGCTCAGCGTCTGGCCGGTTATCTGGGGTGGAGGGACAGCGTCATCCGGCCGTTACGGGGCATACGGACCCTGCTACCCAAAGGTTCGTTATCCACAGCGCCAACAAACGATCGCTTTGCTGGCGAGTTCCGCCAACGGGTCAAGGCACTGGAGCTGGAGGCCGAGCAGTTTGGCCTGGCTGGTTTGTATCAGTTGCTGGAGGAGTTCGCCGGGGCGTGTCCTGAGGAAGAAAGCCTGGTTGATTGTGTGATGGAAAACCTGGCATTACTGCCAGATTGGCCGCAACCGGATCGGGATGACGATTCGCCAGAACCCTTGATCGACGCTCTGGAGGCTTATCTTGAGCAGCAATCATGACATGGTTTCTGTGATGATGCCGGGAGTGTGTGTCATGGCGATGGCTTGTCAGTCTGGTAATGGCTGCCGGGAGAAGACTTGGTGCGGGTACTTTCCAGCCATTGCAGCAGGACTTCCCAGTGAGCCAGGTCTCTGGCATCCGCCAGCGGGTCATCAATGATGCCTTGGCCCAGTTCGCTGGTTCTGACATAACGCTGGGTGTCCCGCAGGGTGGTGATAAAGGGAATGCCAAGGCTTTTCAGAAACAGATTCAGCTTGGTATAGATCAGGGTATTTTGCCGGGTGCGATTGGCGACGACGGCAATCGCCCGGGGGGATTGGCGGAACACCGGTGACAGCATAACGTCCCGAATAAACGTGGTGGCCGCCCGAATATCAATGGCGGACGGCAAGACTGGAATAATCACCGCGTCACTTTGGCGGATGCGATCGCCAAGGGCATGGCCGGTCAGCCCGGCTGGTGTATCGATGATCATCATGGCGGTATTGCTCGGTACCCGCATTTCCCAACTGCGAGTGGCGGTCGTCTGGCTGCGGCGGGTGGCACAGACGCCGGTAATCGTGGGCAAGTGATGACCCCGCGCCTTGAGCCAGTCACTGGCGGAGGCTTGTGGGTCATAGTCGATCAGGGCGGTGTGAAGCTGTCGGGCAGCAAAAAAACTGGCGAGGTTGGTGGCGAGCGTGGTTTTGCCACAGCCGCCTTTGGCATTGGCAATCAGTACGCGAAAGGGTTTTTCATGACGAGTGATTCGTACATCACTACCCTGGCCTGATGCCGTGCGGTCACTTGAGGAGGAAGCGGTTGCGGGAGAGGTCTGTAACACAGTTGGTTCTCCTTCTGCTGATCGTTGTGCCAGTGCTTCCGGGACTGGATATCAGTCACTCGGAGTTTCCCTGCAAGGCACTTATACATTCAAGTATCGGTTATAATAGTTAACGGACAAAACGAACATCAAAGGATGGTCAAATGCTAAAAGCCAGAATACTGATTCCACTGGCGATCATATTGGTGAGCGTGTTTATGACACCTTACTTTCTTAACCGTTCTGACGGCAAGCCTTTGGTATCGATGGGGGGGAGTGTTGATTCAACCTTATCGACGATGACCACTCGGAAAACCTACTATAAATGGCAAGACGCCGAAGGTATCTGGCATTTTGGTGACGAGGTACCCGAAGGAGTGGCTGTGATTCCGGTGACGGTGGATACGGCGGCCAATATTCTGCAACATTTTGATATAGGGACGGAGCCGGAGATCCACAGCGAGGCACGGGCGTCGACCGCTGCAGATGATACTGATCGGGTACAGCCGGGGCTTGAGGCGTTGTTTAATCCCAAGGCCGCTGAACAGGCCCTGAATGATGCTAAGGCTGTGCAAGGACTGCTGGATGCCCATAATGCCCAGATAGAAAGCATGACGCGTTAGCCTGCGAAGTAGGACGAAAAGTGGGATGGGAAGTGGTACGGGGATGGAGCCTGGAACAGTGTAACGACGGGTGGTCGACCCTTGACGGTTGCAAGAAACAAGAGACAGGGCGTCGAACCCGGTCAGTGGATTCGACGCGCTATGTTGTTATTCAGTAACCGATTCGCGATGAGCAGTGTGCAGGCGTTCGATCAGCTGATCTTCCAGTTGAAAGCGTTCTTCCAGTATTTCTCCCAGGTGAGACAGATCTTCCGACAGCTTGGTCAGCTGCTCCAGATTGCAGGAATGATCATAACGATCGTTGAAGTCCACACACTGGGTCGTCAATTGGTCGAGACGAGGAACCAGTTGCTGGGCAAATTCGAGGCTGCCATCGGCATATTCCCGCGCTTCGACCATCAGGCGCTCGTAAATTTCAAAATGGCCAGCGGAGCAGTAATCCATCATCGCCTGACAAAAATTCTGTACCAGCTCGGCCAATGGGGTTTCTTCGTGAGACAGCGGTTTGACACTGGAAAGGTGGCAAAATTTGACAATTAACGCCTGTCTCCCGTTCAGCCAGCTGTCGATCATCTTGTGGACGCCACCCCAGCGTTCTTTGGCAGTGTTGACTCGTTCTAACATACGGCACTCCTGTCTGTGATCGTGAGTCTGTCCCCGGTGCTTGTAACAGGACAGGGAACAGCCTCCGCTGGCATCAAAAGCCAGCTCTGGCGCGACCAATATAGGCAAGGTTAAAAGCTCTGTGCAAGTGGCTTTTTCAACAATTGCCACTTGCTATCCGCCATGGTTCTGCTTATCGCTCAGGCCGCTCAGGCTTTCCGCCCATTACTGCGCCATTTGGCGATCAGGGTGATCAGGCTGATGATCGCAAACACAATAAAGAACAGCCGCGTCCACTCCGGCATGCTCATGCCCCAGAACATCCAGGAAATATCCGCGCAGTTGCCGTTGCCGTGCAGCATGATGTTGATCAGCTCATTCATGGGCAGGGTTTCGAGCAGGTAGTCAAAGCTGGGACCGCAGGCAGGGACTTCTTCTGGCGGCAAGCCTTGAATCCAGATGTGGTGGTTGGCTACCACGGCTCCAAAAACAGAGGCGCCGGTGGTCAGGGCCAGTGCCAGCCGTGACATCCAGCGAAAGCCGTCAAAAATAAAGGCCAACAGGCAGCCAATACCGATCAGTAGGGTCGCCAAGCGTTGCACAATACAGAGCGGACATGGCTCCATATAAAGCACAATCTCGAAGTAATAGGCTGCACCAAGCAGGGCAGCACAGATCAAAAATCCGGCCAGATAGCCAAAACGCAATAATCTCGGGCTCATGGGGTTGCCTTATGCGAAATCGTGATGATGGGCGAGTGTATCACAGCACTTTGTACGGGAACCGGGTTGTCATTGCGCAAATCTGACACCCGTTATGGCGGCGTCAGACTTGAGTCATGGTTCTTTACGTGCCAAGTGGCTGTGGTGGCGGATGTCAGTCCGCCAGAAGTCGAAAATGTTCCGCCGGATGCAAGCATTCTCGCCCGTTTTCTCTGCCATATTGGCCAGACCGGACGAGAGTCTTGTTAACGTTGCAGGTAATCGGCAAGAAAGTCTTCGAATGACAGTGTATCGCTGGCTTCGATTTGGGCTTGCTCTTGCAGTGACTGGCGGGCCAGGGCTTGCCAGTGGCGATGAACCTCCGGTGCCAGTGGTTGTGACAGGGCCTTGCGGTGCTGTCTGGCTTGTTGCAGGGTAAATTCGCTGAACTCCAGCTTTTGCTCTTGCAGCGCCGCCAGTACTTTGGCGGATGGCGTATGAGCCGCATCGGCCAGTTTCAGGCGTTGCTGGCCCAGGCTGTCAATATGGAAGCTGTGCTGGTTGGCGCTGTCCATTTGTTGCGCCAGTGCCTGCATGTCATCCAGCAAGGCCAGGCCCCATTGCTGCAGGTTGCGCTCTTGCCCTTGACTGAGCAGCGTCAGGCCCGGCTCCCGGCCGCGCATGACCGTGCGCTGTTGATTGGTCTGTATCTGCAGATATTCGTCATCTTCAATGGTGTCGCTGGACTGCAGCAGGCAGTAACACAAAAACAGATCCATAAACGTCGTTTGTGGTACATCGATGCCAACCGGCATAAAGGGATTCAGGTCGGTGTTGCGGACCTCGATGTATTCGACGCCAAAGGTATTCAGGGCTTCCAGCGGTTTTTCATCGTTTTTGGCGATACGTTTGGGGCGGATGTCGCTGTAGAACTCGTTTTCGATTTGCAGCAGGTGGGTGTTCAGCTGCTGGTAAACGCCGTGTTGATCCTGGACGCCCAGCTTTTCGTAATCGTCGACCTGGACATTAATGGCATCCCCCAGAGTCTCGACGTAATTCTCAACGCTGTTGTAGCACACTCGCAGGCTGGACTGGGCATTGTTCTGATAGCCCAGGTCACTCATGCGCAGTGATGTGGCGTATGGCAGATACAGGGTGTGTTTGTGCAAGGTATCAAGGTTGTGCTCACGGCCGGCGAGAAAGCTGCTGCAAACGGCCGGGGAGGCGCCGAACAGGTACAGCAATAACCAGGAATAGCGCCGGAAGTTACGGATCAGGCCAAAATAGCGACGTGAGATAAAGTCCTGCAAGGATTCGTCGGGCTGGTTATCCAGGGCTTTGAGTATTGGCCACAGTTCGTCGGGCAGTGAAAAATTATAATGAATACCCGCAATACATTGCATGGTACGACCATAGCGGTGCCACAAACCATGACGATAAACATGCTTGAGCTGGCCCAGATTGGAGCTGCCATAGGTCGCAATCGGGATGCTCATCTCGCCTTCCAGAATACAGGGCATGGAGCTGGGCCAGATCAGTTCGGCGTCCATCTGGCTGAAGGCAAAACGGTGAGCCACATCGAGACAGGCAATGGCTTCATGGCCGCTGCGGTAGACCGGCGTGATAAATTCCAGCAAGGCTTCGGAATAATCCGTGGTGATGCTGGGGTGGGTCAGGGTCGAGCCAAGCCCTGTGGGGTGGGGCTTCTGGCTGATAACGCCATCGTTGTTACAACGCAGACCTTCCTTCTCGATACCGCGCTGCAACCGCGTCAATAGAGCCGCATGTTGCGGATTTTGCAGTAGCGCCAATGCGTTGCGATAGGCAGTATCTTGGAAAGCGCGGGGAAGGGTGGTGGTTGCCAAGGTCGTCTCGATTCAGAACAAATGTCGGCGGAGTATAAAAGAAAGCTGGTCGGGTAAGTAAGTCCGGGCGCAGGACTGACAAGTAAAAGAGCTGTGCAGGAGCGCAACAATAGCCAGCGACAGGAGACTGTCTGTTGCTGGCTATTGGTCATTCGGGTGAGTCGGGCGGTTATTTTTTCTTGCGCGCGTTGGACAGCGCCGCTGCCAGTGCCCCGGCCATGGCACCCTGGCCTTGCGGCTGTTTGTCGCCAAACGAGGTTCGGTTTTGGCCGCCTCGTTTGGGGCTGTTGTTGCGTTGGCCACCGCGATTGGCTTGTTCAGCGGCTTTTTCATTGGCATCGTCACCCAGGCGCATCGACAGGCCAATACGTTTACGCTCAGGGTCCACTTCCATTACCTTGACCTTGACGATGTCCCCGGCCTTGACGACATCCCGAGGGTCTTTGACATAGTGGTCAGCCAGTGCCGAGATATGTACCAGGCCATCCTGATGGACGCCGATATCCACAAAGGCACCAAAGGCGGCAACGTTGGTAATGACACCTTCGAGCACCATATTGGGTTTCAGGTCGGAGATTTTTTCGACACCTTCCTGGAATTCGGCAAAGCGGAATTCCGGGCGCGGGTCACGTCCCGGTTTCTCCAGCTCTGCAAGAATATCTTTCACCGTCAGCAGCCCGGCGTCAGCACTGACAAACTGCTCGGCATTGACCGATTTGAGGAAGGAGTGGTCTCCGACCAGGCTGCCGATATCCTTGCCAAAGTGCTTGGCGATATTGTTCACCAGCGGGTAGGACTCAGGGTGAACCGCCGAGGCATCGAGGGGGTTGCTGCCGTTCATGATGCGCAGAAAGCCTGCCGCCTGTTCGAAGGTTTTGGCTCCCAGTCGCGGCACCTTGGCCAATTCCTTACGGCTGTTAAAGGCACCGTTTTCGTCCCGGAAGGCAACGATATTATTGGCGAGGGTGGTGTTCAGGCCGGAAATCCGGCTGAGCAGTGGTGCTGATGCTGTGTTCAGGTCGACGCCGACCGAGTTCACACAGTCTTCCACAACGGCATCCAGCGAGCGGGCCAGATGACTTTGGTTAACATCGTGCTGGTACTGGCCAACGCCGATGGATTTGGGTTCGATTTTGACCAGCTCGGCCAGAGGGTCCTGCAAGCGTCGGGCAATGGAGACAGCGCCACGAATGGTGACATCGAGGTTCGGGAATTCCTTGGCAGCCAGCTCTGAGGCGGAGTACACCGAGGCACCGGCTTCGTTGACCATGATTTTTTGCACTTTCTGGCTGGCATCCAGTGCCGGGTTGATTTTTTTCAGCATATCGCCAACAAACTTGTCGGTTTCCCGGCTGCCGGTGCCGTTGCCAATCGCAATTAACTGCACGCCGTGTTTTGCAATCATGGCCATCAGGATGGCTTCAGATTCGGCAAATCTGTTTTGCGGAGGAGTGCAGTAAATCGTGCTGTAATCGACCACCTTGCCTGTGGCGTCAACCACCGCAACCTTCACGCCGGTGCGCAAACCCGGATCGAGGCCCATGGTGTTTTTGGCACCAGCGGGCGCAGAAAGCAGCAAATCCTTGAGGTTGTCGGCAAAGACCTTGATGGCGCCTTCTTCGGCCTTTTCGCGTAATTGCCCGACCAGTTCGGTTTCAAGATGGGTCAACAGCTTGATGCGCCAGGTCCACTTGACGACTTCGGCCAGCCAGCGATCGGCGGCCCGGCCTGCGTTCTTGAGCTGGAAATGACCGGCAATCATGGCTTCACACGGGCTACCAGCCAGCTTGTCTTCCAGCTCTGCTTGGGTGACCAGCGAGAAACCCAGTATGCCTTCGTTACGGCCGCGCAGAATCGCCAGCGCACGGTGACTCGGCACGTTTTTTAACGCTTCATCGTGTTCAAAATAGTCGGCGAACTTGCTGCCTTCGGCTTCTTTACCAGCAATCACCCGGACCGACAGGATAGCTTCCTGTTGCAGAAACTGGCGGAGCTTGGCCAGCAGGTCGGCATCTTCGGCGAAGCGTTCCATCAGGATATACCTGGCACCATCCAGTGCGGCCTTGGTGTCGGCGATGCCCTTGTCGGCGGAGACAAACGCAGTGGCTTCAGACTCGGGGGTCAGGTTCGGATTATCCAACAGACGTTCGGCCAGTGGTGCCAGTCCGGCTTCGATGGCGATCTGGCCTTTGGTGCGGCGTTTTTTCTTGTAGGGCAAGTACAGGTCTTCGAGCCGGGTTTTGGTATCGGCAGTCAGTAGCTCCCGCTGTAGTTCCGGGGTCAGCTTGCCCTGCTCACCAATGCTTTTCAGGATGCTGTCGCGACGATCTTCCATCTCGCGCAGATAACGCAATCGCTCTTCCAGATTACGCAGCTGGGTGTCATCCAGTGCTCCGGTGACTTCTTTCCGGTAGCGGGAAATAAACGGTACGGTGGCACCTTCATCCAGCAAGGCAACGGCAGCCGATACCTGTTGCGGACGGATATTGAGTTCTTCGGCAAGGCGTTGGCCTATGGATTCGAGCAGCATAAGGGTAGATCCATGTTCGGTTTCAAGGCAGTGCGGAGTATAGCGGGATTGATGTGCCGGTGCTGCCGTCTGCTTCTCTGTCTGTTTGCTGCTATTGAAAAACGAGTGTTAGTGGTAGTTGGCGGTTAAGGTGTGGTGGGTGGCGTGTGGTTCCCTGCGAATCCGCCCCTCTCTGGCGGCTTTGTTGCGTATGTTCCATCCCCCGCCTTGCATAGTGATGGCGGGTTTTTGATGATAGATTCAACGAGTTAGGTAAAACCCGTCCCATTCCATCTGTGCGCTCTCTGCTCTGTTCCGGTGTCGTATCGGATACGCCGCTGGGCCATGTTGTCTGAATATTGAATAACCGAGGTGAAGTTCTTGATCTGGTTTCTTGAAGGTCAATCGAGTCAGCGCGATATCATTACCGGCGCTCGCGACGCCTTGCCTGCGGATGTCACTCTCTTGGCTTCTCATCGTGGTGATCGCCCGGAAATTACCGGTCTGGCGGATGTGTCGTTACGTGAGCCGAAGGATAGTCCAGACAAAATTGACTGGGTAATTGACACCGCTCTGGAGCATGGCGTCCAGGTATTGCTGGCCGGACGTAATTGGCAGCTGTTTGAGACGGCTCGCGATCGCTTTGAAGCACATGGCTTGCAGCTGATTACCGGTGGCATGTCGTTGGAGACCTTCCGTCTGGTCGATAACAAAAGCCTGTTTACCGCTGCTGCTGAGCGTGCCGGTTTGGCCTGTGTGCCGGCGGTGACGGTGACGACGGCAGAGGAATTGGCGCAGGCGTATGCTGACATGTCGGTTTACGGTGAAGTCTGTATCAAGCCTGCCATCGGTATTTATGGTCAGGGCTTCTGGCGTTTTCGGGAAGGTGTGGATGCCTTTCGCTGTTTTGCGAATCCGGATGCCCGTGAAGTCAATTTTGAGGCCTATTTACAGGCCTATGGTCTGGATACCCAACGTGCCCCGATGTTGGTGATGCCGTATATGGCGGGCAGCGAGTGTTCGGTTGATATGGTGTGTGAAGCAGGGGTGGCGGTAGCCTATGTTGGCCGTCGTAAACAGGGCTTGTACCAGACCTTTGAGCGTGAGTCGGCAGCGGTTGAGCTGGCACTCAAGGCCGCTGCTCATTTTGGCTGCGATGGTCTGGTGAATGTACAGACTCGTGACGATGACAACGGCCAGCCGCATCTGCTGGAAATCAACCCGCGTTATTCCGGTGGTATCGGTTACACCCGGCTCACCGGGGTCAATTTACCCGGCATCTGGGCCTGTCGCCGCCTGGGTTTGCCAGAACCTGTGAGTGATTGGCTCCCGAATCTCAAGGTAAAAGTCGTCAGTGTGGCTTTACCATTGACGGCAGGCTGAGTTGGAATCACCGCCGGGGTTGCAATTGGCCGGGGTTTGTCTCCATGCTTCAATCCGGCAAACAGGATCAGGGAGTGAGTATTGATGCGGGAATTGGTCGTTGGTGCCAATGAAGGGCTGCCAGTCACAGACATTCGGCTAACCCTGGACAGCAAACAAGTTGGCGCGCTGGGACGTAACGCCGGGTTGGCGTTATTGCCGCTTGACGCAAAACACCTGCCGACCGGTGCACCTTCCTTGTACCGGCTCACCCAGCCCTGGATGCAGTGGCACGAGGAGGGTGACTCACTGCGGTGTGAGGTCGATCTGGCGCAATTACCTGCCCGAAGTGACCGGCTGTTGCTGGTGGTGTACACCTTTGCGGCAGTGGGGCCAGTGGCTGAGCTGGAGCGTGTACACTTGCGGATTGCGGATATCATCTCTTATAAACTGGAGCTGCAGGATTCGGGTGATGCTGCCATGGTCATTGGCGAATGTTACCGCCGTGGTGCGCAGTGGAAATTCCGGGCGCTGGCGGAAGGTTCTGCTTATGGCCTCGCAGCGTTCGGGCGTCGTCTCGGGTTAACCATTGATGATCACCATCCGGACCGGTCGCATGAAGCCGCTGGGGCGGAAGCGGGCAGGGCCGCTGCCGGTGTGGCAACAGGCACTGGTTTTGCGGTTTCCTCCCGACATATCCTGACCTGTGCTCATGTGATTGAAGATCGCCAGGATATTCATATAACGTCCTTTGACGGGCGTTATCGTGCTGAGCCAGTGATGGTCGATCGCCGTAATGATATCGCGTTATTACGTATCCAGCAGGAGCCCGGGTTGCAGCCCGTGTGCTTCCGTGACGATGTGCGCTGCCATCTTGGTGAAACGGTTGTCGCACTGGGTTTTCCTCTGGCCGGTTTTGCTGGTGGCGATGTTCATGTTACACAAGGGGGCATTTCGGCGCTGTTTGGTGTCCATAACGATGCCAGCATCCTGCAGTTCACCGCACCGATTCAGCCAGGCTCCAGCGGCAGCCCGTTATTCGATAGCAACGGAGCCGTCGTGGGTATGGTGACTTCAAGTATCAGTGATGCACAAAATATGAATTTTGCCGTCAAGGCCGCTTTGTTACAGGCCTTTTTGCACGCTTGCCGGGTCGAGGTGTCCACCATGACAAGCGCCACCACACTGACCACGGCCGATATGGCACGAGTGACACAACCTTCCTTATGGAAGATTGAAGCACGCGGCAGCTAAATACATCTTGCTGACCCCGGCCACCGTGTTGTGTGTGCTGTGGTTGGTACTCTGGGAATAAAATCATGGAAAGTACCGCAGTAAAACACGCTTTGAGTGCCCAATTAATGCGCGGGTTGCTCGAAGTTAATGTGGACGATGCACGTATCGATCCCGACGAGTTATTCGGTTTTGCCGAGCGGCGCAACCCGAAGCGGGCATTTCTGTTTGTCTCTCGGGTGTTAGGTCGTCATATTCCGGTACGCCCGGCGCAGATGGAAGCCGCTTTTACCAAATTGGCGGCGCAGATTCCGGATGACTTGCCCGGCCCGGTGCTGGTGATCGGCATGGCTGAAACCGCCGTTGGTCTGGGAGCCGGTGTCCATCGCGCCTACAGCGCGACACGGCCGGATGCAATTTATCTGGTGACGACCCGCCATCCGGTCGGGGATGACATTTTTACCCGCTTTGAAGAAGAGCACAGCCATGCCAGTGCCCATCTGATTCATCGGCCGGTGGATGCTGATATTCGGGATGCCATGTTGCAGGCCCGTTCGCTGATATTGGTCGACGATGAAGCCTCAACCGGCAAAACCTTTATCAACCTTTATGAAGCGCTGATGGCATCCGGGCTATCGCATATTGAGCGGGTGGTGACCTGTGTCTTGACGGATTGGTCCGAAGGCGCCGTGCAAAACAGGATTGCAGCCCCGACCGATCAGGTCTCGCTGTTGCAGGGCTCTTACCGATTTATTGAAGATATTACCGCCCCGTTGCCAGAGATGCCGGATGTTGAAACGGTAGCGGCCGGAGAGTGGCTCTTGTCGCCGGAGCATGACTTTGGCCGCTTGGGTGTACGTCATGTCGACGACACGCTGGCGCCTGGGCTGCAAATCAAGGCCGGAGAACGGGTGCTGGTGGTTGGCACCGGAGAATTTGTCTGGAAACCGTTTTTACTGGCGGAACGACTGGAACAAGCCGGTGCCGATGTGCATTTTGGCTCGACTACCCGTTCGCCCATTGCTATCGGTCATGCTATCGAACATGCGTTATCCTTTCCGGACAACTACGGTCTGGGTATTCCCAATTTTATCTATAACGTCCGTCCGGGCCAGTTTGACCGGGTGCTGATTTGTACCGAGACTCCGGCAGAGGCTGTTCCCGCTCTGTTGATAGATACTCTGCAAGCCGAGGTAGTGGTCAATGAGTAATACGCGTCCGCTGGTTTTTGTCGATCTTGATGACACCCTGTTCCAAACCGCTCGCAAAATGCCACCCGACAGCCCGCGCCACCCTGCCACCCTGGATGTGCACGGCCAGCCCAATGGTTATATGACGCCGGTACAGCAGGCTTTTGTGCAATGGCTGCTGGTTACCGCCGACGTCGTGCCGGTGACGGCGCGCAGCGTAGAGGCCTACCGCCGGGTGCAGATTCCGTTTGTCCATGGTGCTGTGTGTGCCCATGGCGGCGTGATCCTGACGCCGGATCATCAGCTGGAGCCACAATGGCAGGCACAGATGACCGATCGTCTGGCGGCCTTTCAGTCACGGCTGCAGCAGCTGAGCGCCGCCACATTGTCTATTGGCGAGGCGCTGGGTTTCTCACTCAGAGGCTGGGTGGTCGAAGAAGAAGGCTTGCAACATTACGTCGTCACCAAGCATAACGAACAGGACGATGCGGTACTTGCGCAGGTGTTAGCCGAAGTGCAGCGCCGCGGTTTGCTGGAAGGTATGCACGTACATGCCAATGGCAATAATCTGGCTTTCTTGCCCCAGGGGCTGGCCAAACAGCTGGCGGTGCAGGAATGGCTGCAGCGGGACCGGGCCATCAACGGCGACCGTCCGGTATTGGGGTTTGGTGACAGCCTGACCGATTTGGGTTTTATGAGCGAATGCCACTGGTGGGCCACCCCGGCCCGAGGGCAGTTGGCACGGGTGGTGGAGGACCAGATTCATGAGTGATGTGTTTAATGCATTTCACACCGTTGGCAGTGGCAGTTATCTCGCTGACGATGTGCATTTTTTATTGCAGCCCTGTCAAATTGAGCCAACCGACGTGGCTGAGAAAGAGCGTCTGATTCAGACCAATCAGAAGCATTATTCAGAAATGATCAGTCGGGAAGACGCACCAACCGACATTCATATCACCCTGTATGAGCGAGCGCTGAAACAGAATGGCGCTCGTATGGCTGCCGATGTTCAGGCATTGGCCGAGGCTTTGAACACCGGCTGTCCAGGCGGCGCGGTGGTGCTGGTATCGTTTGTTCGGGCCGGTTTGCCGCTGGGCGTGTTATTACGTCGGGCACTGCTGGCGCTGGGGCGCGAGGCTTATCACTACGGCATCAGCATTGTGCGTGATCGTGATATAGACCGTGTGGCGCTGGAAGCCATTATTACCGCGCACGGTGCCGACAACCTGATCTTTGTAGATGGCTGGACAGGAAAAGGAGCCATCGCCGGTGAGCTACAGCGCAGCCTTGGGGATGATCCACGTTTTGTTGGTGGGCCACGTATGGTGGTATTGGCCGACCCTTGCGGTCATGCCTGGCTGGCGGCATCGGCGGAAGATTGGGTGATCCCGTCCGGTATTCTGGGTGCCACTGTGTCGGGTCTGGTGTCCCGTTCCATCTGGCCGGCGGATGGTGGCTTGCACGGTTGTATGCGCTGTGATCATTTACAGGCCTTTGATGTTACCCGTGCGTTTGTTGACCGGATTGAGGCTGAGCGTCAGCAACTGGGGCTTGTGACGGCCGCAGTTCCCTGGAGTGATACGCAACGACAACAGCTGCAAACTGCCGCCACTGGTGTTGTCAGTACACTGGCTAACCGCTTTGGCATCACCAATATGAACCGCATCAAACCGGGTATTGCCGAAGCCACTCGGGCGGTACTGCGACGCGTGCCCGAACATGTACTGGTGCGGGACAAGAACGACAGCGACGTCCGCTTGTTAATGCATCTGACCGAACGTGCCGGTGTCACCGTCGAGGAAGTGGGCGATGCCCTTGGTCCCTATCGGGCTGTAACCATTATCCGGAGCGTGAATCAATGACACGAGTGTCACCCTATGCCCTGGGGGCGACTCTTTATATGCCCGCCACTCGTGCGGACCTCGCCGATGTTATCTGTCACTGCAAAGTGCCTGAACTGCGGTCGTTGGTGATTTGTCTGGAAGATGCTGTGGCCGACAGCGATGTGGATATTGCGCTGCGAAACCTGGAACAGTTGCTGCTGCAATTACATCAACAAAAGCAGCCGTTTTATCCGCCGGGCCAGCCAAGCAGACAGCCATTGCTGTTTGTGCGACCGCGTAATGCCGAGATGGCAGCACGCTTGAGTGAATGGCCATTGATATCCGAAATCGACGGTTTTGTGATTCCGAAGCTGACGCTTGATAATTTACCGGTTTGGGAGCAAGCACTGGCTCACCCGGATTTATTGCTGATGCCAACACTAGAAACACCAGAAACCTTTAATCCTGCCGCCATGGTGGAACTGGGTGAAGCCTTGAAAGTCCGGTTGGGGGAGCGGATTGTGGTGCTGCGTATCGGCGGCAACGACCTGATGGGTTGTTTGGGGCTGCGCCGCAACTCGACCACAACCCTGTACAGCACGCCCATGAGTTATCTGATCCCGATGGTGTCCGGCGTGATGGGCTCATTGGGTTTCTCTCTCTCCGCGCCCGTATTCGAGCAGCTGGCTTCCCCGCAGTTATTGCAGCAGGAGCTGGATCTGGATATCGCCCATGGCATGGTCGGTAAAACCGCTATTCACCCCTGTCAGATCACTTTGATTCACGACCGTTTCCGGGTCAATCTTGAAGATCTGAATGCCGCCAGGATGATAGTGCAAGACCAGGCACCAGCGGTCTTTCGCCATAACGATGCCATGTGTGAGCCGGCCACTCACCAGAAATGGGCGCGTGGTATTCTGGAGCGTGCCAAGTGGTATGGGGTAAAACCGCAGGAAACCATCAGTCAGGATGGGCCGCTCGGTCTGACCGAATCGCGCTGCTAGCCGCATGGTCAGGTCGCGTGGTTAACCTCAGTATTGGGTCGAGAGCGCTGAGAACTGTTGTAGCTTTCACCGGTCACAGTTTTGTTGCTACCCGTATGGTTGAATGGTAATAACAACATCACATGTCTGTGCCAGAAATGACACATGAGATTAATTATCTTATCACTATCTTGTATGGCAGCATGGTCGGCCACTGCCACAGCAAGCATCCAACAGGATGCCGGTGGCACAGATACCCACTCAGATGATGAGCAAGGAGCAAAATAATGGCACTGACTCTAACGAAAAACCAAAGCATCTCCCTGGAAAAAACAGCCGGGAGTGGCCTGAGCAATATCTCGCTTGGGCTGGGATGGGACCCGGTCAAAGCAACCGGTTTCTTCGGCAAGTTAATGGGCGGCGGTGCCATTGACCTGGATGCCTCCTGCATCGTGCTGGATGACCAGTTGCAATCCATCGATCTGGTGTGGTTCCGCCAGCTGAAATCAAAAGACGGCTCAATCCAGCATTCTGGCGACAACCGTACCGGTGAAGGGGATGGTGACGACGAAAGCATCTCTGTTGATTTGAAGAGCCTGCCAGCGGCTGCCAAACACCTGGTGTTTACCGTTAACAGTTTTACCGGCCAGAACTTCGAAAAAGTAGAAAACGCCTACTGTCGTATCCTGAATCGCAGTAACAACACTGAGCTGGCCCGTTTTAACCTTTCCGAAAAAGGTCAGCACACCGGTATTGTTATGGGGTGTCTGAGCCGCGACAGCAGTGGCTGGCAGTTCAAGGCAATCGGACAAGTCACCAATGGCCGTACTGCAGACGATCTGGTTAATCTGGCCATGCAGGCGGTACGTGGATGAGTGTATTGGTGCCAGGCGCTAATGCGCCAGTCGCCACGGGAGAGTTACGGGTGGATATCCGCTATTCACCATTACCCGGAGCCGACATTGATATTTCTGCCTTTGTATTGAATGCCGCGCACAAGGTACGTGGTGATGGCGATATGTGCTTTTATGGTCAGCCCGATATTCTGGCCGGGGCCGTTCGTATGACCCAGGCTGATGCCGGTCATGCCGTGTTTTTTCTGGACCCGGGACAGCTACCGGGAGAAGTTGAAAAAGTGGCTTTTACCGCCACGATTCACGCCAACAAGGCGCGTTTTGATGCCGTCTCGCAACTGACGCTGGCAATCAGTGGTGGTATCAGCGCCGATATTTCGACATCCGGCATGCAGGAAACAGCACTGATTCTGGGGGAGTTTTACCGTCGCCAGGGCAGTTGGAAATTTCGTTGCGTGGCTCAGGGGTTTGCCGGTGGCCTGGAGCCGCTGGCAGAACACTTTGGTGTGGATGTCGCGGCCCCAGAGCCTGAGTCGGCTCCAACCCCAACCCCGGCTCCGGCTCCGGCGGCACCAAAATCCACGGTGAATCTGAGCAAGGTGACGCTGGATAAATCCCGTTCCAGTATCAGCCTGGAAAAATCCACCGCGGGTTTTGGCGAAATACGGGTCAACCTGAACTGGAACAAAAGCAGCTCTGGGGGTTTCTTCTCCAGCAGCAAAGCGATCGATCTGGATGTGGGTTGCCTGTTTGAACTTCAGGGTGGCCTCAAGGGTGCGGTACAGGCTCTGGGAAATGGCTTTGGAGATCTGCAGGGTGAACCCTATATCCAATTGATGGGTGATGATCGTACTGGCTCGGTGGATGGTGGCGAATGGCTGCATATCAACGGCCAGAAATGGCACCTGATCCGGCGTATTCTGGTGTTCGCCTTTATTTACAAGGGCGCACCCAACTGGGAAAAAACCGACGGGGTGATCACCATCTATATCCCTGGCCAGCCGGATATTGAAGTGCGTATGAATGAAGAAGGCGGCCGTCATGGCATGTGTGCTGTTGCCATGCTGGAAAACGATAACGGTGCGGTCAAAGTGACCCGTTGCGTGGATTTCCACAAAGGCCACCGGGATCTGGATCAGGCCTACGGCTGGGGAATGCGCTGGTCGGCCGGATCAAAATAAATAATCGCAGCGACGCTGTGTTTTTTCACAATGAGGAATACAACATGTTGGGATGGCTGAAAACAAATGTGTCGATGGCACGGGACAAGCTGACGACCGAAGTTTCGAAGTTCAAGAACAAGGACTTTATGGAAGCAACCGCCACTGCCTGCGCCATGATTGCCGCCGCGGATGGTGATATTTCTTCCGCTGAAAAAATGAAAATGACCGGGTTTATCAACAACTCGCCAGAGCTCAAGGCCTTCAATCTCAATGACGTTATCAACGTGTTTAACGACGCTTGTGGCAAGTTTGAGTTTGACTATCAGATTGGTCAGGCGGAAGCGTTGAAAACGATCAACAAAATCAAGAAAGACGATGGTGCCGCACGTTTGCTGGTGCGGGTTGCCTGTGCCATTGGTGCATCGGATGGCAGTTTTGATGATCAGGAAAAAGCCGCTTGTCGTTTGATTTGTTCGGAGCTGGGCCTGAATCCGGCTGATTTCGAGCTTTAGGCTTTACCTGCGCTGCGACGAAGACAGTCCTGCTGGCACCGTCTTTGTTGCCATCACGCAAGAGTGGTGCGGTATCATCCGAGAGGTTGATAAACCGTAAATAAAAATCATGGGCAAGTGAGTAATTTATTCATTCATCTTGTCCATGACACCAGCGACGCAGAAAGTATGCGTTATGACCTGGCCAACGATGCATTAACGGAAACTGCCATGAATTTTGCGGCATCGCATCGTAACAATGGCGAGTGGACATTTTATGCGCTTGGCCACGAGCATGCAGCAAGACGGCATGTCCTGGCCAAGGGTCAGGTATGAAATTTTGATTGGTTAATTGACTGAATAAGGAATAAAAAAATGGCTATAAGTCTGTCTAAAGGCGGTAACGTTTCCCTGTCAAAAGAAGCACCAGGTCTGACTGAGGTGGTGGTTGGTCTTGGTTGGGACCCTCGTGTTACTGACGGTACTGAATTCGATCTGGATGCCTCCGTGTTTATTACCGGTGAAAATGGCAAGGTACTGGGCGATACCAGCTTTATTTTCTACAACAACAAGGTATCAACGGATGGTTCGGTTGAACACATGGGTGACAACCGTTCAGGAGAAGGTGATGGCGACGACGAAAAAGTCACCGTTAAACTGACCTCTCTGGCGGCGGATGTGAAAAAACTGGTGTTTGCTGTCACAATTCACGAAGCAGAAAGCCGCAAGCAAAACTTCGGTCAGGTTTCCAACGCGTATATCCGTGTTGTAAACAAAGCCGACGGCAAGGAAATTGCCCGTTACGACCTGTCTGAAGATGCATCTACCGAAACGGCCATGATCTTTGGCGAACTGTATCGCCATGGCAGCGAGTTCAAGTTCAAGGCCATTGGTCAGGGTTTTGCCGGTGGTCTGAAGCCTCTGGCGGAAGCACACGGCGTTAACATCGGTTAATCGACCGTTGCCTGGAGCATCCTGTCCAGGTTTGGAAGCGGGTCAGCTACTGGCCTTCTTCTGTTTCTTCAGTCACCCTGCCGGGTGGCTGAGCTTGATCCATTCGTGATCATCCGCTTGACATATCAACTATCGAATATAACCAGGGAAAGGTATGGGCCTCCGTTTCAGAAAGCGTATTACCATCATGCCGGGCGTGCGCCTGAATCTCAGTGGCTCCGGCGTCAGTACGTCCATTGACCCTCGGGGGCTGAGTCTGACACTGGGACGTCGAGGTACTTATATCAATGCCGGATTGCCGGGTACCGGTCTCTATTACCGTACCCGAATCGATAATAGACAATCCTCCGCTGCTGCCGCTGGTTCCAACCCCGTCGACTACCCTGATACCGTGAATATTCAGGTTGATGATGATGGCTTGTTACGACTGACCGATGAGCATGACCAACCCTTGCCCGCCAAAGCAGCCAGACAGGTCAAGACTCACCAGGCCGAGACCATCCAGACATTACTGGAGCAGGCCGCAGAACGTATCAATACCGAGCTGAATGCTTGTTTGGGGGTACATCTGTTAACGCCCAAACCGGGTACTCCGCCAGCTTTACCGGCCCCCTTTGCTATTGATGAACCATTGCCGCCGGTGATCGAAGAGCCGGGCTTGATGGATAAACTGTTATTTCGACAAGACAGCATTGAACAGAGTAATCAGCAGGCGCTGGCGAGTTATCAGCAAGAACTGGCGCAGTGGCAGCAGCTGCGTGATGATCATGAGCAGGAATGTGCCGAAGTTGAAAAAGCCTTTCGGCTGGCGGCCCAAGGATTCAGTGCCCATATGGAAACGGCGCTGGACTATGTCCTCAGCGGCATTGCCTGGCCGAAAGAAACCTTGATTGAGTATGAATTTAACCATGATGTAACCGGCATTGCCCTGGATGTTGATTTGCCGGATGAAGGCGATGTACCCCAGCGGATGGCCGAGGCGCGGGGCAACGGCAAGTTATCATTCAAAAAACGCACCGATGCCCAGGGGCGGCGTGATTTTATCCGACTGTGCGCCGGGTCGCTGTTTCGGGTCACTGGCGAAGTGTTTGCATTGTTTCCGGGTATTCAGCGTTGTCTGATTTCTGGTTATATCCAGCGAGCCAATCCTGCGACCGGGGTTGTGGAGGATCAATACGTCTTGTCCGTGCTGATTCAGCGGGAGCAATGGCAAATGCTGGACTTTGATCGGCTGGAAGACATCGACCCCGTGGCGACCCTGCAAGCGTGTGGTGTCAGAATGGCCCGTGACCGCTCCAGCCGACTGAAAGAAATAGAGCCTTTGGCGCGAGACGTTCTGGATATAGGCTGAGGACGTTGGCGTTAGCGTTGTTTGACAGTGCAGCGGCAACAGGCGCCATAAGCAATAAAATAAAAAAGGGGCGCTACCAGTAATGGTAGCGCCCCTTTTATTTTATCGGACTGTGTTATTGAGCATTCAGCGGCAAGGCAGTCTTACAGCTGAGGGCCCGCCGCCAGAATGGCGTCGGAAACATCGTATTTCTTGAAGTTTTCAATAAACTGGTTCGCCAGTTGGCGTGCCGCTGCATCAAACTTGTCCTGGTCAGCCCAGGCTTTGGTTGGATTCAGCAATTTGGTTTCTACGCCAGGCAGTTCGGTTGGTACACGAAGGCCAAAGACTGGCAGCTCTTCGGTTTCAACGTCACGCAGCACACCAGACTGAACAGCAGAGATCACTGCACGCGTGGTTGGAATGCTGAAGCGCTCACCACCGGCACCGTTTGGACCGCCAGTCCAACCTGTGTTGACCAGGTAGACCTGAGAGTCGAACTCCGTCACACGTTTCATCAGCAGTTCCGCGTATTCGCCTGCTGGACGTGGGAAGAAGGGTGCACCAAAACAGGTAGAAAAGGTGGATTTCAGACCTTTTACGCCCCCCATTTCCGTTGAACCAACCAGAGCTGTGTAACCGCTCAGGAAGTGGTAAGCCGCTTGTTCCTTGGTCAGGACAGATACCGGTGGCAATACACCGGTCATATCACAGGTCAGGAAGACAACTGCTTTGGGTTCGCCAGCCATGTTCTCAACAACACGTTTCTCAACGTGGGTCAGCGGGTAAGCACAGCGGCCGTTTTCGGTCAGGCTGGTGTCGTTGTAGTCTGCCACTCGGGTTTGCTTGTCGATCACCACGTTTTCCACGATGGCGCCAAAGCGGATGGCATCCCAGATAATGGGTTCGTTTTTCTGTGACAGGTCAATGGTCTTGGCGTAGCAGCCACCTTCGATATTGAAGACAGTGCCCTTGCCCCAACCGTGCTCGTCATCACCAATCAGGAAGCGACCCGGGTCAGCAGACAGGGTGGTTTTACCGGTACCGGAGAGGCCGAAGAACAGGCAAACATCGCCGTCGTCACCAACGTTGGCAGAGCAGTGCATTGGCAGCACGTCTTTTTCTGGCAACAGGAAGTTCTGTACACCAAACATGGCTTTTTTCATTTCGCCAGCGTAACGCATGCCTGCAATCAGTACTTTGCGTTGGGAGAAGTCGACAATAACGCAGCCATCGGAGTTGGTGCCATCACGTTCCGGTACGCACTCGAAGTTGGCAACGTTCAGGATTTGCCATTCTTCCTTGTCTGAAGGGTTGTAGCTTTCCGGCAAGATAAACAGGTTGCGACCAAACAGGTTCTGCCAGGCAGTCTGGGTCGACATTTTGACCGGCAGGTAGTGCTGCGGGTCAGAACCAACATGAACATGGGAAACAAAGCTGTCTTGCTGGGCCAGGTATTCTTCTACGCGGTCCCACAGGGCATCGAATTTATCGGCATCAAATGGGCGGTTGATATTGCCCCAGTCGATTGCATCCTTGCTGCTTGGTTCTTCTACAATGAATTTGTCCATTGGAGAACGGCCAGTACGAGCGCCGGTTTCTACTACCAGTGCGCCGTTATCTTGCAATAGGCCTTCGCCGCGGGCAATGGCTTGTTCTACCAGAAATGGAGTAGATAAATCCGTGAATACAGTGGTCATATCGATACCCTGATGGGTCCTCGCAGTTGTGGTCGGCAATAGTAGCCGTTACCAAAATTCGTACACCCGTCTGTGTGTGCTGCAGACGATACTCGATCAATGAGACTGCGCAAGTATGCCAGAAAATGCCGTTTGCGCTAAGTCTCCTCTTTATGGGTCAGCTTAATAACCCGCATAAACAGGGGCTATATTTGCTGATTCTTCGGATTATTTGTGGGGTTCCAGATCATTGTAACAAATGTAACAGCGACCTGGCAGGCAGTAATTTAATGCAAATTGTTTTCAGGGAACAGCTCTGCCATATCATGTTGGCCGAATTCGTAGTGTTGGTGGCAAAATTCACAGTCGACCGAAATGCTACCGGATTCTTCCATCATTTCGGCTAACGCCTGGTAGCCAACCTGATGCAGGGCGTTGGCCAGCCGGTCACGGGAACAGGTACAGGCAAACGACAGCGGCGTGGCGGGATACACCCGGACATCCTCTTCGTGATACAGGCGTTGCAATAGCAGATCATTGTCCAACTCAAGGAGTTCTTCATCCTTGATGGTGGCGGCGAGGTGAGAGACCCGGTCCCAGGCATCCTGGTCAATGGTTTGCTGCTCGTCGCTGTGTTGCTGGCTGGCGGGTAGTTTTTGCAGCATAAAGCCAGCGGCCCGGGTGCCATCACTGCAGAGCCAGAAGCGTGTGGGCAGTTGTTCTGACTGGCTGAAATAGTCTTCCAGTGCGGTGGCTATATCGCCTTGGGGAATGGCGGTAATACCCTGATAACGCTGGCCTTGCTCCGGCTCCAGGGTGATAACCAGCTGGCCTTCCGTTGCAAAGGTCAGGGTTGCTTCTGGCTGATCGCTGTCATAGCGGGCAATCGCCCGCAGCTCTCCCAGTTCATTGGTTTCTGCCTGCAACAGGGAGATAGCCCCTGGCAGGCGTATTTGCAGGGTTAGCCGGCCTTTGAACTTGAGGCTGGCACTCATCAATGCGGTGGCGGCAAGTAACTGGCCCAGGGCTACCCGGATAACGGGCGGGTAGTCGTGGCGATTCAAGATTGCCTCGTAAGTGGCATTGAGATGGGCGACCTCTCCACGAATCGGGGCGGCATCAAACGAAAATCGCTGCAATTGGTCAGCACTGGGGTATGACATATCGGTGTACCTGTAACGTTCAGCCAAGATCCTGATGGACCTGCTCAAAACGGCGCATGTCGCGGCGTTCTTTTTTGTTGGGTTTGTGGTCTGGGGTGGGCATGGAGGCACGTAACGCCCGGCGTTGTTCGGAGTTGTCCATGCGTCGCTTGATGCTGGCCGGGGTTTCTTCATACAGCAGCCGTGCTTCCGGGGCTCCCCGGCGCTGGTCAGACAAGGTGGTGATAATCACCTCTTTTTCGTCAAAGCCCTGGCGAATGGTCAGCCTGGCACCTGCGTCTGCCAGTTTGCTGACCTTGCAGCGTTGGCCGTCGTAGTGAACCTTGCCGCCTTCAATGGCGTGTTTGGCCAGTGCCCGTGTTTTGAAAAAGCGGGCGGCCCAGAGCCATTTGTCGAGGCGGACTTTGGTGGAGTTGTCAGTCACGGTGAGTAGTGTCCTGTGCGTCAAATACCAGTTCGTCAAAATGTAGAATGCCGGGAAACCGGTTTTGCAATACCGGCTCGCGCTGGCTGTCAGGGTGATGGATGGCCAACAGATAATGAATGCCCCAACGCTGGGCTGATTCTAGCACAGCCATACTGTCATCAATCAGCAGGGTACGCTGCGGGTCGAACGGCTCGTCTTGCTGTAAATGCTGCCAGAAGGCCTGTTGTTCTTTGGGTTCCCGGTAGTCGTGGGAGCTGATGATGCGGTCAACGTATTGATCCAGCCCGGTGTGGTGCAGTTTGAGTTCCACACTGTCGCGGTGAGCATTGGTGACAATGACCTTGCGTTTGCCCTGCTGTGCCAGGGCGTTGAGAAATTCGCGCACAAAAGGCCGGAAGCCGATTTTGCTGGCGACGTCTTTTTTCAACTCCGCGATCGGTAATCCGGTCAGATTGCTCCAGTGATCGAGGCAATACCAGTTGAGGGTACCGCGCAGGCCGATAAAGCTGCTGCTCAGTTCCGTCAGAGCGGCGGCCTTGTCGATGCCTTTGTGGCGGGCATACTGCTCGGGCAAATGTTCCAGCCAGAAGTAATTATCAAAGTGCAAGTCCAGCAGGGTACCGTCCATATCCAGTAGTACGGTGTCAATTTGTTGCCAGTCGATCGGGCGCATAGGGTTATACTCAACAGATTTTCAGCTATTTAAACAGGCCTGACATGGATAAAAAACCTCAGATCCTGCATCGCTCGCTGGTCGCCCAGAGTCGGCTGTTCCGGGTTGAATCGATGGCGTTGCGTTTCAGCAACGGTGTGGAGCGCACTTATGAACGGTTGATGCCCGGTGGCCCGGGTGCGGTGATGATGGTGGCGTTGCTGGATAACGACACCGTGGCACTGATCCGGGAGTATGGCGGTGGTATTGAAGATTACACGCTGACCTTGCCAAAAGGTGCGGTCGACCTGGGTGAAACAATACGGGAAGCCTGTCACCGCGAGCTGCAGGAAGAAATTGGTTATGGCGCGCGCGAGTTTGTCTTCCTTAAACGATTGAGTCTGTCACCCAGCTATATGAGTGGTGGCATCGATGTGGTGCTGGTGCGGGATTTGTACCCGTCACGGCTGGAAGGCGACGAGCCGGAGCCTTTGGAGCTGATCCCCTGGAAACTGAGTGACCTGCTGTCGTTGTATCAGCGCGACGACTTTTCCGAAGGCCGGGCGGTGGCAGCGCTGGCGCTGGCGCAAGCCTACCTGGCCGGTGACTACGACGGCGAAGTGCTGCCAGCCTGAGTGCTTGCCGGGGCCAACTGTTCCGGCAGCAGCTCCACCAGCGCGGCACGTAACGTTGCCATGCGGATGGGTTTACTGACAAAACCGTTCATGCCAGCGCTCAGGCAGCGTTGGCGGTCTTCCATCATGGCATTGGCGGTGAGTGCCAGAATAGGGATTTGGCTCTCATCGCCAGAGAGCTGGCGTATATGCCGGGTCGCCTGGATACCATCCAGCACCGGCATATTGATATCCATCAGAATCAGATCGAAGGCGTCCTGTTTCAGTGCCTGTAACGCCTGGCGACCATCACTGACCACCACACACTCAAGCCCGAGTTTTTCCAGCATGCGCGAAGCAACACGCTGATTCACCTCGTTGTCCTCCGCCAGCAGGATACGGCCAGACAAGGCGGGTGATTGCTTCAGGGATGGCCGCTTGGTCACGGCCGGTGGCTTGGCGGCCTGCAAGGGGAGTTGCAGGGAGAAGGTGCTGCCCACCCCGGGGCTGGATTCCAGCTCCACATCCCCATTCATGGCGGATGCCAGGTGGCGACAAATAGTCAGGCCCAGACCGGTGCCGCCATAACGACGACTGGTGCTGCTATCAGCCTGGCGGAAGGCGGAGAACACCTGCTCTTTCTTGCTCTGGGAAATACCAATGCCGGTATCGTTGACGGCAATGCGGATATCGTACAGCGCCCCTTCGGTCTGCTTGCCGGTGACCTGCACTTCTATCTGGCCGTAGTCGGTAAATTTGATGGCGTTACTGATCAGATTGGTGATGATCTGACGGATACGTTTGGGATCGCCCTTCCAGTATTGCGGAATATCACCGTCGTAATAATAAATAAACGTCAGACCCTTGCGTTTGACCGGTTCATCGAACAGCCGTTTGAGGTCACTGAGTTGCTGGTTGAGGTCAAAATCGATCTGCTCCAGCTCCAGGTTGCCGGATTCAATTTTCGACAAGTCCAGAATGTCGTTAAGGATCTCCAGCAGTGACTGCGATGAGGTATGGACAATATCGAGATAATGGCGCTGCTCGGTTGTCAGGTTGGAATCCAGAATCAGTTCCGTGGCACCCAGAATACCGTTCATGGGGGTGCGGATCTCATGGCTCATATTGGCCAGGAATATGGATTTGGAATGGTTGGCCTGTTCCGCCTGGGTCAAGGCTTCCCGGATGCGGCTGTTGGCGGTTTCGAGTGCCTGCCGGTTGGCTACGGATTCGGTGATATCCAGTCCAGCCAGCAACACCTGTCCCTGGGAGGTATTGGCACTGGTCAGTCGTGTCATGCGCCAGCTGATAATGTGCTCTTTGCCGGTCGATGACAGCACCGGAAATTCCAGCGACAGGTTGCCATTATGACGACTGAGCAGATTTTGCCATTCGCGCTCAACGGTGGAGGTCGCCTGCTGCGGAATCAAATAGCTGAACGGGTAACCGTTGATCTGGTCTTCCGGTATTTGCAGCAGCTGCTGGGCCTGCAGGTTAACCCGTGTCACATGGCCGTTTTCATCACAGATAATCAGCAGGGTCTGCATGGTATTGATATACGTCGATAACCGCTGCTGCTCTTCGCGGAGCTGCGCTTCCATAAAATAGCGCTGGGTAATGTCGTCCCCGGTGACCAGCAGCCAGACCTGGTCGCCATCATTCTGCTGCCAAAGGCGGACTTGCATGGCCCAACGGCCCCATTCGCCGTAGCGGTCGAGCAGACTGGCTTCAAAATCGACCATGGAGCGGGTGCTCAAGGACTGATCTATTTTTTGCTGAATCAACTCGCGCTCATTACGGCGTTGGATACTGGACAGATAAGAGCCGGGGCAAAGGTCAAATAATTGCTGGAAGTTCGGGTTGGCATCCAGAATCAGCTGTTGGGCATTCACTCTCAGCACGATGCCACTGACATGCTCCCAGGTGAACCCTTGTTGCAGCAACTGCTGTTTATAATGATTGGTCACCGGGCGAGTCAGATAATGACTGATCAGGCCGATGCCCGAGCCCACCACAAGCAAGGCCAATATGGCCACCCCTGCCAGTATTTTCAGGGTGACGACGTCTGGCTCTCCTCGGGCGAGCAAAAAAGCCGTTACTCCCATAATGGCACTGATGCCCGCTACCAGAGCGGTAGAGGTCAGTAGTAACTGTTGGCCAGGACTAAACGACATCTGGATTCCTTGAAGTGATACGACCAGGTACAGCAACAACAGTGAAAAGCGGTTAACTGTATCGATGGGGCTCTGAGTATCAAGTATAGGCGTATTTGCCTCAGCAGCCCGCGTAATCTCCTATCCTGACAGGCCTTGCTGACAGAGTGAATAGTGCACCGATGTCGTTATCATGACGTTGGTCATTATGCGTCCATTGATGACGGAGTTATTGCCCGCCGCCGGTAGCGATAAGCACATAGACTACCACTTAAAACAGACTGACGAGCAAGGGTAACACCACAGCATGCAGAGTCGCCGTCAGTATCATTGCGGTGATGGCATAGGCTGCTTCCCGCTCCCCCAGATCCAGTGCCCGACTGGTACCAATCGCATGAGCACAGACCCCCAGCGTAATACCAACGGTTTCTGGACGCTGGATACGCATCAGCGTCAGAATCGGCAAAATCATGATGACCCCCAACAAGCCAGACAAAATCACAAACGCCGCCGCCAGTGACGGATCACCACCGAGTTGACCAGTAATGGCAACCGCCACCGGTGTGGTAATGGACTTGGTCAGCATGGTTTGTGACAGCATGGGATCACCGATCCACCAGCTGGTCAGCCACCAGGCGCAGGCGACGGTGGTGGCACTGCCCAGTGTGACGGCCAGAGCAATACGGAGGGCATCCTGACGTAATGCCCTTAACTGCAGGAACAGAGGTACTGCAAGCATCACAATCAGCGGTTGCAGCATATCGTGCAGATAGTGCCCTCCTTCCATATACGTTGTGTACGGCGTATCGGTCAGTTTCAGCGTCACCACCACCAGCCCGATACCGGTCAGAATCGGTGGCAACAGCACCAGATTACCGGTTAACCGATAGACCTGCTGACCGAGCAAAAAAGCACCGATGGTCAGCGCCGTCCAGAACAGAGGGGTTTGCAGCAATATCATCATGAACGTTTTCCTCTGGACATAATCCAGCCACATACCAGTGTGCCGGGAATCAGACTGATGGCCAGAATCAACAGCAGTAGCAGCCCATGCTCGCGCACCAGTTGTTCATGGGTGATCACTCCCACGCTCACCGGAATCAGGAACAACGGCAAAATCGGCGCAAGTGACTGGGTAATGCTGGTCAATGCTGCAGGCACCTTGCGCTGGCTGATCAGAAAAACCAGCAACAGCAACATACCGATAATCGAAGGAGGAATAGGCGCCGACGTCCAGTGTTGAACGAGCGTCCCGGCCATTAAAAAGGCCAGCAGAATCAGCAGTCCAGTCATAAGCGGTCTTCCGAACGGAGCGGCATAAAAAACCGGGTTTTTATTGATATTATCAGGCAGAAAATCATGAGCAGAAATAACGCTCTCGGCAATAATGTCAGAGCGCAAACAGTACCATTAACCACCAGAAGCACGCTATATTTTGTTGATAAGGCAATCTAACCGATTGATTTGTTAAAGAAAAAATAGCGCATTAAACACTGCTGCCAGAATACGGAAATCCCTGTTGCCACAGCACCGGGACACCTCATTAATCGAATATAATCACCGCTGGTTTCTGCCGCCAACCCAACCCCGTCGCTGTGATAACCTCTCAGCTATCACTTACGGGGACATCTATTTAATCCTGCACGGCTCTGCGCGAGTGTTGCCGTTGTTCAGGGCAAGGCGACGAATGCAGCGAAATGACGGGTCCTTTTCAAATTCTCCCCTTACGGATAACGGTTATGAAAATCCTGCACACGTCTGACTGGCATCTGGGTCAGAGCTTTTTTACCAAGAGCCGCAAGGCTGAACATCAGGCTTTTCTTGATTGGCTGCTGACGCAGGTACGACGTTATAACATCGATGCCGTGATCGTAGCGGGGGACGTGTTTGATACCGGTACCCCTCCGAGTTATGCACGAGAAATGTACAATCGATTTATTGTCGCGATCAGCCAGTGCCACTGCCGCCTGGTTATTTTGGCGGGCAATCACGATTCGGTTTCGACGCTGAATGAATCCAGGCAGCTGGTGGCGTGCCTGGATACGCAAGTAGTGGCCAGTATCAGCCCGCTGGACCCCCATGAGCAGCTTATCGAGCTGGAATATCGCCATGGCAGCGAGCGTGAGCATGGTGACGCGGCTGGCCCGGTTGGTGCCATCGTCTGCGCTATTCCCTTTATCCGCCCGCGCGACGTGCTGCAAAGCCGGGCCGGTGAGTCGGGGTTGGAAAAACGTCAGGCCCTGGGGGAGGCCATCCAACAACATTATCAGCGGGTTTATCAGGCGGCACTGGCACTCAAGACCAGCAAACAACTCGACGTACCGATTATTGCGACAGGACATTTGACGGCGCTGGGCGTCAGCCAGTCAGATTCCGTTCGCGACATCTATATCGGCTCGCTGGACGGGTTTGCTGCGGATGGTTTCCCTCCGGCAGATTATATTGCTCTCGGGCATATTCATCGGCCGCAGCGGGTGGCCAAATCCGAGCATATCCGTTACAGCGGATCGCCCATTCCACTCAGCTTTGATGAATTAAAAACGACCAAACAAGTGGTCATGGTCGAATTTTCTGGTTCACACACCGTTGCGATAACCCCTGTTGATGTGCCGGTTTTCCAACCGATGGCCGTTATCAAGGGAGATCTGGCAGCCATCGAACAGGGGTTGCTGGCCTATCAGCATATACCTGCTGATCAACCGGTCTGGCTATGTATCGAAGTGGAACAGCAAGACTATCTGGCCGATTTGCCGCAACGGATTCAGGCCCTGACCGAAGGGCTGGCGGTCGAGGTCTTGCAACTGCGCCGTTCACGGCTCCATGGCCGTCAGGTATTAACCCGGCAAGCACAGGAAACATTGGCAGAGCTGACCCCGGAGGAAGTCTTTGGCAAACGTCTGGCGCTGGAAAACCTTGACGACCAGCCCGGCAGGCAGGCCCGGATTGAAGTGCAGTTCCAGCAGATTCTGGCAGAAATCGAGCACCCGGAGCACGACGCATGAAGATTTTAAGCCTCCAGTTCAAGAACCTGAACTCACTCAAGGGCGAGTGGAAAATCGACTTCACCCAGGCGCCATTCAGCGACAACGGCCTGTTTGCCATTACCGGCCCGACCGGGGCAGGCAAAACCACCTTGCTCGATGCCATCTGTCTGGCGCTTTATCACCAGACGCCCCGGCTGGGTCAGATCACCACATCGTCCAATCAGATCATGACCCGCGGCTGCGCGGATTGTGCCGCCGAAGTGCAGTTTGACGTTAAAGGCATGGCCTATCGGGCACACTGGAGCATGCGTCGCTCCCGAGGCAAGGTCGATGGCAATTTGCAGCCTGCCTGTGTCGAGCTGGCCGAAGTTGCCAGCGGCAAGGTTCTGGCGACCCAGTTACGCGCCAAGAGTGAAATAATCGAGGCCATCACCGGACTGGATTTCTCCCGTTTTACCAAGTCCATCCTCCTGTCGCAGGGAGAATTTGCCGCCTTTCTGAATGCCAATGCATCCGCCCGTTCGGAGTTACTGGAGGAACTGACCGGCACTGAAATCTACGGTCAGATATCAATGCGGGTGCATGAGCACCATGCCAGCGCCAAGCAGCAACTGGCTGAACTGCACGCCCGGGCTCAAGGGGTGCAACTGCTGGATGATGCCCAAAAACAACAGCTGCAAGAGGAAGCCGGGCAATTACAGCAGCAACAAACAGCGATCAAACATGAGATAGCCACCACCAGTGCCCATCGTGACTGGTGGCAACAATATGACCTGGCCCGAAAGCAGCGGATCACCCAGGCCGAACGCCTGCAGGCGGCCGAAGATCATCTGGCCAGCGCCCTGTCCGATATACAACGCTTGCAGCGCAGCGAACCGGCGGTGCAACTGCAGACCCCATACCGCTTGTTACAGGCGATACGCAGCGAAATCGAACAGCATCAGCAGGACTGTCGGCAAAAGCAGGCACAGCAACACCAGCTGGCCGCTGAGCTGGCCAGTGCAACGACCCGTTTGACCGGGCAGAGCCAGGCACTGGCAACGGCCAAAACCCGGCACCAGCAGCAAGAGCAATTGCTGAACGACCAGGTGGTACCACTGGATCAACAGCTGCTTGCCCAGCAAGACAAACTCAGAGAATTGCAGCAGGCTATCGATGATGAGCTGCGGCAACAAACCGGACATCAGCAGCACCTGGAACATCTGAGCGAGCAGCGGCAGAGCCAGACACAACAACAAGCCAAGGTTGAGCATTACCTGACGCAACAGGCGGCCGACCAGTCGCTCAAGCAGTATCTGGGGCAATGGCAGCAACAGGCCCGGCAGATTCAGGCGGCCAAGCAGCAGTTGGCGCAGCAGCGTGAAAAAGAGGTCGAGCTACAACAGCAACTGACCCGGCAGCAAGGTCAGCAGCAACAGGCTCAACAGCAATACCAAGAGGCTGACAGCGCCGCGACGACCAAAGAGCAAGCCTGGCAACAGGCGGTTCAGGCGCTGGCTGGTGCCAGCCGTGAACTGGGCACTCTGGATCAATTGGAGCAGCAGCGTACCGGGCAGCTGGAGCAGTATTCCGTATTACTGAGCTTGCTATCCATCAGCAAACAATGGCAATCCCTGGCGGCAGAACAACGGGATAAACAAGCCATAGCCGAGGATAGGCAGCGCCAATGCACCCACGTCGAACAGACACTCAGCCAGTTGAAAGGCCAATACCAGCAACAGCAGCAACTGGTACAGGCGTTAACCCAGCTGGTGACCCAGGACGAACAGCTGGCCCATTATCGGGCTGCCCTGCAGGCTGGTGATCCGTGTCCACTGTGTGGTTCGCAGGAACATCCGCAACTGGACGCCGACAAACATCAAGAGGCACTCAACGGCGGCTTGAGCCGTGACTCTCAACATATTACCGAGAAGCTGGACGCCGAACGGGTACTGGATAGCATCAGGGAACAAGGGCAGGAAGCCAAAGAGACACTGGCATCCAGCCAACGTTATCAACAAGAACTGGCGCAGCGTCTGACGGATATCCAGGTTGAGCAAGCCGACTTGCAACAACAATGGCAACAGCAATGGCAACAGCAATGGGAGCAACAGTGGCAGTCCAGCATCGCCAAATCGGAGCAAGACATTTTGCTGACGATTGCCGACACCCTGGCGCTGGAGCGGCAGATAACCCGGCACCAGGCCGAGCAGCAGCGTTATGGCGAGGCCATTCAGCAGCTCAACGCTCTTAATAAACAGTGTGAGCAGGCCCGGCAACAACGGGATCATGCGCTGCAGCAGCTGACCAGCGCCCGGACCGGGCTGGCCCTGGCCGATCAGGCCATCACTAACGGCCGTCAGATGCTGGACGACCATCAGCAGCAACAAGCCCTGACGGCGCAACAAGCCGAGACCTTATGGCAAACCTTTGTCACGCAACTGAGCGAACAAGGTTATCCCGCGCCGTCGCCGGCAGAATTGGCCTTATGGCTGGCCGCCCGACAGCAAGACAGCCAAAAGTGGGACGACCATATCCGTCAGCAAGAACAGCTCAAGGCCAGCCTGAACCGGCTGGATGCCGATTATCAGCACTGCCAGCAACAGCTGGATAAGGTAAAGCAGCAGCTGACCGATACCCGCGAAAAACAGACCCGGCTGAAGCAGACGGTCACGACGCTGCAGGCCCAGCGTTATCAGCTGTTTGGCGACAAAAGTGTGCGGCAAGAACGGGACAACAGCATCACCGCACTGCGGCAGGCCGAAGCGGACTACCAGACTGCCCAGCATCAGCAACACACAGTATCCAGTCAGCATCAGGCTCTGCAGGCCGAGTTAACCACACAACAGCACGGCCTCGACCGCTTGCAAGCCCGACTGGATGAGCAGCAATCCGACTGGCAGTCACAGTTGGCGGCCAGCCCCTTCGCCACCGAAGCCGATTTTCTGCAGGCCTTGTTACCGGAGGCCGAACGTCAACGCCTGCAGCTACAGAAACAACAGCTGGATAACGAACTGGAACGCAGTCGCGCCTTGCTGGAGCAGGCCGAACAGGCCTGCCATCAGATCCTGGCAGACCCGCAGGCGGCGATTTATCAACAAACGGCACTGGCTGACGTAGAGCAGGTGTTAGCCGAGTTAACCACCCGGCTGGAACAACTGAACCAACGGGCTGGTGAAATCAGTCACGCGCTCCACTCCGACCAGACCCGGCGCGACAGTCAGCAAGCGCTGTTTGATCAAATCGCAGCGTTCCAGCGAGACTATGACGATATCAGCTATCTGCATGGCCTGATTGGCTCACGGGACGGCGCCAAATTCCGTAACTTTGCCCAAGGCCTGACGCTGGACAATCTGGTGGTACTGGCCAATCAGCAGCTGCAACGATTACACGGCCGTTACTTGTTGCAGCGCAAACAGAATGCGGGTCTGGAGCTTAGTGTGCTGGATACCTGGCAGGGCGATGCCGAACGGGATATCACCACCCTGTCGGGAGGTGAAAGTTTTCTGGTGAGCTTGGCGCTGGCGCTGGCGTTGTCGGATCTGGTCAGCCACAAAACCAGCATCGACTCGCTGTTTCTGGATGAGGGTTTTGGCACGCTGGACAGCGAGACACTGGATATTGCCCTCGATGCGCTGGATAACCTCAATGCCTCCGGCAAAATGATCGGCGTTATCAGCCATGTGGAGGCAATGAAAGAACGGATTCCAACCCAGCTGCAGGTGATCAAAAAAAGCGGCTTGGGTATCAGTGAGCTGGATCCGATATATCGCATGACACAATAAACGGCGTGAGGAAACGGCGTGAGGTCGTTGTGACTCTGGCGATCAGTCAGCATCCGCCAAGGGCAGCAGCCGCTTTTTGTAGGCGGTGGCGTTCATATCCCGAATATCAATGCTGAGGCTGGTGACATCGGGTAACTGCTTGGCCAGCACCTGCCGCAGATTGATTGCCAGCTGTTCTTTTTGCTGGTCAGTGCGACCCTCGAGCAGCGACAAGGTAATATGAAGGAAGGTTTCGTCGTCTCGGCGCAGTAAAAAATGGTCGTACGGCATGGCCCGTACCTTGATGTCTTGCGGTTGGATAATACCGCCCTGGCAGGCGGCTTCGAACAGCTGTTGCATCAAGGGGCGCAACGGGGTTGTTTGCTCGATCACACGAGCGTATTCAATGACCAGGTGAGGCATATTAATCTCTGATATCCGGATAAATGACGGGATGCATGGCTGGGTCGACTGGGTAATCGGCTATGGATCAGGGTCCGTCGTGTGTGCGCTTGAAGGGCCGGCAGACAAGATAAAGAGCCGCGCACACCATGGGCATACACAGACTCTCACTGCTCTGGGCTGGCACCGTACTAGAACAGGTTAAAGTATTCCCGCTCTTCCCACTCTGAAACTGTGGTCAGGTAACGATTCCACTCGGCTTTTTTCAAGTGCGCATAATAGTCGACAAAGGTGTCGCCAAACTGCTGGCGGTACAGCGCACTGCTTTCGAACAGCTGTACGGCGTCCATCAGACACTGGGGCAGGGTTTCTGCGCCGGTATCGTAGGGTTTGGATACCGGTGCTGGTGGTTCCAGTTCACGGTTGACGCCATCCATACCACTAATGATCTGGGAGGCCAGATACAGGTAAGGGTTGGCAGCGGGTTCGCCGACGCGGTTTTCAATCCGGCTGGCGTTGTCACCGGGGTTGGCCAGACAGCGCACCATGGCACCCCGATTGTCTTTACCCCATTGGATCCGGTCGGGGGCCAGCGTAAACGGACGATAACGTTTGTAACCGTTAATGGTGGGTGTCGACAGCACACAGCTGGCTTTGGCATGGGCCAGAATACCGGCGATCCAGTGCTGGCCGAGGCGTGAAATCGGTTCTCCAGCGGCCGGTTCAAAGCAGTTGTTGCTGTGCTCCAGCGATACAATCGACTGGTGCAAATGCCAGCCGCTGGCCATGGAGTCCTCAAACCGTGGTCGACACATAAAGGTGGCGTGCAGGCCGTTACGCTGACACACCTGTTTGACCATGGAACGGAACAGAATCATGTTGTCGGCTTGTTGCAACGCCGGAGCCGGGTCAAAGGTGACTTCAAACTGGCTGGGGCCAAACTCCACTTCTAACGAGCGTACGGGCAAATCCAGACCTTGGGCGTTCCGGCGAATCAGGTCGAACACCTCTTCCATCTCATCGTAGCGGTCTTCGGTCAGGTACTGATAACCCTGATTCAGTAACTCGGTTGTTGGCGGTGGGCCTGGTTGACCGGCATCGTCGAGGCCACGAGGCTTGTTGATGGTGCGGAAAACATGAAATTCCACTTCCAGCCCGGCAATAAATTCATAACCCTGATCATTCAGTTGTTGCTGGGCTTTTTTCAGCATGGCACGGGTCGACAGTTCAACTGGCGTACCGTCGGTCTGATACAGGTCGGCCAGTATCCAGCCGGTATGGGGCGACCACGGCAGGATTTTAAATGTGGTTGGGTCGGGCAGCATCAGTACGTCGCTGGCGCCGGTCATTTGTCCTTCGCCAAACCCGGCGTCATCTTGCCAGACTGAAAACACCGTCCGATGCGAGGTGTCTTTCAGCAGCATGGTCGAGCTCATGGTGATGCCTTTGTTCAAGGCAGACGCCAGGCCGCTGGCAACGATGGTCTTGCCACGCAGTACGCCGTGCTGGTCAACAAACGACACCCGAATGACTTCGAGGTTGCAGGTTTGCATGGTGTCGAGCAGGGTTTTGCAGGCAGAAATCTGTTCCTGACTCCACAAATTGTATTTACCGGAAAAGCTGTTTTCGTCGTCGAATACACCGGTCATGGTTTTCTCCTCGCAGGGCCTGTTACCGCAGTAACACACCCTGACGCTTGATGTTGGTTTAGGCTTACAGTTCAGCGTCCCAGTCGCAGGCGGCACGGCGTTGCTGATCGCTGGTTTGCCAAACGCTTTCCCAGTCCTGGGTTGGTGCGATGGCGTCAATGGCGATAGGGCCTTTGATATCGCGTGCCTGGGCGGCACTAAGCTGTAATGGCAGTTCACTTAAATCGCCGCCATCACTGATGATCTTCATGGCTTTACGCAGTTTGCGGCGATGCTGGATGATGGCCTTGTCGGTGGTGCCCAGGTGTTCGTTGGTACGATCCTGGATATTGCCCATGGATTCACAGGCCCACTGGTCGTGGACATTGATGTCCATGCCCATACCGGTCCAGGTCAGGGTTTCCTGTTCTTTCTTGTTATAACCATAGTGGTTGCGCTTGTTCCGGATCGGGGCGTAGTCGGGCAGGGTGTGTTCTTGCAGGCGCTGGGCACGCATGGTGTCCTTGTCGACCGGGTTGCCAAAACTGGTGAACATCGAGAACCAGTAGCAGTTTTCGTCGTCGATCGGTACATGCCACTGGGTGATGGTCATTTCATTCGACATCGGAATGGTAATGGCGCACGGGAATACCTGGTTGGTCAGGCGCACATGGCTGGTGCCGTTTTGCAGATCACGCAGGGCGATGATGCGCATGCCGTAATCGGTGTCCTTGACGATGATTTCCGGGCGATCAAACTCGCGCAAGACCTGGGTCATGGGAATATTGGTATCGGCGGCGGTGTCGCGGAATTGCTTGCCGTAGCTGTCTTCCGGGTCTTCATCGAGCAGGAAGCGGTGCAGGAATGAGGCGTGCGCCGGGTCGATGCCGACTTCCAGTGCTTGCAGCCAATTGCATTCCCACAGGCCTTTAAAAGCAAAGACGTGGGTGTCTGGGGCTTTGAAGCAGTCGAAATCCGGGAAGGCGGGTGGCTCGCCGGTGCCCAGGAAGGCGAAAATAATGCCGTTCACTTCATGCAGCGGGTAGGAGTTGATGCGGATTTTTTCGTGCATCTTTGAGCCTTCCGGCTCCGCGGGCTGGTCAACACATTGACCCTGGGCATCGAATTTCCAACCATGGAAGGGGCAGCGGATACCGCCTTCTTCCTTGCGGCCGAAACACATATCGGCACCCCGGTGCGGACAATGACGATCCATCAGCACCAGTTTATCGTCTTCGTTACGGAAGAGGGCCAGTTCTTCACCCAGCAGGTTGACGGGTACGACCGGGCGGTCGCTGTCCAGCTCTTCGGACAGGGCGGCAGGCATCCAGTATTGGCGTAACAGTTTACCGGCTGGATCGGATGCCTTTACAAGGCTGAGTTCGTTGTTTTTTTCCTGGCTCATCATAGTGGGTATCTCCTGCGATCAAGCAATCATCAGCGAATTAGGTAAAGCTTTTCAGGCGCACAGCGGTATCGGCAGCGGCGTCTTTGGGCAATGGGAAACGTTGGCTAACCAGCTTGCGGGCGGCAAGGTGGTCGGCAGCGGCGTTGACGGAATCGACGCGGATCAGCCGCTCATTCTGGTAGTACAGCAGCGAGAATTTGCCGCTGGCGATGTCGCCACGAACAATCAGGTCGTCGTAATCCATGGCGTCGCCCACCATTTGTAATTTGATGTCTTTCTGGTCAGACCAGAACCAGGGTGCTACTGGCTCCGGCGCTGGCTGGCCGGTGATATTGGCGGCGACCGTTTTGGCCTGTTCCAGAGCGTTTTGTATGGATTCAATATGCGTGGTGCGGCCATCGGCCCGGGTCGTGATGGTGCAATCCCCACAGGCGTACACTGCCGGGTCGGAGGTGCAGCCGCCGGGGTCGACCAGAATGCCGTTCTGACAGGCCAGTCCGGCGTCTTGGGCGAGCTGGTCATTGATGGTGGCACCAATACCGACCACCACCAGATCGGCGGTGAGTGTCTGGCCATTGCTCAGTTGCAAACAGGTCTGGTGAGCGCGGTTATTGGTGTTGTTCTTATGGGTGTCCGGGTTCTGCGTGTTTTGTGGATAAGAGTGGGTGTCCGGGTTCTGTGTCCGGTTCTGTGTGGTCAGGCGCTCAACGGTGGTGTCAAAGCAGAATGCAACGCCGTTCTGTTCATGGGTCTGCTGCATAAAAGCCGACAGCTGTGCCGGAAACAGGCGGCTCAGGATACGGCTGCCGTGTTCGACCACCGTCACCTGTTTGCCGAGGCTGACAGCGGTGGACGCGACTTCCAGACCAATAAAGCCGGAACCGATGACCACGATGGACTGGGCCGCATCAAAATCCGCCTTGAGGGCAATGGCGTCATCCAGATCCCGTAACACCCGCACCCCCGGCATACCAGCGGCGGCCGGTAAGGTTCGGGCACTGGCACCGGTGGCGATGACCAGCTGGTCGTAGTGAAAGGTGACTTCGCGGTTATCGTGCCAGGCACTGACGCTTTGGTGCTGACGATCAATCTGCAAGGCGCGGTGATTCAGGAGCAGAGTGATGTCCTTTTGTTGATAAAAGGCTTCCCCGCGCAAGGCCAGACGCTGGTTGTCGAGGGCTTCTTTCAGGTATGCCTTTGACAGCGGTGGCCGCTGGTAGGGCAAATGGGTACCGGCTTCCAGCAGGGTAATCGGCAAGTGATAGCCGTTATCCCGCAGTGAAGCCGCAACCTGTACACCGGCATGAGACGCACCAATAATCAGGGTGCCTGCTGCATGGCTCATGACTGGCATTCCGGTACTTCAAAAATAACACCGGCCATGGCTTCGGTGGCCAGCAGCTGGCAGCTCAAGCGGCTGCCCGGTCGACGTTCGGCAGCGGTTTCTTCGAGCATTTCCAGCTCTTCATCGTTCGCGGGCGTGACGCTGTCGAGCAGGCTGTCGGGCAAGTAAAGGTGACAGGTCGCGCACATACAGCTGCCGCCACATTCGGCTTCGATGCCGTCGATGTTATTGACAATGGCCGCCTGCATGATGTTCTGTCCCAGCGGCGCGTCAATATGCTGGATGTTGCCGTCCGGGAGTTTGAATCCGATGTGAATGGTGGCGTTGCTCATAATGATTATCCCCTTGAAAACGGAGTGTCAGTTCAGTTGCCCAGAAGCTCTGGTAAAAACAGTGAAATAGCAGGAAAAGCGATCAGGATGGCCAGCCGTAAAAAGTCGGCCAGGACGAAGGGAATAACTCCAACCATGACATCGTTGATCTTGAGGTTTTTGGTGGCACCCTGTACCACAAACAGGTTCATGCCGACGGGGGGCGAAATCAGCCCGGTTTCGACCGTGACCACGGCAATAATGCCGAACCAGATCGGATCAAAGCCGCTGGCAACAATCACCGGATAAAAAATCGGCACGGTAAGCAGAATCATGGCCAGACTTTCGAGAAAGCAGCCCATCACAATGTAGAACACCACAATCAGCGCCATCACCATCCAGGGGGAGAGCTGATAGGCATCAATCATATCGACCATGGCGAACGAGACCTGGCTGACCGATAACAAGAAGCCAAAGACTTCGGCACCAATCAGAATCACAAAGATGGTTGATGTGACGGCCACGGCTTCGGTAACGGCCTCGCGGAAATCATCCCAGCCCAGGCCACGTACCAGCGCAAAGACCAGCGCCAGTCCAGCGCCTACGCCACCGGCTTCGGTGGGGGAAAACAAACCGCCGTACAAACCGCCCATCACCAGACCAAACAACAGCCCTACAGGAGCAAATTGCAGCAAGGCTTTGCGCAGTGAACTGTTCTCGTCGGGTGCTTGTTCACCGGAGGGTTTCCACTTCCGCACCATCACGGTGACGGTAGCCAGATAGAGCGCATAAGCCAGCAAGCCCGGCAGGAATCCGGCCAGAAACATATCGCCGACCGATTGTTCGGTAATCAGCGCGTACAGCAACAGCGCGACCGACGGCGGAATCATGATGCCCAGGGTGCCCCCGGCGGCCAGCGATCCAGCGGCCAGACGAGGGTGATAACCCTGTTTCATCATTTCCGGGTAAGCCACCCGGGTCATGGTCGACGCTGTTGCCAAGGAAGAACCGGAAATGGCCGAAAATGCCGCGCTGCCACTGACCGCAGCCAGTGCCAGACTGCCATTCCAGCCCTTGGTGAAATAACGGGCAGACTCAAACAGGTCTTTGGAGAATCCGGCCCGAGCGGCCAGACTGCCCATTAACAGAAATAAAGGAATCAGGGTGAACGAGTAGTTGGATGCGGTTTCGAAAGCCGCGGTTTCCAGCACGTTGAGTGCTGGCTCCGGGCCAACGATCAGGGCAAAGCCTGAAGCACCCACCAAAATCATGGCCAGACCAACCGGGCACCCCAGTGCCAACAACATCAGAATGACCACCATGCCACCCAGACCAATTACAAGAGGATCCATCGTATTACCTTTTGGTTAGTCGTCTTGGGAAACAGGGCGTTGCGGATGCCGCGCCAGCCACAGGCCCGTCAGCACAATGGCAACGCAGCACACCGTCAGTGCGCCATAAAACAGATACAGCGGAATGCCGAGGTCCTGGGAACGATCACCACGGTCGATCATTTCAACCATGGTGCCGAAAAACAGCCAGCCAATAACGGCTGCAAACGCGGCCAGCAACAGATGCCAGATACGCTCCAGCACCCGCTTGAGAAGGTCGGGTAATTTATCGAGTAACAACTCGACACTCACCAGCCCATGAGTGGCTGCCCGAGGCAGCGAGGCAAACACCATGATGAGCAGGGAATAACTGGCCAGCTCGACCGAGCCAGGCATGACCAGTTGCAGTTCTCCGCCACTGATGTCGAACACCAGACGTCCCAGAACGCTGGAAACGACCACAAACAACATGCATACCAGGGCCACGAAGGCCACTTTGTCGAAAAATCGAATGATTGTTTCCACCTTGATTCTCCCTGCTCAGATCACTCAGTTCAGTTCGGCTTCGCAGGCGCTGACATAACCTTTGACGCTGTTATACGTTGTTGTACCGGGCAGACCCTGCTCGTCGAGGCGGGTAATGTAGGATTGCGTTACACCGTCAACAATGGTTTGCCACTGCGCACGTTCTTCTGCAGACAAGGTATTGATGGTGCCGCCTTCTTCCTTGATTTTGGCAATACCGACGAGATCGGCGTCGTCATAGCCCTGACCGGCGTTGACGGCCCAGTCCATGCCAGAGTTGTCGTCGATGACTTTTTTCAGATCGGCAGGCAGCTTGTCGTAAGCGCGTTTGTTCATGGTGGTCACAAAGGCCAGCGAGTAGAAGCCGAAGTCGAGATGCTGATCAGAGACTTCATAAGCACGGAAGCTGTTAACCGCTGACCATGGCAGCATGTAGCCATCAATAACGCCCCGTTGCATGCTCTGGTAAATAGACGGTGCGGGCATACCAATTGGCTCGGCACCCAGTTCGCCGATCAGTTCGCCAATCAGGTCGGTAGGACGACGGATTTTCAGGCCTTTCAGATCGTCCAGAGAGGTGACGACCTGATCCTTGGTGTGCAAGTGACCGGGGCTATGGGTATGGACGTAAAGCACCTTGGTTTCTTCGTATTCCTTGTCGAGCACGCCGCTGTCATACAGCTTCTGGAAGGCGCAGGAACCAACGGCACCGGTCTTGAACAGACCAGGCAGTTCCATGATCTGACTGAGTGGGAAGCGTCCGGCGGTATAGCCCTGTACGGTCCAGGCGATATCGGCAATGCCATTTTTGGCGTTGTCATAACCGGCAGGGGCCTTGCCCAATGTCTGGGCCGGGAAGACCGTCACCTTGAGGCGACCTTCGGATTGTTCTTCGACAGCTTTTTTCCAAGACTCGAACATGCGTTCACTCTGCCAGCTGTTTTTCGGCATGAAATGAGCAAAACGCAGGTTGGCTTCGGCGGCCAGAGTTGAGGCCGAACTGAGTGCCAGCAGGCTGGAAAAGGCAAGCGTTGACAGGTTTTTTCTCACGGCTTTCATCGATAGCTCCACAGCGGCTTATAATAATTTGATCGATAATCGAACTTATGTTTCAATATCGATCACCACTTATAGAATGTCAGTTTGATCTGAGTCAAATTTTTTTTAATCCATCGCTTTACAAAGCCAACAAACCAAACGTGCGCACAGCGCCGTTGAAAGCGCCTTCATTAATCGGAAAGGAATAGTCCAAGTGTTTGAAAAATATAATGAAAAAGATATATCCATGACCTTTGCAAAAGGCCTGGAAGTATTGGAGGCGTTTAGTGGCACGGATCGATCCATGACCATTCCCAATATAGCTGAGAAAACCGGCCTGAACCGAACGGTCGCTCGCAGACTGGTGCTGACATTGCAATATCTGGGTTATCTGGAATGCAGCAACCGGGTGTACAAACTGACGCCCAAAATACTGGGTCTGGCGGGGGAGTTCCTGCAGGGCAGGGACATTGGCAAGCATGTCACGCCGATTCTGCGGTCGTATTCACTCAAGCTGGGAGAAGGGATTTCCTTCGCCATGCTGGACGGCACCGAAGCTATTTATGTGGCCCATTCACCCAGCGATCCGGGCATGATTACCCAGGGGTTTACCGTGGGTTACCGGCTACCCCTGCACGCCACCGGGATCGGTCGGGTTCTGGTGGCATTTTCCACGGATGAGATGCAAGAGCAGCTACTGCAGGATGCGCCTCGGACAGCGTATACCGAAGACACCAAAATCGACCTGGAAGACCTTCGTCTGGATCTGAAAAAGGCCCGAATCAACGGTTACGCCCTGGTGGCCAACGAATTCGAACAAGGGGTGACATCGTTGGCAGTACCGGTCATGCGTGGCTCGGCTCTGATCGGTGCGCTGGGTATTGTTGGCCCCACCCCTCGCTTTGAGGATGCCAATGGGCTGTTTGAACGGATATTGGCATTACGGGAATGTGCTGAGGCTATTGCCGTGTTTGCCTAGTCTGTTTACCTGAGACAGCACACAAGCAGTCTCCTAGGGTGGTTGGTGTACACTCTCGGCCACATCGTCAACCAGGTTCAACATCCTTATGAAAATATGGCTGATTTGCCTCGCACTCTCCATGCTGATCTCTGTCTGCGGACTGATTGGCTTTATTTATGTTTCGGCTCAAGACATCTGCCTGGATTCTGGCGGACGCTGGCTTGGTTTGATATCGGGGTGCGATGAGGGCAAGACGTATTCATTGCAGTATTTGAGCTCACCGCTAGCGATCATGGTGTTTTTGGGGATTACCGTAGGGATCAGTAGTGTCTTGGTGCAGATCTACCAGTTATTGGTCCGGCCCCCTGTTTCACGGCGTCCATCCAATGGTCGCCGCTGAGGCTGCGAGAGATACCGTGCCATCGGTGAGTTGCCAGCATCAGCTACAAATAAATCCTGCTGTCGTCAATCGGGATTAAGACTGAAACTTCCATGTAAAAAACAGTAATATACCGTCCGCTAGCCGTTTTTAAACTTGATGACAAAACTACAAATTCAGGAGAGAGTATGAAAAGGATCGCAGCAGTTGCTTCAATCGTGATGTTGGCCAGTGGGTGCACCACATTCGACGCTTATACCGGTGAAGAAAAAACATCCAAAACTGCAATAGGCGCAGGCATTGGCGCCAGCGTTGGGGCTGTGGTTGCTTATGCTACCAACAAGGATGAAGACAGCGGCACCCGTAATCGCCGGATTCTGGCGGCGGCTGCAGGTGGTGGTTTGGTTGGTGGCAGCATCGGCTACTACATGGATGCCCAAGAAGCCAAATTACGTAAACAACTGCGCGGCACTGGCGTCAGCGTTGAGCGGGTTGGCGACAATATCAACCTGATCATGCCAGGTAATATTACTTTCTCCTCGGGTCGTTCAGCGATCGCCTCCAGCTTTTATGAAGTGTTGAACTCCGTGGTATTGGTACTGGAAGAATACGACTCCACATTGGTGGTGGTTTCTGGCCATACCGACAGCGACGGCTCTGAAACCTTTAACCAGGCATTGTCGGAACAGCGTGCCAAATCCGTGGCTAACTACCTGCAAACCCAAGGCATCAACTCCGTACGACTGGACCCGGTTGGCTTTGGTGAAAGTCAGCCGATTGCCAGCAACAGTACCGAAGCCGGCAAAGAACTGAACCGTCGTGTTGAAATCACGCTGCTGCCGATTACGCAAGACTGACAGTGATGGCATGACAAAAAAAGCCGCCTGATTCAGGCGGCTTTTTTGATCGTTTTTAAATAGGACACCCATTCTTAAAAGCGTTGCAGATAATCAACAGCAACAGAGCGAAGCCATCAGGGCTGATGTATCTCCGTCATTGCACAATGAATTTCAATTTTAGCGAGCTGGTTTGCCCGTTTTTAAACAGAGTTTAAATAGGACACCAGAGTTTAAATAGGACACCCACTATTAAGTAGTTTTAAATAGGACATCCACCATAGTTTTTAAATCGTTTTTAAACAGGACACCCACTCTTAAAAGCGTTGCAGACAATCAACAGCAACAGAGCGAAGCCATCAGGGCTGATGTATCTCAGCCATTGCACAATGAATTTCAATTTTAGCGAGCTGGTTTGCCTGTAGGCGATGACAGTGCCTTGAAAATATCGTCGTTTGGCAAATACGCAGGCTCAAGCGTATCGGGCTTCAGGTATATACCCGAAGAATGCTGTTGTTGTTGGTTTGGACACAGAATCTAGCTTGCCACCAGTAGTCTGGCCCGACCAATCCCTGTCGGTCGTTTGTAGCCCAGTTGCTCACACGCTGATCGAACCTTGGCTTCATTGCCTGCAAAGGTCGTAAAGCACTGCTCGAATTGCTGGCTCATGGCTAGCCATTGTTTTTCGTCCAGGCCTATACGGTGGAGAACAGGCGATAACCCTTCACTGATTACACCCTGCTTATCGGAGCGAAGTATGCGCCCGGTTGCATCGACTAACGACAGGTAGCTGGTTAACGGCATCTGGATTCCTGTTGGAGAATCTTGCCGTGGGTTTCCGACGAATGGCAGCAAGTGCGGGCACTGCCGGGTGATGTGATCAGGTGTTGATGTTGTTTGAGCCTGCTTAATACGACGTTTCACCGACGTGTGATCGGCCTTTTCCGGTGTCTCGGCAATGCCAGCCCTAACCGGGTTTAAATCGACATATGCCATGCAGCTGAGCAGCGCGGCTTCGTCCAGCAGCGCCTGGGATTTAAAGCGACCTTCCCAGAAGCGGCCCGAGCAACCATCTTCACTGTTCGCCTCACGGGCAATGGCTTCATTCAGTACCCGCATAAACCAGCTGATATCTGACAGTCGTGAACGCCACTCGTCGACCAGTATTTTTAGCCGCTGCTGCTCGGCTTCGGCCAGCTGCTCTTCTTGAACAAAACGTTGTGATAATACGTTGCCTTTGAAGAGCTGGTGCCAGCGCTGCACAACATCCATATCGCTCCAGGCTTGTGCTTGATTGATATCCACAAACAGTACGACATGGTAGTGATTCGACATCACTGCATAGGCGGCAACTTGAATAGCAAATATTTGTGGGAGGGCAAGAATCCGCGCTTCAAGCCAACTGCGGCGATGTTCATAGCACTGGCCAGACACCGAATCGGTGCCGCACAAAAAGGCGCGTCGAACGCATCGGGACACGCAGTGGTAGAAGGGTGTTGCTTCAACAGAGACTTGTTGTTTCCGTGGCTTTGGCATGATCGTACCCCGTCCTTGAAGTTAACGAAGCATTATTATGGCGCTTGGGTTATGCAATGGAATCAGGCAAAAGTGCTGATTTAAGTGGGTGTCTCTGTAGTGTCTGTAGTGAAGGACTCGGACCGCTGATTTAAGTGGGTGTCTATGCAGGACCGGGTGTCCATGCAGGGCCGGGTGTCCATATAGAAGGGACCAGAAGGACTAGGATGGACTTAAGTGGGTGTCCATGTAGGAGAGAAAGACCAGGATCTAAAAAAGATGGTGCGGAAGGAGAGACTCGAACTCTCACACCTTGCGGCGCTGGAACCTAAATCCAGTGCGTCTACCAATTTCGCCACTTCCGCAAACAGAGCGCGGATAATACAGAACTCTTTGCTTGCTGCCAAGTCCATGATCATCGCGGTTGTTCACTGGATGCGTCCGAACGCTGGCTGGTGTAAGTTGAGCCTTTCGCCTTCAGGGGTTTCGGGAAGAAATCATGTCGACTAATACTCATGTAACCAGCAACATCTTTGTGACGTTGGCGGCCGCTATTATTGTGATTGCCGGTGTGCGCAGTGCGGCGGATATTCTGGTGCCTTTTCTGTTGTCGGTTTTTATTGCCGTGCTCAGTGCTCCAATGATGCATTGGCTGTCGCGTCGTGGTGTGCCGGATGTGTTGGCGGTACTGCTGATGATGCTGGGTTTTCTGGTCAGTGGTACCGGTTTGACCGTATTTCTGGGTGGCACCGTGAATGCGTTTTATAAAGACATTCCGCTGTACGAAACCAAGCTGCAGAATTTGATGCAGGGAATCGTAGCCTGGCTGAATAACCTGGGTATCGAAGTACCTGCCAACCTGTTGCGGGAATACGTCGATCCGAGTGTGGTCATGAACATGGTGACCAGCGTGTTTAATGGCCTTGGTGGTGTCTTGACCAATGCTTTTCTGATTTTGTTTACCGTGGTGTTTATCTTGCTGGAGGCCTCCGGCATGCCAGAGAAGCTGAAACGTGCTTTTGGTGAGCAAACCAGTGCGTTTGCGCATTTTGAGCGTTTCAGTAATTTGGTACAGCGTTATCTGGCCATCAAGACCTTGATGAGCCTTGGCACCGGGGTCTGTATCGGAGTGGTATTGTGGATAATTGGGGTGGATTATGCGCCGGTGTGGGCGGTGATTGCTTTTCTGCTGAATTATATTCCCAATATCGGCTCTATTATTGCGGCTGTTCCGGCTGTGCTGATTGCTTTGATCCAGTTAGGCCCAGGTTCGGCACTGGCAACGGCTATCACCTATGTGGTTGCCAATATGACGTTTGGTAATGTGCTGGAACCCCGCATGATGGGGCGTACGTTGGGGTTGTCGACACTGGTGGTGTTCCTGTCATTGATTTTTTGGGGCTGGATTCTTGGCCCGGTGGGTATGCTGCTTTCGATACCGCTGACCATGGTGGTCAAGATAGCGCTGGAAACCCGCCAGTCAACTCGCTGGATGGCAACGCTGCTGGACCATTAGTTGCTGGTCATTAGTTGCTACCGGGCCATTGACTGTCGCTGGATGATGTCTTGCAACGGCTGGGAATACCCCGGTCTTTAGATACACCGGTTTATGTCAATAATCACGGTCAGTTGCAAAAAACCGTAAACCTGTTAGAGAACAGTCCATCGCCTGATTAGACTTGGGCTGGGAGGAACCGAATGAAATCAATATTACTGATCGACGACGACACCGAGCTGGGCGAATTATTGCAGGAATACCTGGCGATGGAGGGCTTTGAACTCACTCCGGTACACGATGGAGAAAGCGGCCTGGAGCAAGCATTAAAAGGGGACTACGATCTGGTCTTGCTGGACGTTATGTTACCTAAAATTCATGGCTTTGAGGTGTTACGCCGCATTCGGGCTGAATCCCAGGTGCCAGTGATCATGTTGACTGCTCGAGGCGAGAGTGTCGACCGGGTATTAGGGCTGGAACATGGCGCGGATGATTATATTGCCAAACCGTATCACCACCATGAACTGGTAGCGCGGATTCGGGCACTGTTTCGCCGTATCGATATGACGGGTGATTCCAGCGCACCGGTAGCCGAAGGGGCGATACAGGTGGGGCCTTTGGTTCTGACGCCCAGTGATCGGGGAGTATGCCTGGATGGCGAAAACCTGGTGCTGACCGGTGCCGAGTTTGGCGTCTTGCAGTGCATGATGGAGCACGCCGGAGAGCTGGTCAGTAAAGATACCCTGTCGATGTCGGCATTGGGACGTTCACTGATGGCTTACGACCGTTCGATTGATATGCACGTCAGTAACTTGCGTAAAAAACTCGGCCACCGTGAAGATGGTAGTGATTGGATCAAGACGGTGCGTAGCCGCGGCTATTTGCTGGTTAAGTCCTGACCGATGATCAGACACTTTAGGGGCGTTAAGGTCAGCTGGTACCGATCGCTGTTTTTTAAGGTGTTTGTCTGGTTCTGGCTGGTGATCTTTCTCGCCATGGGGCTGGCGGTTGCTACCAGAAACTGGGTTGATGATGACTTTATGCGACCTGCGGATCTGGCAGACTCGCGCCTGTTACTGAATTTGATGGAGAAACAATTGCCGATTGTGGCAGAAGGCCGGATGCTCTGGCGGCAGCTGCGGCCGGGCTGGAACCTGGTATCGGTACCGGTGGACCGGGTTGAGGAATTACCCCACGACCTGGAAGAGTTTGCCGATCGGGCCGGCTATCTTGGACGGTCTCTGTACGGCCAGAACGATGGCTGGTTGATGCTGGGGCCAGTGCAGAGTGACGGCTATCTTTATATCGGTGTTTCCCGCCAGGTTTGGCAGAACTTTCTGGACGATAAACGCCGCTGGGTGGTGCCGGTCGTGATTGTAGTGGTGGTCACGCTGCTGTGTTTCTTGCTGGTCTGGAATCTGACGCTGCCAATGCGCCGTTTGCAACGGGTCGTGCGGCAAATGGCCGAAGGCAATTTTGATGTTACCGATCTGGCTGCTGATATCAGTCGCAAGGATGAAATTGGCGTATTGGTGGCCGAAGTGGCCAGCATGGCGGACGCCACCCAGCAGTTATTGGCCAGCCATCAACAATTATTACGTGATGTCTCCCACGAATTACGCTCACCGTTAACCCGCTTGCAAATTGCGCTGGGTATCGCCCGTAAAAAAGATCAGCAGCAGCTCGTTGCGGCAGAACATGACCGTATCGAACGGGCCGCGTTTCAGGTGGAAAATCTTATCAGCCAGATTCTGGATCTGGCTCGTTTGTCCCAGTTACGGGCCGGACAGCTGCAGCTGGAAGAACGCAGTCCTTGTGAGCAAGTGAATGGCTGGTTGCAGGATGCTGAGCTGGAGCTGGAATCCCGGCACATCAAGGTAACTTGCGACTGTTCCAAAGCACCGGCCCAGTGTTCCTGGGATTGGGTGCTGATTGAACGGGCGGTTGATAACCTGCTGCGTAACGCCATTCGGTATTCACCGGACGGTGGCTGTTTGTTGGTAGAAGTGGCTGAAGTGGGAGATCGTGTGGATATTTCGGTCATGGATCAGGGGCCTGGTGTGCCCGACGATATGCTGGAATCCATTTTTGCACCCTTTACCCAGGTTGATCATGCCCGCAGTCCCGGCGCCGGGGATATAGGCTATGGTCTGGGCCTGGCATTGGTCAGGCGAGTGGTGGAATTGCATGGCGGGAAAGTGGTCGCTGAAAACCGTCATCCTGGTCTGTGTGTTGCCCTACAACTACCAGTCGTTAATGTACCTACGACTTTTGTATGAATACTCTGGTCGAATCTTGCGGTAGATCAGGGCAATTCAAATCAGCGCAAAAGAACAGCAGTCGCCTGGAACATTTCAAGGATATAGTGGAAATACCCGGGGCTTTTTGCTATTAAGGGTGCCCCTTTCGCAATTGTTGTCTAATTGGACAACGCGTTATGCGTCGAGCCCAGGGATATTAACACCACAAAAAAAACGACTGGATGAGCACTATGTCAGAAGATCTCAAGCAAGCAGCTCTGGATTATCATCAATTTCCCAAACCGGGCAAAATCAGTGTCGAACTGACCAAACCTGCCGCCACCTCACGCGATTTGTCGCTGGCGTACAGCCCAGGTGTGGCTGAGCCGGTCAAGGAAATTGCTGCCGACCCTGAAAATGCCTACAAATATACCGGCAAAGGGAATCTGGTTGCCGTGATTACTGACGGTACCGCCATTCTGGGGCTGGGAAATCTGGGGCCACTGGCATCCAAACCCGTCATGGAAGGCAAATCTTTGCTATTCAAACGTTTTGCGGGCGTTGACTCTATCGATCTGGAAGTGGAAAGCGAAAGCCCACAAGCCTTTATCGATACCGTGCGTCGCATAGCGATTACTTTTGGTGGCATCAACCTGGAAGACATCAAGGCACCTGAGTGTTTTGAAATCGAACGCACCCTGATCGAACAGTGCGATATTCCTGTATTCCACGATGACCAGCACGGTACTGCAATCGTTACGGTTGCCGGTGCCATGAACGCATTGGAAGTTGTTGGTAAAAAAATCGAAGACGCCAAAATGTGTGTCGTCGGTGCCGGTGCTGCAGCAATCTCATGCTCCAAGCTGATGATTCTGGCCGGTATGAAACCAGAAAACATCTTTATGTGTGACCGCAAGGGCGTGATCCATTCCGGTCGTGATGACCTGAACCAGTACAAAGCCATGTTTGCTGTCGATACCGACAAACGCACCATTGACGATGCACTGGATGGCGCGGACATCTTCCTTGGTCTGTCTGGTCCGAACATGGTGACTGGTGAACAGATCAAGGCCATGGCAGCCGATCCGGTTATCTTTGCTTGCGCCAACCCGGTACCGGAAATCATGCCGGAAATCGTATGGGAAGCGCGTCCTGATGCCATCATGGCAACCGGTCGTTCTGACTATCCGAACCAGGTAAACAACGTACTGGGCTTCCCGTTCATTTTCCGTGGTGCTCTGGACGTACGTGCCAAGCGCATCAACGAAGAAATGAAACTGGCAGCAGCCAAGGCGCTGGCGGGACTGGCGAAAGAGCCAGTGAGCCAGGAAGTGCTGGATGCATACGGTCTGGAGTCTCTGGCTTTTGGTCGCGAATACATCATTCCGAAAGCAGTCGATTCCCGTCTGTTGGGCGCGGTGTCTTTTGCCGTTGCACAAGCTGCGATTGAAACCGGTGTAGCAGCAGGCCCAATGCCTGCCAACTACCCGTTAAAAACGATTGCTGATATCTGATCTGGCGATTGTTTGATACAAAAAAAACCGCCCCTCTTGCGAGGGGCGGTTTTTTTTTGTGGCCAGCGTTTTTGATGACACGGTTATCAGGCGTTGTGGCCAGCCATTGTTGTGATCAGGTGATCAGACGCTGTAACGCTGACGCAAGGCGTTGATACGATCTGTCAGTGGCGGGTGAGACGCGGCCAGCGCTGCCAGTTTGCCTTCACCAGCAATACCAAAGGCGACCAGCTCGCCATTCAACTCGCTGGGTTGGTCATAACTTTCCTGTAACCGTGCCAGCGCATTGATCATGGCGACCGGGCTGACCAGGTCAGCTCCGGCAATATCGGCACGATACTCACGACGACGACTGAACCAGGCGACAATAAACGACGCCAGGATGCCAAGCACAATTTCGGATACAAATGTGGCGATAAAAAAGCCGATGCCCGGACCGTTTTCGTTTTTCAGAATAGCCTTGTCGACAAAATTACCAATAATACGGGCAAAGAACATCACAAAGGCGTTGATTACCCCCTGAATCAGAGCCAGCGTCACCATATCCCCGTTGGCAACGTGACCAATCTCATGGCCCAGCACGGCCTTTACTTCGTCTTTGCTCATGCGTTGTAGCAGACCGGTTGAAACCGCCACCAGAGCATCGTTACGATTCCAGCCGGTGGCAAAGGCATTGGGTTGATGAGAGTTGAACACCCCCACTTCCGGCATGCCGATTCCTGCCTTGTCGGCCAGCTCTTGCACCGTGCTGACGAGCCATTGCTCGCTGGCGTTATGGGGAGATTCGATTACCTGGACGTTCATGCCGCGCTTGGCCATCCACTTGGACAGCAGCAAGGACACGGCAGAACCCGCCATACCAAACACCAGACAGAATATCAGCAGGTTGCCAAAATCCAGCCCTTGTTGTGAAAAGTAGCTGCCAACGCCGAGAATCGACAAGGTAATGCTGGCGACCAGAATCACCGCCAGGTTGGTGGCCAAAAACAGGATAATGCGCAACATGATATTCCTCCTGTGGAATGAATTAGGCGCAAATATGAACTCTCATTATGACCACAAGATTGAGACGATGACGGCGTAATTCAAGTAAAAGAATGCGACAGCAAGAACGAAATCCGGTGCAGGATTGGTATCCGATGGAATATCCGTATAATGGCCGCGTCCCAGGGGGTGGCTTGATCAGCCTGAGACTTGCCAAATGGCATAAACCCCTAGAACCTGATCCGGTTAGTACCGGCGTAGGAATGGGCGAGTGCTGTGAGTTATTCCTGGCATATCGACAGTCTTTTTGTTGCTAAATGGATTAGCGACCTACGCGTTATCCTGTACACCAAACCGGGTCTCCTTTTTGAATTATTTAAGAGGACAGACCCAATGATATGTCGCAAGACACCTTTATTCCTGGCCGTATCCGCGGCTGTATTCACCCTGTCAACGTATGCCGACCAGTCTGCCATGGAAGAAGTGGTCGTGACGGCGGATTTTCGCCAGACCGATGTCCAGTCCATTCCGGAAGCAACGACCGTTGTTGGTGCGGCTGCTATTGAACAGCGCTCGGCGGATCATCTCGAAAGCCTGCTGGCGCTGGCTCCCAACGTCAACTTCACTTCCGGTGCTTCCCGGGGGCGTTTTTTCCAGATTCGCGGTATTGGTGAACGCAGCCAGTATGTGGACCCGGTCAACCCATCGGTGGGTTTGCGGGTTGATGGCATCGACATGACCGGGCTGGGCGGTGGTGCAGGTTTGTTTGATGTACAGCAGGTCGAGGTCTTGCGCGGCCCACAAGGCACCCGTTTTGGTGCCAATGCCCTGGCCGGTATGATCAATATCGAAAGTAATGATCCAACAGAACAGTTTGAAGGCATGGTGTCGGGCAAACTGGGTAACTACAACACCAAAGCCCTCGGTGCCGTGGTGTCGGGGGAAGTCGGCCCGGGACTGAATATGCGCTTGTCGGCGCATCAGAACAGCTCGGATGGGTATATTCACAACGCTTACCTCGATCGTGATGACACCAACAATATCGATGAACAGCTGGTACGTCTGAAAGGCAATCTGGCGCTGGATGAGCGTAATACCCTGGCACTGACCTGGTTGTATATCGATGTGGATAACGGCTTTGATGCCTTTTCTCTCGATAATAACCGCACCACCTATTCCGATAATCCGGGTGTTGATCGGCAGAATACCCATGCCGCCGCCCTGACCTGGACATCGGAAATGGCCGAGGCGTTTGATCTGCGCGTGCATGCCTCTGGCAGCAACGGCAACACCGAATACAGCTACGACGAAGATTGGGCTTATGGCGAATACGATGGCACCACCGACAACATCTGTGTAACGCCGGGCACTTGTTTGGCCAATCAAGGAGGGTATAGCTCTACTGACCAGTATCTGCGCGATCACCGCCGCCGTGAACTGGACGTGCGCTTGACCTCTACCGAAGCAGGACAATTGTTCTCCGGTTCGACCGACTGGGTTGTGGGTGTATATCGTATGACCCGCTCAGAAGATATGACCCGCTTCTATACCTGGAATACGGAGACCTTTTTCAGTGACCTCAACACCGCCTCCACGGCGGTCTACGGTGAACTGTCCGTTCAAGCCAGTGACGACCTGGTGGTAACGACGGGTGTGCGCAGTGAACAGTGGAACACCGACTATGACGACAGTAACGCCATTAACAATGACCGCACGGAAAGCTTGTGGGGCGGTAAAGTGGCGCTGGAATACCTGCTTAATAGCAACCAGCTGGCTTATGCGTCATTGGCGCGTGGTTATAAAGCCGGTGGGGTGAATACCGACCAAGACATCAGCGAAGACCATCGCACTTTCGATACCGAGTTTAATAATGCGCTGGAAGCCGGATTAAAATCCAGCCTGCTCGACGACACCTTACGCACTCGTGTAGCGGCCTTTTATATTCAGCGTAAAGACCAGCAAGTCAAAAGTTCGTTGGCGGTACAAAACGAAGATAACAGCGGTATCAGCTTCCAGGACTATCTGGCCAACGCCGCGGAAGGGGTTAACTACGGTCTGGAACTGGAAACCGACTGGGCACTCAGTGAACAGCTGAACTGGACTTTCAGTGGTGGCTGGTTACAAACCAAGTTTATCGACTATCAGTACGAAACCGCCGATGGCACCTTCAGCATGAACGGTCGTGAGCAGGCTCAGTCGCCGACGTACAGCTTTGCCAACAGTCTGGCTTATGCGGTTGGCAACGGCCTGACGTTGGTACTGGAAAACGAAGCCAAAGACAGCTTCTACTTTTCCGACAGTCATTATGAAGAATCCACCGCCTATGTCATGTGGCATGCCCGGGTGGCGTATGATGGTAGCAATTACCAGCTGGCCGTGTACGGTCGTAACCTGACCGATGTCGAGCAGGAAGTCCGTGGTTTCCATTTTGGTAATGACCCCCGTGACGGCTACACCAACGAGCGCTGGGTACAGTATGGCGACCCGCGACTGGTTGGCGTGGAAGGCAAATACTATTTCTGACCGGTTGTTTATTCAGGCCAGTCACTGCTGACTGGCCTATGCTTTATTCCCGTAATCCCATCCTAATCTCAGGAGTACCGTATGGAACTTTCCGTTGATATCAGCGCATACCCATTGGCAGACAAATATATCCCCGCGATCAAAGACTTTATCGAGCGTCTGCAAGGGACCGAAGGACTGACCGTGGTGTGCAACACCATGTGCACCCAGGTGTTTGGTGACTACGATCTGGTCATGAATACCATTGCCGCAGAAATGAAACACTCGTTCGAAACCTATGGCAAAGCCATTTTTGTCTATAAGATGATTCCGGGTGTGAATCTGGACCCTGCGCTCAAGCCACACGGCTAGGCTTGGGGGTTGGGTTTGAGGGCCAGGTTTAAGGGGTGTTGTGGGAACAGGATTGGATGCCTCGGCGGCGGTGATCAACCGCTGTACTGACACCACGACCAGAGCCGCTGAACCAGCACGACCAAGACCAGAACCACAGACACCAAATCATCGCCACGACCCTGTAACGCCCATAAGGCGCTGCTCTGGTCGTGCGAGACAACTCCGAGGTAATCCAATCCGATGGATAACATAGTGAGCCAGATGACAGCTGCTCTGGCTGCCCAAAGCCTCCCCGAGGTCATTGCCGTGGTGCTGGGGCTTGCTTATCTGGTACTGGCCATGCGTCAGAGTAACTGGTGCTGGTATGCGGCCTTTGGCAGTACTGCCATTTTCAGCTGGTTGTTCTGGGATGTCAGCTTGCTGATGGAATCGGCGCTGAATGTCTATTATCTGCTGATGGCTCTCTATGGCTGGTGGGCCTGGCAGCATTCCGCTGCGGATGAAACCACCGAAGAACTGCCAATCCAGCGCTGGAACCTGACACAGCATATGCTGACACTGGCAGCCATTGCTGGGCTGACACTGGTGAGTGGTGCCTTGTTACACAGCAATACCAGCGCGGTCATGCCCTATCTGGATTCCTTTACCACCTGGGGCGCGGTGATCACTACCTGGATGGTGACTCGTAAAGTGCTGGAAAACTGGCTTTACTGGATTGTGATCGATGCCGTGGCGATTTATCTGTATATCGACCGTGAGTTGTATCTGACCGCCACCCTGATGGCTATTTATGTGGTGCTGGCTGCCATCGGCTGGTTTGTCTGGCATAAGGATTATCGTGACCAGAGTGTGCGGCACAACCATCGGGATGCACCCGATTGGCAGCAAGTTTGAGCTGGCTGTTTCTCCCCTGCACTGAGCCGCCACACGACGCTCAGTGTCAGCATATTCTGGCGGAATGGCAGAACTGGGACCTGTGTGATCACGCCCCTGGTGTGGATGACATGGTGTTGATGACCGGCGGCCTGACCAATCGTAGCTGGGCACTGACACTGGATTCTGGCGAATACGTGGTACGGCTCAGTGCAGCCAACAGCCAGTCGCTGGATATATGTCGTGAAACCGAATACCGCATTCAACAGCGGGCCGCCCAGGCTGGTCTGGCACCCCGGATACGTTACCGCAGTGCCGATGACAGTTACTGGATCGTCGACCGGGCCGATGGCCCGGAGCTGTCGGAGTGTATGCGCGGTAGCATCAGCACTGAACTGATGACCATACTGGCGCAACAACTGACCCGGCTTCATACCTTGCCCTTCGGTCCAGATTTGCCTGAGCTGCATGTGGCGGTCAAGGCCGAGCACTACTGGCGTGCCATTGAAGTTCGCTGGCCCGGAGACTGGAGCCAGCAGCGATTACCGTTGCAGCACTTGCTGGCCGAGGCGCCAGGTCCAGAACGGGCGCTGTGTCATATGGACCCGAACCCGCTTAACTGGCGCTTGCATCAGGGACGCTGGATTCTGATCGATTGGGAATATGCCGCGGTGGGCCATCCTTGCTGGGATATCGCCGGGTTGGCAGTATCAGCCAACATGAAAGCAGAGCAGCAACAGCAGTGGTGCGCTCTGTTTGGCATTGATGTCATGGGGAAGGATTGGCAACGGGCCTTGCTGCAAGAGCACTATTTTGCGGTGCTCTGGTATGGCGTACAGGGCATGATCGACCAGCCCCGGCTGGTGGCCGAGCTCGACGAGCTGCATCGTGCGGCTCGCCGACTGGACTGACCCGCAGCAAGCCGGGCTCCACGGCCCGTCGTATTAAGCGGCGGGCTGGGCGGCCTGGCGTCTGCGGCACAGTTTGTCGCGGTATTCCGCCGGATCCTTGCTGATCGCCATTTGCCCGTCGGCGGCGGTCAGCTGGGCTGACTGCAGCTGTTGGGTCAATATCCGGCTGAGCCAGAATCTCAATGCCGCGCCACGCAAGGCCATTGGCCAAAGCGCCTGTTCGGCTTCAGTGAACGGTCGTACCGACTGATAACCCTCCAGCAAGGCCTCCAGCAAGTCGTACTGCCAGTTACCATGGCTGTCGCAACACCAGTCGTTGGCAGCAATGGCAAGGTCAAAAATCCAGGCGTCCTGACAAGCGTTATACAAATCCAGAATGGCCCCCAGTTTCGGGCCAGCAGCGGTATTTTCAAACAACACGTTATCGTGGAACAGATCACCGTGAATCCAGCCATGGGGTAACGCCAGCCAGTCTCCCCGGATCTGTTGCTGCTGCTGGATCTCATCTCGCAACAGGGCCATATCGGCTTCATTCAGGACATGGGTCAGTGTGCCCGCCATATAGGTCCACCAGTCGAGACTGCGACTGTTGGGGCGCTGGACATTAAGGTCTGCTGCCGCCAGATGCAATTGTGCCAGTCCGGCGGCGGCCTGGCGGGCATGACTGGCAGTTGGATGCTCGACATGCTCGCCCGCCAGACGCGGACACAGAATTGCCGGTTTGTGTTCCAGGGAAAACAGCCACTGGCCATCACGATTGGCGATGGGTGCGGGCACGGGTAACGATGACGATTGCCCGGCAGCATTGGCGCGGCCAAGATGATTGGCCAGCGCAACAAATTGCTCGACTTCATCGGCAGCATGGTGCTCAAACAACGTCAGCACAAACTCACCGGCCGTGGTAGTGACAAAGTAATTGGTATTTTCAATACCTCCAGCGATGCCGCGCAAAGACAGCAGCGAGCCGAGCTCGAATTGTTCGAGCCAGACGGCCAGAGTGGATTGTGGGACGGGCGTATAGACAGACATAACGTGATTATATCACCAGCGGAAGATAACCCATTTGGGTACGACGATATCGGGATTGTCTTTGCGGACAAAGTTATCCCCTTGAGATTCTGGTACCAGGTAATACGGCTTGCCTACTTTGGGCTCGACCTTGATTTCAACCAGTTCGCCATTGACCCGGAACTCATAAAAGGTTTTGTCGCCATCATTACGGATGGTAACAGACTCTCCACTTGGGTCGGCCGCAAAGCCAACGCTCGAAAACAGCGCTGAAGCCAGAGTAACACCCAGCACCACGGTGGCACGACGGAGGTTCAGACGAGTCGGGGTCTTCATGTTAGGATGCCTTTCAATTTCAATTCTTCCTTATTGTATGCCGACCCGGACGTGAACCCCAGCGCCAGCGGCCGGATTTTGCCGAGTCTACAGGAATTCTGTTATGCCCAAGTCTGTTGTTCTTATCGACGGATCTTCCTATCTGTTCCGTGCCTTTCATGCCATTCCACCGCTGACCAATTCACGCGGTGTGCACACCAATGCAGTGAAAGGCGTGATCAGCATGATCAAACGACTGCAAAAAGACTATCCCGATGCCCAGATGGTGGCGGTGTTTGATGCCAAAGGCAAAACCTTTCGTAACGATATGTACCCGGAGTACAAAGCCAATCGCCCGCCAATGCCGGACGAGCTGCGCGAACAAATCGCCCCCATCCATGACATCATCCGCGCCATGGGCCTGCCGCTGCTGATTATCGACGGTGTGGAAGCCGACGACGTTATCGGCACGTTGGCGGCCCAGGCCGAAGCCAGCCAGTGTCAGGTGGTTATTTCCACTGGCGACAAGGACATGGCGCAGCTGGTGGATCCGCATGTGTCATTGATCAACACCATGACCAGCACCTTTCTGGATGTCGACGGGGTAAAAGAAAAATTTGGCGTACCGCCGGAACACATTATCGACTACCTGGCGCTGATGGGCGACAAGGTCGATAACATTCCCGGCGTGCCCAAGGTCGGTGAAAAAACCGCCGTTGGGCTGGTGGCTGGATTAGGCTCGCTGGAAACCATTTACGCCAATCTGGATCAGGTCAAGACCCTCAGCTTCCGTGGTGCCAAAACCCTGGCTCCAAAGCTGGAAGAACACAAGGACCAGGCCTTTCTGTCGAAAGAGCTGGCCACCATCAAATGTGATGTCGAGCTGCCGCAATCGCTGGGAGAGCTGCACAGTACGACAACCGACACCGATGCCTTGCTGGCGCTGTATCAGAGCATGGAATTCAAAGCCTGGATCGCCGAGTTATCGGAGGCATCCAGCAACCCGCCCGAAGCCAACAGCTCTGACAGCCGGCCCTCAAGTGCCAGCGCTGAACAGCCGTTGGCAACCGCTGCTGACACCGCCACGGAAGTGGATGTCCCGACCGTCAGTGCTGAACCGGGTGAATACGAGCTGGTGCTGACGCAGGCCGACCTCGATCGCTGGGTTGAGCAGCTCAAAGCCAGTGAACTGTTTGCCTTCGATACCGAAACCACCTCGCTTAACTACAAGGACGCCCGCATTGTGGGCGTCTCGTTTGCGGTGGAAGCCGGCCAGGCTGCTTACGTACCATTGGCACATGATTATGACGGCGCACCGGAACAGCTCGACCGCGACACCGTATTGGCACAACTCAAGCCGCTGCTGGAAGATAACAACCACAAAAAAGTCGGCCAACACATGAAGTACGACGCCCACGTACTGGCCAACCACGGTATTCACCTGCAAGGGGTGCAGTTCGATACCCAGCTGGAAAGCTATGTGCTGGATTCCGTCGCGACCCGTCATGATATGGACAGCCTGGCGTCAAAGTATCTGGAATATCAAACCACCTCGTTTGAAGACGTGGCGGGCAAGGGCGTCAAACAAAAAACCTTTAATCAGGTTGAACTCGATATGGCTGGGCCATACGCCGCCGAAGACGCCGATATCACCCTGCGTCTGCATCAGACCCTGTGGCCCCAACTGCAAAATCAGGGCGCATTGGCGAAGGTTTTTACTGACATAGAAATGCCCGTTATGCCGATCCTTACGGCGATGGAATCCCTCGGGGCACTGATTGATGCCGACAAACTGCATGAGCAAAGCGCCGAGCTGGAGCAAAAACTGCAGCAGCTGGAGCAGCAGGCTCACGACGTGGCGGGGCAAGTCTTTAACCTTGGGTCGCCCAAGCAGCTGGGTGAAATCCTGTATCAGAAACTCGGCTTGCCCGTGAAAAAGAAAACCCCGAAAGGGGCACCGTCAACGGCGGAAGAAGTGCTGCTGCAGCTGGCGGAAGAAGGCCATGAACTGCCCAAAATCATCCTCGAAAACCGGGGGTTGGCGAAATTAAAAAGCACTTATACCGACAAGTTACCCACCATGATTGCCGGCTCGACCGGGCGGGTGCACACCTCTTACCATCAGGCTGTGGCTGCCACCGGGCGCTTGTCGTCCAGTGATCCGAACTTACAGAATATTCCGATTCGCTCTGAGGAAGGCCGCCGTATTCGTCAGGCATTTATCGCGCCGTCAGGCTACCGGCTGGTGGCGGCAGATTACTCCCAGATTGAACTGCGCATCATGGCGCACCTGTCGGGTGATGACGGTTTGTTGAAAGCCTTCAGCGAAGGCCGGGATGTACACCGGGCTACCGCGGCAGAAGTCTTTGGTGTTGATGAAGCCGACGTCACCGACAACCAGCGCCGCAGCGCCAAGGCGATCAACTTTGGTTTGATTTATGGCATGTCGGCGTTTGGGTTGGCAAAGCAGCTGGGCATTGGCCGTGGCGAAGCCCAGGATTACGTCAACCTCTACTTCGAACGTTACCCCGGTGTGCGGGAATATATGGACAACACCCGTGAACACGCCAAAGACCTGGGCTATGTCGAAACCATCTTTGGCCGTCGTCTGTACCTGCCAGAAATAAAATCCCGCAACGGCCAGCGTCGTCAACACGCAGAACGTACCGCGATCAACGCGCCGATGCAGGGCAGCGCCGCCGACATTATCAAGCGCGCCATGATTCGGGTCGCCAACTGGCTGCCGGATTCCGGGTTTGATGCCCGCATGGTCATGCAAGTGCACGATGAACTGGTGCTGGAAGTACGGGCAGAAGAAACGGATGTATTTGCTGAAGCCCTGAAACAGCAAATGCAGGGCGCGGCTGAATTACGGGTACCGCTGCTGGTGGAAGCCGGGATCGGTGACAACTGGGATGAGGCTCACTGAGCCTCGCTGTTCTACGGCGCTTGTGGTCTGAGTCATCAGGAGAGCGGTGATCAGCAGGCGCCATCGTTCTGCACTGGCTTGACGGTATCGACTGCGAAAACCTGTCATGCCAAGGCTCGACCGAACGATACCGAATGGAATCCCGTGCACTCGCCTTTGAACTCGCCTCTCACTCTCTGTGGGCGATTTTGTCTTATTCACGACAATGTCGGGTTTCTCTCCTGCCGATCCTTGCCACCGCCATCCGCAGAGATTGGCTGTTGGAAGCGGGATGGCGCTGCTGACGTGAGGTTCTGACGGTTTTGGATTGACTGGCCCGGTTGGTCTGACTTGTGCTTCGTTATATATAAAATTATATAACGGTAGGAATATTGTATGGTTTCATCGAAATGGACTCACCGCCTGACAGCGACACTGGTTGCCATGCTGATGTTGGGGTGTTCTGCCCGGATATGGGCCGTCGAGCTGAAAGTTTACGCAGGTGCCGGTTTACGACCGGCCATCGATGCTCTGGTACAGGAGTACCAACGTCAAAGCGGTGATCAGGTACGAGTGGAATACGGAGGCTCGGGCGCAATCCTGACACGTTATCAACTCAGCCATCAGGGAGATGTGTTTATCCCCGGCTCACGAATGTACTTCGATAAACTGGCGGGAGAGGTGCTCTCGGTACACGACATTGTGGCGCACACTCCGGTGGTTGGCGTCAGTCTCCGCCGAGGTGCCAATGTCCAGCGCCTGGATGACCTGACCCAGCCCGGCCTTCGAGTAGCATTGGGAGACCCGAAAGCCATGGCACTGGGGCGCACTGCCGAACATATTCTGAATGCTTCCGGACAGGGAGACGCCATTCGTCGTAACACGGTGATGCGGGCAGGGACGGTCAAGCAACTGGCGATGTACTTGGTTCAAGGGGAAGTGGACGCTGCCATCATTGGACGTACCGAAGCCTTTCTGAACGCCGGGCATATCCGCATGGTGGCCATTCCAGAGCATTTGTATCAACCCGAAATCGTTGCTGCCGGGGTGCTGAAAAGCAGCCAATACCCGGATCAGGCCCAGGCCCTGGTGGATTTTCTGACCTCCGCAGAGGGGGTTGCCGGGTTTGAAAAGGTCGGGTTTTTACCCATCCAATCCACCTGGCAAGCTTCGCAGGCAGCAACAAAATGAACTGGCTTGGGCTGTTGTTTGCACTGCCGCTGGTGCTGATGGCGCTGGTAATTATTGGGGTTGTGGGAGCCCTGGTGAGCTATTTGTCACCGGGCGACTTGCAGAGTGCGCTGCTGTCGGAAGAAACCCTGTTTGCCGTCGGGATGAGTCTGCAAACCTCGTTATTATCGCTGGCGCTGGCATTGCTGTTGGCGGTACCGGCGGCTCATTGTTTGGCACGACAGGCATTTCCCGGCAAAGCAATGGTGGAGACCTTACTGGATTTACCCATGGTAACGCCGCCGCTGGTTGCCGGGGTCGGCTTGTTGTTTTTGCTGGGCTACCAAAGCCCGGTCGGAGCTGCGTTGGCGGCGGCGGGTATCAATCTGCTGTTTTCTCCTGCCGGTATTGTGCTGGCGCAAACGTACGTCGCGGCTTCTATTATCGTGCGTACGGCGCGAGCGGCATTTGCCAGCGTGGATCAGGATTACGCGCGTATGGCCTGGACGCTTGGCTTATCACCCGGATGGGCATTTTTACTGGTAGAAATCCCGATGGCAGCCCGAGGCTTGGTGACTGCGGCAGTCTTGGGGTGGGCACGGGCTCTGGGTGAATTTGGAGCCACCTTGATGGTGGCCGGAGCGACACGGATGTATACCGAAACACTGCCGATGGCGGTGTACCTGAATATTGCCAGCGGTGAAACCGGTCTGGCGGTTGCCTGTGCCCTGATTTTGCTGGGGCTGGCGTTTCTGTTGCTTTTGGCAACCCGCCTGGTGGACAGGGATACGCCAAAGGAGGTGGAATATGTCGGCCGTGGCGCTTGAAAAAATCAGCAGCCGGATTCTGCATGAGGTTTCCCTGAATGTGGCCGATGGAGAAGCGGTGGCGATCCAAGGGCCGTCCGGCTCTGGAAAAAGTACCTTGCTGAAAGTGGTGGCCGGTTTGGTTACCCATCAGGGGCGCGTCTTGTTTGATGATACCGCGGTACATGGCTGGGCACCTCACCGCCGACGGCTGGGGTATCTGAGCCAGGATTTGCATTTGTTCCCGCATCTGACGGTACGGCAGAATGTCTGGCTGTCTCTGGCATTCGGGTTTGACCATCAGGGTTCTCGCGCCGAGCGGATTGAAGAGGCCCTGTGTCTGGCCCGCGCGCAACATTTGCACAACCGTTATCCCGCCCAGCTGTCTGGTGGCGAACGGCAACGGGCGGCTCTGGCCCGTTGTCTCGCCCGGCGGCCGGGCGTGCTGTTGCTGGATGAGCCGTTTTCAAGCCTGGATCTGGGGAATCGGCACACCATCTGGCGTGACTTGAATGCACTGCGACAGCCGTTGCAAATGACCTTGTTGCTGGTCACTCATGATGAAACTGAAGCGCAGGTATTGGCAGATCGTACGGTTTGGCTGCAGCATGGCCAGATTGTGTCGAGGTGATTATTCCATGCTGTGCTCCAGCCTGGCGGCCAGAGGTTCTGGGAGATGGTAAAAAAGACCCGGGCGTTATGGAAATCACGACCGGGTCAACTTCGGATTCTGGAGGAATGACCGAAGACTGGAAACCAGTCGCCTGTTCCAGTATTCCGTGCGGGGAACTGTCCCACTGTACTGCATAAGCACACAGATAGTGCGGTTACTGGCCGCCACCATACTGCGTTTACAGTGAGATGTGACTCAGATCAACCGTTTCCGAGTGCAGCCAGGCTATCTGGATGCTCAGTCATCACCGGAATCAGAATCGTTTGGGGCAGCCGCAGGCAGGTCAGTAATGCCCGGGTCGATATCATCTTCAGGATTAGCGCCAACCGTATCGCCCGGTGGCAAGAACCACTGGTTAAGACGCCGTTTCAATTCCTCCAGTCCATCGCCATTCAGCGATGAAAACATCTGCACGGATACATCTGTTGAGCTGTCACGTACCGCTTGCTGGACCTTTAGCAACGTGCTTTTGGCAGCCCCTCGTTTGAGTTTGTCGGATTTTGTCAGTACCAGATGGAGAGGCATACCGTTATCATTGGCCCATTCCAGCATGCGCTGGTCGTAATCGGTCAGTGGATGACGTATATCCATTAGTAGTACCAGGCCGACCAGCGCTTCGCGTTTTTGCAAATAGTTGCCGAGCTCTTTTTGCCAAGCATTTTTGACGCCAATAGGCACCTTGGCATAGCCATAGCCTGGCAAGTCAACGAGGGCCAGCGGCAGTTCACCAAGCTGAAAATAGTTGATCAGCTGGGTTCGACCGGGTGTTTTACTGGTTCGGGCCAGTTTTTTCTGCCCCGTCAGCCGGTTGAGTGCACTGGATTTCCCTGCATTGGAGCGGCCTGCAAAGGCGACTTCACGCGTGATTTCGCCAGGGCATTGGCTCAATGTGGCGGCGCTACGAAGGTAGTTGGTCTTGGTGTAAGTCAATGAATCCTGATTTGGCATAGGGTAAACGTAATGACCGTCCGGTTTTTGATGATATATAATGCTGGGCCTTTGAATGGCGCAGCCAGTCTAGCACAGGGTGTAACATTCCGGGCGGAGTCTCTGATGCACGCCGAGCAGAGTAAAAAATTAGCCTGATATTATAACGACTGATGAGAGAGAACGTCACAATGACCAAACTTCTGACCCTGCTTGCGGTATCAGCTGCCGCCATGTCTGCCAACGTTAACGCATTTGATGCGGAAGCCAAATACAATACCTCTTGTGGAGCGTGCCATGCTCCACAAGTTGCGCCAATGATCGGCTCACCTACCGCTTTTGATGCGGCAGCCTGGGCTCCTCGATTGGAAAAAGGTATGGATACACTGGTAAGCCACGTAACCAACGGTTTTAATGCCATGCCTCCACGCGGACTTTGCATGGATTGTTCCGCAGAAGACTATAAAGCGCTGATTACTTACATGTCGACGCCCAAATAAAGCAGCAGTGACAAACGTCGACTGCGACGACAAGAATTAACTTACTAACTGGATCTGACGATGAAAAACCTGTTGATTAGCCTGATTGTTTCAGCCGGACTGATGTCCGCGGCCCAAGCTGGTGAAGCGGCCTCCGCCTACCAGGGCGATGCCGATGCCGGCAAAGCAAAATCTGCTACCTGTGCTGCTTGCCACGGGGCAGACGGTAACAGCATGGTGCCAACATTCCCCAAACTGGCTGGGCAGGGCAAGGTGTACCTTGCCAAGCAGCTCCAGGATATTCGTGATGGACGTCGTCAGGTGCTTGAAATGACAGCCTTTGTTGCCGGACTGAGCGACAACGACATTGCCGACCTGGCCGCTTACTTCAACTCCCAGGCACCTAGCGGTGGCGGAGCCAAAGAAGAACTGGTTGAACTGGGCGAAAAAATCTACCGCGCTGGCATCGAAGAAAAAGGCGTACCAGCCTGTATGGCGTGCCACGGCCCAAGCGGCAAGGGCATCGAACTGGCAGCCTTCCCCATGCTGTCAGGTCAGCATGAAGCCTATATCTCCAAACAGCTGCATGATTTCAGCTCCGGTGCCCGTACCAACGACGGTGACAGCCGTATGATGCGAGCTACCTCATACCGATTGCACGATTCTGAAATCGAAGCGGTCTCGTCCTATATTCAGGGCCTGCGTTAAGCACGCTAACGAAAAAAAGCGGCTCCGGCCGCTTTTTTTCTGCGCCTGGGTTGGGGAACCACAGCAGGCCATCTGAGCAAAAAACGCCAATGGCGGAATGAATATCCTGCTTTGCCAGACAGTAGTTGAACCTTTGTTCAAAATCGCACCTAATTGGCAAATCTGAATCGCGACTTTAACCCTGACTGGAGATTTCTATGCTTTCGCTGATCAAACAATGGATAGCAGTACCCCTGCTGTTGATTAGCTCACTCACTTTGGCGGCAGAATACGAAGCCGGAGTGCATTACGACGTTTTGGCCGAGCCTGTGCCGGTTATGGCCGATGGCAAAGTACACGTGGAAGAAGCCTTCTGGTATGGCTGCCCACACTGCTTCCACCTGGACAGCTTTCTGGGCAAATGGGAAAGCACCTTGCCTGCAGATGTTGAATTTACCCGCGTTCCTGCTATGTTCGGTCGTGCCTGGGTTGCACACGCGCAGTTGTTCTATGTAGCCGATGTGCTGGGTATTCTCGACCAGGTACACACGCCGATTTTCCGAGCCATCAATCTGGAAAAACAACGCCTGCTGGATAAAGACGACCAACGCGATTTTCTGGTCAAAAACGGCGGCATTACCGCAGCCCAGTTTGACAAGGCGTACGACAACTTTGCCGTCAAATCCCGCATGAGCCAGGGTGACAAACGTATCCGCTCATTCAACATCAGCGGTGTACCGGCATTGATAGTACAAGGTAAATACGTTGTGTCTGCCAGTACTGCCGGTGGCCAGGATAAAATGACATCCGTTGTGGATTATCTGGTCGAAAAAGAACGCAGCGCCAAATAACCGTAACTGATAACAACCCGCGCACCGGCAGAATAGCCGCTGGTGCGCGGTGCTCCCCGATCAACCACCATCACCATGCTTTCTCCTCTTCTTCGCGTGGCCCTCACGCACCAGAACCAGCGCCCGGATACCGGTATTCCAGACGAACCTGACACAGCGAATATAGCGGAGTGTGGTAATCTTTCGCCTTCCAGTTCAGCGCGTCGGATTATCTTCAGGAGTATATGGTATGTGTGGCATTGTCGGAGCAGTAGCCCAGCGGGATGTAGTCGAAATATTGCTGGAAGGCTTGCGTCGTCTCGAATACCGGGGCTATGACTCTGCTGGCGTCGCCATTCTCGACGCCACCCAACCGGCACCGGCACTGACCCGGGTGCGACGACTGGGCAAGGTGCAGGAACTGGCCAATGCCATCGCGGCAACCGGCTTGCCCGGAGGACTGGGCATTGCCCATACACGCTGGGCCACCCACGGCGAACCCTCCGAAGCCAACGCCCATCCCCATATCTCCGGGGATATTGCCGTCGTTCACAACGGCATTATTGAAAACCACGCCAGTCTGCGCCGGGAATTAGAAGCCGACGGCTACCACTTTGAATCCCAGACCGATACCGAAGTGATCGCCCACCTGATCGCCCGAGCAGTAACCTCCGGCGAGTCTTTGCTGGCCGCCGTCAAACAGGTACGCCAACGTCTGGAAGGCGCTTACGGCATGGTCGCCGTGAACCGCGCCACTCCCGACCGCATGGTCGTTGCCCGTTCCGGCAGCCCGCTGGTGATTGGTTTCGGGATTGGCGAACACTTCGTCGCCTCCGACCAGCTCGCACTGCTGCCAGTAACCCGCAAATTTGCCTTTCTCGAAGAAGGCGACGTGGCCGAGATCACCCGCCAGAGTGTGCAGATATTCAACATCGACAACGAAGCCGTTGAACGAGAGACCCGCGAAACCTCAGTCGAACACGACGCCGGCGACAAAGGCGAATATCGCCACTACATGCTCAAGGAAATCCACGAGCAGCCCCAAGCCATCGCCAACACCCTCGAAGGACGCCTGCACAACGGCCAGCTCAACCTTGAAGCCCTGGGTGACCTCAGTGGCATCGACAACGTCCAGATCATCGCCTGCGGCACCAGCTACCATGCTGGCGTAACCGCCCGCTACTGGATCGAAGCCCTGGCCGGACTCAGCTGCAACGTCGAAATCGCCTCCGAATTCCGCTATCGCCAGCCCGTCGTCAGACCCAACACCTTGCTGGTAACCATCTCCCAGAGCGGTGAAACGGCAGATACGCTGGCAGCACTGAAACTGGCCAAACAACTGGGGTTTCGCAAAACCCTCTCCATTTGCAACGTACCCGGCTCCTCGCTGGTGCGTGAATCCGATATGGCGCTGATGACCCGCGCCGGTGCCGAAATTGGCGTTGCCTCCACCAAAGCCTTTACCACCCAGCTCACCGCATTGTTACTGCTTACCGCCGGGCTGGCGCAACAACACCCCGATGCCGATGCCATTCAGCAGCGCATCGCCACCGCCCTGGCCCAACTGCCAGGACTGATCCAGCAAGCACTGAAAATGAACGACCAGATCGAACAACTGGCCGAACGCTTCGCCGACAAACACAACGCCCTGTTCCTTGGCCGTGGCGACCAATACCCCATTGCCATGGAAGGCGCGCTCAAACTCAAGGAAATTTCCTACATCCACGCCGAAGCCTATGCCGCCGGAGAACTCAAACACGGCCCGTTGGCACTGATCGACGCCGAAATGCCCATTGTGGTGGTAGCGCCCCATAACGACCTGGTCGAAAAACTCAAATCCAACATCGAAGAAGTCCGCGCCCGGGGCGGCGAACTCTACGTCTTTGCCGGACAAGCCACCGAAATCACCCCCGCCGACAACATGATCGTACTGTCGATGCCCGCCTGCGACGACCTGATCGCCCCGATTGTCTACACCCTGCCACTGCAACTGCTCAGCTACCACGTCGCCATTATCAAAGGCACCGACGTCGACCAACCGAGGAACCTGGCCAAAAGCGTGACGGTGGAGTGATCGGGGTGGTGTAGAGGGCAACCAATGTAGGTGCCAAATAAAGTTTGATCGAATCAAATAAAGTTTGATAATAATTCCCTCCTGCTTTCCCTGAAAGGAGGGAGTTATGTCGTTAGACAACAGTAAACCACTCGATAGAGCTGACCAGATAAAGCTGAAGACCCGTGGTAAGGGGGTAGGCGCTGACTACTTGCCTGTAGTGGTCAACTAATCCCGGACAGTATTTTAAAGTTTTCCTCAGCTGCAACGGGTGAAATGCCGTCGTTGAATGTATGAGGTCGCTGCCGGTTGTAGTAGTCCATCAGATAACCACCAACATCCTTCTTGGC
>NZ_JAUYWA010000020.1 GCF_030689025.1 Oceanobacter sp. 1_MG-2023
TTTCGCTGCATTCGTCGCCTTGCCCTGAACAACGGCAACACTCGCGCAGAGCCGTGCAGGATTAAATAGATGTCCCCTGGAGCATACCAGCACCAAATTATAAATCTTATCCGGTAAGGACACATTTATGCGCATTATCTCCACAACTCCTGGCACCAGACTTCTAACCACTCTAAGCGTTATGGCTACCAGCGTACTACTGGCCAGTTGCGGTAGCGACAGTAGCAGTGATAGCGACTCGGACGCCAGTGCCGAGACCGTCAGCTACAGCTTGCAGTTTTCGGCGTCAGTCGGTGCTGAAGAGATGGCGTGTGGGGAGCATACAACTCTGGTTGGTACCGCAGACGATGGCAACGGCAGCCTGCCTTCAATCAAGGATTTTCGTTTGTATGTCTCGGATGTTCAAGTTGCGACTGACGATGGTGAGTTTGTCAGCCTGACGCTGGATAGCAGTGACTGGCAGTATGAAAACGTAGCTCTGCTGGACTTTGAAGATGGTAGTGATACCTGTACTTCATCCACCACTGCCATGAACAGTGTGATCACAGGGACAGCTCCTGAAGCCGACTATAGCCGGGTGCGCTTTACCGTGGGTGTACCAGAAGATTTGAACCACCTGGATAGTGACACAGCGGTTTCACCACTGAATATCAGCGGCCTGCACTGGAGTTGGGCTGGCGGCTACAAACATGCCCGCCTGGATGTGGTTGACTGGAATATTCACCTGGGTACCACCGGTTGCACACTGGATGAAAATAACGACAATCTGGATTGTACCGACTCACGTCCCAACCGCCCGACCTACACCTTTTCGAATGTGACGCTGGCAAGCAGCATCATCAACTTTGATTATGCTGCGCTGGTTGCTGACTCGGATATCACAACCGATGAAGGTGGTGCAACGGGCTGTATGTCGAGCGCTACCGACCCTGAGTGTGCCGAGATCTTCACCAATCTGGGGCTGGATGTCACCACGGGCCAATGCCTGGATGATGACTGTGATTCACAAACCTGGGTTACGGTTGAATAAATGGCACTGAGTCATTGGTATGCCGGGGTGCTGGGAGCCTGTGGGCTACTTCTGGTGGGTTGCCAGTCATCCGATTTTGATCTGCAGCTGGAGCAGGAAGCCGAAGGGGTTACCCTGCTGCAACTCAGCAGTGAGGGTGGCTTTGTACTGCCCGCGATTCCGGATGACAACCCACTGACGGATGCCAAGATCACCCTTGGACGTTATTTGTTTTACGATACCCGACTGTCGGGCAACCAGACCCAGAGTTGTGAAAGCTGTCACTTTCAGGAACTGGCCTTTACGGATGGCAAGGTCGTGCCGACCGGATCGACCGGTGATGATCTGGTGCGTAATTCCCAGACCTTGACGAACGTGGCGTACAACGGCACCTACACCTGGTGGAACTCGATTTTTACCAGTATCGAGCTGCAACTGGCTATTCCTCTGACGGGTGATACACCGGAAGAGTTGGGGATTAACGACGCCAATCTGACGGAAGTGCTGGATCGCTTCCGTAATGATGAAGACTACCAGACCCTGTTTGCCGATGCCTTTCCATCGGAAAGTGACCCCTTTACCCTGACCAATATAACCTACGCATTGGCTTCTTTTACCCGGACGATGGTGTCTGACCGCTCACCTTACGACAATAATGAGCTGTCCGATTCGGCTCGTCGGGGAGAGACCCTGTTCTTCTCGGAAGAGCTGGAATGTTTCCACTGCCATAATGGTTTCAATTTCTCCAGTTCAACCATTACCACCAATACCCGCTTCCCGGAACGACCATTTTTTAATACCGGTTTGTACAATATCGATAATCAGGGCAGTTACCCTGAGGACAATACCGGCAAATATCAGGTTACCGGGGACTGGAATGATATGGGTGCTTTCCGGCCACCGACGTTACGCAATATCGAGCTGACAGCGCCTTATATGCACGACGGTTCCATGGAAACACTGGAAGAAGTTCTGGAATTTTATGCTGATGGTGGACGTAATATCACCTCTGGTGAGTACAGCGGAGATGGACGTGATAACCCGTATAAAAGCAGTTTTGTCAGCGGATTTGACCTGTCGGACGATGACAAAACAGATCTGATCAATTTTCTTCACAGCCTGACTGACCAGGAATTTATTAGCGATGAGCGTTTTTCCAACCCGTTTGAATAATATCTGCTGCGTTATGGCAGTTACCGGCCTGGTGGTTCTCCCGGCAGTCGCCGACAGCGGTCATCAGCACGGACATGCTGCTGCCAGCGAGAGCGGGGATAATGCTACGCCGTGGCAGCTGGATGTGATGATGGGCTATCAGAATATGTCTTCTCCAGTCATTGCCGGTTTTTTGCCCTATGACACACATTATCTCAGTGCTGGGGTCAGCTTGCAGCATGTGGATATTGGTCGGTCTTTCCAATTGCCGGATCAGCATCTGTATGGGCGAGCAGTGTTGTCATATCACAGCAGCAGTACCGAGGTGCATGAAGCCTGGCTTGGTCATCAAGCTGGTAACTGGGAGATGCGGGCAGGGCAGCAGCTGGTGGATATCGGTTGGTTGAATCGATTACATGGCCATTCGCGCCGGTTCGCCGAGTTACCTCTGGTGTATCAGGCATTGTGGGGTGGTGAGTGGTCAGAAGGCGAAGCCCGGTTGGCTTATCAGGGGCAGTGGTCGGAGCATTGGCAGTGGCGAACTACCGCCAGTGTGTTGGGTACCAGCCAGATGGCTACCACCGATGATGGTAGTGCTGCCATGATCACCGCTCAAGTCGGTACGCGTTACGGCCAATGGCAACACCTGTTCAAGCTGGATGTCTATGGTGCTGAGGTTGGTCAGCGAGGCATGCAGCTATTTGCCACCAGTTCGGAAAGCCATACCCATGGCTCAACGGCGACCGAATACTTTGATGGTCAAGTGAGCCATATTGCTCTTGGCTGGAGCGGTGAATGGAAAAACACCCTGGGTGTGTGGCAGTTGCAGGGCGAGTATCAGCAGCGACAGGAAGAAGGTGATCTCAGTAGTGCTGACGGACAAACCACGGATGCCAGTGCGGCGCTGGATTTACGCAGTTGGGGGGCCTATCTGGATTTGTCATGGCAACAACGCACATTGGAAGCGGGCCTGCGTTGGCAGATGATAGGCAGTGATGTTGCGCTGAGCGAATTATCCAGTGATGACCTTGAAGACTCGATTCTGAATCACGAAGACCGTAGCCCAAGTTACCTGAATATGCTGGTGGCCTGGCATCTGCCCTTGCCTGGCAGCAAGCTGCGTTTGCAATATAACGTGCCGCTGGCGGATGCTTTGGCATTACCAAGAACGCAGCTGCAATGGGTACACAGCGTCGCTTTCTAGATGAGTGTACTGTCACGCCGGCCTTGGGTCAGCTGTGCTGGTTGTTGATGCTTCCTGAGCGAGACCGAACGGATCATAAAAGGCTTTATGATCCGATCCGCAAAGGCTAAAGACTCCTGAGCTTTGGTCTGCATACGGCGAGTTTCAAACGTAGGGTACGCTGTGCCGAAAAAGTAATTGGGTCTAACGGTACTGCTTGAGTAACAAGATGTTATCTCACCCCTTCCGCTTTAATACTTTCAAGCACTGCTTGTAACCCAGCTTTCCAGTTTGACGGCTCGACGCCTGCTGCCACCACTTTAGAGCAATCAAGTACCGAAAATACGGGTCTGGTCGCCGGAGTCGGGTATTCGGAAGAGGGAATCGCTCCCAAGGTAGGGCATCGCTCAATCAAGCCGACAGTCAAAGCCTGTTGATGAATTTCTCTGGCAAATGCCCACCATGACACTGCGATATCACCGGCAAAATGATAAAGGCCTTTCACTTCAACCTTCCCTTTTTTCTCACGTTGTTGCATCAGTGAGTAAATTGCCCGGGCTATATCACCGGCATAGGTAGGGCAACCTATTTGATCTGCCACCACCGACAATTGGTCTCGTTGCTGGGCTAACTTGACCATGGTTTTGACAAAGTTATTTCCGTACTCACTGAATACCCAAGCTGTTCTGAGAATGATCGCTTCCGGACAAATCTTGAACACCGCCTGCTCGCCAGCTAGCTTGGATGCGCCATAGACAGACTGAGGGTCGACTGCGTCAGTCTCTTTCCATGCAATGCGTCCTTCGCCAGAAAACACATAATCGGTGGACACATGTATAAAATGAGCAGTATTGCCGGCACACCAGGAAGCCAATAAAGCAGGGCCGGTTTCATTAACCTTGTAGGCTGAATCATGTTCTGATTCTGCTTTATCAACTGCGGTATAGGCCGCGGCATTAACAACAACATCGGGCTTTATGGCACTTAGTACGTTATTGACAGCTGCCTCATCGGATATATCCAGTTCTGACGATGACAAGGCATGAAACTCTTCACCATGGCTTGTCAATAAGCGGGACATACTCTGCCCCAATTGACCATTGGCTCCAGTAATCAACCAGCGCATCAAACACTCCTTGTTGCTGCTAGCTGAGCCAGCGTAGGGGCAACTGCATCTTTACCAGACAGCTGGACTTCTACATCACCCAGCTCGTTCAAAGGCCATTCAATAGCGACCTCCGGGTCGTTCCATATAAGACTGCCTTCATCGGCAGGATCATAGTAGTCGGTGCATTTGTATTCAAAGTCTGCAGCGTCTGAAAGCACCAGAAAGCCATGAGCCAATCCAGGTGGAACCCAGAATTGGCGCTTGTTTTCCTCGCTCAAAATAACGCCTTCCCACTGCCCAAACGTGGGAGAACCTGGGCGTATATCAACGGCTACATCGAAGACTGATCCGCGAATAACCCGTACGAGCTTGCCTTGAGGCTTTGACTTCTGAAAATGAAGCCCTCGTAATACCCCTTTTCGGGACCGGGAATGATTGTCCTGTACAAAGGTTGCATTGATACCTGCCATATCACGGTAACGATTGTCCTGAAATGTCTCCAGGAAAAAGCCTCTCTCATCCCCAAAAACTTTAGGCTCAATCACAACAACACCGTCAATCGAGGTTTGAATCACATTCATCAGGCTTGTGCCTCCTTCAGAATTTTGAATAGGTATTGACCATAACCTGTTTTTTTCAAAGCAGTAGCTTCGGCTTCCAGTTGTTCTGCGGTGATCCAGCCATGATCAAATGCAATTTCTTCCAGGCATGCTATTTTGAAGCCTTGGCGCTGTTCAATGGTATTCACAAACATACCAGCTTCAATCAAGGAGTCATGAGTACCAGTATCCAGCCAGGCAAAGCCTCGGCCCAATACTTCAACATTCAGCTTGCCGGCTTCCAGATACATGTTATTGATATCTGTGATCTCAAGCTCACCACGAGGAGAAGGCTTCACGGCTTTGGCGACATCGACGATATTGTTATCGTAGAAATACAAACCGGTAACGGCATAGCTGGACTTTGGCTTGATTGGTTTTTCTTCAATGGAAAGTGCCTTGCCATTACTATCAAACTCGACCACCCCAAAGCGCTCAGGATCACTTACGTGATAGCCAAAAACAGTGGCTCCATCTTTACGCTCGGCAGCATTGATAAGATTGTCACTAAAGTGCTGACCATAAAAAATGTTGTCGCCCAACACCAATGCAGCCGGTGCTCCAGCCAGAAATTCTTCCCCGATCAGGAATGCCTGGGCCAATCCATCAGGGGATGGCTGCACCGCGTAGCTAAAACGCACTCCGTATGCTTCACCAGACCCTAGCATGCGCTGGAAAGATGGCATATCTTCTGGGGTGGAAATAATAAGAATCTCTCTGATACCTGCCAACATAAGTACAGAGATGGGGTAAAAAATCATTGGTTTGTCATAGATTGGTAACAATTGTTTGGAGACACCTCGTGTGATGGGGTGCAATCGTGTCCCGGAACCTCCAGCCAAGATAATGCCTTTATATGAACTCATTTTCTCTCCAAATGTATTTTATGAGCATGTATGCTACATTTATTGGCAGACCAATCAAGATGAAATTGACTAGCCGATGCAGTATCTTTAACTTGTATGATTGTTTTCGGATAATGGAAAGCAGAGAAGATCAAAAAAGACAACGCCTTAAAACAGCAAAATATATACCTAACTTGAGTCAAGCACAATGAAATTTCTAGTCACTGGCGGAGCCGGTTTTATCGGAAGTGCCGTCGTCCGACACCTGATCAATGCAACAGACCACACTGTCATTAATCTGGACTGCCTCACTTATGCTGGCAATCTGAATTCACTGGATTCAATATCTCAGAATGAACGTTACACATTCACAAAAGTAGACTTGAGAAATGCCGACGCGGTAAAAGACACACTCGAAAAATACCAGCCAGACATCATCATGCACCTGGCTGCTGAAAGTCATGTCGATCGTTCAATCGACAGCCCCGATGACTTTATTCAAACCAATGTTATTGGAACATTCAACTTACTTGAAGCCGCTCGAAAGCTTTATTCAACACTCCCAGAGGAACGGCAGCAACAGTTCCGGTTCCATCACATATCCACTGATGAAGTATATGGTGACCTGGAAGGTACGGATGACCTGTTTACCGAAAATACACCATACTCTCCCAGCTCTCCATACTCAGCCAGTAAGGCATCATCTGATCATTTGGTGAGAGCGTGGGGCCGTACCTATAACTTGCCAGTAGTTGTCACCAATTGCTCTAATAATTATGGACCTTTTCATTTTCCTGAAAAATTAATTCCACATGTAATTTTAAATGCATTGCAAGGGAAATCATTGCCTGTATATGGAACAGGGGCTCAAATTAGAGATTGGCTTTATGTGGAAGATCATGCGAGAGCTCTAATAACCGTTGCGACCCAGGGGGAAATTAATGAAACCTATAATATTGGTGGTCATAACGAAAAATCCAATCTGACTGTAGTGGAAACAATCTGCAGTTTGCTGGAAGAGCTGGCACCTGAAAAACCAGCAGAAGTGCAATATTACCGAGACCTGATTACTTTTGTAAAAGACCGGCCTGGACATGATCAGCGTTATGCGATTGATGCCACTAAAATACAAAAAGAGCTTGGTTGGGAACCGATGGAAACCTTCGAAAGCGGAATCCGAAAAACGGTTCAGTGGTACCTGGAAAATGAAGACTGGTGGTCGTCTGTATTAAATGGAGATTACAGATTGGAACGACTCGGAAATTAGTGAAATCTTGTTGCTTGCTGGAATAGCTTTCGTCTATTGATTGGGCTGATATATATGTACCGACGTTGGACAGCGAGGCGTGCAGCTATTTATTACCAGTTCGGAAAGCCATATCCATGGCTCACGAGTACTATGATGATCAAGTGAGCCATATCCATGGCTCACGAGTACTATGATGATCAAGTGAGCCATATTGCCCTTGGCCGGAGCGTAAATGGAACAACGCCTGACGGTGATGAGTGTACTGTCACGCCGGCCTTGGGTCAGCTGTGCTGGTTGTGTGTGGATAATGACAATACGACCGCGTCAGTTACTAATCGCGGCGAACGTTCCTTGAGTTAATGCCAGTAAATCAGCCGGAGCCAACTCAATCTCCAGCCCACGCCGACCGGCACTGACGTTGATTGTTGTTTGCGGCTCGGCGGAGCTGTCGAGTACGGTAGGCAGTTTCTTTTTCTGTCCTAACGGGCTGATTCCTCCAACGACATATCCGGTTGTTTTTTCTGCGATAGCCGGATCGGCCATCTCGGCTTTTTTGGCCCCCAGTGCTTTTGCGATGGCTTTCAGATTCAGCTTTTTGTTCACCGGCAGAATGGCAACCGCCAGGGTACTTTTGTGACCACCAAGGCTGACCAGCAAGGTTTTGAAAACCTGTGACGGGGCGAGGCCGAGAGCTGCAGCGGCTTCTTCACCCCAGGATGCTGCTTTGGGGTCGTGTTGATATTCATGCAAGCTAAAACGGACAGCGGCTTTTTTGGCCGCATTAACAGCGGGGGTCATACGTCAATCATCCTCTGTTTGAGCTATTGATTGTGTCGAGGTATTGGTTGTTGTGGAGTCTGCTTGTTCCATTGGCCCCTGATAGTCAAATCGAACCAGTATTTCCCCTGCGACCTCGACGGTTTCCATAAACATTTCGTACGGCCGTACCCAGTGACTGAAGTCACCGTAAAGCGTGCGGTAATGCACCAGCCATTCGTTGCTTTCGCTATGGCGAACCAGCCCAAATACCTCGTAATCCTGACCCTTGTAATGACGATAGCGCCCAGGACGTAATGGTTCAGGGGCTGGCGGGATTGGCTTGTGGGACGTTGTGTTCGCGGTTGACGTTTGGCTCATGTCTACCTTCCTTATTCAAGTTCAAACCGGACATCAACACTGGCGCTGATGGTTTGTTTCTGTACCAGCATTGGAGCGCTTTGTTTGCTGCTGACAGACATTTCGCGCATGGCATAAACGGGCTGATTGATACGTGAGCCGCTTTCGCTGATAGCCAGTACATCCCCCAGCTCACTATTCAGCGTAGTGGCCATCAAGTGAGCTTTGTCTTTGGCTTTTAACAAGGCGTTTTGTAATGCCTGGTTTTCCAGAGCATCACGATTGTCAAAACGGAACTGGCTCTGGCTGATTTGTACCAGCGGGTTCTGCATCAGTTGGTGGACCAGGTCACCGTAGTTGCCCAGATCACGCAGGGTAATTTCTATCCGGCGGGTGACCTGCTCGCCGGTATAGGTACGGCTTTTATCAATCCACTGGTATTGGGGGTAGTTCGAGATTTGTTCCGCACGGACATGCTCTTCGGCGATATCCAGTTTGCGAGTTACCGCCATCAATTGATGAAAGCTGTCATCGACCTGCCGTTTCGCGGCGGCCAGAGTGGGCTGGATATCACTGATTGAGAGATTGAGCAGCAAATAATCCGGATTTGCCTGAATATCAGCACTGGCAGACACCTGGACGTAGGCAGGTTCACCGGCCAGGGCGGGTTGGGATAACACAGCTGCCAGCGGCAAGCATAACATCAGGGCGGTGCGGGTAAGGCGTATCATAAGAGTTCCTTTTCGTTTGATGTTCGTCTGGAGATTTACTGTGTCTCTGACTCCGTAATGAGCTAGAAGTGCTGATAGCCGGACGTCGTCAATTGCACTGGTTGGTCCTGTAGTAACACGGTAACTGTCGGCTGCTGATCATTGATCTTCGACTGGCACTGGCCGATACGGGTCAAGGGAACGTCCAGCTGTTGTGACAGTGTCGCAATACGTGTCTGTTGATCCGCCGGTGCCGTGAACAACAATTCGTAGTCATCACCACCGCTCAGGCAGTCGGGCCAGCCAGGATGACCGAGTGCAACAGCTGTTGGAATGTGTTCGCCGGTCAATGCCAGGTTAACGGCTGAGGCGGTAGCAATATGGTGGGCATCTTGTAACAGCCCATCAGAAATATCCAGTGCTGCTGTCGCGATGCCTAACAGCGACTGGCCCAGAGTTAACCGTGGCGCTGGGTAATAATAGGCGGCGGCCAAGCCGGTGTGGATGGCCGGATTGGCGAGTACCATGGGTAATGCCAATGCCGCTTGCCCAAGACAACCACTGACCCAGACATCGTCCCCTGGTTGGGCCCCACCACGAGTCAGCCCGCGGGGATATGAGAGTGCCGGTACCCAGCCTTGAACCAGCAGGCTGATCACCAGCGCTGGCCCGCGTGTGGTATCTCCACCGAGCAGGGTGATACCGCATGCAGTGGCCGCATCCCGTAAACCACGGGCAAAATCATCAAGCCAGTCCGGTTGGTTGTCGGGCAGGGTAAGACCGAGTAAAAAACCTTGCGGGGAGGCCCCCATCGCCGCCAGATCACTGACAGCACAGCGCAAGGCGCGCTGGGCAATCAAATGAGCAGGGGCATTGGCGGGGAAGTGAACATCGGCAACCTGGGTATCCAGGCTTTGCGCCAGATGCTGATCGGCTGGCGGAGCAATGACGCTGGCATCGTCACCTATACCAAGCAGAGTGGCCGCATCTGTCGGATACCCCTGAGTAAAACAGCGCTGTATCAGTTCAAATTCAGAACTGCCGGGCTGTTGTCTGCTCACTGCTCCTGGTTGTCTCGCCGTTGGGCGCCACCACGGGCACCTCGGATTTCAACGCCCCGTTCGCGCTGGGCCAGCTTGTCGAGGACGCCATTGATGTACTTGTGGCCATCGGTAGCGCCAAAGACTTTGGCCAGCTCGACCGATTCATTGATAACGACCTTGTAGGGCACATCCGGACGGCGGCACATTTCGAAAGCCCCAAGGCGCAGAATGGCCAGCTCAACTGGCGTCATCTCATCAAGGCGGCGATCCATCAGCGGCGCAATTTTCTCATCCAGGGCTGAGCGCTCACGGGGGACGCCGTGGAGTATGTCGTGGAAATACTCCAGGTCGACCTTGCTCATATCGTTATCGGCACGAAATTCCGACTCGATCTGGGTCAGATTGGCCCCGGCGATTTGCCATTGGTACAGCGCCTGCAAAGCAAAAGCACGTGCTTTGCGGCGGGCAGCGGGACTGGGTTTATGGTTGCCAGAAGCACGTGACATGCGGATCAGGCCTCCAGGGCGGACAGCAGGGAAACCATTTCAAAGGCAGACATCGCAGCTTCTTCCCCTTTGTTACCTGCCTTGGTGCCTGAGCGTTCAATTGCTTGCTCAATACTATCGACGGTCAGGACACCGAAGGACACCGGTACACTGTATTCCAGTGAGACGCTGGACAGCCCTTTGGTGCATTCACCCGCGACGTATTCAAAGTGTGGGGTGCCACCACGAATCACGGCACCGAGTGCGATAATGGCATCGTAGCGTTCGGATGATGCGATGCGTTGCACAACCAGAGGAATCTCGAACGCACCGGGCGCACGAATAATGGTGATGTTTTCTTCATCAACGCCGTGACGCAACAGGCTGTCGACTGCGCCTTCGAGCAGGCTTTCAACAACAAAGGCATTCCAGCGGCCAACCACAATGGCGTATTTGCCGTCATTCGGGGTGAGGTTGCCTTCAATAGTTCTGATCTGTTTCATGTGTATTTCCAGTTCGTAATCGGTGGTGTCAGGCGTCAAACGGCAAGTATTCAGTGATTTCGAGATCAAAACCCGAGATGCCGCTGTATTTCATTTCCGAGCTGAGCAGACGCATTTTTTGTACGCCTAGCTCACGCAAGATTTGGGAGCCGGTGCCGATGGTGAGAAAGGCACCAGAGCTATCGGTGTTGGGGCTGGGAATCGGCCGCGCGCGACCAAAAAAGTCGTCGAGGCTGTCTTCGATGGCATCGTGCTGACCGGCGGATAACAGCACGAGTACACCTTCGCCCTCTGCGGCAATGCGCTGTAGCGCATGGGATGATGACCAGCTGGCACCGGACTTGGGTTTTATGCCAAGGACATCGCGCAGGTAATTATTGGTCTGTACCCGGACAACACAAGGGCTATCCGGCTGAATGTCGCCCAGTGTCAAGGCCAGGTGGGTCTCGTTCTGGATGGTATCGCGGAACGTGTGCAGCATAAAATCGCCATATTCGGTGGCAATCTTGTCTTTGCTGATCAGCTCAACGGTTTTTTCATTGGCCATGCGGTAATGGATCAGGTCGGCAATGGTACCGATCTTGAGGCCGTGCTTGGCGGCAAACACTTCCAGTTGTGGACGTCGGGCCATGGTGCCATCAGGGTTCAGAACCTCAACAATGGCGGCTGCCGGGGTCAGACCTGCCATACGGGCGAGGTCGCTCCCTGCTTCGGTATGACCGGCACGACTCAAAACACCGCCGGGGCGGGCGCGTAACGGAAAGATGTGACCTGGCTGGACAATGTCTTCTGGTTTACCCATCGGGTTGACTGCCGCCAGGATAGTCGCGGCACGGTCGGCGGCAGAAATACCGGTGGTGACACCTTCTGCGGCTTCAATTGAGACGGTAAACGGGGTGTAAAACCTGGCGCCGTTGGCGGTTACCATGGCGGGTAAACCGAGGTAATCACAACGTTCTGCTGACAAGGGGAGACAGATCAGGCCACGCGCTTCGGTGGCCATGAAATTGATGATTTCTGGCGTTACTTTTTCTGCGGCAACAATAATATCGCCTTCGTTTTCACGGTCTTCGTCATCCATCAGAATGACCATTTTACCGTCACGGATGTCGGCCAGAATTTCTTCGATGGTGTTCAGTGCCATAATAAGCCTGTTCAGAATAATCTGTGAGTATGTGTTGTATTACTGATTGTCTGGCGCTCGATGAATCGGTTTATTTCCAGAATCCATGCTGTGCCAGAAAAGCCGCATCCATCGGCGTTTTTTCTGTATTGTCTGGCGCTTTGACCAGTTGTTCCAGATAACGGGCAATCATATCAACTTCCAGGTGAACCTGCTGACCTGGCTGGCTGGAAATCAATGTTGTCTCTGCGGCGGTATGGGGCACAATATTCAGAGTAAACCCGGCATCACTGAGTGCATTCACTGTCAGACTGACACCATCGACAGTGATAGAGCCTTTGGCGGCAATATAACGAGCCAGTTCCGCAGGGGCTTCGACGGTCAAGCGAATCGAGCGGGCATCGGCCTGACGCTGACTGATACGGCCAACGCCATCCACATGCCCGCTGACCATATGGCCACCAAGGCGAGTGGTGGGCAGCAGGGCCTTTTCCAGATTGACTTGGGTGCCTGCTTGCCAGCTGCCGATACGGGTATGGGCCAGGGATTCTCGTGACACATCGGCAACAAAGCCGTCGCCGGGGAGTGCCACGACGGTCAGACACACACCATTGGTGGCGATGCTGTCACCGAGTTTGACATCGGCCAGATCCAGCGCCCCGGTGCGGATTGTCAGGCGCAAGTCACCGGATACGCTGGTAACACTTGCGACGGTGCCGATTGCTTCGATAATTCCTGTAAACATGGCTTTCTCAATCTGTCTCTGTTGACGATGGGTCGGGTTATGGCCGAGCGGCTTCCGGCTGCAAGGTCAGGCGTAAATCCTGGCCAACCATACGAATATCCTGCCAGTGCCAGCGAATCTGCTGCTGCATGCTATCCAGTGGCAATGCCAGCAACGGCCGGGCATTACTGCCCAGCAAGGTTGGGGCGCAATACAACACCAGTTCATTCACCAGTCCGGTTTCTACAAACGCCGCCGCCAGCCGGGCACCACTTTCGACCAATATGTCATTGTGGCCCTGTTCGGCCAAAAACCGTAGTAGCGCTGGCAAATCAACCTTGCCTGTCTGTGTTGCCGGGCTTTGCCAGAGCGTCAGTTGCCCCAAGCTTGCTGCTCGCTGCACGGTGACCAGGGAGGTATTGGTAACCGCCAGGAGGATATCGCCAGGCTGGTCAAAAACAGCTTCGTTGCCGCTGAGCCGTTGTTGGCCGTCAATCACTACCCGTAAAGGCTGACGCCAGAGATGTTCCGGTTGTTTGATACCGGTTTCGGCTGGCCGTACGGTCATGGAAGGATTGTCGATCAGTACTGAGCTGGCACCGGTAATCACTGCGCAGCTGCGCGCTCGTAACCGCTGTACATCGCGGCGGGCCGCGGGGCCAGTGATCCATTGGCTTTCGCCACTGGCCATGGCGGTGCGGCCGTCGAGGCTTTGGGCCAGCTTGATTCTGACCCAGGGCAGGCCACTGCGCATACGCTGGATAAATCCGGCGTTGAGGGATTCAGCCTGATTTTGCAAGCAGGTTTCCGTCACCTCGATACCGGCATCACGCAGATATTGAAAGCCCCGGCCAGCCACTTGCGGATTAGGGTCGCGACAGGCACCAACAACCCGGGCAACACCGGCGTTGGCCAGAGCATGGGCGCAGGGTGGCGTGCGGCCAAAATGGCTGCAAGGTTCGAGGGTGACATAAGCGGTGGCCGCTTGAGCCTGATCGCCCGCCATGCGCAAGGCGTGGACTTCTGCGTGGGGGCCTCCGGCCTGCTGGTGCCAGCCTTCACCCACCAGCACATTATCCTTGACGATGACGCAGCCAACCCGGGGATTGGGGCTGGTGGAATAGAGTCCTTGCTCTGCCAGACGTAAAGCCCTGGCCATCCAGTACTCATCGCCATGGGCTTCTGGGTTATGGGTTGGCGTATATGTCTTCATGGGTTGGTTTCCGTAATAACCGTGGCGCTGACGCTGGCAGACAGGCGTTCAATTTCGGCGCGGAATTCGTCGAGATCCTTGAAGCTGCGATACACCGAGGCAAAGCGAACATAGGCAACCTGATCCAGTTGATGTAATTCAGCCATCACGTATTCGCCAATCTGGCGGCTGGATATTTCCCGGTCATTTTTGTTGCGGATGGTTTGCAGGATATGGTGGATAGCCGCGTCCATCGTGTCGACAGGAATCGGGCGTTTTTCCAATGCCCGTTGGATACCACTGCGGAGTTTGCTTTCGCGAAAGGTTTCCCGGACACCGTTCTGCTTGATCACAAGAGGGAAGGTCAGTTCGACGCATTCGAAGGTGGTAAAACGCTCACCACAGCCGGAGCATTCGCGACGGCGACGAACCTGGGCACCGTCAGCCATCAAGCGTGAGTCGACCACCTTGGTTTCCGGATGTGAGCAGAATGGACAATGCATAGGCGGAACTGACTAAAGAGCGATACGGCCATGGTGGCCAAAGCGCGCCAGTGTACTCCTGCCGTGATTATCAGGCAATGATTTCACACATGGACTTACATGGACTTCGGCCAGGCCATCACCGGGTAAACCATGTTCCGGCACGTTTTCAGGCACGTTCGCAGTCGGGATTGGCCAGGACAGTATGGGTCAGGCGCTGAATCAGTTCATTGAGAGGGGTTGGGGTTGGATCAAAGTGGTCGATGTTTCCCCAGCGCTGGAACGGGCTGATGGCAAACCCCTGGGTCACGTCATTAAAGTACAGGCAATGGCGGCCAAAGGTAGCCAGTACCCAGAAACCACAGCCTTCATCGGCCCAGGGGTGCTGTTGCCATATTTCGGCGGTTGGCAAACGCATCAGCTGCCAGAGCGTTTTGACCGGCGCCTCCATACTGGCTTCAGTGTGCTGGATCAAATTGAGTAAGCGGGACTCGGAAATAGGAGACCATTGGGTGTGGGCATGCAGGTTCGACGTCGTCATGAGAGGCATCCTGAGTATCGAAAGAGTACGGTCGGAACTTCTTGCGCGAGCGCTGCGATTCTAGAACGTTGAGGTCTGGTTGCAATAAAAAATTGCCATATCCGATCAAAGTCTATGTGAATTCGCCAGGGTGGCTGGCCAGGGACAGGTCAGATGGCAAACAGACGGGAAAATATGGGGAGTGTGAAGGCGAGCTGTCGAGTCTGGAAACACCGTCGCCACGATGTGCTGTGGCGACGGTGTCCGGCAGGGCTTAGCGGTAAACCGGGAACTGATCACACAAGGCGATGACCTTGGCTTTCACTTCGGCTTCCACTTGCTCGGAAGTGCCGTTTTCCAGGCTGTCCAGTACGTCACAGATCCAGCCAGCCAGTTCTGTTGCTTGCGCTTCACCAAACCCACGGCTGGTGATCGCTGGGCTACCGATACGCAGACCAGAAGTCACGAAAGGTGAACGTGGATCGTTTGGTACGGAGTTTTTGTTCACCGTGATATTGGCGCGACCGAGGGCGGCGTCGGCATCTTTACCGGTGTATTCCTTGCCAATCAGATCAACCAGGAACAGATGGTCGTCAGTACCGCCAGAGACGATATTGATGCCACGGGCAATAAAGGTAGCGGCCATGGCCTGGGCGTTTTTGACCACCTGGGCCTGATACGCCTTGTATTCATCCGACATGGCTTCCTTGAAACACACAGCCTTGGCGGCAATCACGTGCATCAGTGGGCCACCCTGGGATTCCGGGAAGACGGCAAAGTTGAGCTTTTTGTTCAGCTCTTCGTCTTCTTTTGCCAGAATCAGACCACCACGAGGGCCTCGCAGGGTTTTGTGGGTTGTGGTGGTGACGACATCGGCAATACCAACCGGTGTCGGGTAAACGCCTGCAGCAACCAAACCCGCCACGTGAGCCATATCGACAAACAGGTAAGCGCCCACCGCATCGGCGATATCGCGGAAACGCTGCCAGTCAACCACTCGGGAATAGGCAGAGAAACCGGCAATAATCATTTTGGGCTGATGTTCTTTGGCCAGACGCTCGACTTCTGCGTAATCGATTTCGCCGGTTTCCGGGTTCAGACCGTACTGGATGGCATTGTAGATACGGCCAGAAAAAGAGACCGATGCACCGTGGGTCAAGTGACCACCGTGTGCCAGGCTCATACCCAGAACGGTATCGCCGGGTTTGACCAGTGCCATGAAAACCGCAGCATTGGCCTGGGAGCCAGAGTGTGGCTGAACGTTGGCATAAGGTGCGCCAAACAGTGCCTTGGCGCGGTCGATGGCCAGTTGTTCAATTACGTCAACGTGCTCACAGCCGCCGTAATAACGTTTGCCCGGATAACCTTCCGCGTATTTGTTGGTCAGCTGGGAGCCCTGGGCTTCCATCACCCGTGGGCTGGTGTAGTTTTCGGAAGCAATCAGCTCGATATGGTGTTCCTGACGCTGATCTTCAGCCTGCATGGCAGACCAGAGATCCGGGTCAAAGTCGGCAATGTTCATGTCGCGGCTAAACATCAGGTGATCCTCGGTGTGTGGGCGGGTGCATCGGTCGTGGCTACGCCGGGCAATTTAAAAGGGCGAGCATTCTACCCTAAATTATGGCGTTCTGGCACGTGAGTGTTATTCACCATCAGACTGAATCTCGCTCAATTGCTTTGAGGCTGCATACCGGCTGGTCGGTCATACGGGCTTCGAGCTCGTCAGCGGTGACAGGAACCGATAGCAGATAGCCTTGAAGGGTTTCACAACGTGCTTCGATCAAAAATGCCAGTTGTTCGCAGTTCTCGATCCCTTCGGCAATCACCCCCAGCCCCAGATTATGGGCCATGGCAATAATGGTGCGGGTAATCTGGGCATCATCACGGTTGGTGGGCAGGTTCTGGATAAAACTGCGGTCTACCTTGAGAATATCAACCGGAAACTGTTTCAGATAATTGAGTGACGAATAGCCAGTCCCAAAATCATCAATCGAGATGCGTACGCCCAGCGCCCGTAATTCGTGCAACACCGACAGGGTGAAATCAATATCGTCGATCAATGCGGATTCGGTCAGCTCCAGCTCCAGATGGTGTGGAGAAATACCGGATTTTTGCAGTGCCTGTTTGACCTCGTCGACAAAGCCGGGGTATTTGAACTGACGTGCAGAGACGTTGACCGCAATCAGTTGAATCGACAGCCCCAGCTCAAGCCAGCCCGCCATTTTCAGACAGGCTTGCTCCAGCACCCAGCAGCCAACTGGGCCAATCAGCCCGGTATCTTCCAGAATCGGTACAAACTCCTGTGGCAAAACCTCGCCGCGAACCGGGTGATGCCAGCGCAGCAGGGCTTCGACACCCACGGCGCGCAAGGTCCGGGAGTCGTACTGTGGCTGAAACAGCAAGTACAGTTCCTGTTTTTGCAGCACCTGGTGCAGATCATTTTCCAGCTCCATCCGTTCCACCGCCTGGCGGTTCATGGCGGCATTATAAAACTGCAGATTGTTACGGCCAGCGTCCTTGGCATGGTACATGGCCATATCGGCGTTTTTCAGCAGTTCGATAACACTGTCGCCATCGTTCGGGTAGGTGGCGATACCGATACTGGCACTGAGGAATAACTGGTGCTTGCCAATGTAATAGGGTTGGTTGAGTTCTTTGAGAATACGCTCTGCCACTCGTTGGGGAATGGTGACCACGTCGTGATTGGTATTATCAAAGGCCAGTCCGATGGTGAATTCGTCACCGCCCATCCGGCACACCATATCGCCACTTTTGACACATTGGCGCAGCCGCTCGGCGACCTCAATCAAGACCTTGTCTCCCGCCGGGTGGCCAAGGGAATCATTGATCGGCTTGAATCGGTCAAGGTCAATAAACAGCAGTGACAGATGGCTGTTGTGATGGCTGGTCTTGTGCATCAGTGCTTCCAGCCGCTCGTGCATCTGGGCGCGATTGGCGAGGCCGGTGAGAGGGTCGTAGTAGGCGAGGTGATGGATACGCTCTTCGTTGGCTTTACGCTCGGTGATGTCCGACATAATGATGGTCAGACTCTGGATCTCGTGTTGTGGATCACGAATGATGCTGATGCCGGTCCAGGAAGTGCGCGTTTCGCCACTCATGCAGCGATATTTGAGTTCGCCCTGCCAGTAATTATCAACCACCAGCGTTTCGATAATATCGTGCATATAGTGGTTGTTGCGATGCTCCGGAGCGACCAGGTGATCCGGGGTTTTACCGATAATTTCATGCGCCGGAAAGCCGGTAATCTGGGTAAAGGACCGGTTGACCTTGACTACCCGGAAGTTGTCATCGGCGACGATAATGGCTTCGTTGGTGTTTTCAAACACATCGGCGGCCAGCAGCAGTTCTTGCTCGTTACGGCGTTCTTCCGTGACGTCGCGACAAATCCCTGTGATGCCCTGTGTGCTGCCGTCCGGGTTGCGAATCATGCTGGCCTGTATATTCAACAGGCGGCGTTCGCCATCCCGGGTTGTCGCCTGAATATCCTTTTGTAACAGATTGTGGTGCAGGTCGGGGTTATTGGTTGCTGTTTGCAAGGCCTGGCGCAAATCGAGCTGTAATGAGCGGATATCGCGGAGGCTGAAAATCACGTCGATTCCCAGCTTCAGCAATTCGTCCGGTTGATACCCCAACAGCCGGTGTACGGAAGTACTGACGAAATTGAGCTTCATATGGCTGTCGGTGGCCCAGATGACGTCAGTCATGTTTTCCGCCACCATGCGATAGCGGGCTTCGCTTTCGATGGTTTGTTGCTGTTTGGCGCGGTCGTCGGTGACATCTCGGGCGGTGCCAATGTAGCTGTTTACATTACCGTTCTGATCGTACCGGAATGGCGTCAGCTCGAAGCGGATTAGCCGGGTGCTGCCATCGTGGTGGCGGCATTGTAAACAGATGATATGCGCCTTGCCCGGTGGCAGGGTTCTGAGGACAGTCAGCGCCTGATGGCAGCGTTGTTTTTCTTCGTCCGAGGCATACAGCAACCAGTCGCAACAACCATCGTTATCGGCCAGCGCCGGATACCCCAGTGTTTCCGAACCGGAGCGGTTGCGGTAAATGATGGCAGGCTCCAGCTGATCGTCCAGATCGGCGACAAAAACGGTATCCGGCATGGCGGCCATGACCGCCGCCCAGAAGTTTTCCTGTTCCCTTGCCCGTTCCGCCGCTCGTTTTTCTTCGGTGACATCAATCAGGGAAACCATCAACTTGTGCTCGAAACCCGGACTGAAATGAATCGACAGCTCCCGTTGCTGGCCATCAAAACGGGTAATCGCAACCTGGGTATGGGTAAACCGGGATTGTTCCTGGCGGCTTTGTTGAACGGCATCGAGAAAGGCGTGACGGTCGTCAGTAAACAGCTGGCGGAATTGCCGTTGCAGCTGGGAGCGGCTGCTGGCACCCGCCAGGGCAATGGCCGCTTGATTGACATTGATAATGCTCAGGCTGTCGAGACTGTTGTGAAACTCCGCGATATCCAGCAACCAATGCGCGACACCTGATTCCTCAAACAGTGACATATAACGCTGACGGCTGCGTTCCAGTTCGCGCCGGGTATGTACCGAGGTGCTGATGTCGCGCAGTATCCAGACGATGCCATCAAGCTGCTGATCGCGATACAGCGGGTAATGGCTCTGCTCCATGATGCGTGATTCTCCATCAAGGCTAGCCGTCAGGGTACGGCCTTTGTCGTGCAGGTGTGCCAGCTCCTGAACACTCAGCCCATGGGCCCACAAGGCTTGTGGGTGTGGCCAGATCGCCGCGAGAGTGTGGCCTTTAAGCAAGGTATAACCATTTTGTGCCAGCAGCTCACTGGCCCGGTGATTGACATAGTTCACTTCACCGTTGGCATCGGTAGAAATCAGGGCATCTTCGATTGACTGCAGTACCCGATTGGCCCGTTCTTCCGCTTGCTGGCGCTGGGTATCGGCTTGGGTCGCAGCCTGCTCCGCCTGCTGCACCGAACGACGAAACGCCCATACCGAAGAAATCAGTATCAAAATCAGCAATAGCGGGGCGAGCAAATAGCCGGTCAGATGATGCTTCAGATCCTCCGGCAACGGGAAGGCCACGACAGACCAATGCGTGCCGGGAATCGCCTGTTGTACCAATGGGCTGGTCGGAGGATGGCTGATCTGGCGATGGCTTTCAGCGTACGGCGCCAGGGTATCGATCAGCCGGAGCGTAATGCCGGGGTTGCCGCTGGGTAAAATATGACCACGGAAACGGTCCAGCGAGTGGCGGCTGATAACCCGATAAGACTGTCCAGAACGATGGCACCAGGACTGCAGATAAAGCTGCTGGTCGACTCGATAGGGTTGTGTCAGCAAGGGCGAGTCCGGCTGTTCTGCCAATGTCAGCAGATGATTGTGATCCAGTAGCGGCCCCATTTGTTGCACATAAACCAGCGGCTGCGTGGTCGTCACCATGGCGATGGCTTCCAGCGAAGGCGTTAATGCTGTCAGCTGGTCGAGGTCAGTGCTGTGATTTGGGAGCGTCTTGTGGGTACTGGCTGAGGTTGGAGGAGTGGCAGATATCTGCCCACTTACACTGCATTGTAACGGCGTATACGCCAACAACAGCGAATGCATGACCGTGGCTTGTTGCTGCACCAGCGTGGTGGCATTGGTGAGTAATCGCTTACGGTCGGCGTGCACATGCTGGAACACATTGAAGACAACAATCGCCACCATGATGATCAATGAGGGAAGAAAAAAATAATGTAGGCGCGTTGCTGGTCGCACGGAATGGCCTGCTGGGTCATGATGCTGCATGAATCTGATCTCTGCTCATTATTCTGACAGATAAGAAACCGGAGCGGTTTCTGCACACCCGGTCACTGGGTGCGTGGATCGTGTTGTCGCTGATTGCCATTCACGGTGGATTTCAGTAGTTTGGCGCAGCATTTTCAGTTAAAGGTTTCACCATGGCACAGTATGTATTTACGATGAACCGTCTGGGCAAGATTGTACCGCCCAAGCGTCAGATTCTGCGCGATATCTCACTATCTTTTTTCCCGGGTGCCAAAATTGGTGTGCTCGGCCTGAATGGTTCCGGTAAGTCGACCCTGTTAAAAATCATGGCAGGTATTGACCAGGATTTTATTGGCGAAGCGCGTCCACAGCCCGACCTGAATATTGGCTACCTGCCCCAGGAGCCGGAACTGGACCCGGCCAAAGACGTCAGAGGCAATGTTGAAGACGGCCTCAGCGAACTGATGAACGCCAAGGCCGAACTGGATGCCGTATACGCCGCCTACGCCGAGCCGGATGCCGACTTTGACGCCCTGGCCAAAAAACAGGGCCAGCTTGAAGCCCTGATCGAAGCGGCTGACGGCCATGACAGCGACCGCCAGATGGAAATTGCCGCCGATGCGCTGCGACTGCCACCCTGGGATGCTGATGTTACCAAATTGTCAGGAGGAGAGCGCCGTCGTGTTGCCCTGTGCCGTCTGTTGATGTCAAAACCCGACATGCTGTTACTGGACGAACCCACCAACCACCTGGATGCAGAATCCGTCGGCTGGCTGGAGAAATTCCTGGAAGAATACCCTGGCACCGTGGTAGCAATTACCCACGATCGTTATTTCCTCGACAATTGTGCCGAATGGATTCTGGAGCTGGATCGCGGCCATGGTATTCCTTACGAAGGTAACTACACCACCTGGCTGGAAGCCAAAGAGAAACGCCTGGAGCAAGAAAAGAAAGAAGAAGATGCCCATGCCAAGGCCATCAAACACGAGCTGGAATGGGTGCGACAAGGTGCCAAAGGACGTCAGTCCAAATCCAAGGCACGTCTGGCCCGATTCGAGGAAATGAACTCCCGCGAATTCCAGACCCGCAACGAAACCAACGAAATCTACATCCCGCCTGGCCCACGTTTGGGTGACAAGGTGATCGAATTCCATAATGTGACCAAGGCTTACGGTGATCGCGTTCTGATTGATGACCTCAGCTTTACCGTACCCGCGGGTGCGATCGTCGGGATCGTTGGGGGTAATGGAGCGGGTAAATCCACCCTGTTCCGTATGATTGCCGGGACAGAGCAACCCGATAGCGGCGAAGTGGTTATGGGCGACAGCGTCAAACTGGCCTTTGTAGAACAGCTGCGTGACGAGCTGGACGACAGCAAAAGCGTCTGGGAAGCCATCTCTGGCGGTCTGGATATGCTGACCATCAATGGCAAGGAATACCCCAGTCGCTCTTACATTGGCCGCTTTAATTTCAAGGGCGGAGACCAGCAAAAACGGGTTGGAGACCTTTCCGGTGGTGAACGTGGCCGCCTGCAGCTGGCCCATACCCTGAAACAGGGAGCCAACGTTCTGTTGCTGGACGAACCGTCCAACGACCTCGATGTAGAAACCTTGCGCGCACTGGAAGAAGCCGTACTGGCCTTCCCCGGAGCCGTGATGGTGGTATCCCACGATCGCTGGTTCCTCGACCGTATCGCCACTCATATCATGGCGTATGAAGGTGATTCAAAAGTCAGCTTTTTTGAAGGCAACTACACTGAATACGAAGCCGATCGGAAGAAACGCCTGGGTGCCGACGCAGCGCCAAAACGTATGAAATACAAGCGTTTGGCGTAATTCGTTCCAGAATACCGGCACCTGCCTGCCGGTAAAATCAAGCCGCTTGATTGAGCGGCTTTTTTAAGCATTTTAAACACGATAAACGCTTCTCTGGTGACAGGTTTTTTCAGGATTAATGGAGAGCGTGGATCGCAGGTGCTCTTGAGCGGCGGCACAATGTCGCAGTAAAGGAGCCGGATGCGCTTTTATCGTGCCCCGGCCCCGAACAGCAAACACTGGCATCACAGAATCGTATGACTCTCTGGCGCTATGACGGTAGCATGGTGCAATGCCACTAGCCGCTACGGTTAATGCTCTCGTTTTATTCTTCCGTTTTTGATTCAGGTTAATTCAAGCAATGCATCATGAGTAATCACCCTCTGTTCAACGATTATTCCATCCCTTTGTCTGTGACGCTGGCCGCCACGATCGGGCTGGAAGATGCAGTCTTACTGACGATTATCAACCAGGCTGCGATATTACAGCCCGACAGCCACCATCAGGGTATCCGGCTGGCGCGTGATACCGTGCGCCAGCAACTGCCTTTTTGGGATGATGTGACGATTCGCCGTACGCTGGCAAGCCTGGTAGACAAGGGGCTTATTCGCTTGCATGGCCCGATGTACCCGGAAAGCGTTGAACTGGTACTGAGTTTTGAACACAGCCAGTCGGCCGCTGCAGCACCGGCCCGACCTCTGGGTGGTGCTAGCGCAGTACCGATGGCACAGGGAATACCAGCCGCCCATGCTCACCACAGCATTGGCCAGGATTGGCAGCCCAGTGCGGATACACTGACCCGACTGCAACAGCATGGTATTCCGGCCAGTTTTATTTGGGCCCAGCGGGATGTCTTTTTATTACAAGGGCAAGAGCAAGGGGCTAACCGGAACGACTGGAATACCCGCTTTTTCCGCTTCGTCAAAAAACAGTGGGTATACGCCCAGAACGACGCCGAACGTCAACGGCTGCAGCAAGAAGGCCAGCTGAACCGCAGTGGTTTCAGTGTTGCCAGTGACGAAGCCGCTCCCATTGGCCATCAGTGGCGCCCCAGTGAAGATGCCTTGCAGATATTGCAACGTTCCGGGATTGAACAGCAGTTTATTGATGATGCCGTGGCGGAATTTATCCTGTACTGGCGTGAGCGGGGCGATGCGCTAAAAACCTGGAACAGCAAGTTTATCCAGCACATTCGTCAGCAATGGGCGCGTTATTCGGCGGCGGTGGAACATTCGACCGTACCCTTGCCGATTCCCAGCGACTGGCAACCCTCGAGCGACTGTTACGATATTCTCTCCATGGCACATATCGACCCGCAATTTGCCCGTGAACGGGTAGCCGAATTTGTGCTTTACTGGCGTGATTCCCGTCAGGTACACAACAGCTGGAACAGCCGCTTCTTGCAATACATCAAACAGCAATGGGCGCGGCAGCTGTCACAACCGACCCCGTCGACAACATCAGGAGGCAAGAATGGACAAGCAGCTGCTGAACCGGACTACACAACAGTTGAAGCAAGTTTGCGCCGACTCAACGACACCAGCTGGTGAAGGGCAAAAAGCCGCCAACACCGAGCAGAAATCGGCCTTGAACCAAATGTTTGAGCTGTTTCGTTTCAACTACCACAACCAGTTTCTCAAAGCCTTTCCCGATGCCGCGACCCTGATCACTGCCAAGCGCTTGTGGTCCCGGCTGCTGGTGGATTACCCGGCCAGTACGATCCTGGCGGCCGCGGAGCGCGCCGTTAAGGAATCCAGCTATTTGCCCAATGTCCATGAAGTGATTTCTCGTTGTGACCTGGCAGGGGAGTTGGGCGTACCGGATGCTCATGCCGCGTATATTGAAGCCTGCCGGGCGCCTTCGCCGAAAAAAACCTTCGCCTGGAGTCACCCGGTGGTGTATTTCGCCGGACGGGCCAGTGACTGGTTTTTTCTTGCCAATAATGCGGAATACAAAGCCTTTCCGGTATTCAAACGTAACTACGACCTGCTATTGCAGCGGCTGCAACAGGGCGAGGATATTCAGCTGACCATTGAGAAAGCACTGCCAGAAACCAGCGAACGGCCATTGGCGCGTCAGCAACAGCAAGAAAAACTGCAGCAGCTGAAATCCTTGCTGTGATGTGGTTGTTTCAGAGTGTTTCAGGATGTATTTGTTGTAGCCAAGAAAAACCCTGAAATATCTTCTGGAAATAAATAGACGTTACCGTACTTGTTACGCCGTTTTTTCTCTAACATAAATATGTACATTAGAGGATTCATCACCAAATTTCCGTTCCTGAAACTCCAGGTAAATCAACGATCTAACCAGTTTTCCGAGTTTTTCAAAACCATAATTTCTTGGATCAAACGAGGGTGTTTTCTTATTGATATATCCTCCAACCGCTGATAACGGTGACCAGCCATCATCTTTGGATACAGCGTTAACTGCATCGATAATAATTCTTTTTAATTCCGGGTTGCCGGATTCATCCTTGGCGTTTTGATGTTCAGATTTTCTTAACACTTCTGTATATACAAATTTGTCACATGCGGCTACAAATGGCTCTGGTGTTTTCTTTTCGCCAAAACCATATACAACCAATCCACTTTCGCGAATCCTGTTCGCCAGCCTGGTGAAATCACTATCAGAAGAAATCAGGCAAAAACCATCAAGCCTTCCCTCGTGTAACAGATCCATTGCATCAATAATCAGAGATGAATCCGTGGAGTTTTTACCTTGTGTGTAACTGAACTGCTGTATTGGTTGGATCGCGTACTTGTGAAGGTGTGGCTTCCAGCTTTTCAGATTGGTTGTCGTCCAATCTCCATATGCTCGTTTCACACTGGCTACACCAAATTTTGATATTTCCGCCAATAGTTCTTCGCAGATTGCAGCCTGGGCATTGTCGGCATCAATGAGTACAGCCAACCTATCGTTTTCTGACATTCTTCTTGTCCTTTCTGTTTAGCCGTTTTGTTTCTTCGAATGCGCATTTTTCAAGTAGCCTTGACACGTAAAACGACAGTACGCCAAGGCAATGCTTTATCATTCAGCTATTCAAGCTAGCAGCCACTGAAAAAACGCGCAACCTCTGTTCTGGTTGAATACCCAGTGACCTGTCCCTGTAAACGCCCCTGTAAATTTATCAGGGTTTACAATACCGAGGCTATTCTGACCTTGGCGGAGATTGCCGCCTTCACGACAGCTTTTCCTCTTTCTCTGTTGCGGCTGGGACCTTTCAAGCTGCTTGAGCCTGTATCTGCAACACCAAACAACAGCCATAAAAAAACCCGGCCGAAGCCGGGTTATAACGAGAGTTCGTTTATCACATCTTAGTGATCCTGAGCGGCGCTGGCGCCTTTAGGAACACGGATGCTTTCAACCATTTCTTCAATATGTTTCGGTACTGGTGCTGTCATGTTGGTGACAACAAAAGCAACCACAAAGTTGATCAACGCACCCAGAGCACCGAAGGCCTCAGGGGATACTCCCAGGAACCAGTTATCTGGAGTGTTTGGCAACATCTCGGTACCGGCAACAAAGAACCAGCCTTTGTAGACGAAGATATAAACCAGTGTTGAAACCAGGCCTGCCAACATACCGCTTACTGCACCGGTGTTGTTAATCTTGCTGCTGAAGATACCCATCATCAAGGCCGGGAAGATAGACGCGGCAGCCAGACCAAAGGCCAGGGCAACTACCTGAGCGGCGAAGCCAGGAGGGTTCAGGCCAAGGTAGCCTGCGACCATAATGGCACCGGCCATGGCAACACGAGCGGCCAGCAGTTCCTGTTTCTCTGTGATATTCGGCATGAAGGTGCTTTTCAGCAAATCGTGCGAGATAGCAGAGGAAATGGCCAGCAACAAACCAGCGGCTGTAGACAGTGCTGCAGCCAGACCACCGGCAGCAACCAGAGCGATTACCCAGTTAGGCAGGTTAGCGATTTCAGGGTTGGCCAGTACCATGATGTCACGGTCAACTTTCACCATTTCATTACCTTCCCAGCCATAAGATTCGGCTTTGGCAGCAAATTCAGGGTTTTGATCGTTGTAGTACTGGATGCGGCCATCACCGTTTTTGTCTTCAAACTGCAGCAGACCAGTGGTTTCCCAGTTTTTGAACCAGTCAGGACGTTCGGAGTATTCCAGGTTGGCTTGTGGATCACCAACGGCAAATTCAGGATTCTGGATGGTGTTGGTCAGGTTCAGACGAGCCATGGAGCCAACCGCAGGGGCCGTGGTGTACAGGATGGCAATAAACAGCAATGCCCAGCCTGCAGACTTACGCGCATCAGATACTTTAGGAACCGTGAAGAAGCGGATAATAACGTGAGGCAGACCGGCTGTACCAAACATCAGTGACAGGGTGTACATCATCATATTGAAGGTGCCGCCTTTCTGGGCGGTGTATTCCGCAAAGCCGAGGTCAACCAGGGTCTGGTCAAGCTTGATCAGCAGGGGAGTGCCGTCGGCAGTATCACCCATGAAACCGAGTTGTGGGATTGGGTTGCCAGTCAGGTTCAGGGAGATAAAGACCGCAGGTACGGTGTAAGCAAAGATCAGTACACAGTATTGCGCGATCTGGGTGTAGGTAACGCCTTTCATACCGCCGAGTACGGCGTAGAAGAATACAATCGCCATACCGGAGTACAGGCCAGTTGCATAATCAACGTCGAGGAAGCGGGAGAAAGCCACGCCGATGCCTTTCATTTGACCAATTACATAGGTCAGGGAAGCAACGATCAGGCAGACAACCGCAACGATACGGGCTGTTCTGGAGTAGTAACGATCACCAATAAAATCAGGCACGGTAAACTTGCCGAACTTGCGCAGGTAAGGTGCCAAGCACAGAGCCAGCAGTACATAACCACCGGTCCAGCCCATCAGAAAGATAGACGCGTCGTAACCTTTAAATGCAATCAGACCGGCCATGCCGATAAAAGAAGCAGCAGACATCCAATCAGCACCGGTTGCCATACCGTTAGCGACCGGGTGAACACCGCCGCCAGCAGAGTAGAATTCGCCAGTAGTACCCGCTCGGGCCCAAACTGCAATACCCATATACAGGGCAAACGTAAGACCTACAACAATGTAGGTTAAGGTCGTGAGATCCATTATTGATTCCTCAGCTATTTATTTTTATTAGTCGTCAACGCCGAATTCACGGTCGAGATCACGCATTTTTTTAGCGTAATAAAATACGATTGCTAGGAACACGTAGATTGAACCTTGCTGTGCAAACCAGAACCCCAAGCCGACACCACCCACCGGGATATTGTCGAGTAATGGCCGTAGCAAAATACCGAATCCATATGAACAGACAGCCCAGATAACCAGCAGCACCTTCATCAAGTTGATGTTTCTGCGCCAGTAGGCTTTTTTATCGTCTTCAGACTTGAAAGACATAACCCCTCCTAATTGTTATTTTATAGGTCAGTTGTAACCTATCAGTTAAGTTCGATTGGGCAATAGATAGACCTTGGTATTAGCTTCGGGATAAATCGGAAGTTTTTTGAAAACTTCAATAAAATCAATAAGTTAAATATATTTTTTAAAAGGCTATACCATGGTCGCAAGTGATCGCTGGCGACCTTGCCGTAGGTGGCATGGAGAGACCGGAAAGATGACCGCTGCGGTTAAAAGACCAGAATTCAGTCATAACGGCATGGTGTCGTCGAACAGCCAGAGGCCTGGCCCGGCGCAAGGAGAGAATAATTGATGGCAAAACAAGCGGATGGTGGCACTGAGGGAATGGCTGGCAGCAGTATGAACTGGCGGCAATTGTTGTTGCCGCTGCGTTATGGCGAAACCCAGGCCCGGCTGGCGCTGGATATCGGTCGAACGCCTTTTCACAAGGATTATGACCGTATTATTTTTTCATCGGCGTTTCGGCGCCTGAATCGTAAAACCCAGGTGCACCCCCTGACTGAGAACGACCACTTGCACAGTCGCCTGACGCATTCATTGGAAGTGGGGTGTGTGGGGCGCTCGCTGGGCAGCATGGTAGGAAATGCCATGGCGCATCAACTGCCGGAATTTATGGATGCCGGAGACCTGGGAGCCTTGGTACAGGCGGCATGTCTTGCCCACGATATCGGCAACCCTCCTTACGGCCACAGTGGAGAAGAAGCGATCCGGCACTGGTTTATGGATGCACAGAACCGGCATTTTCTGGAAGACCTGACGGTGGCGCAGCAGGCTGACCTGATGACGTTTGAAGGTAACGCCCAGGGGCTGCGGCTGGTCACTCAGGTGGAATACAACCGTTTCAAGGGGGGAATGCGGCTGACCTATGCCACCTTGGGGACGTTTCTCAAATACCCCTGGAGTGTGATGGAAGTAACCGAGGGGCGGGCGAAAAAATTTGGCTGTTATCAGTCAGAATTGCCGATCTTGCGTGAAGTCGCCGCGACGTTGGGGTTGTTGCCGCGTGGTGAAGATCGTTGGTGTCGTCACCCTCTGGTGTATCTGGTCGAGGCCGCCGATGATATTTGTTATGGGCTGATTGATCTGGAAGATGGTGTGGAAGTTGGCCTGCTGCAGTACCACGAGGTTGAAGCCCTGCTCAGTCCATTGCTGGTGGATCAGTGGGAGCAGGTGCAGGAAGATATTGCCAATGAAGACGGCGATCGCCGCAAGCTGCAGATTTTACGCGGCTACGCCATGGAGGTGATGGTGCAGGCTGTCAGTGCCAGTTTTACACGCCATGAAGCACAATTGCTGCAAGGGAACCTGGCCGGCGGCATTATCGATTATTGCCCGCCAGCGGTACGCCAGGTGGTGGCGGATGCCAAGGAACTGGCCCGTCAGCGTATTTTCCGCGACGGCCGCAAGTTGACCATTGAAATTGGCTCGTACACCACATTGGGGGTGCTGCTGGAATCCTTTCTCAGTGCGGCGCGGGAATGTGCCTTGGGTCAGGCCGCCACGTTTCGGAATACGCGCTTGCTGGCGTTGATGGGCGGTTCTGCCCCCAAGCCTGGCTGGACCCTGTATGAAAGTTATATGCGTACGCTGGATTATATTTCCGGAATGACCGACACCTTTGCCGCCAGTCTGGCCCGGCAGCTTGAAGGCTATAATCCGCCGTCCCAATAGTCGGTTGGTTATGGTTACCGCCTGCTTGTTAATAGTTGCCGGGTTCAATAGGGGGAATGGGTGGTTTATGCTTGGTTGCTGGTCGCGCAAGTAGCGAGAGCAGTGAGATCGGTTAAGACGGCAGGATAAAAACAGAAAAACCGGCCAACCTGTTTCAGGTTGGCCGGTTTTGTTTTAGTCAGGCAACGTTCGTTGCCCGGTGAAGCCTGATGGCCGGTTTATTAGTAGCCAGTACAGGTTTCTGTGCTGTGGTTGCAGCCATTGGTATCGATCAAGGTTTGAGTCGAGTACTCAGTAACCGGCAGCTTGCTCAGGGATTCACCGTTGTCGGTCAGAAGCGTCATATAGTCAACGAAGCTCTGGGCATACTCAGTGAAAGTATCCACATAAGCGTCACCAGTGATGGTGCCAAATGTGGTGTAGCCATCCTGGCCTGCCGCAATGTAGTTATTGGTTACGACGGTGTAGGTGGTCGCCAGATCCATACTGCTCCAGTCGCCTGCGCCACGGGAGTTGACTTCAATATTGCTGAAGCGGCTGCCTTTTTCCTGAGTCAGGTCGACATCAAAACGCAGGCCGTAAGCGTAAGGGTAGGCACCGGTTGAACCGTCGGTATCCAGTGTGTAATCCAGCGCGTCTTCCAGTACATCCTGAATTTGTTGGCCGGTCATATCCAGCGTTACCAATGTGTTGGCAAAAGGCATCAGGGTAAAGGCATCGGCAATGGTGGCGTCGCCAGCAGCCAGATCATCACGAACACCACCGCCATTCTGAATGCCGATATCCGCGGTTGGTGTGACGGTGACAAAACCCTTGGCGACCTGACCGGTAATATCAGAACCGTGGGCGCTGGTGGCTGTGACGTCACAGATGTTGGAGCGGCCTTGACCAGGAATACGCTCGAAACACATATCTTCAGCGATAGTGCCGATAACGGTTTGTTCCAGTATTGAGGTCTGTTCGTCGTATACGGCCAGCAGGTCGGCGGTAACAGAATCTTCCTGAGTCAGGACGATTTCGTCATGGGCGGTCAAAGCCTGGCTGATGGCAAAGGCCGAGTTGCCGCTCAGCGTGGCATCTTCACCAGTGCTGTCTTCATATTGGTAGCTGTTGGCAATCGGCATGTATGGCTGGCCTTCACAGGCGCTAACCACACCGTCGGCGTCGAAGCTGACCGTCAGCTTGCCCAGCAGGTGGGCGTATTCCCAGGCTTGTACCACACAGACAGTTTCGCCGTCGGCGTTGGTCACGACGGTTGGGTATTCAGCGACCGAGGAGCCAACTCCGACGCTGGCAAAGGTGTCATCGCCGAGCAAGGTGTGGGAATCACCACCCACAATCACGTCAACACCGGTCAGTGCTGCGGCCAGCGTCAGGTCATTGTTGTACTGGTAGTGGGTCATCAGCACGATTTTGTTAACGCCCATACCTTCCAGCTCATCAATATATTGCTGTGCGGTAGTGGTTTCGTCGAGGAATTCGGTGCCGTCATCAGGGAATGAGGAGTTTTTGGTTTTATTGGCAATATCGATACCGATAACACCAATTTGCTCGCCGTCACGTTCAAAGATCTGGTAAGGCTGGATCTTGTCCTTGATGGCTGAGTCATCGTGAGGCACGACGTTGGCTGCCAGCGTCGGGGTTTCGCAAGCAGAGGCGTTCAAGGCATCGATAAAGACTGCAAGGCCATCATCACCATTGTCGAACTCGTGATTACCCAGTGCGAAAGCGTCGAAGCACACCTGGTTCATCATTTCGGCATCGGCCAGACCATTAAACAGCGAGTAGTAAAGTGTTCCGGTGACGGCATCACCAGCATGCAGCTTCAGGACATTGTCACTTTGGCTGGCAAGGGTGTCGAACAGGGTCACCATCATCGGGAAACCGCCGTAAGTGACCTCTACTTCGGCAATGTCCGAACCGTCTGTCAGGCTGGTGTCCAGAGTCAGGCCGGAGACATCAAAGTCAAAGGTGTCGGCGGCGATGTGTGAGTGGTGATCATTCATATGCAGAATGGTCAGGTCGATGGCTTTGGCAGTTGATGCATCGGCACCATCTTGACCGTCTTGGCCGTCAGTACCGTCCTGGCCGTCAACACCATCAGTACCGTCCTGGCCGTCAACACCATCAGTACCATCCTGGCCGTCTACGCCGTTAACACCATTGGTGCCATCGATACCGTCGACACCATCTTTGCCATCACTGCCATCGCTACCACAGGCTGCCAATGAAATGGCCAATGCCAGCGTGGATAATCTGAACAGGTTCATGTCCTTTTCCTCTGAATAGTATATAGGGGTCGTCGAAAGCATAGAAATGTAAGTAAATTTGATGAATTTACCATTACGGAGATGTGATTTGTAAATGACACTTATTCAAAGAAGAGTGCGTAGGCGGGAACCGGGCAGCGTCTCTGCTGAGACGCTGCCCGTGGAGTGGCTGTGGGGATCAGTGCGCCACGGTCATGGCTGGGCAACTTTGTTTGTTGACTTGTTTGCCGTCCTTGTAGGTTTCCAGGTGAATATCAAATCCCCATAAATAATTCAGATGTTTGAGTACTTCATGTACATCCTCAGACAGTGGGGTGCCATCCTGCATGGTGTGGCGTAATGTCATCGAGCGATCCCCTTGCAAATCGACTGCCCAGACCTGGATATTGGGTTCCCGGACTGACAAGTCGTACTGCCGCGCCAGCATTTCCCGAACCTTGCGATAGCCGCTGTCGTTATGAATGGCTTCAACCTCGTAGTGGGCTCGTTCATCGTCGTCGTAAATACTGAAGAGATGAAACTCCCGCATCAAGTGCGGCGACAGGAACTGCTGGACAAAACTTTCATCCTTGAAGTTGTGCATGGCAAAGTGCAGGGTTTCCAGCCAGTCTTTACCGGCGATATCCGGAAACCAGTCGCGATCTTCTGCGGTGGGGTTTTCGCAAATGCGCTTGATGTCCCGGAACATATTGAAGCCGAGGGCGTAGGGGTTGATGCCGGAATAGTGTGGAGAATCGAAGCTCGGTTGATGCACCACATTGGCGTGTGACGCCAGCACTTCCATCATAAAGCCGTCGGTGACCTTGCCTTCATCGTACAGGTGATTCAGCAATGTGTAGTGCCAGAAGGTGGCCCACCCTTCGTTCATCACCTGAGTCTGGCGTTGCGGGTAAAAGTACTGCGAAATCTTGCGTACGATACGCACCAGCTCACGCTGCCAGGGGGCGAGCAGAGGGGCGTTTTTTTCGAGGAAATACAGCAGGTTTTCCTGTGGTTCTTCCGGGAATTTACGCGGTTTGTTTTTGACTTCATCAGTGCTGTGGGTCGGCAAGGTACGCCAGAGGTCGTTGATTTGCCGTTGCATCTGGTCTTCCCGTTCTTCCTGGCGCAACTTTTCTTCGGCGGCGGAGATCGGCCGTGGCCGACGATAACGATCGACGCCGTAGTTTTGCAGGGAATGACAGGCATCTAACACTCGTTCGACTTCTTCGTTGCCGTAACGTTCTTCACACTTGCGGACGTAGTGCTTGGCAAACATCAGGTAGTCAATAATGGAGCTGGCATCTGTCCAGGTCTGGAACAGGTAATTACCCTTGAAAAAGGAGTTGTGACCGTAACAGGCGTGGGCAATCACCAGCGCTTGCATCGGCATGGTGTTTTCTTCCATCAGGTAGGCGATACAAGGATCGGAGTTGATAACGATCTCGTAGGCCAGACCCATTTGTCCGCGCTGATAGCTTTTCTGGGTGGCGAGAAACTGTTTGCCGTAAGACCAGTGGTTGTAGCCAATCGGCATACCCACCGAGGAATAGGCATCCATCATTTGTTCGGCACTGATGATTTCAATCTGGTTGGGGTAGGTATCGAGACCGTAGCTTTTGGCAATGCGGGCGATTTCCCGATCGTAGTCTTCCAGCAGGGCAAAGCTCCAGTCGGAATCGGTCGACAGGTACTCACGCTGGTCTGTCGCTGGTTTTGGGGTCATACCGCCTCCTTATAACGCTCTTTGGCGAACAGCTCCCGGAAGACCGGAAAAATATCGCCGGGATTGCGGATCTGGGCTGTTGCAAACTGTTGGCTATAGGCTTTGGCGACGCTCTGATAGGCGTACCAGAGTGCCTGGTGTTCATGGGGCGTGATTTCGATATAGGCAAAGTGCTGAATGGCGGGTAACAGCTGTTCGGCAAGAATACTGGCGCACAGCGGTGAGTCGTCATCCCAGTTGTCGCCGTCGGATGCCTGGGCGCCATAGATATTCCAGCCGCCACTGAGGTAGCGTTCCTGGACAATGTTATTCATCAGCTTCAGTGCGCTGGAGACAATGGTGCCGCCGGTTTCTCTGGAGTAGAAAAACTCTTCTTCGGTGACTTCCTTGGCGCTGGTGTGGTGACGAATAAAAACAATCTCGATGTGTTCGTAGTTCTTTTCCAGAAACAGATACAGCAGCAGGTAAAAACGCTTGGCCAGATCCTTGACGTCCTGAGTCATGGAGCCGGAAACATCCATCAGGCAAAACATAACGGCCTTGCTGGTGGGGGTGGGCACCTTGATCTGGTTGCGATAGCGCAAGTCGAGCTGGTCGATAAACGGCAGCCGTTTGAGTTTTTTCTCCAGCGAGAGAATTTCTTCTCGCAGGGCGTTGATCTGATCGGCGTTGCTGTCGCCTGCGCCGTCGGCCAGCAAGGCATCGATGGTGGCGGTCAGTTCACGAATCCGGCGGCGTTTGCCTGCGCCCATGCCAATACGACGGGCGTGGGCATTACGCAGTGACCGTACTACCGAGAGGTTGTTGGGGGTACCTTCGGAAACAAAGCCGCCGCGCCGGGTCTTGAACTCTTTTGACTGCGACAGGGTTTTCTTGATCATGTTGGGCAGTTCGAGGTCATCGAACAGGTATTTGAGAAACTCCTCCTTGGTAATAAAGAAGCGGAAGTCGTCTTCACCTTCCCCCTGATTGCTGGCTTTTCCTGAGCCGGAGCCGCCACCACCACCTTTGGGTTTTTCCAGCTGGTCGCCGGTGTTGAATTCCTTGTTGCCCGGAAATACCCGGTGCTGCTTGCCGCCCTGACCATGGCTGATAACCGGTTCGTGGGTGTTGCGGGTCGGGATGCTGATCTGCTCGCCGCGTTCCATATCGGTGATGGAACGGCGCGTTACTGCATCTGCAACCGCTTCCTTGATGTGCTGGTTATAGCGCCGTAAAAACCGTTGCCGGTTCACCATGCTCTTGTTTTTGCCGTTCAGGCGTCGATCGATAATATAAGACATACAGTGTCTCCACTCGTCAGAAGCTTCCCCGTGAAGCGTGGCCCTGCGTTTGCGGCACTCAGCCGCGCAGCAACCGTTTATGCTGCTGCACGGGGTTCACCGGTTACTGGGACTTGCGTACACGCAAGTACCATTCGGATAACAGGCGAACCTGTTTCTCGGTATAGCCTCGTTCGGTCATGCGGGCGACAAAGTCGTTGTGCTTTTTCTGATCCTGATGGGAAGATTTGGCAGAAAAGGAAATAACCGGCAGCAGATCTTCGGTGTTGGAGAACATTTTTTTCTCAATCACCGAGCGCATTTTCTCGTACGACTGCCAGGATGGATTATTGCCATTATGGTTGGCTCTGGCGCGCAAGACGAAATTGACGATCTCGTTACGGAAATCTTTTGGATTGCTGATACCTGCAGATTTCTCGATTTTTTCCAGTTCTTCGTTGATCGAGACCCGATCCAGAATTTCACCTGTTTCCGGGTCGCGGTACTCCTGATCCTGAATCCAGAAGTCGGCGTAGGTGACGTAACGGTCAAAAATATTCTGGCCGTATTCGGAATAGGATTCGAGATAGGCGGTCTGGATTTCCTTGCCGATAAACTCGACATAATCCTGGGCCAGGTATTCTTTCAGGTAGTTAAGGTAGCGGTTGTGGGTTTCTTCCGGGTATTGCTCCTGTTCTATCGCCTGTTCGAGGATATACATCAGGTGCACCGGATTGGCGGCCACTTCGGTGGCATCGAAGTTGAACACCTTGGATAAAATCTTGAAGGCAAAACGGGTGGATATGCCGTTCATGCCTTCGTCGACACCCGCGGCATCCCGGTATTCCTGCAGCGACTTGGCTTTCGGATCGGTGTCCTTGAGATTCTCGCCGTTATAGATACGCATCTTGGAGTAGACGCTGGAATTCTCAGGCTCTTTCAGTCGTGACAATACGGTGAATTTGGCCAGCATTTTCAAGGTGTCGGGGGCGCAGGGAGCGCTGGCCAGAGAGCTGTGTTCGAGCAGTTTTTCGTAAATCTTGACTTCTTCATCGACGCGCAGGCAGTACGGTACCTTGACGATATAGACCCGGTCGAGGAAGGCCTCGTTGTTCTTGTTGTTCTTGAAGGTCTGCCATTCGGATTCGTTGGAGTGCGCCAGAATCACGCCTTCGAAGGGAATCGCGCCCATGCCTTCAGTGCCGTTATAGTTACCTTCCTGGGTGGCCGTCAGCAGCGGGTGCAGCACCTTGATGGGAGCCTTGAACATTTCGACAAATTCCATCATCCCCTGGTTGGCGCGGCACAAGGAGCCGGAGTAGGAATAGGCGTCTGGATCGTCCTGGGGAAAATCTTCCAGTTTACGAATATCGACCTTGCCGACCAGTGAGGAAATATCCTGGTTGTTTTCATCGCCGGGTTCGGTTTTGGCCACACCAACCTGGTCGAGGCTGGAGGGGTAGAGTTTGACGACTTCGAACTTGCTGATGTCGCCGCCCATTTCATGCAGGCGTTTGACTGCCCAGGGCGACATGACGCGACCGAGATAGCGACGTGGAATGCCAAAGTCTTCTTCCAGAATCTCGGCGTCTTCGGCCGGGTCGAACAGCCCCAGTGGTGATTCAAATACCGGTGAGCCCTTGATGGCGTAAAACGGTACATTCTGGATCAACAGTTTCAGACGTTCTGCCAGCGAGGATTTACCTCCGCCCACCGGCCCCAGTAAATACAATACCTGTTTGCGTTCTTCGAGGCCCTGGGCGGCATGACGGAAGTAGGACACGATGCTTTCGACCGCTTCTTCCATGCCGTAAAACTCGTTAAAGGCTGGATAACGCTTGATGATCTTGTTGGAGAAGATGCGGCTGAGCCGCAGGTCCTTGGACGTGTCTACCAGTTGTGGCTCACCGATGGCTAATAACAAACGTTCGGCGGCGGTGGCATACACACTCGGGTCTTGTTTGCAGAGATCGAGGTAGTCTTGCAGGCTCATGACTTCTTGCTGAGTGGCCTGGTAACGATCTTGATAGCGGCTGAATACACTCATTTGGCACCTCTTCGGCTGATAAATATCGTTGTTCAGTTGATGTCCAGAACGGCGGCGTTCCTCTTTTTGATTCGGTTTTCAGATGCAAAGACCCGTGTAAACAGGCCTTTAAAACGGGTTATCTTTTACTTTGGCCAGACAGTAATCGATTGGTTCAGTCCGGCGGTGGTGGCTGATGAATGATGTGTTGATACAGAAAATGTCATGCATCGAGTGTGCCGTAACAGCGTGGACTTGTTTGAAAATGCGTGGTCTGACACGAACGGCAGGCCGGTTTGCGACCATAAAAAAGCGTCTGACAAGCAGGCAGGGGTGGCTCTGCAAGTGGTAATAAAACGGTCGTCAGGGCAGAGACAACAGCGTTTCAGCAGCGTTGGCGAGAGAGCAGGAAGGTCAGGGAGGTAAAGAACAGAGGGACGGCAAATTCAAAAGGCGAGAGCAAGCAGACGCTGACCATGGGCAACGCCTGTTGTTGTCATATCATGATTGGCAGTGGCGAACTAACTGCGCTGGCACAATTCCGGGCAGGCGATTTTCCACATTTCGTAACCGCCTTTCAGGCTGTATACCGCTTCGTAGCCTTGTTCAGAAAAAAACTGCGCCACGCCTTGGCTGGAGTTGCCATGGTAGCAACAGACGATCAGGGGTTTCTGCTTGCTGGTGGCGGCAATAAACTCGTTGAGGTTCTGGTTGTCGACCCGCTGTGCCGCGGTCATATGACCGACTTCGTAGCTCATTGCGTCACGAATGTCGGCAATCTGGACATCGTTATTGGCGATCATGGTTTTGGCGTCTTCCGCGCTGATTTGGGTAAAACCGCTCATCTGTTACTCCTTTTTATCGGTGGTTGCTGTCATCAGGCTCAGGGGTGAGCCGGCACGGCATAACGCTGCCGGTTGTCCAGGCGCATGGCTGTAAGAGAACCACCCCAGACACAGCCGGTGTCAAGGGCATCAATTCGAGTATGGTTGACTTCGCCGTTAAGGGCCGCCCAGTGACCAAAAACAAGGCGTGTTTGGGTCTTGCTTGCCTCAAACCAGGGCATAAAACCGGCGGGAGCACTGTCGAGTCCTTCTTTGGCGCTGAAATCCAGGCGGTTATGGGCATCGATAAAGCGCATACGTGTCAAATAATTGACAATTGCACGCCAGCGATTCGTGCCGGTGAGGTGTTCATCCCACTGATCTGGCTTGTTACCGTACAAGGAATTCAGCAATTGCGAATACTGGTCGCCCTGTAATATCTGTTCGACCTCACTGGCCAGTGTCTTGGCGTGTGCGGCGGACCAGAGCGGTGGAATACCCGCGTGGCTCATGCACCATTGCTTGTCTGCACTCAGGTGTACCAGTGGGCGGTGCCGGAGCCAGTACATCAGTTCGTCGCGATCCGGGGCCGTCAGTACCGCGTCGAGGGTGTCTTTTTTGCTTTTGTGGTTGTTGCCGTAATAACGCGCCAGCAGGTGCAGGTCGTGGTTGCCAAGTACGGCGACTACACGGTCGCCGAGGGATTTGGCCCAGCGCAGCACTTCCAGACTTTGCGGGCCACGATTGACCAGATCTCCGGCGAGCCAGAGCTGATCGTGCTGAGGGTCAAACTCAATACGATCGAGCAAGCGCTGAAGGGGTTCATAGCAGCCCTGGATATCACCAATGGCGTAAGTGGTCACGATTTGCCTCTCTGCTTGTCTGTGGGCATTGGCCGGTGTTGTGTGCCTGTCTTGCCCGGGCTGGTTATTGGTCGGTATCAGAATCTGTGTTCAATATCTGTCGATTGTATCGGTTGCTGTCGCTGGTGTTGTCTCAGGTGCTGTATCGGTATTCGGGACGGCATAAACAACCTGTATTGCCGTCCATCACTGCAGGTTTGGGCCAAGAGGGTTAATTCAGGGCAAAGGTGGTCGCCAGGGTGAACACCGGAATATTGGCATGAAACAGGGTGCCATCATCCGCTTCCATAACGTAATAGCCTCGCATGCTCCCCACCGGAGTGCTTAATACTGCTCCGGATATGTAGTCGAACTGTTGTCCAGGGGCGATGTTGGGCTGCTCGCCGATGACTCCTTCGCCTTTGACTTCCTGCACATCACCATTGCCATTGGTAATAAACCAGTGGCGGGTTTTTAACGTGGCACCCTGCTTTCCAATATTGCTGATATAAACCTTGTAGGAGAAGACAAAACGTTCATCTTCCGGGTCGGATTGCTCTTCCAGGTATTCTGGCAGTACATTCACCATGATGGTTTCATTCAATTCCATTGTCTTTCTCCGCTTGCTCTGTCAGCTGCGATACGGCATCAGAAATACGAACGTACTCTTCCAGTGTCAGTACTTCCGGGCGCAGCTGTGTGTCGATACCCAGTGCTTGAAGCTGTTCGGCACTGATGAGCTTTTTTAATGTATTTCGTATGGTTTTACGGCGCATGCTAAAGGCTTCACGTACAACGCGCTGTAGCATTTTTGTATCTTTTGCAACGAGAGGCAGTTCTTTGTAGGGCGTCATTCTGACAATGGCTGAATCCACTTTGGGGGGCGGGTTAAATGATCCCGGCCCCACCACAAACAGCAGTTCTACCTTGCAGTAGTACTGCGTCATGATGCTCAAGCGGCCATAGTCCGACGTACCTGGTCGGGCTGCCAAACGCTCGACGACTTCCTTTTGCAACATGAAATGCATGTCTTGCACCAAGGTGTGGTGGCTGAGCAAATGAAAAATCAAAGGCGTCGATATATTGTAGGGCAGGTTGCCAATAATGCGCAGGCGCTGGCCATCGTTGACCAATTGACTGAAGTCGAATTTTAACGCATCGCCTTCATGAATCTGAAAACCGGGGTAGTTGAAAAACTTGGTGCGCAGGATTGGAATCAGGTCGCGATCCAGCTCGACCACGTTCAGCTTGCCTGTGGCTTCCAGTAACGGCTCGGTAATGGCTCCCATTCCGGGACCGATTTCGACCAGGCAGTCATCATCCTTGGGGTAGATGGCATCAACGATTTTGCCAATGACGTAAGGATCATGGAGGAAATTCTGCCCAAAGCGTTTACGGGCCTTGTGGCCGTGCATGTTATTGGGTTTGGGATGACGGCTCATGCGGGTTTGGCTCCAGCGGTGTGGCGGCTGTTGGCCATGTGGGCTGCCACGGCGATGGCCGTGTGCAAGCTGCCGCTGTCTGCCTTGCCGGTGGCGGCCAGGTCGAGGGCGGTGCCATGGTCAACAGAAGTACGAATAAAGGGCAGGCCCAGCGTAATGTTGGCGGCGCGGCCAAAGCCATGAAACTTCAGCACCGGCAGGCCCTGGTCATGATACATGGCGAGGGTGGCATCGGCGCCAGCCAGATGTTTGGGGGTGTACAGGGTATCGGCGGGCAGTGGCCCAACCAGATCGATACCTTGCGCTCGAAGTTGGGCCAGCGTTGGCTCGATAATATCTTGCTCTTCGTGACCGAGGTGACCGTTTTCTCCGGCATGGGGGTTGAGGCCCGCGACCAGGATACGAGGTCGCACGCAGCCAAAAAAGGTTTTCAGGTCATGATCCAGGATATGGATCACCCGGCTCAGGCGTTCCGGGGTAATGGCATCCGCCACTTGGCGCAGCGGCAAGTGAGTGGTCACCAGTGCGACGCGTAAATCGGTGGTGGCCAACATCATGACGACTTCTTCAACGCCGGCAAAATCCCGGAAATATTCGGTATGGCCACTGAACGGAATACCGGCATCGTTGATGATGCCCTTGTGTACCGGCGCGGTGACGATGCCGTCCCAATGACCTTGCTGGCAGCCTTGTGCGGCCATGGTCAGGGTGGCCAGAACGTACGCGGCATTGGCCGGGTCAAGTTCACCGGCCACGGCAGGTTGTTGCAGGGCAACGGCCTGTACGTACAGGGTGCCCGCGGGCGTTGGAGTGGCCGCGGTGGCCGGATCAAAGGTTGCCAGCGTCAGTGGCAAACCGAGCAACTGTGCCCGTTCGGCCAATAGCTGCGGGTCGGCGATCACGACCAGTTGGTGCTCACTGCCTTGTTGGGCCAGCTGAATACAAAGGTCAGGGCCAATGCCACCGGGTTCACCGGCGGTGATAGCCAGGCGCAGGGTCATGCCGGCTCCTTGATATCGACGTACGCTTCGGTGCGGATTTTACGTAGCCACAAGGGCAGCTCTTCTTCAAAGCGGCGCGAGTACAGTAACTGACGTACCTGATTACGCTGCATTTCCTTGCCGATATCACTTTGGCGTTGATCCTGTACTTGCAGAATGTGCCAGCCGAACTGGGTTTCAAACGGTGCGCTGATATGGCCAACCTGGGATTGCTGCATGGTGGTATCGAACTCTGGCACCATGGCACCCGGGCTGACCCAGCCAAGGTCTCCGCCTGCGGCACCGCTGCCAGGGTCATCACTGAACTCCTTGGCCAACACGGCGAAGTCCTGCCCTTGTTGCAGGCGCTGATAAAGCTGGTTGATCAGGGTTTCAGTGTCGCTTTCACTGCGTAATTCGTTCGGGCTGACGAGAATATGGCGCACTTGATACTGGGTGATCATCTGGCTGTTACCACCGCGTTTTTCCAGCACTGCAACCAGGTGATAACCACTGGAGCTGCGGATTGGATCGGAGACATCACCAATAGCCAGGTCTGGTACGACGGGTGCAAAAATACCGGGTAACTGGCCTTCTTTACGCCAGCCGAGATCACCACCCTTGAGGGCATTGCGGCCGTCGGAATCGGCAATGGCGACATCGCTGAAGTTGGCACCGCCACGAATGCGGGACGCCAGGCTGCGGGCTTTCAACTCGGCTTTTTGCAGGTCGCTGGCGTTGGCGTCAGCAGGGATGGATACCAGTATGTGGCCAAGACGGTATTCGGCAGCGGAGGCCATTTTGCCCACTTCGGAGGCGAGGAAATAATCCACATCCTGATCGGTAATCTGGATGGTTTCGCCGACCCGGATGCGCTGCAAACGGCTGGTGATCATCTCGGTTTCAATCTGCGCCCGGGCAGTGGCAAAGGGAATACCTTCGGCTTCCATCGCCACCCGGAACTGCTCCAGATTCATCTTGTTCTGGGCGGCAATACGTTGCAGGGAGTCGTTCAACTGGGCATCGCTGATACGGATACCAATCCGCTTGGCCAGTTGCAGCTGGATGCTTTCCTCAATCAGGCGATCCAGTACCTGTTTGCCCAGCACGGCGTCTTCCGGCAGGTTGGCGCCCCGGTTCTGGTTGCGGACATTCTGGATACGTTGCTGCAACTGGGACGCCATAATGACGTCATCGTCGACAATCGCCACCACATGGTCAATCAGTACTGGCTGGGCCTGGCTCAGCGTGCTGCCGAGGGTAAGAAAAAACAAAAAAATCAGCTTGTTAATAGTCATGGTATTGCCGTTTGGAGTAACCCTTGATGCTGTTGCTTATGGTGGCGTCGGTGCCACCCCCCAGCGTGCTGAGACCTTTGAGCTGAATACTGAACATCAGACTCTCGGTCTTTTCGGTACTATAGCTGCTGTCGTCGTCGGCTGTCGGAGAATACTCCTTGTACAGCACTTGCAGACGCCAGCAACAATTCTGATATTCAAATCCGGCCAGTGCTTCGAGTACGGAGCTGACCGGGCGACGCTCGTCTGCAGGATAGTCTTTCATGTCCTTGAGTACGCGCCCGGTCAAGGCCCAGCTGTCATTCAGTGCCCAGTAAGCACTGACATCGGCCTGATAGAGATCGGTTTCAATGTCACCGCTGTCGGAATCCTCACTTTGAACCTTGTTGACTGAAAGGTTCAGCATGCGGTTGTTGCCCGGTGTATAGCCTGCGCCAAAACGGTGCTGACGAGCATAATCGCCGTAGGCGTCCCACTCCAGCGTCTGATTGAGCCGCCAGTGATCACCGGGCCGCCATTCCACTTCGGCGATAGTGCTGGATGTATTATTGCTGTCATTGACTTCGTCACTGTCGAGCAGCACCTGGCGTTCGTCACCGAAGTAGACCCGGCCAAGACTGAAGCGCAGCCATTCGTCGCCACTTTGATCGATAATCCGGCTGGTGATGCCGAGGCTGACCTGTTCCAAGTCGGCAAGCCGGTCAGAGCCGATAAAACGATCGCCGACAAACAGGCTGTCGTAGGTGACGCTGGTGACCTTGGTATCAAAGGCCGGAATGTCATCCTGACCGGACTGGTAAGGGCTTTTGACCCAAAACAGTCGAGGCTCCAGCGTTTGTGTCTGATGTTCATTAAACCAGTGTAACGACCGTTCGAAAAACAGGCCGGAATCAAGGCTGTAACGGGGAACGCCGTAGTTGATCGTGTCATCGTAATCAAAGCTGTCTTGACTGCTGAGACGGTAATAGCGGTAGCGATAACTGGCTTCTGGCTGAAGATAGCTGTACGGCTGTTCGAAACGCCAGGCGATGGTGTTGTCACTGACCAGTCGACGGCCATTCAGTGAATCGAAATCCGTCAGGGTTTGTTCCGTGCCATCGATTACGGCGCTGTTATCCCGCTCAAAACGGGTCGCTTGCAAACGGCTGCTGACCTGCCAGCGGTCGTATTGTTGCCGGTAATCGAGTGTGGCTTGCGGCAGGCGTTTGTAGGGCCGGTCTTCGAGGTCAATGCTGTCGTCAATGGTCTGGAACCCTTCGACCAGGAGATCCAGCTGCCAGGCGTCTTTCTGGTAGCTCAGTAGCCCCATTCGCGGCAAGTGGGTGGTGCGGTCGATGGTGGCCGAGGAGTTCAGGTCGGACAGGTAGTCGTCATCGCTGACATGGTTGTAGATCCAGCGATGTTGCCAGTGTTGGCCAAACTTGCCGGATTGCTGGTAATTGATCAGCCAGCGTTCACTATCTTCCGTGGCATCCTGATCGATATAGGCGTAGTTCAGCTCACCATCGCCGAATAACCCGGTTTTATGACGCAGCTGGCTTTCCCACAACCAGCCACGCTGATTGAAGTAATGGGGCGTAATGGTGGCATCCAGGTTGCTGGCCAGATTCAGGTAGAACGGCATTTTCAGCTCGTCCAGCCCGGCGTCGCCACCAAGAGAGAAACTGGGGTCGAGAAAACCTGTGGTGCGGCGGTCATCAATCGGAAAGCGGTAGTAGGGAATATAAAAAACCGGTACGTCCATCACTTCCAGACGGGTATTCCAGGCGCTGCCGACACCGCGTTCCTGATCCAGATAAATATTGCTGGCGGCAATACGCCAGTCGTTCTGCCCGGGTTCGCACCAGGTGACGGTGGCTTCATTCAGCTCAATAGTCCCTTCCGAGCGGGTGATCATGCGGGTGGCGGTGCCGCGCATATGGCGAGCGGGCAGAGCATAGCGGGCGTTTTGCAGGACCAGCTCGCTGCTATTCGTGCTGTCGGTGCTGTCTGGGCTTGTTGCCGTATCGTTCAGACGCTCGCGAAAACGGGCGCTGTCACTGTGGACGGTCACTTCATTATTCAAAAAGCTGACATCGCCTTCAAATTCGGCCTGACGCAAGTCCGCATCCCAGTACGCTGACCGGCTCTTTAAAACGTAATCTTCCCGCTGCATGATGACGTCGCCAGTAAACTCTGCGTTGCCAAGACGATCAACAAAGGCTTGCTCGGATTCTGCTTCGAGACGGCCATCAGGTACAGGTTGCAAGGTATTGGGCAAATAACGCCCGGAGCAAAACGATGGCAGGTCGGCCTGCTCGGCATCGCTCAGCAATGCCCGCGGGTACCAGTTCAATGCCGGTGTGTCCGCCTGGACGGAGACACTGGTGATCATACTGGTCGCGGTCAGGCACAGCACCGCCAGGAACCGCTCGGAGCTGCCCAAAAGCGCCAGACGCGCTGGCAGAAACGACACCCGGATGGGGAGCCGCTGGAGGGATATTGCATCTGAATGTCTGTGATCCGCCATGGCTGAGCGTGGGTGCCTGTACAGTGAAGTGTGGTATCTTAGCGCGCAGATGATACGGGGGGCGCTCAATGCGCGCAATTTTAGATCGATAACAAATGTGAGGCCAACATGGACCCGCGCCTTGATCACCTGATCAACTGGGCGTCCAGCACCATTCGCCGCAAAGCGAATCTGGACGTCAATGCCAGCCTGGAAACGGTATCCGGTGATGCCAGTTTCCGTCGTTACTTCCGCCTGCGCGGTCTGGGCAAGAGCTGGATTCTTGTCGATGCTCCACCAGACAAGGAAGATAATCCGCGTTTTATCCGTATCGCCAAACAGTGGCGTCACCAGCAGGTCGAGGTGCCACAGGTGCTGGCCGCCGATCTTGATCAGGGCTTTATGCTACTGGAAGACTTTGGTGACCAGCTGTTATGGACTGCCCTGCATGAGCCGGATGTGACCGAAAAACAGATACTGGGCCTGTATCGCCAGGCGATAGAGCAGCTGGTGCAGCTTCAGGGTGTCAGCTGTCGCGACCTGCCTGCTTACGCTAACGCTCTCCTGCTGCAGGAGATGGCGCTGTTCCGTGACTGGTTATGTGAACAGCAGCTGCAAATGACGTTGACGGACGTTGAACGGGCCATGTTTGACCGCGTGTTTGATTTGCTGGCTCGGCAGGCCTTGGCGCAACCGGTTGTCACCGTGCACCGGGATTACCATTCCCGCAACCTGATGCTGAAGCCGGATGGCATGTTGGGCATCATTGATTTCCAGGACGCTCTGGCAGGCCCGTCCACTTACGATCTGGTGTCATTGGTGCGGGATTGTTACGTACGCTGGCCACAGGGGCTGGTGGATGAGCTGGTGGCCTATTATTGGGAGCTGGCGCGGCCCTGTGGTTATTACCTCGGCGACTGGCAACAGTGTGTGCGTGACGTCGACTGGATGGGATTGCAGCGACACCTCAAGGCCGCGGGTATTTTTGCCCGTCTGAACCTGCGCGATCACAAGCCGACCTACCTGGCGGATATTCCCAATACCTGCCAGTACCTGATCGATATCGCCAGACGGTATGACGAGTTGAGTGACTTCAGTCACTGGCTGAACCAGCGTTTGATGCCAGAATTGGTGCAGTTATCACGATGAAAGCCATGATACTGGCAGCCGGGCGAGGTCAACGTATGGCGCCGCTCACGGATCACTGCCCGAAGCCGCTGCTGGCGCTGGCCGGCAAGCCTCTGATTGAACACCATATTGACAAACTGGTTGCCGCCGGCATGACCGATCTGGTCATCAACCACGCCTGGCTGGGGGAGATGATCGAGGCCCGGTTGCAGGATGGCCATCAGTTTGGCGCCAACATTCGCTACTCCGCCGAAACCGATGCACTGGAAACCGCTGGTGGTATTCGCAAGGCGTTACCATTGTTAGGTGATCAGCCGTTTTTAGTGATCAATGGCGATGTCTGGACTGATTGGGATTACCGGGAAGCTGTGCAAGTGGCATCTTCCGAAATGGTGACGGGGAACACATTGGCCTGGCTTTGGTTAACCGATAATCCTGATCATAACCCGACGGGTGATTTTTTCCTTGACGGTACCGACGTTGCGGCAGAGGCTGATGGCCCCGGTTTCACCTTTACCGGGATCAGCCTGATCCACCCGGATCTGCTGGCAGCCTTGCCGGTGGCAAAGCTGCCACTGGCTCCGATACTGCGACAGGCAATGGACAGTGGGCGAGTCAAGGGTTGCCTGCTGGATGGCCGCTGGACGGATGTGGGGACGCCACAACGTCTGGCTGAACTGGAACAGCAACTCACCAGAGAGACGTTCTGATGCTATGGATGGGAAAAGCCATGGGCGGCATGGTCGGATTGATGACCGGTGGCCCGTTTGGCATGATGATAGGCGCATTTGTTGGTCATATGTTTGACCAGAATCTTGAAAATATCTGGAGCGGTCAATTTCCTGTTCTGGTTCGTACCAGTACAGCCAATAACGTGCGACTGCTTTATATTTCATCGTTATGCCGTTGCATGGGGCGGATAGCCAAAGCCGATGGCCGCGTCAGCGAAGAAGAAATCGCCGCCGCCAATTTTGTGATGGACCGCATGCAGCTCAAGGGCGATGACCGCCAACGGGCGATTGCCTGGTTTCAGGAAGGCAAGGATATGGACTGTGACTTTAATGCCGACCTGGAACAGCTACGACCACAACTGAGTTTGCCGATGGCGCAAATGTTTCTTGAGGTAGTGATGACCATCGGTTATTCCGATGGTGAGTTGTCGCCTTTGGAGTGGGCGATGATCGAACGCCTCAGTAATGTGCTGGGGATCAGTCAGACCCAGATTGAGCGGGTACGGGATCGTATTGAAGCAGCCATGTTCCAGGCCCGTAACGGCGGTGTCAGCCAAAGTGATCAGCTGGAACAAGCCTACGCCACGCTGGGTGTCCCGGCCGATGTGGATGACGATACCCTGAAAAAAACCTATCGGCGATTAATGAGCCAGAACCATCCTGACAAACTCTCTGCCAGCGGTATGCCTGAAGAAATGCTGCGACTGGCCAAGGAAAAAACCCAGCAGATCCAAACCTCCTATGCCCTGATTCGCAAAAGCCGGGGCCACGCGCATTAAATTGTTTTGGTGTGGGGATTAACCCTGCACCAACTGCTCCGCTACCCGCACCCGCACCAATATAGACAGAGACAGCAGTCAAGCCAGTGCTGTCGGCTATTGCTTGTGGTTGCCAGGTCTGGTTGTGATTGATTGCAGCTGATGTTCTGTACACAAACAAGGGCGTCGATCTCGACCTGACCGTTGGTTCTGGACTGGCTAACGCGGATAACAAGCCGATAGGGAACAGGGTGCGAATCAGAAGGTATGGATAAGAGAGTAGAGGTTTTGTAGCGAGGAGAGAAAAAAGAGAGCCGCCATTCTCGACGACTCTCCGGGAGTGGCGTTTATTCCCCGATAAAGGCCAGGCTCAGGCCGGGCCAGAAGGTAATGATCAGCACTGTTGCCAGCAGGATAAAGAAGAACGGCAAGGTAGCGCGATACAACTCCATCACCGGTTTGTTAAAGCGGAAGCTGGCAATAAACAGGTTCATCCCGACCGGTGGAGTAAAGTACCCCAGCTGCATATTGGCGAGGAATAAAATCCCCAGATGAATCGGATGAATACCGTATTCCACCGCAATCGGCAGAATAATGGGAATCATGATCACAATCGCGGAGAAGATATCCAGCATCATGCCCAGTATCAGCAGGAACAGGGTGAGTAACAGCAGGAAGGTAAAGCTGTCACTGACGTGCTGCTGAATAAAACCAAAGATTTTTTCCGGCACACCGGCATCAATCATGTAATTGGTGGATGCCATGGAAACCGCCAGAATCAGCAAGATTGCGCCAACCAGCTTCATGGAATCCCGCATCACGGTCACTAGCTGCTTGAACGGAATTTCACGTCGAATCAGAGTGGAAACAATCAGTACGTAAAACGCAGTAATGGCCGCCGCTTCTGAAACCGCAAACCAGCCACCATAAATACCTCCCAGTACCAGAAAGGGTAGCGGCATTTCCCACTTGGTATCCTTTAGTGCAGCCCAGGCCTCGGCCTTGTCGAACGGGTGGTGATTACGTTCAGCATTACGGGATACCCAGCCACTGTACAGCGACAGCGCAACCAGCATCAGGCCGCCGGGCAGTAACCCAGCCAGAAACAGGTCATCGATACTGACTGCGATGTCGAGCGACATTTGCTGCGCTACAACGCCGTACAGGATCAAGGGCAGCGACGGTGCAAACAGCAACCCGAGGGAGCCAGAGGTGGTGACCAGACCAAGATTAAAGCGCTCCGGATAACCGGACTTCTGTAACGCTGGTACCAGCAGGGCGCCCAGGGCGACAATGGTAACGCCGGAGGCACCGGTAAAGGCAGTAAACAGGGCACAGGTCACCAGGGCAACGATCGCCAGTCCGCCGGGCATCCAGCCAAGGAAGGCATCGGTAATACGTACCAGCCGCTGCGGTGCCTTGCTTTCCCCGAGCAAATAACCGGCAAAGGTAAACAATGGGATGGCGATCAGTACCGGCATTTCGGCAATCCGGTAAATCTCGATGGCCATAACCATCAGATCAACGTCAGTCTGGTAAAACCCCCAGATAGCGCTGGCAGCAATAACCACAAACAGCGGCGTACCGGACAGCGCCAATACCAATAAAATCAGTGGAACCAGAACGCTCATGAGTGGGCCTCGTCGGCTACAGCATGGTTACCCAGTATGTTGAGCAAGGATTCAATACTTTGAATGGCAAAGCGCAACGCCATCACGGCAAAGCTGAAGGGGATAATCAACTGTAAGGGCCAGGCAGGAATATTGGCGAAGGCGATATCACCAAATTCAATGGCCAGTTCGATATAGGCATAGCCGTACCAGGCGATAACTGCGCAAATAAAGGCGGCAAAGGCCGAGGTGATAATCGCGATGGTGTCAGCGACAACCTTGGGAGCCAGTCGGTTAACCAGGTCGATGGCGATATGCTCACGGCCACGGGTGGCGACCATGCCTCCGATCAGACCAAGCCACAGCACCATCACCCTCAGGGCGGGAGGAATCCACATGATACCGCCGCCGAAGACACTGCGGGCGACAATATCAATACCGGCCAGCAACACCATGACCATCAGCACCAGCACCAGAATGCCATCTTCCAGGGTGTGAATGGCGCCGAGCAGACGCCGCAAAGGGGAGTGTTTCAAGGTTATTGACCTGCACGGATTCCGGCAATATGTGCCTGTAGTTGACGATACAATTCAACCGGGTAAACACCTTGGCTGGCCAGTTCGGTCAGGCTGTCATTGGCCAGTTGTTGCCAGGTAGCTTTTTCGGCATCGGTCAGTTGTACAAATGTCATGCCGCTGTTTTCCAGTGCCTGACGTGCGCCGGCTTCATCAACAAGATTCTGTTTGTCCATCTGGGCGTAGGTGGATTTCATAATGCTGCGCACGGTGGTCTGGTCTTCCGCCGACAGTTTGTTAAAGGCTTTTTGATCGACCACCATCATGCCCAGTAGCGAGAGTAATGGCAGGTCGGTTGCGTGGCTCAGTTTGCTGTGCCATTGCAGCGCGATAGAGGCCGTCAGGTTAACACCAACAGTATCGATCAGGCCGGTTTGCAAGCTGGTGTAGACATCCGAAATCGGCAGCGAAATCGGCTCGACACCGGCTTTCTGGAATACGGTCTGGGTGACCAGGTCACCTTCAGGAGTCCAGACTTTCTGGCCACTGAAGTCGGCCGTGGTTTTCAGGGGTTTGTTGCCCATGACATAGGCAAAGCCACCTTCGGTCAGACCGAGGACGACGTAACCCTTGGCTTCCAGCGCATCAATAATGTAGTGGTCAAATTCCGGGCGAACAGCACTCAGTTCTGCCGGGTTCTGAAAGGTAAATGGCAAGCTGTACAGCTGCACTTCGTTGGCGATATTCGCGAGCGCCCCTGCCGAAACGGCGCCACCTTGCAGCTGGCCGATTTTCATTTTGCGCAGCACACTTTTGTCACTGCCTTGCACACCGCCAGGAAAGTATTTGATTTTGACGCGGCCATCGGTAGCTTTTTTGATGTTAGCTGCGGCGGAACGCATCTGCTTCATCCAGTTGGTGCCATCGGGAGCGAGGGTGGCTATTTTTAATGTTGCAGCCTGGGACAGCGGGCTCAGGCATAGCAGCATCAGACCCAGGGCAATCAGTTTGTTTTTCATGTGTGGTTACTCTTGGCTGGTATTCAAAAGGCGATTATTCAAAAAAATCGGCAGATTCTGCCAACAGTTCAGTGGCCTGGCTCTGGGCCAGATGATTAATCAGGGTCAGACCTTCGGCTTCCGGGTCGGCCGCAATAGCTTCGTTGAGCAGACGGTCGTGAAGTTCCTGATCAAACATCAAGCGGGCATATTGTTTGGCGTACAGCACCTTGGCCATCAGATGTTTGCCATCACTGTATTGCAGGGCCTTTTCAAAATGCTCGCGGCCGATTTCCGGGCGACCACCCAGAGATGGTGGCAGCTGGGTTTCCATGACGCCGAGATATACCTGCAAGGTTCCCTGGTCGTAGTCCGGCTGGATATTGGCGACCCACTGCATCAAAGCCTTGGTTTTACCCAGTTCGGCAATGGCACCCCAGTCGCTGCTGTTGGCCTGAATCCAGCCGGCCTTGGCGGCGGCATAGGCATAGAAGACGTGAATATCGCCTTCATCAAAGTGCCGGTCGAGCGCCGTCAGCATGTCGTCCTGCGGTAACTCGACGGCTTCACAGGCGTCGTCATCGTATTCACACAAGCCGCGGGTGGCGTATTCCAGTGCCTTGTCGGCCATCCGTTGTGCCTGGCTTGGGTCGCGGGAAAAGACACCTGAGTAAGCGCCATACAGCTGGGACGCAGACAGCAAGAAGTCTTCGTCATGAGGATAGGTGAGTACCAGCGCGTCGAGCAAAAGCAGATATGCCGGTGCTCCCGCGGCCACGACTTCCGGATTGTCGTTGTTCATCATCGAGCGTGAGAGGTTCTTGGGCAGGTTGCCAACCGAGCAGGCACTCAGTGCCAAAGCGGCCAGTGCAATAGTGAGTCGTTTCATAGTCACGGGTGCTTGTAAAAATTTGGCGCAATTGTACACACCTGAACGCTGGTATCTAATGAACAATAGTCATAACCGCCCTGAAGTGGTCATTATTGCAGCAAAATTCAGTGTTTTGCTGCTGCTGATGGCTCAGTCGGTTGACGAATCACTGGCGTTGTTGGTTTGACTGGCTCGGGCATTGGCCAGCTTGCGGTACAGGGTACGCTCACTGATGCCCAGTTGTTTGGCTAAACGGGTGTTGTCGCCATCAAATTGTTGGGTAATGGCAAGCAGGTAGCGGGCTTCGAGTTGGTCCAGTGGCATGGCCTGATCTGGATCGGTGGCCAGACCGGTGATCCGTTTTGTTGGTATCCGGGTGGCGGAATGGCTGGGAGTCTCCGTGGCTTCCGGTCTCAGGGCATCGGGTAACGTCAGGTGACGTGGTTCGATTTCGCGATCATCACATAAGATAGTGGCTCGTTCGAGGCGGTTTCTCAGTTCGCGAATATTACCGGGAAACTGCTGTTGTTCGAGCCAGTCGCAGGCGGCAGCAGACAGTACGTGTGGCCGTTCCTGACTCAGTTGTTGCAGCAGTTTGCGGGCCAGTGGAACAATATCGGCCCGCCGCTCTGCCAGCGAGGGCAACAGAATCGGAAAGGGTGATATCCGGTAGTAGAGATCTTGCCGGAAAGTGCCGGCATCAACCATCTGGGTCAGTTGCCGATGGGTGGCACACACCAACCGGAAGTCGGCCTGTTGCAGCGTTACGCTGCCCACCGGGCGGTAGCTGCCGGTTTCGATCAGACGCAGCAGCTTGACCTGCATGGCAAGCGGAATATCTCCCACTTCATCCAGAAACAACGTTCCGCCCCGGGCGGCTTCGACCAGGCCTGGCTTGCGTTGGGTGGCTCCGGTAAAGGCGCCTTTTTCGTGACCAAACAGTTCACTTTCAAACAGGCTTTCGGTCAGACCAGAACATTCCACCGTTACAAATGGCTTGTTGGCGCGGCTGCTGTGCTGATGAATGTGTCGGGCGGCGAGCTCTTTGCCGGTGCCGGATTCACCCAGCAGCAGTACATTGATCTCGGTCGGAGCCGCTCGGCTGAGCATGGCCAGCATGTCGGTATAGGCCTGACTGAACCCCAGCATGGGCCGCGACCCTGGGGTGTCCGGAGTGCGTACGGGCGACATGATTTCAACAAAAAACTCAATCTGGCCATCGTCATTACGTACCGGGCTCAGCTCCACATCAACGTGTTCCTTGCCCTGGCAGGTGTTATGAATATGCAGGATACGCTGGCGCTGGCCGGTACGCAGACAGCCCTGTAGCGGGCAGGTTTCTCCGGCCTGGTCACAAGGGACTTTGTAGCCATGGGAGACCTCGTAGCAATGCCGACCGAGCAGGGCGCTGTTGCCGGAAAAGTGTTCCCGGTATGCCTGGTTGGCAGCACAAATACGATACTCGCGATCCATCAGAATGGCGGGAGCAGCAATGGCGTCCAGTAAAGAGGAGATACCAGGCAAGTGGTTGTAGCTGCGGGGATCTGACATTGGTGTCACCAGGCTGTCAATATTGACATGATATTAGTGGATGTCGGCCGTTTTGCAAAGGACTGGCGGCGGGGCAAACTGTCGCAGTGATCTTGTTAGCCACCCCTGAAACGCTGATGATAGCCGCGATTGTTGTGGCTGGTGGCAAGACTTCGGGGTTTTTAATATGAATTCTTGCTGGTGGGGACGGACTGGCCCGTGAATTGCTATTTCACCCTGATGGGGTACAGACGGATGTCTGTGGTGACAAATTCGGCGGAATTGGCAGGAAGGCTATGGCTAGAGTAAAGCAGTGGCGGGTTAACCAACAGCTTAGTTATTTATTGTTTGATCCTATTTCTCGCCGTGGTGCGCTGATTGATCCGCAACCTGCATTGGTGTCTTGCTACATCCAGACATTGGAGCAGTTGGGGGTCGCCAATGCCTATTTACTGTTTACTGGAGAAATGACCCAGATCATGAATATACCGGGTCAGATGTTGGATGCTGGCGCCCTGTCAGGCTCGGCCGCTCCAGACACACTGGCACTGGGGGAAAGCTACATCCGGGTGGTGGTGGACCCTGCGGCGCTGCGGGTTGCCTATGTGTGTGATGGACTGATTTTTAGCGGTATGTGGTGGCTTCCCGGTGGGTTACGTCCCTTTGTTGCATCTGAGCCGGAAGCTGACGTTGATAAATTGCCGCTTCTCCAACTTCCCGATGACTATGTACTGTATCCCGGCCGGGCGATCGGGTCTTTGTGTATCAGTTCGGTGGCACAGGAAAAAGCCCTGTGTTACGACCCGCTTCCGGCTTGTGCTGGCGCTCCATCGGGTTAGTACAGCTGCTTCGCTGCTGCCGGAATATCTCTGGTACTGGTGGTTGTTTGCGGGGCAGATTGATCATTGTTTTGTAAGACCGGTTTTGTCTCAGCTTGGAGATCTGCGTGATCCACAAGCTGTTTTGTTACAGTCGCTGAGCGATGGCGGAGCGTTGTATTTCCGCCAGGTTCAGTCGCTGAATTTTCGTTTCACAACACTCAACTGAACGTTCCACGGCACTGCCTTTGGAGGATCAACCATGATCAGTGAAAGTATGGTGGACTTGTCGCGGCTGCAATTTGCTATGACCGCGCTGTACCACTTTTTGTTTGTACCCCTGACGTTGGGGTTATCGTTTATTCTTGCCATCATGGAATCGGCTTATGTGATGACAGGCAAGCAGGTCTATCAGGACATGGTGAAGTTCTGGGGCAAGCTGTTTGGTATTAACTTCGCCTTGGGTGTGACGACAGGCCTGACGATGGAATTCCAGTTCGGTACCAACTGGGCTTACTACTCCCATTATGTCGGTGACATTTTTGGCGCACCGCTGGCGATTGAAGGTCTGATGGCTTTCTTCCTTGAAAGTACGTTTATCGGCCTGTTTTTCTTCGGCTGGGATCGCCTGACACGGATACAGCATATGATCGTCACCTGGCTGGTGGCACTGGGTTCGAACCTGTCGGCCTTGTGGATTCTGATTGCCAATGGCTGGATGCAAAACCCGGTCGGCGCTGAATTCAACTACAACACCATGCGTATGGAGATGACCAGCTTTGTTGAGGTGTTGTTTAACCCGGTTGCCCAGGTCAAATTTGTGCATACCGTGTCGGCTGGTTATGTCACCGGTGCCATGTTTGTACTGGGGATTTCCTCTTATTATTTGCTGAAAAAACGTGACCTGCCCTTTGCCCGTCGCTCGTTTGCCATTGCCTCCAGCTTTGGTTTGGCGGCCATTCTGAGTGTGATTCTGCTGGGTGATGAATCGGGTTACGAAATTGGCGATGTACAAAAAACCAAGCTGGCTGCCATTGAAGCGGAATGGGAAACCCATCCGGCTCCTGCTGCCTTTACCCTGTTTGGTTTGCCTAATGAAGAAACCATGGAGACCGACTACGCGATTCGGATTCCCTGGGTGCTGGGCCTGATTGCGACCCGATCAACGGACGAACAAGTGGTGGGTATCAAGGACCTGCTAGTCGAACACGAGGAGCGCGTGCGTAATGGTATGGGCGCTTACGACCTCTTTACGCAACTGAAAGCCGGGGATGAATCACCTGCAACCATGGCGGCATTCGATGAGGTCAAGGACGATCTGGGGTACGGCCTGCTGCTGAAAAAATATACTCCGGACGTTATTGACGCTACAGAAGACCAGATCAAGTCGGCCGCACGGGACACTATTCCGGGCGTTGCCCCCATGTTCTTTACCTTCCGTATCATGGTGGCTATTGGCTTTACCATGTTCCTGCTGGTGGCGTTGGCGTTCTGGCATTCTGCCCGTCAAACCATCGATAAGCAGACCTGGCTGCAAAAAGCCTTGTTATGGGCGATCCCATTACCTTTCCTGGCCTGTGAAATGGGTTGGTTTGTAGCGGAATACGGTCGTCAGCCCTGGTCTATTGGTGAAGTCCTGCCAACTCATTTATCCACCTCAACCCGGTCGGTTGAAGAGCTGTGGATGAGTATTGCCGGTTTTGTACTGTTCTATACCGCCTTGTTGGTTGCCGAAGTGTATCTGATGTTCAAGTTTGCCCGTCTGGGGCCATCTGCTCTGCATACTGGTCGTTATCATTTCGAGAAAGAGGCAAGTCACTCCATGACAGGCGGTACAACAGCTGGGCCAAAAGCGCAGCCGTTGCAAGCCCGTAACGAACAGGCGTAAGGGGGAATTATGGATTACGAAGTATTGAAACTGGTGTGGTGGGTACTGATTGGCGTATTGCTGGTCGGCTTTGCTGTTACCGATGGCTTTGATATGGGGGTTGGTGCGCTGCTGCGAATCATCGGCCGTACCGATACCGAGCGCCGGGTGATGCTGAACACCATCGGGCCGCACTGGGATGGTAACCAGGTCTGGTTTATTACTGCCGGTGGGGCCATTTTTGCCGCTTGGCCTGTGGTTTATGCGGTGGCATTTTCGGGCTTTTACTGGGCAATGTTACTGGTGTTGTTTGCCATGTTTTTTCGCCCGGTCGGGTTTGAATACCGCGCCAAAGTGGATGATCCCCGCTGGCGCAGCCTGTGGGACTGGGGCCTGACCATCGGCGGTGCAGTGCCTGCCCTGGTGTTTGGTGTGGCGTTTGGCAACCTGATTCTGGGAGTGCCATTCAGTCTGGATGAGTTTATGCGTTCTACCTATACCGGTTCTTTTTGGGCCTTGCTGAATCCCTTTGGTCTGGTGGCCGGTCTGGTGAGTCTGGGAATGTTGATGATGCACGGTGGCACCTGGTTGCAAATGCGGACTGACGGAGCACTCCATGAGCGCGCCCGCCGGATTACAGTTGCGCTGGCAGTACTGGTGGCGGCGCTGTTTGCCCTCGCCGGTGTCTGGATCTGGATGGGTATTGATGGCTATGTGATCATGGATATCAAAAGCACCGCTGCGGCAGTGACCCCTCTGGATAAAGTGGTGACAACGCAAGAAGGGGCCTGGCTGAGCAACTATGGCCAGCATCCCTGGATGATGATCGCACCCTTGTTGGGTTTTGCCGGACTGGCACTGACGGTACTGATGTCGATGATGAATCGTGGTGTGATGGCTTTTGTCTCCAGCTCGCTGGCGATTACTGGCATTATTCTGACTGCTGGGTTCTCACTGTTCCCGTTCATTATGCCATCCAGTCTGGAGCCGTCTCACAGCCTGACCGTATGGGATGTGGTATCCAGTGAAATGACGCTGAATATCATGTTCTGGGTCGCCATGGTGTTTGTACCGATTGTGTTGAGCTACACCATCTGGGGCTACTACAAAATGTGGGGTCGCCTGACCAACCAGTTTATTGAAGACAACAAATACAGCACGTATTAATGAATCAAGGCTGTTGCTGGCAGCGTCCAGATCAGCCGAGCAGTGCTCGGATGATCTGGCCTGGCCACACCCGGTAAACGGAAACAGCAAAACCCAAACAGGTAGCCAGACACAGACGTCTGGCTCGCACTACGAGGAAAATAGTATGTGGTATTTTGCCTGGATTCTCGGTGTATTACTGGCCTGCTCATTTGGCCTGATAAACGCTATGTGGCTGGAGTTTTACGAAGATATGGATCGGGATGCGGAGTAAGGCAATGCCTGTTCCAGACAAACCTCCAGTGGATTATGCGGCCTACGGGCCGCTGTATGCTTTTTGGGCGCGAGGGTTATCCTTCCTGGGAGCGCTGGGACTGGCTGGATTATGGCTGGCCATGCCGCAACTGGTGGCTGTTGCACCGGATGAACAGACGCACATATTACTACCGCTCGGGTTGTGGGGTATTGCGGCGGGTTTGGTTCACGGTATTGGTTATGTCCCTGTGCTGCGCATTTGGCGTTATCTATTCAGTCCTTATGCGGGTTGGCCATTGATGAGTCTCTGTGCTGGCCTGTGGCTGCTCTGAGCAGCTGACGATGTCACGACTGATAAACCATGCTCAGATTGGGCCAGCGGGTCACACGCCAGTTGGTGACGATTGACGTTACGTGGCACACTGTCAATATAGCCATGCAGGCATGTTGTTCTGATACGATCGATCATCGAGAGGAAACCCAATGGTACTCAAAAAAGAAGATTTATTGTCTGAAGCCTCAGTGTCCGTTAACCCGGTCAACGCAGAGGAAGCTGAAGGACTGCTGGCCAATGGTGCAGTCGTGCTGGATGTACGGGAACCGGCTGAGTTCGAGATGGGCCACTTGCCGGGAGCGGTCAATGTACCGCGTGGTGTGCTGGAATTCAGGGTGGGGGATCATCCGGCGTTGACTGATAACACCGCCAGCATCCTGTTGTATTGCAAAAATGGTGGCCGCAGTACATTGGCCGCCCATACCCTGAAACGTATGGGGTTTGATCAGGTAAAAATGCTGGTGGGTGGTTTTGATGGCTGGAGTGGCGATGTCCACAAAGTGGAAATTGATCCAAGCGTTTACCGATAATTCCAGTACAACCCAGACAGCGGATTTGGTGATAACCAATCCGCTTTTTCAGGCTGATTGTATTCCTTTGTGCATATTTGGTTATTTTTGAGAGAGATAACAATGAAAAAACTATTAACGTTGACGTGTCTGGTTGGCGGCCTGGCAGGTGCGCTGGCAAGTACTGCCGTTCGTGCCGAGCAGCCTGAAGAAGGCAGCCTCAACCAGGAAGCGCGGCAGCAAGCCATGATGTTTGGCAAGCAGCTGATGCAAACCGTACAAAAAGGTATGAAGGCGGGTGGCCCAACCGAAGCGATCCATCTGTGTAATGTGGAGGCCCCCGAGATTGCTACGGCACATAGTCAGGGAGACTGGGCGGTAGGACGTACCTCATTAAAAATACGTAATCCGGACAATGCCCCGGACAGCTGGGAGCTGGCCACGCTGAAGGACTTTGACCAGCGCCTGGCTGCAGGAGAAACCCCGGCTACGCTGGAAGCCAGTATCGTTGAAAACGGCGAATATCGTTATATGAAAGCGATACCAATAGGGGCATTGTGTCTGAACTGCCATGGTTCGGCCTTGGCAGAGCCAGTACAAACCCGTCTCAGTAAACTGTATCCGCATGACAAGGCTGTGGGTTATCAGGCCGGTCAGCTACGGGGTGCGTTTACCTTGCGTAAAACATTGGCCGAGTAATACCCGATGTGAATAAATACCCTGCTTGCAGCAATAATACCGAGGCGTTTTATGATTTGATGGCCAAGGTGTCGCCTGCATCAGGGTATTGGCAGGCCGTAGGTATTGGATCAAGTAAACGCATGGATTGGACAGCCGCCTGTTTCAGGAAGGATAGAGAATGACCCAGAAGATTTCAGAACACAGCATGGATTTACACTGGCAGCGCGAAGGTGAATTTTCTCACCAGGGGTTTGAGCGCCGCCATCAACTCGACTTTGGCCATCAGGTACAGCTGGCCGCTGGCGGTGCCGGTAACGATTATGGCAGTGACCCGGAGCAAATGCTGGCGGCCTCCATGGCCAGTTGTCATATGATGACCTTCCTGGCGTTGGCCGCCAAAAAACGTCTGAACGTGGTGTCGTATGAAGACCACGCGGTTGCGGAACTGGCCCAGCGAGACGACGGTCGCTTTCATATTAGCCGTATTCTTCTGTCGCCACTGGCGGTATTTGAAGGTGATAAAATTCCCGATGCTGAAGCCATTCTGGCCATGCATCACAAAGCCCATGAACACTGCTTTATTGCCAACTCGGTACTGTGCGAGGTTGAGGTTAACCCACGTTAGCCGACGGTTGGACACGGGGTAACGCCGAACGCCGTACTCCGTCCAATAATCATTGTAACAAGCGGCTGGTCAGTAACCGGCCGCCCTGCTGAAACCGGCTTCCCTGAATAATTTTATTTAATCAACGCTGACTTGTTTGGCGTGTCTGTCTGTTTAATGGCCCTGGCTGTTACCTGGCTGCCTTGATATGAGTCAGCGGTATCGCCGGTTGCGTTGGCTAGACTGAAAACAATGGCTTTTGCCGTATTCTTTCAGCTTTCAGCCCCCGGAGACCGCTATGGCCGATACCCCAGCCTCAGAACAACACTATATCGACCCTTATCGGCAGTTATCGCCATCGCGGTCGTTTGAGGATCATGTACACCATCTCTATCGTGTCTTACGTGAGCAGTACTCTGGTATCGATCGTTTTTCTCTGGCGCGCTATCAAGCCGACACAGGTTACTTGTCCAGTCTGACCTGCGCCGGAGACGATACCCGGCTATTGGACGGTTATCAGATGTTGCTGGAAAATGTGCCATCGCTGCAATCCCTGGTCGCCAGTCCGGGTATTCGGGTGGTGGGGGATATGCGCAAGTTTCGGGTGGAAGAGTTGCCGGCACACAGTGCGGCGTTACTGGGACAGGGTTATCGTTCCAGTCTGACCATGCCGATGATGAGTGACGGTCGTTTGCTGGGGATGTTGTTTCTGAATGCTCGCACTATCAATTATTTTACCGCGCCGATGGCGTCTTATTGCACCTTGTGGGGACACTGGGTAGAGCAGTTGCTGGCTCAAGAGTCGTTGGTGGGGAACTGAGCCAGGGTCCTTTCGGCTCACACAGTGTGGCAAGTTGTTGGTTTAACGGGTTGGGCAGCTCTCTGCGCTACTGAGTTGGCCCGCTGCAAACTGTTTCAGGGTAGTCATTGGAACATGGTCGCCGGTGTCGCGGCCGTACCACGCGAGCTGGACTTCTCCTTGCTCCGAAATCAAAAAATCCGCCGGTACCAGCTTCATGTGCGGGTTGTGAATATCGCTTTTTCCTCCTTTGAGCAAGCCGCGGATCATCTGTGGCAGACGGAACAACATGGCTTTGATAAGGGCGGTGGTGGAGTGTTCGATACCATAACGTTCGTACAGCTGTAGATCGGGGTCACTGAGCAAGATAAACGGACGCGGGTTGCGGGCCACAAAACGCCGGACTTCTTCCGCTGTTGAGCTGAAGACTGCAATGATTTCAACATTGGCCTCCTGAAAAGCATTGTATTGGTTGGTGAGTTCATAAAGGCGCACATTACAAAAAGGGCAGGCGGCATCGCGAAAAAAAGCCAAGAGAATTTTTTTGCCCGAGTAATGGCTCAAGCTGACGGAGTTGCCATAAATATCTTTGGTTGAGAACTCGATAGGCGTACATGGGGCGGTGAGTTTCATAGGGGAAGCCTGTCAAATCAAGCATGAGAATAATCACTGCGTGAGTGGTTACAGGCAGCGGTCGATGGTGCTTTCAGACCATCTACTTGATCGTTCGTTCAAATGTTCGTTCAATCGGCTGATCCAGCGGACACATGAGTGCCGTCACGTTGCTCTCGAAAGGCGGTGGGTGCCAAACCCACCCGGCGGCGGAAAAAACGTGAGAAATACGCCGGGTCGTGGAATCCGAGGTCGTAGGCAATCAGTGATACCGGGACGGAGGAGTAAATCAGCATGCGCTGGGCTTCCAGAACCAGCCTGTCGTAGAGCAGATCGGTGATGTTCTTGTCGGCGATTTGTTTGCAGGTACGGCTGAGGCTGGTGGGAGTGGTGTGCAGTGCCTGGGCGTAAAATTCGACCGATTGATGCTGGCGGTAATGCCCTTCGATCAGGCTGTTGAGGTGGCGAAAGCGCTCACTATGAATGTCTTCCGGGGTGTTGTCCGGGTGTTCTTCAAGCAGGCGTCCAAGTTTGAGTAACAAACCAAACAGCAACCAGGCAAACATGGATTTTTTGCCCAGGGCGTTACCCAGGTACTCTTCGGTCAGCTGCTGTACCGTCTGGTCGATAAAGGTCAGCTCTTTTGGGTGCTGGCTCAGCTGAATAATCCGGGCACTTTGCAGCAGTTCCTGCCCGAACGGAAACTGGCGGGCAAACTGGTCATCCTGAATCAACAGCCGGGAAACGGTAATCACACAGCCTTCGGTGGCTTCCCGTTCAAATTCAAAGCCATGCACGACACCGGCAGGCACCGAAACAATCACAGGGGCCTGATGATGTTCTTCCTGGCCATCAATAAAGACGCGTACCGAACCGCTGCGCACAAAAATCAGCTGGAACATGTTCGGATGGGTATGAATATTAATGGCCCAGTCGAACAGTCTGGCTCGACTGGGTATGTCCTCGATATGGACAAATTCGGGATCGCTGTCCGATGGGGCCTCACTATACAGGGTGTAGCGGGAAATGCGTTGATGGCTGCCAGCAGGTGGGCGGGCCTGATCGACTATAAGGTGTAACGGGGTGGTATTCATAAGGCGTTGTTATACATGTTTGTTATTTTTATAGCATAAGTGCCATGGCCCGAACCGGTGTTGCCGATTGCGGCATGCCATGGCGGTCATCGAAGCCACTTACTCTGCGAATTCTTCGGTATCCACTTCGACTTGCTGTGCCAGGTTATAGCGTCTGCCGCTGACCGTCTGCTGATTGATCAACTGATTCAGCTCATGGATAACATCGGCCGATAGCGAGACCGTGGCGGCTTGCAGGTTTTCTTGCATATGGGCAACACTGCGGGTACCCGGGATCGGCACAATATGATCTCCTTGCGCGCAGACCCAGGCCAGAGATAGCTGAGCTGGCGTACAGCCAACCCGTTTTGCCACTAGTCTGAATGTGTCCAGCAAGGTGAGGTTGGCGGCAAAGTTGTCTGGATGGAAGCGTGGCATATTGCGACGGATATCCTTTGGCTCCAGCGAGTCAACCTCTTGCAGGCCATCTGCCAGAAAACCACGGGCAAGGGGAGAAAAGGCCACAAATGCCGTGCCCAGTTCCCGGGTGGCTTGCAGTACGGCAATCTCGGCGTTGCGGCTCCACAGTGAATACTCTGTTTGCAGTGCGGCAATCGGATGTATCGCATGGGCCCGGCGCAAGGTTGCGGCGGAGACTTCGGATAAACCGATCGCGCCGATCTTGCCCGCTTTGACCATCTCGGCCAGTGCTCCAACGGATTCTTCAATCGGCGTGTTGGGGTCAAGGCGATGCAGGTAGTAGAGGTCGATATGATCAACTTGCAAGCGGCGCAGACTGTTTTCGACCTGTTGCTGCAAGGTCGCCGGGCAGCCGTTGATTTCCTTGAGGCCGCTTTGCTCGCCAATCTGCATGCCACCTTTGGAGGCCAGGAAAATATCGTTGCGCAGTGGTTTCAGGGCTTTGCCCAGCAGCTGTTCGTTTTTGCCGCCGCCGTACAGGGTGGCGGTATCAAAATGGCGGTAGCCCATATCGAAAGCGGCGTGTAAGGCCCGGATGGCGTCGTCTTCCGGTAGTGGCACACCGTAGGCATGAGACAGGTTCATACAACCAAGACCGATGCCGGGATGATTAAATTCAGTGTTCAGCGCAGTCATAAAATACCTCGTGTCAGAAACGGAAAAACCGGCCAAGCCGGTTTCTGGAAACATCTGGATGGTACATCGGCCCCTGTCTTTTCAAGCTTTCAAGGCAGAGGCCTGCTGGCTGCTCAGTCTGCGTTCAGCAGTTGCTCCAGCTGATCCAGGGTTTCCATCGCCGGCAACACTTGCGCGACGCTGGAATTTGGCTCCCGGCCTTCCTTGACCGCGGCGATAAACTCGCGATCCTGCAGTTCTATGCCGTTGTTGGAGACGGCGACACCGGACAGGTCGATCGGGTTTTCGTAACCATCGACCAGATCATCATAACGGGCGATATAGGTACCCTGGTCACAGATGTAGCGGAAGAAAGTACCAAAAGGCCCTTCGTTGTTAAACGACAGCGACAGCGTACAAATCGCGCCACTGGGGACTTTCAGGCCAATGCTCATGTCCATGGCGATGCCGAGGTCGGGGTGAATCGGACCTTGCATTCCCTGGACCTTGCTGCAGGTTTCGCCTGTCTGATACTGGAACAGGTCAACCGTGTGGCAGGCGTGATGCCATAACAAATGGTCGGTCCAGGAGCGGGCCTGACCCTTGGCATTGGTGTTGGTGCGACGGAAAAAATAGGTCTGTACGTCCATTTGCTGCACGTTCAGTTCACCGGCCTGAATCTTGTTATGAATCCACTGGTGTGACGGATTAAAGCGGCGCGTCTGGCCAGACATGGCCACCAGCCCGGTACGCTGCTGGACTTCAACCAGCTTGCGCGAATCTTCAATATTGTCGGCCATGGGAATTTCGACCATAACGTGTTTGCCAGCTTCCAGGCACTGAATGGCCTGGGCGGCGTGCATACCGGTCGGGGTGGCGAGCAAGACACCGTCGATGTCGTCGCGGGCGAGGGCTTCTGCCAGGTCGGTGCAATAGTGTGGAATGCCACGTTCTTCTGCGACTTGTTTGATCACGTCAGGGCGGGTGCCGACAACGGATACGACGTCCGCGCCATCGATGTTAGCGACGGCGTCCAGGTGTTTCTGGCCAAAGGCGCCTGCGGCACCTGCAACACATAATCTCATTTTGTTCTCCTGATCGGTGTAGCGGTAGCACCGGATGCCGGTTGTTGGCCGGGTAGGTCATGTAAGGTGCCGCCGGTACCTGTTACGGCTTGTTGGTTATCAGTGAGGCTGTTATGGCCTGCTGCTGACAAGCGTACTGACGATGAACATCGAACGGTCTTGAAAAAGCCCGCCGCCGATTACCGTCTGCCACTACAGAGGCAGTGGGTCGGGTGATCGGCGGCGGGTAATGTCACAACACTCAAAACGACCAAGTTCGAGAACTTCAATCTAGCATTGGCCTTGTCTGCAGGGTAATTAATAAACCGGACGGATGATTCAATTTTGATAATGCCGTCTGACCCAACAGTGAAAATTTGTCCTGTCAGTTGTTGGTCAGGCATTGAAAAACCTGTGTTTACAGGCTTTAAAATAGTGCCAGTGGTCGGCAACAAGGTATTGGTTTTTTACACCAGGTTACTTTCATTTTCTGTATTTTATGGTGCAATCCGGCCTTTTATCAATTTGTGCAGGCTGTAAAAAAACTATCCCGAGCGATGGTCTGATCGGGTTTTGAAACGCAGGAAGCGGTAATGGCTCGATTCAAACCAATAATGCGAACAATCTCTTTAATACAAGTAGAACCTTCCCAGTTTGCATGTGGCAGAGGCGGTCCGCAGTTTCATCGATCATCCAATTGCTGGACACCTCGATCGATACGACACTGACCAGCCCCGCGCCGTAAAGCGGACTCACCAACATCCAGTGACTGACTGGCTTCAGAAGCAGAATATCCCTGATCAAGCACCAAACTGGCGGCTTCAAGCTTGAACTCAGCAGAGAAGGAACGGTGCTGTTTTTTATTGAAAACCTTGCTGGTTGTCCGGAATCAGGACGGAATTAGTAGACCACGACACAATATGCGGCCAAGTACAGTGGTATGGTTTTAAATAAATGATGTAGGTTGGTTTTTAACGAGACAAATGAATTACTTAATGTTTGAAAATTAATTATTCCGAAACAATAACCAAAAAAGAGAGTGGTAATATGTCCGATCCAACGAAATACAATAGCCTTAACGCTTACATACAAGAAGTGACTGACAAGGCTAATGACCAATTGGAAAATAGAAGCCGGGCGATCCATATTCCAGTAGTGATTGTTGCAGCCTTAATCTCATCGGGAACAGCAGCAGCTACAGCAGCAGCTCTGGCGGGTGCTGCGTATGCCCTTACGCCACCTCTCGGTGATGGAGACGCTCAAGCTCGCACGATGCGACTTGAAATCAAGAGTGACCACTGGGGACTTCTGCGCCTCGTCGTTGGCACTTTGGAGACCACATGCGTTATTCCTCCTGGCCTTGATCTTGACGGACAATTTAATGTTGTTCTTTATAATAAAAATGAAAGTCGTACCTCAAGGATATTCGCAGAATATACAGGCTTTCCGCTTGATAATGAGCAGGAGCAAGATCCAACGGAAAAGGCGTCAGGTATTACCGTTTTATATGAATTCGCTACTAAGGTAGACGCTTATGTACAGATCAACCATACCAAGCCGTTACCAACAGTGCTTGTAAGTGCGAACCGAAATAATATTGATGATTGGGGGAATGGTTGAGGCGTCGCCTTGGGGTATGTTCTGGTCAACAAAACCGGACACATTAATTGGCTGGTTTTTCATACCCCATCGGTGACAAGTCACCATTTCAGGAATGCAGTCGTTCCTGGTTGTAGTACTTCATATAGGCCGTCACATCCCGTTTTATATGTTGCCGGGCTGGACGGGTGTACCTTGAACAACCAGACGTTGTGGCGGCTGTATCTTACATTGGGCAAACAGCGCTGCAAACGCTTTGCGGGTTGGAATGCCGTTACGGGATACAATCCATAACGGGTCAGTTCAGGTCGGTGAGACAAGGGGCTGGCTGGACGCTTCCAGTAACGGATGCCCAGGTTCAAACATCATGACGATAATCAAACGTCGATGGTGGTCAAGGATAGCGAAAACCGCCCTGTTTATGATTCGGCGAGTCTGCTGAAAATCATCCCGTTTACTCACTCCAAGGGCATCACCTCCAGCCGAGAGACCAAGCAGTGCTGCGAAACAAACATCATCTTTAAGGCCGTGTCTGGAATGAGTCGACCATGACCGTTCCCGTTGAGGGTGTTCATAGTTCTGTGTCACCCATTACTTACAGATCCACGTAGCCGTCGATCCGTCCTTCGAAGTGGATACT
>NZ_JAUYWA010000021.1 GCF_030689025.1 Oceanobacter sp. 1_MG-2023
GAGTCCACTGTCGATTTCCAGGATGCTATCCCGGTTATCGATGACAGCATGGTTGAGCTGTCAGAAACGCTGGAAGTAGAAGAGTCCACTGTCGATTTCCAGGATGCTATCCCGGTTATCGATGACAGCATGGTTGAGCTGTCAGAAACGCTGGAAGTGGAAGAGTCCACTGTCGATTTCCAGGATTCTATCCCGGTTATCGATGACAGTATGACTGGCTTGCCGGATACGCTGGAAGTAGAAGAATCCACTGTCGATTTCCAGGACGTTATCCCGGTTATCGATGACAGCATGATCGAGTTGTCAGATACGCTGGAAGTCACAGAGTCTGATACAGATTTACAGAACGGTTTGCTGTCGTTGTCCGACACGCTTGAGATCGAAGAATCTCAAGACTGGGTTCCTGTCGTTGATGACAGCATGATTGAACTGTTGGACTCCCTCGAAGTGGCGGAAACCGACCCACAGGACGATCTGGTTCCGCTCATCTCTGATGATACCGTCGAACAGATTGATACGCCTGAAGCGACCGATGACCAGGAAACGCTGGCATTGACCGTCGAGGCTATTGAAGTACCCACCATTGCGTCCAGCGAAGCGGTTATCAGTACGCCATCGGCGGAGGCTTTTGCACCACAGACTCCAGATGCTGAAGACTCTCAGGCAACTGATTCACCGCTGACCATTGACGCGGTTGAAAGTCAGCAAACCGTGCAATCGACACCAGAACCGATCGTCGATGAAGCGCCGCCAGTAATGGAGGTGGATGATGGTACGGATGAAATTCTTGAAATCTTCCTCGAAGAAGCAGAAGAAATTATTGAATCTGTCGACCAGATTCTGAGTGAATGGCGGGCCAACCCTGAGAACCTGGTCAATGTTGCTCACTTGCAACGTGATCTGCATACCCTGAAAGGGGGCGCCCGTATGGCCGAACAGGCCGACGTGGCGGCACTGTGTCATGACCTCGAAACTCTGTACGAACGCATCAACAATGGCCGGTTGGGGGTAGAACCCGGACTGTTTAGCTTGCTGCAAGCAGCCCATGATGACTTGGGCGGTCAGCTGGACAGCATCCGTTACGGCCAGACTCCCCGCTCGGCAGATAGTATCCTGAGCTCGTTAAAAGCCTATATGCAGGGCGAAGTGGTACAGAACCCGGATGCAGATAGCGCGGATGAGCCTGATATGGCCAGTGATACGAATGTCGCTGCCAAACCGGATCAGAACGTTGAGCATAAGGTAACGCCCGTCGCGGCAGACCAGGTGCTGTCGGAATCACTGGATGAAACCGACCGGGAAATTCTGGAAATCTTTCTGGATGAAGCGGCGGAACTGTACGAAGCACTGGATCAGGCGCTGCAGGAATGGGAAAAAACGCCCACTAATATGGAGCCTGCCAACGAGGCCCAGCGTGTCTTGCATACCTTTAAAGGCGGTGCACGTCTTGCCGGTCTGGTGACTCTGGGCGATCAGGCTCACGCATTTGAAAGTCGTATCTTGCAAGTGCAGCAAGGTTACTTGCAGGCCGACCCTGAATTTTTCAAATCGGCTTATCAGGAACAGGACGCACTGGCTCGTCAGATTGAACAGATCGGTACCATGCTGGCGTCGGGTGAGATGCTCTTGCTCGGTGATGACAGTCTTGAAACTGTGCCGCGAAATACGCCGTCAAATCAGGCGGATTCGACCGACACCGGGCTGGATGAGACAACAGAAGCCAGACAGCCTTCTGACTCTTCTGTTAAGGGGCAGGAAACACCTCCAGCCGCTACCGTATCAGAGCCGGCAGTAGTCGCGCCTGTAACACCAGAGGCAGCAACAGAGTCAGCAGCACCGCAGGATACATCGGTAGCCAGTAATGTGGTGCCATTGCGTACGACCCAAGGCACGCCAGTAGCGGCAGCCTCGGTACCAGCCTCCGTCGCGGAAGCTGCCCAACAGGTGGCTGCACGTAAAGCGCCACAAGAGCTGGTCAAGGTATCGGCCGATTTGCTGGATGACCTGGTTAACCTGGCGGGTGAAACCTCGATTGGTCGTGGACGACTGGAACAGCAGGTCACGGATTTCTCCTACACGCTGGAAGAAATGGAAGGCACGCTGGATCGCTTGCGCGACCAGTTACGCCGTCTTGATATCGAGACTGAAGCCCAGGTACTGTTCCGTCAGGAACGCCATGGCCCGGAATATGAAGATTTTGATCCTCTGGAGATGGACCGCTACTCCACCATTCAGCAATTATCCCGTGGTCTGGTTGAATCGGCGTCGGATTTGCTGGATCTCAAGGACACGCTGTCAAACAAAACCCGTGATGCAGAAACCCTGTTGCTGCAACAAAGCCGGGTAAACACCGAATTGCAAGAAGGCTTGATGAAAACGCGGATGGTGCCTTTCCAGCGCCTGGTACCGCGTTTGCGCCGGATTGTGCGGCAGGTCAGTCTGGAGCTCGATAAACAAGTCGAGTTCCAGGTTCTGAACGCTGAAGGTGAGCTTGACCGATCCTTGCTGGAGCGGATGATTTCGCCGTTGGAGCACATGGTACGTAATGCCGTTGACCATGGTATTGAATCCATTGCCGAACGCCGTGCAGCGGGCAAGCCGGATGTTGGTTCGATTGACCTGGAAGTCAGCCGGGAAGGCAGCGACGTTGTTCTGACCTTGCGGGATGACGGTAAAGGTATCAACCGGGATGCGGTGCGTGCCAAGGCCATTGAACGAGGGCTGCTAACAGAAGATGCCCGCATTACTGATCATGACCTGCTGCAATTTATCTTGCAGGCCGGATTCTCCACCGCCGCCAACGTTACCCAGATCTCCGGTCGTGGGGTTGGCCTGGATGTGGTGAGCACGGAAATCAAGCAGATGGGCGGTACGGTTGAAATTCTCTCGGAACAGGGTGCCGGCACTCGTTTTGTGGTGCGCCTGCCATTTACCGTATCGGTTAACCGGGCATTGATGGTGCAGATTGGCGATGATTTGTACGCCATTCCCCTGAATAATATTCAAGGTATTGTCCGGGCCTCCTCGAATGAGCTGCAAGGCTACTATCAGATGCCACCCAACGAGCGCCAGTATCAGTATTCCGGGCAGGACTATCGCCTGGAGTATCTGGGGGTTATGCTCGAAAATGGTTCTCAGCCCAAAGTAACGAATCAGACCCTGCCATTGCCGATTCTGCTGATCAAGGGGACAGTACCTTATGCCCTGCAAGTGGATTCACTGCTGGGCAGTCGTGAAATCGTGGTTAAGGCCCTTGGGCCTCAGTTTGCCTCAGTGATGGGGGTCTCCGGGGGTACTATCCTGGGGGATGGTAGCGTGGTGATCATTCTCGATCTGCCTGCCATGATCCGTAGTCAGACCTCTCTGGAATACCAGCAAGCACGATTACTGGATGCCCAAATGGCCGAACAGCGCCACGAACAGGTGGCCAAAGTGTCTCGGGTTCTGGTGGTGGATGACTCGGTAACTGTACGTAAGGTAACTACTCGCTTGCTGGAACGTCATGGCCTGGAAGTGTATACCGCCAGTGACGGTGTGGACGCCATGGCAACCCTGCAGGATCACAAACCAGACCTGATGCTGCTGGATATCGAAATGCCGCGCATGGATGGTTTTGAGGTTGCTTCGCTGGTACGCCACGATCAACGCCTGAAAGATATTCCTATTGTGATGATTACTTCTCGTACCGGTGACAAGCACCGGGATCGGGCGATGGCCATTGGCGTAAATGAATATCTGGGCAAGCCGTTCCAGGAAGAGTCGCTGATGGGAACCATCAATCGACTGCTGGGGCGTGAGGGGCGCTAGGTGATCTTGCCTCGGGTTGGCATTATTGCTGATGACCGCCTGCAACAACACATGTTGCAGGCTGCCATGGCGCATTTTGGCTTTGAAGTAGTCATCAGTGCCGATCCATCGCGGATGGAATTGATTCAGGGACGAGAGCTGGCGCTGGATGCCTGGCTGGTCGATATCAACCGTGACAACGATGACGAATTGTCCGATTGGCTGGATGAGCTGATGCACGGCCCGGTGCCGGTTCTGGTGGGTATTGAGAAAGCCCCGGCTCGTGGTTGCGACAGCTTGCCACGCTGGCAAAAACGGCTGTATCAAAAACTAAAAGGTATTGTCCCGGTTTCCTGCCAACCACTGGTGGATGAAAGTGTCGCCAGCCTGGAGCGCATCGCGACACCGGTAGAGCGGCAGCCGAGCCGTATCCTGTTGCCAAAAATCTTTAGCACATCGGTATTAACCGGCCAGACTGCCAAGGAAGTATGGGTTTTGGGTGCCTCTCTGGGTGGCCCGGAAGCGGTCAAACAATTTCTTGATGCCTTGCCTGCCGGCCTGCCGGTTGCCTTCGTCTATGCCCAACACATCGACAGTCGTTTTGAAGCAACGCTGACAACCACCATTGGCCGTCATTCAGCCTTGTCATTACGCCTGTTTGGCGATCGGCAACAGCTGAAAAATGGTGATGTCCTGGTCGCTCCTGTTACGGATGAATTTGGTTTTGATAACCAGGGTCAGTTAGTATCGACCCGGCATGACTGGTCTGGCCCGTACGGCCCATCCATTGATCAAGTGATAGTGAACGTACACCAGTATTTTCAGACCCGAATGGGCGTTATCCTGTTCAGCGGCATGGGCAACGACGGTTCTGAAGCGTTGGTATCCTTACCTGAAAGAGAACTGCCGGTCTGGATACAAACCCCGGCCACCTGTGCCAATGCTTCTATGCCTGAAAGTGCGCTTGGTACCGGCCGGGTTTCATTTCACGGCACCCCGTTCCAGCTGGCTAATCAGCTGGTGAATAGACTCAAGAATCACTGGATGAATACCCATGAGCCAGACACCTGCCAATATTGAACAGCCCGGTCAGGTCGATTGCCTGATGATTCCACTGAACGACCGGCAGCTATTGCTCCCGAACGTTACCGTGGCTGAAATCATTCCTTTCTCTCAACTGATGACAACCAACTCCAGAGTCGACTGGATCATTGGCAGCATTCAGTGGCGAGGTATTGGCATACCGGTGATTTGTTACGAACTGCTTAACGGCACGCCGGCCCCACGGCCAAGTCCGGATGCCCGTTTTGCCATTATTAACGGCGTGGGCCAATATTCCGAAATGCCTTTCTTTGGCATCCTGGTGCAGGGTATTCCCAAACTGACCCGAGTCCTGGAACAGGATATCCAGCAAGTGGATGCTGTGATGGGAATGGGCTCATTGGACCAGATGGCAGTAAGCGTTGAAGGCGAATCTGCATTTATTCCGGATCTTGAACAAATCGAGACGCAGCTTCTGGGTTTGCTGTGATTCTGCTCCGCTGTTTGCCACCACAGACAAGATAACCATGACTCGAATTCTGGCTGCCAGAATGTCTGCATTCGGTTTTTTCCAGTACACCCTTGTGTTATTGGAGAGATCCAGTGTATGGAATCAAACATCGGTGAATCGTTTTTAGAGCTACGATAGATCTGGATTTTCAGGGATTACTGTTTCAGATATAATTGCTATGGAACTTTCTCACTCGAACCATTCTTCTGATCTGAATGTGTTCCCCCCGAAAAGAGCTGGAATACATACAAATATGCTTAAACTTTCCATGAACCTGCTTATCAAAAATGAAGTTGATATTATCGAGGATAATATCAGATTTCATTCAAATCAGGGGGTTGATTGCTTTGTTGTGATGGATAATGGCTCAACGGATGGAACCAGAGAGGTTGTTGCCGAATTATCAAAAAAACATGAAATATTGGTGATAGATAGACCAGAACTGGATTATCAGCAGAGTAATTGGAAAACAGAAATGGCCGCAAAATCCCGGCGTATACTGGGTGCAGACTGGAGTATTGCCAATGACGCTGATGAATTTTGGCTGTCTGATAGTGGGGATTTGAAGAGTAATCTGGGTAAATGGGGCTCAATTGTTAAGTGTAGTCGATCCAATATGATACCGGACGATACGTTTTTCTCAGGAGATTCTGACTATCTGGACTTTCCATATCGAGTGAAATCACCAATATTAAACAAAGGCCAGGATATTATTAATAATGATAGTTTTTCTGTTTTTATGGGTAATATTAATGGAAAAGTGATGGTTAATAACCATGGGTTGTTAAGGGTTAAGGGTGGAAATCACAGAGCCTGGCACTTATGGGGCTTTATAAATCAGACCATTGATCCATCGATTACCGTCTATCACTATCCTATACGGAGCAGGGAGTGCTTTGTTAAAAGTATAGAAAACAGAGCACGTCTGCTCAATAGTGGTGTGACAAAGATGGGGGATCATTATCGTCGCTGGGTCAGGATGCTTGATCATGGTTTGCTTGATGAAGAGCTGGAGCGACTCGCATTAAAAAAAGAAACGGCTACAGTGCTTGAGAACTTTGGGATAATAGAAAAAGAACCAGAAGTTGGAAGGAAAATCCGGGAAGTTATGAACTCCAGAAATTAAAAGTGCTTATAAAAATGAATATGGGTTTTTATGGCTTGAAAAATACAAAATAAATTATTTTGGTGGCTGATGAATCAAATTATTTGTGTGAAATGGGGAGATAAATATCCGTCAAGTTATGTTAATCGACTGTATGATATGATCGAAAAAAACATGACAGCTGATTTTGTATTATATTGCCTTACTGATGATGCACGGGATATTTACCCAAAGGTCAAACCCTTGCCCTTGGTTAATACGGAAATTTCTGGTTGGTGGCACAAGTTAAGTCTTTTTCAGAAGGATTTTCACCAACTGGAAGGAGAATTATTATACATGGATTTGGATGTTGTCATCGTTGGTGGTTTGGATGACTTTTTTTCTTATAAGCCCGGCAGCTTTTTGATCGCCGAAGACTTGCAAACACGAGGATATAATAGTTCTGTATTTCGTTTTAATATTGGTTCTCAGCCTCAGGTATGGGAAGATTTTTTAGAAAACTCAGCCCAGGTAATGAATGATTATTATGGTGATCAAAACTGGATTACCGAAAAAGTAGGTGATGCTGGGTTATGGCCTGAACAGTGGGTGGTTTCATTCAAGAAACAATGCCGGGCACGCATCAAAAACAGCTATGGAATTATCGGTAAGTGGTTAAGAAAAATCGGAGTGATGACAGTAACCGGAGAGGCAATCATACCGGAAGGTGCGAGAGTGATCCAATTTCATGGCAAGCCAGATCCTGACGATGTGATGGATGGACCTTACGATATATACCGTAAGGCACCATGGATAAAAGAATATAGAGGTTAAAAACGTTGGTAGTGACAAAATAATAATAAATTGATTCTGTGCGGAATTTATTTTAATTGAATAGATAAGTCATATATTGGTCTTGATTTTTGAAAGCTAATGAAGAAAACCTGCTTGTGAGATGGCTAGCCTTATATTAATTGGAAGAAATGTCATATCTGGTAAGATTGATATGAAGGTTGTGCCAAACCGTATGGTTTTTTTGATAGACTGCTTCAATATCAATCAATCAATGATGAAAATGACTCAAATTATTGTTGCGGTACCAACCTATAATCGTGCTGAATTATTGAATAGAGTACTGAAATCCGTTACAAATCAATCCTTTCAGGATTGGCAAATTCTGTTCGTTGATGATGCCAGCTCAGATCATACTCCTGCCACCATTGCTGAGTTTCAATCCTGTTACCCAGGTAAGATCCATTATCGATGTATGGAAAAAAACAGTGGTGTTAACGCTGTGCGCAACCGGATAGTGGAAGAAGTCCTGACGATAAATAAAGAGGCCTTCGTTGTCTGGATCGATGATGATGATTATCTTGCCGAAGAATGTCTTGAAAAAATAGCGACCGCAATCAAGAAAAATCCAGGATACAACTGGTATTCATTGGACTGTCAATTTGAGAATGGAAAACCTATTTCGAAAATCAGCCGCTATGGTGAAATGAATTACCTGAATGATTATATGTTCGGGAAACGTATGCGTGGTGATATGACTCATGTTGTCAAAGCTGATGCGATTGGAAATTCCCGCTTTACGACTCAGTTCCGGAATGCTGAAGTATGGTATTTCTGGTGTCAACTGGCTGAAAAAATGCCTCTTTTTGCTGTTAATGAAGTGGGTTCTATTAAGGAGTTTCTGCCGGATGGCATTACTCAAAGTGGTTTTAATCGCGATAAGGCAATACAGGTTCTACAGTTAAAAATTGATACGCTGAAAAATATGGTCGATGAGAAAAAACTGGTACATCAATATGTCTCACTGGCAAAACTGCTGCTAGCCAAAGGGAAGAAGACACAAGCCAGGAAATATTTGCTGCAGGCCTGGCGATTGAAGCCAGGATACGTCCGGCAGTATCGTTATTGGCTCAAGATCCTGTTTTCATCTTGAGCTTCAGGGGACATCCATTTAATCCTGCACGGCTCTGCGCGAGTGTTGCCGTTGTTCAGGGCAAGGCGACGAATGCAGCGAAATGACGAGTCCTTTTCAAATTCGTCAACACCGCACTGGACGGCGGCAACCCGCGCCCTTCGGGGGCTGCCGGATGATCTCGACTCGGTGTCGCCGACTTTTGACTTGACCCGTCAGGCCTGCAAGTCGGCTTCGTGATTCGAAACCATCCGGTAGCCTAGAGTGAGCACCGGATTAAATAGATGCCCCCTTTAAGCTTGTTTCATTTTAACGTCAATTTTCTTGAATAAATGAACAAGTGCCTGCTGCTGATTATCCTGCTGCAGTGAACAAACGACCAGTTCAGGCCTTAGCCATTTGGCAATCAATAATGTTGATGATACATCTCCCCATATTTCACACTGGTTTGGCAGGTGTGGCAGCATGGCTTCAAAGCTGATTCCGGCCGGAAGCAAGGTAACGCCTTCCGCTTGTAGATGCAGTACATCCGGGCCGCTGTTGCGTGGATGATACTTTGCCGCGACCTGTTTTCCACCCCGTATCATCTGCTGCAGAATTGCCATGATCCGCTGTTTATAGGCGGGATCTTTTTCAAAGAGCGACTCGTGGGGCAGGGTGAATAAAACATCCAATGGCTGCAGCTGTCGCGGGTCAAATCCATGTTGTTCCATCAATTGAGAAGACAAGGCCAACAGAGGTGGTGCGGTAAAGCCACTGGCGCTTAATTGTACAATGTGTTTGTTTTTCAATAGTGGGTGGATATGTTCTGGAAAGGCGGCATGAACATATTGGATCCAGTCGGAACCACCCACCGTTGGCGGATTTTTCCACCAGAAGCCATAGCTGAGTTTTTTGGCCAGGTTATCCAGCACTTTGTCACCAAAGCCGGAGGATGCTTTCCTGCCCATGTAGGTGAATGTTCCCTCATCCATATAGTGACCAACCGGTTTGCAGCCAAGGCTATCGGCTATATGCATGCTGTACTGGAATTCGATACGCCGGTCGTTACCAACAAACAGATTGGCTGGTCGTAATCTGTTGATAAGCGCTTCGAGTTTGGTAAACAGCAATTTGCGTTTTTTGAGCTTATTTCCCAGGCCTTTGAAGCGGCCATAAAAGAGCTGGACACTGGTAAAAGGTGACTGTGGCCAGTCTTGCACCAGTGTATACAAAGGAAACTCCCGCTCTTCTGGTTGATCAATAAAGACGAGATGCGCCTGCTCGTCAGTGCGCTCTGCGGCGATCACTGCCGCAGCGTATAAATGCAAGATTGTAGAAGCAAAATAGACAGTATTGGTCATTGTTCTGAGCCAGCAGGCAAACGTGGGATGGCAGTTTACCTGCTGGTCTGGTTTCTACCAAACCGGGAGTTTGCCTGTTTGTGCTGTTGTTAATCATCTGGTTTCTGAACTCGATGGCATGCGGGACGTGAGAGCCAGTTATTGCCGATATCGAATGATCGCTACATAAGTAAAAACCACTTATTGAGAAAGTTCGACAATACGTTGATTCATGGCGGCAATATGATCAGGTTCTGCCTGTTTCCAGGAGCCTTTGACCAAATACTCGTTGTAAAGATAGCCCAGGTAGCGTCTACCCTCTGTTGAGGGTTGCCAGAGGTCCGGGTTCGACAGAATATGATTCAGCTCTGCTTGGCTTGTTGCTGACTGGCAAAGTTCAGGTAAGTTGTAGAAAGCCTGACCTGCAACGGCAACCGGTTTCTCAAGCAACATGGCTTCAAGACCAACACTGCTGTTGATCGTGATGACCAGCTCCGCTTGTTCAATCAGCTTCTGGGTGTTGTGACTGTTGGCGAAGTGGATACGTGAATGCCGAGTATGCAAGTCAGCATAATGCTTGGGACAGGAGGGATGTTCCTTGATCACAATCTGAACGTCATCAGGCAAATGCTCAACTCCCAGCTCCAAAGCGCGATAAAAGTCGCGCATATTGGCAAGCCAGGGAGAAAAGCACAAAATTTGCCGGTCGGCATCCACTTGAAAGGGCACAAAAATATAACGTTTGGGCAGAGGAGTATCTGCGCTGGGTGCATCTTGTGATGGCTTATGCCGATTGCTGTGACGAGGCACCAGGCTTGCTGGTAGCGGGCGGTCAGTGCTTGTTACCAAAGGCAGAGCGTCCAGCTGCCGGGGCAAGCTGTTGATAAAGTTGACCCCTTTCGGATCAATGGTGGTGGTTGCGGGCAAGGGACCATTTTCCATGAGCAGGGTTTTTATCCCCTGGGCTCTGGCGGCCAGAACAAATAGCCGTTGGTGCCACATCAGCCCTCCCCAGGTAACCACGACATCCGGTTGTTGCCGTCGCAGGCCATTATAATAGGCCCGGTAAAGAAAACGGCTGAATAGGCCCAGCCATAACTGGTTGATCCACCGGGTATGTGCTGGCAAATGATAGTCGTTGGTGTCCTGACATTTTTCTTTAAGTTTCAGGAGAACGACGTCATCCAATTCCGGGTGGTTGCGGAATAGCGGCCAAGGATTACGTAACCACCAGTGCCTATGGCGTACAAGAGTCGCCTGATATTGCTGACTCTGGTTTGCCTGCTCACTCAATTTGCGAAAGTAGTTTTGATGATGATGGCGAACAGAGAAAAAAAGCACATTCATACAGGACTCAAGGCGACTTTGGGCATCTAAACCCAGCGGCGAGCTATGCTACTTGAGGCTTCTGAGGATTGCAATTTGGCGGTTGTTCTAGGTATTTGTAGGATTAAATTCATGTAGCACTAATCAAAGATAATGCATCGGTAAACTGCTGCTTTTCTCTTAGCTGCTCTACCTTCCTTGTCAGACTACGCCAGGATTTATCGACAGCATGGCTGATCAGGCTTGGAATACGTATGGTCAGTGGGTTGTGGTTGGGGCTACTGACGCCATCAATCAGAATAAAGTCAACTTGCTCACCTCGGCGACGGCAAGCAATATTGTTCGGGCTGACATCACGGGTACAGATACCATTGTCTTGCAGGTAATGCCGCAACAGCTCCAGTTTCCGATCGATTTCATCAGGGGTCATAAGATCTTGCTGAATAACCTGGGTCAGCGTCAGGGATACCTGGCCTTGATCGTCATGAATCATGGGAAACAGCGCACCAGTGCCGAGGGACGTTTCGACATCACCCATATAGGTGGCAATGTAGCGCAGATCGGCCCCTTTCTTTAACAAGTACAGAAAGTAGCTTTTTTCTCGGCGGGTCTGCTTTTCGTTATGAAGCGGCAACTTGATGCAAAAGTCCGGATCATACGGGTGGCGATAGCAAATGCGATCGCGACCAACACCAATAATGTACGCAGGAGAGAGCTGTATTTTCATGGTTGCTATAAATTGTCATATTTGTAGGGTATGGACATTATCAACATAGCGAGTGTTGGAAAATCCATTTTGAATGAATAGATTGTTGCTTGAATGGACTTAATTTTCATATTTATTCACTAATAGTCTCAAATTTGATCCTTTCTGTGTCAGGCTTTCACTTCTTGACACATGGCTGTCACTTTCAGTCTCTCCATGGGTGAGCTTCAGAGGGGGGTGGGGTTGGTTTTCTATGTTAAGTATCTAAGGAATAGAGAGGATAAATCGCTGTTGGTTAACAGATCGAGAGAGAAGTTTGTAGTGTTTTATGAGATTTGAAAAATTAAAAATCAATATGATTTTGTATGGCTTTTCTGTATTTTTTATATATCGAATGAACGGATATTTTTTATTTGTTTTTGACGATTATTTGTGTTTTATATATTATTTTATATCAATGATATCGGGTATTTTATTGTGCATTTTAACGATTTTCTGGAGTGTTTAGTCAGTAGCTCATAATATTTATGTTTTAAATTTTCTTGAAAAACCAATGTTATTTTATTGGTGTTGATTTTATATATAAAAATAAAATTTAATATTATCATTCAGGTATGTCACATGTTTCTGGATGATAGTGTTGATTTTGTCTTTGCATATACTCCAATGGGAAAAATTTCCAGTATTGAATTGGAACATATTACTACAAAATAAATGCATGGAGAAAAGACAGGCTGTTTATTGAGCCTGTCCTTAAGGTATCTAAGAGAGATTCCCCCACACCTTCAAGCTCGGTTCGGCCTGGTTCAGTGTATAGAAATGCAGGCCGGGTGCACCACCAGCTAACAGGCGTTCGCACATCTGGGTGACTACCTCGGTACCAAATTGCCGAATGCTGTCGCTGTCATCGCCGTAGGCTTCCAGCTGTTTGCGGATCCAGCGGGGCAGTTCAGCGCCACAACTGTCGGAAAAACGTGCCAGTTTGGTGTAGTTGGTGATCGGCATAATGCCCGGAATAATTGGAATATCGACACCCATGGCGCGTACCCGGTCAACAAACCAGAAGTAGCTGTCGGCATTGAAGAAGTATTGGGTGATGGCGTTATCGGCTCCAACCTCGACCTTGCGGACGAAGTTTTTCAGGTCGTCTTCAAATGAGCGGGACTGGGGGTGTTTTTCCGGGTAAGCGGCCACATCCAGAGTGAACCAGTTGCCGGTTTCCTTGCGGATAAATTCGACCAGTTCATTGGCGTAGCGTAATTCGCTGCTGGCCAGTCCGGCACCGGATGGCAGGTCGCCTCGCAGGGTGACGATGCGGCGAATGCCCATATCCTTGTAGATCTGTAACAGGTCGCGGAGTGATGCGACGGAATCTCCAACGCAAGATAAATGCGGAGTGGCGGCGGTGCCGGTTTGCTGGATAGCTTCAACGATTGCCAGGGTGCGGTCACGGGTTGAACCACCGGCACCGTAGGTAACGGAGAAAAATTCCGGGTTGGCCTGGGCCAGTTGTTCTTGAACGGCCAGCAGTTTACGGGTGCCTTCCGCGGTTTTGGTCGGGAAGAATTCGAAACTCAGGGTGGTCATGTTATTCGCCTGACGTCAGACGCTCCATAATGTGAGTGGTTATCTCAGACGGCGGGTTGTGGCAGAGAGCGGGGCCGATCACGATTAGGATCAGGCCTCCGCTGTCCAGCGTCTGGTCTTAGTACTTGTAAGACTCTGGCTTGTAAGGGCCATCGGCTTTGACATTGATATAGGATGCCTGGGTGTCGGTCAGTCGGGTAATCACCCCACCAAAACCTTCAACCATGTCTTTGGCGACTTCTTCGTCGAGTTTTTTCGGCAGCACTTTCACGTAGACGCTTTCGGCTTTTTCAGCTTCCATCAGGTCGGCGAACTTGCGTTCAAACAGATAGATCTGAGCCAGTACCTGGTTGGCGAAGGAGCCATCCATGATGCGGGATGGGTGTCCGGTTGCGTTGCCGAGGTTCACCAGACGGCCTTCTGATAACAGAATCAAGTGGTCATCACTGGCTTTGTCGCGGTAGACCTTGTGTACCTGGGGTTTGATTTCGTCCCATTCCCAGTTGTCGCGCATATAGGCGGTGTCGATCTCGTTGTCGAAGTGACCAATGTTGCAAACGACGGCGCTGCGCTTCAGTTTTTGCAGCATGTTTTTGTCACACACGTTGACGTTACCAGTGGTGGTAACGATCAGGTCGGTTTTGCCCAGCAGGTCGCCGTCAACACAGTCCAGTTCACCGGTGTTGTTGCCGTCAATGTATGGCGAGACGACTTCAAAGCCGTCCATGCAGGCTTGCATGGCACAGATCGGGTCAACTTCAGACACCTTGACGATCATGCCTTCCTGACGCAGGGATGCCGCAGAGCCTTTGCCCACATCGCCGTAACCAATCACCAGCGCTTTTTTGCCGCTGAGCAAGTGGTCGGTGCCGCGTTTGATGGCATCGTTGAGGGAATGACGACAGCCGTATTTGTTATCGTTCTTGGATTTGGTGACCGAATCGTTGACGTTGATGGCCGGGACTTTCAGTTCGCCCTTGTCCAGCATCTCCAGCAAACGGTGAACACCGGTGGTGGTTTCTTCCGAGATGCCATGAATTGCGTCCAGCAGTTGCGGGAAGTCGCTGTGTACCATTGCGGTCAGGTCGCCGCCATCGTCCAGAATCATATTGGCATCCCATGGCAGGCCGCTGTCTTTGCCAGCCAGAATGGTTTGCTTGATGCACCAGAGGAATTCTTCTTCAGTTTCCCCTTTCCAGGCGAATACCGGGATGCCGGCGGCAGCAATAGCGGCAGCGGCGTGATCCTGGGTTGAGAAAATATTGCAGGAAGACCAGCGTACTTCGGCACCCAGATCGATCAGGGTTTCGATCAGCACGGCGGTCTGAATGGTCATGTGAATACAGCCCATGATCTTCGCACCGGCCAATGGCTGGGCTTCTTTGTACTTGCGACGTAACGCCATCAGCGCAGGCATTTCGCCTTCGGCGATCTGGATTTCTTTGCGGCCCCAGTCAGCCAGGGTGATATCGGCAACTTGGTAATCAGTAAAGCTCATGAGTGGTCCTCTGGTGGTGGACGACAAAGATCAGCGTCGATGCATCGATGCGGCTGACCTTTGTTGAATGATCAGGTTGTGTTCCGCAGGCAGCGCTGAAGCGTCTGCCACGGAAAGAAAAATTACAGACCGGCGGCGGCTTTCAGCGTGGCGGCCTTGTCGGTTTTTTCCCAGGTGAAGTTGGGTTCTTCGCGACCGAAGTGACCATAAGCCGCGGTGGCGCGGTAGATCGGGCGGCGCAGGTCGAGCATGTCGATAATGCCTTGTGGGCGCAGGTCAAAGTGTTCGCGCACCAGTTCTGCGATGCGTTCTTCAGCGATGGTGTTGGTGCCGAAGGTATTGATGGAGATGGACGTCGGTTCGGCGACACCAATAGCGTAAGACACCTGGATCTCACACTTGTCGGCCAGTCCGGCTGCGACGATGTTTTTGGCAACGTAGCGACCGGCATAAGCAGCTGAGCGGTCAACCTTGGACGGGTCTTTGCCGGAGAAGGCACCGCCGCCGTGACGGGCAGCACCGCCGTAGGTATCGACGATAATCTTGCGGCCGGTCAGACCGCAGTCACCGACCGGGCCACCAATAACGAAGTTACCGGTCGGGTTGATGTGGTACAGGGTGTCGGTGTGCAGCCACTCGGCAGGCAGTACCGGTTTGAGAATCTCGTCCATTACCGCTTCACGCAGTACATCCAGGCTGATGCCTTCGTCGTGTTGGGTGGACAACACCACGGCATCGACGGCGACAGGCAGGCCGTTTTCGTAACGTAGGGTGACCTGTGATTTGGCATCCGGACGCAGCCAGCTCAGAGTGCCGTTTTTGCGCAGTTCGGCCTGTTTTTCCACCAGACGGTGGGCGTAATAAATGGCAGCAGGCATCAGTACCGGAGTTTCTTTGGTGGCATAACCAAACATCAATCCCTGATCGCCAGCCCCGAGGTCTTTGTTGTCACCCTCGTCAACGCCCATGGCGATGTCGGCGGACTGTTTGCCAATGGCGTTGATGACAGCACAGGAAGCACCATCAAAACCGACATCGGAGCTGTTGTAGCCGATGTCGAGAATGACGCCACGGATCAGGTCTTCGAGATCAACGTAAGTGCTGGTGCGGACTTCACCGGCGACAATCGCCATGCCGGTCTTGACCATGGTTTCAACGGCAACGCGGGCATAGGGATCATCTTTCAGGATGGCGTCCAGGACGGCATCGGAAATCTGGTCGGCCATTTTGTCCGGATGGCCTTCAGAGACCGACTCGGAGGTGAAAATTGAATATTCGCTCATGCTCTGAATCCTCAAAAATAACGGCAGGGCAGGCATCTGCTGTTATCGGGTTATTGGGTGTCACCTGGGGTATCAGGCGCGATAAAACAGCCGGAACTGGATCTGGAACCCGTTCCGCAAGCCGAGGTATTGACTCTGGCCTTCGTTCAAGCCGGACTCAACCGCCCAGGCGGTCAGGTCATCCGGTTCAAAGCCGAGCCAGAGATCCCCGCAGGATTCCCGTGCCCAGGCTTGTTGGTGCCGACAGAGGTCGGTTACCAAAAAACAGCCATCGTCGGTCAACAAGCGGGCGACGTCGGCAAAAATGGTTTTGGGTGCCGGTACGTGATGCAGCACCATATTGGCGACCACCAGGTCGAACTGATGACGGTGGCTTTCGGTAATGGCACTGCTGTCTCCCAGCTGGCAGGAGACATTGTCTAGCGGCTGCTGGTCGATGCGCTGTTGTGCTTTTTGCAGCATCGGTGCCGAAATATCCAGTGCCAATACCTGGTCAAAACGACGGGCCAGCGCGGGCAAAAATGCCCCTTCACCGGGGCCGATTTCCAGTGCTCGCCGGGTCGGTGTATCCATGGTCGTGATCAGTCGCTCCAGCGGTTCTCCGTATTGGTCGTAGGAGGCGATCAGATCTTGCTGCTGCTTGAACGCGGCGGCATTACGGGCAAAAAATTCGGCGCAGGCTGCTGCCCGGTTGGCCAGCACCTGCTGCAAGCGCTGTTCGACCCCGTTGTCTTGTGGATCGTTCAGTGCATCCAGCGTTGCCAGCGTCGTCGCCAGCCACTGGGTCCAGCGGTCGTGACTGGCCAGTAACGGGCGGCGATAAAAAATACTGTTGCCTTCCCGTTGATTGCTGACCAGGCGGGCCTGGGCCAGGATCTTCAGGTGATGGCTCATGCTGGACTGTTTGATATCCAACAGCTCGCACAATTCCAGTACGCCAAAAGAACCACGCCCCAGCAGCTGCACAATGGCCAGTCGCAACGGGTCGCCCAGGGCTTTGCAAGCATGGGCGATCTGTTCTGCATTGAGTTCGTTTCTGGCCGGAGCGGCAACAGGTGATACGTCGGTCTGTGTCATGGCAGGCATAGTAGCAGCTTGAAAAACTATATCAATATTTTTCAATATAGAAATCCAGGCCATGGCCTGTCTGTGATGGCAGGAATGGGCGCTTTGTGACTATGGTATTGATCCGGCACGATGACAGTCGCCCGAGAGCGGCTACCATGGCTGTTTGAGGCTCCGCCAACGTGCTTTAATCAAAGGATCGACCAAATCACTGAGCAGAGATTTCCCGGCTGCAAGACCAGCCGCAAACAACAAATACAATTTACTAACGAACCGTTTTCCGGAGGCATGATGCATCCCGTCGTTGAGCAGGTCACCAAGCGCATTATCAAACGTAGTCAACCCACTCGTCGTGCTTACCTGGCGCAAATGAAAGCGGCCGAAGAGCAAGGCGTTCACCGCGGTACCTTGTCGTGTGGCAATCTGGCCCATGGCTTTGCCGCCTGTAATACAGACGACAAGGCCGTACTGAAAATGGTCAACCAGGTCAATGTGGCCATGGTGTCGGCCTACAATGACATGCTGTCGGCGCACCAGCCGTTTGAGCGCTACCCGGATCAGATCCGTGACGCCATTCGGGAACTTGGCTCTGTGGCCCAGTTTGCTGGTGGGGTGCCGGCCATGTGTGACGGCGTGACCCAGGGGCAGCCGGGGATGGAGCTGTCGTTGTTCAGCCGGGATCTGATCGCCATGGCAACAGCGGTATCGCTGTCGCACAACATGTTTGATGCCGCGCTGTATCTGGGGGTATGCGACAAGATTGTTCCGGGCCTGCTAATGGGGGCGTTGCGGTTCGGGCATTTGCCCACCGTGTTTGTCCCTGCCGGGCCAATGCCTTCCGGCTTGCCGAACAAGGAAAAAGCCCGTATTCGCCAGGAATACGCCCAGGGCAAGATCGGTCGTGATGCCTTGCTGCAATGTGAATCCGATTCCTATCACAGCGCCGGTACCTGTACTTTTTACGGTACTGCCAACTCCAACCAGATGATGGTTGAGATCATGGGGCTGCACTTGCCCGGCTCTTCCTTTGTGAATCCGGGCACCGAATTACGTGAGCAGCTGACCCGTTATGCGGCGCAGCAAGCGGTACGCCTGACGGCTCCCAATGGTCGCTACACACCGCTGTATGAAATCGTCGATGAAAAATCGCTGGTAAACGGCATTGTGGCCTTGCTGGCCACCGGCGGTTCCACCAATCACACCATGCATATCATTGCCATTGCGGCAGCGGCTGGGGTGATTATTGACTGGCAGGACTTTTCCGATTTGTCCGATGTGGTGCCTCTGATTGCCCGGGTTTACCCCAATGGCGAAGCTGATATCAATCATTTTCATGCCGCAGGGGGTGTCGGTTATATCGTGCGGGAGTTACTCGGAGCCGGTTATTTGCACGACGATGTGATGACCATTATGGGCCATGGTTTGTCCCGTTATACCCAGGAGCCGTTTTTACAGAATGGCGAACTGGTCTGGCGCGAAGGCACAACCAGCTCGCTGGATGATCAGGTCTTGCGTCCGGCCGCGACGCCGTTCTCGGCCAATGGTGGCCTGAAGCTGATGCGTGGCAACCTCGGCCGTGGCGTGATCAAGGTCTCGGCGGTAGCAGAAGCACATCGAGTGGTCGAAGCTCCCGCCATTGTTTTTAACGACCAGGACGATCTGGCCGAGGCTTTCAAGCGCGGAGAACTGGAGAAAGATTTTATTGCGGTGGTGCGTTATCAGGGCCCCAACGCCATCGGCATGCCCGAGCTGCATAAACTGACGCCGTTTTTGGGCACGCTGCAAGACAAGGGCTTCAAGGTGGCGCTGGTGACCGACGGCCGTATGTCCGGAGCCTCCGGCAAAGTCCCGGCGGCGATCCATGTCTGGCCAGAAGCCCAACTGGGCGGGCCGTTGGCGCATGTGCAGGACGGCGACCGGATTCGTCTCGATGCTACGACCGGTGAGTTGTTATTGCTGGCAGAGGATGACCTCTGGTTGCAGCGCCCGGCCAGCGAACCGGCGGTGGTCAAGCAGCATGGGCTGGGTATGGGGCGTGAACTGTTTGGCCCGATGCGCAGCCAGGTGAACGAAGCCGAGCGGGGTGCCACGGTATTCTGCTTTAGTTCCGACACCGACCAGGTGCCGGAGCATCTGCAAGGTAACGGTTCGGAGGCTGGTCGTAATTCCGAGGTCGAGGCATGAAGCCGTTCGCCGATCATCCGGTGCCAGCGGCGGGTTTCGACGAGCCTGTGCTGGCCGGGGAGCATGTCTTGGTCGGGGATATCGGCGGCACCAACGCCCGTTTTGCCTTGGTGAAGCCCGGTAGCGTCACCCTCAGCCATATCCTGACGCTGGAAACTGCCGACTTTCCTGGCATCGAAGCCGCTATCCAGTGCTACAGCAGGCAGATGGGCGTCAGCGGTATTCATCGGGCCTGTCTGGCGTTGGCCTGTCCGGTGACTGACGACGATATTGTTATGACCAACAATCACTGGGTATTCCATCGTCAGCAACTGATGAATCACCTCGGCCTGCAGCAACTCAAACTGGTCAACGATTTTACCGCGATGGCGTTGGGTATGCTGCAGGTGCCGGGGCAGGACCTGGTCGATGTGCATATTGGCCATACGGCAGTCTGTCATTCACAGGCTGAGGGGCATTGGTATGAACAGGGCACGCGGCTGGTGATTGGCCCGGGTACCGGCCTCGGAGTCTCAGGGCTGGTGCCAGTACAAGGCGGCTGGGTACCGCTGTCTGGCGAAGGTGGTCACGTCAGCTTTGCACCGACCAGCGCGGCAGAATACGCCATTCTGCAAGGCATGCAGCAACGCTACGGCCGGGTATCGGTCGAGCGCCTGTTGTCTGGGCAGGGGTTGCTGGACATGTATCAGATACTGGCGCAGATCCACGGGCTTGACGCTGAGTGTGCTACTCCAGCCAGCATCAGTCAGCAGGCACAACAAGACGAACATTCGTTAGGGCGTCGCACCCTGACGCATTTTTTTGAAATATTGGGAGCGGTTGTGGGTGATCAGGCACTGACGCTGGGTGCCCGTGGCGGTGTGTATTTGTGTGGCGGCATCTTGCCTCGTGTCAAAGAGCTGTTTTTGGCCAGCCAGTTTCATGCTGCGATGATTAACAAGGGCCGCTTTCAACACTATCTTGAAGACGTTCCGGTCTGGCTGTGTGTGGCCGATAACCCCGGATTGTTAGGAGCCGCCGCCGCGCTGGATAACAGCGAAGTACATGGCTGACGCTTGATAGTGGGCAGCCGCACAACGTCCAGAACCGGACAGCGGCTGGCCCAGCGCAATTTGATCTCGCTTTTTTATTCCTCTTTTTTATCCCTCGCTTTTATTTACCCATCTGACTGCCTGAGCATCCTGCTCAGGTCAGGCGTAGCTGTCCTGTCTTTTCAACTCTCCAGATAAAACCACAACACAATCTAAATAATAATGATTTGTATTTAATTGCAAGGAAAGGTACGATTTGTTTTCTATACGTACTGATAAATAACTTAATAACAATGGAGAGGCGTAATGAATCGTCTGTATTACTCGGTATTCCTGGCATCGTTGGCCTTGGCGGGATGTGGATCAGATTCTGACTCCTCAAAGGATACTGAGCTGCCGGAAGTGTTTAATATCACCCCGGCCGATCAGTCCATGGTGGTGACTGCGGCGGTGACGCTGGAAGGTAATGTCAGCGATAACGAGTCGGTCAGTACCGTCACCGTGTTGCTGAATGGCGATCATGTGGTTGCGACATTGGATAACGACAGCTTCAGCGTCGATCTAACGCTGACCGACGGTGACAACGAGCTGGAAATCACCGTTACCGATGCCGCCGGTAATACCACCAGCGACACCCGCACGCTGATTCTCGATACACAAGCGCCAGAATTGTCCTTTGTGTTTCCATCCAATGGCCATGCGACCCAGGCGCTGACGACGACGGTGCGTATCAATGCCACGGATAACCAGGCAGTGTCTGACGTCAGTGTCACCCTGGGTGATCAAACCGTCACGGCAGCAGCGGATGCCGACGATGGCCAATATCAGGCACGCTTGCTGATGACACCTGGCAGCAACCACTATGAAGTCACCGCGACCGACACCGCCGGTAATCAGGTAGTGGAAACCCATACGGCGTATTTTGGTAAACCGGTGGCTGGTGGTAATGCGCACTCTGGCGCTATTCGTGCCGATGGCACCTACAGCTGGGGCCGCAACAACTACGGCCAGGCCGGGCTGGGTTTTGTGTCCAACCCGAGCTCTGACCTGAATGTGGATGAGCATCCGTATGCTCCGGTAATGATCACCACCGAGCCGACCTTTCTGTCCCTCGCCTTTGGGCAGAACACCTCAGCAGCGCTGGCCGATGACGGGACCATCTGGATGTGGGGTAATGGGGGCAGTGGCCAGCTGGGGCAGGGGGAGGCCGATGCGGATACCCTCAATGAAGACGATGCATCAACGCCGTTGCAGGTGGCCGGTATCACCGATGCGGTCGCAGTGACCCGGGGTTATAACCAGACGCTGGTCTTGCATCAGGATGGCACTGTCTCGGCGTTTGGCACCAACCGGTACGGCCAGTTGGGTGACGGCACTACGGAAGATCGGGATGTCCCGGTGAAAGCGAATGTCAGCAATATCATCCAGATTGCATCCGGGGCTTCCTTCTCCCTGGCGGTGGATAGCGATGGGCGGGTCTGGAGCTGGGGTCAGAACAACTATGGCCAGCTCGGACTGGGCACCGAAGATACCGATGAGCACCCAACGCCCACGCAAATCAGCATCGATGAACCCATCGAAGCCGTTGTGGCCGGTAAAGGTCATGTCTTGGCAGTAGCCCAGAGCGGCGCCGTGTATGGCTGGGGTCTGAACTACAGCAGCCAGATAGGCCTGTACGACAATGACAATGTTGATCCGGACTGGCCAAAAGAAATCACCAGCCCGAAAAAACTGCCCTGGTTTGAGGATGCCGTTGCGGTATGGGCGGGAGGCAACCAGAGCTTTGCCGAACGTGAAGACGGCCAGGTCTATCCATGGGGACAAAACATGCTCGGCACCTTGGGGCTGGAGCAGGATGGCGACGTCAGTGAGCCATCATCATCAGTTTTTGGTTTCGATAACGTAGTGGATCTGGGTAATGGTGCCTTGCACACCATTGGTCAGCGTCAGGATGGCAGCGTGTTCTCCTGGGGCTGGAGCTTCCATGGCTCTTTGGGCGGCGGAGAAGGCACCATTGATCTTTGGACCTATCGTGTACCTACTCTGGTGATGTCATCGGTCGAGCCATGAAAAACATCTTTTTCAAACATCAGCCCGACAAAGAGGCCGCCCATTGGGCGGCCACTTTGTTGTTGTCGACGTTGACACTGGTCAGCCTGAGTGGCTGTGGAGCGGATGGAACATCGGCGGATTCTGGCACAACCACGGAAGCGCCCGTCGATACAATCACAGACCCAAGCACAGACCCGGACACCGAAGAGCCGCGAGAATGGCAAGCGGTGGGAGGCGCGGCAACGGTGACCTTCCAGGATGACCTGGCATTTCTGCAGTTTATTCCGGGGCTGGATCTTGCGACCGCGCCGACGGTGTCCCAGGGGCGGGAACTGTTTGTCGCTGATTGGACCGCGGCACCGGGCAGCCGGACTCTGCTGGATGGCCTCGGGCCGCTGTTTATTGCCTCTGCCTGCGACGACTGTCATCTGGTGTCTGGTCGTGCTGCCAGCCTGAATGACGATGGCACCACGTCACACGGGATTCTGTTCCGCCTGGGGACACTGGATGGCCAGCCCGATACTTATTTGGGTGGCCAGCTGCAAACATCGGCCACGGTTGGTGCTCCGGAAGGTCGCGTGACCTGGCAGGATATTGGACTGGGGCAGCCACAATTTCAGCTATCGGAAGCCGAGCACACGTTAGATGATGGCGTACAGCTGGGACCGCGCTTGTCCCCCCAACTGACCGGTGTGGGTTTGCTGGAGCTGGTGCCGGAAGCACAAATCCTGCAGTGGCATGACCCGGATGATCAGGATCAGGATGGTATTTCCGGCCGTGCCCATTCACTGGAGCGGGAAGGAGTCGCCTGTCTCGGCCGTTTTGGCTGGAAAGCGGTGCAATGCACCCTGAGAGGCCAGAGCGCGGGGGCGTTGCATCAGGATATGGGGCTGACAACGCCGCTGAATCCGGCGGAACCCTGCACCGATCAGCAATCGATCTGCAGCGAACAGCCCAGTGGGGGCGACCCCGAAGTCAGCCTGGATAGTCTCAACGCCATTAATGATTTTCTGACACTGCTGGCGGTGTACGACCGCCGTATCGACGACCAGACACAGTTTGACCGTGGTGCCGGTCTGTTTGAGCAGGTCGGCTGTGACGATTGTCATCGGCCGACACTGACCACCGGGGATACGTCAGCGTTCGAGCAGCTGAACCAGCAAACCATTTATGCCTATACCGACCTGCTGCTGCACGATATGGGGGAAGCACTCAGTGATGGCATGAAGGAAGGTGACGCCGGTGACCGCGAGTGGAAAACTCCACCGCTGTGGGGACTGGGGCTGATCGAAGGGAATGGCGACTCGCGTTTTTTGCATGATGGCCGTGCCGAGACGCTGGTGGAAGCCATTAACTGGCACGGAGGTGAAGCCGAGGCTGCCCGGCAAGCCTGGGAAGCACTGCAAGAAACCGGGCAACAGGATCTGCTGGTGTTTTTGCGGGGGATCTGACCAGCGACCATCCCGGCGGATGTCATCGTGACGATGGCATCCGGAGTACCGGGGCGGTGAACGGACTTGGCCGGCTTTAGCCTGCTTCCACCACATCGGCGAGCTGGCGGTATTCGCTCATCACCTGGCTGATCCAGCGGCCGACCCGGTCGTCAGTGAGATCAAATTGCTGGTCTTCATCAATGGCCAGGCCACAGAACTGCTTGCCGTCTGCCAGCGTCGCCAGCGAGGCGTCAAATTCATAGCCTGTGGTTGGCCAGTAACCGGCAAACCGGGCGCCGGACAGTTGCAGATGGTTATGCAGCCAGCCCATGGCATCAACAAAATAATCACCATAACCAAACTGATCCCCGAGACCGTAAAGCGCCACCACCGGTCGGCTCAGATCCAGTTGCGGCAAGATCTCTTCCATATCATCCCAGTCGGCCTGAATGCCGCCAAAGTCCCAGGTCGGAATACCCAGTATCAGCAGATCATAGTTACTGAAGGTTTCCGGGTCGGCCTCAGTAATGTTGTAAACCTCGGCGGTGATATTGTACTGCTGAAGCTGGTCGGCCATGCGGTGTGCGATGTCCTCGGTGTTGCCGGTGTCGGTGCCAAAAATGATGCCGGTGCGGATGTTGGTCATGACGTGTTGCTCTCAGAGAATGAAATTAATGCCCGGATAAGCGATATCGGGTTGACGTTTTAATGAATGCTAATCATTATCATTAATAAATCAACCCTGAACATCAATTCTTTGTTTCTGTGGTGGCCGGCAATGGCTGAGTGCAGAACTGACGACAACTTATCGGTCCAAACCGGATGCAGGAGCATGTAAATGGCCAGTCAACAAGCAATGGATAACTACCTGGAACTGATCTCGATGCGTCATGCCGTGCGATATGGCACAGAGCCAGACAGCCCGGGAAATATTCAGCGCTGGCTGGATCTGGAAGAAATTGTTTTTCCACGTAGCTGCAACTGCATCAAACGGCGTGTTTACCGCCGCGAATATGATTTGTTGCTGGAAGCCATTGCCGATGAACTGGTGCCGGAAAACTGGCGGCAGCTGTGTATGGACTACAGCCATCATCCACTGAATGGCCTGTCGTCGATTGCCTCCAAGCCCCATCAGCGGCGTTCAGTTAATCGCTTGCAATGGCAGTTACGCACCATTGCCGGCTACAGCCTGGAATATTCTGCAGGATGACGATTTTGTTGAGTTACAAGCCAAGGAGAACAGCATGAATTATCGTACCGTTACAGACAGCATGGGTGAGTTACAAGTACCGGAGGCGGCACTGTGGGGCGCACAAACCCAGCGCGCCATCAATAACTTCCCCATCAGCGGCCGCAGTCTGCCTCAGCCTTTTATCACCTCCTTGCTGTTGGCCAAGTCAGCGGCAGCCCGGGCCAACAGTCAGTTGGGGCTGCTGGAGAGCGACATTGCTGCCGCGATTGTAGGTGCTGTGGATCAACTGTTGGCCGATGAGGCTTTGATGACTCACTTTCCGGTGGACGTCTTCCAGACCGGCTCCGGCACCAGCACCAATATGAACGCCAACGAAGTGATTGCGACGCTGGCGAGCCGCTCGTTGGGCCAGACCGTGAGTGCCAATGATCACGTTAATTGTGGCCAGAGCAGTAACGATATTATTCCAAGCAGTATTCATATCAGTGCCGCAATCACGCTCAGTGATGTATTGATTCCGGCGCTGGATCACCTGTACCGGGAAATACGCAGCAAGGCCGCCAGTGTGGACGGCTACGTCAAAACCGGCCGTACCCATCTGATGGACGCCATGCCGGTACGTCTGAGCCAGAGCCTGGGGGCCTGGGCGGAGCAGATTCGCAGCTGCCGCAAGAACCTGGACCATCAATTGACCCAGCTGCTGCGTCTGGCGCAGGGAGGAACCGCGGTAGGTACCGGAGTGAATGCGCATCCGGAATTTGCCGAGTTGTTTAACCATGAACTGAGCAAGTTAACCGGTTTACCGTTCCAGCCTGGCCCGGACCTGTTTATGTTGATCAGCTCGCAGGACGTGGCAGTACAAACCTCTGCGTCGATCAAAACCCTGGCTGTCGCCCTGATGAAAATCGCCAATGACTTGCGTTGGATGAACTCTGGCCCATTGGCAGGGTTGGGAGAAATTGAACTGGAAGCACTGCAGCCTGGTTCATCGATTATGCCGGGCAAGGTCAATCCGGTGATCCCCGAAGCCACGGCCATGGTGGCGGCCCAGATTATTGGCAACGATACTGCCATTACCATCGGTGGCCAATCTGGCAATTTTGAGTTGAATGTCATGCTGCCATTGATTGCGTTTAATCTGCTGGGCAGTATTGAGCTGGCCGCCAATGCATCACACTTGCTGGCCGACAAGGCCATTGCCACCTTTACTGTGAACGAAGCCAATCTGCAGCAGGCGCTGGCGCGTAATCCGATTCTGGTGACTGCGCTGAATCCGATTGTGGGTTATATGAAAGCGGCAGAGATTGCCAAGCAGGCGTATAAAGAAAAACGGCCGGTACTGGACGTGGCGGACGAGCAAACCAATTTGGGGCGGGCTGAGCTGGAGCGATTACTGGATCCGGCGAAGCTGACCCAGGGCGGCATCTGACGACAAACAGCGGGTGCCACACTGACGGGGCAAAACGATGAACCAGGCATCCCGTAAACGTAATGTGACTGGGCAGGATATGCCGGACGGCTGGGTTTTCTGGATTGAATCCGGACAACGAACGCTGCTGGCTGGCAATCCGCAGCAAGCCTGCGACGATTTCCATAAGGCGCTGAGTCTGGGTTATGCGGAACTGGATGCCGCCGCCCGGTTGTCAGAGCCGGCCTTGCTAGCGGTCGTGGCCCCCTTGCTGAATCTGGTGGACGCTTATCTGGAAGCCGGACGAGCCGAAATGGCGCTGGTCAAACTGAGCCGCTGCACGGAGCTGGTGGCCAGGCAGTGGTCGCAAGCCACTACCGTGGATCAGCGTTTACAGGTGCAGTCCGCCAGGGACCTGTTGCTACTGGAATGGCCGCAACTGGAGCGGCGAATGTGCCGCCTGCGGCCGCATTTTGCCGCGTTCTTTAGCGCTCAAGTGTGGCATTGAGAGGGAGCTGTTGAGAAGGGAACTCAGGTGGTCATAGGGTCGCCGTCACAACCCATGGATTCCGGACCATGGGCCATAAATAAAAAGCATGGCCCTGTCCGGCAAGACGGTGGAGTTATGTGTGTGGTTCGGTGTGGGGTTATGTAGTGAGGTATTGTCCCTGAACCTGATTCAGGGACACCGGCTTACTTACTTCAGGACTTCAGGTCTTCGTAAGGCAAACCCACGTACTGCTCCGCAATGACCTTGCGACCATTGTCTGAACCCAGATAATAATTCAGCTCCGATTCCATAAAGCGTTTGTACATCAAGGGTTCCATATTGTTGCCCCCGGACAGGTCGTCACCAAAATCGTGCATCATGCTGGTCATCCACCAGCTGAAGCGTTCACCGTTCCAGACCCGGCGCAAGGCAATATCGGAGTACTGTGTGATACAGCTCTTGTCGCCTTCCTTGTAAACCCGAACCATGATCTTGCACAGCGTGGCCACATCGGAGGCGGCCAGGTTTAGCCCTTTGGCACCGGTAGGTGGCACGATATGGGCGGCGTCTCCGACCAGAAACAGATTGCCGTATTGCATCGGTTCACACACAAACGAGCGTAATGGCGCGATGCTTTTTTCAATGCTCGGGCCGGTTTCCATATTGGCGGCGATATCTGCGGGCAGGCGTTTTTTTATCTCGGTCCAGAAGCGTTCGTCGCTCCAGTCATCGATATTGTCGGTTAACGGTACTTGCAGGTAATAGCGTGAACGGGTGGCGGAGCGCTGACTGGCCAGGGCAAAACCGCGATCACTCATGGCATAGATCAGTTCGTGGTTACAGGGGGGGACATCGGCCATAAAACCGAGCCAGCCAAACGGGTAAACACGTTCGTGCTCGGTACGGACTTCGGCTGGAATCGTCTGGCGGGATACGCCGTGAAAACCGTCGCAACCGGCAATGTAATCACAGTCGAGACGGTATTCTTCACCCTTATGTACAAATGTGACATAGGGGGCATCGCTTTTTACATCGTGAGGTGTGGCGTCGCTGGCGTTGTAGTAGGTCGGTAAGTCCAGGGCCTGACGTGCTTCAATCAAGTCCCGGGTAATTTCGACCTGGCCGTAACACATCACCGTGTCGCCTCCGGTCAGCCCTTTCAGGTCAATGCGGGTGCGCTCGCCGTTCATCGACAGTTCAAAACCTTCGTGGATATGACCTTCGGCATCCATACGTTCCGCGACCCCGGCTTCCCGTACCAAGTCAACAAACCCTTGTTCCAGAATACCCGCCCGAATGCGGCCAAGGATGTAGTCGCCATCAACGCGGTCAATAATCACGTTATCAATGCCGTGTTTGTGTAACAGCTGGCCCAGCAGCAAACCGGATGGGCCGGAGCCAATGATGGCTACCTGAGTCGTTATAGTTTTCATGTTTGCCTCAACTGAATAGTGTCTGGTATCGGCTGCATAATGGACAAGACTGATCAGATCCTGAATGGAGGATAGTGATTATCACTGGTACTTTTTTGACATCATTTGGGGAGGAGTCCGGTGTGTCAGGATGGTTTTGACTGCGTTGGGTTCGATCGTCACCCATTCCGATTACTGGGGAATAGGGTTGAGATTACTGGGGTTTTCAGGGGCTGGTGTGGGTGGCCTGGGGTTGATGGCTATTGGGCTGGTTGTGGCTGGTTCTGTTGCGGGCTGGTTGTCGGCCATAACAAAAAGTAACCCGTTGTGACCCATAATCGATGAAAAAAATCTCTGGTATCTCAAAAAGTTATGGCAGTAAGCGGTAATTCGATGGCTTTTTACACGCAGCGTATGGTGTTTTCAATATATGTACAGCCTTTCTGATAAGGCTGTACGACACTGGAGGGGTTGATTGACTGACGCTTGTTTGACAGCAGAGCAACCGTTGGAGAACGAAAACAATAAATAATAAAGGCGTAAACATGAAGAAGCATACATTAGCTTTGGCTATTGCATCATCCGTACTGGCATCCGCTGCCAGTGCAGGACAAGTCGCTGAAATGAATGGCGTCACCTACAGCGTTGGCGGTTACATCAAGGCAGAAGGCGTGTTTAACCGTCCGGATGCCGATGCCGCTAACGATGTCAGTAATTCTTTTGATGCGACTGCTCGTCAGTCTCGTCTGAATTTCAAAACCGAGCGTGTTGTGGATGGCCATAAAATCACGACCTTTATTGAGGGTGACTTTTACGGCGGTTATTTCAACTCTTCAACTTATGACTGGCGTTTGCGTCACGCTTATATGCAAATCGATAAGGTTACTCTGGGACAAACCTGGAGTGGTGCTTTCTTTGCAACTGCTCCAATGGATGCTGCCCAGGTTAACTTCTGGGGTCCTGGTCTTGGTACGATTGGTGGTAACGGCGGTACCATTCGCCCGAACCTGGTGATGCACTACACCTCTGGCCCGGTTCGTATCAGCTTGCAAGACCCTGTGAATACCGGTGCGGCTTTCCCGGACATGGTGGCGGCTTATACCCAACGTTTTGAAGGTGGCTCCGGCTACACTGTCGCGGCGGTTGGCCGTGATGTCGCTCAGGGCGATGGTTCCAACAATGACGATGAAAACTCCGTCTTTGGTGGTGGTTTCTCTTTCGCCGGTAAACTGGGTATGGGTGATGTCACTCTGTACGGCAGTGCTTACACTGGTAAAGGCCTGGGCGTTTACACCGGTTTTGGTGTTGCAGGAGCTTATGGTGGGAAAAACTCCGATGCGGAAGATGGCAAGCTGGTACAACAAACCGGTTATACCGCCGCAGTGGCTTACCAGGTTAACGAAAAAACCAAAGCCACCATTCGTATGGCTCACATTGGTGTCGATGATGACGCTGACAGCGAGCTGAATGCCATGAATGCCAACGTGATCTACAACTACACCAAGGGTCTGGATCTGGGGGTTGAATTCCGTAAGCAGGACGTGGGTACATTAAACAACACCAGCACTTTCCCTAACATCCGTCCGAAGGGTAAGCAGCTGGAAGTGATGGCCATTTACAAGTTCTGATCCCGGAGCCGGGCAGCAGCGGTTGTGGTGTGCTGTCCGGTCGGGCCTGACGCGCTGTTTGAAAAACAGCTCCGTCAATGTGTTTGTTATCGTTGTTCTGCAAGCAAGAGTGGCCACGCTCTTGTTACAACAGGAAACCGGGCTTGCCCGGTTTTTTTGTGTCTGTCTGTGGGCAGGGTGAGGATAAAAGGCATGTGGTTTTGACGAACCAGGTGCTCCATTCAGAGCTCCATTCAGTCAGTAGCTCCATCCAGTAGCCCAGAGTGAGCTCCGGATTAAATACCGGATTAAATAGATGCCCCCGCTGGGGCAGTGGCATCTTGCTGGCGGCGTTTGCGCAGCGTCTCAGAGGGTGATTCGCCATACTGTTCGCGGAAGTAAGCGGCAAAACGACTGAGGTTGGTAAAGCCGTAGCGGGTCGCGATATGAGTGATGTTGTGCTCTGGGCAGTGCTGGATATCGGCGTAGGCGGCTTCAAGTTTGCGGTGGCGGATAAATACCGAGGGTGTGATCCCCAACTCCCGATTAAACAGGTTGTAGAGAGTTTTGACGCTGACCTTGCAGGCAGAAGCAATATCACGGAGATCAAAATCTTCGGTGATATGGGTCATCACCAGCTGCCGTACCTGTTCAATTTGCGGGTGTTTGCTGATGGTTGGCTGTCCGGGTTGTTGCTGGATCGTGACACTGTCCAGCAGGGTATCGTATAACAGCTGTTCATAGCAGCGCCGGGTGGCCGCTGTGATCGGGCGTGAGGCCGAAGCTCGCATCGCCTGCAGAATATGATAAAGCGCTTCTGGCAGGGCGTCATCGGTATCAGAAAGCTGCAAGGTGAGGTCAGCCGTATCGCTATTGTGATCCTGGGAATACCCCATCGCGGCCAGGGCTTGCAGCAACTCCGGGGCCGGAATGGATAACGTCATCACCCGGCAGCCTGGTGGATAACCCAGCACTAGCGCCGTGCCCGGATTCAGCAAGCATCCAGTATGGGTTGGCGACTCTGGTTGCCTGGTGTTGTGCGGATTTTCAGGGTGACTTTCGATCACCAGCAACAACAGATAACTGTCGGCACTGGTGCGGCAGAGCAGTTCGGTCTGCTCAACAAAGAGCAGCTCGGAAATCATCAGTTTGCCAAACAATTTGCACTCGTGTTGCTGCAGCGCCGGTACGGCAGCGGTGTGAGTATCCGCGCCCGGGCGTAACAAGAGAGCTGCCCCTGAACGGTTGTCCAGTCGCCACCGTGGCAGCGATGGATTGTCCGGTTCTGACGGGTAGGGAACCAGTGTCAGGGTAGCGGGCAGGGACATCGATGTATCAGGCATAAATCCCCTCGTACTATGTGGTTGAATCCCTGAATACCGTCAGCATGCTGCTGGTACTTAAATGACATACTGATTGTCCGGTGCATCCATCGATCGGCACAGCAGCGCGAGTCGCGCCTGTTTTTCTGTCGGCCAGTATGCCTGCAACATCTTGGCTTGTGCTACTCATCCGGTATTCCAATTTTCTCCGAGTGCTATTTGTTTTTGCTATAGCCTGAAGCTGTTGCGAGTGCTGCCAACAGCTTCTGATCACGCTGTTCGGCCAACATGACCGAGCCACGGCTGGCTGCTCAGAGTCAGCCGGATTTTATCCATAATAAGCTAAAAAGAGGCTGTTTATGGGGGTTTGTCGGGTTTTTTGCTGGCTGTTGATGGGATATTAAAAGGCTATTTATGAGATGTTGACAGGCTGGTTTGTACCATCAAAAGCGTTGTCTAATAACGTTAAAAACAGAAGAGATTGCCATCGATAGATAACCTCTATGCAAAAAATGAATGGCTCTTATGCTTATTTAATTATCTGCATGGCGGCTCGGGATGCTAGCTTGATACCGTTGATCAAGTTGCTGTTTAGTAACTGCCAGTTGCCATGATCCAGTGAGTGTACTGGTGCCAATAAGGATGAATTACATCCAGACAAAAATGTCGGTCAAACCCTCAGACAGTTCCTGGGGTGCATGATTTTGCTGGTGGCAAGATATGCCCGATAAAAATAACAAGGTGACAAACAATGAAATTGAAAAAGCTGCTCCTGACGTTGAGCCTTACCGTTGCTGGTATGGCAACCTTGAACACCCAGGCTGCTGAACCTGAATTTACCTTCAAGTTACATCACTTCCTGACGCCGTTGTCCGCGGCTCACCAAAAAATGATGGTGCCCTGGGCCAACAAGGTGATGGCAGAGTCCGATGGCCGTATCAAAATCGATATTTATCCGGCAATGCAGTTGGGTGGCAAACCGCCGCAGCTGTTTGACCAGGCCCGTAAAGGCGTAGCCGATATTGTCTGGACAGTCGGTGGTTATACTCCGGGCCGTTTCTCGAAAGCTGGCGTGTTTGAATTGCCCTTTATGCCCGCCAGTGCCGAAGCAACCAGTATGGCGATGCAGGAGTATGCCGAAACAGAAATGCAGGATGAGCTGAGCGATGTGCATTTGCTGGCCATTCATACCCATGCTCCGGGTGCACTGCATTCCCGTGACGTGCTGATCAAGACCACTGCGGATATGGAAGGCCTGAAAATGCGGGCACCCAACAAAGCGATGGCTGAAGCCTTCAGTCTGGTTGGCGGTTCCCCGGTATTTATGCCGGTGCCAGCCCTGCCGAGTGCCTTGTCCAAAGGGGTTGTGGATGTAGCGGTGATGCCGTTTGAGGTGGTTAACCCGCTAAAAATACAGCAGTTGGCACCCAACCATACCGAGATCAAGGGTGAACACGGTCTGTATACCCAATTCTTCCTCTTTACCATGAACAAGAAAGCCTACGCGAAATTACCCGCGGATTTAAAACAGGTGATCGATAACAACTCCGGTATCAACGAAGCCCGCCGTTTGGGTCATGCCATGGACCTGGCCGAGCTGCCGGGATATGCCGCTTCTGAAGCAGAAAACAACCCCTTCTATACCCTGACAGAGGAAGAAACGGCTCGCTGGAAGCAAACCATGCAACCGGTGACTGACGACTGGATAGAAGATATGAATGACGACGGCGAAAATGGTACAGCACTGTACAAAAAAGCCGTTAGCCTGATCAAAAAATACCAGCAGGTCGTTAGTGGCTCATGACTGATATATCCCTGACCCAGCCAGTCTGGCTGGAACAGGTACGTCTCGGTATGGCATGGCTGTCCCGTCAGTTCGCACTGTTGGGCGGTTTTTTAATGCTGATGTTGGCCACCATGACGGTGATCAGCATCACCGGTCGTACGCTGTTTGGTGCTGCTATCGAAGGTGATTACGAGCTGGTGGAAGCTGGCCTGGGTATAACCGTCTTTCTGTTTTTACCGGAAGGCCACCGTTGTAACGGCCATGTGGTGGTGGATATTTTCACCAATAACCTGGCCCCGCGATCCGTCGCCTTGCTGGAAACGGTGGGGGAAGTGTTTTTCCTGATCGTATCACTGGTACTGATCTGGCAGCTGACGCTGGGCGGTATCGATGCCTACGACTATATGGAGCAGAGTATGCTTCTGGAACTGCCGCTCTGGATTGTGTTTGTACCGGGCGTATTGTCTTCCGCCCTGATTGCCCTGACGAGCCTTGATCGTATCGTCACTTTTGTACGTGGAGCCGGGAAATGAGCAATGTAGAACTGGCCTTTGCCATGATGGCATTGCTGATGGTGTTGATGGCGCTGCGTATTCCGATCGCGCTGTCGATGATGGCCTGTGGCGCTCTGGGTTATGGCCTGCTGGCCGGGCCGGAGTCGGTGCTGAACTATATGGGCACGGTACCGGTGTCCAAGTTTTCCACCTTCGACCTGTCGGTGGTACCGTTATTCTTGCTGATGGGCGAACTGGCCACCCGTGCCGGTATTACCCGTGAACTGTTTCGTACCTGCAACGTCTGGGTCGGACAGTTAAGAGGCGGTTTGGCAATGGCGTCGATTTCCGGCTGTGCCGCGTTCGGAGCGATTTGTGGTTCCTCACTGGCCACTGCCTCCACCATGGGCAAAGTCGCCTTGCCAGAAATGAAAGCCAATAATTATCAGCCGGGTCTGGCTGCCGGAGCGCTGGCGGCAGGGGGAACCCTGGGGATTCTTATTCCGCCATCAATGGTGCTGATTATCTTCTCGGTACTGACCGAACAAAATATCGCCAAAATGTTTCTGGCGGCCTTTGTTCCGGGTTTTATGGCGGCGTTCGGCTATATGCTGGCGATTGCGATTTATGTACGACTGAAACCGGACTCCGGCCCGGCCGGGCCAAAAACCACGTGGGCGCAGAAATTTCGTTCCACCGGTGATGTCTGGCATATTTCGGTGATTTTTCTGATTGTTCTGGGCGGTATTTATGCCGGTATCTTTACCCCTACCGAAGCCGCCTCTGTCGGGGTGATCCTGACGGCCATTCTGGCTTTTACCCATGGCAAGATGCGGTTGGCGGATTTTCGCGACAGCATTCTTAAAACGGCGGTATCGACGGCGATGATTTTTTTCATCCTGTTGGGTGCCGACCTGTTCAGCGTTTTTATTGCGCTGACGCAGTTACCCTCATTGGGTGCCGATATGATTCTGGCTGCCGACCTGTCGCCGTATCTGGTGCTGACAATCATGTTGCTGACCTATCTGATTCTGGGCTGTTTTATGGACAGCCTGGCGATGATCTTGCTGACCATTCCGATCTACTATCCGATTATTGCGGTGATGGATTTTGGTATGCCGGCGGAAGATCTGGGCATCTGGTTTGGTATTATTGCGCTGGTGGTGGTTGAAGTCGGTTTGATTACGCCGCCGGTAGGCATGAACGTATTTATCATCAAGTCCTTCGACAAGGATTTGCTGATGACGGATGCATTCAAGGGCGTGATTCCGTTCCTGCTCTCGGATATCTTGCGGGTGATTCTGATGATCATCTTCCCGGGCATCACCTTGTGGGCGGTGCATTTGCTGGGCTGATACCGGATACTGCTTGTTGGTTATTCCGCTGGTTAGAAGACAGTGTGTGTTTTTCACCACTGTCTTTTTTTATGCCGGTTGTTTGTTGTTTGTTGTTTGTTGTTTGTTGTCGGTCAGTGACCAGTGACCAGGCGTGTGGTCGCCATGAGTGGCGGAGTACCGGCTTTTTATTGTGGCAACCCATCCTGATGCCGCCGTGCCCACAACGAGCGGGCCAGCCAGGGTAGACTCAGCCCGACAATGGTAATGGTAATGCCGAGGATCTGGATCAGACTCAGCTGCACCCCCATGGCCAGCGCAATCAAGGCAGCCGACACCGGCACCAAATTAAAATACAGCGAAGCATTGGCAGCACCAATGGCCTTGACGCCCTGAATCCAGAACAGATACGCCAGCACAGAACCAAAGAGGCTGATGTGCAACAACTGCAGCCACTCGATCGGGTTGAGCAGCTGAATTTCTTGCCAGGGGTGAATCTCCTTGAACAGCAGGCCATACACACTGACCGCCAGCCAGCCCGCCGTCATGGTAACCAGGGTAAACGACATGGGAGGCAGCCAGTGGCTGACGCGTTGTGAGGCAATGGTAAAGGCCGCCCAGCACAACATGCCGATGCTGATCAGCAGGTCACCACGATTAAGGCCGTGTTGCAGCAGCGACATAACATCGCCGTTGGTAATCACCAGGGTTACGCCGATCAGGCCAATGGTCAGACTGATCCACTGTTGAACCGAGAGCCAGCGGCGGGCCAGTGCTCCCGCTGCAATCGACGTCACCAATGGACTGAGCGCCATGATCAGGGCACCGTTGGTGGCCTCGGTGTAGGGCAAACCTTCGTAAAGAGCGAGGTTGAAACTGCCCACCCCGAGCACGCCAAGTGCCGCCAGAACCAGATATTGCGATCCGCTCAGTGTCGGCCAGGGCTTGCGCTGCACCAGCAGATAAAGACAGACACAGACCAGCGCGATCAGAAACCGCCACATCAGCAATGACAGCCCGGAAACCGATTGCAACAGGACTTTGGAAATAGGAAACACACTGCCCCAGCAAATCACGCAAATCAGCAGCATGAGAACAGGCGTGGCTCGGGCTGGCAGGTTCATGGAAGCTCCAGGTTAGATAAACGCCCAGCTTATGGGTTCCTGTGCCAGTCGCAAGCACTAACTTGGTAATGTTCGCCGCGACAACGGTGCCGGATAGCAAAGAATCATTATTTTTTACAGCGCCAGGGAACCAAATGCCGGTAAGTACCTCTTAACACAAGCAGTTTCATTGTTTATCTGCTCTCCCTCTGTTAGATCTAGTTTTGACGGCCCTTGTGGCCGTTTTTTTTTTGGATTTTTTCTGGCGCTGGTCGATGGCGTTGAGGTGTTCTGCAGGGCAGGGTGTCGAGCCTGGTTGCTGGACATTCACCACTGAGTGCGTATAAATCGAAGCTCAATGCAGATAGTCGGGAGCCGTGCTTGAATCTTGTTTGGGCGTTGTTTTTTCTGGTCGGTTTTGCCACGGCTCTGGTGCGTTGGGCCGGCGGTGACAGCGAGGTGTTTCAGCAACTGGTGAATGCCAGTTTCGATATGGCGACCCTTTCGGTTGATATTGCTATCGGGCTGATCGGTCTGCTGGCGTTGTGGTCGGGGCTGTTTGCCATTGCCGAAAAAACCGGTGTTATTCACTGGTTCGGCCGAGGCTTGGCACCGCTGTTTCGGCGGCTGATGCCGGAAGTGCCTGCGGGACATGAAGCACAAGGGGCTATCACCATGAACCTGGCTGCCAATATGCTGGGGTTGGATAACGCCGCCACGCCGCTGGGCATCAAGGCGATGCAGGCTCTGCAAACACTGAATCCTCTCAAAGATACCGCCAGTAATGCCCAGATCCTGTTTCTGGTGCTGAATACCTCCTCTGTCACTTTATTGCCCGTCACCATTTTTATGTACCGTACCCAGTTGGGCGCGGCGAACCCTGCTGATGTATTTGTACCCATTTTATTGGCCACCACCGCGTCCACATTGACGGGTTTGCTGGCGGTGATGTGGTGGCAAAAAATCCGTTTGGATGCCGTACTGCTGGCGTATCTGGGAGGGCTGCTGGCGCTGGTCGCGACCATGGTTTTCTGGCTTGGATCATTACCGGTGGAGCAACTGGCGGATACCTCACAGCAGCTGGCCAACGGTATCATTATGTTGTTGATCGTCAGTCTGATTGCTGCCGGGTTATGGCGGCGACAGCCAGTGTATGAGCAGTTTGTTTGCGGCGCCAAAAGCGGTTTTGAAACCGCGGTGCAGTTGATTCCTTATCTGCTGGCGATGCTGGTGGCGATTGGTGTTTTTCGTGCCAGTGGTGCCCTTGACCTGTTGCTGGATGGCGTGCGCTGGTTGCTGACGGTATTGGGGGTCAGCACGCTGTTTGTTGATGCCTTGCCGGTAGCACTGATGAAGCCGTTCAGCGGCAGCGGTGCCCGCGCCATGATGCTGGATGTGATGAATAGCCAGGGCGTCGACTCAGTGGCCGGGCATATTGCGGCGGTGATGCAAGGCAGCACCGAAACCACCTTTTATGTGCTGGCGGTCTATTTTGGTGTGGTGGGTATTACCCGAATCCGTTATGCCCTCTGGGCCGGGTTGCTCTGTGATGGCGTTGGCATGATCACTGCCGTGGTGGTGGGCTTATGGTTTTTTGATGTGTGAAGCCTGAGGTTTGGGTCTCTTGCGGCAAGCCGGTTATCATACCCGGCTGATTTATCGATTCACTGTGAGTATCCGCATGCCCGAAGACATTCGTCCTGTTACCCGTACACCATTACATCGTCGCCAGATTGACGTGCAGGGCTACCTGCGCAGTGATGGCTTGTGGGAAGTGGAAGCCACCATGATGGATACCAAGCACTACGCATTTCATCTGCGTGACAAGGGTGAGCTGCCGGTTGGTTCCCCCTTGCATGACATGACCATGACCCTGGCGGTCGATGATCGCCTGGTGATTCGGGAAGTGCGTGCTGATATGCGTTCCACACCGTATCGGGATTGCTCTGGCGCTGGGCCTCGCTACGACTTGCTGGTCGGTATCAAAATCCGTTCTGGCTGGATCAATGACGTCAAGGAAGCACTCGGCCGTTCGTATGCCTGTACTCATCTGACCGAATTATTGCCGGTGTTGGCAACGGCTGCTTTCCAGACCATTCAAGGTTATCGCCTGCAACATGAGCCTGGTTACGCCAGCAGTCCGGTTAACCGCAAACATATGACGAACACCTGTTATGGCTATCGCGAGGGTGGCCGTGCCGATACGATTTTATGGCAAACAGAAACAGAATGACTGGCCGTATGGTATGCGCTGACGTGGCGCTGGCCTGAGGCGGTGAGTTAGGGATGGGTTAGACGGTGAGTCAGGCGCTGGTTCGGAGGTTATTCATACAAGGCCAGCATTTGACGGGTTGTATCCTTGAATTCATCAACCCAGTGTGACGGCGAGGTGACGCGGATATTACGATTCAAACCGTATACCCACCATTTGCTTTCCTGATCGTCGGTGATGGTAGCCACCAGTCGGTACCAGTCACTGCCATCGTCAAGCGGCGTGATTTCCTGTGTTTGACTGAGTGGTGTTTCACCCAGCAGATAAGCCACTTCGGGGGAAATATCGGCTTCAAGGATGATCTCTCCAGCGGGAGTCCAGCCAAATCGCGAGATGTAATCATCGATATTGAATTGCAGGTTTTCGTCGATATTGTCGTCAGATAACGCCGCATTCGCCATGCGGTGCAGTGCAAAAATAACCGGGTTGGTGTGCTGGTTAGCGGTGGCAATCAGATAGTGGATATTGCCTTTACTGACCATTCCCAGAGGGGAAAACAGCAAGGTTTTCGGGTGATCAGCGCTGCGTTTGGCGTACTGGGCAGTAAATTTTTTGCCCAGCAGTAATGCCTGGGTCAGGGTGGCCCATACCTGGGTATCGACGGTGGGTTTGTGCAGCTGTTTCATTCCGGGTAATACCCGTACCCGGTCGGGCCAGGTGCTCAGGTGGCTGCCGTGGCGCTGCAGCGTGGCTTCCGCTTCCATAAACTGGGGTTCGATACCCTGGTACACTTCGGCAGGTAACACCTGTTCCAAATAGGGCTTTGCCTGGATATAGCTCAGGGCAATCACGGCATTACTGGTGGGTGCCAGCTCTTTGCGGCCTTTCATAAAAGACCAGGCCTGGCTGCGGCCCTGTTCGGTGCAATAATAAGCGTAATGCTGGGACAGCTCGACCAGATCCCGTTCAACCGTGCGTTTGTGACAAGGGAAGGAAAGATTGAGTTTTTCCCAGATCGCCCGAGTAGTGATCGGCGTCAGGGGCTCTTCCGGAATCATGCGCAGCATCTCCATGCGGCGTGCAAATGTCGAATAATCGTTAGACATATTTCATATCCTTATGAGCATTGGGTTTGTTATTCCACCAGGCGGTAGTATAACGCGAAATAATGTGAATTGTGTCACATAAGTTGCCTAAGTAAAGCAGGTTGGGGAGTCGTCGCTGGGGTGTTTTCCTGATCCACGTGCAAGGCGAGTGCATGGCAGTGGGGGCACTCATCGGGGAGATCGCTCAGTGCTTTGAACTGGGACTGCCAGGTACACTGTGAGCAGCTGACGTGATAGATAAAAGTGAAGGGCTGTTCCATAGTCTTTTCCAATTTAATCCAGATCTGGCGCATTGTTGGCAGTGAGCGCGGCAAATGGCGTCGCGCAGAACACGGAATAATTGGAGAAAATGGACAGCGGTGGTTGCTTGCCCTGTTGCAGGGCTGGATTAACAGAGCGAACCTGGGGGAGACGGCTGCTGAAGCCAGCCGTTATGGGTAGCCGTCGCGATTGAGGGCTACCCGGTGAATAATGGGTGAATGAGGGTATCAGTCCTTGAAGCGTGTCTGGCTGGCATCCAGGGTAGACAGGTGCAGATTCCAGTGTTGCAAACCACTCTCGCTATAAACATGCTCGCCTTTCTGGGATTGGGTATGAGGCAATTTATCTATTGCTGTACCGTTCAGCAGCAATTTGGCCAGTCGTGCCGCATGACGGCCTTCGTTATACGCTGAGACGGTAAAGCCGCCTGCTGCTTTACCTTTACCAATAAACACATCCCACAAGGCAAAAATCGGAAGGCTCGAGCTGCTGTGAGCCATTTGCATCAGGTCGGTTGGGTCTGCTCGTACGCCCTGGCCGTCCCGAATGGTGTGATACGTGCCGACAATAACAGCGGCGTAGCCATTGGATTTGCCATTGGTGATGGCATTCAGCCAGGTGTCACGATCGTTGGTCAGCAGGATATCCACTTCTGAGCCGTGGATGGTTTCCTTGCGCTGGTCGCCAAAACGTTCCTGGATCGTACTGCGCATGGTGGGAGAATCATCCGCCAGAATCAGGAAGCGATCCGGGTTGGAGACCATCTTGCGTATATGGCGAATGCTTTGGTCAAAAAATGGTCGCTCCTGCACACCGGTCACCCCTTTTTTAAGCAATACCGGGTGCTGTTCTGGCCCACCGTTGATACCGAGAAAGACAATCGGGATACCCAGCGCTTGCAGGGATTCACCCATCAACTCCAGCGCATTGTCGTCACCAATAAGCGCGACTGCCGGCTTTTGTGCCTTGACTCGCTCAAGTATCTGTTGCGCCCGGATTGGCCAGTTATCCTTGGTCAGACGTTTGGTATCGAGGGAATAGGTCTGGATCTGGTGGATTTTACCCAGGCTGTCATCAATGGCTTTGAGGTATTGGGCATCCCATTCGTACTCTGGATGGTAGCTTTCAATAACAGCAATCTGGGCAGCGAAACTGCTCAGAGGCATTATCAGGGCTGTTATACCAGCCAGGAACAATGTGTAGAGCCGGCATTGGGCGACTCGGGTCGTAACATACAAAAACGGCTGGAAGGCAGATAAACAGGGCATGAGAGCGTCCGATTATAGTAATTGGAAAATGATTGTCATATCGATGATGGATTATTCGCTGAGCAGTTTTTTAGCCAGCTATGCTTATTTTTTTATTAGGTATAGCAAAAAATTACAGATCCGTCTAATGCTCTGAGAGTGAAATTAACAGTCCGTCAATTCAAGCGATTAGCCATATATTGATGACTGAAATATCAATTAAAAACAAACAACACGCCCATGCTCGCCTGTATATAAAACAAGCAGGGCCGTCGGTGTGCTGTGTTGTCTTGCGACGGTATACGACATGATTTTGTCTGAAAGCGTCTCCGGCCGGCCATTAAGCCTCATAATAACAGCCTGCCGGTGGTGCAGGAGTTATCGGTTTTTAAATGTAATCGATTGATTTTAATGGCTATTTTGTTACGCCGTGCGGTTGTTGTCGCCATGCCATCAGCCGCTGGCTAAGCGGGATGAAAATTGCAGGCAAGTGGTTACCACAAGAAGCGCATGATCTCCGCTGGTACGGGTGTCTGGTTACTGCTCGTCGGTATGAGCGTTTTCCCAGGCTGGTCGCTGACGGTGTGAGCGGCCTGGGCTGGACGGATTACTGGCGGCAAGGGTTGGGCGAGGGGTGCGTAGCCTGGCTGCAATCCAGTTGCCACGCCATTGCCGGTCGTTGCAGGTCGTTGCAAGCCGTTGATCGTAGAGGTCTATAGCGGAGGTTTTTATCGTGGGGTGTTGCTGTTGGTGTTGTGATCTGAAGCCAGCCGTCAGCGTATAATTGATTAAACTCAGGCAGGACATAATGGATATACATGATATAAGCCCGATCGGAATAATACACTCTCCTTATACTCATATTGCTGGTATGCCCGTTCAGCCCAAGGGCGCTGACGGAGTAGCCGGGCATATTGTTCTGGATAAACAATATCAGGAAGGTCTGCAAGACCTCGATGGGTTCAGCCATATTTATATCTTTTACTGTTTTCATCAGGCTACCCGGACTGCATTACGTGTAACTCCTTTTATGGATACCCAGGAGCGTGGTGTGTTTTCCACCCGTTCGCCATTACGGCCCAATCATATTGGTATGTCGATTGTGAAGCTGACCGGTATTACAGACAATATCTTGCAAGTGGAAGGGGTGGATGTACTGGACGGCACGCCATTGCTGGATATCAAACCCTATATTGACCAATTTGATGCGATCACCAGCAGCACATCCGGCTGGTTGCAAGCCAGCGAAGCCGACGTTAAAAACCGCCGTTCGGATGAACGCTTCCGCTAAACCTGTAGGGGACATCCATTTAATCCTGCACGGCTCTGCGCAAGTGTTGCCGTTGTTCAGGGCAAGGCGACGAATGCAGCGAAATGACGAGTCCTTTTCAAATTCGTCAACACCGCACTGGACGGCGGCAACCCGCGCCCTTCGGGGGCTGCCGGATGATCTCGACTCGGTGTCGCCGACGTTTGACTTGACCCGTCAGGCCTGCAAGTCGGCTTCGTGATTCGAAACCATCCGGTAACCCAGAGTGAGCACCGGATTAAATGGATGTCCCCTGTAGATGACTGGCCGTCATAAGTGCTGCTGTCTGCTGTTGGCACCATGGCGGTTGTCCGCCCTGTATCGGACCAGAGCCGTGGTTCTGCGGGCTTTAACGGTTGCTTGGCCGCTACTTGGTCAACAGCCAATCCCGGCTATATCCCCATCTCCCGGTCGGCAAATCTCCCATCGCTGCCATATGGATAACCACATAATCACGGTAGGGCCAGGCTAACACTCATAGTTGGGATCTTGTATTTCAAATTTAGTCGGTTGAGCAGAATTGGCTGAGGAGTACATTGGTTAACACCAACGGCGTCATGACGCTTCGGTTTGGCAAATAGCAATTTAATAATTCCAAACAGATATTTGCCAAATCACATTCCCGTCGCCGCACCCTGATTCAAGCAGTATTTATCGGTCGCAATACTGCTGATTTATTCACCGAGATGGATGGTATTTTTTTATGAATGAAGCTGATATCAAGCAAGCGGGAGACGAGCTGTATAACGCGCTGGTTAACCGTACGACGCTGCGCCCACTGACGGAGCGCTATCCCGACATCACCATCAAGGATGCTTATCACGTTTCATTACGTATGAATGAGCGCCGTATCGAAGCCGGAGAACGCATTATCGGCAAAAAGATTGGTGTTACCTCCAAGGCCGTGCAGAACATGCTCAATGTGCATCAGCCGGATTTCGGTTTTCTGACCGACAAAATGGCCTACAGCCAGGGTCAGGAAATGCCCATCAGTGAGCTGATGATTCAACCGAAAGCCGAAGGCGAAATCGCCTTTGTGCTGAAAAATGACCTGCTAGGCCCCGGCATCACCAATGCCGACGTGCTGGCCGCGACCGACTTCGTGATTCCCTGCTTTGAAATCGTCGACTCCCGCATTGAAAACTGGCAAATCAAGATTGAAGACACCGTGGCTGACAACGCCTCCTGTGGCCTGTTTGTGCTTGGTGATACCGCGGTCAGCCCGCTGGATGTCGACCTGACCAGCTGCGGTATGGTGGTCGAAAAGAACGGGGCGATTATCAGCACCGGTGCCGGTGCCGCAGCTCTGGGTTCCCCGGTGAACTGCGTTACCTGGCTGGCCAATACACTGGGTGAATTTGGTATCCCACTGAAAGCCGGTGAAGTCATTCTGTCTGGCTCACTGGTACCACTGGAGCCAGTGAAAGCGGGTGATTTTATGTCGGTCAGTATTGGCGGTATCGGTTCTGCCTCCGTTCGTTTCGTATAAGCGCTAGATTCAGCGAGGAAATTTTTATGTCTAAAAAACTCAAAGCCGTCATTATCGGCCCAGGCAATATCGGCACCGATCTGCTGATGAAAATGCAACGTTCCGAATGGATCGAACCGGTCTGGATGGTGGGTATTGACCCGGAATCCGAAGGCCTCAAGCGTGCCGCCGCGATGGGAATCAAAACCTGCGCCACGGGTGTTGATGGCATTCTTGAACAGGTGATCGCCGACGATATCCGCGTCGCCTTTGATGCCACCTCTGCCTATGTGCATGCGGAAAACTCGCGCAAGCTCAATGAACTGGGGGTGATCATGATCGACCTTACCCCCGCCGCGATTGGCCCTTTTTGCGTGCCGCCGGTGAATCTGGCCGAGCACGCCAAAAACCTCGAGATGAACGTCAATATGGTGACGTGTGGTGGTCAGGCCACCATTCCCATGGTGGCCGCCGTCTCTCAGGTACAAGCCGTCGATTATGGTGAAATCATCGCCACCGTGTCGTCCAAATCCGTTGGCCCCGGCACCCGTCAGAACATCGACGAATTCACCCGCACCACCGCTGGCGCTGTCGCCAGGGTCGGGGGCGCCAAACAAGGCAAGGCCATCATCATTATCAACCCGGCTGAACCGCCACTGATGATGCGCGACACCGTCCACTGCCTGACAGCCAGTGAGCCGGATCGTGATGCCATTACCGCATCTGTCCACGCCATGGTCGCCGAAGTACAACAATACGTACCGGGTTACCGCCTGGTGAACGGCCCGGTGTTCGATGGCAACCGGGTGTCCATGTTTATGGAAGTTGAAGGCCTCGGGGATTTCTTGCCCAAATACGCCGGCAATCTCGACATCATGACCGCCGCCGGTTTGCGTACCGCCGAAATGTTTGCCGAAGAAGCCGCCAGCGGCACCATCACACTGCCAGCCCGTGGCGAATAAGAGACGGAGGAAGAAGCAATGAACCTGAACGGAAAAAATGTGAAATTGCACGACATGTCCCTGCGTGACGGCATGCACGCCAAACGTCATCAGATCAGTGTGGACGACATGGTCTCTATCGCCTGTGCGATGGACGACGCCGGTATGCCACTGATCGAAGTCACCCACGGCGATGGCCTTGGTGGCTCATCGGTGAACTACGGCTTTCCGGCTCACAGCGACGAGGAATACCTGGGCGCTGTGATTCCAAACATGAAACAGGCAAAAATCTCCGCGCTGCTGCTGCCCGGTATCGGCACCGTAGATCACCTCAAAATGGCCAAAGAGCTGGGTGTCTCCACCATTCGGGTCGCCACCCACTGCACCGAAGCCGACGTTTCCCAGCAACACATCAGCATTGCCCGCGAAATGGATATGGACACCGTCGGCTTCCTGATGATGGCGCATATGGCCTCGCCGGAAAAACTGATCGAACAGGCCAAACTGATGGTCAGCTACGGCGCTAACTGCATTTACTGCACCGACTCTGCCGGTTACATGCTGCCAGACGACGTTACCGAAAAACTGGGTGCCTTGCGTAACGAACTGGACAGCGCCATCGAGCTGGGTTTCCACGGCCATCACAACATGGCCATGGGTGTCGCCAACTCCATTGCGGCCATTGAAGCCGGCGCGGCGCGGATCGATGGTTCGGTCGCCGGGCTGGGTGCCGGAGCGGGTAACACGCCGCTGGAAGTACTGTGCGCGGTACTCGACCGCATGGGCTGCCACACCGGCATCGACCTGTTCAAGATCATGGACGTCGCCGAGGACCTGATTACCCCCTTGATGGACCAGATCATCCGTATCGACCGGGATTCCCTGACGCTGGGTTACGCCGGTGTTTACAGCTCCTTCCTGCTGTTTGCCCAACGTGCCGAAAAGAAATACGGCGTCAGCGCCCGCGACATCCTGGTGGAACTGGGTAAGCGTGGCACCGTGGGTGGCCAGGAAGACATGATCGAAGATCTGGCACTGACCATGGCCAAAGCCAAAGGCTAGGACTTCGTTCTACCGTAGCGGGTGCCGCTTCCCATGCCGGATGTGTGGGAAGCCGCAGGCACCGAGTACCCCAATTCTCCGAGTGACCCATTGATGAGGTTACCGCCACATCGGCTATGGGATAGCCGATGTGACACAGACAGAGGCACCGAATATGAGTGACAACAACCTGAATCAGGAACAGATTGCTGCGGCAGCAGCCCATCTGGAACAGGCCGAACTGGAAGCTTACGAAGTCACCAAGCTGACAGACGACTACCCGGAAATGACTTACAAGGATGCGTTTGATATCCAGTGGGAAATTCGCCGTCGTAAAGAAGCGCGTGGCAACAAGATCGTTGGCCTGAAAATGGGCCTGACCAGCTGGGCAAAAATGGCCCAGATGGGCGTTGAGCATCCGTGTTACGGCTTCCTGGCGGATTATTTTGCCGTGTCCGACGGTGGCGAAATCAAAACCGATGAACTGATTCACCCCAAAATTGAAGCCGAAATCGCCTTTGTCACCAAAAAAGCGCTGAAAGGCCCTGGTGTGACCATTGCCGATGCGCTGGCCGCGACCGACTTTGTTTTGCCTGCCGTGGAAGTGATTGACTCCCGCTACAAGGATTTCAAATTTGACCTGAAGAGCGTGATTGCCGATAACTCCTCATCGACCCGGTTTATTACCGGTGGCCAGATGCAACGGGTTGAAAATGTCGACCTGAAAAACTTTGGCGTGGTGATGGAAATCAATGGCGAAGTGATCGCCACCGGTGCAGGTGCCGCGGTACTGGGCCACCCGGCGGCATCGGTTGCCATGCTGGCGAATATGTTTGGCGAGCGTGGTGAAGAAATTCCTGCCGGTACGTTTATTATGACTGGGGGAATCACGGCAGCGGTACAGTGCCAAAAAGGGGATAATTTCAGTGTCCGTTACCAGGGGCTGGGTACCGTTACCGGTCGTTTTGTCTGATCGGGATAAGGGTTCTGGTGTGACAACGGCCGCTATGATGCGGCCGTTTTTGTTTTGTGTTTTGGATCGCGACAGACTGCGTACGGCCAGCCAGGCAGCGTCCGTGGCGTGACACTATCAGGAGAAGTCAACAATGAAACTGTTAATGCTGGGAGCCGGTGGCATCGGTTGTTATTACGCCGCCCGGTTAGTGGATGCCGGTCACGATGTGGTATTGGTCGCCCGTGGTGCCCATTTGCAGGCGCTGCAACAGCAAGGGCTGGCCGTCACACACCCGGACTTTGAACTGACCGCCCCGGTAGCTGCCTGCGATATGGCAGCACTGCAGGCTGATTATCGCTGTGCTGAATTTGACCTGATCATGTTGGCCACCAAGGCCACCGCTACCGCCAGCCTGATGGCAGAATTGGCCGACTGGCTGGGGGTGGCCGATACCCCGGTGTTGTCGTTGCAGAACGGCGTGGGGAATGAGCCGCTGATTGCCGAAGTGATCGGTATGAACAGAACCCTGGGCGGGCTGGCAGTACGGATTGGCGGACATATCATTGCCCCGGGTCAGGTGGCTGCCACCGGTGTGGCGCAAATAGAAATGGGCGCCTGGCCCGATGCGGTGCGCAATCCCGGTTGGCAGTCGATGTTATTGCAATGGCAGGCGGCGCTGGTGACAGCAGGTATTCCTTGCACCCTGAGTGACGATATCCAGCAGGCGTTGTGGCGCAAGCTGGTGATCAACAACGGTGTAAATCCACTGTCGGCACTGACCTGGCTGACCACCCGTTCGATGACTTCTGATCCAGTGTTAGGGCGCATTATCCAGGACATGATGGATGAAACAGTACGGGCGGCGCAGCAGCTGGGTGTGGGCCTGACAGCCCAGGATGCCGCCGATATGTTCCAGTTGATTTCAGACTTTGACGACATTAAAACCTCCATGCTGGTTGACCGGGAAAAAGGCCATCCGCTGGAAGTGGACGAGATCTGTTTACCCGTGATCGAACCTTGCCGCCAGGCAGGACAACCGGCACAGACGACCGAACGTATTCACCGTTTACTGATGGCCAGCCTGGCGCGAGAGGGCTGAGACCTGATGCTTTGCTGATGCTGTTTTTTTTCGATTTTTCAAACGCTTGCCTGGTAGCAAGCAAGAAGCCGATGGCTGTCTGGCACAGCGGTTTGATATGACGTTTTGACCCTTCATCTGCCTGTTTATCCTCTCTGTGCAAGGAGGGGATAGAGGGCTGCACAAATTGGCTATTTGCCTGAAGAGTGGCGGCTTTAAATGGTCGTACAACTCAATAATAAGAATCCGGGCAAAACTATGAATCATTATAAACCTCTCGTTACCGCTGCTGCGGTGTTGCTTGCTTCCGTGTTGTCCAGCGCTGCCGCTGTCGCCAAGGAAGACCCGATTCGGGTCGGTATCATGTTGCCGTTCAGTGGTGTGTACGCTGCGCTGGGAGATGCCGGTCGCAACGGTTTGAAACTGGCGCTGGAACAAAACGCCGACAAACTGCATGGCCGTACCATTGAATATATTGAAATGGATACCGAAGCCCGCCCGGATCGGGCACCTGAAATTGCGACCGCGTTGATGAGTCAGAAAGACGCAGACTTTATTGTTGGGCCGGTGCATTCCGGGGTCGCCATGGGCATGTTGAAAGTGCTGCGTAACAAAAAGCCGATCATGATCATTCCCAATGCCGGTGCCAACGTGGCAACCGGCCCCTGGTGCGCACCCAATGTATTCCGCACGTCTTTTTCTGCCTGGCAGCCGTCGTACCCGATGGGTCAGGTTGCTCTCGATAAAGGCTACAAAAAAGTGGTGACCATGAGCTGGAACTACAGCTTTGGCAAAGAGAGCCTGGACGCCTTTGAAGAGTCGTTCAGCAAGGGTGGCGGCAAGGTACTGAAGAAGATTCTGGTGCCGTTCCCCAAAACCGAATTCCAGTCCTACATCACAGAAATTGCCGCACTGAAACCGGATGCCGTGTTTGTGTTCTTTGCCGGTGGTGGCGCGGTGAAATTTGTGAAGGATTACAACGCCATGGGCTTGAGCGGCAAGATTCCGCTGCTGGGTTCCGGCTTCCTCACCGAAGGGACACTGGCAGCGCAGGGTAACGCGGCCGAAGGCATTGTTACCGGTCTGCACTATGCGGATGAACTGGATATTCCAGCTAACCATCGCTTCCGTGCTGCCTACGCCGCCGAGTTTGGCAAAGACGCCGATCTGTACGGTGTACAGGGGTTTGATACCGGTTTGTTGATCGCCCAGGCGGTGGACAAGTTAAACGGCAATATCAGTGACCGCGACGCCCTGATCCAGGTGATGGAAGACGCCGTTATCCCTAGTCCACGGGGTGAGTTCCACTTCTCCAAAGCCCACAACCCGATCCAGACCATTTACCTCCGCACCGTCGAGAATGGCGTCAACAAGGTGACCGGCATTGCCGCAGAAGCCCTGGAAGACCCGGCTCGCGGCTGTCGAAGTAACTGATCATGCCTTGCCTGCTGCCCGGGCCGGTGATGCCGGGCAGCAGACAAGGGTTTCCGGATGATTCTTCAAGGGGATCGTATTGATGGACTTCGCAATATTTCTGGTCCAGCTGCTGAACGGTTTGCAGTATGGCTTGCTGCTGTTTCTGATTGCATCGGGGCTGACGCTGGTGTTTGGGGTCATGGGCATTCTCAACCTTGCCCACGGCTCCATGTATATGGTCGGGGCTTACCTGGCCTGGTATTTCACCCTGCACACCGACAGTTTTCTGTTGGGAGCGCTGTTGTCGGCAGTGATTGCGTTGGCACTGGGGATAGTGATTGAAAAAACGCTGATCTGCCGCCTGTACAAACGTAATCATCTCGATCAGGTGCTGCTGACCATCGGCATGATCTTTGTGTTTAACGCCCTGCAAAGTCTGCTGTGGGGGAACGACTCCCTCGGGGTCGATGTGCCGGAGCTGCTGAGCGGCTCGATCCAGCTGACCGAACTGGTGGCTTACCCCGTCTATCGACTGTTTGTGGCGGTGCTGTGTCTGGTATTGGCCGCTGGTTTGTACTTGCTGATCAACCGTACCCGGCTGGGTATGTTGATCCGGGCCGGAGAGTCCAACCGCGAGATGGTTGAGTGTCTGGGGATCGATATTAACCGTCTGTACACCATTGTATTTGGTGCCGGGGTAATGCTGGCAGCGTTGGCGGGAGTGATTTCGGCACCGATCGCATCGATTGTGCCCGGTATGGGTGAGCATGTGCTGATCACCTGTTTTGTGGTGGTGGTGATTGGCGGCATGGGCTCGATCAAGGGCGCTTTTGTGGCGGCCTTGATGGTCGGCATTGTCGATACCTTTGCCTCTGTGCTGTTTCCTGCGGTGTCGTCGATGGTGGTGTATATCCTGATGGCAGTGATTTTACTGATCAAGCCACAGGGCCTGTTTTCCAACTAAGGGCGGTATGTCGCGATGATATTTACCAATAAGACCGAACAATTGTTCGTCTGGATATTTTTTCCGCTGGCGTTGCTGCTGCCGTTATTTCTGGAGCAGAACGTTTTTTATATCAACAAGCTGACCACGGTACTGATTTTCGCCATCTTTGTGATGTCGCTGGATTATCTGGTGGGGCGTTGTGGCTTGATCACCCTGGGACACTCGATGTTCTACGGCTTGGGAGGCTATCTGTTTTTTATGATCGCACCGGAGTACGAGGCAGTGAATTTCTGGGTATATACTTTTTATATCTGTGTGATTGCTGCGGTGATTGCCTTGCTGGTGGGCGTGATCGTGCTGCGCACCAGTGGCATCTATATGATTATGATTACGCTGGCGATTGCCCAGATGTGTTTCTATTTTTTCTCCGATTCGATTCATTTTGGCGGCAACGATGGCCTGTTTATTCTGATGAAACCGGATACCAGTCTGTTTGGACTGGCGTTTTTTGACCTCGATAACCCGATTCACTTTTATTACTTCTGCCTGCTGTCGTTATTCAACTGTCTGGCATTCTGGAAACTGGTGCTGGCATCGCGGTTCGGTCGCATTATGGATGCCGTCAAAAACAATCCGGACCGTACCACAGCGCTGGGCTACAACGTCTTTCTGTTTCGACTGATCAGCTATGTGATGGCGTCGGCGCTGGCATCCTATGCCGGTTATCTGTTTGCCCTGCAATACGGCTACGTCAATCCGTCGATGATGTCCTGGCAGACTTCCGGGTCGGCGTTAGTGATGTCGATTCTGGGGGGGATGGGCAGCATTTATGGGGCGATTCTGGGCACCGCAGTGTACTCCGGTCTGCACTATATCTTTGAACATATGACCGAACACTGGCTGTTGCCGATGGGGCTGATGATTATCGCCATGGTGATGGTGTTCAAATCCGGCATTGCCGGTTTTATCGAGAACTGGGTGGAGCGTCGCAAATGAGCCAGGATATCGTTCTGCAAACCGAAGGGTTGTGCAAATACTGGGGTGGCCTGAAAGCCCTCGACAATATGAATCTGGCTTTCCACGACAAGTCACTGCACGGCATCGTCGGCCCGAACGGGGCTGGCAAAAGCACCTTGCTGAATATGCTCTGCGGGACATACAAACCCACCCGTGGCCGGATTCTGCATCATGGCGATGCCATTGAGGATATCCGGGCTTACGAATTTGTCCGTCGGGGCATTGGTCGTGGTTTCCAGAAAACCAATATCTATCCACAGACCACCTGCCTGGAAAACTGCTGTGTGGCGGCACAACGCCGAACCGGGGGCAGCTTCAATATTTTTGCCCGCCGTAATCGCGACAAGCTGTTGATCGAAATGGCCGAAGCTGCTCTGGAGAAAGTCGGCTTGCAGCATCGACGGGATGCCATTGCGGCACAAATCAGTTATGGCGAACAGCGCCAGCTGGAAATCGCCATGGTACTGGCAACGGCACCGTCGGTGTTGCTGCTGGATGAACCCATGGCCGGAATGGGCCATGAAGAATCCCGGCTGATTATCGATCTGTTACAAACCCTGAAAACAGACTACTGCATTGTACTGGTAGAACACGACATGGAAGCCGTTTTCGAGCTGTCGGACCAGCTGACCGTGATGGTGAACGGCCAGCATCTGGTAACAGGCACAGTGGATGATGTACGGAACGATCGACGGGTAAAAGAAGCGTATCTGGGCCAGGGCGACGAGGTAATCTGATGACACCACTATTGACTGTTCGTGGCTTGCACACCTATTACGGTGAAAGCCATATTTTGCACGGCGTGGATTTTACCCTGGAGGCGGGTCAGGCGATGAGCCTGATGGGCCGTAATGGCATGGGGAAAACCACCACTCTGAAATCGGTACTTGGGCTGGTAGCCCCGCGCGGTGGCGATGTGCGTTTTAATGGCACTGACCTGAGCGGATTACCGACCTGGAAACGCATGCGCCAGGGTATCGCCTATGTGCCGGAAGGGCGTGGCATGTTCCACAACCTGAGCGTGAAAGAGCATCTGCAGCTGGCGGCTCGTGAAGGCGTGAATGGCCAGCAATCATGGCATTACGATCGCGTGCTGGAAACCTTTCCCCGGCTGGCCGAACGACTGACCAATCTGGGCACCCAGTTATCGGGCGGTGAGCAACAAATGCTGGCGATCGGGCGGGCGTTACTGACCAACCCGGAACTACTGATTCTGGATGAGGCGACAGAAGGGCTGGCACCCTTGATCCGCAAGGAAATCTGGGATGTGATTGCCCATATCAAGGATAGCGGTATGTCGACCCTGATTGTCGACAAGAACATTCAGGTACTGAAAAACCTGTGTGACCGACACGTGGTGCTGGTGAAGGGAGAGGTGGTGTTCGATGGTAATACCACCGACTTGCTGGACAATATCGACACCGTTGAGACGCACCTCAGTGTGTAGGAGACACCTGTTTAATCCTGTACGGCGGCAAACCGCGCCCCATGGGTGATACCGGCCTCACTGTTTATAACGGTGGGCCATTGTTGGCTCGCCGAGGCGGGTATCACGATCGTATAACCATCGGTATGGACTGTATGGGGCTTATTATTGTATTGATAAGCACCATTAACCATTACAGGTTGCGGGCTTTCAAGGTGGCTGACGGCAACTCACCAAAAGTTTCCCTGTACTCGGAGGAGAAACGACCCAGGTGCGTTACGGCATAATCCATTGCCGCTTCCGTGACATTACGAATCGCCGGATTCTTTTGTAACTCCCGATGTATCGCTAACAGTTTGGCCTGCTTGATATAACGCTTTGGCGTTGTCGACAGGCTATTGGCAAACAGCGAATACAGCTTGCGGACACTGATACCCGCAATGGCCGATAATTCCTCGACCGTCAGGTTCTCTTTGATATTGGCATCAATATAAACTAACACCCGTTGTATTTTTTTGTCTTCCGGCGTTGTTGGAGGCATAACATCCATCAAATTGCTGTTGAAGGTACTCATCAGCTTTTGCACCAGTAAATCCCGATAGCTGGCAGAAATGCCATTCAGACTGAGCTCAGATTCTTCACTGGCTTCATAAAAAACCGCCTCAATACAGGACAAAAAAGACTGCGACTGACGAATATCCCGTACCTTGCGTTCAAACAAAATCCCATTGTTGGGTACTCGGCCTGCCAGCTCGATACAGGTATTGTTCATGACCTCCCGAGGGATCTTAACAATCAGCTTTTCACAATCGTCGCTGTAAACAAGATCAATTTTTTCTCCTGGATTCATCATCAGTGCCTGACCGCTGGTCAGCAGCATATCGGTGTCTGAAAAGCGCCACTGGCATTCACCACGCATAACAATCTGAAAATGATAAATATCTTCCAGGTCGGGGCAGGCCACGCGTACCCTGTTGCCATAACAAATCCGGGACAGGGAGAGATCGGAAAACTGACACAATGACAACTGGGCGCGGGAGGTTTCGGTTTCCATCAGTTCCAGACGATGGCGGCCAATATGACGGTTGACATGATTGGACACCTCATCCGGGGTGGTATTGGTACATACGGCTGAGTTATTGAGCACGCTGACTAACATACGATGTCTCTTTTATTGTTATTTTGGATCACCTTACCCTCATTTATAAAGGTAGTCGAACCAGTAGTACAAAAAACAGCCTGTATATTAATCGGTAAAATGGGATTTGATTGACCCATAAATGGAATTATAAAATAAGACCTGTCCAGAACCGGTTTTTACCAAAAAACACTTCATACAATGGACGTGATAGCCATAAAGCTGGTGATAAAAAATCGAAGTTTGGCCTGTATTTACACAAGTATGAATCAAAACTAACAACCGGTAGATTTATTGGCTATTGCTGTTTTGTATTGATTGTTGATGTTCTTGTATTGGATATTGATATAGCTGGATTTGTTCTCAACTGTCAGGCAAGGCTGGTATTTGACCACAGATTCTTTGTGGATTAGATACATATGACACATCCTCAACCCCTCAAAAGCATCCATGGCTGACCGTCGTCTTGTCAGAGGATTACTATAAATACGGCTCTGTATTCACATAACAAGCGTGATAATAACTGGCTCCTCTGCCGCCACTTCAGGCGTGATCCTGATGTTCTGGGAGGTGGCAAAGGCCAAAATCACCTTCAGAAATCCAGCAATATCCTGAAAACAGGATTACAAAATACCGATTGTATGGGCCGGAACAGTCCCTCTTGTGGGATGGGATAGGTATTATTCACACATATCTGAACAGGCGATAGCCGCGATCACACCTGGTCTTTATCGACACACAAAAACAGGTACAAACGCCAGCATGAGCATGACCACAGCGGATAATTATCCGCAGGTCTCTTCTGATCGGCCCTTTAACCAAGGAGCCTCTGGCATATCCCGGCATCCGCATACTACGTTTACACAGGATCTTGAATGAATATCAAACTCTCGGTGGTCGACCAGTCGCCGGTTCATGGCTCCCACTCCCTCAGAGCCGCGCCCGGCCTGACTCTGGAACTGGCCCGTCTGTGTGATGAACTGGGCTACCACCGCTATTGGGTAGCCGAACATCACGACAGCATGCACTTTGCCAATCCCTGCCCGGAGATACTGGTAGCCACCATCGCCGCCCAGACCCAGCGTATCCGGGTGGGCAGTGGCGGGGTCATGCTAAGTCATTACAGCCCGCTAAAAGTGGCCGAGTGTTTTCGGATGCTCGCCACACTGCACCCCGACCGCATAGACCTCGGGATCGGGCGAGCACCGGGAGGCTCCAGTCTGAGCTCAGCAGCGTTGGCTTTCCCACACCGGCCACTGCAGGGCGACATTTATGAACAGCAAGCACAACTGCTGGGGCAGTTACTGGAAGGTAGCGTACCCGCCAACAGCCCGTTTAAACACCTCAGTGTCATGCCTGATAATACACCGACTCCGGAACGTTGGATGCTGGGCTCCAGTGGTGGCAGTGCCGGCCTGGCAGGCAAACTGGGTTACGACCTTGCACTGGCACGCTTTATCGCACCAGACCAGTGTCAGCCATCGATATTCGACCACTGGCAGCAGGCATGGCAACAAGCCGGGCACCAGCGCCAGCCCAACAAATTACTTGGCATCGCCTGTATCTGCGCCGCCACCGAAGACGAAGCAAAACTGCGCGCAGGCACCGCGGTATATCGCAAACTGACAGCCCAGCAAGGCATGCCGGAAGACTTCCTGACCCCCGAACAGGTACAAGACCGCTACCGGCAGATGTCGCCATCGGCACAAGCCGGTTACGACCATATTCTCAGTGGGTACACCGTTGGCACCGCTGACCAGTGCCTGACGGATATCGAACAACTCAGCCGCCGGTTCAACTGCCAGGAATTTGCCCTCGTCACCGTCACCCACAGTCATTACGACCGTATGGAAAGCTATCGGTTACTGGCGCAGCAGTAGTAGCCAGCGCTGAGTGCGTACCCCAAACGACGAGAAATACACCCGTCTGGCCCGGCACTATCCGTGGCCGCATAACGCCATAAAAACGTAAATTTAACCAGACAAGCAGGTAGCAGTAGAGCATTGTCAAAAAAGCAGATACAATACGCGGCCTTGATTCAGGTAATCATCACCTGAACTCATCGACCGCCCGTAGCTCAGCTGGATAGAGCGTTGCCCTCCGGAGGCGAAGGTCAGAGGTTCGAATCCTCTCGGGCGGACCATTTTCCAAGCCGTTCTGGCGATAGTAACTACTGACTCCCAAAATTCAGATCAAGCAGCACACCATAAACAAACGCGTTTGAATATGCTGTTTTGCGGACGGGCCGTCCGCGCTCCCATGATTTTATGTAACTCAGGAGCGCGGCGGCGGTTTATTTCGGGAGCGCGGCAGTGGTTTATTTCGGGAGCGCGGGCGGCCCGCCCGCATTAGCGCTGCTCAAGCAACGTCGGAAGATAAAAAGCAATGGTTATTGCTCAACACTGTTATTATTGAATATAGCTTGATAAATACGAGCGATTGCTACTGCATTTTCAAATGCCAGCTCGATTCTACCATTGGTTATGTCTTCAGCTGTTATTGATTGTTGAAGATAACTGCTGATGTTGAATGGGCCATCCTCAGGATCATTAATATACCCGTAGATATTGGCGTACAATGTTCCGGCTGAATTAACAGGTAAAGAAAACTCTACTTCGCCATTTATCATTGTGGCAGTGCCATATGAGTAATGGCCGGTATTTGTTCTATAAGTGTAGTAGAAGGTTTCTCCATCCAGCACATACTGGGTTTTTAGAATCTGTTGGATTGTTGCAATTTCAGTACGATCAAACAGATCTTCATCTAAAAACTTCTGATACGTTGTACTCAATACCAAAGGCTGTGAGCGAGCAGTGTAAACTTGATAACTTCCGCCCCAGGTACTGGAGTTTTCAGGGTTTGAATTTGGGTGGGTAATATTTAATATTTGAATCCGTTTTTCTGCTTGGGCTTCATTGAGTGCAGAGGCTCTGGGTTTGTCGTAGGCTTTTAATATAAGTTCATTGACGTCCCAATAGGTCAGGTCTGTTGGAGCAGTAATATAAGCACTTGCCTTGATTGACACAGGCTCTGGAATTGCCAGTACATCTATGGCAACCAGCATTGGCTCTTTACATTGAGTATAATAACCTACGAGTTCAGTCTCTTGAGAACCGGATACAATGACGGTATCACCATCGATATCACCATACGAAGGAGTAATCGAAAAGCTGAACCCTTCTGCATTGGGTGTGTTATTAATCAGATTTTCTGGGTCCAGCAATGTACCGGTGCTAGTCCTCTGTCTGGCACCGTTTTTCTCGATTTCTGTTTTAATTATGATGCCGGAAGCAGGGATCTGATCGGCAGTAAGTAAATTACCACTCAAGTCTGTAAAATTAACCTGGCGCATGCATTTGGCGCTGTAGTGCCAATCCAGATTCCAATAGGATAAATGATCAGTCTGAACACTTAAGTACAGGCCCTGGTCATCTTCTGTAACGATGCCCTCTTGGTCGTGCATACCCCATTGGCCAGTCGTTTCATTGTGACTCCATACTGGAATAACATCACCAATTTTAACGGGTTCACCTGTTTCAGGGTTGATAATATCGTCAGGGATGCGAAAAACCAAATCTGCCGTGGTGCCCAGCTGATGGGCTTTTTGGTTGTTTTCATCAATGATATCTACGGCAAGAAAACCGGCGGTCATAAAGAAACCTTCACCGTCGGAGCTATCTGTCATATCCGTATCGCTACCAACGGAAAAACCACCAGGGAAACTATCAAGTGCGCTGTCTTCGGTAGGGTCAAAGTACGCAATTTCAACGTGTAAATTACCAGACAGAAGATTGCCATCGATATCTGTCAGTGTGGTATTGGCAGGCAAGCTAATGCCAATACCACTTTCGGTTTCAACCACCAGTTCTGAATCCAATACACCGTCTGTGGCTACGTGGCTGGTATTACTCACCACCGTAACTCCCGTCGGTGAAATGATTTTACTGACCAACTTGAGAGTGACAATTTGTTGGCCATCTTCCAAGGCAGGTTCTACCACCACACTGCTTCCTCCAGCAAAATAGTTGCTGGCCGATGCCTGTATGCGGAAACTGATTGGTGAAAGCTGATCAGCAAAACCGCTATCGATCAGAACATTGGTAGTGCCATTATCGGTGATAATTAATTGACCATTCGTGAAAGCGTCTCCCTCATCATTGGTCAAATAGGCAAGTTCAGCCGCATCAGGAGCATAAAAAGACAATGACACCGATTCTTCAATCGGTTCCAGGGACGCCGCGTCCAGTATCTGGATTGACAGGGTTCGGCTCTTGACCGAGGTCATTAGCGCTTGATCCGAGCCTGAGGTACCGCGTACAACCACGGAAGGTTCTGAAGGCACCTGGTTTTCCAAACCAACTTCATCATCCGAACTACTTAGGCAAGATGATAATAATACAGCGAGAGGTAAGGTTAATAATGCCTTTGGCAGGTGTGACGTTATATAAAAAACAGAATTTCTCATGTTGTCTGATTCCTTGTTTTATAAATGCCCATCGGGATTAAATCTGATAACTCAATGAAAAATTTATAACAGGTATAAATAAATCAGAATTATCTATGTCGCGCTGCAACTTGGCTTCTTCAATATCCACATCTGATTGCACGCTGTGACAACTCAAGGAGTTTTCTGGACAGGTAGCATATAAGTCGGCATCGACGGAGTGAAGAAATACAGCACCCAGATCCAGCATGAATCCAAAGCCTTTGCCAGCACTTACCGGGTTACCCCAACCAAAACCGATATAAGGAGATCCCGTTGCTGATGAAATATCCCCACTCAGGCTTTCCAATTCTGTTGTTGTATCGTAGACCTCACCATTGACTTCGAGTGTGCCATTGCGAGGGGTGGCGGTTATATTCATGGATAAATCATAGTTCACATACGCAGCAGATAAACGAAAGCTCCCATTAAATGGATATATATCTGCTCCAATGCGTATATTTTTAAATGCCAGATTGCCGTCGTAATCTAGATCATCGTTTTGAAATTCATGATTCAAATCCAACGTATTGAAGCCACCACGCAGAACCAGCCAATCCAGCACCTTATAATGCGCACCCAATCCCAATCCCAGCGTGCCAATCTCACCACCAAGAGCAAAACCAGACTTCTCTGCCTGCAAGGGGGCAGAGAGGCATAATATTGAAATCGCTCCGAGGTATTTAAATAGAGACATGTTTTTAGTCATTGTCTATTCCATTTCGTTATAAAAATACTTTTATTTGGGTATTAATAGTACAGCGGCACATCCAAAAATATTTTAATCTTCTCCCTGTCTTTATAATTTTTCTTGTTGCTTTTGGTTCTTTTCCTATCCTGCTTTAGGACTGGTCAGTGTTTTTTTGATAATAATTCTCACTGTTTATAAAGTGTTTTTATTCTCAGAGAGCGAGGCTTGAGTTTTTATACTTGACTTTGGTGGGGCGCCTTTTTCGATGAATAAAAACCGGCCTGGCCAGTTATTAAACAGGCTATTATTTACTCTGGATTTTGTTGCCTGTGCTTTCCATATACCGCACTTCTACTAGCTGCTGGAGCCATTTGGGTTCCTCCCGCTCTGCTTCAACGGGCTGAGCTTCATTGCATTACAATTGCTGTTTTTCTTTCTAGCGGTAGAGCAAACTGATTGTAGCGCCCGAAGGTTTTGCGTCCTCCGGGCTGAATAATCAGCGGGGAAACAAGAGTAATAACTGATGTAAACGCTTATGGATATTCTTCTAACGGCGTTTCCTGATCGTGATTGGCATCTCTGTTAGTGACGTGAGGCGGCCGGAATATTCAAGGAAAACAGCCTGAGTGCAACGATTAACCTAACTGTCAATTTTTGTAAAATTTATCCGCTCGGGCGCCCGGGGTCAATAGCTGATGGGTGAAAATTGAACAATTTCAACTTTGGCGCTGATAGCCCTTTTCTGTTCAGCTTGGGTTTGCATGAGTTACCAACTCATATTCGCTGTTTTTGCGGACGGGCCGTCTGCGCTCCTATGTGAGCCGAGGTGTGAAATTGTCGGGAGCGCGGGCGGCTCGCCCGCATCAATACTGTTGATGTATCAGACGGCAGGAGGTTCGAATTTCAGAGTCAGACGGTCCTCGTCATCCTGACGCTGTACGAATTCTTCCAGGCGGTCGCGTGCAGGCTCACCGAGGGTACGTGCTGTTTCCGAGATAAGAAGCTCGGTGACAGCAAAGGCCGCAGTCATTGAATCGAATGGTTCTAACGCCTTGTTGCCTGCGGTAAGCAAAGCGGTAGCCTTGGAGGCCAGGGGAGAAAGATACTGGTCTGTTACCAGAATGACCTTGGCGCCTTTATTGATTGCTTCTAACCCCCAGTTAATGGTCGTTTGCTGGTAGCGTCGAAAGTCAAAGACCACAGCAACGGTCGACGGTTGTATGTCGACAAGGCTGTGAATATCAGGGACAGATAGTTGGACGTTCGGGCGCAGAATTGAAAGGTAACGATAAAGTTGCTGGGCCAATACCTGGCTGAAGCGCCCACCTATTGTCACGATGTTATTCTCAGATGCACACAGCAGTTGAACGGCCTTTGTGATTTCTGCATCACTGAGTGATGTAAATGTATTACGGATACTCTCCAGGTACAGGAACTGTGCCTGCCCGGAGGGGGACGTTTCGTCAGAACTTGATCGATTGTCCGGGTAGCTGCCAACGGGTGAGAATAGCCGGTTCTGGGCCTCATTCCGTAATGCGTCCTGAAATTCTGAATAGCCGTCAAAACCCAGTTTCTTTACAAAACGCACAACGGTTGGCGGACTTGCCCCTGAGCTAGCGGCAAGTTGTACCACAGGCACAAGGCCTCCCATCGGATAGTTTTCGGAAATCGAGTTAGCTACAGCAAGCTCGGCCGGTGGTAACCGATCCCGCAGAGCCCTGATTCGCTGGGAAACAGTTCCATTCACTCCAGGTTGTGCTGTCATTCGACTATGTCTCGCTCTTATGTCTCATTCGCTGTGTTGCGGTTGATACACCCGGGTAAATATCTGCGCAACGTAAATCCGGGTGGCCATAGTATAGTGGCCGACCCAATCCCGAAGCCACACGATTATCCCCGACTTCAATTGATACCAATCCGTTAGAACAACGGACTGATTGTATTTTCACATGGTGAGATTTTGATCCTCAGCAGTTTCAACTACGGCATTTGAATATCCAGGACACGATTTGATTGGCGGCATTGTTCACTCTTATCGGTGGCTCAGAGGTTCAGGTCAGGACTGTTTTCAGTGGCTCTTATACACCGTTTTTCCAATCCGTTGCGGGCGTGATGAAGATCGGCGTCAGCGTCATGCGCCAAGGTGGCGCATGACGCTGCTTTATCGGCTGGGGCCGAAGCAGCATTGATTCCACGGCCCTTCGGGGCGGATTTTTTCATCAACCCAGCGCGCTCAATCGTTACCTTCCAACGCTCTTTGCGCTTCTTTAAAGCACCAATCCGCGATCAGCTTCCAGTGCTGTGGATCACTCTGCACAACCCAAATCAAGAAATATGCAAACGCATATGTTTATAAATTTTCATGTTGACATGAATCATGGAAATTAATGAACATTGCCGGACAGCGTACACAGCAGCGAGGAAACAAAAATGAGTGATTCTCCGGAAATTTCCGGTTTCATTGATGAGTTTGGTCTTTGGACTGATGAGCAGAAAGAGGCCGCAACAAAAATCAATGCGATGGTGGAAAAAGGCGATCTGAAAACGTTTCGGGTATCCGTTCCAGATGCTCAGTCCAAACTTCGTTCCAAGACGCTTCTTCCGGGGGCCTTCAAGTCCGCTCTTCGGGAAGGTGTTGAATTCACCAGTGCCTATTTCAGCTTTGACTCTGCTGAAGGTGTCGCATTCAACCCGTTCGGCAAGGACGGTGGTCTTGGCCTCGACGACATGCACGGCTTTTCCAACGCTATCCTTGTGCCGGACCCACTCACGTTTCGTGTTTTGCCCTGGGCGCCGACCGTCGGTTGGGTGTTGTGTGATATCTATCTTCGCAATGGCAAGCCTGTGCCTTTCGATGCCCGTCACCAGCTGAAATCGGCCATTAAGCGATTGAAGAAGCAGGGCTTTGATCTGGTTACAGGACTCGAAGTTGAGTTCTATGTAACACGGGTGACGGATCATAATCTCGGTGAGGAACATATGGGAACTCTGGGGGTTCCGCCTACACCGCCATCTGTTGAAGCTCTGTGGCGCGGCTTTGCCTATATGTCTGAGGACCAGCAGGACAAGATCAGTGAAATCACAGACACACTGGCAGAAAACTGCCTGGCTCTTGGCTTGCCGCTTCGCACAATGGAAGATGAAATGGGGCCGGGGCAGCTTGAATTCACCTTTGATGTCCAGGACGCCTTGCAGGCGGCTGACTCTATGGTGCTGTTCCGCTCTATGGTGAAACAGACAATGGCACGCATGGGATTGCATGCCACCTTCATGGCCAAACCGATTTTCTCGAGTTTTGTGGCTTCTGGCTGGCATTTACATCAGAGCCTTGCTGCGCCGGGAGTACCGAACGCTTTTGTGGCATCGCCGGATAGTGGTGAGATTCTTTCTCCTACAGGGCTTTCTTACGTTGCAGGCCTGCTGGAGCATGCTGTCGATGCTTCAGTATTTACCAACCCGACGATTAATGGTTATCGCCGCCTTAAACCCAATTCGCTGGCCCCAGACCGTTCAACCTGGGGCTACGACAACCGGGCAGCGATGGTACGAGTACAAGGTCGTCCCTGCCATATCTCCGGGCACATTGAAAACCGTATCGGTGAGCCGACAGCGAATCCTTATCTCTACATAGCGTCGCAAATACTCAGTGGCTGCGATGGCCTTGAGCGTAAGCTCAGCCCCTGTCCGATCGAAGACAGCCCCTACGAAGCCGAGCACCGGCCGAAGCTTCCAACCAATCTGATGGAAGCTACGGAAGCCCTTGATAAGAGCAAGTTCTTCCGTGAGGCGATGGGAGACCAGTTCATCAACTGGATGGTTGCTATGAAGAAAAGTGAAATTAACCGCTTCCTCGCTGCCGAGCCTGACTGGGAGCAGTCCCCTGATACGGTGACCCAATGGGAACACCACGAATACTTTACGCGCTACTGATGGCATCGGTATTAGGAGACATTTCGTGAATATTATTACCACATCGGAATCCAGCTTCGGACACCTGATTGAAGAAGGGCGTGTTCACCGTACCCTCTATACGGATACCGATATTTTCCGCCTTGAAATGAGCCGGGTTTTTGGTGGTACCTGGACCTATCTGGCTCACGCCAGTGAGCTGCCCAAGCCAAATGATTTCGTGCGCAAGAAGCTTGGTTTACGCCCGGTTATTATCACCCGTGACCGTGAAGGAAAATTTCACGGCCTGCTGAATCGTTGCACACATCGCGGTGCAACCATTTGCCGTCAGGATGAGGGAAATGCTCGTCGCTTCACCTGTCCGTACCATAACTGGTCGTTCACCAATACCGGGGAGCTGGCTGCTGTTCCTCTTGAAGAGGGTTATGGCCCCTCTTTCAAAAAGGAAGAACTGGGCCTGGGTAAACTGCGTGTCGAGAGCTATCGTGGCTTTATTTTCGGTACTCTAAACAAGGAGTTGCCTGACCTCAAAACCCATCTTGGTCCGTCAGCAGAGCTGCTGGATGAATGGCTTGACCGTTGGCCGGGCGCAGAGCTGCAGCTGCGCCGCGGACAAACCAGGTTTACCTGCGCCGGTAACTGGAAGCTGATTTATGACAATGCTGCTGATGGTTATCACCCGGGCTATTCCCATGCGTCACTGCTGCGTATGAGAAAAGACCGTTACGGTGGTGGCGTCGATATGCAATGGGCGCTTGGTAATGTTGATGAGGGCCTGCAAACCGTATCTGACTGCGGTAATGGTGGTACCTTCATCGATCAGCGGGCAGAAATAATCCGTTATTGGGATCAATCTGCTCCTATGCCAGGCGAAGGTCCGTATGAGCGGATTATCAGCGAGAAAATGGGTGACAAAGCCGATGCTGCCCTCGACGTCGTGATGGGGTCTGGCATGAATATTAATATTTTCCCCAACCTTCTGATTATCGGCAACCAGATTCAGGTTATTGAGCCTCAGAGTGTCAATAAAACCAATATTAATTGGTATGCAACCGCCCTCGTTGCCGACGATCTTCCAGACGAAGTCAATTCACTGCGTATGCGTTTGCAAGAGGATTTTCCGTCCTTCGGTGAGCCTGATGATCTGGCGAATTTTGAAGAATGCCAGGCTGGTCTTGAAATTGAGGAAGTCGAGTGGATACAGACCGGGCGCCATATGGATACCGGCAAAGAGTACATCGGCGCCAAGGGAATGTTGAGTGGCCCTGTATCGGATGAACTTCCATTACGTGTTTTCTGGAAAGAGTGGCAGAAGCGTATAGAACAAGGTAATACCGGGGGGACGAAATGAGCATCAACACCAATCTTATAAAGGATGGCTTCACCCTTGAGGACATTCTGCGCGATACACTCGAGTCGAATTATATTGACGATTCTTACTACGCGAAACTGCGTAATGATATGGATGAATGGGAAGGTAAAGGTACGGTTCTTAATGAGGAAGAGCGTCAGGCCTATGAGTCCCTGATCATTCACGAAAACTGGCTACTGGATCGTCGTGCATTTGAACAATGGTATCAGCTCTATAGTCGAGAATGTGTTTACTGGGTGCCTGCTGTTGGTGAGTTGCCGGATGCTGAGCGGGCAGACCCCCAGCGCCAGGTCACGATTGCTTTCGATGACCGTCGTCGCATGGGTGACCGTATCGTATGGTTAAGAACCGGCGTTGCTTATTCGCAGCTGCCCCCGTCTTATACCTCTCATGTGAGCGCATCTTTCGTCAGACTGCCGACGGAAAAGGAAGGAGAAATCAAGATTCGTTCGCAGTTTATCGTTCAGGAAATGCGGGGAGGCCATGCAATCCAGACGTTCAGTGGTTGGATGGGACACGTTTTCGTCGAAGAAGGCGGCGTGATCAAAATCGATCGAAAAGTCGTTTGTCTGCTTGATGCACCCCGTAATCATCACAACCTGACGTTCCTGTTGTGAGGTGAGATGATGACTATCACTGTTACAGGAAACGAGACGCTTGCCCCTGGGTTCTGCTTACACCTGACGGTAAACAGCAAGGCAGTTATAGCAGACGGCATTATTAAATTATTACTGGCTGGCGAAGATCTTCCGGACTGGGAGCCTGGTGCGCATATCGAGCTGGCATTTCCCGGAGGGCTGGTACGCGCTTATTCGATTGTTTCAGGAGAGCCAGGGCGAAGTTACGAGCTGGCTATTCTGCTTGAACCGGAAAGTCGTGGCGGTTCGCGCTACGTCCACGAACAGGTGCAAGAAGGAGACGTCATTGCGGCTACCGAACCCAAAAACTCTTTTGCCCTGGAAGCGGCGGAAAATTACGCATTCATTGCGGGTGGCATTGGTATTACGCCTGTTTTACCAATGATCAGAAGTATGAAACGTGCAGGTAAGCCCTGGAAGCTGTATTACCTCGGTCGGTCACGTACACGAATGGCGTACATGGCTGAAGTCGAGGCGCTGGAGCGTGAGCAGCCTGGCAGTGTGTTCGTCCATATTGATGACGAAGTTGGCGGTGTTGATCTTGGTGTTCTGGTTAATGGACTTGCGGAGAATACAGCGGTCTATACCTGTGGTCCTAACGGATTGATGGATGCGCTTTCTGTACAAATTGAACAGCGGCCCTCGATCAGTCTCCATATGGAGCGCTTCGGACGGATCGAGCTGGTGCCATTAGTTGATGCTGCAGCAATCAGTGATGATGCTACTGACGCAGCGTGCGATGTTGATGGGGCGTTCGAACTTGAGCTGCATAAAACCGGAGAGACGATCAACGTGGGTAAGGATGAAACCATTCTTGATTGTGTCCGTAAGGTTCGGCAAGGCTTGTCCTTCTCATGCTCCGACGGATACTGCGGAACCTGCGAGACCGCTGTGCTTGGCGGTATTCCCGATCATCGTGACACCGTACTTTCCGAGCAGGAACGTGAAGAAAACCGAACGATGATGATCTGCGTCAGTCGCTCCAAAACCCGCAAGCTGATTTTGGATCTTTGACGAACCGCACCTCGTAAAACGCTGTCTTGCGGACGAGCCGTCCGCGCTCCCATAGGAGCACCGCGGCGGTGTGTTCATAACATACCTGGGAGCGCGGCGATTGGTTCACAACATACCCGGGAGCGCAGCGATTGGTTCATAACATACCCGGGAGCGCGGCTGTTGGCTCATAACATACCTGGGAGCGCGGCGATTGCGAGGGTGTTCATAGTTCTGTGTCACCCATTACTTACAGATCCACGTAGCCGTCGATCCGTCCTTCGAAGTGGATACTCAGCTGCGACAGCGTCAGGTTCCAGTTTTGCACCGGATGCGTCCACTTTTCGGATGCCTTCAACATACCTGCGTA
>NZ_JAUYWA010000022.1 GCF_030689025.1 Oceanobacter sp. 1_MG-2023
CGTATTTATCAGACATGATGTGTCACTCCCTGTAGAGGGTAAACTATAGAGGTGACACAGAATTTTGAACACTACCCTCCATGCCGTAGCGGCAGCTTCAGCGCTTGATCTCTTCAACAGAAATAATCTGCTCAATCGGAAACACCGGTGGCCCATACTGGTTGTAAATGGCCACGTCGGTCGCGTCACGTCCGTAACCGGTAGCCACGTAGGCTCCCTTGCGGCCATATTGAGTGGCATCAAAGGTGTACCAGCGGCCGCCGACATAGGCTTCGAACCAGGCGTGTAAATCCATCGGCTGCAGCTCGTACAAGTAACCGACAACCTGACGGGCAGGAATACTCAGTGCCCGGCATAAAGCGATACAGAGGTGGGATAAATCCCGGCAGACACCGGACTGGCGCAGGTTGATTTCGATAGCCGATACCGGTAACGGGCTGGTGCCTGGTTCATAACGAATGGTACGGCGCACCCAGTCTTCAATCGCCGCCACCTGATCATAACCCGGCAGACAGCCTTGGGTGATTTCGGTAGCCAGTTGGTGAAAACGGTCGGATTCACAATAGCGGCTGGGCAACAGATAGTTGAGGACATCCGCTGGCAGATGCTGGATTTCCACAAAAAAGCTGCCCGGTGCTTCCTCGACATGCTCAAGGGTCATGACTTCTGCTGAGCAATACAGGGAAAACGGGCCGGGAGGCGCGATCAGTCGCTGGCAGTCGTTGCCATAGGAGTCTTTGAATTCGGTAACCGGCACGCTGGGAAGCACTTCGTATTCTTCCCGTGCGACCCATTGCTGAGAGCCCCGACGAGGGCGCAACATCAGAATAAACGGTGTGGGCACGGAAATTTCAAAGGAAAATTCACAACTGGTGCTGATCCACATTCATGCTTTTCCTGGTTGGTAGCTGAAGCGGTAACTATATGGGCAGAAGCCCTATACGCCTAGTGATATCAGGCTGTTTTCTGGACGGAGTGGGTAATTACAGCGGCCTGTTATCTGAGAACTTTTACCTCAAATCCGGCTTCGCTGAGAATATAGGCGGCGGCTTCGGCCCGGTTGTCTCCCTGTACCACGTAGATAAAATCGCGATTCAATGTGTCCAAATGGCTACGCAGGTGGGTCAGGGGGACGTTGCGAGCGCGGGAAGTGGTTTCTTTTATCAGCTCCTGGGTGGGGCGCACATCAAGCTGGATAATGCCGGTATCACTGTCTTCGATCAGTTCATTGAGTTGTTCGTTGTCGACATATTCCAGCACCGGTATTTTCAGTAAGGTATCAAAGTCAGTTTTACTGAGTACCATCACCGTGCCATTGCTGCTCATGGTAATGGTGGCACTGCGCGGCAGGTTACTGATCAGTGCATCTTCGCCGAAAAGTGTACCCGGGCCGAGTGCCGCCAGTGTTTCTTCTTGCTTGCCATTGCTTCTGGTGACAACGGCCTTGCCGTGTTTGATAACGTAACATTCATGGCCTTCATCTCCTTCCTGGATAAGTACATCCCCCAGTGTTACCGGACGTTCGTCGAAACGGGCTAATAATGTCTGGATATTGCCGGGTGGAATACGGCTGAACAGGTCGGACGTCAGCAAGGCCTCGAGCCAGTCGGTTTCTTCATCGGATGCTGCAGCCAGCGCGACGTCAATCCAGGTGTTGATTAATTGCAGGGAGCGCCTGGGCAAACGGGCAATCAGGCAATCGTCAACAACGACCGCTGAGTATTTATGAATGGAATGGTCGGCGTCGATTGCGAGGACGTTACCTTCATCCTCGCTGTGCTGGCGGGTGACATCAAAATGATCGTCGATCAGGTCGATGGAGCCCTGTAGCAAATAATGACAGTAGTCGGCTTGCTGACCGCGTTTGAACAACAAGCTGCGTGACGTCAGCCGGATCAGCTCGAAATGGGGCAGCAACTCTTCCAATGCATGTTCGGAGAGATCACCAAAAGGGATAAACCGCTGTAATTGCTCTGCACTGATCATAACCTTCCGTCCTGGGTGGGAGAGTGCCGGGTGAGCGGAGTACAGAATGTCATGAATACAGGTGTGCCCGTCAAGATAAAAAACCGCCAGTAATAAAATACAAAGGTGTTCGAGGATACCTCAAGTACGTCAGCCCCTGATTTGCGCTGTATCACAGCTCCGGTGAAGTTTTGTCGTTCACTGGTTGTTTGGGGTGTGACTGGCTTTGGGATACTCCGGCAGTGATCGCAAAGCGCATGGCATCTTCAAAGGACCAGTCAACCTGGGTCAACTCTGACTTGGGCAGAAACAGGGTGTAGCCACCAACCATATAACTCATTGGCAGATAAACCGCGACGAGGGGCTGGTCAGGGCGTGTTTGTTGTACCACCGGGGGTACCTTTTGGTTGGTGATAAAACCGACGGCAATACCTGGCCCGGGCATATCAACCAGTACGACCGGCTGTGACTGTTTTTTCTGGCCGTCAAACATACCGGCAAAGTCCTTTACTGCACCGTACAGGGTCTTGACGACAGGGAAGCGTAACAGGGTGTCTTCGAGGTATGAGTGTAACCAGCTGATCGGGTTGAACTGGATCAGTAAACCCACCACAAACAGGCTGACCAGCATCACGATCAGGCCAAAGCCGGGAATGTCTGAGTTGGCATCGCTCAATACCAGGCCGGTCAGGGATAACAGTTCAAGACCGATATTGTCGAGCCATAGCAGCGTTGACCACAGCAACCAGGCAGTGATCACCAGTGGTAATACGACGACAGATCCCTTTAATAGCACTCGAGCCAGGTATGGCATGGACGTTCCTTGATAATGGAGCCGGCTCAGAGGTCCGGTTTCCGGTGATTGAGTTTGTGTCGTAGCGCTTGGCGCTTGCGCCGGATTTTACGCTGTGTTGCCTGGGTATTGTTACTGCTCGGTACATTGACCACGAGACCAGCCACCACGTTCAACAATACGCAGCTGGCCAGAAAGATAAAGCGGGAGTCCAGGATTCACAACCGTGGACAGCCCGTAATGCGTGTACTCGTGATATGGCGTCAATCCTGCCGGTTATTTCCCCGCTGATGGGCCCCGGGAGTCCGGCGAACAGTGATCCCCCGTGCTTGCGTGAACAAAAGTCATGCTTTGGAGCAATGACTGGTTTGTGACTTCGAGAGTGGATATCAACGGGTGACAGGAGTGCCGGATGATTGCGCTTCTGGTTCTGCTTGGCCGGGATTATTCCTGCTGGCAAGCGTGCTGGATTGTATCTGAATGTAACAGAACGTGAGGAATCGCCTTGAGTCATGACGCCAGGCTTCAAGGCCGCTGGAATATTTTGTTTGTGAGTTTTTTTTGCATCGCCAGAAAGCTTGCTAACTGATTGTTCTTTAAAAGAAATTTCAAATTTCAGGTGGATTCATCAGCTTGCAATGAGAGTAGCCTATTCCTATAGTGTCACAAAGTGTCGAATTGTGGCGTATTTGAGACAAAAGTGGGAGATAGTGGGGAGTAACCGGATGGAATAAAGGCTAATATCCACTGCCCTGAATTGAGCTTTGACCAAGACATACACGAGGGTCTGTAATGACCAAAACGCCTGAAACCTGCACCGTGATGATCTGATTTTTTATGTTTCGCGGCATGCACCATATAAATCTGGATGCCAAAGGTCGTCTGGCAATCCCGGCAAAAGTACGGGAAGCCTTGGAGGAGCAGGAAGTGTCTGTTTTGGTGGTAACGGTGGACAGTCAGGATTCCTGTCTGCTGGTTTACCCGCTCGCGGAATGGGTCAAGATTGAAGCCAAGCTGGATCAACTGCCCACGTTAAACCCCGCGACCAAAAAGCTGAAACGCTTGCTGCAAGGCCACGCGACAGAATGCAGCGCCGACGGCAGCGGTCGGATCCTGATCAGCCCAGCCTGTCGTCAATACGCCGGGCTGATCAAGGAATGTGTATTGATGGGGCAAGGCAACAAGCTGGAACTCTGGGACAAGGCCCGTTGGGAGACTCAGCTGAACGATTATCTGGAACAACCCATGTCGCTGGACACCCTTCCCGACGAACTCAAGAGTCTGTCTATATGAATTTGCAAGAGCTGGCCCACGCTACCGTGTTGCTGGAACCAACCGTTGACGGTTGTTTGAACGATCCGTCCGGGGTTTATATTGATGGTACCTTTGGTCGTGGTGGGCACAGCCGGCTGTTGTTATCGAAACTGGCAGCGGATGGCCGACTGTTCGGGTTTGATAAAGACCCGCGGGCCATCGAAACCGGTGAGCAGCTGCATCAGGAAGACGAGCGTTTCAATATCGTACAAGCCTCGTTTGCGGATATGAAACAGGAGATGGCGGCTCGGGGAATCGAGCGTATCAACGGCATTCTGCTGGATTTGGGTGTTTCTTCCCCACAGCTGGATGATCCGGAACGTGGCTTCAGCTTTATGCGTGATGGCCCGCTGGATATGCGTATGAATCCGGATGCGGGCATGTCTGCCGCGGAATGGGTGGCCACCACGGACGAAAATGAAATTATCCGGGTCTTGAGAGAATACGGTGAAGAGCGTTTTGCCCGGCGTATGGCACGCGCCATTCTGGCTGCCCGGGCGACGGCACCAATTACCCGTACCCTGCAACTGGCGGAACTGATCAAGGAAGCCAACCCGGCCTGGGAACGTCACAAGCATCCAGCCACCCGTGCCTTTCAGGCGATCCGTATTGCCGTGAATAATGAACTGGGAGATCTGGAGCGGGTACTGGACGAAAGCGTCGACTTCTTGTTACCCGGTGGCCGCCTGGCGGTAATCAGCTTTCATTCGCTGGAAGATCGCATGGTGAAACGCTTTATCCGGGCACAGGAAAAAGGACGCGATGTACCTCCCGGCTTCCCGATACTGGAAGCAGACCTGGGTAAAACCATGAAACGTATTGGGAAAGCCATCATGCCCGATGATGACGAAGTGCGCAGTAATGCCCGTGCCCGCAGTGCGGTATTACGCATTGCCGAACGGTTGTCATGAACCTGGCAGTGATCCTGGTCTGGTTGGTGGTTGTGGTTTCTGCGCTGGTACAGATCGGCGTCAGCCATGGTCATCGCCAGCTGGTACAGCAATGGCAGACTCTGGATAGTCGCAGCGACGCCTTGCAGCAGGAACAGACCCGGTTGGTTCTGGAGCTGGCGGCATTGACCAGTTATGCCCGTATCGATCAGCGCGCACGACGTGAACTCAATATGATTGAACCGCAACAGGTCAGGATTCTTCCTCAATGACAGGCTTGGCGAATGATCATACTGCTCCGGGCATTATCCGCTGGCGCTTTGTATTAGTGCTGCTGGTGATGGCTGCGCTGCTGGTGATGATTCTGGTGCGGCTGATCTCGTTACATACGGTAGATCAGCCGTTTCTGTTTGAAGAAGGCGAAAAACGGATTGTCCGTGCCCAACTGCAACCTGCCCGGCGCGGCATGATTACCGACCGTTTTGGCAAGCCATTGGCGGTCAGTACTGCGGTGGTGGATATCAGCCTGAATCCACAGGTTTTTGATGTAAAACAGGCCGGTGCACTGGCTGACGTGCTGGATATGCCCGCCGCGACACTGGCAAAGGAAATTACCGAAGCCCGCCAGCGTGGGCGTGGCTTTTATTACGTCGACCGTCAGGTACAACCGGCCCAGGCCGATCGGGTTGCCGCTTTGGGGCTGGACGGGCTGCAATTTGACAGTCGGTTCCGGCGTTATTATCCCGCCGCAGAGGTGACATCGCATCTGGTGGGGATTGTTGATATCGATGGTAACGGCCAGGAAGGAATGGAGCTGGCTTATAACGATTACCTGACCGGTACTGGCGGGCGGCGTACCGTGATTCGTGACCGATACGGTCGGGTGGTAAAACAACTCGTGGTGGAGTCCGTGGCACAGCCGGGCCACGACCTGCGCTTGACCATCGACCTGCGGCTGCAATATCTGGCCTATCGTGAACTGATGGCTGCGGTGCGTCAGCACCAGGCGACGTCGGGCAGTGCGGTGTTACTGGATGCTCATAATGGCGAGGTACTGGCGCTGGTGAATCAGCCATCGTACAACCCCAATAACCGGGCCGGGCTAAAACCGGAGTTTATGCGTAACCGGGCACTGGCGGATGTGCTGGAGCCAGGTTCAACCATGAAGCCGTTTACGGTCGCGGCGGCGCTGGATTCCGGCCGCTATACTCCGGATACCCCGATTGATACCAGTCCGGGTTATTTACGTATCAAAAACAAGACCATTCGGGATCATCGTAACTATGGCGTACTGGATGTCACCGGTGTGATTACCAAGTCCAGTAACGTTGGCGTGAGCCTGATTTCAGCCGATCTTGGGGCTGACGTGCTGTTCAATATCATGCGAGCGGCCGGTCTGGGTCAGGCCAGTGGTTTGGGCTTTCCGGGTGAAAGTGTGGGCATCTTGCCTTATCCCGAACAGATGGACGACTTGCGTCTGGCCACGGTGTCGTACGGTTACGGCATGGCGGTTTCGCCGTTACAGCTGGCGCAATCCTATACCAGTTTTACCCAGCATGGCTGTCGTTTTAACGCGACCTTGCTACTGGACAATGAAGCGCGGCCTGGTTGCAAGCAGGTAATGTCGGCGGATACCGCTCGCAAGGTACTGGATATTCTCGAAACCGTGACTTCCGATATCGGCACCGGTCGACGTGCTCGTGTTGCTGGCTATCGGGTCGGCGGCAAAACAGGCACAGCCCACAAGGTTGGTGATAGTGGTTACGAGGATTCGACCTATAACGCCGTGTTTGCCGGTATTGCACCGCTGACCGACCCTGACCTGGTGCTGGTTGTTGCGATTGATGAACCCCAGGGGCGTGAATATTACGGCGGCGAAGTGGCTGCTCCGGTTTTTTCTCGCATCATGGAACAAGCGTTACGTTTGCGCCAGATTGCACCGGACGATTCGAGTGCCGCCGCCCTGATTGTTGCCGGAGACCCGAGATGAAGCTTTCCCAATTGTTGCAGGACGATCTGTTTATTCCACCGGAATGGGATCGTGAATTTGCCGATATGGTTACCGATAGCCGAGATGTTCAGGCCGGTGACTTGTTTGTTGCCCGTTCTGGAGCGGTGAGCCACGGGGCTGATTATATCAATGCTGCGATTCAGCAGGGTGCGGTTGCGGTTCTACAAGAGGCGGACGTCGGTTTTCGCTGTGAGTTTGGCCAGACCGCGGTGCCGGTTTTTTCGACACCAGAAGTGTCTGCGCAACTGGCAAGCTGGTTGTATCGGCGGTATCCGGATGCGGGCCAGTTACCGGTTCTGGCGGTCACCGGCACCAACGGCAAAAGCTCATGCGTGGCGTATATGGCCCAGCTTTCCCGGGCGCTGGGCAAGCCTTGCGGGGTGCTGGGCACCCTGGGGAATGGTATCTGGCCGGCCTTGGCTCCGACTCGTAATACCACGCCGGATTTGTCGGTGGTCTTACGGACCCTGGCCCAGACCGCGGACCAAGGCGCTGGCCGTGCGGCAATGGAAGTGTCGTCCCACGGTCTCGACCAGGGCCGTGTGGCCGGCATGCATTTCCAGGGCGCACTACTGACCAATCTGACCCAGGATCACCTGGATTATCACGGTGATATGGAGAGTTACTTCCAGTCCAAGCGCCGCTTGTTACTGGATTACAACGCCCGGTTTGTTGTGATTAATCGGGATTGCCCGTATGGACAACGCTTGCTGGCGGACCCGGAGATTCCGGGGCATCGTTTCAGTTATGGCGAGATGACGGATCAGGCGAGTACAGCACCAAGCGACGCTGGCTCTGCAGCGATTCAGTCTGTCAGTTATCGTCTGCTGACCCTGAACCGCAACGGGATGTGTGCTGAGCTAACCACCCCTTGGGGATGCCGCCAGCTGGAGTTGCCGTTATTGGGGGTGTTTAACCTCGCCAATGCAGTGGCTGCCATCACCATGTTGGCGGCGGCCGGTGACGATCTGGATGCGCTGACAGAGGCGGCCGCCGGACTGCAGCCTGTGGCTGGCCGTATGGATGTGTACGAGCCGGTCAGTGGTACTGGCCCGACGGTTATTATTGATTTTGCCCATACGCCGGATGCATTGAACAGCGTGCTGTCCTCCTTGCAGCCCTGGCAGCAACCGCTGACGCTGGTATTTGGCTGTGGTGGTGATCGAGACCGGAGCAAACGGCCCAAAATGATGGCGGTCGCCATGCAGTTTGCCGATGCCATCTGGCTGACCGATGACAACCCGCGTTTTGAAGATCCGCAGCGTATTTTTGCTGATGCACTGGCAGCTCCCGGCGCCAGTGAAGCCGGTTTGCACCTGGAGCATGACCGCACGCAGGCCATTACCCAGGCCCTGGCTGATGCGCCGGAACAGGGACTGGTGGTGATCGCAGGGAAAGGTCACGAAACCTGGCAGGAAATTGCTGGTGTCAAACATCCTTTTTGCGACGCCGATGTACTGGCGGCATTGGGGTATGTGCCGCGTAGCCCGTCTCCCAGGGGAGGGCAGCATGCGGTTTGATTTTAACCTCAGTCAGGTGGCGGCTTTATTGGGCCTGGCAACACCAGCCGTGGATGTGCGTTGTACTGGTGTCTGTACGGATACACGTCAGATCCAGTCGGGCGACTTGTATGTCGCGCTGCGGGGCGAGCATTTTGATGGTAATCGGTTTGCATCCCAGGCGTTGGCCGCTGGCGCGGTGGCCGTCTTGCTGGATGAAGCACCGCCGGAGGTCCTGGATGGCCCGTGTCTGATCTGTGCTGACGGGCTGTTGGCGTATGGTCAGATTGCAGGCTGGCAACGGGGCGCCTTTTATGGCCCGATTGTGGCGATTACCGGCAGTGCAGGTAAAACCACGACCAAGCAGCTGATGGCGAAGGTGCTTGAGCAACAATTTATTACCTGGATGACACCGGGGAATCTGAATAACCACATTGGGGTGCCCAAAACCCTGCTGGCTTTGCAACCGGAGCATGAAGCGGCGGTGGTGGAGCTGGGTGCCAGTGGCCCAGGGGAGATTGATTACACGGCCTGTCTGGTCAAACCAACCATCGGCATCATCACTAACGCGGGTGCTGCTCATCTGGAAGGGTTTGGCTCTCTGGCCGGGGTGGTGCAAACCAAAGGCGAGTTGATTGATAGCGTCGATGTTAACGGCATCGTGGTGTTGAACGCCGATGATCCGGCATTTGCACCGTGGCAAACACGAGCGGGCAATAAACAGGTTGTCTCGTTTGGTTTATCGGCCAGCGCTGATTTGTTTGCCAGCGAAGTGGCGTGCCGTGTGGGTGGCAGTGATTTTGTTGTGCATAGCCGTCATGAGGGTTGGTCGCAACATGTGTGTCTGGCTTTCCCGGGGCAGCACAATGTAAGCAATGCGCTGGCTGTTTTTGCGGCAGCCAGGGGATTGGGCATGACTCCGGCTATGATTGCCGCCGGATTGCAGGCTGCCGTGCCTGTGGCTGGTCGAATGAAGGCCGTGGCCGGGCAGAATCAATGGCAAATTATTGATGACAGTTATAACGCTAACCCGGCTTCCATTCGCGCAGCGATTGATGTAATAAGCCTCGCCTCCGGTGCCTGGTTGGTGCTGGGTGATATGGCAGAGCTGGGTGAAGAAGCGGAACAGGCGCACAGCGATATTGGTCGTTATGCACGCCAACAGGGAGTCTCGGCACTGGTTGCAACCGGGCCATTGAGTCGCTTCACTGTGGCCGCATTTGGTGATCAGGGATATTGGTTACCTGATCGGGATGGGGTGGTGGCGCTGATAAAACAAAAAATGCCCGACCAGACGACTGTTCTGGTCAAGGGTTCGCGCAGCGCTGGTATGGACTCTGTGGTCCGGGCGCTGCAACTGCATTCAGAGGAATAAGGTTTATGTTGTTGTGGCTGGGGGAATGGCTGACGCAGTGGCACTCGGGTTTTGGTGTCGTGGGTTATTTATCGTTAAGAAGTATCTTCTCCGTCATTACGGCACTGGTGGTGTCGATGGTGCTGGGGCCGGTTGTGATTCGCAAACTGCACCAATATCAGATTGGTCAGGCGATTCGTGAAGTCGGGCCAAAATCGCATTTGAGCAAGGCTGGCACACCAACGATGGGAGGCGTGCTGATTCTGCTATCGATCGCGGTCAGCACCCTGTTGTGGGGGAATCTGGAAAACCGGTTTGTCTGGGTAGTGCTGGTGTTGACGCTGATGTTTGGTGCCATTGGCTGGGTTGATGACTACCGCAAGGTGGTGGAGAAAAATTCACGAGGCTTGCCGGGGCGCTGGAAATATTTCTGGCAATCGGTGTTTGGTGTGATGGCTGCGGCGTATCTGTACTACAGCGCCCAGAGCCCGCAGGAAACCTTGTTTGTGATGCCGTTTTTCAAGGACATCATGCCGCAACTGGGACTGATGTTTGTGCTGCTGAGTTACTTCGTCATTGTTGGCTCCAGTAATGCCGTCAATCTGACCGATGGTCTGGATGGTCTGGCGATTATGCCAACGGTGATGGTCAGCGCGGCATTGGGCGTATGTGCTTACTTGGCGGGTCATGTGAACTACGCTAATTATCTGCATATCCCCTACATTGCCGGCGCTGGGGAACTGGTGGTTTTCTGTGGTGCCATGGTAGGGGCAGGGATTGGGTTCCTCTGGTTTAACACCTATCCAGCCCAGGTATTTATGGGAGACGTGGGCTCGCTGGCGCTGGGAGCTGCGTTGGGTATTGTGGCGGTGATCATTCGCATGGAAGTGGTGCTGTTTATCATGGGCGGTATTTTTGTTGCCGAAACCCTGTCGGTCATCCTGCAAGTGGGATCATTCAAAATGACGGGGAAACGCATCTTCCGTATGGCGCCCCTGCATCATCACTTTGAGTTAAAGGGGTGGCCAGAACCGCGGGTGATTGTCCGCTTCTGGATTGTCACTATTATTTTGGTGCTAGCCGGACTGGCTACCTTGAAAATTCGATAACAGGTTGTATCTATGACGCTGGCAGAAGCAGATATCAAACGCTTGATCGTCGGACTGGGAATCTCAGGCCAGGCGACGGCGCGCTATTGCCAGCGAATGGGCTGGTCGTTTGATCTGTGTGACAGCCGTACCGATTGCCCGGCAGCGAGCAGTCTGAGCACTCTTTTCCCAGCCGCGAATCTGTATCTGGGGGCGCTGGATGGTCAGCGCCTGTCTGCTTATCAGCAGATTATCGTCAGCCCGGGGGTGGCTTTGTCTGACCCTGCATTACAGCAGGCCTTGGCTGCGGGAGTGGACGTGATTGGGGATGTTGAGCTGTTTGCTCGCCAGAACCGGGTGCCGGTGATTGCGATCACTGGTTCCAACGGCAAGAGTACGGTCACTACCCTGGTCCGGGATATCTTGCGGGATGCCGGGGTTGCCGCGGAAATGGGCGGCAACATCGGGGTGCCGGTACTGGATTTATTGGCTGGGCCGCAACCGGATGTGTATGTGCTGGAACTATCGAGTTTCCAGCTGGAAACGACAGCGAGCCTGAAGGCACGAGTGGCGACCATTCTGAACCTGAGCGAAGACCATATGGATCGTTATCAGGGGATGTCGGCTTACCAACTGGCCAAGCAACGTATTTTTACTGGTTGTGAGTTGGCCGTTGTGAATCGTGATGATGCGGCCAGTAATCCGTGTGGCGAGATTATTGAAGCCGCCGGTTTCACCATCAAGGCCCCGACAGAGGATGATTTTGGCCTGCAAGCGGGCGACTGTGATGGTGTTGCTGGCGATTGGATTGTGCGTGCCGGTATGCAGCTGGTACACAGCTCGAAATTGAAAATACATGGCCGTCACAATCTGGCGAATGTGATGGCAGCGTTGGCGTTGGTCGAAACCGTTGGTGTCAGTCCGGCCCAGGCCCGTATGACGCTGAGCCGTTTTACCGGCTTGGCGCATCGCTGTGAGTGGGTTGGCGAGCATAACGGGGTGGTGTTTATCAATGACTCCAAGGGCACCAATGTTGGCTCTACACTGGCCGCGATCCAGGGCCTGACCGGTCAGGCTGGTGCGTTGTGGTTGCTGGCAGGGGGGGATGGCAAGCAACAGGACTTTCAGCCTCTGGCTCCGGCGTGTGCCACGGGGGTCGCCGGTGTGTGTTGTTTTGGTCAGGATGGTGAAGCATTGGCGGCGACGCTGTCCGACAGTTGTCCGACGTATAGCTGTCAATATCTGGCTGAGGCGTTTGCGCTGGCTGTTGCAAAGGCGCAGCCGGGCGACCGGGTACTGTTGTCGCCCGCCTGTGCCAGCCTGGATCAGTTTGCCAATTACGTGGAACGGGGCCGGCATTTTGGCGCCTTGGTCGGGAGTCTGATGGATGATTGACAGTCTGCGCTGGCAAGCCCGTGATCAACATTTTGTTCCCTGGTTGCTGCTGATGGTGCTGGGCTGGGTCATGGTGGCTTCGGCGTCTACCGGTATTGGCGAAAAACTGACCGGTAATGCGGCGTATTTTGCGATTCGTCATGGTGTGTATCTGATTCTGGGTGTGGTTGCCTTGTACGGCGCCAGCCAGATCAGTCTGGCACGCTGGCGCCAGTTTGAGTTGCCAATGCTGGCGGTGGGCTTTGCGGGCTTGTGTCTGGTGTTGGTGCCGGGGGTTGGTCATGAAGTTAACGGCAGTCGTCGTTGGCTGAATTTTGTCCTGTTCAAGTTGCAGGCGTCCGAGCTGGCCAAGCTGGCGGCCGTTTTTTATGTGGCTGGCTATCTGGTGCGGCGCTTGCCAGAAGTGCGTGAGCGTTTCTGGGGGTTTATCAAACCCTTGATTGTGCTGGTTATCATGGTGCTGTTGTTACTGATGGAACCGGATTTTGGTGCAGCGGTCGTGTTGCTGGGAGCAACCATGATCCAGCTGTTTCTCGGTGGTGTGAAAGCCGGGCAATATTTTTTATTGATGATTGGCACCGGTGCTCTGTCGGTTGTGGCATTAACGTCGGAAGAGTGGCGGGTTGCGCGCTTGATGGCGTATCTGGATCCCTGGGCACCTGAGCATGTATATGGCACCGGGTATCAGCTGACGCAGTCATTGATCGCTTTTGGTCGTGGTGAATGGTTTGGGGTCGGGTTGGGAGAAAGTGTGCAGAAACTGTTTTATTTGCCGGAAGCACACACCGACTTTGTGTTTGCCATCTGGGCTGAAGAGACAGGCTTGTTTGGTGGCCTGATGGCTATTGGCTTGCTGACTTTTCTGGTTGTACGGATTTGGCAAACCGTCTGGATTGCCCAACAGCGTGGACTGTTGTACGGCGCGTATATTGCCGCCGGTATTGGCTCGATGCTGGCACTACAGATTGTTATTAACCTGGGTGTGAATATCGGCTTGTTACCGACCAAGGGTCTGACCTTGCCATTTTTCAGTTATGGCGGCAGTAGCCTGATTCTGGCCTGTGCCATGGTTGGTATTGTTATGCGAATCAAGCACGAGGCCATGCTGATGCCTGAGCCGGAACCAAGAGATAACGGAGGTAGGGCATGAAGCCTTCAGGATCCAGTCGTAGCAAAGTGGCCCTGATTATGGCTGCTGGTACCGGGGGACATGTGTTCCCGGCATTGGCGGTTGCCCGTGCTCTGGTAGCACAAGGCTATGTGATTCACTGGCTTGGAACACCTTATGGCATGGAACAAAATCTGGTTCCTGCTGCAGGGTACCCGCTGCATGCAGTGAATATTCGAGGTTTGCGTGGCAAAGGCATCAAGGGTCTGATGATGGCCCCCTGGCGTATTGCCCTGGCAACCTGGCAGTCACGGGCGGTTATTCGTGCCATCAAGGCCGATATCGTGGTGGGGTTTGGTGGTTATATTGCCGGCCCCGGAGGGGTGGCAGCACGGCTTGCCGGAGTGCCTCTGGTGATCCATGAACAGAATGCAATTGCTGGAATGACCAACCGCTGGCTTAACCGTATCGCGCACTTGAGTTTGCAGGCCTTTCCCGGTGCTCTGGCCGGCGCGATGACAGTGGGCAATCCGGTACGTCGTGAACTGGTCGAGTTACCAGCCCGTGCCGTGCCCTTGTCTGGCCCTTTGAATATTCTGGTGGTGGGCGGCAGTCTTGGTGCGTCGGCCCTGAACGATGCCGTCCTGGCTTGTTGGCAAGCGATGCCAGCGGCTGGGCGGCCGAACTTGCGCCACCAGGTTGGCAAGCGGGATGCTGAGCGTATGCTGGCGGCGTATGCTGCCAGTGATGTGGTCGCAGACGTCTCTGCATTTATTGACGATATGGAGGCGGCTTATGGCTGGGCCGATCTGATGATTTGTCGTTCTGGTGCCTTGACGGTATCGGAAGTTGCGGCGGTCGGTAAAGCGGCGATTTTTGTGCCGTTCCCTTATGCGGTCGATGATCATCAAACCATCAATGCCGGTTATTTGGCAAACAATCAGGCCGCACTGATCTGTCAACAGAAGGATCTGACGCCAGAGTGGCTACAACAAACAATAGGCTTGCTGGATAAGGATCGTGCCCGTTTACAAGGCATGGCCGATCAAAGTCATGCACAGGCCCGGCCGGATGCAACCGCACTGGCTGTTGAACAGATTATGAGGAAAACCCGTGATTAATGCGTCTGCAGAAGCGACGCTGGCGAATGGTCCGCTGGCACATATGATTCCCGAAATGCGGCGTATTCGTTGCATTCACTTTGTGGGTATTGGTGGCACCGGGATGTGTGGTATTGCAGAAGTGCTGTTGAACCAGGGCTATACCATCACTGGTTCCGATATCCGGGCTTCCGCGGTGACCCGTCGCCTGCAAAATCTGGGGGTGACATTGTTTATTGGCCACGCCGCAGACAATGTGGCGCGCGCCGATGTGGTGGTGGTATCGTCGGCGATTGATGTCAGCAACCCGGAAGTATCGACGGCCCTGGAACAACGCAAGCCGGTCGTGCGACGGGCAGAAATGCTGGCGGAACTGATGCGTTTTCGTCATGGGGTGGCGGTTGCCGGCACTCACGGTAAAACCACCACGACCAGCTTGTTGACCAGTATTTTTGCGGAGGCCGGGCTGGACCCGACCTTTGTTATTGGTGGCAAGTTGAACAGTGCCGGTGCCAATGCCCGCTTGGGGGCCAGTCGTTACCTGATTGCCGAGGCAGATGAAAGTGATGCCAGCTTCCTGCATCTGCAGCCGATGGTGTCGATCGTTACCAATATTGATGCGGACCATATGTCGACTTATGGCGGCGACTTTGAGCGATTAAAGCAGACCTTCGTTGATTTCCTGCAAAACCTGCCATTTTATGGGTTGGCAGTGATCTGTATTGACGACGAGACAGTACGCTCCATTCTGCCTGCCATTTCCCGTCAGACCGTGACCTACGGTTTTTCCGGAGATGCCGACTATCGGGCGATCAATGTGGTTCAGCAGGGGCTGTTTACCGAGTTCACTCTGGTGCGGCCAGGGGATCGTCAGCCACTGAATATTCGTATGCGGATGCCGGGTCGGCATAACGTTCTTAATGCGCTGGCAACGGTTGCGGTTGCCGATGAAGAAGGTGTGCCTGATGAAGCAATCCGTTCGGCACTGGAGAAATTTGCCGGTGTCGGGCGGCGTTTCCAGGTCTGTGGAGAATATCCACTGGCAGGTGGCAATGTGATGATGGTGGATGACTATGGTCATCACCCCCGTGAGCTGGAAGTGACGATTGAAGCCATTCGCAAGGGTTTTCCCGACCGCCGTCTGGTGATGCTGTTTCAACCGCATCGATTTAGCCGTACGCGTGACCTGTATGAAGATTTTGTCAAAGTATTATCGACCGTGGATATCCTGTTGTTGATGGATGTTTATCCCGCTGGAGAAAAAGCAATTGCCGGTGCGGATGGCCGCTCACTCTGTGGCAGTTTGCGTCAGCGCGGAGAGGTGGATCCGGTATTTATCGAACGTGGCGAATCCCTCGAAGGGCTGTTGACGGGGGTGCTCAGAGCCGGTGACTTGTTACTGACCCAGGGGGCTGGCGACATTGGTTCCTTGTCTGCCCGGCTGGCCGAGCAATTACCTGGCTGGTTGGAGTCCATTGATCGTGCCAAAGCAAAGGGAGCGAATGAATGACAGATCGTAGCGGATTTGGTCGTGTAGCCGTTTTGATGGGCGGTGTTTCTGCTGAACGTGCCGTATCGCTACGCAGCGGTGAGGCTGTGTTGAGCGCCCTGGTCGCTGCCGGGGTGGATGCTGTTGGCGTGGATGTACAAGAAGACATTGCGGCTTGCCTGGCGCGTGAGCATTTTGATATGGCATTTATCGCATTGCATGGGCGGGGCGGCGAAGATGGTACCATTCAGGGGTTACTGGAGTGGCTCCGGATTCCCTATACCGGTAGTGGTGTTATGGCATCGGCACTGGGAATGGATAAGTGGCGCACCAAGCTGATCTGGCAGGCTGCTGGCTTGCCAACACCCGCGGCGGTGCTACTGGGGCAGCAATCTGACTGGCAACACGTCATTCAGGAATTGGGGCATGACGTCATCGTCAAGCCTGCCCATGAGGGTTCCAGCATTGGCATGCGTAAAGTACATGATGCGCAAGCCCTGCAAGACAGTTATCAATTTGCCAGTCAATACGATGCGCTGGTGCTGGCAGAACGCTGGATTACCGGGAACGAGTACACCATTGCTCTGGTGGGGGGACAGGCACTGCCTGTGATTCAGTTGAAAACGTCACATGAGTTTTATGATTATGAGGCAAAATACGAATCATTAGACACAGAATATTTATTGCCATCGGACCTGAGTGCTGAGAAAGAAGCCGAGTTGCAGCAACTGGCCATGACGGCCTTCGATCTGATTGGTTGTCAGGGCTGGGGGCGAGTGGATGTGATGGCCGATGCCGATGGCCAATTCTGGCTACTGGAAGTGAATACCAGTCCGGGTATGACGGACCATAGCCTGGTGCCAATGGCGGCCCGGGCAGTGGGGATGTCATTTACGCAATTGGTTATCCGCTTGCTGGAAGAAGTGAAGAAGCACTGATATGTCGGACAAGCAACCAGCACGCGGTGCCACTCTGACACCAGTCAGACGTGAGCCAATTACCCGGCGACTGCATATTCCCGTTCAGGTCTGGATCGGACTGGTTATTGCGCTGCTCTTTGTCGGTGCCGGAGTTGTTGTACGTCAGGCCTATCACACCTGGCCGGTTCAAGCGGTGGTGGTGGTTGGCCGGCTGAATGTTTTGAATGCAGAAGATATTGCGCGCCAGTTATTGTGGGTGAGAGACAAGAGTTTCTTTACTCTGGATGTGAACCAGGTTCAGCAGCAGGTGGCGGCTATTCCACTGGTGAGCCGTGTTGCGGTCAGAAAGCACTGGCCGGACAGTGTGGAATTACTGTTGTATGAGGAGTTGCCGGTGGCGCTATGGAATGATGAACAGCTACTGACTGCCACGGGTCGTCTGTCGGCAATACCGCCTGGATTCGCCACAACCGGGCTGATGCGACTATACGGGGCTGATCCGGTGAAGAATGAATCAGTGAAATATTTTCGACGTCTGCAGCAGGCTTTGACTGGTCAGGGTTTGACCGTGAACAGCATGAGTGTTAATGCGGTGCAGGCAGTCGATGCAACATTGTCAAATGGCTGGATTGTTCGTTTTGGACGCCAGTATTTTGAAGAACGATTACAGCGTCTGATTGCTCTATTGGGAGCGCTGGATGCTAAAGAGGTACGCCAGGTGGATTTGAGATATGGCAAGGGTGCGGCTATTCGCTGGCAAACAACAGGGGTAACCGGGTAATGGCAAATGCACAGGCAGGTCAAATGCTGGTGGGACTGGATATAGGAACGTCCAAGATTGTTGCTATTGTCGGGGAAGTGACATCAGATGGCGGTATTGAAATTGTTGGTCTCGGTAGTCACCCCAGTCGGGGGATGAAAAAAGGCGTAGTGGTTAATATCGAGTCCACTGTGCAGTCAATTCGCCGTGCAGTTGAAGAAGCCGAACTGATGGCGGGCTGTACCATTCATTCGGTGTATGCCGGTATTGCTGGCAGCCATGTACAGTCACAAAACTCCAATGGCGTAGTCGCCGTCAGAGGAGCCGAGATCACGGAAGCCGACGTGGAGCGGGTCATCGACGCTGCTCAAGCTGTCGCTATTCCACAGGATCGACGTACGATCCATGTTCTGCCCCAGGAATATTCAGTCGACCATCAGGAAGGTATTCGTGAACCGGTAGGAATGGCCGGTGTCAGGCTGGAGGCCAAGGTACATCTGGTAACTGCAGCGGTGAATGCAGCGCAAAATATTGAACGTTGTGTACAACGTTGTGAACTGAGTACTGATGATATTATTCTGGAACAATTGGCATCCAGTTATGCCGTGTTAAGTGATGATGAGCGGGAATTAGGAGTCTGTATGGTAGATATCGGTGGTGGTACCACTGATATAGCTATTTTTACCGATGGCGCTATACGGCACACCGCTGTTATTCCAATTGCAGGGGATCAGGTGACCAATGATATCGCAATGGCATTATTAACACCGACCCAGCATGCCGAAGCGATAAAAATCAAGTACGCCTGCGCCTTGCGCCAGTTGGCGCACGAAGATGAGATGATCAATGTTCCGAGTGTTGGTGAACGCCCGCCACGTCAGCTGTCACGGCAATCTTTGGCAGAAGTGGTCGAGCCTCGATATGATGAATTATTTTCTCTGATTCAGGCAGAATTGCGTCGTAGCGGCTATGATGAATTAATCCCTGCTGGTGTTGTACTGACCGGCGGCACATCAAAAATGGAAGGTGTGGTTGAATTGGCAGAAGAGATATTTCATATGCCAGTCCGATTGGCCCGGCCTCATGGGGTTTCCGGGTTAACTGACGTAATTAATAACCCTATTTATAGTACCGCTGTAGGGTTACTTCTTTACGCTGTGAAACAGGCTAAAAATAAGCCAGTAGCTATAATTGAAGGTAAATCACATTCCGGGATCTTTACACAGTTATCGGAATGGATAAAAGGCAACTTTTAGTATTTAATGTAATGATGGGTAGTAGAGAGGGGGGGGCATCATGTCATTTGGAAAAGAAGGCGATATGTTTGAGTTAGCAGATGATGTGCCGGAAGAGGCGATAATCAAGGTTATCGGCGTGGGTGGCGGTGGCGGTAATGCCGTCCAGCACATGGTAGAAAGCAACATTGATAGCGTTGATTTTATCTGTGCCAATACCGACGCTCAGGCGTTGCGTAATGTTGGTGCTCGTTCTGTAATTCAACTGGGTGTTGGCCTGACCAAAGGACTGGGTGCTGGCGCGAATCCTGATGTTGGTCGCCAGGCGGCGATGGAAGATCGTGATCGTATCGCAGAGGCCCTGAAAGGTGCTGACATGGTCTTTATTACAGCTGGCATGGGGGGAGGCACTGGTACAGGTGGCGCTCCTGTTGTTGCTGAAATTGCCCGTGAACTGGGCATCCTGACTGTTGCTGTTGTTACTCGGCCGTTTTCGTTTGAAGGTAAAAAACGTATGGCCATGGCAGAAGTTGGCCTGAAACAGTTAAGCGAGCATGTTGACTCACTGATTACTATCCCTAATGAAAAACTCCTGTCGGTCCTGGGTAAAGGCACCACATTGATGGATGCTTTCCGCACTGCCAATGACGTGCTGTATGGCGCGGTCAAAGGCATTGCCGATCTGATTACCCAACAAGGCATGATCAACGTTGACTTTGCCGATGTGCGCACAGTGATGTCCGAAATGGGCCAGGCCATGATGGGTAGCGGTTCCGCCAGTGGCGAAGACCGTGCACGTCAGGCCGCAGAAGCAGCTGTTGGCAGTCCTCTGTTGGAAGACGTCAACCTGAAAGGAGCACGTGGCATCCTGGTGAATGTGACCGCAGGCTATGATTTGTCATTGGGCGAATTCTCGGAAGTAGGTGACATTATTGGTGAATACGCTGCTGAAGATGCAACGGTTGTTGTCGGTACTGTTATTGATCCGGAAATGACCGATGAGCTGCGGGTTACTGTTGTTGCCACTGGCCTGAATTTCCATGCCAGCAGTTCTTCAGCTCCTGCAACGGAACCCCGTCCAAAAAAAGTAGTCGATAATACACCGGCGCCAAAGCGTGCAGATGGTACTCCAGACTACAACAAGCTTGATCGTCCAGCCGTGACTCGTCAGGCTGGAGCGGGAGCTCAAGCTGCGACAAAAGCGGAACCACAAACACGGCAAGACATGGAGTATCTGGATATACCTGCTTTCTTGCGTCGTCAGGCAGATTGAGTAAAAAGAGCATGCCGCTAGCGTGTTCTTGCATTCCTGCTATAATTGCAGGATCTATCTATTTGTATAAGAAACGACCAGAAATGGCAGGATTGTCAGAATGATCCCTCAACGCACCTTAAAGAACACTATCCGCGCTTCAGGTGTAGGCCTTCACTCCGGTGAAAAGGTCTACCTGACTCTGAAGCCCGCCCCGGTTAATACAGGGATCGTATTCCGTCGTACCGATCTTGACCCTGTCGTTGATATTCCTGCGCATGCGTTGAATGTCGGCGAAACCACCTTGTCCACCACCCTTGTACGTGATCACGCCAAAGTCGATACGGTAGAACACCTGTTGTCGGCCATGGCCGGGCTGGGTATCGACAACGCGATTGTAGAAGTCAGTGCCCGCGAAGTGCCTATTATGGACGGCAGCTCTGGCCCATTTGTATTTTTGCTGCAATCGGCAGGTTTGATGGAGCAGGATGCTCCAAAGCGTTTTATCCGTATCAAACGTCGTATCGAAGTCAAAGAGCGTGACAAAACCGCTTCTTTTGCTCCTTATGATGGCTTCAAGGTATCGTTTGAAATTGATTTCGATCATCCAGTACTCAAACAGAGTGTTCAGAAGGCCAGCCTGGATTTTTCCTCGACGTCATACGTCAAGGAAGTAAGCCGTGCGCGTACCTTCGGCTTTACCAAGGATCTTGAGTATATGCGCTCCAAGAACCTGGCGCTGGGCGGTAGCGTTAAAAATGCGATCGTAGTGGATGATTATCGGGTTCTGAATGAAGACGGCTTGCGTTATGAAGATGAGTTCGTCAAACACAAGATACTGGACGCAGTCGGTGATCTGTATTTGCTTGGGCATAGCCTGATCGGTGAGTACATTGGCTACAAGTCTGGTCATGGGCTGAATAACTGTCTGTTACGAGAGTTGCTGGCGCATGAAGATGCATGGGAATTCGTTGAATTTACCGAAGAAACTGCACCGATTACTTATATGCGCCCAGCTGCTGCTGGCTGATTGCATCTGAAAAACTATAGCAATACCCGAAGGCCATACTATATGGCCTTGTTTTTGTCTGTTTGTTGGTGGATTCTGATGAGTTTTGCGGTTTGTAAGGCTTCGTTTGTGATGCGGTTGGTGTCAATAAGTAGCAAGCAAGTTGGTAATCGTCACTTACCTGGTTATTTATGAACATTATTGTTGTTGGTCAGCGTCACGGAGAGTCCCGTACTTACCGATTGACCACACCTGCCAAGACATTGTTATTTGGGTGCCTTGTGGCCCTGCCTTTTGCAATGGGGATGGCCGGGTTCTGGTTGGTTGACTGGTTGGCAGATGAAGGTTTTTCCCTAGAGCCACAGGCAGCAGAAGCCTGGGAAAATGATCTCAGCCTGCAGCGTCAGGAGCTGGAGCAGATTCGTGTCCAGACCAATCAGGAATTACAGGCATTAACGGTCAAACTGGCCGAGCTGCAGTCCCGTCTGATGCGTTTGGATGCTCTGGGTGAACGCCTGGTCAGTGTTGCCAATCTGGAAGCCGATGAATTCGATTTTTCCATGGCACCTGCTTTGGGCGGGCCAAAGACACTGGGTGAAGCCTACGAAGCGCCGGAAATCAGCGATGTGCTGAATGACCTGGCTAATCGTATTGGTCATCGTGAGCAGCAGCTGGAAGTGCTGGATGACCTGATGTCTGCCCAACGGCTGGATGCGGATACATTTGTAACTGGCCGACCGATCAAAAAAGGCTGGATGTCTTCCCGCTATGGTCGTCGTACCGATCCTTTTACCGGCCAGCTGGCCTGGCATGGCGGTGTTGATTTTGCCGGTAAGCAGGGGTCGGATATTATTGCGGTTGCGTCTGGGGTTGTTACCTGGGCTGGTGATCGTTATGGCTATGGCAAACTGGTTGAGATCAATCACGGCAATGGCTATAAAACGCGTTATGCCCACTGCTTTGAGCTGAACGTCAAGGTTGGCGATATCGTTCGTAAAGACGATGTTATTGCCTTGATGGGAAGTAGTGGCCGTTCAACCGGCCCTCATGTGCATTTTGAAGTGTACAAGAACGGCCGGACAGTTGACCCATCTGCATATCTTCATCGTACCCTCCGATAGGCATTGATCAAATTACTTGTCACCATCTCGGACTTGTCATCTGAAGCGCGTATAATCGAGCGTTTCAGTCCGTCCGGGCCTCACTGTATTTGCAAATTGGATAGTTAGAATCTCATGATGGGTAATATTTTTCGCAAGCTTTTCGGCAGTAAAAATAGCCGGGAACTGAAGCGTATGGGTAAGCTGGTTACACAGATAAACAGCCATGAAGAAGCCCTGAAAGCGCTTGTTGATGCCGAGTTGCAGGCCAAAACTGCTGAATTCAAGCAGCGCCTGGAAGGTGGTGAAAAACTGGATGCCCTGCTGCCAGAAGCTTTCGCCGTCTGCCGGGAAGCCAGCCGGCGAGTGATGGGGATGCGTCACTTTGACGTCCAGCTGATTGGTGGTGTTACCCTGCATGAAGGCCGTATTGCCGAGATGCGTACCGGCGAAGGTAAAACCCTGGTGGGTACCTTGCCAACCTATCTGAATGCTTTGACAGGCAAATGCGTCAGTGTCGTTACCGTGAACGATTATCTCGCGCGTCGTGATGCCGAGTGGATGCGTCCACTGTATGAATACCTGGGGTTGAGTGTTGGTGTTGTTGTCCCCGGCCAGCAAACCGCAGAAAAGCGCGAGCAATATCAAGCGGACATCGTGTACGGCACCAACAACGAATTCGGTTTCGATTACCTGCGCGACAATATGGCGTTTTCTCTGGACGATAAGGTGCAGCGCGAATTGTATTTCGCCATCGTCGATGAGGTGGATTCCATTCTGATCGATGAAGCCCGAACTCCTTTGATTATTTCTGGCCCTGCTCAGGATAATTCCGAGCTGTACCGCAAGATCAATTTGCTGGCACCCAAGCTGGTCCAAGGTGAACTGGACGAAGACGATACCCCGGTTTCCGGGCACTTTATTATCGATGAAAAAACCCGTTCAGTTGAAATGACTGAGGAAGGGCACGAATTTGTTGAAGGCATGTTGGTTGACGAGGGAATTCTGGAAGCCGGTGAAAGCCTGTATGCCACCCAGAATCTCAACTTGCTGCACCATGTCCATTCCGCTTTGCGGGCCCATGTGATTTACCATAAAAACGTCGACTATATTGTCCAGAATAACCAGATTGTTATTGTCGACGAGCATACCGGACGTACCATGCCAGGACGTCGCTGGAGCGAAGGCCTGCATCAGGCTATTGAAGCCAAAGAGGGTGTCCGTATCCAGGCCGAAAGTCAGACTCTGGCTTCCACGACCTTCCAGAACTACTTCCGGCTGTATGAAAAACTGGCTGGTATGACTGGTACTGCCGATACCGAAGCATTTGAATTTAACCAGATCTATGGCCTTGATGTGGTGGTGATTCCGACCAACAAACCCGTCCAGCGAATCGATTACAATGATGTGATTTACGCTACCCAGCCAGAAAAATACGCAGCGGTTGTCGAAGAAGTACGTGCGGTAATTGAGCTGAAACGTCCGGTACTGGTGGGTACCGCGTCGATTGAATCTTCCGAATATGTGGCTGGATTACTGACAAAAGCCAAGATTCCGCACAATGTGCTGAACGCCAAGGAAAATGCACGCGAAGCAGAAATTATCGCTGATGCCGGTCGTCCGGGAGCCGTGACCATCGCGACCAACATGGCAGGTCGTGGTACCGATATCATGCTGGGTGGTAACTGGGAGTCTGAAGTTGCCCGCCTGGATAATCCTACCGAGGAAGAAATCGCCGCAGTCAAGAAGGACTGGCAAGAACGGCATGATGCGGTATTGGAAGCCGGGGGTCTGCATATCGTCGGTACCGAACGTCATGAATCACGCCGTATCGATAATCAGCTGCGTGGTCGTGCGGGTCGTCAGGGGGATGCCGGTTCAACCCGGTTTTTCCTGTCGCTGGATGACAGTCTGATGCGTATGTTCATGTCCGACCGTATGCGTAACATGATGCAAGCGCTGGGCATGAAAGACGGCGAATCCATCGAGCACAAAATGGTCACCAATGCCGTTGAGAAAGCACAACGCAAGGTGGAAGGCCGTAACTTTGATATTCGTAAACAGCTGCTTGAATACGATGATGTTGCCAACGATCAACGTCGGGTGGTTTATGAGCAGCGTAATGACCTGATGGCGATGGAAGATATTGGTGACATTATCTCCACGATCCGGAAAGACGTGGTTGATGATGCGATTAATGACTATATCGCCCCACAAAGTCTGGAAGAGCAGTGGGATATCGCTGGGCTGGAAGCGCATCTGAAATCAGAATTTGATGTCGATTTACCAATTCAGCAATGGCTGGACTCGGAAGACAAACTGTACGAAGAGACGCTGCGTGAACGTATTCTGACGGCCATTGAGCAAGCCTACCAAGAGAAGGAAGCATCTGCCGGTCGGGAAACACTGCGTGGTTTTGAAAAGCAAGTCATGCTGCAGATCGTCGACAACCTCTGGAAAGAGCACTTGGCGACCATGGATCATCTGCGTCAGGGAATCCACTTGCGCGGTTATGGCCAGAAGAACCCGAAACAGGAATACAAGCGTGAATCATTTATCCTGTTCCAGGAATTGCTGAGCAACATCAAGCGCGAAACCATCCGTGTACTCTCTCATGTCAAAGTGCGTGAAGAGTCAGAAGTGCAGGCAATGGAAGAAAAACGCCGGGCGGAAGCTGAAGCCCAGGCCCAGTTGGCCAAGTACGAACACGAAGCAACGACCAGCATGGTGGCGGATGAGCCAATCGAGCAGGCCGAAGGTGATGATCAGGCGCAGCCATTTGTACGTGACGATCGCAAGGTAGGCCGTAATGAGCTCTGCCCGTGTGGTTCGGGTAAAAAATACAAGCATTGCCATGGCAAGCTGTCATAAGGCACAAGAGAAACAAGATGGCCGTTAATTTTTCTGTATTTGAAGATTTTGCAACTGTTGCCGGTGTGCGGCTGGGGGTTGCCCAGTCTGCCGTGCGTTATCCAAACCGGGACGACATGGTAATTTTTGAGCTGGCGGAAGGCACAGAAGTCGCCGGAGTATTTACCCGAAATGCCTTTTGTGCCGCCCCGGTCGTGGTTGCTCGTGAACATCTGGCGCTGCAGGCGCCACGTTACCTGCTGATCAATACCGGCAATGCCAACGCCGGGACAGGCAAGCAGGGATTTGCCAATGCTCGACGTAGTTGTGAGCTACTGGCGCAGGCAACCGGTGTGGCCAGCAATCAGGTCTTGCCATTCTCGACCGGCGTGATTGGTGAGCCGCTGAATATGGATGCCTTTGAACGGGGTATTCCACTGGCTCTGGCTCACCTGGGCGACGATCAGTGGGCCCGTGCAGCCCGTGGCATCATGACAACCGACACCTTGCCCAAAGGTTACTCTCACTGTTTTGAGCTGGATGGCCACGAAGTAACGATCACAGGCATCTCCAAGGGTGCTGGTATGATCAAGCCGGATATGGCGACCATGCTGGGTTTTATCGCCACGGATGTTCGCATTGACAAAACCGTGCTGGAACAGTGGTGTGGACGCCTGGCGAATGCCTCGTTCAACCGTATTACCATTGACGGTGATACCTCCACTAACGACAGTTGCCTGTTAATTGCAACAGGTCAGTCGACCCTGACCATTGATGATGCCGATTCGCCAGTGGCTGAAGCCCTGTTTGCCGAACTGAAAATCGCATTCCAGTTGTTGGCTCAGGCCATTGTGCGTGACGGGGAAGGGGCAACCAAGTTTGTCACCGTCGAAGTGGTCGAGGCACAAGCCGCGCAAGAAGCGCTGGATGTGGCCTATACCGTGGCCCATTCACCTCTGGTCAAGACAGCGATGTTTGCCTCCGATGCCAACTGGGGTCGTATTCTGGCCGCTGTTGGTCGTGCCGGTGTAGCAGATATGGAACTGGAAAAAATCCAGATCTGGCTGGATGACGTACAAATCGTGGAAGATGGCGGTCGTTGTGATGGTTATAACGAAGATGCTGGCGCTGCGATTTTCAAACAGCCCGAGTTTACCGTACGTATTGCCCTTGGGCGTGGTGATGTAACTGAGACTATCTGGACGACCGATCTGTCGCATGAATATATCAGCATCAATGCTGATTACCGTTCCTGATGGCAATTGGCGCTGATACCCAGCCACTTCAACTGGCTGTTGCCGTTGCGGTGATCTGTAATCCGCAACAGCAAATCCTGATCGCAAAACGTCCGTATAACAAACATCAGGGCGGCTATTGGGAATTTCCAGGTGGCAAAATTGAAGCTGGGGAAACAACGACGGCCGCGCTGATACGAGAGCTGGACGAAGAGCTGGGATTGCAGCTGGAGCCTGCCTGCCTGTCGGCACTGATTGAAGTCTGCTTCGATTATCCTGACAAGTCGGTGAGACTGGATGTGTATTGGGTTGCTGTTACGGCGGCTGAAGCGTTACAGGCTCATGGTGCCGAAGGCCAGCCGATTACCTGGGTAACCGCCAGGGAATTGCTTGATTACAATTTTCCGGCGGCGAATCAGCCGATTCTGGAAGCAACACTGCATCGTTTGGCCCAATCAAACCTGGCTGAATAACCGCAAGCCGGTTATTCAAACGCGGTTAAAAATGGCCATACGGTCAGCATGATAATAATAGCTATCGCCACTACTACCAGAAAAAAATCGACGGGACGTTCCTGAAAGCGCTGGCGTAGAGACGCTGGTAGCTGATCCGGATCGTCAGTCTGTTTTTGGGTTAACAGATTGTGCTGTACCTGGTCGATCAGGGATCTGGCTTCGGCATAATCGTCAGCACTCACTAACCAGATAGCTGCTACCGCTATCCCCCAACGCCCGGCATGGGTTTCATAATACGGAATATCATGCTGTTCCAGTAAAGCCCGCACGGCATTGGCTTCTTCATCCGGTACGTTATTCAGCTTGAATAATAATCTGGCCATCAGGGTTTGCTCGTTGCAGATGTTGGTCGGACCGTGATGATCAGACCGGCAGCACATATCAGGGATATCAGGCAGAAAGCATATAGAGGAATCAGTCCCCAGTGGGTGTAGGGGGTTTCTCCTGTGCGTAATTCCGCCTTGGCGGTCAGACTGCCCAGGGTACTGGTCTGTAGCTGTTTTACGATACGGCCGTGATGGTTGACCAGCGCGGTGATACCGGTGTTGGTCGAGCGGAGCAAATAGCGTCCGGTTTCCAGTGCGCGCATTTGCGCCAGTCCCATATGCTGTTTTGGCCCGAGAGAGTCACCAAACCAGGCGTCATTACTCACTGTAACCAGCAGGTTGGCATTCTTGGCCATCTCGCCCACCAGTTGGGGGTAGGCGATTTCGTAGCAGATATAAGGGGCTATCAGATACAGCTGGTCATGTGCTTCAAAACGGATCAGCGGCTGCTCGGCAGCACCATGCAGAAAACTCGACATTTCCAGATCAAGAAAGGGAATTAATCCGCGTAGCTGACTTTCAAAAGGGATAAATTCGCCAAAAGGCACCAGTTGTTGCTTGTGATACAGGCCGTCAGCCATACCCGCCGCAACCACGCTATTGTGGTACTCCCCAGCCAGCGGATGATTGGGGGGATAACGGTAGGCAATGCCGGTAATCAAGCCGGTATTATGCAGTTGGGCGTTGTGACTGAGTTCGTCAAGATAGGGTAGAAACTGGTCATAAACCAGTGTCACGGCTGTTTCGGGCCAGACAATCAGGTCGCTGTCCCAGAGTTTTCTGGTTTCCTTGATATACAGGTTGATGGTCGGACTGACCATCTCCGGTTTCCATTTCAGGTTCTGGTTGATATTGCCCTGTACGCTGCTGACCGTTAGTGTGTCGATCGTCGTGGTCCACTGCTGCTGCTGTAACCAGTACCCCGTGGGCCAAAGCAGCAGTACTAACAAGTAACGTAGCCGGGTAGTGCGTAATGTCTGGATCAGGCTGCTGACGGTCAGTACCAGAATAACGGAAATACCATAGCTGCCGATCACTGGTGCCCAGCCCGCCAGCCAGGTGAACAAGTGAGCATCACCGGCAAATAACCAGGGAAAGCCGGTAAACAGCCAGCTTCGTACCCACTCACTGATAAACCAGAATGTTGGTAACAGCAGCCAGGGTATTACCTGCCGTCCATTACGACGGAACAGGGCATACAGTGCGAAACAGCCAGCCGGTACCAGAGCCAGTACGGCAGCAAAGGCGGCAGCCAGCAAGATGGCCAGTGGCGCAGAGGTGCCTCCAAAGTCATGCATGCTGACATAGACCCAGGAAACACCGCTACCAAATTGGCCAAAGGCATACCACCAACTACGCCCAAAGGCCTGTCGGCAAGAATCCGGTTGCCACAGCATATGGGTAAACAACGCCAGGCTGACCAGGCCCAGCGGCCACCAGTACAGTGGCGCCAGTGCGAGAGGGAAAATGGCACCAGCGGCCAATAACAACAGCCTTGAAATCCAGCGGTGGGAGATCATAGAGACCCTGGTGGAAGTGGTTGGCATCACACAGGGGTGACCTCAAGCAAGTTGATTTGACGGCTGGTGCCGTTAATGACCTTGAAGTGCCAGTTTTCGATATTGATGCTTTCGTTACACTCAGGTACCCGGCCAAAATGATGGATCACGATGCCGCCAATGGTATCGAAGTCATCATCACTGAAGCTGGCTTCAAAATGGTCGTTAAAGTCATCAACCGGAGTCAGTGCCTTGACCATAAAGATCTGGCTTTCGACTTCCTTGATCAGGCTCTCTTCTTCATCGAAGTCGTGTTCATCTTCAATATCACCAACAATCTGTTCCAGCACATCTTCGATGGTGACCAGGCCGGCGACGCTGCCAAATTCATCAACCACGATGGCCATATGGTTACGGGTTGCACGGAATTCCCGCAGCAAAACATTCAGCCGCTTGCTCTCTGGCACAAAGGTGGTTGGACGCAGTATATCCCGCAGGCGAAAATGATCGTGATGATCCGCCAACAGCAGTGGCAACAAATCCTTGGCCAGCATAATGCCGAGGATTTCGTTTTGACCTTCACCGAGTACCGGGAAGCGCGAGTGAGCTGATTCAATAATGCGCGGAATGCAGCCCTTGAGTGACTCGTTGATTTGAATCGAGACCATTTGGGCGCGGGGAATCATGATATCCCTGACCTGCATTTCGGAAACCTGCAGGGCACCTTCAAGAATGTTCAGTGTATCGTTATCGACAATGCTGCGCTCGGCAGCCTCGCGTACAATCACTTTGATGTCCTGACGGCTTTGTGGATCGTCAGAGAACAGGTCAGTCAGCTTTTCCAACCAACTTCGGGGGTCTTCGTTCATGGGGCCTCGTCTTGATAAGGGTCTGGGAAGTTGAGCTGTGCCAGCAGGCAACGCTCCAGTGCTTCCATCTCTTCCGCTTCGTCGTCATTTATATGGTCGTATCCGAGTAAATGCAAGCAGCCATGAATGACCATATGCGCCCAATGGGCCTCGTCGGATTTACCCTGTTCATGAGCTTCTTTGGTGACAATCTGCACACAGATGACCAAATCTCCCAATAACGGGATCGGCACCTGGGGCGGAGCCTCAAAAGGAAAGGACAGGACATTGGTGGGCGAGTCCTTTCCGCGATACTCATGATTCAATTGTTGACTTTCTTCCGCTCCACAAAGACGAATGGTTAACTCTGGCTCGTCATAAGGTGAGCGGTCGGTGAGCGCGGCGGTTACCCATTGCAAAAACTGCGCTTCCGTTGGCAGTTCTGTTGCGCCCGGATCGATCTCATCGGCTAGCTGTAAGTCCAGCAGAGGTGTGGTCATTGTGTGTTGGCCTGCTGTCGTTCCTGGCGGCGGGCTAGTCTGGCCTGCTCCTCTTGTTCGTCGTGACGGTCGTAGGCATCCACAATTCGTTGTACCAGTGGGTGGCGGACGACATCACGATTGTCGAAGCGGGTAATGCCAATGCCTTCAACGCCGTCGAGAACTTCCAGACCATGGCGCAAGCCGGACTGCACGCCACGGGGCAGGTCGGTTTGGGTAAGGTCGCCGGTAATCACCGCTTTGGAGCCAAAGCCGACCCGGGTCAGGAACATTTTCATCTGTTCTCTGGTGGTATTCTGGCTTTCATCCAGAATCACAAAAGAGTGACTGAGGGTACGCCCCCGCATATAGGCCAGTGGCGCTACCTCGATGATATTACGCTCCATCAGTTTGCCGACATGTTCAAAGCCCAGCATCTCGTAGAGAGCGTCGTACAGTGGCCGCAGATACGGGTCAATTTTTTGGGCCAGGTCACCGGGAAGAAAACCCAGTTTTTCACCAGCTTCCACGGCCGGGCGTACCAGCAGGATGCGTTTTACTTCATCTTGTTGCAGGGCTTCTACTGCGGCGGCAACGGCGAGAAAGGTTTTACCGGTACCTGCGGGGCCAATGCCGAAGCTGATGTCGTAGCGACGTATCTGGTGAATATATTCGCGTTGATGCTTGCCGCGGACTTTGACATAGGTCTGGGGGGTCTTGATAACCAGCGGGCCGTGGAGATCAGGCTGTTCTGGTGACTCTGCAATATCGCTGTCACTGTTACTGTTGTCACTGGCTTCATCATGCTGACTGATTTTATCTTCCGAGAGCAGTAAATGAATCAGGTCGGGTGTGATCGGCGTGCTATTGGCGGTCTCACGGTAAAGCCGTTCAATCAGCCGCGCTGCCCGCTGCCCGGCAATCTGGTCGCCTTCAAAGCGGAACTGACCGCCGCGATTATAGATCACCAGTTGGTAGTGGTCGGCAATCTGGCGAATATGGCTGTCCAGATGGCCACTGAGATTGGCGAGTCGGGAGGCATCTTCCGGCTGCAGCTCCAGAGTCTGGACGGCAGGATCCGCAGTAAGTGCTGGAGCGCTGGGCGTATCGGTCAAAAAAATCTCCTGAAAATAAGCAAAAGCGTACTGGTCTAATACGCCTGGTCAGCATCGATGATGACACCACGCAGACTGTTCGGGTAGGCATCTTCAATCTGCACCCGGACGAATTTACCAATCAGGCTATGGTCTTCATAGTGGAAGTTGACGACACGGTTGTTTTCAGTACGTCCCTGCAGTTCACCGGGGTCTTTGCGGGAGACGCCGGTGACCAGAATGGTCTCTTCCCGGCCAACCATACGACGACTGATCAGCTGGGCATTTTGCAAAATACGGTCCTGCAGAATATGCAGACGTTCTTTCTTGATGCTCTCTGGTGTCTCGTCCGGTAACTCAGCCGCCGGTGTACCGGGGCGGGCGCTGTAAATAAAACTGAACGAAGTATCAAAACCAATGGTTTCGATCAGCTTCATGGTGTCTTCAAAGTCTGCCAGTGTTTCACCCGGGAAGCCGATAATAAAGTCGGAGGAAATGGAGATATCCGGACGCAGCTTGCGCAGTCGCTCAATCTTGTCGATGTAGAGGTCAATTTCATGGCCGCGTTTCATCGCCGCAAGAATCCGGTTGGAACCACTTTGTACGGGTAAATGCAGATGGCTGACCAGTTCGGGGACTTCGGCATACACCTGGATCAGGCTATCGCTGAATTCCAGTGGGTGGGACGTGGTGAAACGGATACGGTCAATACCCTCGATATCGGCAACCTGAGTGATCAGTTCGGCAAGGTCGGCTTCGTCGTTGTCGGTGGTTTGGCCACGGTAGGCGTTAACATTCTGACCAAGCAAGTTGACTTCACGTACCCCTTGCGCTGCCAACGATTCGACTTCCTTGAGGACGTCGGCCAGTGGTCGGCTGACTTCTTCGCCGCGGGTGTAGGGCACAACACAGAAAGTACAGTACTTGGAGCAGCCTTCCATCACCGAGACAAACGCGCTGCAACCCTCTACCTTGGGAGCCGGCAAGTGATCAAATTTTTCGATCTCAGGGAAGGTAACATCCACTACCTGGATGGCATTGGCCGCCTTGTTGACCATGGATGGCAGGCGGTGCAACGTCTGGGGGCCAAACACCATATCGACAAAGGGAGCACGCTTGATAATGGCATCCCCTTCCTGGCTGGCAACACAACCGCCAACGCCGATTTTCAGGTCGGGATTTTTGGCTTTCAATTTTTTCCAGCGACCCAGCTCGTGGAAGACTTTCTCCTGGGCCTTTTCCCGGATGGAACAGGTATTCAGCAGAATAACATCGGCTTCTTCCGGGTTCTGGGTGATTTCCATTTTATGGCTGGACTCCAGCATGTCTGCCATTCGGGATGAATCGTATTCGTTCATTTGGCAACCGTGCGTTTTGATGTAAAGCTTTTTCGGTTGGTCCTGAGTGGCAGATGTCATGGGCAAAACAGCCTTCGGTATCGCGTAAAAAAAGGGGCGGTATTATACTTCGCTCCCTTCTGTTGATGCCAGTATGTATCAGCAGTCCTGATCGAGATTTTCTGTGTATTTGAGGTTGTCTGACGCCTGTATGAATTCGAAAGAAATAGCTGAACCCGTTTACCGTGTTGTTTTTTTACAGCAAGCGGAGGTATTTGAAATTTATGCGCGCTATATCTATCCCAGTGATTTATATGGTTTTGTTGAGATCGAACAATTGCTGTTTGGCGAGCGTTCCCAGGTGGTGGTTGATCCAGGCGAAGAGAGGCTGAAAAACACGTTTGCTGATGTCAAACGCACCTTTATTCCTATGCATGCCGTTATCCGTATTGATGAAGTCAGCAAAGAGGGTACGCCGACCGTGACCAAAACCGATGGTACGACCAATATCAGTGTCTTCCCCGGGCCAGGAGGAGGCCCGGCAGGACGGCGATAACGTCATTGATGACGGTTGGTGATGATGATTCCGGCACGGCTTGTCAGCTTCGGCAGGCCCTGCTATGTTCAGATGAGATGTTCCTGATGAGTAGGGGAGTGAGTCTCATGAATACAGAAGTGATGCCGTTGTTCTGGCGGATTGCCGAACACGAAAAAAACGGACTGGAAGCCGTTAGTCTGTTAATGCCTGCTCCGGTTAGCGGAGAAGAGCCTGCAGAATTCCCCACTGATGTTTTTTTCTGCTCTTCCAGAGAGCAAAAACCACCGGTTGACTTGCGCTGGTCTGATGAAGATTCTGACCTGTTTATGAGTCTGTTGGATCGCGTGGTGGATGTTGAGGAAAACAACGAAGTCACACTGGATATCAATGACGGTATCGTTCAGGGCATCGTGCAACTGGTAGCCTTGGCACGATTCAAGAAACCAGCCAGTACGGATGATCTGGTCGGTGAGGATTTTAATACCGAGCGGGAAGAAACCGAAATTGGCGATCTTGTGGCGCTGAATACCCGTTACGGTTATATCCTGGCGATTGTGGTCGGATTGGATTCCATCGATACCACCTGCGTCTTGCTGGAGTCTGTGGAGGATGAATCCGGACTGACTCTGGCGGCAGAAAACACCCTGGTTGTGGCTAACCGACTGTCAATCTTATCGAGCCGCTTTGCCGACTCGGATATTGGCCAAGGTGAGGTGCGGCACTGACGTTGATTGGCAGCGACATGTCGCTATATCTCATATGATTGCTTATTTCGCCAGCGCCAGTCGCTGGCGTTTTTGTTTCAGTATCAAGTGAGTCAGGGTGGAATAAAAACCAGTCCCGGCTTGAGAGTGGTAGCGGAGCTGAGCGGTAACTTCACTGGCCACAGTATTTGCAGTGGATTGCTTGTTCATGTGTGATCCTGTCCGAGTAGGTGAAAGAATATTCATTCCGTGTTCGTATCGTATTAGCAGCGTATGGCATCCCAGCACAGGCAGAGAATCTCGTTTTCATCACAGTTGACACAACTGAACTTCTCAGGTGCCTGCTGTTGTTTTTTGGCCATCATGGAAAGGCTTCCGTACGTCACGGTATTCAGCAGTTCGTTAGGAAGTTCTTTGAATACTCCCTGATGCTTGCCGTCATTCAGTAACTGCCCAATCACCTGCTGGAGCGTTGCCAGGGATTTTTCCCGTTGTTCCGGGCAAATCGTCGGTGACGCCAGCAGTTGATCCATCAGTGCCCGCTGGCAAGGGTTGGCCAGCACGTAGCGATAATAATTTCCCCACAAGGTGAAAAAGCGTTCGCGTAGTGACAGCGAGGGGTCGTAGCCCTCGGTACAGGCGGCGGTCAGCTTTTCAATCAGGTCATCAAACAAGGCACAAACCAGATCCTGCTTGGTCTCGAAATATCGATAGATAGTTCCAGCCCCACACCCGGCAAGGGCGGATATTTTGGACATTGGGCATGCTTGAAGGCCATGTTCAACAATCATTTTTGCTGTTGCTTTAAGGATATCTTCGCGCCTGTCTATCATGATGCTCTATTGCTTGTGACTGAATGTTCATTCTGTTCTTTGAAGAGCCTGTTTGCAATCCAATATTAGGGGAATATTAGGTATTGTTTTGGTTCAATCTGTTGATTATCTGCAACAGTTGTCAGGAAAGGGCAGTGCAGCGGTGAGCAAGGAGAGAGAATCGGTCAAAAGTGATACGAATAGCAGGCAGTCAGGACTACCTGTGCCTGCTATATTGTTGATATATCGGTTGATATTTCGAAGGTGGCCTCGAAAATTGCGTGCTTATACGTTGAAACGGAAATGGATAATATCACCGTCCTTGACGATATATTCTTTACCTTCCAGACGCCACTTACCGGCTTCTTTGGCACCGGATTCACCCCGATACTGGATAAAGTCGTTGTAACCAATCACTTCCGCCCGAATGAAGCCTCGTTCAAAATCGGTATGGATGGCAGCAGCAGCCCGTGGGGCGGTATCACCGACCTTGATGGTCCAGGCGCGAACTTCTTTTACACCTGCGGTGAAGTAGGTTTGTAATCCGAGTAATTCATAACCGGCGCGAATTACACGGTCCAGTCCTGGTTCTTCCATACCGATTTCGGAAAGGAATTCCATCTTGTCTTCATCATCCAGTTCAGCGATTTCAGACTCGATTTTGTTACATACCACGACCACCTGGGCACCTTCAGCAGCGGCGATATCGCGGACCACATCGAGGTGAGGGTTGTTGTCAAAACCGTCTTCCGCCACGTTGGCAATGTACATGGTGGGTTTGGTGGTCAGCAGGTGGAATGCGCGGGCGACCTTTTTCTCGTCATCACTCATATCCAGCATGCGGGCGGTATGGCCTTCTTCAAAATGAGGCAGCAAGCGCTCGAGCAAGGCTTTTTGTGCGATGGCGTCCTTGTCACCCCCTTTGGCGGTACGGGTGACACGTTGATACTGTTTCTCGCAGGAATCCATATCAGCCAGTACCAGCTCGGTATTGATAATATCGATGTCATCAGCCGGATTAACCTGGTTGGCAACGTGAATCACGTTGTCATCTTCAAAACAGCGGACAACGTGGGCGATGGCATCCGTTTCGCGGATATTGGCAAGAAACTGGTTGCCCAGGCCTTCACCCTTGGATGCACCGGCGACCAGCCCGGCAATATCAACAAATTCCATCGAAGTGGGAACAACGCGTTCCGGTTTGACGATTTCAGACAATTCATCCAGGCGTTTGTCGGGCATGGAAACCACTCCCGAGTTAGGCTCAATGGTGCAGAACGGAAAGTTCTCTGCGTCGATGCCGGCCTTGGTGAGTGCATTGAACAGCGTGGATTTTCCGACGTTGGGTAAGCCAACGATACCGCATTTAAAGCCCATAGATGGTTTCCTGTATCTGATAAAAACGGGGCGGGTATTTTACCCTTTAAACGAGTGAAGTCGATTCATGGCTTTGGCCATTTCGCCATTCAGGGCATCGGGTAGCACTTGAATGGCTTCATCGATTGCAGCCCGAATACTTTTTTCTTCGGCAATGGGGGCGCGACCCAACACATGACCGGTAACGCGAGATTTATCGCCGGGGTGGCCAATACCAATGCGCAAACGGTGAAAGTCCTTGTTATTGCCAAGCTGACTGATAATGTCGCGCAAGCCATTCTGGCCACCATGGCCACCACCGGTTTTGAAGCGTGCAACACCGGGAGGAAGGTCCAGCTCATCGTGAATAACAAGGATGTTATCTGCTTTGAGTTTGTAAAAATTAGCCAGTGCCGCAGTAGCAAGTCCGCTGCGATTCATAAAAGTGGTGGGCTTGAGTAACCAGCATTCATGGCCATTGATTCGGCCCTTGCCTGCGAGCCCATGAAATTTTTTGTCCGCTGACAGGGTGATACCGTGGCTACGTGCAATAGCGTCCAGGCACCAGAAGCCAGCGTTGTGGCGGGTATGTTCGTATTCGCTGCCCGGATTGCCCAGACCGACGATCAATGAAATTGGTGCAGTCACTTACTTGCCTCATCAACATAATGATTCGAGAACCGCTTGTCAGCTTGCGGCATCATAAATGCTGGTCAATCTGAAAACAAAAAAAGCGAGGATAAACCTCGCTTTTTTTATTACGACCAGACGAAATTATTCAGCAGCGTCTGCTGCTTCGTCTTCGTCGCTTTCTGTGGTGCCTTTAGGTACCAGAACAGACAGTACTGCAGCGTCGTAATCTGCGCCATGGCTCAGAGCCAGAGATTCAACACCTTCTGGCATTACCAGATCGCTCAAGTGAACAACAGTACCGACTTCAACGTCAGCCAGATCTACCTGAATAAATTCTGGCAGGTTTTCAGCTGTTGTGATGATGTCGATGCTGGTGACCTGGTGAGTCACTTTACCACCGCCCATTTTAACGCCAACGCAGGTATCTTCGTTGATGAAGTGCAGAGGGACGTGGGCCTTGATCTTGCTGTCTTTGTTAACGCGCAGGAAATCAGCGTGCCACAGGATGTCTTTGGCAGGATGGCGTTGCAGGTCTTTCAGGACAACCTGTTCAGACTTGCCAGCAATCTCCAGAGTAATGATGCTGTTGTAAAACGCTTCATTCTCCAGTCGTTTGTTGAATTCATTCGACTTGATGGTAATGGTTACAGGCTCTTCTGAACCACCATAAACAATAGCAGGAACGCCATTTTCACGACGCAGGCGGCGGCTCGCACCTTTCCCTGAATCTTCGCGAACAACAGCAGACAATGTGAAGTCTGACATAATAAATACCTCGTTAGCAGATAGAAAAACCGCCAGAACTTGCGACCAGTGCTGGCGGTTTTATTTAACCGGTAACACTGAGTGCTACCGGGTTCAGTACGTGTTCGTATGGTTAACGGAACATCGCGCTGATGGATTCTTCATTATTAACCCGGCGTACCGCTTCAGCCAGCAGACCAGCAATGGTCAGTTGGCGAATGGAACCGGTGGCGCGAGCGGCTTCAGACAGCGGGATGGTATCGGTAACCACCAACTCATCCAGTTCTGCATTGGCAAGCCGTTCAAGAGCGGGGCCGGATAGTACAGGATGTGTACAGTAGGCGACAACTTTTTCAGCACCAAATTCTTTTAATGCCTTGGCGGCATGGCAAAGAGTGCCGGCGGTATCGACCATGTCATCAACCAGTACACAGGTACGGCCTTTGACATCACCGATGATATTCATGACTTCGGCAACGTTGGCTTTCGGGCGACGTTTGTCGATGATGGCGAGGTCGACATCCATCTGTTTGGCGATGGCACGAGCACGGACAACACCGCCGATATCCGGAGAGACAACAATCAGGTTATCGTAATTCTGGCGTTCCAAGTCATCCAGCAATACCGGAGAGGCGTAAACGTTATCGACGGGAACATCAAAGAACCCCTGAATCTGGTCAGCGTGCAGATCAACCGTCAGCATACGGTCAATACCAGAACCTGCCATCATATCGGCAACGGCACGGGCACTGATTGGTACACGGGCACTGCGTGGGCGACGATCCTGACGGGCGTAACCAAAATAAGGTACAACGGCGGTGATACGTCCGGCAGAAGCACGACGCAAGCCATCGGCCAGCAGCAGGATTTCCATCAGATTATCGTTTGTGGGAGCGCAGGTAGGCTGGATTATAAAAACGTCTTTACCGCGTACGTTTTCATCGATCTCAATGGTGATTTCACCATCACTGAATTTTCCAACGCTGGCTTCACCGAGGGGAATGTCGAGACGTTCGACAACGAGTCGGGCCAGTTCCGGATTGGCATTACCGGTAAATACCATCAACTTAGACACAATAGTCCCCTTTGATGTCACTTTAATCTGAATTGGGAGAAAAAGAGTTGGCTGGGGTGGCAGGACTCGAACCTGCGGATGACGGGATCAAAACCCGTTGCCTTACCACTTGGCGACACCCCAATCTAGGACGGTCTGAATAATATCTTATGTGCTGGTGAGTAGTTAATACCCCGCGCAATAAAGCGTTCATATTCAGCCGGTAACTGCTCAGAAACCTTTGCGGCTTCTGCTTCCGAGTCGAAGCTTGAGAATATGCAAGCTCCGGTTCCCGTCATCTTAGCAAAGGAAAATTTATTTAGCAAATTCAATGCTTTACCAACTTCAGGATAAATCATTGAGACAACTTGCTGGCAATCGTTATTGCCCCCTTGCTCAAGTGCGAGGCGCATATTAATTACAGGAGTGTGTCTTGTCAAACACTTATGTGAAAAAACTTTTCCCGTGTTTACATGGACATCGGGCCGAACCACCAGAAACCACTTTTCTTCCAGCTCGGGTACCGGCGTTAGTTGTTCACCAACACCCTCAGCAAAGGCCGCCTGGCCCTGTACAAAAACCGGCACATCGGCTCCAAGGGTAAGACCCTGGGCAGCGAGCTGGTCGAGCGATTGATGGCACTGCCATAATTGATTCAGAGTGAGCAGTGTCGTGGCGGCATCGGAACTGCCACCACCAAGGCCACCTCCCATTGGCAAGCGCTTGGTCAAACGAATATCAGCCCCGGGCACAGTCCGGCCTTGTGTTTTGGCAAGATTCTGTAACAACCGCGCAGCACGAATAATCAGGTTGGATTCATGCTCAACACCATCAATGGCTGGTGTGAGTGTCAGCTGGTCATCCTCTCGGCACCGAAACTCCAGCCAGTCGCTGTAATCGAGAAACTGAAACAGGGTTTGCAGGTTATGGTAACCGTCGGGTCGCCGACCGGTAATATGCAGCATCAGATTGAGTTTGGCGGGTGCCGGTACTCTGACCCAGGGGTTGGCAGTATCAGTCATACAATGTCCATTCGTTAATCGCCAGAGTCAGAGAGTAATGGTAACCCTGGATCTTGATCAGTCCGGGCAGCCAGATGCCCTGTTGCTGTTGGTAGCGGCTAAAGCGCAAGGTCCAGCCGTTTTGCTGTAGATGACTGAGCAAACCATAATCATCAAACTGACTGGTGGCATCGCCATCCGGTGCCGGTTGCCCCTTGACCCAGTAACGAATACCACTCACCGGCAAGTACCAGCCAAGGTGATCCGCCATCAAGCTTTCTGCGTTGGCTGCGGTCAGGGGCTGGTCATGGTTTGGCAAGGTCAAGGTCGCGTTATGCTGATTACCCTCCAGGCGGGATGACCCCTGACCCATGGGGCCGGTAATAAACAGATCGTACTGCTGCTGGTCTTGTTGCCAGGTGAGGTAGCCGGTCACGCTGTCATTCTGTGTTGTGACCGATAATTTACCGCGCAGCTGCCAGTGTTGCAGTTGATTCAGCTGACGTTGTTGTAACTGCTGGTCACCGGGCAAGAGCGAACAGGAAGAGAGGGCGCTGACGAACAGCAGGAACAGCGGCACTACCCATCGGGAGCGGACGTGTGGCGCAGCGTGCGCCATCAATATCGGATTACTGATCATTCAGATCGACCTTCAGACGCTGCAGCGTGTTCTCGATAATGGTGCTGTCAGGCTGATCTTGCAGCCCGGACTGCCAGACGGCCTTGGCCTGTTGTTGCGCCCCGGTGATCCAGAGCAGTTCGCCGTAATGAGCGGCGATTTCATGATCGGCAATGATAGTAAAGGCTTGCTGTAGCAAGGGTTCGGCTTTCTGGTAGTCTCCCAGCTTAAAGTAGGCCCAGCCCAGGCTGTCGATAATGGCTGGACTGTTGGGACGTAATGCCAGCGCCCGTTGCAGCAGCGGCAAGCCGTCCTCAATACGATGCAAGCGGTCGACCAGAGTATAGCCGAGGGCATTGAGGGCATCGGCGTTGTCGGGTTGCAGCTCAATAACCCGCCTCAGGTCCTGTTCCATGAGTGGCAGGTTATTCATGCGTTCGGCGACCAATGCCCGGTAGTAGATAACCTTGGCATCATTGGGGTTGTCATTAATAAGCCGGGTATAACGATCCATTGACTCCTGATACTGGCCATAGTCGGTCAGCAGGCTGGCTTCCAGTATGGTCAGTTCTGTGTGTCTTTTGGGGAAGCTCTGGCGCAAGGTTGTCAGGTAAGCAACGGCGCTCTGGATACCTTGTTGCTCGGCGATCAGTGCCGCGGCATTCAGGTGGGCGGGCATAAACTCTCGGCTGTCTTTAACCTGGATATAATACTCAAGCGCCTGATCCGGTTGATTAAGCCGCTCTGACAGTTGTCCGAGATAAAACAGTGCCTGATTCTGATGCGCGCCACTCTCCAGCAGACTGACCAGATGCTGGTAAGAGGACTGATCTTCTCCCATATCAAATTCAATCAGCCCCAATGACAGCAACACGGTATGGTCGCCAGGGTATTGCTGGTGCAAGTCACTGAAAGCCTGTCGGGCGAGCAGGATCTGGTCGGTATTCAGCAAGAGCCGGGCACGCAGCACTTGCATACCTTTATGGTCAGGGTGTTGTTGCAGGACTTGCTCGACCCAGGCCAGAGCAGCAAGTTTGTCACTTCTTGCTGCCAGCATTCGCGCCTTGAAGACCGATGCCGGCAGATTTGCGCTATCCAGTACCAATGCCTGGTTGAAATGCTCAAGGGCGCTGGTATCGTTGCCGGTACCTTGTTCCAGAATTCCCACCGCAGTCCAGAGCGACGGATTATCAAGATCTTCCTGCAGTGCTTGTGACAGAGCATCAAGCAATGGCCTGCGATCACTTTCTGCACCGAGAGACGCAGTAGAAGCCAGTAATTCGTAATGACTGTCACCGGTGAGCGCCTGCAATTTTTGTAAATGTCCCAGCGCATCAACAAACTGCCGTTGTGCCATATACAACTGCGCCAGTTGCCAATGGACCTCGGCGTTGTCAGGATCGGCAGCAAGCCAGATATTGGCGGCCTGGATCGCTTGCGGATACGCTCCCATATATTGGGAGACCTGGGTAGCTCGGGCAGCAATTTGTGGATTGCCGGTGCGCTTGGCGGAAGCAAGATAACCGTCACGAGCACGTTCGAACTGCTGACGCTGTCCGGCAAACTCGGCGGTGAGCAGTTCGACCAGTTCTGTCTGGCTGAAATTGGCCACTCTTTCGTCTTCGACTTCGTCAGCAGCAACAGCGGTTTCTTCTGGCTCGATCGATTGTGTGATTGCCGGAGTACTGGCAAGAGGCTCATCAGGCTGCATTTGTTGGCTGGCACAGCCCGGCAACAAGATGCCGAATGCCAGGGTTGTGAGGAGCCAATGAGAGAGAGAGGCACCTTTACTACCGGCTGAATGCAGTAAAGATGTCGCGTTCGGAGCGGCTGTCAACGATGTTGTGAACACTCTGTTTCTTCCGGAACGAGGGCCTTCAGGAGTCGATAACACCTGAATTGCCAGAAAATTTTGTGTCTATTTAGGGTTAGATGACACACTAAGTCAAAGATTTAAGCGGTAAAGCCAAGCGCTGGCGTTTATAATCCGCGCTTTTCGATCAGGGGTAGCACACAGCGTAATGGGTATCTGGGTTCTGGGAATTAACCATAAGACCGCACCGGTGTCCGTGCGTGAACGCGTTGCATTTAATCCCGCTACCATGCCCGCCGCTCTGGTCGACATTTGCCAGGACAAGGCGGCTGCCGAGGTTGTCATTCTTTCAACCTGCAACCGTACTGAGATCTACGGATCGTCTGCAGAGTTCCGTTGGACACACGTTAGAGACTGGCTTGCCGGGCATCATGGGCTGGATGCACGAGAATTGGATAACGCACTTTACTGTCTCGAAGGCGAAGAAGCGGTACAACACACCATGCGAGTCGCCAGTGGGCTGGACTCATTGGTACTGGGTGAGCCACAAATCCTCGGGCAAATGAAGTCCGCTTTCGCCGTAGCGCAGGAAGCGAGCAGCGTCGGGTCCGAATTGGGACGGCTGTTTCGCCAGACATTCTCGATTGCCAAACGCGTCCGCACCGATACCGCCATTGGCGAGAACCCGGTCTCGGTGGCCTTTGCTGCCGTACGGATGGCACAGCATATTTTTGCCGACCTGGGTCGCAGCACTGCGCTGTTGATTGGTGCCGGGGAAACCATCGAACTGGTGGCCCGGCATTTACGCCAGGCGGGTATTGAAAAAATCATTGTCGCCAACCGTACCCTGGCACGGGCGCAACATCTGGCCGAAGAATTTCACGCCGAAGCGGTGCTGCTGGAAGATATACCGGAAGTACTGACCGAAGCCGATATCGTGATCACCTCTACCGCCAGCCCGCTCCCGGTATTGGGTAAAGGCGCGGTTGAAAAAGCCCTTAAAAAACGCCGCCACAAGCCCATGTTCATGGTTGATATTGCCGTTCCCCGTGATATTGAGGCCGAAGTCGCCGACCTGAGCGATGTCTATTTGTACACCGTCGATGATCTGCGCAATATCATTGAAGAAAATGTCCGCTCGCGTGAAGACGCCGCGCAACAAGCCGAAGAGCTGATTCTGGCGGGCGTTGAACACTTTATGCGCGAGCTGAAAGTGCTCGATGCCGTTCATACCGTGACGGACCTGCGCTCTCATGTCGACACACTGCGTGAAGAACAGCTGATCAAAGCGATCAAACAACTGCAGAACGGTGCCGAACCCGAAAAAGTCCTGCGCCAGTTTGCCTATACTTTTAGCAATAAACTGCTTCATGCACCGACGATTGCCCTGCGTAAAGCAGCCGCCGACGGTCGCATGGATGTCTTCGACAGTACCCGTGAGCTGTTCCAGCTCAGTGATGCCGCCGATGCCGCCAGCAACAGCGATGATAGAACATGAAAGCCTCCCTTTTGCACAAACTGGAATCGCTCTCCGAGCGTTACGAAGAAATCGGACACTTGCTCTCCGACCCGGAAGTGATTAACGATCAGAACAAGTTCCGCCAACTATCACGAGAATACAGCGAGCTGGAAAGCCTGGCCCAGACCTTTGGCCGCTACCAGCAAGCACAAGCTGACCTGGATGAAGCTGATCTGCTGGCCAATGACAGCGACCCCGACATGCGCGCCATGGGCGAAGAAGAACAGCACGCCGCCAAGGCACAGCTGGAAGCCTTGAGCGGCGAGCTGGAAATCCTGCTATTACCAAAAGACCCGGACGATGGCCGCAACGTGATTGTCGAAATCCGGGCCGGCACAGGTGGCGACGAAGCGGCAATTTTTGCCGGTGACCTGTATCGCATGTACACCCGTTTTGCCGAAACCCAGGGCTGGCGCACCGAACTGATGAGCGCCAGCGAAGGTGAACACGGCGGCTTCAAGGAAGTGATCACGCGCATTGCCGGGACGGATGTTTACTCGCGGCTGAAATTTGAATCCGGTGCCCACCGGGTGCAGCGCGTACCAGAAACCGAAAGCCAGGGGCGTATTCATACCTCGGCCTGTACCGTTGCAGTGATGCCAGAAGTCGACAGTGAAGAAGAAATCGATATCAACAAAAATGATCTCCGTATCGATACCTTTCGTGCCTCCGGTGCCGGTGGTCAGCACATCAACAAAACCGACTCCGCTATTCGCGTAACGCATTTGCCGACAGGTCTGGTTGTCGAATGCCAGGACGAACGCTCGCAGCATAAAAACCGCGCCAAGGCACTGGCCGTTCTGGCGACTCGCTTGCGTGATGCCCAGCGGCAGGCAGCTCATGCCGAACTGGCAGCCACCCGCAAAAGCCTGGTGGGATCGGGGGACCGTTCTGAGCGAATCCGCACCTATAACTATCCGCAAGGGCGAGTCACCGACCACCGCATAAACCTCACCCTGTACAAGCTCGACGAGATTGTACAGGGAGACCTCAACCCGATTCTCGGGCCGTTGGCGCAGGAACATCAGGCTAACCTGCTGGCGGATATGTCCGGCCAATGAGTCAGACCATCGACGCCTGGCTGGCAGCTGCACGACAGCGGCTGGAAGCAAGCTGTCATGCCCATGACCCGCAAGACAGCAGCGCCCGGCTGGATGCCGAATTACTGGTTGGCCATGTACTGCAAAAGCCTCGTACCTGGCTTTATACCTGGGGTGACAAAACCCTGGCGGCCGCCGCGCGCGAGCAACTCGAACCGCTGTTAGTACGTCGCTGTGAAGGAGAACCGATAGCCCATATTCTGGGTCAGCGCGCGTTCTGGTCACTCGATCTGGAAGTGAATGCCAGCACTCTGATTCCCCGCCCCGATACCGAAACCCTGGTGGAATGGGCATTGGAATTACCCTTGCTGGCCACCGCTCGGGTGTTGGACCTTGGTACCGGCACCGGTGCTATTGCCCTGGCGCTAGCCAGCGAACAGCCGAGCTGGCAGGTATCCGGGGTCGATGTGTGTTTGCCCGCTGTTGAACTGGCACAGCGTAATGCCCGGCGTAACCAGATCAAGGCCACCTTCTTGCACAGCCACTGGTTTGACGCCCTGAGCGGGCAATTTGACCTTATCGTCTCCAATCCGCCTTATATCGACTCCGATAATCCGCATCTGGTGCAAGGGGATGTGGCCTTCGAGCCGCGCAGTGCCCTGGTTGCGGAACAACAAGGCATGGCAGACCTGAAATATATCATCAGCCAGGCACCGGCTTTTCTTAACGCCGACGGCTGGCTGTTGCTGGAACATGGCTATCAACAGGCAGAAGCAGTTGCCGCCTGTTTGGCGCAACAGGGCTTTGTCGATATCGATACCCGGCATGATCTGGGCGGCCAGCCACGCATTACTGGCGGACGCTGGCCTCAAATCCGGTTGGCCTGATGCGTATGACCCAAGCCATCCTGTCGAAGGAATAGAAAATGGACACTCTCTCAGATCAACAACTACTGCGTTACAGCCGTCATCTTTTACTGCCAGAGCTGGACCTCGATGGCCAACTGGCACTGTTACGCGCCCGGGTAATGATCATCGGATTGGGTGGATTGGGCTCTCCGGTTGCACTGTATCTGGCCGCCAGCGGTGTGGGCGAGTTGATCCTGGTCGATGACGATCAGGTGGAATTGTCCAACCTGCAGCGCCAGATTATCCACGGCGATGCCGACCTCGGGCGCGCCAAAGTCGATTCCGCCGCGACCAACCTGCGAGCACTCAACCCGGACTGCCAGGTAACAGCCATTCAGCGTCGAGCCGATCAAACCTGGTTGCAACAGCAACTGGATAGCGTCGATGTGGTACTGGATTGCACCGATAATGCCGATATTCGTTACCAACTGAATCAGGCCTGCCTGACAACCTTGACGCCATGGTTATCGGCTGCCGCTACGGGCACACAAGGCCAATGGATCTGGTTTGACCCAAGAGACAGCAACAGCCCGTGTTACCGCTGTCTCTACCCGGACCTGAACAGTGATGGACTCAGTTGCGCCGACAGTGGCGTGCTGGCCCCTCTGGTTGGGGTTATCGGTTCATTACAGGCATTGGAAGCGCTGAAATTTATTGCCCGGATCGGTGACACCCGCCCAGGTCGACTGAAGACATTCGATGCCCTGACAGGGGATCAGCGTTGTTGGGAATTACCCGGCAACCCGCATTGCCCGGATTGTGGTCAATCGGAGTAGTTGTTTACTATTTGTGATCAGAGCAGCAAAGTGTGGCAGAAGACCGATTCGTTTCCACGTTAGCTCTCAAAAGGCGCTTCCATGATCTTATATAAGTACATGTCCTTTGAAACTGCATGTAAGGTCATTGATACTCTATCATTAGGCTTTTCATGCCTCGAAGATTTGAATGATCCATTTGAATGTACCGCTTTTGGTTTTACGAATAATGGGACGGAGATAAATTCTGATTTAGCTACAGCGGCAGCGGCGTGCAGGAACAGATTTTCCAGAAAATACGGAATCTTGTCTTTAACCAGGCAGCCGCTAAATAGTTTGATGTGGTCACACTATGGAGATGAACATCAAGGTGTTGTCATAGGAATTGATGTTGATATTGCTGGATTTTCTTGTGTCGAAAAATGCGTTATTCCTAGTCAATATGGCGAAGTGATTTACTCTGCAACCAAACCACATAAAGACTTGCCAGTTATTAGTGCAGATACTCTCATGGAAATTGGGCAAGAATTGAGATTTGATCCAGATGCATTTAATCTTGTGAAAAGGGCATTCTTATACAAGTCAATCGAATGGGGTTACGAAGAGGAAGTAAGAGTGGTTAAAAAAATATCAGGAATTTCTTTGGGTTATCATATCGGACAAGGTCGTCACGATGAGTGGAATAAAATAACTATTTCTGGTAGGCCTCTATATTTTTTTGATATACCAGAAAACTCAATAAAAGAAATATATTTGGGGCACCATATTCGTAAGAATGTAACAAAGAAAAATGTATTGACTGGAGAAGAACTCAAGGGTTTATTAAATTCTTGGAGAGAAAAAGGTATCAAGGTCATGCGATGTAATCCTGATTTGCATTCATGGAATCTGATTGCTAAACCGTAATCCAGCTAAAAAGGGGAGCAACCTCCCCCTGTAATTATTAGGCTTCTAGCCGGGCACCAAATACATTCCGCCAATCTTTTAGTAACCGCTTACTTCGTGATCACCAGTACCCTAATATACCCCACCAAATCGCCCCAACCAACGTCCAGATAATCAGGTTTACCACGCTCATTACCAGGCCCATGATCCACCAGTCCTCCATGGAGACGTAGCCAGAGCCAAAGATAATTGGTGAGGTGCCGGTGGCGTAATGGGTGAGGGACATCATCAGGGAAGAGGCGCCAGCCATCAGCAAGGCAAGGAACATGGGTGGTGCTCCCAGCGCCAGCCCAGCAGCATAAAATGCGGCAAACATGGCGGTAATATGCGCGGTGGTGCTGGCAAAAAAGTAGTGGGCGTAAAAATACACCGCTACCAGAATCAGCACCGATAATTGCCAGTTAAAACCAAAGTCGGCGATATGGCTCTCAACCTGATGGGAAAACCAGCCAACCAGCCCCAGTTTATTCAGGAAGGTTGCCATCATAACCAGTGCTGAGAACCAGACGACGGTGTCCCAGGCGGATTTTTCTTTCAGTATATCGTCCCACTTCAATACGCCAGACACCAGCAAGACCGATAACCCGAGAAAAGCCACGGCGGTGGTATTAACGGCAAAGGCATCGCCAAACAGGATGGCAGGCAACCCGGCCCACAAAATCAATAACAGGGCAAAAACACCAACCATGATTTTTTCGTCAAAATGCATGGGCCCCATATCATCCAGCTGCTGATGGGCAAAACGGCGGGCGTCGGGTGTTTGGGTAATTTCTGGTGGGTAAATCCAATAGATAATCAGCGGCATCAGCAGAATACATACCAGCCCGGGCAATAATGCGGCCAGCGCCCAGGTTGCCCAGCTGATACTGATCGCCATGCCGGTAGCATCGGCGACGAGTTTGACAACCAGCGGGTTCGGAGCCGTGGCGGTAATAAACATGGCAGAGGTAATAGGGTTGCTGTGGTAGTTCACCAGTGCCAGGTAATGGCCTATTTTCCGTTGTGTTCCTTGCTCCGGGCAAGAGCCAAAACTGCCGGCAATGGATTTCATGATGGGATGAATAATGCCACCACCACGGGCAGTATTGCTGGGGGTGACGGGGGCCAGCACCAGTTCGGATAACGCCAGGGCATAACCGACTCCGAGGGTTTTACTGCCAAATAAAGCAATAAAATGATAGCCAATCCGATTGCCAAGACCGGTTTTAACCAAGCCTCGGGAAATCATGATGGCGATACCAATCAGCCAGATCAATGAGTTGGAAAAACCACTGAGAGCGTCTGCAATGGCTCCTTTGGGGCTGTCGTTGGTGACGCCGGTGATAGCAACCAGGGTGATGGCCAGCATGGCGATGGCACCAATGGGCATCACCTTACCGATAATGGCAGCAATGGTACCCACAAAAAGCGCCAATAAATGCCAGGCTGAAGGCGAAACGCCTTCAGGCACAGGAATAACAAACCAGATCAGTAAAATAATGATGAGGCTGACCGTGGCCGGAATGATTTTAATGCCTCCAGCTTGCATATTCAGATCCTTATTCAGTGGACAAAAGGGTGTGAGTTAATGCGTTATAAATAATGCTTCTGGATTGATGTTACCTATAATAACAGGCTGTGCTTCGATAATGTTTATAGCAGTTTATGCTTGCCTGCTATTAGTTGGTCTGAGTCATTATGGCTCAATGGTGTTGTTATGGTCAGCCCGATTATTCACCCAGGTATCGATGAATAATCAGGCTGGGTAATCAGCCATTATTGAGCTGAATGATTACCTCTGTTTTACATGGCTTCTTTAAAGATTTGCGCCACTTCTTCAAATGTTGGCTGGATCGGGTTGGTGATACCACAGGCATCTTTCATGGCATTTTCAACCAGCGTCGGGATATCTTCTTCCTTGGCTCCCAACTGGGCAACACCCGCTGGAATATTGACATCCGCAGACAGGGTGCGAATTGCGGCGATGCAGTCTTGGGCGGCATCTTCAGCGGATTTACCCAGTACATCACAGCCCATTGCGGCGGCTATATCAGCCAGTCGTGGTGACGCGACCTTGGCGTTAAAAGCCTGTACATGTGGCAACAGAATGGCATTACACACGCCATGAGGAAGGTCATAAAAACCGCCCAGTTGGTGAGCCATCGCGTGTACATAACCCAGAGAGGCGTTATTAAAAGCCATGCCTGCCAGAAACTCAGCGTAAGCCATTTGCTCGCGGGCTTCTGCGTTGCTGCCATCGGTGACAGCAGTGCGCAGGTTGTCGCTGATCAGACGAATGGCCTGAAGGGCGCAGGCGTCGGTAATCGGGGTGGCTGCGGTTGATACATAGGCTTCGACGGCGTGAGTCAGTGCATCCATACCGGTGGCGGCGGTCAGTGAGGGTGGCATACCCAGCATCAGATCGGAATCATTGACGGAAAGCAGCGGCGTGGTGTGCTTGTCGACGATGGCCATTTTTACATGGCGAGTATCGTCAGTAATGATACAGAAGCGGGTCATTTCACTGGCGGTGCCTGCGGTGGTGTTAATGGCAACCAGTGGCAACTGCGGCTTGGCGGACTGATCCAGACCTTCGTAGTCGGCAATATCACCACCATTGGTGGCTACCAGAGCGATACCTTTGGCGCAGTCATGAGGTGAACCGCCACCCAGGGAAATCACAAAATCACAGTTGTTTTCTTTCAGGATGGCCAAGCCGTGCTCGACATTGGTGACGTTGGGGTTTGGTTTGACTTCGTCGTAAACCACCGAGGTGACATTGTGCGAGGCCAATAACTCAGCAACCTGACCCACAACACCGAGTTTGACCAGCGGTGCATCGGTAACAATCAGTGCTTTTTTCCAGCCGTAGGATTCAATGGCTGTCGCCGCTTCTTTCAGGCAACCGCTGCCCATCAGGTTGACACTAGGAATATAAAAAGTAGTAGCAGGCATAATGCAATCCTCAAAGAATTTTAATGGCAAGTAAACTGTAGACCTCTATTTGTTAGAAGTACTTGATATAACGCAAGTATCGATTGATCCGCAGGGCATGAATATGATTTTCAGAATATTTGAAAACAGAACAGTATGTCGCTGAAATATTAATTATAAATCATTGAAAAAATATATATTATATTGCTGATTTATAAGTGATAAACATTTTCATGTCGGGCTTGGAATAGCCTGCTGGCGTCGAAGAGAACAGCACGGGGCACATCACTGAGCACGGCACAGCACAGTCACGAGAGTATGGCGAGCCCGGTGCTGGCTCGCAGCGGCTGTTTGAGTTATGACCCCATGCTTCGCCCTGGTCCACCGACAGGGCCAAAGGGAAGGCTGGCCGCTGTCATCCTGTCCCGGGTCGTGCTGTTACCCCTGCTGTGGTGTTCTACTATCGTCTGAAAATTGAGCAAATAATCATCAAATGAAAGCCTTACTCTGGCCAGAGATAACAAATCTCGCTAGAGTATGAGGCGTTGAATGAATATTTCTTTGTTTCTGCAAGGCTGGGAAATATCACATGGAATTGGATTTTGGTTTGTTGTTTTTATGACTAGGTATCGTTCACCTTGGTGGTGGACTCTAGCGGTATAGGAGTACCCTGGGATTGATTTCACAATTGCCCAAATGGGTTGAAACCGGCGCTTTTGTATTGGCATTGATCGCCGGTGTTGTTAACGCAGTCGGTTTATTAGGATTTGAACATCAGTCAGTTTCTCATTTGTCGGGTATTGCTACATTGCTGGGTACCAGCCTGATTACAGATTCTTTAAGAAATGTTCTTCATATTTCCGGTCTTATGCTGGCCTTTTTGATGGGGTCGGCAATATCCGGCTTCATGCTGCATGGTGTTGCCCTGAAACTGGGGCGACATTACGATACCTTGCTGATACTGGAAGCGGTTTTATTGACAATGGCTTTTTTGCTATTATCCAAAGAGTTTTTTTATGGGCATTATCTGGCATCTGCTGCCTGTGGTTTACAAAATGCCATGGCTACTACCTATAGTGGGGCAATTATCCGAACAACACATGTTACCGGTATCTTTACCGATCTTGGAATCATGATCGGTGCGTTTCTTCGTGGCGAAGAACTTGATATCAGGAAATTAAAACTGTTTACTCTTATTATTGCCGGGTTTATATCCGGTGGTGTTATCGGTGTTTTACTCTATAGTGAATACTATTTTATGACCCTGCTGTTTCCGGCGGCTGTCTGTATGGTTATAGCGTTGATCTATCGAATTTACACCAGAACCCATAAATAACCGGTATGTGTTTGTTTGGGCAGCTGTATATAGTCAACTGATGGATGCTGTGTATGAAATTACTGATTTTTCTGGGCACTGTGCGCGACAGTACCCCGCCACGACCAGCTCGATTGGGTGAGCGGGTGGCAAAAGCCTGCCTGACATGTCTTGAACAGCGTTATAAAGAGCACGACATCGAACTGATTGATGCTTTGGATTATCCGCTCGAAACGGTTTTCAAACCGCATTTTGCGTATGCTGAAGGCCGGGCACCAGCCGCGTTGAATCGGTTGGCAGAGAAAATTGCCTCCGCCGATGGCTTTATTATGGTCAGCCCGGAATATAACCATTCGATGAGTCCTGCACTGGCCAATTTGCTGAATCATTTTGGCAGTTCACTATTTTCCTACAAGCCCAGCGCTATCGTGACTTACTCGGCAGGTCAGTGGGGTGGTATGCGAGCTGCGGTAGGAATGCGTACGTTTTTGGCGGAATTGGGCTGCTTGTCTGTGTCTGCCATGATTCATGTACCCAAGGCCCAGGCTGTGTTTGCTGCTGATGGTTCGATGCAAGCCGGGGAAGAGCAGGGGGCCTGGTTTGGTTATTTTGATCGGGCTTTCAGTCAACTGGTCTGGTGGGCGCAAGCTACCGCTACTTACCGGAGTGAGGTGAATCCACACACCTTGCTGCAAGATTTCAAAACCGACCCGTCTGAGCGTAACGCACCTTAGCCGGTCACTCTCTGATCCAGAATTGATTGGGAAACAGACAACCCTTGCCAGCCGCTGGCAGGGGTTGTTTGGGTGATTTTTGTTGCCTGTCATTTTTGGCAGTCTACTGAAAATAATGGCAGCCAAATGGCCTGTTTCAACAAAATTTCCCGGCCACACTCCGTTGTTATGTTTATCGTGTGCCAGTTGTTGCTTGGGCTGGCTTGCCCAACACTTTGATTTTATTAGTGATTGCTTGTCATAATTTTTAAATATTCCTGTTGAGGAATATTGGCCTCTCTGTTGCTAATGTAATGGGGACATCTATTTAATCCTGCACGGCTCTGCGCGAGTGTTGCCGTTGTTCAGGGCAAGACGACGAATGCAGCGAAATGACGAGTCCTTTTCAAATTCGTCAACACCGCACTGGACGACGGCAACCCGCGCTCTTCGGGGGCTGCCGGATGATCTCGACTCGGTGTCGCCGACTTTTGACTTGACCCGTCAGGCCTGCAAGTCGGCGGTGGCCCAGAGTGAGCACCAGATTAAATAGGTGTCCCCTAATGGTATCGACACACAAAAAAAAGAGAGGCTGAGCATGGCAAGAGTCATTGTATTGGGTGCAGGCACAGGCGGCATGGCCGGGGCATATGAAATCCGGGAGCTATTGGGCAAAGACCATCAGGTCACGGTAATTAATGAACGGGAAGACTTCCAGTTTGTGCCGTCTAACCCCTGGATTGCAGTACGCTGGCGTGAGCGACCGGAAATCAGCTTCCCGATTCGTCCCTACCTGGAAAAGAAAGGTATCGAATTTATTGCCTCTGCGGTAACGGCAATCGATCCGGACGAGAACTGCCTGACGCTACAAGATGGCTCTCTGCAACAGTACGATTATCTGGTTATTTGTACCGGCCCGAAACTGAATTTCGCCGCGGTGGAAGGAGCAGGCCCGCACGGTGGTTTTACCCAGTCGGTGTGTACGCTGGATCATGCTGAAGCTTGCCGTGACGATGTGGATAACCTGATTGATGAGCCAGGGCCAGTGATTGTTGGCGCATTTCCGGGGGCTTCGTGTTTTGGCCCTGGATATGAATACGCCTTTATTCTGGAAACGGAACTGCGCAAGAAAAAAGTCCGGGACCAGGTTCCCATGACCTATATCACCAGCGAACCCTATATTGGCCATTTGGGCCTGGGTGGCGTAGGCGATTCAAAATCGATGATCGAAAGCGAGCTGCGTAACCGTCATATCAAATGGATTACCAATGCCAACGTGACGCGGGTAGAAGCAGGCATGATGTATGTGGACGAGATGAACGACGACGGTTCATTAAAACAGCAGCACGAAGTGCCATTTAAACATTCCATGATGTTGCCAGCCTTTGCCGGGGTCGAACCGGTAGCGGCGGTGGAAGGGCTGGTAAACCCGAAAGGTTTTGTGATTATTGATGAATTCCAGCGTAACCCGACCTGGAAAAATATCTATGCCGCTGGTGTGTGTGTGGCGATTCCGCCGGTAGAAGAGACGCCAGTGCCAACCGGAACACCCAAAACCGGCTATATGATTGAATCCATGATGACTGCCATTGCGCATAATCTGCAGGCCGATCTGGAAGGGGGTGTGGCGGATTCCAAAGGTACCTGGAGTGCGATCTGTTTGGCTGATATGGGAGATACCGGGGCAGCGTTTGTGGCGATTCCACAGATTCCACCGCGTAATGTCACCTGGTTCAAACAAGGCAAATGGGTGCATCTGGCCAAGGTGGGTTTTGAGAAGTACTTTATGCGCAAGATGAAAACCGGTTCCAGTGAACCGATATTTGAAAAGTACACCTTGAAGGCGTTAGGCATTCATCGCCTGAAAGATCATTGAAAGATCATTAAGGTAGCAAGGTAACAGACAAGGCGAGCCAGTTGCTCGCCTTGCCCTGTCTTATTCCTCTTATTCCTCGCCGAACAGCGAACAGTCGATATAGTCGCAAAGACAATGGATCACCAGCAGGTGAACCTCTTGAATACGTGCAGTTACCGTCGAAGGCACGCGGATTTCCACATCGTCGGTGGTCAGCAGCGATGCCATGTCACCACCATCCTTACCCGACAGGGCAATCACGGTCATTTCCCGCTCATGGGCAGCCTGAATCGCTTGCACCACGTTGGCAGAGTTACCACTGGTGGAGATCGCCAGCAGAATATCCCCCTTGTTACCCAGTGCCCGAATCTGTTTGGAAAACACTTCATTGTAGCTGTAATCGTTGGCAATCGACGTCATGGTGGATGAGTCGGTGGTCAGGGCAAAAGCAGGCAGCCCTGGACGCTCGCGTTCAAAACGATTGAGCATTTCCGAGGAAAAATGCTGGGCATCGCCAGCCGAGCCACCGTTGCCACAACTGAGAATCTTGTTGCCACTGAGGATGGCGTTCACCATGGTTTGGCCGCCCCGTTCAATAAATGGCGGCAGCTGTTCGGCAGCGAGCGCCTTGGTTTCAATACTGTTGCCAAAATGGCTGATGATGCGATCTTGCACGGCGGTTCTCCGTCAACAGAAGCAGCCAATGGTAATGCATCGACCGGGCAAGACCAACATGCCAGAAGGAATTGCTTATCAAATACAGTAAGAGTCAGAAGGCATTTTGTATCCAGTCAAAGATAACCGGTTTACCACTGCCGGATAACACATCAAAACGGCAGTCCGGCAAGGCGTGAGGATAACGGTGTTGCAGATAGTGCTCGGCCGCCAGACGCAGCTTTTGTTGTTTCGCGGGGGTGACGGATTCTGCACCAGAACCATGGGCGTTACGCTTGCGATAACGGACTTCGATAAATACCAGCACCGTGTTATGGCGGCAGACCAGATCTATTTCACCCCGACGGGTGTAATAGTTACGGGCTTCAAGTGTGAGTCCCTGAGCCAACAAGAACTGCTCTGCAGCGTCTTCTATTTGTTGGCCCTGGGCACGACGGGATAGCCGTTGCGAGGTCATCGAACCACCCGGTTATTCCTGACTCAGCAGTACCGGACGGCCATCACGGAATATGGCACAAACGCTCTGGCGATGAACGCGGCGTTCGGCATCCAGCTGTATGACACCGGTTTCACCTTCCAGACGGCTGTTCGGGAAAGCCTGCAGCTGTGGCAGACGCGGTAACAGGCGATAGGCATCGACGCCCAGCGCGTACAAGCGCAGGTAAGGGCCCTGGCCATTGTCGCTGTTTTGCTCGACCTGATCATACAGCGGGCCACCTTCCAGCACCCAGGGTAAGTCGCAAAAACGGATACCATCGAGATCACGGTCGTGATCAGTATCGTTATGGCCACTGTATACGTGGGATGTGGCGTACACGGGTAAATCAACGGCAAAGTTAAAGGCCAGCGTTGGTTTGATCTGGCGCGCCTGTTGCGGTTGAGCTACCAGGAATACCCAGTCGATATCCTGACGACGGCGAGGTTCAAATTCAGTGGTCTGGCGTAACAGCTGTCGCATTTTCCGGTTACGGTTGACGCTGTCGTCCACGTTCAACAGGGCTTTGATATCCGGGTTGTAATCGTTCTGTTGCGTATAGAAACGGGTTTCTCCCAGTACGCCGCCCAAGGCTTCCCAGTGATCGCGGAAAGCCGTAAAGATACGCTCACCCCAAGAACCTTCGGGAATCATCACCAGCGCCCGGCGGTGGCCATCGGCCCAGGCCTGGTTTGCAGCCTGTATGGCATCATCTTCAGGGGCAAGGCCAAATTGGTACAGGTTGGCTGACGTGGTGGCTTCGTTGTCTGCGGCGGGATCACCGTAGTTCAGTGCCAGTGTCGGAATGGCCAAATCCTGGCGCTGCTCCAGCGCGACGACTTCCTGCTTGCTGACCGGCCCAACAACCCACTGGGCACCACTCATTAATGCTTCCGCGTATCCCTGGCTGATGGAATCCACGCCCTGACTGTCGATCAGAGTGACTTCCGGGGTCGGCTGTTCCGTTGCAATGGCCTGATAATAGGCTGCCAGAAAACCATCCCGAATGGCTTCTCCGGAAGCGGCCAGCGGGCCGGATAACGGTAACATCAGAGCCACTCGCTCTGGCCGTTGGTTGGCCAATTGGGTCAGGTAGGCCAGGCTGCCGGGTAACTGCAGAGCAGCAGGGTGGGTGGGGTTTTGACGACGCCACAGCGCCAGCGAGGCAAGTTGCTCGTCGACACTGAGGCTGGAATGACGGCTTAGCAGAGCCAGCTCAATCCATTGCCCCAGAACCGAGCCGGTATTTTCTGCGCGCTTGTCGGCCAGTTCTTCTTCCGACATGGCCATTAACTGACCCCAGATGGCCTCATGGTTACTGTTGGCCAACGAACCTTGCAGCAGGGGCGCAATAAACACTCGCTCTTGTACCGCGGCATAGTGCTCACCACGTTGGCCGTAAAGTGTGGCGCGTAACAAACTGATACGGGAATCCTGGGACGGAGTAGCCTGGTCTCGAAGGGACTGTAACTGCTGCAGAGACTGTTCGGCATCGTCAGGCTGGCCGGACTTTAACGCCAGCACCGTGGCGACTAACCACTGCTCGATACGCTCGCTGTTCGTCAGGTTCCGTTGCTGCAGTTGTTGCAAATACTGTCTGGCGTTGCCAAACTCGCCCCTTTCAATCGCAGTACCAGCGCGTTGCAGCAGCTCGGCATTACTCACCTGTACAGGCTGAATGGCCTTTACCGGAGTCGTGTCTTGAGGTGTCGTAGTGCATCCAGCAAGACCCAACAGCATAGCCGCTGTTGCGGTCGCCAAGAATTTCCATCCCCCAGGTGTATTTCCCCGCATGAGCTCTCTTCCCGATTCTGTTAGCGCCACGCTGTACGTCGTGGCAACGCCTATTGGCAACCTGGCTGACCTGACTGAGCGGGCCCGCCAAGTGCTGAGTGCCGTGAATATCATTGCCTGCGAGGATACCAGACATACCCAGAGATTGCTCCAGCACCTCGGCCTGCGCAAGCCGATGTTATCGGTACACGATCACAACGAACGTGAGCGTATCCAGCAGGTGAAAGATCACCTGGACCAGGGCCATGATATGGCTCTGGTATCCGACGCTGGCACGCCGCTGATTTCTGATCCTGGTTATCCTCTGGTGCAGGCGTTACGCCAGGCTGGCCACAAGGTGGTGCCGATTCCAGGGGCCAGCGCCATTATTACCGCTCTGTCGGCTGCCGGTTTACCCACCGACCGCTTTACCTTTGAAGGTTTTTTGCCTCACAAAAGCAGTGGCCGCAAAGAGCGCTTGCGAGCCGTGTCGCAAGATACCTGTACTCTGGTTTTCTACGAAGCCAAACACCGGATTTTATATACCCTTGCGGATATGGCCGAAGTGCTCGGTGATCAGCGCGAGGCTGTGGTTGCGCGGGAATTAACCAAAACCTTCGAGAGTTTTTATCGCGGTACACTGATGGATATCCATGCCCAGCTATCGAGCCATGAGGATCATCAAAAAGGCGAATTTGTGGTGATGGTCAGCGGTAATCAATCACCATCACCAGCGTCTGAAATCGATACAGAACGGCTGTTCAAACTATTGCTGGCCGAGCTGCCACCAAAAAAAGCCGCCGCCATTATTGCTGAACTGACCGGCGAGAATAAAAAAGAGCTGTATCAAAAAGCATTGGGTTGGAAAGACGCCTGAAAAGACGCCTGATCTGGCTGACAGCCAGCACCAGCACCAGCACCGGTGCGCTGCGGTTCTGCCGGTGTGCTGTATGACATTTTTATGATAGTCTCCGCGCCGGAGTCGGCCAGACAGTCGTCGCTTGTATGTTTCGGCATGCAGGGGGAGGAAAGTCCGGGCTTCAAAGGGCAGGGTGCCAGGTAACGCCTGGGAGGCGTGAGCCTACGACCAGTGCAGCAGAGAGCAAACCGCCGATGGCCTCTTTTTCTTGTAAAAAGCAGGATCAGGTAAGGGTGAAAGGGTGCGGTAAGAGCGCACCGCGCGTCTGGTAACAGTTCGTGGCACGGTAAACTCCACCCGAAGCAAGACCAAATAGGTTCCCTACAGGCGCGGCCCGCGCTGGGAACGGGTAGGTCGCTTGAGCCAGTGAGCAATTGCTGGCCTAGATGAATGATTGTCCAAGACAGAACCCGGCTTATCGGCCGACTCCGGTTATTTGAAAACCCTCACTGGCTGTGCCAGTGAGGGTTTTTTTATGCCTCGTCTGCTATCGGCTGACAGACGTCACGGGTCAGCAGCGGCAAGCTGTCAAACAGTTCCTTGATGCCTTCCGACCAGGCCAGGCGCACCTGATGGAACATCTCATCGTTTTCCTGCAGCCGGATCAGACCCGGGTTTTTGACACTGCCCGCGTGATAACAGACCAGATCGAGCGGCATACCGACCGACAGATTACTGCGCAGGGTCGAATCCATCGAAATCAGGCTGCACAACATGGCGCGATCCAGCGGGGTGTTGAAGTCGATAATGCGGTCCAGTATCGGCTTGCCGTATTTGCTTTCGCCAACCTGAAAGTATGGCGTGTCTTCCCCGGCTTCAATAAAGTTGCCTTGTGAGTACACATGGAACAGGCGGTGAGGTTCGCCCTTGATTTGCCCACTGATCAACATGCTGCAACTGAAATCCACACCTTGTGATTGCCCTTGGTCGCGCTTGATCACTTCGCGGATGGTTTTGCCCACCAGTTCGGCAACGTCAAACATGGTCGGGACATTCAGTACATGGCGCTCAGCGTTACGGATGGTGGTTTGCAGTAGTGTAATCACACTTTGCGTGGTGGCCAGATTACCGGCACTTTGCAGGAAGATAACGCGCTCTCCCGGTACTTCGAGAACATGCAATTTGCGGAAGCTGGCGATATGGTCAACACCGGCATTGGTGCGGGAGTCGGATGTTAAAACCAGTCCGTTCTCGACTTTCAGTGCGACGCAGTAGGTCATGATGCATGCTTCCTGTAAAAAGGCGATCTCTGCTGTACGCATACCCTTTGTGAACAGCGAGCGCCTGGTAAGATTGGCAGCCATTGTAATCGGCGAATATGTCGGGTCAATCACACAAGTGAACAGATTTACGGAATGCTACTCACCGCCCTGAAACAGGTGAACTTCGACCCGATCCATATGACCTGCATCTGCTCGGCAGGGAACAAGATCATTCATCGCGGTACACGAGACAACGGCCAAGGCCAACCCATCGCCTATTTTGAAGGCAGGCTGCTGCAATGCCGGAACTGCAACAAAAAGCCCCGTTGCATGAAGAACCCATCCGCAGCCAATCACCGCAAAGGCCGGAAACATAGAACAAACAAACGATGGCTGACAAAAACCGGCAATCGAAAATAAACAACAGAGAGCGAGCTGTTGGCGGGAAAAACGGGTTAGAAACAGGTTTTTCTACAGCCTCGTTAAAGCGTAAAAACGGAGTCGTGGCACCTGTTACCTATCCGTGTCAAAATCAAGCAATACGTGAACGAGAGGTTATTTTATGAATCTCCAGAAAATTGAAGACGAGGCGCTACACCTCCCGCAAGAAGAGCGAGCCCAGTTGATCCAGCGACTGGTGTTAAGCCTGGAGTCTCCGTCAGAAGACGAACTCAAATCCGATTGGTTGCTTGAGGCTCGACGCAGAGGCGAAGAGCTGGACACTGGTACAGTGCAGGCTGTGTCTGGTGAGGATGTTATGAGGAAGGCTAGAACACTGATCAAATGAACTATTCTTTTCACCCGGCAGCGGAAGCCGAGTTCCTGGAGACAGTTGGTTATTACGAATCAAAAGTTCCGGGATTGGGTGGTGCCGTCATAGAGGAATTTGAGGCCCTGGCCGCTTTAGTTGGCGAGTCACCAAAAGCTGGCAAGTTGAATCGCAGCCAGATATTCGTCGAGCCCCTTCACAGATTCCCCCCTTTCTATCGTTTACCGAGAAAGGCCTGACGGCTTTCAGATTCTGGCTGTTTCACATGCTCGGCGGCGTCCTCAGTATTGGCTGGGCAGGCTTTAACAATTGGCTGCAAACCGGCGTGTGAGACGGGCGTTCAGGCTGTAGAAAAACCTCCCGAACGATGGTCTGATCGGGTTTTGAAACGCAGGAGGCGGTGATGGTTCGATTCAAGCACTACGACTACAACCAAACGTCGATGGTGGTGATCAATTACCTGGAACAGCTTCAGCCGGGTACTTTTAGTATGCCCTGCATTACCCCTGTTTTTTATAAAGAGGCTGAAAAGCTGGATCTGTCCGCGTTTCATCAGCTTTATAAGAATGATAGTGAAGGCCGCCCAGCCTACGATCCAGCCATTTTGCTGAAAATCATCTTGTTTGCTTATTCTAAAGGCACCACCTCCAGCCGTGAGATTCAGTGGTGCTGCGAAACCAACATTATTTTTAAAGCCCTGTCCTGTGATACCGTTCCGCACTTCACCACCCTTGCTCATTTTGTCAGTAGTCAGCCCCAAGCCATTAAAGACCTGTTTGAACAGGTGCTGTTGATCTGTGATCAGCAGGGGCTTTTAGGCCATGAACTCTTTGCCATTGATGGCTGTAAAATGCGCTCCAATGCCGCTAAGGAATGGTCAGGCACCTTTAAAGAGCTGGAACAGAAACGCCAGAAACTCAAACACCTGATCCGTCATCACCTCAGTGAACATCGGGAAAAAGACAGCGGCATGAAGAACCCATCCGCAGCCAATCACGGCAAAGGTGCAGGCCGCCAAGTCAGCTTCCCGCTCAATGACAAACGGCCACCGAGTTACACCGACTGGATGAAACACCGCGTCGACAGCCCCCACGGCAAACAAATCTACAGCCACCGGATGTCCGTTGTCGAACCGGTCTTCGGCAACATCGGCACCAATAAACGATTGAACCGCTTTAGCCTGAGAAGCAAAACCAAAGTACAGGGGCAGTGGCAACTTTATTGTCTGGTACACAATGTAGAAAAGCTGGCAAAATACGGGCATCTCAGCCAGTAAAACAGAGCCAACACAGCCTTAGAGCAGACACTAAAAGCAGCAGGATACTTGGCATACAGACAGCCAAAGCTTAAAAAGGTCGGAAACACAGAATAAATAAACGACGGTCGATAAAAACCGGCCATCGAAAATAAACAACAGAGAGCGAGCTGTTGGTGGGAAAAACGGATTAGAAACAGGTTTTTTTACAGGCTCGTTATACGGCACCGATCGTGGCCGTACTTTTGTCTCAGAGTGAGCATTGGTGTCGCATACCACAGAAGAAAAAAGAGTTAGTTGGTAAAGACTGGTTGCCACATTCAATAAGGAAATGAAAAATGAAATTAGCTAAAGCCTTTATTAGGAATTTTCGTCGCCTTGAAGAGGTCGAAGTCGATTTCGAGGAGTCTGAAACTGTTTTCGTTGGGCCAAATAACAGTGGGAAGACTTCGGCAACCAGCATATTTCGGTGTTTTCTCTCTTCTAGGGATTTTAAGATTCATGATTTCTCGATTCAACGCATCTCAGAGATTGACCATTATTCACCCGAGGGAGATGTCATTCTTCCTTCCATAGAACTCGATCTTTGGTTCGATTTTGATCCCGAAAACATCTCTTTCGGACGCGCTTTTGCCTTGCTTTCAAGTGTTTCTATAGAAACATATGAAGTCGGTATCCGCTGTAAGTATGCAGTAGATGATATTTCCAAATTATGGGCTGAATATGACACCATTTTTCCAAGTGATGATGACGGTAAACGAAAAAGAAGCCTAAGCCATTTTTTAGGCCTTGATGGTAACTTCAAGAACCATTTTTCCGTTCAGTACTCTTCACTTTCAAGGCTGGATAACGATGAGATTGAGGAAACAATACTCAAGCTTTCTGATGGCAAACGCATATTGAATTCTTTGGTGCGAGCGGACTTCGTTGATGCCCAACGAAACATGAATGATGATGAGGAAGCTAGTCGTAGCAGTAAGCTCTCCACCGCGTTTGCCTCGTTCTATCGCAACAACTTAGACCAAGCCGATATCAGCGATGCCGCCATCCAAATTATCGATGAGAACAACGAAAAACTCACGGAACACTACGATGAGCATTTCGGGAGCCTTATGGGTGTATTGGATGACTTGGGTGTACCTGCAGCACATGAACGTCGTTTGAAGATAATTTCATCTATTAGCGCCGATGTCGCACTACGAGGCAACACAGACTTGATCTACATAGATGCGGAAACTGCTCATGAACTTCCCGAGGCATATAATGGCTTGGGGTTCAAAAACCTGGTGCTAATGGCGATCCAGATCCGGGATTTTCAGCTGCAGTGGTTGCAAACCCTAGAGAACCGGCCATTATGCCACCTAATCTTTATCGAAGAGCCCGAGGTCCATTTACACGCTCAAGTTCAACAAACATTCATCGGTAATATATGGAATATTCTTAACAATCTCGATGAAGATGGAATAGGTAGTCCGCAACTTGTTATTACAACGCATTCATCACATGTTCTCAATTCAGTTGATTTTGAAAAAGTTAGGTATTTTCGAAGATGTCATCGTTCAGAAGAAGATCCTACTGTGTCTCAAATTCTACGTGTGTCAGAGATACATAACCTAAGAGATTTTCAAGCTTCAGCAGTCTCTACGGATGACGGTAAAGTAGATGCGGATGCTGCTCTTGATTTTTTAAAACGCTATCTAGCTCTGATCCATTGCGACCTCTTTTTCGCTGATGCAGCAATATTGATTGAAGGCACTGTGGAGCGGCTTCTTCTGCCACAGATGATCACGAAGACATCACCAAACTTGAACACGAAGTACCTCACTACGCTAGAAGTTGGTGGGGCGTATGCTCATCGGTTCGCAGAACTAATGACCTTCCTGCACATTCCCTACTTGGTTATCACCGACATAGACTCGGTGAAGCCTCCAGAGGGTGGCGGCCGAGCCAAAGCCTGCTGTGCCGTTGATACTGGTGCAATAACTTCTAATGCTAGCCTCAAAGACATGTTTGTAGGAAAACTGTTGATCAGTGATTTCAATGAGATTCCCGCTCAGGACCAATCGCAGGCTGATCTTGACCGTTTTGTTGCTTTTCAGCGTCCAGTTGAAGTGGATTTTTTAGGTGAGCGTATAACGGTTCATGGTCGAACTTTAGAAGAAGCATTCATCTATGAAAACATCCAAGCCTTTGGTGAAGGAGAAGCGTTCAAAGGCGTTGTACTCCCAGCGGAAGCTGAAGAGTTGAATCAGTCAGTATACGAACTAATTCGAGAATCGAGCTTCAAGAAAACCGATTTTGCACTCACAGTCCTGTCTTCTGATGATTGGCAAGTACCTTTATACATCCGTGAAGGATTGGAATGGCTTGAACGGAGGCTACAAAGCCAAGATCAGGCAATTGAGGAGTCTGTCATATGACCAAACTGTTCAAGCCGACTAAAGCAGATAAGGAAATCGAAGAATGCATTTTGGCCGCTCAGTCTTTTTCTGTAGTAGCAGGAGCCGGTTCTGGGAAAACAACTTCACTCGTGACAGCACTAAATTTTCTTCGTGATGAAGTTGGACGTGATTTAGGAAAAAATGGTCAGAAAATCGTTTGTATTACCTATACTAAGCGAGCAACTGCTGTAATTGAGGAACGGCTTGGGTTCGATGAACTTTATTTGGTTTCAACAATTCATAGTTTCCTTTGGAGTTCCATCAGCCGGTTTACGAAAGATATTCGTATAGCTCTTCGTGATAACCTCATTCCAACCCATATCGCAAAAGCACGCGAAAAAGACAATAATGGTAACTCTCAAACAGCCCAGAGAGCACGCGCTCGAGTTGCTGAATTGACGGCAGAATTAGAACTTTTAGATCAAGTGACTACGTTTAAATACGATGAGAGCCAGTTTAGTAGCTTTTCGAAGGGGCAAATCGGTCATGATGACGTCATCGACTTAGCTGCATACTTGATATCCGAGAGTCCTATTTTGCAACGTGGGCTTGGCTTCCAGTTTCCCTACATTTTTGTCGATGAAGCGCAGGATACATTTGATAGTGTTATTGGCGCATTCAACACAATTTGTTCGGGTGAAGCTCTTCCGATGGTTGCCTATTTTGGCGACCCTATGCAACAGATTTATGATAATGGAGCCGGTGTATTTGATGGGCCTGAAGGGTTCCGGTTAATCGAGAAAGAGGAAAATTTTCGATCGGCTACCTCAATCGTTGCGCTGACTAATAAGCTTCGGGATGACATTCAGCAGGTGCCAGCTGGCGAAATCGCCTTAAATGAAGGTAGTGTGCTACTGACCTTGATTGAAACAGAAGCACCTGCTGGGCCTCGTGGAAGATATACACCCGAGCAACTAGACCAGTCTCTATCGAAATTCGATGAAGCCTTGCAATACATCGGTTGGCAGAATAATGAGGGAGCTAAAAGACTGTTCTTGGTGCGACAGATGATTGCAAGACGTCTTGGGTTCTCATCACTACAAAATCTATTTACGGGAGAATATGCCTCGAACAAAGCACAAGATGAGTATATCGATGGGGAACATTTCTTAGTTAAGCCATTTATCAAATCGCTATGCCCTTTGATAGCCTCACTACAGAGCGGCAACAAAAAACAGATTGTCGATATATTGCGGGAAGAGACACCTGCTTTCGATATATTAGGCATAAATAAGGATCGCCCCCTTAAGGAGATGCTAGATAGTGCTCATAATCTTGTGACCGAGCTTTCCGAAATGTGGACAAAACGTCCAATTGGAGACATCTTGAGATATGCAAAAGAAAATCAACTTTGCAATATTTCTGACCGTTTGGCTGAAGCATTAGATAGAGAACCAAGAATTGAGGCTTACGATAAGGCAATTCACACTGAAGAAAAGTCTGATTGGTTAGCCGACGAATTTTTATCAATGTCAACGAATGAGCTCCTCCCATACTACGGTTTCGTTTCTGATCACACGGCACTCAGTACTCAGCACGGATCAAAAGGGGAAGAATACGAAGATGTCTTAGTTGTTTTTGATGATATTGAAGCCAGCTGGAACATGTACAGCTTCAATAAGCTTCTGACGCCCGCTGCTGCTGGAGATGGCACAGAAGGTCAATTAGCTCGCAGTAGGAAATTGGCATATGTTTGCTTTTCACGAGCTCGGATGAACCTAAGAATATTTCTTTATTGTCAGGATGCAAAAGCGGCTCGTGTTGAACTCGTCGAAAGTGAGTTATTAGATAGAGAGCAGGTGCAAATACTGCCTTCGAAGAGATGAATAAAGTTAGCTCGATGCCGCTTAAAAAACCGTATAACAACACGCCCTGAGGTGGACAGCAACCATTTTTCTTAGCTGTTTACAGCATACTGAAGCAGTGGTGATCCCCGTTTTTTCAGGGCTTCTAAATACTTCGATTCATCATAAACTGTGTAGTGGTTCAATGATTCCGGACACCAACGTAGGTGGTAATATCGCCACCATAAACGAGGTGTCTGATGACCAGCA
>NZ_JAUYWA010000023.1 GCF_030689025.1 Oceanobacter sp. 1_MG-2023
TCCTCGAACGGTGACTTGTCACCGGCGGAGCATGAGAAATTAGCCAATTAATGTGTCCGGTTTTGTTGACCAGAACAGATTCCAAAGCAGCAATGGCGTACTCCGCGGGACTGCCGTGACATCGGCATTGGCACCTACTTCCGCCGCATAAGATAACGGTATAACATTGTTTTGAGCACTCTCAGTTGGCTCCGGAACCACCACAGGCACTGGCAACCACCGGCATTTTTTCTCCAACCGAATAGCAATATTTTCGGGTAAATGATCCGGCAGACGCTGCAACAGCGCATCCACACCATCAAGAAAACTCTGCTGATTAAAACGGGAGTTAAACAGCAGTTCATCCGCCGCCAACGCGCCATACAGCTGCACCATCAAGGGATCAATGGAGCTGTGCTGCCCACTCGCCACCGGGTACGCAAACTGGTTCTCATGGAAATAATAGCTGCAGGGCACACCGGCCAACGCTGGAAACAACCCCTTGAGCGTCGCCAGGTCCACCATGCTGGTGGCTAAAATCCGATCGGGTTGCCACGCTGTCAGTAACTGAGCCAGTTCATCCAGCCACGACAAGGGATTGCCGCGGATACGCCAGCGAAAATAGCGTCCGGGCAGTTCCAGTACCCGCCAGTCGGCATCCAGCTCCTCCTGTAACCAGTCGGCCCAGTAACCATGACTGTCCGAACGATACGCCGACAACAACAGTATTTTCGGGGTTGCAGACATACTCACTCACCTGGCCACTGTGTCTGGTGCAACATTCGCTCAACGCTCGCTCGACAATTGATTCAACTCTGATTGATACGCCTCAATACGCTGGGTTAACGCCTGTCGTTGCGACTCATATTGCTCTTTTTGTGCGTTAATCTGATCATCCAGTTGCTGGCGACGATTAACAGCATTGGTACCAGCAATGCCATCGCGGGTTTGCTGCAATGCCGCCAACGCCTGCGTTTGCTGCTGTGACAGCTGCGACAACCTTTTTTGAGCCTGGGCCAGCTGACGCTGCAATACCAGACGCCGATTATTGGCAGTCAGGTTTTTAAGCCCCGGATTATCATCACTGATCTGACGATCCCCGGCACTGGCAGCATCCGGTGACAACAGCGCCCCGGTATTCGCCGGTACTTCATACGATTGTGCTTGTTCCGATGGGTAATGATCCGGGCAAGGCATTTGCGAAAACAGCTTTTTACCCGCCGCGTCCGTGCAAATATAATACTCGCCAGCCCATAACGGCTGCACCAGCGATACCCACAGCAACAGTCCGCCCACCACACCTCGCCCGGCCCCGCGTCCTGCATCCACCACTACACTCATTTCCTGTTCCCTCTTTGCGTAACACATCGCCTGCACACCCTTGACCATATTTCTGACAACCGCCGCCGCGGACAATAGCAGAGCCTCAGCGCGGTTGCAGACTGCCATGACGAGAGCGCTGCAGTCAGGTAAACTGACGCACTTTTTTGAATCAGAGCCCGTCGCGATACTTGTTCTACCCGAACGGTGTCGCAGGCTTACTTTTTCCTTCGGCTTACAGAGACGACGCATGACAGACCACTCCGACACAACTCCTTCCGTCACCCCGTCTACCGGCTCAGGGACGGCTGGCCGCAGCGGCAAAGTAGGCTTTGTAAGCCTTGGCTGCCCTAAGGCCGCTTAATATAAACTCGGACGTTACTGCAGCCAGCAGGGAAGATCTTGGTTTCTGATGATGATAGCGTCGGGATCGAGGGGCTGCGCCTGTACCCTCCCGTCAACAACCGAAACGATCCAGCGATGGCATTCAATCTCTGCCGGATATGATGTAGACGACTGGCCAGCATCCTGACTGATTTTTTGTGATTCAGTCGGTCGTTTTTTTTCTGGTTTCATGAATATCTCCCTATCACTCCATGTGACTGTATTTTTATACAGTGATTCAGTCAATATTTTTTAAACCTCGATCTCGTAGTGCGATAGATCTGGCGCTTTTCCGATTATCCGCCCAGCCTGAATAATTGCCTTGCTGCTGGCAGCGACGGTATCCCCTTGTACTCGTAAGGTATCGCCGCTGCGCAGGGTGACGGTGCTGGTGCCGTCGGTGTGTACGGTGGTGACGGTGACGATGGTTTTGGCACCGGGGGCGATGAGTTTGCTGAGTCGTGTCCATGGGTTGCTCATGCGGTGTAGTCCTCCCACCCGGTGGGTTGATCGAGCGTGACGGTTTGGCGAACCTTGGCATTGAGTCGCCCCGGTACGCTGATGTTGACGGCGGTGACGTAGCTACGGTAGTCCCGGCTGCTGTCGGTGTGTTGTACGGCGACGTTCATGCCGGGCAGCAGGACGCCCGGTTCGTCGATTTCTGGGACGGGCAGTTCGAGGGTGTGGGTGACGCGGTCACCGCTGATGGCGAGTTCTGCGGTTCCGCGGCTGGTGTTGCATTCGATGGCGGCGATCCAGCTGTCAGTGACGTCGGCAGCCGGGCTGTCGCCATTGGTGCCCTGGCGAGTGATGGTGGTACTGACGCCGTCGGTTTCTCCGCTGACGAATACGGCGTTATAGAGTATGCCGGGGGCGTCGGCGTGTTGTTCGCTGGTGACCTGGCTCTCGTGGATCGTCGCGTCGGCGGCGATGGCGTAGAGATACCAGGGCATGGCGCTGAATCGGGGGCGGACAATAATACTGTCGGTGGCTGGGTCGGTTTGGACGATGCCACCGGCGGCGCTGGCGAGGCGTTTAATCACGGCCATCGGCGCGAGGCTTTGGTAACTGAACGCGGCGTTTGGTAGCGTCCAGTCAGGCAGATCGGTGACGTTCCAGTCGAGGGTGAAGCCGGTGCCGGTCAGTTCGGCGGTAGCGGCCTGCACGGCGGTGGTGGTGCCAATACTTTTGGTGCGCGCCGGGGCATAGGGTTCGGCGAGGTATTGGCTACGGCTGTAGCCGGTAACGGTAAACCGTTTGTTGAGCTGGTCGCTGACGGTTTTGGACTGGGCCGTTTTGGCGATGAAAAATTCCCACCGATGGCCGTTGATGATGATCGCCAGCTCTTTGCGACCGGTCGCATCGGGCGTGAGTAATGCGGCGCTGGCAGTGTTCAGCGCTTGGCAACTGAGCTTCCAGCAGACGGTATCGAGATCGGCGTCGATGCTGATATCAGCCAGTGCCAGCGGGGTTTGGTCTGGCAGTGTGTAGCATTGGACTGTGTTCATGATGATGTGTGTCTCTGCTGCGGTGGCGTCTGGCGCGGGGCCCGGTGTGAGTACGCCGAGCCAGTATGGGGTTTCGGTGGCGCTGGCATACTCGCTGATTGTGTCCCACGGTGCACCGATTGGCCGTCGGTGCTCTGGCGGCTGGTGATGGCTCAGGGCTACTCCGCTGAATACCGGCATTGGCGCGCGTTTGGTGAGGTCGGCACCACCCCAGTTGATGACGGAGTTGGGTATGTGCAGGCTGTCGTCAAACTCGATGACGGTGCTCAGGCTAGTGAACAGCTCGCTGTCCCGCAGGGCATCGGCGTCGGGTCGGACGGTATAGGGGTCGACAGTCAATATCGGGGTGCTGAGATGATGGTAAACGTAGCGGATTTGGGTATGTGCGATCAGCGTGTGGTCGCCAGTCAGCACCAGGCTGGCAGAGGCAATGGCTATGTCACTCCCCAGCTGCACGAACTCTGGCACGCCCCATCCGAGCGCGTGCAATTGCTGGCGCGATTCGGCGCTGTTGACTCCGGTACGATAGCCCAGGTGGTGCCAGGGAGGCTGTTGATACTGCTGACGGATCAGGGCACCCCGACCGCTGGCGGTATGAGCGGCAATATCAGCACCATTCTGCCGAGTAGGTGGCAGATAACCCGCTACAGAGGCACCGTTGGCGACGCGCTGCGCGGTACTGGTGCTGGTATAGCGGCAGATTATCTGGCTGACAAGCGCGGGCACATAGCTCATACGGAAAATGGCCCGGCCGATTTAGGACGCCAGAACGGCACGGCAACGAGCTGGACGTTGCCACTGGTGACGCTGGCACCCTCTTGTGTTGGCCATAGCGGTTCGGGGCCCAGCGTGCCGAGATTGCCGGATACGTACACGTAGCCGTTAGGCGCTGGCGGGTGTACCCGATCGCCTTCACCCAGGGTTTTGCCGGTTTCAAAATCGACACCGTAATCATCCAGTGCGGTCACGAGCATCTGGCCACTGTAGCCCTGCCATTCCAGGGTGTAGCTGCCACTGAGGTCGGATGTCGTGCTGGCGAGCAGGTAGACCGGATCTGCATCCAGCGCCACGGCCACGACCTGACGAGCGACACCGACGGATTCGATCCGGACGGAACCGGTGAAGGTCTTGGTTTCACCGCTGCCGCCTTGATTACCACCGCTGGTGAAACTGATGGTCGCCTGACCTGGGTCGTAGACGTAGTTGTCGTGCCACCAGACACCATCCACCAGACCGTTGTCAACACCGTAGGCAACCAGCTTATAGACCCGACCCTGGGTGATACCATCGAGAGAAAACAGTAACTCACTGCCCCGGACGACCAATTGCCGCTCAACGAATGACCTGTTTAGCCAATGCAGTACAAAATAATCTGACACATCGGCAGGCAGATTATGCACGAGGGATACTATCAGCGGAGGGGCCGCCAGCTGGACTGTTGGCAAGCTGTTTGAAACGACGATCATATCCAGTCTTCCAGAGCCATACTGACCAGCATTCGTTCATTAGCGGGAAGAACTGCAAGATAACAATTTTTACCGCTGACGCTGACCAGTTCGGTCAGCGGCTGAGTACTAATCCGGTCGGTAACTTGATAATTGAGGCCGGGACTGGATAGTAGCATTGGCAGCCGACACTGCTGATATGCATCAGCTACCGACGTCGTTGCACCGGCCCAAATCTCTACCGGTCTTAATTCCAGCTCAACGATCGAGTCAACATTATTATTGCCAAATGCTCCTCCAGAATCTGAAAATGGCCAATTGAATCCATATCGGTCATCGCTGGTGATCGAGCCTGACTGATCAGCCAGAATCACCCCTTGGCTCCCATGCAATCCATTATTTGAGTAACCTCCAACCCAGCCGCCAGCCATAAAAAAATTGCCTGAACTGGGCGCGCCAATAGAACCTAACCCCCGCAACGATCTGGCAGCACCACACACGAACACATCGTTATAAAGCCAGATAACATTGGTCGGGCTGGCGGTTATATATGCAGAGTTATTCGCGAACAGAAACACTGCAACGTTTTCGTTTGCGATCACGGCCCAATAATTTTGTTTACCACTATATAGGATGCCGGTTCGATCTGCCGCGCTCGGTAGCGACAATAGATCCGTCACTGCATGATAGCCCGACCGCGCATTGACCGCGGTTATTGCATCCACCATGGCGTCGGCAATAAACAAGGCGCATGGATTTGAGGATGAATCACCTCTAACGGCCCCCAGCACGCCGGATTGGGTGGCATTGGTGAAGGTGATGATGCCATCGGTTGACCACTCATCATAGACCACCGACCAGCCAGCGGCGGGCATGCTGCCGTAGCCGTCGACCAACACCGCTTTGGCGATTTCATAAAATGCGTCTTGTACATTACTGGCCACCGGTGCGCCGACGTCATCCCAGCGGTAGATTCTTGGTTCTGCGGCCATTAGTCAGCGTCTCCCATAAACTCGATATAGACGGATTGATTGGTCAGGCGTTGGTGACTGGGTAATGTGGTGCGGATGGCCTCGACCGGTTCGGCCGCGGCGACGGTGTTAAATCGGATGGTGTTGCCTGTTACCCATCCGGTGCCGTGGCCATCGGCCAACAGGGTAAAATACGGGGTGTTGGTGAATGGGTTTATGGGGGCGCAGTCCAAGTCTTTGGCGACGCCGGACAGTACGATGCCGCGTTGTTCGCCGATGACATCGAATGTGCTGGCCGATCGCCAGAGGATTTTCCAGCGCTCCTGTACGGCACTGGTGTTGTCGACTTGTAGCGGGTAGTTGAGATCATCGTACTGAGCGACGGAGGTGTCACCGGCCAGGTCGTCGTCGAACACGCCCGATACGTCGATTTTTTGGCAGAATAATCCCTCTACCCGTGCTTGCAGATCCCCCAACTCGACCACCGCGGATACCTGACTGCCGGCGGCGTAGTCGTGGGTGAGTTGGGTTAAAAACTGCAGCTGGCCATCCACCCGGGCCACGCCCACGGCGCAGAGGTCTTGCACGCGGTGGCTAACGGTCAGCGGCAGTGTGAGGCTGTTGCTGTCGGCGTCTTCAGCGCTGAACGGGTCGGCCAGTGTGACGATGCCGGTCTCGTTGTTGACGCTGTATTGGTCGGTGGCCAGTGCCGTACCGGCGGCATCGAGTATGCGCACCAGGGCCAGATCCGTTCGGCCACAGTCAATGGTTTGTGCAGCGGTGGGCGTGTTGATTTCGATGGTTTGCGTGTTGTGAACGAGGGCAAGATAACCGGCTTGAAAAATGGGCACCTTGCCGCTTGTGGGCAGTTTGACCGGATCGAGGCCGAGCAGATCGGGATCAACAGGGATGGTGGTATAGGCCACGGCGTTGTATGTCAGGGTACTGAGCAACACGGGCTGGGTGAATGAGAGCCGGATGATGCCGCTGGATAGCTCTACCGTGCCGGTGGCGGTGCCGGGGTCGGTAGTGATGGGCAATACGCCCTCTACTGCGCCCGTGAGTTCTGAGGTCAGTTCTGTCAGTTGGTCGCTGGCGTCGAATGATCCGGCAATGTCGCCCTGGCCATCGCTGTCGGCTCGCATCAGGGCGGTATCGGAGGCACGGCGGGCCAGTATCTGGACGCCACTGGCCCGCAGCGGAGATGCCGGGGTGCGGAATACCAGCTCTGAGACGAGGCCACTGGAGCGCCCAGATGCCCCGGATTGCAGGGTGGTAGCCAGGGTGCTGATTGAGGGCTGAAGCTGGCTGTAATCCAGTTCGATGCTGCCGTCGGCGTGATTGATTTGGCCGCACTGGAGACCTGCCGCGGTGGTTGCTGACCAATTGCGGTACAGGTAACCATCGCCGCGATCAACAACTTGCACCCCATCAACCGTAAATACCTGAGCGCCGATCAGTAGCGGGGCCAGGCCGAGGTTAACGTCCACCGTGATCTGATTGAGCGCATAAACCACGCTGACCGGGCCGGGGGTCGTGTCGGTCATGCGGTAGTACAGAACGGACGTTTGACTCTCGCAGCGGTAGCTGTAGAGCTGGGGCGTGCTGGTCCAGTTCCAGGAATTAATTCTCACGTCGTAGGTGCCCATGCGCGTGAGACCGCTGATATCGATCGTGATCACCCCGGTGCTGGTATTGATCGATCCGACCTGGCGGGTTTCGCCCTCTGCGGTGGTGTATACATAGCCATCGGCCCGACCGTTAAATGTCAGCGTGACGACTGATCGGAGCTCTTGGTCTGCGCCCTCGTAGTTGTATAGTCTCGGGATGGTAAAAACCGCCTGAAAATGCACGGTCTGCGGCAGGACGCCCGGTTCGGCCATCAGGCTCAGGCTGCCCCCGGTTTGCTCCGGCAAAACCTGGTTGCTGGCTGTCTCGTCCCCGGCGACTTGAGTGTATGCCACCGTCACTGGCCCATCGGGCAGGCTTGATGGGCTGAACGTCAGTTCGGTGCTGGTTATCTCAGCGCTGCCAGCGCCTGTCCAGGTGCCGTTGCTCAGTTCGGTCAGACTGTAGCTGCTGCCGCTGCGATCCCAACTGATTGCGGTGCTGCCAACCTCACGCTGCCCGGGCAGATCGACTTTGAGTTTGGTGGTTGGGGTGCCGGTGATCAGGGTCAGGTCGGCCACTGATCCCCAGGTGAATATGATGGCTGACCCGTCGTCAGGCTCCCCAGAGAGTACAAACGCAACGCTGCCGGTATCGTAGTTGATAGTGCCCGTCTCGCCCGCGTCACCACTGATAGCACCTGAGCCGTCATCGGACAGTTGATACCAGCCCCCGAGGTACAGGTAGTCGATGCGCAGGCTGCCGCGGGCCGGGATGGGTGAGAGCTGGTCGGTGTAGGTCAGCTGGCGATTGGCGACGCTGATGTCTACCGCGGCGGTGTATGGCGTTAAATCGACGGCGACGGCTGGGGTGTAGGTACCGCTGACGCTACTGGTCGTATTCAGTGAGAGCGTGATCTGGCCGGTGGCTGGTAGTACGGAGGCGGAGGACAGCCGCTCTGTCCCGCTGATCAGTTGCAGGTCGGTACCCACATCGTGATAGGTGCTGCCGCCGATGGTGAGTGTCAGGCTGCCGGGTTTCCAGCCCGTCATGAGGGTGCGGACAACGGAGCCGGACAGGTTGCCGTGGTTGAATGCCTGCTGGCTGCCGACCGCTTGAACGATTTGGGTGGCGACCCCTGGCACTTGATCGATCAGCGCTACTTCGCTGGAGACGACGGGTACCAGCGGGGCTTGGATGGTGTCCACCACAACGGCGGTATCGCCGGTGGTGGCATCTTCTGCCAGTTGGGTGATGCCGTAGTATTTTGCAGCGCCGCTGGCTTGTGTGGTGAGGATTCGGGTTGGATGTGAGGCGGTGGGCGATGGGTCCAGCCCTTCAAAATCACGCTCCAGTGGCTGGCTGATGCTGACGACAAACTGCCAGGCGCTGTAGTCGTTAAACTCGCCATCGGATACGTAGGTGTACACCGTTGACGCTGCGTCGACATCGGTGATTTTGACAAATTGCTGGTCTTCGGTGTCGATATCCTCCAGCACAATCACGGCACCAACTTCCGGCGCTTGGTCGGCCCGGTCGGCGTAGAGCACCAGGGCGTTTTGACCCTCGCGCTGGGTGCCGACTGGCCGCAGGGGGGACTGGATGCCGATCACGACGTAACGTTCAATCTCGGCTTGGATTTGCGCCCGTTCGGCGTAGTGGTCTCCGGTTTTATACAGCAGCGTGCTGACGTTATCGGCGGCGGCATCTTCGATGATGGCGACGCGGCTGCCGAGCAGTTTGTCGGTGTTGGCGGTTTCGACTTTGGGGAAAAATCGGCGGATCGACACCCCGCCGCGGGCGAGTTCGGTGCTGTCGATATCATCCCAGAGGTTGTTGATATCGCCGTCGGACAGCGGCGTGCCGGTCATCATGCCACCGCCGTCGGCGTTGTCGGTATTGCGTTCGGCACGCATCAGTTTTAAATCGGCATCGGTGATGGCCATTATTCGGACTCCGGATCAGGTTCTACGGTGATCAAGTGGATGGTTAGCTCGTACAGGGTGCTGGCGGTCGGGGTGGTTTCTGGGGCCAACGGTGTGGCGCTGATTCCGCCGCTGGCCAGATCGATCAGGACGGTGTGGACGGTGCTGTCATTCAGTGTCAGGGTGCGTTTTGTCAGGGGGCTGGATTCCAGCGCTTGCAGCACGGCCAGGTCTGCCCGATGAATCCAGGCTCCGGTCAATACGATGGGCTGGCCGTAGCTGAGGGCCTGCACATCGATGATCAGTGCTCCGGAGACGGCGCGCTCTTGCGAGCTGGCCCAGGGTTTAAACGTGGTTTCGCCCGACCAGTACAGATTCTCTGGCAGGCTGATGGTGTCGAGCATCATAGACTGGCCCCTCTCTCGTAGGCGTCTTCAATCATTTCGAGCAAATCGTCTTTATCGCTGGCCAGCACCTCTACGGATCGACTGCCCAACTCTATGGTGACGGTCTCTATGGAGGCGCTGGTACTGGCGGTGGTGGTATCGGCGCTGCTGCTGGTTGTACTGCTGGCAGTGGTGGCGGTGTCGGCGGCGGTCTGGGATTTTTGCTCAGCACGGATTTTTTCCAGCGTTTTGAGCGAGTCTTTATAAGCGGCAATGGCGTCGGTGTTGTTGGCGGCCTGGGCTTCTTCCAGCGCGGCTTGCAGTTCGGCTTTTTGGGTGAGGTATTGGGATTCTTGATAGGCCTCGGTGTCGCCTTGCAGGCTGTAGAGCTGTTCGCGCAGTGATGTGAGGGTGCTGGTTGCGGAGTCGCTCATTTGATCCAGCTGGGATTGTGCACTGGCCAGCGCGGCGCGGAGTGTTGATAGATTTTGAGAGCCCAGCAGGCTCATGTTGTTGCTGGCGGTGCGAGCGCTGTTGATAAGCCGCTGATTGACGTTTTCGCCGTCTTCCAGCGCGGTCATGTAGTCCTGGAATTTCAACTTTTGTTGGCCGTAGGCGAGTATCGTTTCGTTTTTTGCGGTGATGACTGAGTTTTTCCAGCTATTGAGGCCGGTGGGATCGAATACTTGGAGGCTGTCTAGTGCGATGCGGCCCATTTGCTCGCGAGCGCTTTCCATGGAGGCTTCGATGGCTTCCATTTCTGTCAGAATCGGGCCGCTGTTGATGCCCATTTTGTTGTCGAACATGACGCCCGCTTCGGCGCTGAGCGCTTGCATCTCTGAACGCACTCCGCGGAACCACGCGCCCAGGTCGTTGGTCAGGCCTTGTACGTCGCGGGCGCTGCCGGCGGCTTCGTCGGCCAGTTCGGCGGTGGCGGTTTTAGCGGATTTGGCCCCATCGGCGATGTGCTTGCCCGAGGTTTTACCGGCATTGCCCGCTTTGGTTTGTTTGCTGGTCAGGTCGTCGAGCAGGTCGGTCATTCCCAGTCGTGCGGCTTGGATTTCCAGCTCTGAATCGACAATGCCGTCGTTGGCAGTGATGGCTTTTTCGGCATAGACCATAAACGCGGCATCGATGTCGGAGACGCTGGCGGTGCCGGATGCGCGGATGGTTTCAAACGCGGCTTTGGCTGCATCGGCGGTTTTTTGTAGCGATGCCTGACTGGTTATGCCCAGGGTTTCGAAGGCACTTTCCAGATCGGCGGTTTGCAGTGAGCCTAATAAGGTTTGCAGCTGCTCAACCGAGACGCCCGCCGATTCTGCCCCGGCCTCTATTTTTTCCATCGCGGTTTTGATCAGGTCGCCAAATTGGCTCCGATCGGTGGCTGCCAGTTCTTTTAGGGCGGCAGATAGGCCGTCATTGATTTGATCGGTTGTTAGCGTTCCTTGCTGTTCCGCATTTTGTAGCGCGATCGCCAGGGCGGCAATGCCGGTTTCCCCCTGTTTCAGAGCGGTGACTACCGCGCCCGACATGACGCTGGCGAGCTGGCTGTTGTCATCGATGGCTGTTTGCAGCTGCTCGTTGACGGCTTGATAGGCCTTGCTCAGGTCGGCCTGTGTGTAGGCCATTTTTTGAGCGGCGTCTTGTGCGGCGGCCGTGACCTCGCTCTGACGTTGCTGGAATAGCCGGGCCGCTTCGGCCGCGCTGACGTAGCTGGCGGTTTGCTCATCAATTCTGATGGTGCCCGCGGCCAGGGCAGCTTCGAGGTCGCGCATGTTTTTAACTTGCACGCCGGTTTGCTGGCTGATTTCGGCGTATCGATCAGACAGCGCCTGTTGGGATTCGGCCAGCTGTTGGTTTACATCGGCCAGATCAGTGGTGGCGGTTTTGAGTTTTTTATAGGCGCTGGTGAGGTCGATCGCTTGGGTGATGGCCATGGCCACGACGGCGATGGGGATGGCTTTGCCCAGGGCGGTCATGGCGAGCGTTGTGAGACCTGTCGCCGTCGTGGCGGCGGCCATGGCCGGGACGACTTTCAGGAGCATGGCAGCGGCGACGGCGGTGCCGGCAGTGCTGGCCACGTCTCCGATGGTACCCAGACTATCGGCGACGCCGTTGATGGCATCGACGGCCAGTTCGCTGGCACCGCTGGTTTCGTTCAGTTCGCCGATGAATATTTGCCACTCATTTTTCAATTTTTCGACCGAAGCACCGACGGTGGCGGGCATCTGGCTAAATTCGTCGTCGATAGCGGCGGCTTGTTCTTTCAGTGCTTTGACGACGGTGTCGGTGGTCAGTTGGCCCTGTTCTGCCATGGCCCTCAGTTCGCCGGTGGTGACGCCGAGGCTGGCGGATAGTGCCTGTGACAGCCTGGGTGACTGTTCCATGACGCTATTAAATTCATCGCCGCGCAGCACGCCGGCGGCCAAGGCTTGTGACAGCTGGGTGATGGATGCGTCGGCTTCTTGCGCTGAGGCCCCGGATACGATGAAGGATTTGCTGATGGTATCGGTCAGCCGGGCCACGTCTTCCTGGCTGGTGCCCAGGTCTCGGGTGGCGCGGTAGAGTTTTGTATATAAGCCCGCGACGGATTCCAGCGCGGTGCCGGTGTTGTTGGCGGTGGTGCGGACGTCGCTTAGCCCCTGGTGGAAGGCGTCACCTTCTCCGACCGCGAGTTTGATGCGGCTGGTGAGGTTTGAGTAGCCGTCGGCCAGGTAGCTAAGGTCGCGCAGCATGTCGACGCCCAGGTCGAGACCCAGGAATCCGAGAAAGGCGTTGCGGGCCTGGGCAACTTGATCGGCGAGGTCGTCGGTCTCACTCCCCGCTCGTCTGGCGCTGTCTGCGTTTTGGTCCAGCTCGTCGTTGGCGCGATCCAGTTCGCGACGTAGGTCGTCTGACTGTCTGGCTAGTTCTGCTTCTGAGTCGGTGAGGTTGTCGGTGTCTATCCCTGCCCGGTCGATGGTTTCAGACAGCCGGGATACGGTTGTTCGGCTGGCAGCCCACTCTTTTTTCGCGGCAGCGGCGGCGATTTTGGCTTTTTCCAGCGCGAGGGCCAGTTCGGGGGTTTTGTCGGCCTTGAAGGCGGCTTTTAGTCGAATAACTTCACTGGCGGCAATGTCGAACGCGCCCTCTGCTTCTTTTGCGGCATCTTTGGCGCCGTCGAGCATTTTGATGGCCGCTTGTGCGCCTTCAAATTTTGCCAGCTCTGATTCTAGCTCCCGGGTTTTTTTCTCCAGCTCGCTGAGGCTTTCGCCCGCTTCGTCTGCGCCTGGGGATATCAGGTTTTTTACTTGCAGCAGCAGGGATACGATCGGGTTAGCCATGAGAGGTCTCTTCAGAGGGGCGGGAACCGGCACCATTTTTCCGACGCCGGGAAAATGATCGAGCGGTTCCCGCGCGGGTGGTTAGGATGGAATCCAGATTTTGCCGTAGCGGCTGATACCAGCTCCGGTTTTGCTGGTGTCTACGAGCGCTTCACCTTCAATCGTCATGGTGCCGAACTCGTCAGTGATCAGGCCCAGGCCGGTGGTTGGGCTGAATTTATTGCGATAGAGGGTCAACGGCTGGGCTACTCCGCCGTTGGCTTCGTTCAGCCCTTCGAATACGAGTTCGTACTCATAGCCGGAGTTGCTGAGGATTTCGATGGCGTTGACGGCCAGTTTGGTGTAGGTGATTTTGATTTCGTCGGCGGCACTGATGCCACCGCCCGCGATCGGGATGATGCCGAGCGGCTTGGCGGTGTAGTCGGTATTTTCGACGAAGGTGGCATCACCGGCCGCATTTTTGACGACGTAGCTGACGGTGGTGTCGGGCTGGTCGTTGAGCTGGATCAGGGCACCGGTGGCGGCGACGGTGTGGGATTCGTCGACAACTTCGGCGGCGGCGACGACGGTGGCATCGCCGTACAGCGCCATGGCAACGTTCTCTGGTTTGAGTTCTGCCAGGGTCAGACTGACTCCCATGGAGCTGATACGCTCGACCTTGTCGAGGTTACCGCCGCCGGGCTGTGTGTGTTGTGTGAGGGTGATTTCGTCGGTTTCGATAGACAGTTCGAGTTCGCTGACGTCGCCGATGGGCAGCAGGCCATGGGCGATATCAAGGCGGCGCAGGTAGACCTGCCCGGCACCGATGTAGGTGTAGACATTGCGAGACATAGTGACTCCATTGTTTGGTTGGGTGTTATAGCGCTGTGATTGTTTCTGTGTAGGTCAGGGTGAGTTCGGCCGATACGACGGCCTGGGCATTGCCGGATTGTGGGTAGTGGGTAACTAGCCCGGTGAGTTTTTGTTGCTGGACGTTGGGTAAACGGGCACCCAGGGCGCTGGCCAGCTCCAGCCGGATTGTGTCGAGGTCGGATTCGGCGGTGGCTGTCCAGGGTACTGTCATGTCGAGACCGAAGGTTTGTTCCCATTGGATGTTGCTGCCAACTTGTTTAATCAGCTGGCCGGGCTCTGTCCAAAGTACGCAAAAATTGCCGCTGGCAGGGTGTTTGCTTTTATCTCGCATATCGACTGGGTTGAGCACGGCGTTGATGTTGCAGGTGTAGCCGTTTTCTGCGCTCAGCTGGGCCAGCCGTCGGGTGATTTCGGCTCTCATGGCGGTGGTGTTGGTCATGGCGTTACTCGTTGATGAGGGTGTTGAGCAGGCTGGTTACACGTTCGGCCAGCCGGACTTGAGCCTCGTCGGTCACTTTGGTTTTTGGCAGTGCGAGATACGCGGTGGCGATGGATGGCCCCATAGCATCCGTCAGGATGCCGTCTCGGTAGGTGTAGGTTCTGCCGGTTCTGGTTGTTTTGCTGTTGCGAGTGCTGAGCGGTTGCCGCCCGGCCCCTTTGGGGTTGATAAATCCCGCGGCGACTTTGCTGCCACCGATCCAGTTGACGATGATTTGTGCCCGGTTGTTGCGAGCGCTGACGAGTCGTTGTTGGTATCGATATTCTGAGACGAGCACCCCTGCCCCGCTGAAGTTCACCCGCGCATTGGGGTATTTTACGGTGGCTTTTTGGGTGCTGGTGTGGCTCTGGACGACGTACTGGCTGATGCCGGTGGCGCTGCTGATTTGTTGAGACAGCCAAGTGCTGCGCAATGATTGTGCCGCTTCGGTGCTGGCTTGGCGTGCGAGGGCATCCCCTTGCCTGCCGAGCTGGTCGATCATCGCCAGGGTGGCATCCATCCCGGATAGTTGTACTCGTGACCGTGACATTGTGGGTGCTCTTTGTTATGACGCGGTTATGACGCGGTGACTATGGTTTTGATGGCTTCGCGGGCGTCGGCGCGGGTGGTGGTGTTGGCCAGCCCCACTTCGGCCAGGTCGGTCTGGTATTGTTCGTCGCTGTCGCTATCGTACAGATACGGAGCGCACCATAGTCGCCAATGCGCTGTGAAATATAATTGCCGCCACTGTGTGCGCGTGCCGATCAGCACGCTATTGAAGTCGTCGTCTGCCAGTGTTCCGCCGACCAGATGGATTAGCGCCATAGTGTCGGCGGCGTCGGGAAGTGTGATGATGTCGGCGGAATCGAGTTCAGCCAGCACGGAATCGGTCGGCGGTATTGGCAGTAATGTATTGACACCATCCATCTGATTTCCCGGAAGTCGGTCTGGCAGAGATGCGAACCACTCGCCAATTGGCCCAGTAGACTCAATACGGATCATGCAGCGTTTGATGCTCATAAATCGTACCCCACTGGAATGACTGTTAAGCCATCCTCCGATACCCACTCGGCCGGGTCTGTTGATTCATCCAGGGTGAATAGTTCAGTGTCAGCCGATGTTAGGTTTGTTCGAGTCAGGGTTATTGCTCCATATTCTGGCAGCTCAGTCCCGGTAGTTCCGTCGGAGTCTATCGCCCATCCGTATGTTGGCGTTGTTGAGGTATCGTCAGTGCCTTCCCAGATCTTTACGTCCGCTATAATACCGTTGAAGTAATTACCGGATATGCCTCTACCGCCTACATTTTCTAAGGTGAAATTATCAGTTACGAAATCATATGTTGCTAGTAGTTCACCGTTTTCATGCACCGAGACATTAGCACCGTTCCGGGATAAAACAATACGATTAAATATATTCGGTGAGTCTGAATAGGCAAGATTACTTTTGTAGTTTGAATTGATCATGCACTGGTAGATATCACTAGATGAACTGTATCTTAAAAAGCTATCTGCACTCCCAAAAAAAGCAAGGCTACTTCCATTGGGGATGGCTTTAAGTTCAATTGCAAAATCGCCGACCAAGATTATTGGTTCATCAAGCACGTAGTATTGTGCTGCACTAGCATCCAGCATTGTAAAATACCGCGACACTGCCCCACCATCACCAGCACTGCCCAGGCGCTGGTTTACTCGAGGAGTGAGGCGCGGAGTCAATCTGGGGGCCAGTCGCATCAGAAGCTGCTCACGGTCAGGGAGTAGCTGACGCCGGTGTCTGTCGGGGTCAGTTCAACGCTTTCGACGCTACCCAGTACGAAAACGGCGCTGCTGTTTTGCTCCAGGACGTTGTCTGTTACGGATTGATAGTCGTCAAACCCCACTGGCCGAAATTTGACGGTAACGTCTCCGGTCGCCCCTTCTACCGCGATTTGATGATGGCTGTATTTGGGGGAGAGGCCGAGTGTTTTAACGCCGGTTGCGAGGATGGTGACGCGGTATTGGCTGGCTATTTCGCTCATGGGGTCAGTCCTGTTGTTGTGTGGTAATCCAGCAACGGGTGATGATGTCGGTGGATTGATCACTGTCGATCTGGTCGATTCGGTATCGGGTGTTGTTGACGCTGAATTCTGTCCCGACCTCTGGGGTGTATTCTGCGTTGCAAAATTCGGCTTGTTTTCTCAGGGGTGCATCACTGAGGTAGTTGTTTTCGCCTTCGGTTCCGGCGCGGTAGCCAATGATGGCGCAGTGCGCTTCGGTTCCTGCACTGGCACCGGCACCGTCGGGGTCGATGACGGCCCGCTGACCGCTCAGTAGTTGGGTGCTGATGATGAGGTCTTGGCGTTTTCCGGTTGGGTCGGTGATCGGGCCAATGAGCAGCCACCGCCCGTCCAGGGTTTTGAATAGGCCGCCCGGCTCTATGTTGGCACTCCAGCGAGCGCGCACAACGATATTCTGGGGCTGGATCAGCCCTGGCTGCCAGTCGGATGTGCTGGCCTCTTCTGTGATGCCGATCATGCGGCGGCCGTGGTTGGTGCCGCTGGCGCTGATCAGCTGGGCGCTGGTTTTTAGGCGACCGGCTCGCATTACCAGTATCTCCGAATGATGTGACCGGCGAGGAGGCTGTCGGTAAATCGTAATCGGGTGGTCATGGTGCCAATCATCTCTGACTCTCTGTGTTCGTATTGGCTGCCGATGTGCAGGAGCATCCACTTTTTGATGGATGCTGGAACGGTTTCGGCGCTTTGGTATCCGGCGGTGTATCGGACGATGACGCGCCGACCCTTGAATCCGGGGTAGCTGATGATGGGGTCGTCCCCGTCGAAAAATTCCAGCTGGTCGTTGTCGATCAGGGTGGCGTGGTCGATGGTTTCTCCGTCGATGCTAATGCTCTCGATGCTGACGGCGGGCCAGACCATCAGGCTGAGTTCTGCGGTGGCGCTGGGGTGCAGCTGTTGCCATTGTTGCGGCATGAGTGCGCGGCCTGTGATTTGTTCGGCAACCTCGCGGGCGGCTTTGATGGCATCGGTCAGGAGGCTGTCGTGGTCGTCGTAGTCTATGACTCGATCGATTTTGACCTGTTCCAGCGTCAGCGGCTCCGCACTGGGAGCCGTGACACGGGTGACGCGGATATCCAGTGCGGTTTCCGGGTGCATGATGGTTCCTGTTAGTCGATGACAGTGCCGGTCATGGCGTCGGTCGGTTGGTTTTTGGCGTCATGGGCCAGGATAACGCCTCCGGCATGGACGGCGGCGGTGCCGATGGTCAGGACGGCTCGGACGTAGCGAAAACCGCCGTTGACGTCGAGTTCGGTGGCTTTCAGGTTGATGACGCCGGGGAGCTCTTCTGCCAGGTCGATGGCGGATCGGGCTGTGATGTCTTTGGCGTCGCTGAAGTCGGTGTCGGTGGCTTGCTGCCATTTCAGAGTGGCGGTGGCATCGGTGCCGAAGGCGCCGACACTGATGATGGCTTGGACGTTTTCGTACTGGCTCATATCAACCGCTGATGTGGTGGCGGCTCCGACGGATCGTGAGGCACTGGCCAGCGCGGCGACAACGGTGGCGCGGGTGGATGGCTTGAGGTTTGGGTTGCTCATGGATGGCTCCTGATGTTTGGGTTGTTCGGGTGTGTGGTCACACCCGAGTCGCGGGCGATTAGGCGCGGGTTGCGAGGGTGACGAAGTGCGATTTGGTCAGGCTGCCTTTGGCGGGCGTGACTGGGGCGGTCAGGAATGTGGTGCCGCCCAGGCGCAGACGCCAGCGGAAACATTTCAGGCCTTGGTCAAAGTAGAGGTGGATGGATTCGGCGTATTTGGCCGCGCCGGTACGACGTGGCAGGTAGTAGCCTTTGGGGTCGATAAATTGGATGTCGCCAACGGTGCCGGCGGCCTCTGGATGTTCGTTGAATTTGACGGGGCGACCCAGCAAGAGGCCGTTGGGTGTTTCTTTGTAGCCTGAGTTGAGCGGAGTCCAGAGCAGATTGCCGTCGTCATCCTTGAGTTTCATCAGTTGGGGCAGCAGTTCTGAGTTACATTCCCAGTGAGCGCGGTTGATGCTGGATGGCAGCATGCGGATGTACATATTGACGATGTTTTCGGAGGCCAAACTTTTAGCGGCTTGCCCGGATTCTTTGGCGACGGTGATGAGGGCATTGGATTTCATGTAGCCTTTTGGCTTGCCGACGCCATCGCCATACCGAATGGCTTCGTTGATCGCCCAGCGCATGGCCATGGGTGCCATTTTCATAAGGCGTTGCCCAAGCCGCGGGGCGTCGTCGAGCAGGTCTTCTTCGACGGTGACGAAGACACTCAGGCCGGTGAGGCTGAGTTCGCCGGCTGTCAGGCCGTTGAATTTTGTGGGGCTGAAGGTCTCGCTGCCTTGATCCCAGTGGGTTTGGATGCCGGCTGCCTGCCAAGGGGTGGTGACATCTTTGAGGTATGAGACGCTGCGGGCGCTGGTTGTCTCTCCGGCGACTTGGCTGACGAGGTCGCCGTGGTCTTCATCCAGCAGGGTGAAAATTTGGTTACGCATGGCGGGTGGCAGGCTGAAGCCTTCGTCTCCACCGTCTGCACCGACGACGTTGGTGGCGGTGGCTGTCAGGCGTTGGTCGATAGTGCCTGTTGATGCCCGATAGACGGCGCTGAAGAATTCGCCTTCGTCTTGGAATCCGCCCATGGCCTCGAGTTCGGGGTCTTTGACAGTGGCGGAGAGACTTGCCACGGGGTTGTGGCCTGTGCGACGGCCGGTGCCGGCGTTGATGCTGGCTTCGAGGGCTTCGAATTCGTCTTGCTGGTCAATTTGGGCCTTGATGGTTTTGCAGTCATTGGCCAAGTTGGTGAGTTCGGTGGCTTCGGCTTCGGTCAGTTCACGGCTGGCGGCTTCAGCGTCGGTGCGGATTTGTTTGGCGCGGGCCAGTTTTTGCTTCAGTTTGGCTTTGAGCATGGTTTGTCTCTCTTTTTTGGGTGTGGATAGCTACACCGGCCCGCTTGGGCAGTGCTGCTGTTGGTGTGGCGGTGGTTGGTGGTTAGTTGGTTTGGAAACCGTCGAATTCGGCAAACAGTTCGTCGGCTTGCTGGCTGGTCATGCCAGGGGGATGGCCGGTTCGTTTTGATAGGTTGTTCAGGGTTGTTTCGAGCGGCTGAATGCCGTCGATCAGACCCAGGTTCAGCGCGTCTTCGGCGAACCAGGTGCGGCCATCGGCGATGGGTTTTACGTCGGTTTCGCTGAGGTTGCGTCCGCGCTGGATGACGCTAATGAATTCGGCATAGAGTTGGTCGATGACCCGCTGCACTTCCGCGACTTGGGCGTCGGTGATGGGGGTGCCTTCCATGCCGGTGCTTTTGTGTTCACCGGTGTCGATTTTGATCACTTTGATGCCAGCGTCTTCGTACCATTTGCTGCTGTCCCATAACGCGGTGCGAACACCGATGGAGCCGATGGTGTGCATTTTGTGGCTGGCGTAGATGGCGCTGGCTCCGGCGGCTACATGATACCCGGCACTGGCGAGGATGCCGTCTATTTGGACGATGACGGTTTTGGTACTCGCAGCGAGTGTGATTTCGTCGCCCAGTTCGTGCATGCCGCGGACGTCACCACCGGGGGTGTCGGCGATCATGAGTATGTGGTCGATGCTGGGGTCTAGCCGGGCGGCTTTGACTGCCAGGCGTACATGCAGTGAGCTGGCGACGTAGTTGGATGCCCATGAGTAGGATTTGAGCATGATGCCACGCAGGTTGATGATGGCGATGTTGTCGCGGGATTGTACTGGTAGCCCCGCTCGTTCGGCATCGATGACGGGGCCTGAGAATGTGGATGGCAGCGATGCGCGATCGGGGTCGATCAGGCTGGTTTCGAATTTGAGGTTGCCCGGCAATCCTGCCAACTGGGTATCTGCCAGTGAGCTGAGTGACCAGATCAGGGTTTTATCCAGCATGGGTGGCTCCTGTTGGGGTTGATGTGTTGCCGGTGGCGTTGGCTTGTTCGACGGTGGCCATGTTCATTTGGACCATGCGCAGTTTGCCCAGGTCGTTGTCGAGTGGGTTGAGGTCTTCGAGCGCACGTACTTCGTCGATGCTGTATACGCCGCGATCCATCATGGACTGGTAAAAGGCTTGACGGGCAGCCATGTCGCCGCGCAGCAGGCCGCCGAGGTTGATGCGGTTGTAGTGGCTGGTGTCACGCCCGAACAGCTTGAAATCGACTTCTTGTTCGAGCCGGACGGCCCAGGGGCTGAGTGTGTCGGTGACGTATTCGATGTTTTGGCTTTCGATGTTGTTGTTGGTGCTGCGGCTGAGTTCGGCGACTTTGTGCGGAGGTACGCCGAACCATCGGCAAACTTCGGCGATGCCGAATTGTCTGGATTCGAGAAACTGGGCATTTTCTGGCGATATGGCGATGGCTTTGTAGGTTTGTCCGGGTTCGAGAATTTCTACTCCGCCGTGGTTTTTTGCGCCTCGGTGACTGTTTAGCCAGGTTTTTTTCATGTTGCGGGCGGATGTTGATCCCCACCCCTCCGGCTGGACGGCTTCGTCTTTCCATTCGATGACGCCGCCGGGCATGGCGCCGTTGCCGAAGAAGCCGGACCCGAATTGTTCCATGGCCAGACCATGGCTGAAGCATTCTTTTGCGTATTGGATGACGCTGAGGCCTGAGATTCCGTCGACACTTGGGCCACCGCGCAGGTGGATTACGTCTGATGGTTTCAGGACGGTGTTTGGTTGCCCGGTTTCTGCGATGTCGTAGATCAGGCGGCCGCGGTTGTCTCGGTCGGGGTTGACCCGATCCCAGTCGATCCCCCAGAAGCTGACGGGTTCTCCGAATCGGTTCCGTTCGATCTCTGAGAGTCCATTTCCTTGCAGCAGGGCGCTGAGAACCAGCGATTTTCGGAATTCATAGCTGTTGGTTTCGTCGTTTGCGATTCGGTAGAGTATGGCGTCTGCCGGGTGGTCGGTGGCGATAGACCGGGCTTTTCCTGTGCGCTTCATGACGCGCCAGGGCATCATGGCGAGGTGTTTGGTGATCAGTTCGCAGCAGGCCCAGACGGCGGAGTATGTGAGGGCTGAGTCTCGGTTTATGGGGACGCCGGCGATCGGTCGACGGATTGTGAGGCCGAAAAGGCCGCCGCCGGTGGCTGGGTAGAGGTCGTCTGGCTCGGTGTGGCGAGCGGCGGTGATGTTGGCTAGCCCTGATCCGAGGCTGTCGAATATCATTGTGGCGCACTCCCACCACGGGCCATGATCAGTCCGAGCATGAGTAATAGGCCACCGGTGATTTGTAGTGCGACTCCGGGGCCGTATTGCATGTGCAGGCCTCCGCCGATTTGGGCGAGAGCGATCAGCAGGATGCTGTCGACTTTGCTGGGCAGGTATTTGGTCATAGCTCGCCGTCTGCGTAGATGGATTTTGGCCGCTTTTTGGGCGGCATTTTGATCATGACTCCGAGGGCCATGATGCTGGCCACGGCGGGGTCGATTTTTTCTTTGACTTTCGACTTGTCTGGCTTGATGTCGCCAGCTGGGTTTGTTTCTGATACGACGTTGCTGGCGGCCCAGTAGACGAGGTGGCTGGCCCACTCCAGTTTTTGGTTGAGCACCTGGACCATGAATTCTTTCATGGGGGCGCTCATGCTGCCGAAGCCTTGGCCAAATTCGATCATTGGAATTCCGTCGTTCAGCAGGTCGTTGACGAGCTGGTTGGAGTTCCAGCGGTCAAAGGCGATGCCTTGGATTTGCAGCCGTTCGCTGGCCAGTTTTATGTCTCGTTTGATCCAGTCGTAGTCGACGGTGGCGCCGGGAGTGACGATCAGGGAGCCTTCTTGTACGAATCGCTCCAGGGTTTTGTCTCCACGCTGCAGGCGGCGCTTGAGGGCGTCTTCTGGCAGGTAGGCCCGGACGTATTGCCGCGTTTTTCCGTTGCATTCGAGGTCGAAGGCGAGCGCGGTCATGTCTTCGACGGATGAGAGGTCTACACCGCCCCAGGCGGCTTTTCCTTTCAGTTTTGGGTCCAGCTTGTCGGCCCAGATGGCTTGGTGGTCGTAGTCGGCTTCGCAGAGCTTGAACCGTTCAAGGTTCATCCATTTTGCTTCGCCACGGACTCGGACATTCAGTTTTTTTGTGAAAAATTCGATCCGTTCACTGGGGATTTCTTTTGCCATTCGGCACTGTTGGCGCATGTCGTCTGGGTTGACGCTGATCCCGTAGTTGGGATTGGCTTTCATCCATTCGGTTTCGTTTTGCCACCAGTCCGTGTTGGTTTCTGGCGGTTCGGCCTGGAATATGTAGGCGAAGAATTCGTCGTCGTCTACGGCGCCTGTCAGAACTTTGCTGGCGTATTCGTGCAGGTCGGCGTCGACACCATCGGTCAGAAATCCTTCGGTGGTGATCGAGTAGATCAGTGGCTGGGATCTGGCCCCTCGTGCCGATTTGATGACGTCCCATACTGCTGATGTCGGATGTGCATGCAGTTCGTCGATCAGGCCGTAGTGCACATTGAGGCCGTCCATGGATTTGTGGTCTTTCGATAGTGCCTGCAACCTGCCCCTGCTTTTTGGTGCCAGCACTCGGTTGGAGTAGCGGCGCACCAGGCGGAATAAACTGGGACTTTGCTCCAGCATGGCGACGGCGGCGTCATACAGTTCTGCGGCCTGCTCTCGCTTGGTGGCTGCGGAGTAAATCCGGGGGCCACCTTCTCCGTCTGCCAGGAGGCCGTAATTGGCGACGACGGCGGCTTTGGTGGTTTTGCCGTTTTTTCGGGCCACTTTTTCGTAGGCGATCCGGAATCGACGGGTGCCATCCGTTCGGAGCCATCCAAAGATTTGGGCCAGGCCAAAACATTGCCATGGTTCAAAATCAATCGGCTTGCCAGCCCAATCGCCTTCGTATTGGCGGCAGTAGCCGGAGAACCGGAAAAAACGACCCGCGGCGTTTTCGTCAAACCTCAGCCCGCGGCGTTCGGCTGTTTCCAGATCTCGGTACCATCGGTCGATTGCTAGTCGGGTCATGCGGCAAACCGGGATCTGGCCATCTCGAACATCGGCGGCGTACTGGTACGCTCGGTCCAAGTAAATCCGTGCCAGGTCAATCCGGGGTACGGCTGCAATAGCGGCACTCATAGATCAAGATCGTACTGGCCGGGGTTTTCAATTTTGATGGCCTGCCGAGCACGCGGCGTCAGACCGAACTGGTGTTCGAGTTTGCGGAGTTCATCAGCCGCCTGCTTACGCAGAACCGCCTGAACGCTCAGCGATTTGGCCCCTGTGCTGTAGACCTGGATCGATCCAAGGCCGAAGTTTTCCTGGCATAGGTCGTTCCACTGACGCCACTGACAGTAGCTCACAACGTAACGGTGGAATGCTGACAGGTCGACCTCAGAAATAATCCCGGAGTCGACCAGCTTCTGACCAAACTCATCCCAAAAATCGGACTGCTCTGGCGTCAAATTTTCCGGCTTTTCTGGCAGACCAGGGACAATGCCCTGAAAAACATCAGTCTGATCACCCTGCTGGGGACCAGAAGGCGCTGATGCGGCTATTTTTTTGGTCTCCAGCGGGATGACGTTTGCAGGCCGTTCAGCCATATCACCTCACTCGGAAGGCGCTAACCCCCCCCCTTAAAATTAAGGAATCTCACACAAACGATTCCCCCTTCGTTCGCGGGCTTTTGAGGTGCTGAAGATTTGACCCGCCCTCCCCATCAACCACGAACGATAGAAATTATTTTTCCGCCGTCACTCGCTCGCCGATCCTGTTGTGACACTCCTGACAGAGCGCACGCAGATTGCGCCAGTCCCAAAATAGCTCCGGGAATTTTTTCGCGGGCTTGATGTGGTCAACCAGATCAGCGGGCCGGATGGTTCCACGGCTCTCGCAATCGCAACAAAGCGGGTGTTGGCGTCGGTATGCGACGCTCAACTTTTTCCAGCGGGACGTCTTATACATCTGATCCGAATCAGCCCGCCGGGCATTGTGTTTTTTTTGTGACTGCAACTGTGCCGCCCGACGATCCGTAGAGTGCTCATCACAATAGCCTGATGACGTCAGGACATTGCAACCAGGATGACGACAGAACGACGGCGCTTTACTCGGCATCAAAATTCCTGCTGGCCAGCTCAGCCTGAGCCAGTCGCTCAGCCAGCCGAACCTCACGGAGCCTCAGCTCGTAGTTGAGCTGCTTGAATCGCCACAGCGCGATCGTGGTAACCACCGTGCAAACCGCACCGACGATCCAATACCACTCCTGGGCATTGAGTCCAACCACAGTCAACAGCCCACCAAATATGTACGACATCGTCGCAATGACGCGCTCCAGAAAATCATGGTGACCCATCAGTTGCCCTTGAACGAGTTGACTGCATTGACGCCGAATGATGCCGTGGTAATCGTGCCGAATAGGCCTACGATCGGCATGAACAAATCCGCCAGGGACTCGACCGCGATATCGACAGATCGAACCTCGACACCATCGACCATCACCGTGGTTGAGACATCCAGAGCCTGAGCAATCACGAGCACGACCATCAGCACAACATACAGCTGAAACAACCGGCTGACCGTGCGAGCAATATCCCGACGCATTTTGCCGTTGGGGTCGAGCGCCTTGACCATCACGGCCCGCGCTTCTGCCTTTTCGGTGTCCGTCTCGATCCATTCCGTTGCGACGGCCTCTATCGATTTTGCAGCACCAAACCAGTCAAACATCACAACAGCTCAAAGTGGGGCAAATCATGGAACGAGCTATCGGCATTATTGCCGTCACCGTCCCAGTCACCACCCCAGCGAATAGACAACCCCTCTTCTGCCGCTGCTGCGTACATCAGGCCAGCCAGCACACAGAATCGCTGGCGATCTGCCCACACGTTGACGCCATTCAATGTCGCTGGGTATGGCAGCAGATCAACCGCCTCAGCCGGTATCAGGTTGTGACGCCCGCGTTGGATGATGCCATCGATCTGGCTCTTGCCGTCTCGATACAGCTCCTGCTGTCGCGCGATGGATCGATGGCCCTCGATTACCGAGAAATCCATGACACCAAACCGAAGAGCTCGTTGCACAACGCGCTGCAGAGGCGGCGCACAGCTACTCAGATTTGCTGTTGATCGATCACCAAAACGGAATCCAACCACGAGCTACCCCCAAAAATAAAAAGGCCCGCAAGGTGCGGGCAATGCATGGCAAACTGACTGTCCCTGTCGAGAGGATGCAGAAACGAAAAAACCCGCCAAGGGGTTGCCTGGGCGGGTTTCTGGATGCGCTTGTATTTCAAGATATTGGCAATAGTACAACTTCGTGCCACATTTGCAATGGTTTTTTTAAAACTTGCCATGCAGCCATTATGCGGCCATAGAGAACGCCAGCCTCTGCACCAACAGCCTGAGCGCCCGCTCACGGTTGCGATACAGAGTACGGCGCGTCATACGACACGCCCGGCACTTTTGTTCGATGCTGGCGTCCCTGTGGAGCCAGAACTCCTGCACCGCTGCCTTTGGCCCGGCAGGCAACTCAGCCACCGCCTGATCGGTATCCAGCGTCTCTGCCGTCCAGAGATCCACCGACCCCGACGACCCAACACCACCACCAATTGAACCAGACCAATCCACCCGCGCATACCCGCGGGATCCTGATGCGGAATCCTCAACTGCTGCAGCCCAGCGATCCAACCGGCTGACCATGTCATCAAATTTAGTCATACGCACTCCAACACAAAAAAAATAACAATAAATAACAGGCCTAGGGAGGCCTAGGGTTAGGCCTAGGGGTAGTACATTGGTAAGTCATTGATAATTAAGTAAAAGCCTAGGGGCCTAGGGGGCCTAGGGGTATTTCCTCGTGCGTGAGAAAAAAAAATAACAGAACGAAAAACCTTAAAAATATACGCGCGCGCGGGCGCGGGCGCAAAACCCCTAGGCCTATAGGCTTTTCTTTTGGAATCAATAACTTAGACCCTAGGCCTACCCCTAGGCCTACCCTAGGCCCCCTAGGCCTAACGGGCGTTTTATGCACCATTGCTGTGCATATCTTCGGCATTCAGCCCGGATTGCTCTCGAAATTCCCAAACACAGTCGGTCACCCACTGGATCTGGCTCTTGGAATCCGGTTTTTTGTGCAGCACGAAAAATGTCCCCTTTCGTTCGCGCCGATTGATGACGGTGGGCGTGGGAGGATCATACCATTTTACCGACGATCGGCGCTTCTCTCTGGCGCTCAGTGCGGCACTGAATTTTTCCCGCGTCATCAACCGTTCATTCCCCTCCCGGCACCACTTCACATAGACCCTATAGAGGTCATCAGACAAACACGTATGGTATGGGGCATCCAGATTACCCGCCGCCCACTCACGATAAAACGACTCCCAGGACGGCAAACCAAAATCGATCAACCGCTGCTTCTCTGGTGTCATCGGCGCTTCCGAGTACTGATCAAAATCAGCCAGGTCAATCCTCAACAGCCACCCCAAAAACGCCGCCGGGCCACCGTTATTGATCTCCCAACTGACCAGGTTCTTCAGATCCGGGTCAATTTTCTTCTTTGGCCAGATCACCAAAAACCGCCGGTCGCTGGTCTCAACCGGGAACGGCTGGATCTCGTTACTCAGAAACACCGCGTTCATGTGGTTCGCTTCTTCCCAGCCACTGACGAATTTCTTCTCGATCCGGGTCGTTTCGCCCGTAATGAGCTGCTTGATGGTGCCCATCTGATTGTATTTGCTCGACCGGCTGAAAATTTCCTCAAACAGGCCATACAGCAGATTGCTCTGCCAGTCGGTATATGCCGACTCCATCTGGTGCTGACCCAGCGTCGCGGAATACTCCCCATACAGCGGGCGCATCACACCATCAAAGAAAAGACTCTTGCCCGACCCCTGCACCTCAGAGTGCATCAAAACCGCCGTTCTCAACTTGGCCCCGACATGCTGCAGCGGGTATGCCAGCCAGCGCGTGAGCCATGTCCAGACATGATCATCCTGATTACAGAGCGACCACAACAACGCCCGAATGCCCCGGCACGCATCATCATTTTGCACCGGCTCCAGCGGCAGCCCCCGGAACATATTGATATGGGTATCCGGGTCTGATCGTTGCGTTGGGTCAAACACCAGATTTTTCTTGAGCACCACCTTCCGCTCTGGCGCCGTGTTCCAGTGGTCGAACGCCACCGGGATCATGCATTTGAGATCATCCATCCCAATGACCTGGCGCAATTCCGAATCCCACACCGTCCGCGACGGCTCCAGATAAACAAACCGCTCCAACGCCCGATCAATCCCCGGAACCCCTCGTTTACGGGCGGCACGCACCGCGCTCTGAATGTCCTCATCCGCGATCTGGCGCTTGCCTTCCGCGTCCAGCCATTCCTGACCCAGTTTTTTACCGACCAGGCGCTTGAATGCAGCAACCTTGATTTTGGTCTGTTTGTGAGCGTCCCAGATATTGCCATCTGGGTAGATTAGGGCGAACCGAGCCATGAGATCCTTGATGGTGAACGGCTCGGATTCCGTCACCGCCGGAACCTCTTCAGGTTCAGAGGGCGCGGGAGATGGCACAAAATCGTCCGGATCATTCGACGCCATCAACCGCCCTACTGCCGACTCAATTTGATGTTTTACCGCGTCCAACCCGGCACCGCAGTGCAGGTCATTAAAATCGGAATACGCTCGAATTTTATCTGCCATTACGCGGCCTCCTGCTGACCAGGCATCACCGACCAATCCGGAGACACCACCACCGCGTTTTTACCCGCAGCAGCACGAGCAGCAAATTCAGCGCCTGGGTTCTTGCCATCGGTCGTTTCGTCGTCATCGGCACATATCAACAGCGGTTGAGCGGGATTGCTGGCAGCCACGGCATTTACCACTGTAACCAGATTGCCCGCGTCGATGCAGGCAAACACCGTCCGCCCGGTCGCCTCATGGACGCTCGCGGCCGTGGCATAGCCCTCAGCAAAACACCACACGCTGCCCTCTCCGGGCAACAGAGCCAAACAACCGCTTTTCTCTCCATGGCGCGGGAACGACTTTGTACCGGATTTGTAAATCATCTGTACCGATCGGATGGCCCCATCTGGGCCGACCAGCGGCAGTACAAAATCCCCCGGGCTCAATTTGCGCACACTGCGGCGTTCCTTGCGATCGGCATCCATGCGGTTGAACTCAACAAAAAATGATTTGATGTGTTCTCCGGTCACGATCCAAGATCCCTCATCAAAATCATCCACAACCAGCAACACCGGCAACGCCACGATATACCCGCAGTGGTAGCCGACCCGCTTGCGCTGCAGATACGGACTGACCTGCTCTGGGTTTTGGTTTTCGCTCAGCCACTGGCACAGCTTCTGGCAGCCAATGGCCACCAGGTCGGCCATTCGGCGGCGCCAGGCGGCCTCTTCGGCCAGCTGCTGTTGAGCCACCCGCCGACGCTCTGCCATTTCGGCAGCGTATCGCTGACGATCGGCGTCGTTGCGGTCGTCTGGCTTGAGTTGCCATCCGGCACTTTGAGCCGCCTTGATGAGCGTGCCCAGCCCGACACCACCACTGGCCTTGATGCTGCGCCAGGCGCTTTTGCAGTCCTTTGGCTTGTACTTGTCTGATCCTTGACTCCAGCGGTCGAACAACTCGAACCCCGCATCGGCCAGTTCGGCTTTCAGCGCCATGCCAATCTGGATCCACTCATCGCGGGCGGTATCTGGCGACACAAACGACAGCGCCTCATCTATTTCTGCCATTGTCAGATCACGCATGGTCACCCCTCAGCTGATCACAGCGGTACAGCACCGCAGCCAGTGCCCGCTGCAACTCATTCGATGCAGCCTCCAACCGACGCCATTCGTCGTCATCCACTCGCCCATCGTCAATCGCATCTCTCACCTCACGGATCATTTTGCCCGTGGTATCGAACAGCTCCAGAGCGTTGTCGAGCACAGCCTCATCACTGGCCAGGCCATCAAACGACAGGCGCGGGAGCATCAGGCACTCCAGCTCATCACCCACCGCATCCAAAATGGCAGCGTCACGAGTGGATCGATAGGTGCCGACCAGGTGCCGGATATTGACATACGATCCCGGCTGGTCCGGGTTTAGCGCATTGCGGAACGATTGCGCATTCCAGCCATACTTTGCAGCCAGCGCTGCCTGAGTCCAGTTGGAACGGGCAATGGCCTGAACTAGAGAAACCTCGATCCGATCATCCATTTTGTACCTCACATTTATTTATCTGCCACGAAAATTTGATTACGCAGCCTCATCAGCCAAACTAGAGTCAGCCTCTATACAGCGCCGACGATAAAGATCTGCGATTTTTTCGCACACCGAATAGCGCGGATCGACGCGCTGGTTTCGAATCCGATTGATTGTGGTCTGAGCTGAGCCACAAAAATCAGCGATCTCGCGCTCGCTGACATCAGCAGCAATCAGCGCCTCAATCATTTTGGATACATGAACATGATAAAACATAAAAACCCCCTACGCGGATATGCATTGCATAATAATGCCAATATGCATTGGAGTGCAACGCCTTTTTTGGCAGATAATGCGCAAATGACTCAAAACACGATTAGCGACAACATCAAACGATTACTCAGGGCCAGAGAATGGTCAGAAACTCGCCTGTCTGAAGAAAGTGGCGTGCATCAGACCACCATCAACCGGATCGTTAAGGGCGCGATCCGGAGCACAGGCATTAAAAATCTGGAAAAAATTGCAGCAGCCCTGAGAGTTAGCACCGCCGAACTGACCGGCGCAGCCCCCTCTGTCGTCAGCGAACAACCTACAAAATACCAAACCACCAACACAGCACTCAGCGCCATCGAGGGCCTGAAAGTGCCAGTTGTAGACTGGGCGATCCTGGGCGATCAAATCCCCGCCAGCATCATGTCGAGACGGGACATCATTTGCCCGGTGCCCCATGGGCCAGGAACAGTTGCCGTCACGGTACAGGGGCTGGCGATGCAGGCACCCCAGGGTCGCAGCTACAGCCCAGGAACACTGATTTTTATTGACCCGAACCAAACAAATGCGATCAAATCAGGCGACCCGATCGTTGCACTGCTCAGCAACAGCAGCACAGCAACATTCAGGATCTACTACAAAGAGGGCGCCACCGAATACCTGATGCCGTTGAACCTGGGGTTCCCGCCCACGCTGAGCGAGCCGTTCCAGATACTCGGAAAAGTCATCGGCGCTTGGAGCCAATAAACAAACAAGGAATAGACAGATGATCAAACAGTTTGAGCACCTTCTGATCCAGATCCTGAGAGCGGCGAACCTGCTGCAAATCGCGTTCTGGATTATCCTGGCATTCAAGTTATCGAAATCACAACCCATTGAATTACAAACAATAATTATCATAACCACGACCATAGCCAGCATGATTGTTGCCGGATTTGTAGCACTGGCCATGCAAACTCTTGACAGCATCAAACAGCAAGAAGAAACCGCCACCGCGATGCACAAAAATATCCGATCACTCAACAACACCGCGATGAGAATCGAAAAACGACTCATCGAAAAACAATCGTCATAACCCCAAGCCCCACTCAGAAAACCACTCTCCAGCGCCCTAGCGCCACGCAGTTATAATACGGCCATTGCGAGCATCCGCTCGGAATGGCCCGTCGCACCCCCACCAGACCGCACCGATCCACCCTCTACACTGCCTATCCACACCCATGCAGCACTACTGCGCTAAAAAAAATGCATTTAAGCCTTGAAACAGGCAAAGCACTTATGCATTATTAATGCATTAGCAATGCATGAGGCCGAAAATGATTATTCTAGCCCACCCAACGCTGCGTCTGTTCGACGCCGACAACAACACACACACACACCAGCGCCTGAAAGAGAACGGCCTGATCCCGGTGGTATCCGGTCGGGTGGTTCGGCTGCAGCAAACCCGCCCGCCCCGCCAGCCCGCTACCGTCATTGACCTGTATTCAATGGATGACGACGGCCCATTTGGAGGTGATGCAGCATGAACACAACGTTATCAACGAGAATCAATGCGACTCTGGATTTCGATATCGACAACCACGTCGTAACGCTGAGGGCAGCACAAAAACCCCGCGAAATCACGATCAAATCCGGGATTTTTACACTGCACACCTGTCCGGAGAATATCCATTTCAACGACACGCTATTCATGATGAGCATCAATTCATCCTCCACCCCAGAGCACACGGGGCCATTCAGCGAAATCACCTATACCGCGTTGAAAAACGCGGTGAAACGGCTGACCGACTTTATCAATCAAGGACCTGAGTTATGACCGGATACACCAGCCTGTCGGCCACCGCGCGAAAACTGGGAGTAACCCCCCATAAGCTAAAAATGCTGTTGGCGGACGACCTGGCGATCAACCAGGGAAGAGACAAAATCTGGCGGCCGACAGGCCGCGCCCAGAATTTGATTCTGCCGTTATATCAGTCGGTGGAAACCGGCACCGGTACCCGCGAAACGCTCACGCTGATGGTTACTGAACGCGGCTACCGTTATTGCGAACGGCTGTTAGCCAACCGGAAACGCGCAGCATGAAATGGCAGCGAACGAACAAATACGTCCAGCGGACAGAGGATGGCCAGTATGTCGTTTCAGCCTCCCGCGTCCGCAATGAGTGGCGATTTGTCGCTCATAACCGAGGAACCCTGCTCGACGTTACGGATAACGCCGAGCACGCTCGCGAGATTTGCGAGCAGCACGCCACAGCACCCGGCGTAAAACCACGCGAACCGGCGCAGCAGTAACCGGAAACCCAGCCGCAACCGACTATCCGGTATCGCCGGACAGTTCCCGCCCGGCGCAATGCCGGGCACCACTACCAACAAACGAAAAACGAGGTAACCCATGGCAACACGACCCGATTTATTTAACGCCACCATTGCTCAGCTCCGCAACGGCGCCACCCAGAACGAGGCCAGCGAGCTGATGGCCGAGCTGGTACAGGCCTGCCGCGACACCAACAAAGTGGGCGAACTGACACTGAAAATCAAAGTACGGCCGGATGGCAACAGCGGTCAGTACTTTCTTGAAGACCAGGTGAGCATCAACGCGCCCAAACCAGAGCGCGGGAAAACCCTGTTCTTCGGCACCCCTGAGGGCAACCTCAGCCGTACCGACCCCAACCAAGGCGAGCTGAAACTCCGTGACGTTTCGGACAACACCGAAACGCGCTCGCTGGCTGACGATCAGCCGGTCATCAAGGCCATTTAACCACCACTACCCCACTACCAATAAAGGAACCGAAATGACAGCCACAACGATTGAACTGAAAAACCCGCTGGATCTGGTCAAGCTGGGCAAAGACCAAGTGCAAGTTCTGGAAATCGACGGCCTGCCAGTGCTGATCAGCCCGGATCACCTGAACCTGAATTTTCAGACTCTGGCAGAACTGGACGAATTCCGTGAAACCCCGCGCCAGCTGTGCGGCTCTGTTCAGTTGCACACTGCCCAGGCATTCATCGATTACGTCAACGATTTTTCTGACGAGCACACCGCCATTTTCGTTGACGAAGAAAACGCCCACTTCGTCGCCGTGATCGACTACCACCGCAGCATCGATCAACCGCGCCACGGCAACCACACCGCGACATTCGAATGCCAGAAGACCGATGAGTGGTCGGTATGGATGAAGAACAACGGCGAAAAAATGACCCAGGAAGAATTCGCGCTGTTTATCGAAGACAACGCGGACGAAATCACCGTGCCGTCTGCTGCTGAGATGCTGGAAGTTGCCCTCACCATCAAAGCCAACACGACCTGCGAATTCCGCCAGAGCCAACGGCTGGACAACGGCCAGATCCAGCTGACCTACAACGAAGTGATCGATGGCCGTGCGGGCGCGTCTGGCCAGCTCGATATTCCGCAAGAAATCACCATCGCCATGCAGCCGTTCCAGGGCAGCGACAGCTATACCCGCAAGGCCCGATTCCGCTACCGGATCTCCCACGGGAAACTGGCCATGTGGTACGACCTGCTGCGTCCCCAAAAATGCATTGAGGAAGCCGTGAAAGACACACTGAGCAAAATCCAAGACCCGGAAAACGGCGTAACAGTCAGCCGTTTCTACTTCGGCCGCCCACCGTGCTAACCCTCCCCTGATCCGGAATCCCGGATTGTTACTCCCCGCCCGGCGCAATGCCGGGCACCAGATCACAGGAGACGCGCAATGACTCATGACGAGATACAACGCCAGATCGCCGAGTACCAGGCCAACGGCGGCACCATCAAACAGCTGGACATCACCGACCGAGCATTTGACGACAGCCACAAAATCATTCGATCGATGCTCAAGCTCGATGAAAAAAGACCCCGGGCCATCAAGGCGTTGCGGGCAGCCAACGCCAGCCGATTGCGGCTGGCAGAACAGGAGAAAGCCGCATGATTAATTTTGCCCGCCACCTCCTGCCCAACGGCAGCGCGGTGCTGCTGTACGTAAACCCAAAAACCAACGAGCGCCATGCCGAATTTGTTGGCCCCGCTCGCACAGTATCTGCCACCCCCAAAAAGGAAAAAGCCGCATGAAAACCGGAATCATCTCAACACTGAAAGCGCTTGGCCCACAAAGCGCGGGCCAGCTCGCTGACCTGATGGGCGAAGACGCCGAAACCGTCAAAACCCTGATGGAAGAGCTTCTGAAAGGCGGCCAAGTCGTCAAGTCTGGCCGATATCGCTATCAGCTGCCGGCAGGATACGACCAACCGACCGCGGCCGAACTACCAGAGCCGACCGCGGCCGTCAAAACCCACCGCACGGCACCGCCTACACCCAGCAAACCGGAGCCTGACCAGCCAGTGACAGTACTCGAGTTGATCAAGGAGATCGAGGAGCGGCTGAACCGCCCCACCATCGACCAGCTGTCCGAAAAACGCGCGGCGTTGCATGAGTTGGCCCGAATCACGGGCATCAAAATGCTCGACGATATCGCGGCCGATCTGGAGCGAGCGGCATGATTGGCGGATTTGGAGCCAGCATCGATACCCGCACCGGCATCAGCCGGAGCTGGTATCTGCGCAACGGCAAACAGTATTGGACAGACAACGACCAGCCCTGTGAAGAAAAAAGCCCCGAGAATCAGACTATGAAAAATTTGTTAAATTGCCCGTTTTGCGGTGGCACTGCAAAACTACACAAGGGCAGAAGCTCAGATTCTGCATCAGTGGCGGTTGTTATTTGCGAAAACATTGACTGTGGCGCCAAAGGATCGGCCAGGTGTTGTGACAGTGAAAAATACAGAAAAATCAACGAATTGCCACAGCGTGCCATAGACGCATGGAATACACGGGCAATTGACGCCAACGTCAACACTGGCGACCCGGAAGATCTGGCCAAGGCGAAGAAAGAACGAGACGCGCTTTGGCGTCAAATCATGTCAGTCCGCAGCTTCATCGATTCCGACAAAATGGCCTGCTCGTTTCAAAGCCTGGGACAGTACCGCACTGTCGTGCTGGAGCTTCTTGAATCCTCAAAACAAGAGACGGGCCAATGAAACCAACCTGTACCAGCTATTTCAGCGGTGCCGGGTTGATGGACATCGGATTCAACGGCAAACAGTACTGAAAACCAGGAGATAAAAATTGAACGATCTTATTAACTTCCTGAGACAGAGAGGTTCCGGGGCCAACTTTGAGGTTGTTGATGATAACCTCAGCGTTAGCGGCTTTCTCGATCTGAGCGACACCGGCATCACCAAACTGCCGGACAACCTCAGCGTTGGCGGCTATCTCGATCTGAGCGACACAGGCATCACCGAGTTGCCGGATAACCTCAGCGTTGGCGGCTCTCTCCATCTGAGCGACACCGGCATCACCGAGCTGCCGGATAACCTCAGCGTTGGCGGCACTCTCCATCTGAGCGACACCGGCATCACCGAGTTGCCGGATAACCTCAGCGTTGGCGGCTCTCTCCATATGAGAGACACTGGCATCACCAAACTGCCGGATAACCTCAGCGTTGGCGGCGGTCTCTATCTGAGCGACACCGGCATCACCGAGTTGCCGGATAACCTCAGCGTTGGCGGCGGTCTCTATCTGAGCGACACAGGCGTCACCAAGCTGCCGGATAACCTCAGCGTTGGCGGAGATCTCTATCTGCTCGGCACCGACATCACCAAGTTGCCGGATAGCCTCAGCGTTGGCGGCTCATTGATTTTTGATTTTGAAAAACAGCTAACTTCCATTTCTGCATACCGCAAAAATTGCGGGATTTACTGCCGCACAATCTACGCCGTAATTATCGGTGAAAAAATTAAATGCCATGCCGGATGCTTTTCTGGTGATTTTTCGGTTTTTTGCGACCGCGTTAACGATAAATATTCGGGCGAATCGGCAGATAAATACATCGCTGACATGCAGTGGTGCGTTGATGAGGCGGCCAGGAAGGCATTAGAAAGCGCTGATTAACCAGAATATTTCAGTCCTGATTGCCAAGCCAGCGGGATGCTGGCAAGTGTCGGGCAAACAAGATCAAAAAGAGGAAACGGCCCAATGAAACCAAAATTCCAGCCCTGGAGCGCCATCGAGGATCGCGAGCGCCATGTCTATCGCGTGATCCGAACCCCGGATCATATCAGCGCCGTCCGCGACTACGCCACCGGCGAGTTGATGTACACCATTCAGAGGCTCGATACCAACGAGGCCTGGCACGTCAGCCAGACGACGGCCGAAAAAGAATTCGTCCAGGGAGAAACCATCAAAAGCCTGGCCGGGGTCGTTTGTGGCCAAGCCATTAGTAGTGGCCTGGTGCACACCGGTATCTCAGCGGATCAGGTCGACCAGGATGTGGACACCCTGATCGACGGCGCCGTGGCGAGTGAGGCGCAGATGATCAGCATCTGTCGCCAGATCCAAGAGGTGCGTGACGCGCTGGAGGGCCTACAGCATCAAATCAGCCATATGCTGCCCCATCACCACAACCTACCGCTGCCGATCACCGGCAACCGGCTGCTGCAAATGCTGGCCGACATCATGTGCAGCCAGTGGGAATTCAGCGGCGGAATCGACGTGGTGCGCAAACGCATCATGGCGAACCTGCGCCGCCGAGAGAAATCACGGGAGGCAGTGGCAATGGAGGCATACGAGAAATCGACTATGCACAAGCAGGAGGCACTGCTGTGAGCTCAATAACCTGTACCAGCTATTTCAGCGGTGCCGGGTTGATGGACATCGGATTGATGCAGGCCGGAATCGATGTGGTATCAGCCTACGAGCTAGATGACCAGGCGGTAAAAACATACCGGCACAACATCGGCCACCATATAAACCAGGCGGATCTGGCGCAGGAGCTGGTTGCCCCGCAGGCAGATACCGACGTGATGGCGTTTACCTACCCATGCACCCGGTATAGCAGGATGGCGGATATCCAGGGCACGAGAACGGGCGACGAACTCTATTTGCACGCGCTGCGCCACATGGCAATCAAACGCCCAGAGGCCTACATAGTCGAAAACGTACCAGGCATGAGGGCGTTCCCGATTGTGATGGAGGCCATGACAAAACTGGCTGGCTATCACGTCCAGCTGTTTTGCCCGATTAACGCCAACCACTGGCTGCCACAGAACCGCGACCGGCTGATCATCATCGGCACTCTGAAACCGTTCGCGATCCAACCACCGTCAGGAACCAGAACGATTAGGCTGTCAGACATTCTGGAGCCTGACCCAGAGGTAAAAATCACCACAGCCATCACCAATCGGCTGGCTGGCGTTTACCGTGATCGCCCGATCATTAGCAATCCAGAGACCAACGACAACGCCCCACTCTGCCTGGCCCACTACGGCAAGGACCGATCAACCCGCCTGGTGGCCGACAGCCGATATCCGGGTGGTGCCAGACCATACACCGTGCGCGAATACGCCCGCCTGCAGGGTGTGCCGGACAGTTTCACATTCCCTGTCGGGCAAACGGCCGCGTATCGACAAATCGGGAATGGCGTGGCCGTGCCCATGGCACGATGGGCTGGCACTGAGATTGTCCGATATTTCAAAAACTACAACGGATCTGCAATCAGGAGGCGCTGTGAGTAAAAAACCGAGAAAAAAACGCTACAACCCACACAAGATGACGGAGCTGCAATACCGCCAGATCCGGCGGACGACGTTTTTTTACCATGGCGACTGGTGCGACAACCCAGGCGCCCTGTGCGGCAACCTGTCGTTTCATATTTCGGATGCTCTGGCGAAATTGATCTTGAGCCGTCGGAATACCTGGGCTGGCATGTTGCTGGCGTTTATCGATGAGGGCGACGAGATCCGCGTTGAAACCGAGCTGTTTTGGCATACGCACGAGATCGCCAGAAAGGACATGCAGCGCGCGATAAATCGCCGAGAACTGCAATGGATCGAGCGGTTTGACCAACGAAAACTGATCACCAGCGGATGGTTTATGGTGCCAGATCACCGCGATGATCTGGCGAGCAAACGAGAATGGATCGTGAACGAGTTCCGGCGCAACGGCGCGGACGACAACACAATCGCGACACTATCCGCCGTCGTGCGGATGGATCGCATTGCAGCGCAAGACGGCGCGATGGAGGCAGCATGAAAAAAAACGAGATAACCGCCAACGACCAGGGATTTATTCTGCCGCCCGGCACCCGGCTGGCGCTGATCGACGAGGCTGGCCGCGTTGTTGATGCTGGCCCTGAGCTGAGCACCCAACTGTTCCATGTTGCCGGTGACCAGTACCTGGCCGCGGTGGATCGCCTACTGGGGGAAAAATCGGCTAATCATGCGGCCATCGCAGCGAAGTCGGCAGCATGAATGGGTTGTTACATAAAATTATTAAAAAGCTGGGCTGGGGTTAACGATTATGAGCCACAACAGAAATAGCGACGAGGCACTAGACAAGAATTTGGCGGTGTACTCTGACGCGCAGCGTCCTTGTGACAAAAATGGAGTGCCAATCTACCCGCTGGACGTGCTGAAAATTTACCATTTCACCGGAGTTAATAGGAAAAAGCGCTACATATACAAACAAGTAGACAGAGAAGAAAACGGTTTTCTAGTAATTAACCACCTATGCGATGGCAGCCGATCTGGATTCCGAGTGAAGATGGAAGGCCAGAAGCTCCAACGTTACGAAGTTGTTCAAGGCTACAAAGGGCTTCCACCCGGAGGACATTCGTTCGAGGATCGGGAGCGAGCCGAATGAACAGAGCAACCCGGCCCTTGAGCCTGGCGGCGGTGGAGAACTTATGAGCACTAGAGATTTTCATTTGACCAAAACAGGTCAGGTTACCCCATGCCCTCATTGCGGAAATCAAACTAATTTTAGATGTAGGTCAGAGCAGTGCGCTGAAGATTGTTGCGAAGTGTGGGTCGAATGCTGGGAATGCGGCTTTGACCCAACGCAAGAAAATATTGGAAGCCGCTACGAAGATACCTGGGGTGGCTGCAACGAGGAAACCATACCCATGGCGCTATCAGTATGGGATGACCTTCTGGCCGACCGCCCTGAAATGTACGACCAATATGTGGCTCGCTGGCGACAAGCCAACGGGCACAGCACCAAACGAGAGGCGACATGACCAAGATTTATAAAAACTGGGGCGTACACAACTGCATCGCGCACCCAATCATGTATCTGCTGCAGCGCGTAGGCGCTGACAAATTAGCGATAAAATTGCACGACTCAACACTACCGAATAAACAGAGCAACCCCGGCCCTTGAGCCGGGTTTTTTATACGTCGAGCTGGGCCACCCACTCGCCGGTTTTCGCGCTTACGCGCATCACCCGCACCGCTCCGCTCCGGAATTTTAGCACCAGGTCTATTGGGTCCCGGACGGGCGCAAGCCGCTTGATCAGTAACGCAGCAACTCTGGCAGCGGCCCCCGCGGGTATGGCATCGATCCCTTTGATATAGACATCGATGCCAATAAACGTCCGCTGCACGAGATCCCGCAGCGTCATGCGGGAGTCATAGTCCAGCTGGTCACCCAGCCCTGCCGACAGGGCCTGCCACTCAGTGAGCAGATCGGCACCGGCAGACGAGCTGAACCCAGTCAGTTCGCTGCTGATTTGCGCCCGTTCCTGCTCCAGGTTGGCCTGGGTTTTCTCCAGCTCTCTCAGTTTGCGCATGACCGACAGGGGCGGCTCATCGGTTACCAGCAGGGCATCGGTCAGTTTTTCGATGCTGGTCGTTACGTCTGCCAGTTTTTCATCGAGACGGATCATTTTTGTACGCAGATCTGACTGCACATCGGATCGCTCAAGCAATGCGCCCAAATCCATTTGGTCCCGGCAATAATTGATGACTGCCCTCTCGACCGGCCCCAACATGACCGACGATCCAACCGGGCAATCGTTCGTGTTTGAGCTACGAGCGCAGATCAGTCGACGCCAGCCCTCTTGCATTCGACCAGCAGCCTTGGCCTTGCCGGTAAAATTGATGCCATTCATTGTGCTGCCGCAATACCCACAGCGACACAGCCCAATACCCGTAATGATTCCGGGGATTTCGCTGGATGGTGCTTTTTTTCGGGTTCGACGCTTTTGCTGGAGTGAATCCCATTCATCCCGGCTCATGATAGCCGGATAGTAGTCAGACAGCTCGAATTGCTCGCCATCCACTTCGATCAACTTCGCACCGTACAGGTCGGGCCGCCGGATTATTTTGTACAGGTGACTGCCTACGATCGGCCGCCCGGTGTAGCTGATGCCCGCTTTATTGAGTCGACCCGCTATCGCCGACCCACCATATCCCTGCCGATACAGATCAATCGCATGGCGCAGCGCTTCGGCCCGCGCTGTGTTCAGCTCATAGAGAGGCCATTCCACCGATCCAGTTTCGACCAACCAGGTCGGTGGCTTGCCGTTGCGGATGTGGCCCCGGTATGTACCGGCCTGCCAGGCTTGGCACTGGAGTCGCAAGGCTGCCAGCACTCGCTTCGACTTTGTGTCGGATTCTTCGTGCGCCCGGATCATCACAAGCAAGGAATAGACCAGATCCATCGGGTTAGCCTTTAAACTTTCCCGGCTGTAGGCTTTGCCATCTGATGCCGTGACGACAGTGATACCCGCATTGATGATTTGACTGAGCAGCGCTTGGGCGATGATCGGCTCTGCACGACTGAGCCGATCGAGCGCTTCGATGATCAGGATTGATCCTGATGGCACCAGCCCATCATCAACAGCCCGGAGAAAAACCCCGAGCGCGCCTTGGCTGATGTGTCGCTGATGATAGGCAGACAGGCCTTCGTCTCGTAGCGATAGGGACTGATCGAGAGTGTAGCCATTTTTTTCCGCATACTGGCTGGCATATTCGGCCTGACGCGCCAGGCTTGAACCGTCTGCCTGTTCAGGTGTTGAAAATCGGATGTAGCTGTATACTCGCACCATTTTACGAACCGAGATCATCATGAAAGAGAATAATCATCTCAAAAAATCATCAGGGCGTATAGGGCTGGTATCCTTGGGGTGCCCGAAGGCGCTGGTCGACTCCGAACGCATTCTGACGCAACTGCGCATAGATAACTACGATGTGGTCAACAGCTACGACGATGCCGACGTGGTGGTAGTCAATACCTGCGGTTTTATCGACGACGCCAAACAGGAATCACTGGAAGCCATCCGCGAAGCCATGGCCGAAAACGGCAAGGTGATCGTGACTGGCTGTATGGGCAAGGGCAAAGACGCCGAGACCATCCGCGAACAAAACCCGAATATTCTCGCCATCACCGGCCCCCAGGCCTACGAAGAAGTCATGACCGCCGTCCACGAGTGGGTGCCACCGGTCAGCAAGGAACACGACCCCTTTACCGACCTGCTGCCACCGCAAGGCGTCAAGCTGACCCCGCGTCACTACTCGTACCTGAAAATATCCGAAGGCTGCAACCACAGCTGTACTTTCTGCATTATTCCCGACATGCGCGGCAAACACGTCTCCCGCCCGATTGGAGACGTACTGGACGAAGCCAAACGCCTGGTCGAAGCCGGTACCCGTGAAATCCTGGTGATCTCACAAGACACCTCCGCTTATGGCGTTGACCGTAAATACCGCACCGATTTCTGGAACGGCAAACCGGTTAAAACCCGACTGTTCGATCTGTGTAACGAACTCGGCAATCTCGGTGCCTGGGTACGCCTGCACTATGTTTACCCCTACCCCAGCGTTGATGACGTACTGCCGCTGATGGCCGAAGGCAAAATCCTGCCGTACCTGGATATTCCGTTCCAGCACGCCAGCCCACGTATTCTGAAACTGATGAAACGGCCGGCTCACGCTGAGAACACCCTGGAACGGATCAAAAAATGGCGTTCGATTGTCCCTGAACTGGTGATCCGCTCCACCTTTGTGGTGGGTTTTCCCGGTGAAACTGAAGAAGACTTCCAGCTGCTGCTCGACTGGCTCGAAGAAGCCGAACTCGACCGCGTCGGTTGCTTCAAATACAGCCCGGTCGACGGTGCCAAAGCCAACGACCTGCCCGACCACGTTGACCCCGAAATCCAGCAACAACGCTTCGACCGTTTTATGCAAACCCAGCAAGTTATCAGCACCCGCAAGCTGGCCCGCAAGATTGGTCAGCGAATGCCGGTTATTATTGATGAGATCGACGACGAAGGGGCCGTTGGCCGCACCATGGGCGACGCCCCCAATATCGACGGCATGGTGTACCTGAACGAATTCCATGAGTGCGAACCCGGCGATATCATCGACGTGGAAATCGAACACGCCGATGAATACGACTTGTGGGGCTCACCCGTTATGGAAGCACCACAAAGCCGGATCGATGACTGAGAGCCTGGTTCCCAGCGTCATAACAACGAGCCGCTGCGCCCTCACGGCGGCTCGTTAGTTCAATCGGGCAGCCCATCGAACTTCGCCACCTCCTCCAAGCCCTCTTCCCAGGTCGCTTTGCTGGATAAAAAGAGATGCGCGGTTGGTAACATGGTGATGTCCGTGTCCAGACACCCTGCTGGAACAACAAGCAAACCTGCGCTCTGAGTGCAGGGTAATGCGGAACCACAACGCTGACAAAAACTCTTGTTATGGCGAGTGCCGGGAAGCGTAAAAGAGGTCACAGCCTCGGCTCCCGACTGCCAGACCAATTCAGCGGTATAAGAAAACAGATTGGCCGCATAAGCCGACCCTGTGTCTTTTTGGCAGTGCTGGCAATGACACAAATAAAAACGATCAAACTCACCGGTTATGGTAAAACTCACAGCGCCACACAGGCACGAACCCGAATAATTCGTCATCAGCACTCCTTCCATGGTTATGGTTATGGTTAGCAGGGAAAACAGTTAACGCCTGCCGCTGGGCAGGCTTCGGTAATGGTATCCCCTTTGATCCCTCAGCAAGGATACACTTTGTGTTTGAACTCTGGAGTAACAACCAGACGTTTTCTGTTTATAAACCTTCCTTTGTTGAAATAACGCAACCTGCCCCTGCCATCCGCACACCTGCCACCCGCACACCTGCCACCCGTGCCCATGGATACATGCCCGGGTTACTGAACTGCGACATTGTTATATTCAATACATATTCGGGTCGGCTAGCGTACATGACTGGCCTGCTCCGAGTTCACCAGCATGCCGGTCGCGACAGCGCCAGGCCACAGCCTGCCAGCCCTGCAGGCACAATCGGTGGTTATCCTTGTTCTGGTTTTTATCTTGCAGGTGCCATGTCATCCACGCATCCAGCAGAGGCATTCAGCTATGAATCAAGTAGGCATCTTTTTTGGTACGGACACCGGTACAACCCGCCTGATCGGGAAAAAAATGGCCAAATTACTGGGCGATGAACTCGCGGCCAAGCCGTTGAACATCAACCGGGCCAGCCTCGACGACCTGCTGCAATATCCAGCCCTGATTATCGGCACAGCGACTTATGCTGAAGGGCAATTGCCTGGCACCGCCACCAATATCCGCAGTGGCAGCTGGCTGGATTTTTTGCCACAACTGGAAGGGGCCGATTTCAGCGGTAAAACGGTCGCGATTTATGGGTTGGGTAACCAGGTCAAATACGGCGATCGTTATTGCGATGCCATGTTTGAGTTATACAGCCTGTTCAAGGGCCTGGGTGCCAACATCATTGGTAGCTGGAGTACCGATGGCTACCTTTATTCGCATTCCAGAGCCGTCATCGATAACCGCTTTGTCGGCCTCGCCCTCGACAATAAAAATCAGGGGCTGGAAACCGAACAACGCATGCGAGGCTGGATCAGCCAGATCAAACCGGAACTCCAGGCCGCTCTGGAGCACAACACCGCTCTTGCCTGAGTCGTTTTCGTGAGCTGCCTGGCGGACAGGCTTTTGTCGCAAAGCCGACAAAAACCTGTCCGCTGCCATACATCACCGTCTCAATGCTCGTTCTTTAAATAATAACCTTTTGATTTTATTAGAATAAATATTCCTCTGCCGCTCCGCCTTATGGCCTGCTGCTTGCAGCTTCTGTCAGCAGAGCCCCAGTATGATTGAGCCTTCAGCAGCGGAGAGAGTATGAACGAATTGACAAGTGTCGCCTGTGTCGCCGACGTACCAGCGGACCCCCAATCCATACTGGTTGCCTTCGCCTCGATGGATGGCGATATGGTTGATCAACACTTTGGCTCGGCCCAGGCGTTTTATCTGTTTGCGGTAAACGCGGACTCGGCCGAACTGCTGGCCAGCCAATCCTTTGGCTACGAAAAGAAAGATGGTAACGAAGACAAATTGAAGCCCAAGCTGTCCTGGTTGGTCGGAGCCGACGTTGTTTACTGTGGTTCGATTGGCGGGTCAGCCTCCCGACAACTGATCGCGCTGGGAATCAACCCGATCAAGGTCAGTGGTGGACCGGATGTGGAAGATCTGATTGCCGATATCCAGCAGCAGTTAAACGGCACGCCAGAGTTCTGGCTGGCCAAGATCATCAAAGACAAATCCCAGAACAAAACCGATAGCCGCTTTGATGATATGGATGACGAAGGCTGGGACGGCTAAACCACCGCCCGCCTTGTTGCTGCATTAGCCAGCGGCGTACTGCTGCAACTGCTGCTCAAATGCCTGCTTGTCGGTTTCACTCAGGAAGCTGGCCCGGAAGCTGTTCGCCGCCAGCTGCACGGCTTGCGCCTTGGTCATACCCAGGTCGTCGGCCAGTGCGGTGAAATTTTCATTGATAAAGCCACCAAAATACGTGGGATCATCCGAATTTACCGTCACACACAGGCCCTGCTCCAGCATGGCCAGAATATTGTGGTCAGCCATGGTGTCGAACACCCTCAAACGCACGTTAGATAATGGGCATACTGTCAGCGGCACCTGCTCGTCAACCAAGCGCTGTACCAGGGCAGCGTCTTCCACACTGCGCACACCATGATCCACACGATCCACTTTCAGTATATCCAGCGCTCCCCAGATATATTCCGGCGGCCCTTCTTCTCCGGCATGGGCAATCAGCTGATAGCCTTGATCTTTGGCGGCCTGATACAGGCGGGCAAATTTTTCCGGTGGATTGCCTTGCTCGGCACTGGCCAGGCCGATGGCGACAAAATCATCGCGATACGGCTTTACGCTTTCCAGCATGGCCAGGCCTTCCTCTTCACTCAGATGGCGCAGCAGGCTCAGAATCATCAGTGCCGACTGGCCCCACTCTGCCTTGGCATCCTGAATCGCTGCCCGAAAACCGTTTAATACGGTTTCAACCGCCACGCCATAAGGCAGGTAGGTCTGAGGCTCTACCATGATCTCGGTATGAACAATATGCTGCTCACGGCACTTATCCAGGTAGTCCTTCATCAGGTGGTAAAAGTCTTCCTCATCACGCAGAACCGAAGCGCCGAGGTAATACAAATCCAGAAAGCTTTGCAGATCCTGAAAGTTATAAGCAGCCTCGACCGACGCCACGCTGTCGTAAGGAATCGCCACTCCGTTTTTGGCGGCTAACTGCAGCAGGCGGCTGGCCTGCAGGCTACCGTCGATGTGCAAATGGAGTTCTGCTTTTGGCATGGCGCACAGCCATTGATTGAAATCAGTCATGTTGCTCTGTCGGTTGCCTCAATTACAAAAAAACAATCGCCTAAAAAGACGCGACCATCAAGCCGGTTATTGTCTCGTGCCCGGCGTAACAGAACCAGTCGGTCAGTCGAGGAATCTGTCAGAAAGACAGGATCGTCCAGTTTGTTGACCAGTCGGTCAGCACTTTGACCAGCACCACCATCGTTATACAGGCAGAATGCTCAGGCACCGCCCTGATGGGTAAAACGTTGGGGCGGCTGCCCAAAATAACGCCGGAAAGCAGCCACAAATGCGCTGCTGCTGGCATAACCCAACGACAGTGCAATGGCTGCACTACTCTCACCTTTACCCAGTCGTTGCACCGCTTCCATCAGTCGCAAGCGTGCCCGCCACTGGCGAAAACTCAGCCCCGCTTCACTGCGAAACAAGCGTTCCAGAGTACGGGGACTGGCCCCGGCAACGGCGGCCAATTGCGGTAATGAACGACTGTCAGCCGGGTTGTTGATCAGGATGTTCATCACTGCCAGCAGACGTCTGTCCTGGCCAACAGGCAGGTGTAACGGTGACGTTTCCAGACCAGCCAGTTCGTCCAGCAACACCTGAATCAGGCGGGCCGGCTTGCCTTGTGCCGGTACCGACAAGTCAAACGTCAGAAGCCTCAGAATCAGTTCACGTAACAGCGGCGTCACCGACATCACCTGACAGACATCCGGCAAACGCTCACACACCGAAGGGTCGACAAACAAATACCGGATGGAAGCCGGGCTGACCACCAGAATTTCATGGCGCAAGCCACCCGTAATCCAGACCGCATGACTCGGTGGTACCAGCCAGCTACCGGCGTCGGTATTAACCCGCAAGACGCCGGTGGCGGCCCAGGCCAGCTGCCCCCGCACATGTTCATGCGGCAATCGTAACGAGCCGGATGGCAGGTCTTCATCCAGATACAGCACCGGCCGCTGTGGGTCGAGGCAGCTGCTCATTTGTCGGCCAAACCCTTCCACCAGACACCGCGTATCAGGGGGCGATGACTCAGCCAGCTGATGATGGGCCAATCCTGGCGTAATTTCGATATTCATTGGCGTTCTGTCGTCTTTTTACACAAACAAAGCGTGACACAATAGTCGCTGTATTCGCAACACCTACTCTCGGTACCGGTATCCGTACCGACAGATGTAATAGACGCAATAAATGGAGCAACATCCGGTGTTACTCAAACATCCCAAATATTTGTTTTTACTGGTTATGGCAGGGCTGGCAACCTTTGTACTGCTCTCCCCGCTGGACTCGCTTGACAGTACCCAGAATCAGACTCTGGCGCTGGTGCTGCTGATTATTCCGCTCTGGTCGACCAGTGTGATTCCAGAATTTCTGACAGCGCTGATTTTTTTTCTGGTGGTGATTCTGTGTGATCTGGCCACTCCGATTGATGTGTTCTCGGGCTTTGCCTCCACCGCGCTGTGGCTGATTTTTGCTGGTACCGTTATCGGAATGGGCATCAAGAATACCGGCCTGGGGGATCGTCTCGCCCGTGTTCTGCAAACCTTGCTGGCTGGCAGTTATCAACGACTGATTATTGGCCTGGTTATAATGAGCCTGCTGCTTGGCTTTTTAATGCCGTCCTCAATGGGGCGACTGGTCATGATGCTGCCGATTGTCATGGCACTGGCCAGTCGGCTTGGCTTTCAGCCCGGCAGCCCTGGGCGCTCCGGCATTCTGATCGCGGTGGCTATTGGCTCTCATATCCCGACCGTTTCCATTCTTCCGGCCAATATCCCCAATATGGTACTGAGTGGCGCGGCCGATTCGCTGTACGGTATCCAGTTTGGTTTTACCGATTTTCTGCTGTTGCACTTTCCGGTGCTGGGAGTGGCCAAATCCGCCCTGTTGATCGCGATTATTCTCTGGGCGTATCCAGCACGGGAATCGAATCTGATTTTGGCGCAAGGCCATTCTGCCCGCACATCCCCGTCAGACCAAGCGCCGTTGACCGGAGCACAGCGGCATATGCTGGCGATTATCACCATTGCGCTGGGCTTCTGGCTGACCGATAGCTGGCACGGTGTGAATCCTGCCTGGGTTGGGTTGGCCGCGGCCATTATTCTGCTGCTGCCTCGCATCGGCCTGGTGGATGCCGAGAAATTCAATATGAACGTTACCATGCTGGTATTTATTGCCGGGATACTTGGCATCGGGGCGCTGATCAACAGCAGCGGCCTGGGACAGTGGCTTGGGCAACAACTGGAATACGCCATGCCCATGGTCCCCGGCGAGCATTTCCGTAACTATTTATCCCTGGCTGCCACGGCGTTTCTGTCTACCCTGCCAACCACACAGGCCGGTACTCCGGCCATGCTGGCACCGATGGCTCAGCATCTGGCGGATTCGTCCGGCTTTGCGCTGGAGACGGTATTGATGACTCAGGTATTGGGCTATTCCAGCATTATGTTCCCCTATCAGTCGGGGCCATTATTGCTGACCGTTGGTATGACCGGGGAGTCGGTCGGTCGCATTCTCAAGGTACAGCTGCCGCTGTCACTGGCTAGTCTGCTGATATTGATACCGCTGGATTATTTCTGGTGGGATTTTCTGGGCATGTTTGAACCGTTATAGACTCTGCTGCCAGCAACACACTCCCCCCCGTAACGCAAAAAAACCGGAGGCCTCGCGGCATCCGGTTTTTTATGATCAGCCAATAGCAGTCAATATGGCGCTATCAACCCAGGGCTGATTAACCCTGGCTGCTGTTGCTCTTGCGTGGTGGACGGCTGTTACGGGCAGCACCTTCCGGACGACGGCTGTCACGACGCGGTGCATCACCACGACGATTGTCGTTACGACCACGACGCGGCGCTGCACCAGACGGTGCCAGAGCCAGCTCAGAACGGTAAGGACGAATCCCCAGTGCCTGACCACAAACCCGTGCCTTGCGCAAAACGGCCATGGCCGGTTCTGGCATGCCATCGGGCAGATCAACAACAGAATACTGTTCGAAGATCTCGATATGACCAATAAAGGCACTTTCCAGATCCGCTTCGTTGGCGATGGCACCGACCAGGTTACCAGGCTTGAGGCCATGGTCGTAACCAACACCCACCCAAAAGCGCTGCATATCCACGTCCGGCTTGCCTTTTAATGGCTTGGCACGAACATCGGGTGCGGCTTTACGGGGTTCGCGCTGTTGACGCGGAGAGCGTTCATTGCGGTCGTTACGATCACGCGGCTCGCGGGTATCACGACGGGCACGCAGGTCTTCGTTTTCGTCCAGGAATAACGGCTTGTCGCCTTGCGTCAGTTTTGCCAGTGCGGCAGCCAGATCCAATGGGTCGACTTCGTGTTCCTGTTGCAGGGATTCAACCATTTCACGATAGAAGGTATTTTTCTCTGGGTTAATGGCCGCCATAATACGTTCCTGGAAACGTGACTTACGTTTGGCATTAACATCTTTTGCGGTTGGCAGCTGCATTTCTTCAATTTGCTGACGGGTCGCACGTTCGATATCACGCAACATGCGTTTTTCACGACCACGAACAAAAGCAATGGCGGCACCTTCACGTCCGGCACGGCCAGTACGGCCAATACGGTGAACGTAAGATTCCGTGTCTTGCGGAATATCGTAGTTGATTACGTGAGAAATACGCTCAACGTCGAGACCACGTGCGGCAACATCCGTCGCGACAATCATATCCAGACGGCCAGCTTTCAGCTTCTCAACCGCTTTTTCACGCAATTGCTGTGGAATATCGCCGTTCAGCGGTGCACAACGGAAACCGTGTTGCTGCATGAATTCAGCCACTTCTTCAGTCGCCTGTTTGGTGCGTACAAACACCATCATGGCATCAAAGTCTTCCACTTCGGCGATGCGCAACAAGGCATCGTTCTTGTGGGCGCCATTCACAAACCAGTAACGCTGGGAAATATTCGAGTTGGTGGTGGTTTTGTTCTGGATCTTGACCTGTACCGGATCTTTCAGGTGCGTTTCGGCAACCCGCTGAATCTCTTTCGGCATAGTCGCAGAGAACAAGGCAACCTGACGGGTGCGTGGTGTGTGTTCCAGAATCCAGTTAACGTCGTCGATAAAGCCCATACGCAGCATTTCATCGGCTTCGTCCAGTACCACAGCCTTGATATCGGCCAGGTTCAGACTGCCACGACGCAGGTGGTCCATTACACGACCCGGCGTACCAACAACCCACTGAGGGCCACGTTTCAGGTCACGCAACTGCATACCGTAATCGGTACCACCATAAATAGCGGTGACGTTCACGCCATCAACATGGCGGCTGTAAGTCTTGATGGCTTCAGAGACTTGCTGAGCCAGCTCACGGGTAGGTGCCAGCACCAGTACCTGTGGTGTTTTATGGTCGGCTTGGGTACGTGCCAGCAATGGCAATGCAAAAGCGGCGGTTTTACCGGTACCGGTCTGAGCCATACCCAGTACGTCTTGACCAGCCAGTAAAGGCGGAATACCAGCGGCTTGAATCGGTGATGGTGCTTCGTAGCCCAGTTCTTCCAGGGTACGCAGGATAGTAAAAGGCAGGCCCAGGCTGGCGAAACCAGCGGGTGTCGTATCGGTCATATATTACCTATAGCAGTACAGAGGCAGGGCGTTGGCCGTGTCTTTCAGAACAATGTCTGAACTGTGAGCTGATTCCTGCACCAATCGGTAGTGATGGTGGTCTCTGGTATCAACTATCTGCATTCGGCCTGGCCCGACATGTTTGTTTGTCGAAAGGGTGGCGGACTATACAGGATAGAAAAAATAATTTCCTGCTCTTTCTTGCCTGTGTAACAAGATTTACACGCTATTCTGCTTTCGGCGGCAACTCGCTATACTCCCGGCTCATTTATTTGCGGAGTAAACCTGATGCTGAAAGTGAACCAGTATTTTGATGGCAAGGTCGCCTCAATTGGCTTGCAAACAAGCACCCTGCCAGCCACCGTTGGCGTCATGCTGCCGGGCGAATACGAATTTGGCACCAGCCAGAACGAAGTCATGACTGTCGTTTCCGGCGCCATCGAAACCCTGTTGCCAAGTGAATCAGAATGGCAGACTTTTGCCCAGGGTGAATCCTTTGCGATTGCGGCCAACCAGAAATTCCAGGTTCGTATCGCGGTCGACACCGCTTACTTCTGCACCTACGAGTAACACTGTCGGCCTGCCGGGTCGCCCGTTCGATTTATTCAGATGGCGGCCCGGTTGGTAACGCAACCAACATCCTTTCGATACTTTCAGGATCCAGCGCCTGGTCATACCAGAACCCCTGATGCACCACACAGCCGGAGCGACTCAGGAAATCCGCCTGATAGACATTTTCAACCCCTTCCGCCACCAGCCCAAAACTCAGTTCTTGTGCCATTCTAACAATCGTTCGGGCAATCACCCGATTATCCCCAGCGTTGTCTACCCCGGCGACCAGACTGCGATCGATCTTCAGTTTCTGCAAGGGAAACCGGTGCAAGTAACCCAGCGATGAATAGCCGGTGCCAAAATCATCAATCACCAGGCCAATACCCAACCTGTTGATGGCTGCAATCAACGCCAACACCTGTGGCGTTGGCTCCAACAAGGCTTCTTCCGTCAATTCTATTTCGATGTCACCGGCTTGTAAGTCAAATCGCTTAACCAGGGATTGCAGGTGCTCCAGCAAATTACCCGCCACAAAACTTTGCTGCGACACATTAACCGCCACCGGTACCACCGCCAGTCCCTGATCCCGCCATTGCCAGATCTGCAGCGCGGCCTGTTGCAGGCTAAAGCGGTCAACCTCCAGCATCAGCCCGGCATCATGGGCATGACTCAAAAACCGGTCGGGTAACAACAGGCCGTCTTGCGGGTGTTGCCAGCGAATCAGCGCCTCCAGCCCCACCAGAGCCCCTGTTGTGGCGTTCACCTGGGGTTGATAAAACAGTCGCAACGCCTGGCCATCCTGCAACGCCACCCGCAACTGGTTGATCCGCTCCAGCCGGGCAGCAGCCCTCAGCGTCATATCATTATGGTAATAACACACCGAATCACGCCCACTGCGCTTGGCAGCATGCAAGGCGGTATCGGCATTGTTCAATAGCTGCAAGGCGGTGTCGCCGTGTTGTGGGTACAAGGCTACCCCCAGGCAAACACTGACATAAACTTCAAAGCCGGCATCCAGGTCGTAGCATTGCTGCTTCAACTGACGGATACGCTGAATCACGTCCGTGGCATCATCGGCACAAGACAGGTTCGGGATCAGTACACAAAACTCATCACTGCCCAGCCGGGCCAGATTGCCGTGTTCCAGGCCACAACGTACCAAACGCTGGCCAAACGCTTTCAGTAATTTATCACCGTACCCATGGCCAAGGCTGTCGTTCACCGGCTTGAAGTCGTCGATATTGATGACCACAACACCAACCTGAAGACTCTGCGGGTGCTGCCCGATCAGTACTGCGATCGCCGCATCGATCCGTTGCAACGCCAGATTACGATCAGGCAGACCGGTGAGTGCATCACAACTTCCCTGCCGGATCGCTGGCATCGCCGGTGCCGGGTCGGTCACAACCCCTTGCAGCAACACCGCCAGATAACGCACCGATGCTCCCTCCTGACGTATGGCTGTCACCCGCACCTGATAAGTCACCGGATCACCCGACACATGCTGGCTACGAACCTCACCAACCCAGCTACCAGAGCGACAGCTGCGGATCAGGACATGACGATAAAAAGCGGGAGGATGGCGGGATACATGATGGTTTTTCACGTGCTGCCCGGCCAGTGTTTCGGCGCTGTAGCCGGTCATGCGACAAAATGCCGGATTCACAAATTCGACCAGCCCGACACTGGACAGCACCATCACCCCTTCGGTCATTTGTTCGATCACATGGTGATACAGCGGCAACTGATTCTCCAGCTGGCGAGTCAAGCCAACCTCCTGAATCAATCCATGACGCCATAATTCACCGTTGACCTGACGCTCTACATTGGATCGCACCAGCACACGACGCTGACGACCATCCGGCAGCAGCAGCCGGCATTCCAATTGGTAACCCTCCCCCAAAGCCAGGCTGGAGGTAATCTGATCCAGAACCCGTTGCCGGTCGTCCGGGTGCAGACAGCGCGCCAGATACGGTAAATGAATGGCATCGTTTTCCTGTAATCCAAAAATCTGTTTGAGCTGCGGCGAGACCCGCAACAGCTTGGTCGCCGGGTAAAAATCCCAACTCCCGGTGCCGGACAACTGCTCTTTTTCTGCCACTCGCTGCAACTGGCATTGCAGCGCCGCATCCAGCACCCCGACATCCGTAAAAACCACCGCCATATGTGCCAGCGTCAACAAGGCCGACCGGCCTTCCCTCGACAGCACCAGGTCATCCAGCTCGAACGCAAATGCCATCACGGCTTTGAGCTTGCCCTGATTAATCAGTGGCAACACCAGACCCGGCTTGCCGCCCAACAGGTATTGCCAGTCTGACATCGGCTGACCTGCCAGCACCTCCTGACAGTGATAGATATCCGGCAGCTCTGTGGCTAACGACATCAGGGCATCCAGCGAAAACCCGGCCAGCCGCTCACGTACCGGCTCTGGACCTTGCTGGCTTGCCACCGCCTCGATACGGCCATTCTGGCCACCGCCCGGCATTAACACCAGCAACAGGGCATCCGCAGCCTCAATGGCATCGGCCACCAGAAACAACATGCTTTCCAGATCACCCTGAACCGTGTCTCCCTTGCTGGCAACAAACGCACGGGCGCAACGCTCGGCAGTCTGGCACAAACGACGATTACGATGACGCTGGCGGGTGTATTCCTCCCCCGCCTTGTTCAAATCGGCTGGAGCGGATTCGGATAAAGATCTGACCACTGTTATTCTCCTGCTGGCAATTCAGTGAGCGAGCTGCCATCCATAAAAATACTATCTGGTGATTTGATTGCCAGTACACTGACCATCAGGAACTCACCTGTTCGCCTGACAGAACAGTCTTTCAGCCACTGAAAATATATACTGTACGACTGATCAGCATTCAGTTATATAACAAAATTAACCACATGCGCCTACTTAAACAGCATAAAGAGTTCTATCAAAAAACAGCCTCGACCAGCCAATTACGGTTACCAGACCCCTGCTATCTTTGCTAATTTATGTAACAGCGACATAACAGCCACGCCACCAGGCACTGTTTATACGGCCTGACACAGCGCCCACATAACAAGATCGCCCGCCACCTAGCGAGAAGATGCACCATGTTCGACAAAACCGATCTGATTCGGCTGATTTCCAATACCATGCCATTTGGCAAATATCAGGGCCGGGTCCTGATGGACTTACCGGAAGAATATTTACTCTGGTTCGTTAACAAAGGCTTACCCGACGGTGAACTGGGCAGATTGATGGCTTTGGCACTGGAAATCCGGATCAACGGCCTGGAAGACTTACTGACCCCTTTGCGGCAGTCGGTCCAGCCCACACCCAACACGCAACAGGAAATACGACATTGATACGGCTTGGCCTGCTCGAAACGGATGAGCTGTACCCCGACCTGGTAGCCGACTACCATTCCTACGGGCGTATGTTCGAACGGTTTTTTCGCGCTATCGACAGCGCACAAGACTGGGAATTCCGTTATTACCGCGTTACCCGGGGAGAATTGCCCGCAACGCTGGATGAGTGTGACGCCTTTCTGATTACCGGTTCCAAAACCGGCGTCTACGATGAGGTTGACTGGCTGACTCCCCTGACACTCTGGGTGCAGCAGGCGTATGCCGCACACAAGCCCCTGATCGGCATCTGTTTTGGCCACCAGCTATTGGCTCATACTCTTGGAGGCATTGCGGCCCGCAGCGACCGTGGCTGGGGGATTGGTGTTCGTAGCAGCCAAGTCATGACGCAACCGGAATGGAGTTGCCACTCGGCAGAACAGTTCCGGCTGATCTACAGCCACCGTGATCAGGTTGAACAACTGCCAGCTCGCGCCACCCGACTGGCCTGCTGTCACTTCTGCCCGAACGCAGCCTTCTATATCGACAACCGGGTACTGGCTTTTCAAGGGCACCCGGAATTTACCGCAGAGTACACACGCCGCCTGTTACCCCGCCGCCAGCGGTGCATCGGCGAATCCCGCTTTCAATCAGGCATGGCCACGCTGACACAGCCCACCGACACTCGCCTGGTTGGTCAATGGATGCTGGATTTTCTAACCAACCAAACAACCCGTCCCTGACCCGGGCTATCCGGCTTATCAACACCAGTCAACCCGTCAGGTTCGGTAAGCCGTCATCTCGATCGATTGCAACGTCAGGCCTCGCATATGCACCTTACCGGTGTAGCGGTGCTCCCCGGTTGAACTGAATTCAAAACCATAACAGCGCTGCCAAACCAGCAAGCGATTGCGATCGACAACAGGCTTCATACTCTCCAGCACCAGGGTATCATCCAGCCACTGCACGCCGTCGGCCTTGCAACGCTGGCGGACATGTTTATGCGCCAGCAAGCGTACTTTTTGCTGCACCGCCCAGCCCCACCAGATCATTGCCAGCAAAAGCAGAACCACCAGCCCATCCAGAGTTATTCCCACCGTCAGACACCTCGTTTGTTTCAGGTCGTACCTACCACCGGCCGCCAGTGTGCCCGGCAAGTGCCAGCGATTCAATCGTATTCAAATCCCAGCCATCCCCACCGTCCGAGCTGATTTCTGCTATTCTATGCGGCTGCCAACACCACCCTGTCATCGTCCTGTTATTTTTGGAGTTACCCATGCCTCGCGCCTGCGCCCGCCATATTCTGGTAAAAACCCGCGAAGAAGCCGACAAACTCAAGGCCCAACTGGATAAAGGCGCTGACTTCTCACGCCTGGCGCAAAAGTTTTCCCAGTGTCCATCCAAAAAAAATGGCGGCAGCCTCGGCGAATTCAACAAGGGTGATATGGTCAAAGCCTTTGACGATGTGGTTTTCAAAGGGCCATTACTCAAGGTTCAAGGCCCGGTCAAAACCAAATTCGGCTTTCATTTGATTGAAACCATTTATCGCAACTGACCCGCAAGCCACCAAACCAGCAGCGCTGTCAAACAGCCCCCTGTTATTTTATTTATTCTTCGTATTCGCACTGTTGAGACACCACCATGTTACAAGCCGGACTGTTCCATACCCTGACCGTGATCGACCAACAACCCCAGGGGATGTACCTGGATGACGGCTTTGGTGGCAAGGTGTTATTACCCAACCGCCAGGTCCCTGAAGGTACCGCGATTGGCGATTCACTCACGGTGTTTGTGTATCTCGATTCTGAAGATCGCATTATCGCGACCATGCAACGACCACGCATCCAGCTCGGGCAAGCTGCCTGCCTGGAAGCCATCGATATCAACAACACCGGCGCCTTCCTCGACTGGGGGCTGCCCAAAGACCTGTTTGTGCCCTTTGCTGAGCAGCAACAGCGTATGGAGCAAGGCAAGTCGTACGTGGTGTACCTTACCGAAGACAACACCGGACGCCTGATTGGTAGCGCCAAACTGAATCGTTTTATCAAGGATCAGGCCGTCGCCAACACCATTTACAACAAAGATGCCGAGCCACCGCTTAAAACCGGAGACGCCATCAAGCTATTGCTGGCCCAGCGTACCGATCTCGGTTACAAAGCCATTATCAATCACCAATGGTGGGGACTGCTGCACAACGACGACATTCGTACAGCCGTCCGTATTGGCATGAAACTCGACGGATACGTCAGAAAAGTCCGCGAAGACGGTAAAGTTGATATCAGCCTGGAACGAATTGGCCACCATCGTGCCGACGGCCTGGCAGAACGCATCATGAAAAAGCTGAAAGACAAAGGCGGCGTCTTGCATATCAGCGACCGCAGCCCGGCAGAACTGATTGAGATGCACTTTGGCACCAGCAAACGGGCCTTCAAAATGGCGATTGGCAAACTGTATAAAGAACGCCGCATCCTGATCGAACCAGATAAAATCTGCATAAATGGCGACGGCACCGCCATCGCCGTACCGGCTACCAAACGCCATCATTACAAGCCCACTGCCAAACCGCAGCCAGCACAACAAACAGCGCCAGACCAAAATACCGGTAACGCCAACAGCCACAAAGCACAAGCCAGTGCTGACCAACAACGCCCCCACACGTCAGCCGCTGGCAGTAACGACTCCAGATCCAGTGGCAATGCCAATAGCCGCGGTGAAGAAACACAAAAGTCCAAAGCGCCCCCTGCGAAGAAAGTCTTTCACAGCAACCGCAAGCCACGGGCTTCGACCATGAAATTAAAAAGAGACTGATTGACAGCGCAGGAAGGGAAGACTCAGGTTGTTCCGGCTGGCGGAACCCGGTGTCTGCCCTGTACCGACCAGCGTGGTGCCATTAAAGCCAGCACCTGCGCTGACAACCTGATTGCCTGATGCAGGTTTCATTTTTGATGATGGGCTGAGCCTCTCCTTATGCTTGGAGGGTCATCTATTTAATCCTGCACGGCTCTGTACAGGTGTTGCCGTTGTTCAGGGCAAGGCGGCAAATGCAGCGAAATAACGAGCCCTTTTCACACTCGTCAACACCGCACTCCTCTGAGTGTGCCAGATCTTCAAACAACCGTTTATTCTTTATAAATAACAGCCGATTAGCCATTTGGGGCGACGTTGTGAGTCGCCATAACAGGCAGAATAGGATCTGTGCTTTCTCGTCGGTTATGCCCTAATAACAACTGTTTTATCGGGTGTTTTTATTAGGAATTCCTGTATTGAAAATTATTTTTTGATACTTTTTTATATTCGTAATCTATCGGCTAAAAAGCTGTTCTACGGTTTTCATTGGTAAGAACATACGAATACGGCCACGATGTTCACACAGAACTTCAAAACCAAACTTTGTATAAAATTCCTGCGCTGAATCGGTAAGGCAATCTACAATAATGGCATAAGCTCTCATATAGTGATTAACACCCCAAAGATATTCAAGAGCACGGATCAAACTCACCTTTCCCAACCCAGAACCATGAAATTCCTGATGTACAGCTAACTGAGCTAAAATAAAAACAGGAACTGGATATCCAGGAAGTTTCTTTGCTAATTGTGCGGGCAAGGTTTCTCGACTGATTGAGCCAGGAGCAACGCTGTAAAACGCACAAACTGCATACTTCTGATTAAAAAGTGGCTGAGCCCCAGGTAGAACCATAGTCCGGCTAATACCCGCTTGCATATGTTTGGCAGCTTGAGTTTTTATAAATATATTCAGTTCTTGCTCACCACAATCAAACGAGTCGCGATCATGCTTAGATTTACTAAGTTCTACGAACTCTTTTCCCCAACTCACTTGATGCCGGTCTCACCTGTGAATTGAGCAGCTTCAAGCAATGCTTGATTCGGTGCTTTTGCTTTGTCACATGCGGCAATGAATTCATCAAAGACACTATCTTTAACCACGATACTTTCGTGCTCTGCGATTACATGTGTTGCATCTTCATCCATAAGCCTAACCACATATTCGGTTAAACTCTTCAAACCAAGTAACGCTGATGCTTTTTCGGCCTTTGCCTTGATCTCTTCATCAAGGCGAATATCTAAACGCGCTGTAGCCATAAGTCCCCCGCGTACGGATGTATTCCGTAATGCTGGAGATTGTAGTGCAAAATCAAAGCGCATTCAATTTGTACGGAAAGTTTCCGGAACCCCTCTCTCAATACAGACACCCACCGATCCTCCCAGCTCAATACCGTCTTTCAGCGTCTTTCAGGTCTTTCAGGACACCCATTCTAGTACCTTCTCCTGATACCCAACCCGCTGGTTATTGGCCTATTATTTCCCTCATCGCAACAAGGAGAGAAACGATGCCCAAACCCAGAAAACAACAGGTTTCAGTCGAGGCCACCCCTTGATATCACTGCGTTTCTCGCTGCGTCCGCCGTGCCTTTCTTTGCGGTACAGACCAGCTCTCCGGCGCTTGCTATGAACACCGTCGTGGCTGGCTGGAAGCGCGTTTATTGGCCTTGCCTCAAATATTCGCCATTCAGGTCGCTGCTTATGCGGTGATGTCGAATCATTATCATGTGGTGCTGTTCGTCGATACTGATCAGGCGGTAAGCTGGTCCGAGCTGGACGTGGTGCAGCGTTGGCATCAATTATTCAAGGGTAATCCTCTGTCGCAGCGTTTTGAGCGCGGCGAACCGCTGGCCACAGCCGAACAGGCACGCCTGACAATATTGGTCGAGGAATGGCGTTCGCGCCTGTCAGACATCAGCTGGTTTATGCGAGTTTTGAACGAGGCGATTGCTCGCGAAGCCAATGCGGAAGATGCATGTACCGGTCGCTTCTGGGAGGGAAGATTCAAGTCCCAGGCGCTTTTGGATGAAGCAGCCCTGTTGGCCTGTATGGCTTACGTCGACCTGAACCCCGTCAGAGCAGGCATGGCCAACACGCCGGAAACGTCTGATTACACCTCGATCAAAAGCCGTGCCGAACGTGCCAAAACAGCAGCCGATCCCGATAGCCGAACACAACAGCCGACCTGCTTGTTGCCCTTTGTCCGCAACGCCAAAGAGCAAGAGCTGGCAGGTATCCCCATGCCACTCACCGATTATCTGACGCTGGTTGACGGGACTGGTCGCCTGCTCCGGGCTGACAAACCTGGAGCCATCGAAGCCAGCACAGCCCCGATTCTGGCGCGACTTGGGCTGAAACAGCGTCAGTGGTTGGCGATGACCGAACAGTTTGAACGTTGCTTTTCCACTTTTGCAGGTCGCGAGGATAACGTACGCCATGCCTGCTCCATTCTGGGCTATCGGAGACCTCCGGGGGTTCACCAAAGCCGCACCATGACCGGCTGATTTTATTCCCCCTCCCCCCTCTCAGACACATTCGGCCATACCGAAGGTTTGCGTTTGGCTTGAATCTTTGAACAGCAGCTGATTCTTTATAAATAACAGCCGATTAGCCATTTTAGGCGGCGTATGAGTCGCCGTAATACGCAGAAGAAGATCTGTGCTTTCTCGTCGGCTATGTCCCAGTAATGGCTGTCTGGATAATTAGCAATGACTGTCTGGATAATTGATTAGCTATGTCCCAGTGATGGCTGTCTGGATAATTGCTCCATCTCAACGTCGGGAGAAGACTGGCTGGAACGCTGGCGTCAACGGCCGTTCCGGGCACCGCACCATACGGCGTCCGGGGTGGCGCTGGTCGGCGGTGGCGGTGTAAGCTCTCAAATTATTTGAGAAAAATATTATTGAGTGAAAATTTCTCAAAATAAGTGATAAGCATTGTGTGCAATGAAATGGTTTTATTGATAAGCATCACAATCTATGTTCGCAATGACAAATCTTTACAAAAAGTCATTGATTTAATAGTTGTTGATAATTATTTTCGTTATCAATACTTGCTGAGAAAAGGATTTAAGATGAAAGCAATGTTACTGGCGTTATCGATTGGTTTAGCTGGATGTGGAGCATCTTCAGATTCGGGTAGTGCTACAGACGCTATTTCCTATGAGCAAATAGGATATGGAGATACAGGCTACAACATTCTTGGTGAAGGTCGCTCGATTAGAGTACTTGGCTCTGCAGATTTCGAGGATTCTTGGTCAGCAATTTCTTCTGAAGATATTCCAGATGTCGATTTCAGCGATTCTGTTGTTATTCTTTTCTACGATGGTGAAACATCGACGAGCGAGTGTGCTTCAAATGCTACTTTGAAATCACTGACCGCCGAACTTGATGAAAAAGATACTCTGACAACCAGTGTAGAATATGAAATAAATTGTGTGGATTCTGCGCTGGTCTGTGATGACGTATTAAATCCAGAATATAATTATAAGTTTTACAAAATAAACACCAATCCAAGCAATATTGTTCTTAATGAGCAATATACATATACTAACTGTGACTAATAAGGATATATGAATGAAAAATTTGATAGGGATATTACTTTCTTTTCTCGTATGTGATGCTACAGCTTGGGCGGATTATGACGATCGCCTTAGGACGCTTGCGAGTAAAAACTCAGATTTTGCCGGGATTCACACAGATTCAGATGGAACTCTAGTGATTTCTCTTCGTGGCTCTTCACAGGAAGAAGAAAAAGGAAAAATAGTCACTTATGACAACTATCTTGAGATGGAGCGAAAAGCTGGTTTCGAGTTAATTAGTGGACTTAAGGATTTATTCGGCGAGGAAAGATTTAAAGAGAAGCGTGAGTATAAGCTTGGAGAATTTGGCGAGACTATTGTATCAGAAGAAAGAAAGCTCGCGGTAGTGTTCAAAATTCTGTGTCACCTCTATAGTTTACCCTCTACAGGGAGTGACACATCATGTCTGATAAAT
>NZ_JAUYWA010000024.1 GCF_030689025.1 Oceanobacter sp. 1_MG-2023
CATCGTCAAGCTCTTAAACGAAATACCCCGTCCTGTTATGCAGGGCGGGGTTTTTTTATGCCTGTGAGAAAGCAAGGACGGACGCTGAGAATAAATAACCGGGGACTGAGCCGGTAACGGATACCGACGGTTGGGCTGTGCGGAAGGTACGATAGCATCGTATAATGATCCGTTACGTTGTACCTATTCGGGAGATTTCCATGAGTCAGCCAGATCGTTTGGTCATATTTGATACTACTATGCGCGATGGCGAGCAGAGCCCCGGCGCGTCCATGACCAAAGAAGAAAAGGTCCGCATCGGCAAAGCGCTGGAAAAAATGCGAGTGGATGTCATCGAAGCAGGTTTTGCGGCCGCCAGCCCAGGAGACTTTGCCTCAATTGAAGCGGTTGCCCAGGCCGTGCGTGAAAGCACTGTTTGCAGCCTGGCCCGCGCGATAGATAACGATATTGAACGGGCTGCGGCTTCGCTACAAAAAGCAGAGCGTGCCCGTATCCACACGTTTATTGCAACATCCCCCATTCATATGCAGTACAAGCTGCGTATGCAGCCTGACCAGGTGGTAGAGCAGGCCGTATATGCGGTGAAAAAAGCCCGTAATCTGGTAGCTGATGTTGAGTTCTCCTGTGAAGATGCCGGGCGTTCCGAGATCGACTTTCTCTGCCGGATTATTGAGGCCGCCATTAATGCTGGTGCACGTACAATCAATATTCCAGACACGGTTGGTTATGCAATTCCTGAAGAATTCGGCGCTACCATCAAGACCTTGCTGCAGCGTATTCCCAACGCCGACAAGGCGATCTTTTCCGTGCATTGTCACAACGACCTGGGTTTGGCGGTTGCCAACTCGTTGGCTGCAGTTGCCAATGGTGCTCGCCAGGTAGAGTGCACAATCAATGGTCTGGGTGAGCGTGCAGGTAACGCGGCTCTGGAAGAAATCGTTATGGCGACCCGTACCCGTCAGGACCTGTTTAATATCACTACCGGTCTGGATACCAGCCATATTGTACCGACTTCCCGTTTGGTCTCATCTATCACGGGTTTCCCGGTACAGCCGAACAAAGCCATTGTGGGCGCCAACGCATTTGCGCATGAGTCGGGCATTCACCAGGATGGCGTTCTCAAGCATCGTGAAACCTATGAAATCATGAAAGCAGAAGACGTCGGTTGGGGTGCCAATAAAATGGTTATGGGCAAACATTCTGGCCGTGCCGCTTTCCGCAGTCGTCTTGAAGAACTGGGGATCAACTTTGATTCGGATGTGGCGTTTAATGAGGCCTTTGTCCGTTTTAAAGATCTGGCGGATAAAAAACACGAAATTTTCGACGAAGATTTACAAGCACTGGTAAGCGAAGCGGCAGCGGATGCTGCACCGGATATCTACAAACTGGTAACTCTGGAAAGCCGCTCCGCGACAGGTACTACGCCGGTTACGTCTCTGGTCGTCAGTCGGGAGGGTATTGAACACTCCAGTACCAGTGAAGGTTCTGGTCCAGTGGATGCTGCCTTGAAAGCCATTGAACAAGTGGTGGAGTCCGGGGCCAATTTGCTGTTGTACTCTGTGAATAATATTACCAAGGGCACAGATTCCCAGGGTGAAGTCACCGTTCGCCTGGAAAAAGGTGGCCGTATTGTTAATGGTAGCGGTGCCGATACCGATATCGTTGTCGCTTCGGCCAAGGCCTATATTCACGCACTGAATTTGCTCTTCTCTGGACTGGATCGTCAACATCCGCAAACTGACGGTGTCTGATTCTCATGCGTGAAGCGGTACGCTGTCAGTATTTGAAAGCGATGGGGATTCCGGTCTGGGTACCCAGAGATGAACTTCCCCATGCCGCTCCAAGTCAGTTATTGCCCTGGCTTGGTGAGCAACATGGCCCACATGGTAGTGAACTGCCAGTGGACCACTTGCCCAATTACCGGAATGCGGAAGATCACCCGGAAGGTGGGCACTTTGCTGCCGAACTGCTGGATCATCGCGGCAACACCTCGACACGTGTGGCGGTGGATGCTGCGGTCGTCAGTAATCGTGACTCTGTTGCGCCAGCAGCCACCGCTTTGACTGACTTGCCAACCTCTCCTCCTGATTCACTGGTTAAACCAGAAACAGCGGTAGCTGAACCACTGGTAGTCGCTGATCTGACACCGCCTCGTTTTGAGTTACATTTTATCGCGACGGGTAATGGCACAATCTGGGTCTGTGACCGTCAGGAACAGCTTCCGGCGCTGCAAGCGTTTGCCTGGCAAGTAGGGATTGGCATGAAGTGGTCACCTGAGCAAGGCAGTCCGCTTTCTTTTCGCTGGCCCTTTATCGAACATGGCCAGGAAGACCAGAGCAGTGCGGTAGCTGAACAGGCATTACGGGCGCAATGGCAATTTTTTGTACATCATGGCGGCCGCCATGTTATTGGTTTTGGCAGTAATACCCGGCAGTGGCTGACGCGAATTCAGGTGCCTGGCTGTTATCAGGACGATGACGTCGTTACCGTGATGAGTTGTGCCGAACGGAAAAAACAATTGTGGTTGGCATTATTAAATCTGCCCATGGAGCAACAATGAATAGTCATGGTGCCTGTCTTGTCTCAGCTGGCCCGGATGATCTGGAAGCGGTTATGGCCATTGAGCAGCGTTGCCAGTCTCATCCCTGGAGTCGTGAGGTGATGTTACGCTACCTGAGTAAAGAGCATGTGGTGTGGCGACTGGAGCTGGATGGCACCCTGATTGGTTTTGCCGTTGTTACTCAGATAGCGGGAGAGGCGGAGTTGCTGGATATCGCAATTGATCCTGACTATCAAGGGCGAGGCTTTGGCCAACAATTATTACAACAGTTGCTGGATGACGTTGGCAGCAAGGGGAATGAGCGCATGTTTCTGGAAGTACGTGCCAGCAATATGCCAGCAATTGCTGTTTATGAAAAACTGGGGTTCTGCCAGATTGGTGTTCGGCGCAATTATTATCCAGCCAAGATCGGGCGGGAAGATGCTCTGATGTATTGCCAGGAATTGTTCCAATAATCGATAGCAGGAGCTATTACCATGAGCCCGACTCTACCAGACTGGCTACTGGGGTTGATGTCATTGGTCAGCCTTGGACTGTTGGGCTGGAGTATTTATAGTTATCGTTGGTCAGCACTGATTGAGCATCGTCCAGCCCAGCACCTGTTTTTTGGCAGCGTACTGGTGATGGTTCTTTTCTGGCAGGCGAAAGCCGGTATTTTGCCAGGGTTGGGTTTTCATATACTGGCACTGACGTCTGTAACCCTGATGATGGGCTGGCGTCTGGCCTTGGTCGCAACGGCCATGATGCAACTGGTGCTGGCCTTGTCTGGGCAATTTGAATGGCAGACACTGGGCTACCATTATCTGATTCAGACGGCTCTGCCCATTGGTTTTACCTATGGTTTTTATTCTCTGGTGTACCTGCGCCTGCCCCATAATCCATTTATTTATATTCTTGTCGCGGGTTTTCTCAATGCCGGAGTGACCCATGCTTTTCTGGATCTTCTGCAAAGCGCCATTTATGCACTCAGTGGTACTTATACGGCGGATAAGATCTGGCATGACTACTTGCGCTATTTGCCATTGATGATGTTTCCGGAAGGAGTGGTGAATGGCATGTTTATTTCTGGCATGGTCGCTTTCCATACCGAATGGCTAAGTACCTTTAACGAAGAGTCTTATTTCAAATAGATGGTTGATGCACAGTCATCCCGAACCGTTCACCCCGCTGTGTAGGCAACCGTCCTCATTCCCGCACCTGATGGCTCGCCGAGCCAGAATCATTACAATTTTTGATGAAATAATGACCAATTAATTACTAAACACTTGGTCTGAAAATTGTTCTATTTGTAATAAAAAAGTATGACTCGCGCCGCAATATTGAACCGTTATGGTGTACGGTAATTTTCCATATCCAATGGCTCGACCAGGATCCCAAGCGTTGTAACAGAGTAGATGACGCCAGGGTTTGGCCAGAAATTAGGCAGCTGTGTTGCTGCGGCCGAATGTTAATGCTGATTTCCCCTTGTTCTGTTTCTCGCTTTGTCGCTGCCTTGCACCGTCTGGTTGCCCCTTGATCTTGACCAGTCTTGGGCCAAGGCGAAGAAAAATCAGCAGGCTACTGGTATTCGGCATACTCAGAAGGTTCAGAGTGAATCAGCTGGCCTGGTTTCAGAAAGATTATCGCATCAAACAACCGATATTAGAGGCACATCTATGATTGGACAAAACCGGATGGGGATAGTCGCAGGGATCATACTCTCGGTATTTTCTTGTGTAGCGCCAGCCGCTGAAAAAATCACCTTACTTACAGAACAGTATCCGCCCTATAACATGAGCATGACGATGCAGGGGTATGCCCATAAATCCGAAGACATTGGTGGTTTATGCACCGACATCATACGAGCCACTTTTGCCAAGGCGGGTATTGAATACCGCATGAAGCTGCGTAACTGGAGCTATGGTATGGATCGTGTCCAGCGTCGCGTTAACCACGGTTTGTTCTGTACGGTACGTACCGAAGAGCGGGAGTCGGTATTCAAGTGGGTCGGCCCGATTACGACCATGAAGGTCGCATTGATGGCGAAAGGGGATTCGGGCATCAAGCTGAATCGGCTGTCGGATGCCCGACGATATACGATTGGCGGTTATAAGGGAGATGCGTTTACCGGCCAAATGGTTTCTGAAGGCATGAATGTATCCATTGCCAGCGATGACATGGCCAATCCGTTGCGCTTGCAGAATGGCTCGATTGATTTGTGGGTAACCGATGTGTTGGCTGGTCCCTACAAGGCTTCCGAAGCTGGGGATCTGGATGAATTAAAGATAGCGCTGGAATTAAAATCGTCCCCTGTGTACTTGGCGTTTAATACCGAGACAGACGACGAGATTCTCCAGAGCCTGCAAAATGCCCTTGGCAGCTTAAAGGAAGACGGCACCATTACCGCACTGGAACATCAGTACGGCCTCTGAAATTGACCATCTCCCCAGGATTACCTGGGGGCGTACTTCTGTAATTTTCGCTGTAGTGTGCGGCGGTGCATATTCAATGCCCTGGCGGTTGCGGATACATTGCCGTCATGTTCATTCAGCACTCGCTGGATGTGCTCCCACTCTAATTGATCCACTGACATCACCTGTGCCGGTTCGCTGCAGCTATCGACTGGATGGGAGCTGTTGTTGTCTTTGAAGGCAGCGACCAGCTCTTGCAGGGTAACGGGCTTGTGCAGGTAATTGTGTGCACCCAATTTGATGGCTTCTACCGCTGTCGCGATACTGGCATAACCGGTGAGCATAACGATGGTCAGCTCTGGCTGTTGTTGCAGTAATCGGGGAATCAGGGTCAGGCCGGATTCTTGCTCCATCCGTAAATCCAGAGTCGCCCATTGTGGCTGGAAACTGGTTTGAGCGGCCAGTGCTTCATTGCTGTTGTGTGCCGGTCGGGCGCTGAATCCCTGTCGCTCCAGACTGCGGCACAAGACCTGGCTGAAATGCAGATCATCGTCAATCACCAGTATGCGAGGAAGAGACTGGGTCGAGGTCATGATTGTGGCTCCGGTAAAAAGGAAATCGGCAAGCTGAGCGTGCAACGGCTGCCACCGTCAGGCAGGGCTTGTAGTTCAATATTGCCGCCAAATTGCTCAACGCTGGCGTTACTGAGGTACAGGCCAATCCCCAGCCCGGTCTGCTTGCTGCTGTTGTATGGTGAGTAACGGCTCAGGGAAGCGGCGGCATGGGGATCAGGCTGGATAATATCTAGCATCCAATAACCTTGTTGTTCCCTGGCCTGGAGTTCGATGGGTTGTTGGCCTGCTTCGGCAGCATTGTTCAGCAGGTTTAATAACGCCTGGTCCAGCAGTGGGGAGGTATGAATCAGCGCCGAGCCATGGTGTTCAAATGGCTGCCATACCGCGTTGGGCTGGCTTAGTTGCCAGCGCTGTAGCTGGCTTTCGAGCCAGTCGCTGGCGAGTTGTTGTCGTGCATCACGGGCTTCACGTCCCTGTCGAGCCAGTTCCTGTAACGAATGCTGGCAACGATTCACCTGCTCCCGCAGCAAGGACAGATCCGGTTCGATTTCTGCTGCGGTCTGGCTATCGATCAGGTCGTCGAGCAGCATTCCCATGGTCATCAATGGCGTGCCCATTTCGTGAGCAGTACCGGCAGCCAGTGTACCGATCCCCACCAGCTGTTCGTTTTTGAGCTGTTGCTCCCGCAGTTGCTGGATTTCCTGCTGCTGGCGCTGGCGGGTTCGGATCAGTTGTGGAATCAGCGTCACCAGAATCAGCGCACTGAGCACAAAGGTGAGCCACATCCCCGACAAGTGCCAGTCGACCAGCGATACGCTGCTCATCGCGTGACCATGGTGCAATAACAACGGCTGATACCAGATACTGAGCAAACTGTAGTCGGCGACACATAATGCTGTCATCCAAATGGCCAGTATCCAGGGTAAGCCATAACTGGCGAGCACCAGCAGTACCAGAAAGTAAGAAATGAGCGGATTGGTGGCGCCACCGGTAAAAAACAGCAGTCCGGTAAATAACTGACACTCCAGTGACAGGTGTAAAAACAGTTGCCAGTCCTGGATGGCCCCTTGAGTGACTTGCCACTGACTGAAGACCTGCAGCGGTAAATACAGCGCCAGCAGTACCCAGGCAGCCTCCAGATTGGCGACACCTTGAGAGTGCAGATAACTCAGAAATAACAGCCATACCGTTGCGATGGCCAGCTGCAGCAGGGCCAGTCGCTGCAGTACCTGATTAAGTCCGGAAGAGGGAGAAGCCAGCGAGCGCATGAATAAAGCGGTGTCCAAGGGTTATCGGCCGTCAGTATAAGGGATTCTGTCTGGCTTGATTCTACCCGGGATGATCTGCCCTGCGTTATTTGGTCGCAGTGTATATGAATGGCCATGCGCCTATCGAGGTGTCTGCACCCATCATTATCCCGCAATTGGCACAATCATCTGCCTTCGTTTGCGAGTACAGTGCGTCTCTATTTTAGATTTGTGTACAACAGAGTGTGGTATTTGGAGTTTTTGTGATGAATAAAGTGGGATCCGTCAAGGCTGATCTGGCCTTGGTGTTGGTGACTTTGCTGGCTGCCGCTGGCTGGATTTTTTCCAAGGAAGCCTTGGCGGGCATGGCTCCACTGGCGTTTATTTTTATCCGTTTTGTCAGTGCCGGGATGATCGTGGGACTGGTGGGCAGCCAGGATATTCGTGCCATGAGTTCATCAGACTGGCTGCGGGCTTTACGCTCTGGGGCCTGCTTTGGCATGGCGATCGCTTTCTGGATCATGGGATTACAGAATGGTCAGCACATGGGAGTCGGGGCCTTTCTGACCTGTCTCGGGGTGGTGATGGTGCCGCTGGTGGTGTTGCTGTTTGGCGATCGCCCGCCGTCGACTACCTGGGTATCGTTGCCGCTGGCGGCAACCGGGCTGGGGTGTTTGTCACTGGATGGAAACTTTGTGTTTGGCCTTGGTGAATTTTGTTATCTGGCGGCGGCCTGCATGTTTTCTCTGACATTTGTCCTGACCAGTCGGGCGGCGGCCACAATTCCTGCGATTGCCCTGACATCGGTGCAGTTGACCATGGTGGGATTGGTTGCGCTGCCGTTGTCGCTGATCCTGGAAGAATGGCAACTGCCGCAGACCGTTGATATCTGGCTATGGGTGTTAGCCAGTACATTGATTGCGACATGTGTGCGATTTTTTCTGCAGACCTGGGCGCAGGGTAAGACCGCATCCAGCTCCGCAGCCCTGATTATGGTACTGGAGCCGGTCTGGACAGCATTTCTGGCGGCTTTCTGGTTTGCCGAACGTATGTCGCCGATACAAATGTTGGGCTGCGGGCTGATTTTCACGGCCTTGCTGGTGAGTCGGTGGCGTTACCTTATCCAGATGGCCAAAAAGCTGGTACCTGTCAGAGCGGGTTGTGAGTGACCGACTCTGTGCTCCAGGCATGATTTCAGCGGGTGACGGCGGGCGATCTGGCAGGGTGTGGGTGAACCAACCGTAAACTCCCTGATATCATACTGTCGCCATGACGCCGTGGCATTCGCACCGTTGTGCCAGGATAACCTCGATTGGCCAACAACAGAGAATAGATAGCAAGGGATGTCGACCGATGCAGTCAGAAGCCAATACCGTCCGGGATCACGCAAAGCAGTTTTTCAGGTTGGGCCGCCGGTGCCTGGATGGTTTGATCGTTGTGAGTCTGGCGAGTGTTGTGTCCGTCAGTCAGGCTGATGTAAAAGCAGCGTCCGCTGCGGATTTTGCCACCGTGCTGGCCAGTGATGTGCGTCAGCATGATCGCCCGCGGGATGCCTTTCGTCATCCTGCCGAGACGCTGGCTTTTTTTGATCTACAAGCCGATATGACGGTTGTGGAAATATGGCCCGGTGGTGGCTGGTATGCCGATATTCTGGGGCCATTTCTGGCTCAGCAAGGACAGTATTATGCGGCGCATTTTGATCCGGATTCCCCGGTGGGCTATTTTCGCAACAGCCGGGAGCGATTTGAGGCCAAAATGGCCAGCCAGCCGGGGGCATTTGGCAGCACAACCCTGACGGTCTTTGCCCCGGGCAGTGACCACGCCATTGCACCCGATGGCAGCGCTGATCGGGTGCTGAGTTTCCGGAATGTACACAACTGGTATATGCGGGGTGGTGATAAACAGGTAGTGGCGGCTTTCGAGACGTTTTATCGGGCGCTGAAACCCGGTGGTATTCTGGGAGTTGTCGAGCATCGATTGGCTGCCGACCGGCCACTGGCTGATCAGCAGAGCAGCGGCTATATGAACCAGGCGTATGTAATTCGTATGGCGCAACAGGTTGGCTTTACACTGGCTGCCAGCAGCGAAGTCAACGCCAATCCGGCCGATACGACCCGTCACCCCAGAGGTGTCTGGACCTTGCCACCGTCATACCGGCTGGGTGATCAGGATCGCGACCGTTATCAGGAGATAGGGGAAAGCGACCGCATGACACTGAAATTTATCAAACCGGTACTGCGTTAGTTAAAGGATACGGCAAGGGGATTATTCGCTGGACAGGTGTCAGGGTTGAGTGGGCAGGTCGGGGTAGCGGGTTGCTTTCAGGCTATCCTTGATCTTCTTCAAGTGCGCATGGAAGTCGACGCCCCGGCGCAAGGTAACGCCAGTAGCCAGCACATCCAGTAACACCAGCTGTACAATCCGTGACGTCATGGGCATGTATTTATCCGTGTCTTCCGGGGTCGGGAAGGACAGGTGCACACTACTGGAAGCCGCCAGTGGCGACTGGTCGGCAGTGAGACCAATCACGCTGGCACCATTGCTGCGGGCAATGCGGGCGATATCCACCATGTCACGGGTACGGCCGGTATAGGAAATCGCCACAATCACATCACCAGTATGAGCCGCTGCGGCGACCATACGCATCATCATCACATCATCGTAAGCCATCACCGGTAAATTGAAGCGGAAAAACTTGTGCTGTGCATCCATCGCGACCGGGCCTGAGGCACCGAGACCAAAAAATGCAATCTGCTTGGCCTGGATCAGTATGTCCACGGCTTTTTCGATCGCCATCAAATTCACATGCTTGCGCGCATTTTCCATCGCAGCAATGGTCGAGGTGAATATTTTGTCGGTGTATTCCTCGGTATTGTCGTCTTGCTCGACATCGCGACTGACGTACGGTGTACCGGTTGCCAGGCTTTGAGCCAGCTGGATTTTGAAATCCGGGAAACCGGACGTTTCGAAATTACGGCAAAAGCGGTTCACGGTAGGTTCACTGACCAGCGATGCATTGGCCAGTGTTGAAATGCTCATGCGAGTCGCGCTTTTGGGGTCCTGAAGAATGACTTCAGCGACCTTGCGTTCGGACTTGTTCAGGCTTTCCAACTGCTCACCGATTTGATCAAGAAGACTCATAGCCAACCTCGTAGCAAGGACACAGGGACGCGCAATGGTATGGATCGGTTGTTATTTTACGACATCGGCGAAGAATCCAGACTATACCTTTGCCTGACTGGCAAGACCAGTGAGTCACTACGGAGGGCCGGTGCAGTGCATTGTTTTTCCGAATGTTCGGTAAAATAATGAAGTGCAAATTAATGCAAATAACAATCAATTTAATTATTATTTTGTGTTTAATCGCGTAGCCCGGTATCAGGTGCAAGATTGTCGGACTTATGAATACATAAACAGTTAAGGAAATCGCAACGGATGACGCAATTCACCACCACCTCACGCCCCCGGCGTTGGCTCTCTCTGTTGCTGTGGGTCGTTGTTCTGGGCTGTTTGCTAGGGGCTGCTGCCTACTGGTGGCTACTGGTCGAAAACGATGAATCACAAGACTGGTTGGTTGAACCGCTGCGTTATGGTGATATTGAGCAGAGTGTCGCAGCTACCGGCACGCTGGAACCCAAAAATTACGTTGAAGTTGGTGCCCAGGTATCCGGCCAGATCAAACACTTGATGGTTGAAGAAGGTGAAGTGGTCAAGAAAGGCCAGTTATTGGCAGAAATTGACGCCTCGGTATTTGAACTGAATGTACAAACGGCGGAAGCCGGGCTGGAAAACCTGAAAGCCCAGTTGACGCAACAGGAAGCCGAGCTGGAATTGGAAATGTTACGGCTGAAGCGTAACGAAGGGCTGTACGCCCGCAAGGCGATCAGCGAAGACGCGCTGTTTGAAAGCCGCACCAATGTGAAAATACTCAAAGCCAAAATAACCGCCCAGAAAGCCGAAATCAAAGCAAATGCCGCGGCACTGGAAGCCGATAAGGTTTCGCTGGGTTACACCCGGATCTATGCCCCGATCGATGGCACCATCGCCAGTATTGATGTGCGCGAAGGCCAGACCTTGAATGCCACGAACAGTGCCCCGACCGTACTGCAAATATCGGATCTGTCAGTGATGACACTACGCGCTGAAGTATCGGAAGCAGACGTTCCCAAGCTTCGCCGTGGTATGGACGTCAAATTCGCTACCCTGGGGAATCCCAATCGCTACCGCTGGTCGACCGTCCGGCAGATCTTGCCAACACCGGAAGAAGTGAATGATGTTGTGTTGTATCAGGTGCTGGTGGATGTGGCTAATGATAATGGCCATTTGATGGACTCGATGACCACCAAGGTGTTTTTTGTTGAAGGGGCGGCCAGTCATGTGCTGGTTGCGCCTGTAGCGGCCATTCGTAACGGCCGTAATGGCGCATTTGCCCGGGTTGCCGGTGCCAATGGTGTCGAACGTGTGCCGGTTGAATTAGGGGTTCAGAGCCGTACTCATGCCGAAATTCGTTCTGGTCTGGACGAAGGCGCGCTGTTAATTACCGGCAGCCAACAAAAACAGACCACCACAGAGGCGAGAAGCATGACTGGTAATGACCGTCCAGGCCCTCCCGGTGGTGGTATGGGTGGCGGCATGGGAGGCCGACGTGGTGGCTGAACCCAATACCAGACCACAGCATGAATTGATCTCATTGCGTGGCGTATGCCGCTATTACCAGGCTGGAGATGTTGTCGTCAAAGCATTGGATAACGTCAGCCTGACCATTCGGCGTGGTGAATTTGTTGCGGTGATGGGGCAATCCGGATCGGGCAAATCAACACTGATGAATATTCTCGGCTGCCTTGATCATCCAACCTCGGGTGAATATCGGGTTAATGGACATGATGTAAACAGTCTGTCTCCCGATCAACTGGCTGCATTGCGACTCAAAACCTTTGGCTTTGTTTTTCAGCGTTATCAGTTGTTGGCCAACCTGACTGCCCAGGAAAACGTCGCCTTGCCGTCCGTGTATGCCCACACCCCGAAAGAGGCCCGTCACCAGCGCGCGGCAGCATTACTCGATAAGCTTGGCGTGGCCGAGCGTATGCAGCACACCCCGGCGGAGCTATCGGGCGGACAGCAACAGCGAGTTTCCATCGCCCGGGCGATGATCAACGGCGCAGATGTGATTCTGGCAGATGAACCCACCGGTGCTCTGGATAGTGCAACCGGTGTCCAGGTGCTGGACATGCTCCGTCAGCTGAATGCTGAAGGGGTGACAGTGATTCTGATTACCCATGATGCCGAGGTTGCCGCAGCGGCCAGACGTCAGATCCAGATCCACGATGGCCGCATTCTGTCAGACAGTGATGAAGAGAATCATTCACCAACACCAGTCCCTGAGACCGTCAATCCACCACCTCTGCAGTCATACCCTTCGGTCAGTGCACTGGTATCGGTGATGACGGCGTTACAATCATTAAAAAACAACTGGTTTCGTACGCTGCTGACCTTGTTGGGCATTGTGATTGGCGTCGCTGCCGTAGTGGCCATGATGGCCATTGGTGAAGGGGGCAAACAGCAAGTGCTGGATCGTATTGAATCGATGGGCACCAATCTGTTACTGATTCGCCCCGGCGGTGCCAATAATCGCAACTCGGGTGCTACTGCCACGCTGAGCCGTGAGGATGCTGCGCTATTGGCTGAATTGCCCGGTGTCGAAGTGGTCTCTCCAGAGCGTAATTCCAATGCCACCATCCGTTTTGGCAATCGTGATTATTCCGGGCGTATCCGGGCAACCACGGAAGACTACCTGCGGGTGAAAGATTGGCAGTTATCGCAAGGCACCTTCTTTACCAGTGCGGATATGGATTCACTGGCTCCACTGCTGGTGGTTGGGCAAACCATTGTGGATCAACTGTTTGTGAATGGCGAAAACCCGATTGGCCAATACGTGTTTATGAAAAATGGCATGTATCTGATTGTCGGCGTGCTGGAGGCCAAAGGGGCTACGGCCGGAGGTAATGACATGGATGAAGAGGTGCTGGTGCCGCTCTCGACCGGTATGGTGCGGATTTTTGGCCGTGAATACCTGAGCTCCATTACCGTCAAGGTTGAGGACACCGACAGCATTGATCAGGTCGAAGCCGAAGTCACCCAACTCCTGACTGCCCGGCATGGCAGTGAAGATTTCACCGTACGTAACACCGCCTCCCTGATTGAAGCCATTTCAGAAACCCAGGATACCCTGACCTGGTTGTTAGGCTCTGTTGCGGCTATTTCGTTATTTGTTGGTGGTATCGGGGTGATGAATATCATGCTGGTCAGTGTGTCGGAACGTCGACGGGAAATCGGCTTGCGGATCGCTACCGGGGCCAAACCCAGTGACATTCTGCAACAGTTCAATATTGAAGCATTGGTGGTCTGCTGTCTGGGCGGGGTTGTGGGGTTGATGCTGGGCGGCTCTATCGCTTTGATCATGGGACAAATGAATGTTGCCGTGGCCTTTTCCTGGGCACCGCCATTGATGGCATTTGCGTCGGCGCTGCTGGTCGGGCTGGTGTTTGGTCATGCTCCGGCACGCAAGGCTTCCCGTTTGAACCCGATTGACGCATTGGCGGAGGATTAAGTGAGTAGATTGCATTCGGGGTCATACATGATGGCCATGAAAATTACCGCTCTGGCTGCGATGCTGGCGGCTGGTGGTTGCGCCGGGCCACAGCGGTTTGAGCCGGAAGTCGTGGCATTACCTGATATGGCAGCCAATGCACAACAGACCAAGCAGGCCTTGCACGTCGGGCAATTACAACATCAGTGGTGGGCACAGTTAGGTTCACCGCAGCTGAACCGGCTGATGGCTGAAGCGCAACTGGATAATATCGATGTGCGTCAGGCCTTGCTGCGTATAAGCAAAGCCAGCGCTGCACTGGATGGCGAAAATGCCGATCGCTGGCCGACACTGTCTGCCAGCGCCTCTGCCAGTCAGAAGCAGGCATTGAATGATGCCAGTGGACGCAGTAACAGTACGGGATTGAATCTGTCAGCCAGCTACACCGTTGACTTATGGCAGCGGCGGGGGACATTGATCGAACAGGCAGAGCTGGACGTAGTGGCCGCAGAAGTGGACCTGGCCAGTGCCCGCATCACGCTACAGAGTAATCTGGTAACGCAATACCTGGACTGGCTATCAACCAAGGCTCGCTTACAGCTGGCGCAGCAGAATCTGCAAGCCAGCCGGGAAATGGAGTCACTGGTACAGATCCGTTTTGATGCCGGTGATGCCAGTGGCATCGAAATGGCGCAACAACGTAATACCACCTTGTCATTACTGGGTAGTGCGGTGTCGTTACAGCAACAGCTGGCGGCCAATCAACGAGCGTTGGCAGCTTTGCTGGGCCGATCCAATCTGCAAATTCATCTGGGTGACGAACATTTTGACCAATTGCAGATTCCACGGGTGGCGAGTGTGCAGCCCGCTGAGCTGTTAACCCAAAGGCCGGATATCGTCGCGTCGGAGTTGGCATTGCGCCAACGTCATCAAGATATTTATCTGGCCGAAAGTGATCGCTGGCCCAGTCTTAGCCTCAGTGCCGGGTTGTCACCAGCGGATTTAATGTCCTTGGCCGGGAACTGGACCTTGAGTCTGACAGAAGCCTTGTCGGTCACGCTGTTTGATGCAGGCAGCAAGGCTGCGGCGGTAGCTGAGGCCGAAGTAGAAGAAGCCGTTGCCCGGTTGGAATACCGCCGTATTGTTATCGATGCCATGCAAGAAACACTGGATGCCATGGAAGCGGTTGATTATGAGCGTCAGCAGACTGAACTTGCGGTTGATACCCTGGAAAATAATCAGGAGTTGCTGGCACTGGCTGACATTCGTTACCAATATGGCGATACGGACTTTTCCGATTTGCTTAATGCCCAGCGCACTTTCTTCAACGCCAGAGACAGCTTGGTGGTGCAGCGCCAGAAACATATCCAGGCCTTGGTCGAGCTGTATGTTGCCTTTGGTGTTGCCCCGGCCCTGGAGGGCGCTGTCTCATTGGATGAGACTCCCTCTTTTTATAGTGCTCAGTGAAAGGGCGCCGCCAGCGGCGCCTCAAGATTCATCGAGTTCTCCCTTTCTTACCTTTTCCCCTTTCTCACCTTTTCTCTTTTCTTCCCCTCCTCCCTCTATTTATTCCTGACAACTGAATCGGATGCTCGGTTACATATTCACTTTGGTTTCTGTGACTGCTTGGCTGTTGGGGTCATGACTCGAGGTGATGGTAGTGATTTCAACTTTCCAAAAACAGGTGCTGGGAGGTGCCATAATAATGTGCGATAGAATTTTTATCGCACCAAAATAAAGTCATCAAATAAAGTATGGGTATATTGAGTCAAGCATTATAGTAAACGACGGCCCTGATAACGTATAAGCATCATGATTTCAAATGCGGGGCCATGTTTTTATTTGTGAAAATAGTTTTTTCTGTGTTTTTTTTGTTATTCAAATTACGTTCGCCATTTTATTTTCGACAAAATCGACATTTTTTTTAGAGATGATCGGTGTGGCACGATAAATGATTATAGATCGGCCAGAAGGATATTATTGGCGAGTGCCAATACAGAAGGGAATACAAAAACAATTGCGGAGATATTTATGTTCCAAATGAAAAAATTGGCTGGTGCGGTACTTACCTTTTCAGTAATTCTTAGCGGCTGTGATGGATCTGACAGCCATGATGATGAGGTGGTTCCGGTTGCTTTTTCATTTACTGAAGCGACCATCGAAAGTTTGCATACTTCTCTTGCTACTGGCGGTATTACCTGTGAAGAAGTCGTTGAAGGGTATATTGAACGTATTAATACCTATGACGATGAAGGTACCGATGTTGAATTGAACAGTGTCATTGCGATTAACTCATCTGCTCTTGATGAAGCTCGTGCAAAAGATCTGGCATTTGAAGACGATGGTATTGATGGCTCCCTTTATTGTGTTCCTGTTTTGCCAAAAGACAACTTTAATACTGCTGAAATGCCAACCACTGGTGGCGCATTGGCATTCCAGTATAACCGTCCCGTCAGTGATGCTTACACCATTGGCAAGATGCGTGACGCCGGTGCTATTGTTCTGGGCAAGGCCAATATGGATGAGTTTGCCTTTGGATATACGGGCGAAAGCTCGGTCCGAGGCCTGGTTAAAAACGCGTATGACCAAACCAAAGGTGCGGGTGGCTCATCCAGTGGTACCGGTGCTGCCATTGCATCCAGCTTGGCAATGGTAGGGACAGGCAGTGATACGGGAGGGTCTATCCGGGTACCTGCCAGCCTGGGTGGCCTGGTCGGTATTCGCCCATCCATGCGCTTGGTCAGCCAGGACGGCATCATGCCATTGGCTTCCTGGCAGGATACCGGTGGCCCGATCTGCCGTACTGTTGAAGATTGTGCCTTGATGATGGATGTCATGGTTGGGTTTGATGATTCTGAATATGCCAATCAGCGCGTCAGCTTTGAAATTGATGCGGCTGCCATTAGCAGTGAAGAAGAATACCTGTCAGTGACGGGTGTGCCGGAAACCTATACCGACTACCTGGATGCTGATGGTCTGAATGGCGCTCGTATTGCCATCGATCGTGACTTGTTCGGCGATAACGAAAACGTCAACGCTCTGATGGACAGTGCGATTGCAGCGATGGAAGCGGCTGGAGCCACGGTTGAAGAAGTGACCATTGATAACCTGGAGTCGATTCTTTATGACTACGCCTCCATGTCCAGCTATGAGTTCCAGCACGACCTGGTCAGCTACCTGAACAGCTGGACCACGTCGGTTGATGGGCACATTACAACCTATCAAGGACTGATCGACAGCAATGGCTACCTTGAGAACTACAAGTCCTCACTGGAATATCGTGGCACGATTGATCTGGATAACCTGACAGACGAACAGCAAGAAGTGTATACCCTGAACACAGTTGAGCGGCCTGTTGTTGTCCGTACCAGCTTGTTAAAAGCATTGAACAATGTGGATGACGAAGGTAACAGCCTGGGCGAAGCGTATGACGTATTACTGTACCCAAGCTTGACCGGTGAAGCCGGAGACTTGGGTGGTTCACCGAGTGCTGGACGAAATAACCGTCTGAGCCCGTTCTCTTTGTTCCCTGCGTTGAGCATGCCTGCTGGTATGACGGATGATGATCCTGCAATGCCTATTGGTATGGAAATGTTGGGTCGGGAATTTGATGAGGCCACTCTGATTAAACTGGCATACAGCTATCAGGAACAGGTTAACCCTCGCCAGGCTCCTGTTAATACGCCAGAGCTGACGACTGAGCAATAAGAATAGACTGATTCAATAATAATAACTCATAGAGTCCGCTTGAAAAGAACGTCTGAATATGGAAGAAGTGAATATCCTGGACTGATGCAAGTTCGCTTGCATTATAAGTCCTGAATTTCCCTTCGACTGTATTCAGGTGTTTTTTATTTTATTCTGTCAGTGAATTTTCCTCGCAGTTGAGTCGTCTTGAAATTTATATTTTTAAATCTTGCATGTTGCTGGCAATGTAATTACCTGTTCGGTTGGTCAGATATTTTTATAAGTATTTATAAGTCGTATCGTTAATTGTTTTTTGATCGGTTTGTTTTTTGGAGAAGAGGCGGCTCTGGATTTTTGAAAACGGATTTTATACACAAGTTTAAAGTGTCAGATTTTTGATAAACTTGTTTTCATATATTTGCACTTTCTTACATAAGATGATGTTAGTTGTTTTTTATATCCAAATTAGAACGTTGGTTGACGTTTAATGGGTGTTATTTTCAGAATAATATCCGTTTTATAATTTGAAGTTATTTTGTGCTTTGGAATTATTGTAAGGTTGGGGTTTCTTGCTGAGTGTTTCTTGATACGTGTCGCTTGGTTTGAAGCGTGGGTTAAGATAAAGAATTCCATTATCCGGCCACAGCACCAACCTGGCCCAAGATCGGCCAAGGGGTTGAGTGATGCTGACAGCAATCCCGGTAATCCACTTTGAAGTATTACCTCATTATTCTGTATCGCGGGTGGGGTCGTGGAGAGGGGAGGGCATCCGTGTCGCCGGTCGGCGTTCCAGGAATCTTGTCCAGGTTAATAGCTTTCGGTTGTGGATTTTCCATTGATTGGCGAAAATAGCGCCTGTTCTATTTTCAAGTCGCTGTGGCGTGCTGTGCCAGGGCTGTAGCCACAATAACCGGATGTCTATGTCTAGTATCTCTCAGGAAGTCTCGACACGTCGTACTTTCGCCATCATCTCCCACCCGGATGCGGGTAAAACCACGATTACTGAAAAGCTGTTGCTGTTCGGAAACGCCATTCAGTTGGCCGGTACTGTAAAAGGCAAAAAGACGGGCCGTATGGCCACATCGGACTGGATGCAGATGGAGCAAGACCGGGGCATCTCGATCACCACGTCGGTGATGCAGTTTCCTTATCGGGACTGCATGGTCAACCTGCTGGATACTCCAGGGCACGAAGATTTCTCGGAAGATACCTACCGTACCCTGACCGCCGTGGATTCAGTCTTAATGGTGATCGACGGCGCGAAAGGTGTTGAGGATCGGACCATCAAGCTGATGGAAGTATGCCGTTTGCGGGATACCCCGATTTTTACCTTTATCAACAAAATGGATCGCGAAGTTCGCGATCACATTGAAGTGCTGGACGAAATCGAAACCATTCTGAAGATCAAGTGTGCCCCCGTTACCTGGCCAATCGGCATGGGTAAGGCGTTCAAGGGGGTGTACAACCTGGTCACCGACACCATTCATGTGTTCCAGCCAGGGCAAGCGAGCATTGTCCCGGATGATACCCGGATTCAGGGGATTGAGTCGGCTGAAGCGCTGGCCTTGTTGGGTGAAGAACTGGTAACGGAGCTGATTGATGAAATCGAGCTGGTGCGGGGTGCCAGTTATGAATTTGATCTGGATGAATACCGCGAAGGCAAAATGACACCGGTGTTTTTTGGTACGGCGCTGTCAAACTTCGGTGTGCGGGAAATGCTCAACTATTTTGTTGAGTGGGCACCGGCCCCGATTGCACGGGAAACCAACGAGCGCACTGTCGAGCCAACAGAAGAAGCCTTTTCCGGCTTTATTTTCAAAATCCAGGCGAATATGGACCCGAAACACCGTGACCGCATTGCTTTTATGCGAGTGTGCTCCGGGACTTACAGCAAAGGCATGAAGATGCGCCATACCCGCATCGGCAAGGACATCAAGGTCGCGGATGCGGTCACCTTCCTGGCCGGGGACCGTAGTCAGGTCGAAGAGGCTATTTCTGGCGATATTATCGGTCTGCACAATCATGGCACCATCCAGATTGGTGATACCTTTACGCAAGGCCATGACATGCGGTTTACCGGTATCCCGCATTTTGCTCCGGAGTTGTTCAAGCGCGTACGACTGAAAGACCCTCTGAAGATGAAGCAGCTGCAAAAAGGCCTGCAGCAGTTATCGGAAGAAGGGGCGACCCAGCTGTTTATGCCAATCAACAACAATGACCTGATTCTGGGGGCTGTCGGGGTACTGCAGTTTGATGTTGTACAGCAGCGCTTGCGGGACGAATACAAGGTTGAATGTATTTACGAGCCGGTCAGTGTGAATACCGCCCGCTGGGTGTACTGCAACGACAGTAAAATGCTGGAAGACTTTAAACGCAAGGCCGTCGATAATCTGGCTATTGATGGCGGCGGCTATCTGACGTATATCGCCCCGACACGGGTGAACCTAAGTCTTATTCAGGATCGCTGGCCCGATGTTGAATTCCGCTCAACCCGTGAGCATTAATTCATTGTGCGCAGGGATGCCCTCTGTAACCGCCCATGTTCTCCGTCGCCGCTCATAACGGCACGGAGTCGGTTCTTGGGGGATGGATAGACAAGGCCATGCCGGTTTTGTATGGACGAAGCCAATCTGTGGACAATAAAAATCCGTAGATAATCCATTTTTAAGTGGACTGTTTTCTGCACTAAAGATACAATCCGCGCCCCTTTATGAAAAGACGGCTCATTCTGGCACTCGTGTCGTGACGGCTGATCCGCGATTGACTGTGTTAAAAATACACAGGTGGTTGCGTGGGTAATAACCGTCCTGTAGAATGCCGCCCTCTTTTCTGATCAACATGCCCTTGAAGGCGAGAATTTGATGAAAACTTACAGCGCAAAACCCGAAGCCGTAAAACGTGAATGGTTTGTTGTTGATGCAGCTGATCAGACGCTGGGTCGCCTGGCCACCGAGGTTGCTCGCCGTTTGAGAGGCAAGCACAAGCCAGAATACACACCACACGTTGATACCGGCGATTATATCGTCGTGATCAATGCTGAAAAAGTAAAAGTCACTGGTAAAAAAACCAGCGATAAAATGTATTACCGCCACACCGGTTATCCTGGTGGTCTGAAATCGATCTCTTTTGAAAAGCTGATCGACTACAAGCCTCAGGACGTAATCGAACTGGCAGTTAAAGGCATGCTGCCCAAGAATCCTCTTGGACGCGCCATGTTCAAGAAAATGAAAGTTTACGCAGGTAGCGAGCATCCACACACCGCTCAGCAGCCTCAAGAACTGAAGCTGGGAGAATAATATGGCCGTAACTCAATACTACGGTACCGGTCGTCGCAAGACGTCTACTGCTCGCGTTTTCTTGCGTCCAGGTACTGGCTCTATCGTAATCAACAAGCGCACACTGGAAGAGTACTTCGGTCGTGAAACTGCTCGTATGGTTGTCCGTCAGCCTCTGGAATTGACTGAAAGTCTGGAGAAGTTTGACATTGTCGTGAATGTTAACGGCGGTGGTGGTAATGGTCAGGCGGGTGCTATCCGTCACGGCATTACTCGTGCCCTGATGCAATACGACGAAACGCTACGTCCATCACTTCGTGCCGCGGGTTACGTTACTCGTGATGCTCGTGAGGTTGAACGTAAGAAAGTCGGCCTGCGTAAAGCACGTAAGAAGCCGCAGTTCTCCAAACGTTAAGCGATTTATTGCTTACAAAAAAAAGCGTCCCTTGGCTTATGTCAATGGACGCTTTTTTTGTTTTTATATCCCTACAGTGGGTATGTCTTCCCGGTTGTTTCAAATCCTCAATTTCTTTACTATGTGCGCCGCTCTGCATTCTACGCCGGGTCTGCCGACCGTAGTCCCTCTCAGGCAAACGACCTCGCGGCAGAAAAGAATTTTAATGATGGGAGAAGATGGTAATGAGTCAAGACGGCGTTAATAAAGGTCGGCGCACCCTGCTGGTGGGCGTGACTTCTGCTGTCGGCGCGGTTGGTGCTGGCTTCGTCGCTGTACCCTTCGTCAAATCTTGGGTTCCAAGTGAAAAGGCGAAAGCGGCAGGCGCTCCGGCCAAGATCGATGTCAGCAAGATCGAACCAGGTTCGATGCTGACAGCCGAATGGCGTGGTAAGCCGGTATACGTTGTGCGTCGTACAGACGACATGCTGGAAAATCTTCCAGAGCACAATGACCGACTGAAAGATCCGGATAACAGCAACAAGGCTCAGCAACCAGCCTACGCTGATAACATCAATCGCTCACGCAAACCGGAAGTACTGGTTGTGCTGGGTGTTTGTACCCACTTGGGGTGTGCTCCCAAGTACTTTGGCGAAGTTCAACCCCAACAGTTTGATGCAAACTGGCCTGGCGGTTGGTTCTGCCCATGTCACGGTTCTCGTTTTGATCTGTCTGGTCGTGTTTTTCAGGGATCTCCGGCTGCGTCCAACCTGGAAATTCCACCGCACAGCTATGAAAGTGCCAATGTGGTTGTAGTCGGTGTGGATGAGGAGAACGCCTGATGAGTAACAAGCAAAACACCCTGATGGGTTGGGTTGATGACCGCTTGCCGGTTACCAGCACCTATGAAAAGCATATGTCGAAGTACTATGCTCCGAAGAACTTCAACTTCTGGTATTTCTTCGGCGTACTGTCGATGCTGATGCTGGTTAACCAGATTCTGACCGGTGTCTGGCTGACCATGAACTTCACCCCAAGTGCCGATGCCGCATTCGCCTCGGTTGAATACATCATGCGTGATGTCGAGTGGGGTTGGCTGATTCGTTATATGCATTCGACCGGTGCAACTTTCTTCTTTATCGCGGTGTATCTGCATATGATGCGGGCGATTCTGTATGGTTCCTACCAGAAACCACGTGAATTGATCTGGATCTTCGGTATGGCCATCTATCTGGCTCTGATGGCAGAAGCCTTTATGGGTTATGTACTGCCATGGGGACAAATGTCTTACTGGGGTGCTCAGGTCATTATCTCGCTTTTCTCTGTTCTGCCTTACGGTAACGAACTGACTGAATGGATTCGTGGTGACTTCCTGATCTCCGGTGCAACGCTGAACCGTTTCTTTGCCTTGCACGTAGTGGCTGTGCCACTGGTGATTGTTGGTCTGGTGGTGATGCACTTGCTGGCCCTGCACGAAGTGGGTTCCAACAACCCTGACGGCATCGATATCAAAAAACTGAAAGACGAAAACGGGGTTCCTCTGGATGGCGTGCCATTCCACCCTTATTACTCAGTACACGACCTGGTCGGTATTGTGGTCTTCCTGATGGTGTTCTGTACGGTCATGTTCTTCTTCCCGGAAGGCGGCGGTTTCATGTTGGAGTATGCCAACTTTGAACCGGCTAACGGTCTGAAAACACCGGAGCATATTGCCCCTGTCTGGTACTTTGGTGCCTTCTACGCGATTTTGCGTGCTGTACCCGACAAGCTGCTGGGTGTTGCCGCGATGGGTGCTGCCATTGCAGTACTGTTTGTACTGCCGTGGCTGGATCGCAGTCCTGTGCGCAGCTGGCGCTATAAAGGCTGGATGAGCAGAACCTTTATTCTGGTGTTTGCCGTCGCCTTTATTCTGTTGACCTGGCTGGGTACTCAACCAACCAATGAACTGAATACCTTCCTGGCTCGTGCTTCATCGTTTATCTACTTCGGTTTCTTCTTGTTGATGCCTTTCTATACTCGTATGGAAAAAACCAAACCAGTGCCAGAACGCGTAACAGGAGGCCACTAATGAAAACGTTATTTGCATTAATTGCTGCACTGCTTCCTGCAGTTGCAATGGCGTCCAGTGAAGGTGTGCATCTGGACAAGCACCTGACCGATCTGACGGACAAGGCATCACTTCAACGTGGTGCCCAGACCTTCATGAACTACTGCATGGGTTGTCACTCGATGGAACATGCCCGGTTTAACCGCATAGCCAGTGACCTGGATATTCCAGAAGAGCTGATGATGGAAAACCTGGTATTTGATACCGACAAGAAATTCGGTGCGCTGGCGACTATCGCCATGCGTACGGAAGATTCCAAAGTCTGGTTTGGTGCAGCGCCACCGGATCTGACTCTGGTCGCTCGGGTACGTCGTCCAGATTGGCTGTATACCTACTTACGCAGCTTTTATGTCGACCCAAGCCGTCCATGGGGTGTGAATAACACGGTCTTCAAAGATGTGGGTATGCCTCATGTGCTGGCTGATCTGCAAGGTCTCCAGCACAAAGGTACTGCTCCGGTTGCTGTGGGTTATGACACATTGACGGGTCAGGAAATCACCGAAGAGCACGAAGATGTGTTATATCTGGCAGAGCCAGGCACTCTGAGTGTTGCTGAGTATGATGATCTGATCTTTGATCTGGTGAACTTCATGACTTACTCCGCTGAGCCGATTGCGGTTGAGCGTGAAAGACTGGGTTGGTGGGTACTGTTGTTCCTGGCAATCTTCTTTGTACCTGTGTACATGTTGAACAAGGAATACTGGCGCGACGTGCATTAATCGCCCGGTATTTTGACGCTAGCCTGGCCGTTTATGCGGCCGGGCTATCTTTGTTTTTAGGTAATTGAATTTTTTAGCGAGTGAGGAAATTATGGGGGTTGTAGCGAAACGCTCTACCATGACGTTTTATTCCGATGCCAAGGATCATTTCAGCCATCGTGTACGTATCGTACTGGCTGAAAAAGGTGTCGCCGTCGAAATTATGGATGTGGACCCGGACAACCTGCCCGAAGATCTGACATCCCTGAATCCTTACAACACCCTGCCAACTCTGGTGGATCGGGAGCTGACTCTCTACGAAGACCCGAACATCATGATGGAATACCTCGACGAGCGTTTTCCTCATCCTCCACTGTTGCCTGTTTACCCCGTCGCACGTGCAGAAAGCCGGTTGTGGATCAAACGCATCGAGAAAGATTGGTGTGGCCTGGTCGGCACGATCCTGGCTGGAGGCGATGGCGTTGAAGAAGCGCGCAAGGCATTGACCGAAAGCCTGGTCAGCACGGCCCCCATTTTTGCCGAAATGTCATATTTCATGAGTGACGACTTCTCCATTGTGGATTGCTGCGTTGCCCCTATCCTGTGGCGTTTGCCGGTGTTGGGCATAGAACTGCCAGAGCGTCAGTGCAAGCCACTGCTGCAATACATGGAACGCCTGTTCGATCGTGAATCGTTCCAGGCCAGCCTGACCGAAGCCGAACGGGAAATGCACGAATAATGGAAACAATGACCCCAAGCCGACCTTACCTGGTACGCGCCCTGAACGAGTGGATCCTCGATAATCAGTGCACACCCTATGTATTGGTAGATGCCTCACTGGCTGGGGTTCAGGTGCCTCAGGATTATGTGAATAAAGGCCAAATCGTACTGAACATCAGTATGACGGCAGTTCAGAACCTGTTGATCGATGATCAGGGATTGTCCTTTAATGCCCGCTTTGGCGGTGTACCCATGTCGGTATACGTGCCCACCGTGGCCATTCTGGCGATATACGCCAAGGAAAACGGTCAAGGTATGGTATTTGGTTCAGAAGCGGGTGCTCCTGATCCAAATACCCCACCAGAGCCGCCCAAACCGAAGCAAGTCGAGCCAGAGAAAAAAGCCGGTGCTGGCCGTCCTTCGCTAAAAGTAGTGAAGTGATCTGACGCGTGTTCGAGATGTTTGAAGTGAAACATCGGATGCATAAAAAAACCGCCTTCGGGCGGTTTTTTTATAGGTGGCTGATGATAGGGCCAGCAGGGTATTCCAGCTATTCTGTGGTATGAAGTGTTTTTTCTTCTTCCCTCAGCGTCAGTACTTCGTAACCATTGGCAGTCACGGCAATGGTATGCTCCCACTGGGCCGACAGCTTCTTGTCGCGGGTAATTACCGTCCAGCCGTCTTTCATATGCTTCAGTTTATGACTACCCTGATTGATCATCGGCTCAATGGTGAAGGTCATCCCGGCGGCCAGCGCCATCCCTATGCCGGGCTTGCCATAATGTGTGACCTGAGGCTCTTCGTGCATCTCGCGGCCAATGCCGTGACCACAATATTCCCGCACCACACTGTAACCGGCTTTTTCAGCCACTTGCTGAACCGCATGGCCAATATCGCCTAGCGTCACTCCGGGTTTTACGGTCCGGATACCGGCCCACATCGCTTCGTAAGTTGTCTCAACCAGACGACGCGCCATTGGCGTAATCTTGCCAATGCAATACATCTTGCTGGAGTCAGCGATAAAGCCATTTTTCTCCAGTGTAATATCGCAGTTGATGATATCGCCGTTACGTAAAATCTGGCTGGCCTTCGGTACCCCGTGGCACACCACATGATTGATCGACGTATTCAGGCAGTAGGGGAAATCATATTGCCCCCGGCTGGCTGGACGAGCGTTCAACTCGTTCTCAATAAAGGATTCGACCTTCAGGTTGATATCCATGGTGCTGATGCCAGCCACCACAAAGGTATCCAGCATCGCAAACACCTGTGCCAGCAAGTGGCCGGATTCACGCATCAGCCCGATTTCTGCCGGGGTTTTTACCATGGCGTTCATTAGCAGGCCTCTTGCTGACGCTGGATGTCGGCCTTGCATTCAGATTTCAGAGTCGCCAGCGGCAACTCATTTGTGGTCAATAACTTGCGGGTTAACTGGGCGTAAGTGAGATCGGGGTAAAATTCCGCCAGCATCCCTATCTTGATCCAGTACTCCGCCTGCGAATTGATCGACCGCGCCATCACAGCACTGGTCTCACGGACTTCCTCGTGCAGTTCTTCCGATATTTTAACGATACCCATAACGTTGACATCCTCCTGGCCGAAAATTGAGATCAGCCTCTGACACTACAAAACATATACGAATTGTATATCAATTGGATGGTCTGGATTGTTCGGATTTGAAAGACAGTGTGTTGTGGGTGAAGCCGAAACCGGGACCATGTAACGTGAAATACTCTGGTGGCTGCGATGGTTTGAAGGTTGAGGCCGTGTAGTGGCCAACTGATTCCGGACACGGTTTTAAGTTTTTCTTCTGCTGCGAGAGGGCTGATACCATCATTCGTCCAGACCCGTCGGTAGCCCTTCCAGTGCCGTAATCCCGGGATACGTCCATGGTTGTTTGGTAAGCTTCGGTGACGTTGCCGAGTTCTGTGGCCAGGGTAAGCAAGCCGACTTTGTGTCGAATGATTCGTTCGTTACGATGGATCATGCGAGTTACCTTGTTGGTGTCGATCAAAGGTTTGGTCGCCTTTAATCTCAACCGGCAACTCGCTCCTTTTTAATGAGCACTGCCAGATGGGGTCTGAATTGATTCACTTAATTTGTTGATATTCTTTCTGATATCTAAGGTTGCTCTGTTATTCAAACAGCCCAGACGTCCGTATCCGAACGTCTGGTGCACCAAAACGTTACCCCAACTCTTCCAGCTTTTTCTTCAGTACTTCCATCACCACTTGCGGGTTGACCCCCTTGGCAGCTTTACGGGTCAGGCCAATAAAGGGTCCCATGGCCTTGCCACGTTTTTCCACCGGGGTATTGAGGTAGCCTTCCACCAGTTTCGGGTTGTTGGCCAGTACATCGGCAACGATGGCTTCAATGGCACCGGTATCGGACACCTGTTTCAGGCCCATGGAGTCAACCAGCGCGTCGACTTTTTCCACTGTGCTGTCGGCTTTGCCTGCTTCTCCGAGTGCCACCAGTGCGTTGAATACTTCCTTGGCGCCGCCGTTGTTGAGGGTGTTGTCCTTGATCAGTTGCAGGATACGGCCCAGTTGCTCGGCGTTGACAGGCAGTTCGCTGATGTCTATTTCCAGCCGGTTGAGGGTGGCGGAGACATCACCTTGCACCCAGTTGGCGGCGAGTTGGTAGTCGTTGGCTGCTTGTGCTGCGATTTCAAAATAATCGGCCAGTGTACGACTGGAAGCCAGAACCGCTGCGTCGTTGGCTGACAGCTGGTGGCTTTCGATAAAACGCTTGCGCTTGGCGTCGGGCAGTTCGGGCAGAGTGCTGCGTACGGCTTCGATGTAGTTATCATCAATAATGATGGGTAACAGATCGGGGCAAGGGAAGTAGCGGTAGTCATTTTCCACTTCCTTGGAGCGCATGGAGCGGGTTTCGTTTTTGTCGGCGTCGTAGAGGCGGGTTTCCTGAGTGATGGTACCGCCGTCTTCCAATACGTCCATCTGACGTTCGATTTCGACATCGATCGCCCGTTCGACGTTACGGAAGGAGTTGACGTTTTTGATTTCGGTACGGGTGCCAAATTCCTGTTGGCCCTTGGGGCGCAAGGAAACGTTACAGTCGCAGCGCATGGAGCCCTGGGACAAATCGCCATCGCAAATGCCCAGATATGTGACGATGCTGTGCATTTTGCGGAAGTAGGCCGATGCTTCTTTGGCGCTGCGTAATTCCGGTTCGGAGACGATTTCGACCAGTGGTGTTCCGGCCCGGTTGAGGTCGATGCCGGACATGCCGCCAAAACCTTCGTGCACGGATTTACCGGCGTCTTCTTCGAGATGGGCGCGGGTGACGTTAATGCGTTTGCTGCTGCCGTTGTCGAGTTCGATATCAATATGACCCATGCCGACGATGGGGTGGTGCAGCTGGGTAGTCTGATACCCCTTGGGTGAATCCGGGTAAAAGTAGTTCTTGCGGTCGAAGACCGAGCGTTTGCCAATTTCGGCGTCGATGGCAAGGCCAAACTTCACCGCCATGCGCAGGGCTTCTTCGTTGAATACGGGCAAAACACCGGGTAATCCGAGGTCAACTGCGCAAGCCTGGGTATTGGCGTCGGCACCGTAAGCGGTGGAGGCACCGGAGAAAATCTTTGATTTGGTGGCCAGCTGAGCGTGAATCTCAAGGCCGATAACAACTTCCCATTCCATAATCAGGCTCCTTATACCAGATCCGCTGGCGTTTGCTGATGCCAGTCGGTGACTTGTTGGAATTGATGGCCAAGGTTGAGCAGGCGGCTTTCATCAAAGTAGTTGCCAATCAGCTGCAGGCCGACGGGCAGGTTGTCGACCTGGCCACAAGGAATCGACATGGCTGGCAAACCGGCCAGGTTGATGGCAATGGTGAAAATATCTTCCAGGTACATGGCCACCGGGTCGCTGGTTTTTTCACCGGCCTTGAACGCCGGGCTGGGGGTGGTCGGGCTCATGATGACATCGACCTGTTTGAAGGCTTCGACAAAGTCATTTTTGATCAGGCGGCGTACCTGCTGGGCTTTTTTGTAATAAGCATCGTAGAAACCGGCCGACAGTGCGTAGGTACCCACCATGATGCGGCGTTTGACTTCTTCACCAAAGCCTTCGCCCCGAGACCGCTTGAACAGATCATTGACGTCCTGTGGGTCATCACAGCGATGGCCAAAGCGTACACCGTCCATGCGAGACAGGTTGGCGGAGCACTCAGAGGGTGCAATCACGTAGTACACCGGAATCGCCAAATGTGTGTTGGGGAGGCTGATTTCTTTGACCGTAGCACCCAGTTTTTCGTATTCGGCAATGGCGTTACGGACTTGCTGTTGCATGTTGCTGCTGAGGTCATCGCGGAAATATTCTTTGGGTAAACCAATGGTCAGACCGGCAATGCTGTCGTTCAGGTTGGCGGTGTAGTCCGGTACATCCTGCTGCATCGAGGTGGAATCTTTGGGGTCGAATCCGGCCATTACGTTGAGCATCATGGCGGAATCTTCTGCGGTGCGGGTAATGGTGCCGCCCTGGTCGAGGCTGGAGGCAAAGGCAATCATGCCCCAGCGGGAAACCCGGCCATAGGTTGGCTTGATCCCGGTGACGCCACAAAACGCAGCAGGTTGGCGAATCGAACCGCCGGTATCGGTGGCCGTGGCACCGGGCACCAGACGCGCCGCAACCGCGGCTGCAGAACCACCGGAAGAACCACCGGGAACGTGATCCAGCTGCCAGGGGTTGTGCACTGCGCCGTAGAAGGAGCTTTCGTTGGATGACCCCATGGCAAACTCATCCATATTGAGTTTGCCCAGGCTGACGGCACCGGCGTTGTTGAAGTTGGCGACCACGGTGGCATCGTAAGGAGCGACAAAGTTGCTGAGCATTCTGGAGCCGCAGCTGGTCAGTACGCCGTTGGTACAAAAAATATCCTTGTGGGCCATGGGAACGCCTGTCCAGGGGGTAGCGTTGCCCGCTGCCCGCATGGCATCGGCGGCGGCGGCCTGTGCCAGTGCTTGTTCGGCCGTCACGGTAATAAAGCTGTTGTAGTTATGATCCAGTTGTTGGATGCGATCCAGGTACGACTGGGTCACTTCAACGCTGGAATATTCGCCCGCGGCCAGGTCGCGGGCTATCTGGGCGATGGTTTTGTTGTGCATGGGGTCTCTGTCCTGTGAAGCTGATCCCGAATTCGGAAGGTGCCTGAAATAATCCGGCAAGCTGAAACGGCCGGACGGGATGATCTGCTGTGTTTATGCGACCACGGTTTATTCTACGACGCGAGGGACGAGGTAGTGTCCGCGTTCCGTTGCCGGAGCAATTTGCTGGAAGTGCTCCCGCTGGTTGCTTTCGGTGACCTGATCAGCACGTAAACGCTGCACGGCATCGAGAGGGTGAGCCATGGGCGCAACATCGCTGGTGTCGACCGCGGATAGCTGATCCACCAGCTCCAGTATGTTGCTGAGGTTGTTCTGGTATGCGGCAATTTGGGCGTCATCGATTTGCAGACGGCACAATTCGGCAATATTGCGCACCTGATCTTGTTCCAGAGCCATACAGCTTCTCCAGTATCTCTGTCTGTGAAAGCGCTCGAGACTAGCACAAATGCGCCTTGCTCTAAATCCCTGCCATTGCTAGAGTTAGCGCACTTTTTTATGCCAGATGCAAACAGGAAACGGCGGGATGTTCAAAGCTCTTAGAGGCATGTTCTCCAGCGATCTGTCGATCGACCTGGGAACCGCAAATACCCTAATTTACATGCGCGACAAGGGTATTGTTCTTAACGAACCATCAGTCGTTGCCATTCGTCTTCAGGGACACCAGAAAAGTGTCGCTGCGGTTGGGATGGAAGCCAAGCAAATGCTTGGGCGTACTCCGGCCAATATTCAGGCCATTCGGCCGATGAAGGACGGTGTGATTGCCGACTTCGAAGTTACTGAAAAAATGCTGCAGTATTTTATCAAACGGGTGCATGAGTCCAGTTTTATGCCGCCCAGCCCACGGGTTGTGGTGTGTGTGCCGTATCAGGCCACCAAGGTTGAACGTCGGGCGATTCGCGAATCGGTACTGAATGCCGGTGCCAGCAAGGCTTATCTGATACATGAGCCGATGGCCGCTGCGATCGGTGCCGGTTTGCCCGTCGATGAGGCTCGTGGTTCGATGGTGGTTGATGTCGGTGGTGGTACAACTGAAATTGCTATTATTTCACTGAGTGGCGTGGTCTACGCTGAATCCGTGAAAATAGGCGGCGACCGCTTTGATGAATCGATCGTGGCTTACGTGCGTCGTCACTATGGCAGCCTGATCGGTGAAGCAACCGCCGAACGAATCAAGGAAGAAATCGGCACGGCTTACCCCGGCGCTGAAATTCGCGAAATTGATGTGCGGGGCCGAAACCTGGCCGAAGGGATTCCACGCAGCTTTACGCTGAATTCCAACGAGATTCTGGAAGCCCTGCAAGAATCACTGGCCGCGATTGTCCAGGCGGTCAAAAGTGCATTGGAACAGGCTCCTCCTGAGCTGGCTTCTGACGTGGCCGAACGCGGCATGGTGCTGACCGGTGGTGGTGCCCTGTTGCGCGATCTGGATAAACTGCTGAGCGAAGAAACCGGCCTGCCGGTGCTGGTTGCCGATGATCCGCTGACCTGTGTGGCGCGAGGGGGCGGTCGTTTCCTTGAAACCGCATCGGAACAAGCGCTGGATATACTGTCTCAGGAATAATTCAGGTTAATGGATGACATTGCCGCCTGTTTGGGCGGCGGTGTCGTTTGTCCTTTTTATTACTTTGGCAGCTTGCCTAGTCGTTCGGGAGTCGGGTTATCAGACTGCAATTTCAGATCCCCCCGTATCAGGGCCAGCGTACTCTGCTGGTCTGCCTGATAGCGCTTGCGCTGATGTGGGCGGATCAACGCTACCCGGCGTTTCAGTCGTTGCGCAATATTGCCGGATACGTTTTGTATCCGGCACAGCAACTGGCTGTCTTGCCTTCTTCTTTAGCTAACTGGATGGATGAATCCACTACCTCTCGGCGGGATCTGCTTGATCAGAACAAGCAGTTGTCGGCCCGTAATCTGGTCCTGGAGTTAAAAGCCCAGCGGCTGGCTTCACTGGAAGCGGAAAATATTGAGCTGCGTGAGCTGCTCAGTGCTTCTGAGCAGGTCGACGACAAGGTGCTGGTAACGACGGTGATTGCGGTTGATCCCGATCCTTATACCAAGCAGATCCTTATCAACAAAGGCGGCGATGACGGTGTGTTTGTCGGTCAGCCAGTGCTGGATGCCCATGGTTTGCTGGGCCAGGTGGTGGATGTTTTGCCGCATATTTCCCATGTCATGATGATTGCTGATTCCAATCATGCCATTCCGGTACAGATCAATCGTAACGGTGTCCGGGCGATTGCCACCGGCACCGGGGCGCTGGATCGGCTGGAGCTGATTTATGTGCCGAACACGGCAGATATTCAGGAGGGCGACTTGCTGGTCAGCTCCGGGCTTGGGGGCCGTTATCCCCGTGGTTATCCCGTGGCGACGGTCGAAAAGGTTGAACATCAGGCCGGTGAATTGTTTGCCAGTGTGACGGCGCGCCCCAGTGCCCTGATGGACCGCAGTCGGTTATTGCTGCTGGTATTCAGCCAGGGGGCCGGCAAAGTACCATCGGATGAACTGTGGAGGAAAAATCGATGACCTCTGTACAGTCGTTTGTTATCGGTATGCTGTCGCTGTTTGTTGGGTTTGTCTTTGAACACTTGCCGCTGCCAGAGTTATTGATCTGGTTCCAGCCGTTATGGATTTTGGTGGTGATTACCTTGTTGGTATTCCAGTCGCCACAAACGTTCGGGTTGTGGCTGGCGATTCCTGCCGGTTTGATGATGGATGCGGAACAAGGGACATTGTTGGGAACCCATGTTTTCACGCTGTCGGTGCATATCTTTCTGGTGCAGTATTTTTTCCGGCGTATTGAAGTCTTTAACCTGTTCCAGCAAATGGCGCTGGTGCTGGTGCTGGCCTTGCTGCATCAGTTGCTGAGTTTCTGGCTGGCGCAAGTAATGCTGGACCTTCCGCATCCGGTTGAAATGTGGGGGCCGGCGTTCAGCTCGATGTTTGTCTGGCCGTGGGTGTTTGCCCTGACGCGTCTGACCCTGCGGCGGATGTCGGTATGATTATTCTGGCTTCGGCGTCACCACGTCGCCGCGAATTGTTAAGCCAGATCGGGGTGACGCATACCGTTCAGCCGGCTGATATTGATGAAACCCCCGCTGCGAATGAACATCCTGAGGATTATGTCGTCAGAATGGCACGGAGCAAGGGGCTGGTGGTGGCGTCATCACTGACGATACCGGCCACGGTGCTGGCCGCAGATACCAGTGTGATTCTGAACGGGCAGATTCTGGGCAAACCAGAGTCGCCTGAGCACCACCGAGCAATGCTGGAACAACTGTCGGGCAATACCCAGCAAGTGCTGTCGGCCATCGCTGTTGTGACCGGGGATCGCTGTGATACCCGGCTGGTGACCACCCATGTGACCTTTCGCCAGCTGGATGAGGTACTGATCAAGCGCTATCTTGAATGTGGTGAAGGGAAAGACAAGGCGGGCGGCTACGGTATTCAGGGGAAAGGGGCTGTCTTGGTTGCAGATATTCATGGCAGCTACAGTAATGTGGTTGGCTTGCCGCTGGCAGAAACAGCCGTCTTGCTCGAACAACATGGCATTTCATATTGGCAGACATGATGGGGGCGTCCTGTCCCCTGGAGTGACTGTCCTGCATCCAGATAGTTTCTGGTTTTGCTGCGCCATTATTGACCCGTCAAAACAATAAAAGGATCTGGTAATGAACGCAGAAATCTTGATGAATATTACACCAACCGAGACGCGGGTTGCCGTGGTAGAAAACGGTGTATTGCAAGAAATAGTCATTGAGCGCACCAATCATCGTGGCCTGGTTGGCAATATATATAAAGGCAAGGTGGTGCGGGTATTACCCGGCATGCAGGCCGCTTTTGTGAATATCGGCCTGGAACGAGCGGCTTTTATTCATGCCGCTGAATTGGGCCACCCTGATAGCCAGACGCCGATTAACCAGCTGTTGCATGAAGGCCAGTCGCTGGTGGTGCAAGTGACCAAGGATCCGATCGGTACCAAGGGTGCACGATTGACGACCCAGTTGACGATTCCTTCCCGCTATCTGGTGTATATGCCGGGTGCAGATCACGTGGGGGTTTCCCAGCGTATTGATGACGGAGGTGAGCGTGACCGTCTCAAGCATATGGTGCAGGACTGCATGGACGCCGAAGGCCTCACCGGAGAAGCCGGATTTATTCTACGCACGGCGGCAGAAGGCGTCGGAGAAGAAGAAATCCTCGCCGATACCCGTTATTTGCGACGTTTGTGGCGCAAGCTGGAAGAGCGGATCAATGAATTCTCATCCCCTGCGGTGGTATATGATGAGCTGCCCCTGTATTTACGTACCCTGCGGGATTACGCCCGCCCGGAAGTCGACAAGATTCTGGTGGACTCCCGTGAGACTTTTGAAAAAATCCTGCAATTCTCCCAGCAGTACGTTCCAGAAATAGAAGACCACCTGAATTATTACCATGGCCCGCGGCCGGTGTTTGAGCTGTATAGCGTGGAAGACGAGATCCAGCGAGCGCTGGAACGTAAAGTACCACTGAAAAGTGGCGGTTATCTGGTCATTGACCAGACCGAAGCCATGACCACTATTGATGTTAATACCGGTGGTTTTGTTGGTCGCCGCAATCTTGAAGAAACCATCTACAAAACCAATCTGGAAGCCGCCAATGCAATCGGCCGCCAGCTGCGGCTGCGTAATCTCGGCGGTATTATCATCCTCGACTTTATCGATATGACCGAACCGGAGCATCAGCGTCAGGTGTTACGGATGCTGGAAAAAGTGCTGGAAAAAGACCACGCCAAAACCAAAATCAGTGGTGTCTCAGAGCTGGGGCTGGTGGAAATGACTCGCAAGCGTACCCGGGAAAGTCTCGAACAGATGCTGATGGAGCCGTGCAAGGCCTGTGATGGCCGGGGTTCTGTGAAAACCCCCGAGACCGTCTGCTACGAAATTTTCCGGGAAATCCTGCGCGAAGATCGCGCCTATGGCGCTGATACCTATCTGGTGCTGGCCAGCCAACCGGTGTTGGACCGTTTGCAAGACGAAGATAGTGACGGCCTGGCAGATTTGGAAGCATTTATTGGCAAAACCATTAAACTGCAAGTTGAATCCCTGTACGCACAGGATTATTACGACATCATCTTGCAATAGGAATCGGCATGAGGTTTCTCGGTGCCTGCTGGACGCAACTATGGATAACACTGGTGGTTGGACTGGTGATGACGGCACTGTATACCAGTGCCGGGCGTCAGTTGATCCCGCTGGTAGAAAGCTGGCATCCGGATATCGAGCAGCAACTGACGCAGCAACTGGGGCAGCCGGTTGTGATAGGCAAGGTAGAAGGTGACTGGCGTTATTTGTCACCGATTGTCCGGCTGCGTGACATTGTTGTCGGCGTCGCACCGGATCAGGTTTCACTGCGGCGCGTGGAGCTGGAACTGGACGTCAGTGCCAGCGCATTTTACCAGCTGCCGGTGTTCAAGAGGATCGAAGTCGAAGGGCTGGAGCTGCCGCTGCGACGCGCTCCGCAACAATGGTTTATTGGTCAGAACTGGGCGTTGTCGTGGCAGCAGCCCAGTAACACCGGCACCGACTCTACGGCAGCTTCTCCAGCCGCTTCCGGAACTTCCCAATCGCTTGGTCCTCGCCAGTCAGAACAGCGTCCTTTGTGGGCGCGGTTGCTGGAATTACAGCAGCGGATGGAAATTACTGACTCCCATATCCAGCTCCAGAATGCCAATGGCAAAGTCGATCAGCTACAGATCGAACAGCTGTTGTGGCGTCACCAGGGCGGCAGCCAGTCGATACTGGGCAAGTTGTCCTGGGGACGAGAGCAGCTGGCTGATATTACCCTGAATGCGGTGCTGGATGGCCAGGTCTGGCCTTGGCGTGAACAGAACGGCGAAGTGTTCGCCTATGTTGAACCCCAAAGCTGGACGCGCTGGATTCCGAATGACCTGCCGATGGAGCTGGTGTTCAACCAGCTGGACGCCGGAGCGGATGTCTGGTTAAAAATCCATAATGGCGAATTGTCCCAGGTCTATGCTGATCTCAATATTGAGCAACTGGAGCTGACCACCCGTGAACAGCCACTGAGCCTGAGTGAAGGCCGGATTCAGCTGGGTGGGGAGCATCATGGCGATGACTGGCATATGCGCATCATGCCCGACCTGGGCGATGCCGTGCCGGTGCATGATTTCACCATCAGTGCGATCAGCTTGCCGGAACAGTCGCGGGGCTGGCAGCTGGGGCTGGCGCAGCTGGAAATCAGTCAGGCGATAGGCTATTTGCTGGAGCATGGTCTGCTGCCAGATCCTTTCGATCGTTATCTGGGTAATATCCAGCCTGGTGGCCAGGCGCAGGATGTGCGGATTTCCTTTTTGCCGGAGGCCGAGACCAATGACGCTATCGATGTCCGGGCGCAGTTGCAGAATATCCACGGCAGCGCCTATCAGGGTATTCCAGGCATGAAAGGGCTGAACGGCCATGTGCATTTACAGCCCACGGTTGGCCGTATCGACTTCAAGGACCAGACCGCCACGATTGATTTGCAAGGCGTATACGATGAACCATGGTCTCTGAGTGGACTTTCCGGTGCGTTTCACTGGCGTATCCAGCCAGAGGAGTCCCGTATCTGGCTGACAGGGTTACAGGCTCGCTGGCAACATTTGCAACTCCGCAGTGAGTTGTCGATGACCCTGCCATCCCGTGCTTCCGGGCGCGACAGTCGTTTCAGTCTGCTGTTGGGAATGCCCCGAGCCACCATGACAGACCGCAGCCGCCTGTTACCCGACTTGCTTGACCCTGAAGTGCGACACTGGCTGGATACCGCGCTCCTGAGTGGCAAGCTTTCCAACGGGGCTTTTTTGCTGGATGGCGTACTGGACGAAGAGCGTCCGGATAACAGCCTGACAACCCAGCTCTATATGGACGTCCAGCGCGGCGAGCTGAAATATCTCGAAGGCTGGCCGGTGGTTGGTAACGTGACCGGGCGGGTCTTGCTGGATACACCGTCAGTGGATGCCTGGGTTGATGGTGCCGATACGCTGGGAGGGCATATCGAGAAAGGTGCGCATATCCGTTTGCGCAGTGGTGCCGATCATTCAACCCGGCTGTTGCTCAATGGTCGCCTGAACGGGGATAGCGGTGCCGCACTGCGCTATTTTACCGACACACCACTACAAGAGGTGGTGGGACACGCCTTTGATCACTGGCAAGGACAAGGGAGCCTGCAGGCGGTCATGGCGATGGATATGGCTCTGGGGGACGATAGCGGCGATCCGGAAATGCGTATCGAGGCTCAACTCGACGATAACCAACTGCGTCTGGATGATCTGAATCTGGAGATTACCGGCCTGACCGGTGCGCTGGTTTATGATTCGATTGCCGGCCTGTCTTCGCCTCGTATGGAAGGGCATGTAATGGGGGGAGATATGGTGGCGAAAATGACCTCCAAACCGCTGCCCAATGGATTTTCCACCCAGCTTCGCGCCGATGGTCGAGCGACCATGGCGGCCTTTAAGCAGTGGCTGCCAATGTTTTTACTGGACCCGGTAACGGGGGATCTGGGCTATCAGGCCACGCTGGATCTGAATACCACTTCTGGTGATGTACGTTTTGCCCTGGATACCAATCTGGATGGCACTCTCATCGACTATCCGGCGCCACTGGGCAAAGCGGCTGCCGATGCCTCGCATCCCTTGCATGTTACCGTTCGACCCGGTCGCGAAACCCGTATCAGTATGAATTACGATGATCGTATCCGGGGGGTGTTTGCACTCGACGATCAGGGGCTTAATCGGGGGCAGGTGTATCTGGGCAAGAGCGAACCGTTTTTGCCCAGTGATAGCGGGGTTGAAATTCGTGGACAGCTGGATACGCCGGTCAATGCCGAAGAGTGGTGGGATATGTGGCTGCGGCTGGAGCCATTGGCACTGGCCGAAGAGGCAGCAAGCAGTACAGCGGCCGCGGGTTCTGGCCCGGCAGCAGAGCAACCAGACAGTGATACCAACGCCGGTACACGCAGCAGCACCTCGGAGAATCCGTTACGGCTGGTGGATTTGATCTTTACCCGGTTGGATGTCTGGGATATGGCACCCGGCCCAACTCATGTTATTGCCCAGCAGAACTGGGGGGAATGGCAAACCCGTATCGATAGTGAACTGATGGCCGGTGATGTGGTGCTGAGTGCCGGGAGTGATCCTGTGCAGATGACACTGGAATATCTGCATATGCCACAAACGGATGACGTGGTGAAAGAGCCTGGCCAGCGGGGTTCACTGCTGGGTGAAGTACCGCTTGATCAGCAGCTGACAGCGGTATTGGCCGACGATACCTTGCTGGATATGGTACCGGCAGACTTGTTACCAATGGATATCCAGATTGCCGAGATGATTATCGGGAGCCGTAATTTGGGCCGCTGGTCTCTGAGCAGTCGTCCCATTGAAAAAGGGCTGGCATTGACGATCAATGATAGCGATATGAAAGGTCTGAAATTCAATGGAGATATTCGTTGGCTGCAGGAAAAGGATGGCCACCGTACTTATGTCGATATGCTTAAAGTGCGCGGCAAGGATATTGGCAAGGTGCAGCAAGCCTTCCGGCAAGAGCCCATCATTGATGGCAAGGAGTTGACGGCCTCAGCCAGCCTGGAATGGCGAGGATCGCCACTGGCGTTTAACCCGGTGAGTCTGCAGGGGTTGGTGAGCTTGCGTATTAATGATGGCGTCTGGAAAACCGAAGGAACCGGCGCATTAAAAGCATTTGGTATTCTGAACTTCAATTCCATTTCCCGCCGCTTGCAACTGGATTTTTCCGATTTGTATCAGTCCGGTATGGCGTTTGATGTGATGAAAGCCAAGGCTGATATCGTGGATGGCACCTTGACCTTCTCTGAGCCATTGGTGGTGGATGGCCCTGGAGCCAAATTTCTTGTATCGGGCAATACCAATCTGGTGACAGAGACTCTGGATATGAAATTGGCCGTCACCTTCCCGGTGACCGGCTCCTTGCCGCTGGTGGCGGTGTTGGCTGGGTTTGCGCCTCAAATTGCCGGAGCGATTTATGTCACGGAAAAACTGATTGGTGACGAATTGGAAAAATTCACCAGTGCCAGCTACGACATTACCGGGCGCTGGAGCACCCCGAAAATGAAAATCCGTCAGGCCTTTGACAATGATGTGGACGGCAAAAAAAGTCGCAGTTTCAAACAGCGTTTCCTGAGTATTTTTGGACTGGAGGAATCCCGATGACGAAAGTGGCAGCAATCCAGATGAACAGTCTGGCAGCACCAGAAGATAATTTTCAACAAGCCGTGACTCTGTTGAGGCAAGCCAAAGAAGAAGGAGCAGTGCTGGCATTACTGCCAGAAATGTTTCTCAGTATGGACGGTAAATGTTATCAGGATCTGGCCCGGGAGCTGAGCTGGGTGGATCGGCTGGGTGACGTGGCGCGTGATCTAGGGCTGTGGCTGGTGGCTGGTGCCATCCCGCAACCGGCACCTGATCCTGCGGAGCCTCGGCTCCGCTCTGCCTGTCTGGTATTTGACGATCAGGGAGAGCTGGTCGCTCGTTACGACAAAGTACATTTGTTTGATGTGGCGGTGGGTGACTCTCAGGGCCAGTATCGAGAATCTGAACGCTTTTGCCCCGGCGACGCGGTGGTGGTGGTGGATACACCAGCAGGCCGTTTGGGGCTGAGTATCTGCTATGACCTGCGGTTTGCCGAGTTATACCGGCTGTTACGGGAACAAGGGGCAGAGTTGCTGGCAGTACCAGCAGCCTTTACATGGAAAACCGGAGCGGCTCATTGGGATGTCTTGCTACGCGCTCGTGCTATTGAGCAGCAATGTTATCTGATTGCCGCCAATCAGTGTGGCTGGCACGATCGCAAGCGCCAGACCTGGGGGCACAGTCAGATTGTTGATCCGTGGGGTACGCCGTTAGCGGTGCTTGAGGAAGAGCCGGGCGTTGTCTGTCAGACGATTGATCTGGAGGAATTGCGGCGCTTGCGTCAGAACATGCCAGTGGCAGAGCACCGGCGGTTCTGATCAGAGAGGGCTATTCCGTTTCGGTTTTGATAAATTGGAACAGGCTTTTATAGGCCTTGCCGGGCTGGGCATTGTCTCCAGCCATCTCCTTTTGGGCATTACGCACCAGGTTACGCAGTTGCTGGCGATCAATCTGCGGGTACTGATCGATAAAGTCATTCAGGCCGCTGTTGTCTTGCAGTAGCCGGGTACGCCACATTTCATACTGGCGCTGGCGTCGGCCGTAGGCATCGCTGGATGGGTCCATCAGGTCGATTTTTTCCTGGATGCCGACGATGTCTTCATCTCGCATCACGCGGCCGATGTACTGCAAGTGACGGCGTTTGGCACCATGTTGTTTGATGCGGCGGCTTTCTTCCAGAGCGGCATGCAGCACATCACTGATGGGCATATCGTTCCATAGTGATGGGTTCAGTTCGGTCAGTCGTTCTCCGAGTGCTTGCCAGCGCTCGGCTTCCCGTTTCATTTCAGATTTGCTGACCAGCTCGTATTCTTCATCTGGCTGGGAGTCAAAGTCGCTCATACAAGGTTGCTCATTATGGTTCCGACCGTAGTCGCTAAAATGGTGTGCAAGGGATGATCCATAAGGATACCCGGCACATCTAGATATAAATCAGGGTAGCCAGTCCGAGGAATGACATAAAGCCAACCACATCGGTGACCGTCGTCAGGATAACACCACCGGCCAAGGCGGGATCAATACCACGGGCCTTGAGAATTTGCGGCAATGCGGCACCCACCACAGCAGCAGCCATCAGATTGATAATAATCGCGGCGGACATGATCAGTGACAGCTTGATGTCGTTGAACCATACCCAGGCCATAATCGCAATAATGATGGCCCACAACCCGCCGTTGAGGGCTGCGACCAATAATTCACGATGAAAAAGCCAGCGGAAGTTGGCACCACTGAGATGCCCGAGTGCCTGGCCGCGAATCACCAGTGTCAGTACCTGGCTGCCGGCAATACCGCCCATGCTGGCGACAATCGGCATCAGTACCGCCAAAGCAACAACGGCTTCAATGGCTTTGTCAAACAGACCGATAACCGCAGAAGCAATAAAGGCGGTAATCAGATTGATGCCCAGCCAGACCGCGCGCCGGCGGGCGGTTTTGAGCACCGGGGCGAAGGTGTCTTCATCATCGTCGAGACCGGCCATGCTCATTAATGAGTGGTCGGCGGTTTCCCGGATCACATCCACCACGTCATCAATGGTGATACGGCCAAGCAGCATGCCATTGGCATCCACCACCGGGGCCGATACCAGATCATGGCGTTCAAAGAGCTTGGCGACTTCCGTTTCATGCTGGGTTGCCTGGATCACCATGATCCTGCCGGTAGACATTACTTCGCGCACGGTTTGTTGGGGGTCACTCACCAACAGTTTGCGGATAGGCAAGGCACCGATAAATTCGTTTTGCCGGTTCACCACCAGAAGGTTGTCGGTCATGTCTGGCAGCGACTGGTGACGACGCAGATAGCGCAGCACAACATCCAGAGTAATATCCGGACGAATCGTGATGGTGTCGGTGTTCATCAGACCACCGGCGCTGTCTTCCGGGTAGCCCAGAATGGCTTCAACCCGGGCGCGATCCTGGTGGTCCATCGAGCTCAGAATTTCCTGGGTCACTTGCTCAGGAAGTTGCTGGAGCATATCGGCGATGTCATCGGAATCGAGGTCAGCGGTGGCATCGACCACCTGCTCTGCGCTCATGTCGCTGAGGAACTGACTCTGGATATCGATCGACAGGTATTGCAGTACCTCACCTTCGATGCCTTTGTCGACCAGCTCCCAGATGACTTTCCGGGCTTTGGGCGGGGAGGATTCGATCAGGTGGGCGACATCAACAGGGGCCAGGCCGGAGTTGATGATCCGGCGTACGCGTGCCATGGCACCGGACTCGAGCGCTTCGTTCAGGCTGTTGAGTTTGGATCTGGCCTTTTCGCTGAGTTCTGCCATGGAAGCCCCGGTACGGAGTGAATGACTGATTCTAGCCTGAATCACCGAGTGTGGCTATCCGGGGAATACTGAAACTACTCGCATTGATATCGCTAGTGATTTGATTTTATAGGAAACTTTGATTGTTGGAGGAAGTGTTCTGGGAAATATGGCGGTCGTTGACCGCCGTTGTTGGAGACAAGAACAGGTCAGCTATCGAACGGCTGTCAGGTGTTTTTATTCACCCTCATCAAAGCGACGATTGATCAGGTCGCAGAGTGCGTCCAGTGCTGCCTGGGCATCCTGGCCCTCTGCTTCGATATAAAGATCGGTACCCTTGCTGGCGGCGAGCATCATCACGGCCATGATACTTTTGGCATCGACCATGCGGTTTGGATAACCCACCTTGATGGTTGCGCCGTAGCTGGCCGCGGTTGATACCAGTTTGGCGGCTGCCCGTGCGTGTAAACCCAGCTTGTTGATGATGGTGATTTGCGTGTTAACCATCCAGGCTCCCGAAACGATTGGATTGTGGGTAATAAGCATCAGTGGCTGTGATGGGCAGCAGACCTGAGCTCGCGGTGACGTACCTGTACATTGCCAAATTCTTGTTTGAAGGCTGCAGTCAGGCGTTCTGATAAATACACTGAGCGATGTTGACCGCCAGTGCAGCCAATGGCAATGGTCAGGTAGCTGCGGTTATTTTCGGCAAAACGGGGTAACCAGCGCAACAGGTAAGTACGGATGTCATCAAACAGTTCGGTGACTTCCGGCTGGCTGGATAAAAAATCGATAATCGCCTGATCCTGTCCGGTCAGAGGACGTAATTCATGTTGCCAGTAGGGGTTGGGCAGGTTGCGGACATCAAATACAAAATCGGCATCCAGAGGAATCCCCTGCTTGAAGCCAAAGGACTGGAACAGAATGGCCATATCCGGGGTGACTTTCTCGGCTACTCGCATTTTGATCAGGCTGCGCAGCTCATGGACTGACATGCGGGTGGTATCCAGCGTCAAGTCAGCCAGGTTGGCAACAGGTTCGAGCAATTCGGTTTCGCGCTCGATGGCTTCTGCCAATGAGATATTGTCATTGGTGAGGGGGTGTTTGCGACGGGTGGAGCTGAAGCGTTGTAGCAGGACTTCTTCGGTGGCATCCAGAAATACAATATCGACCTGGCGATACTGTCCGGGTAAGCAGGTCAGTACCTGGGTCAGCTGTTCCATGGCGTCGGGCAAATTACGCACATCGACACTGACCGCGACATTGGCGCGTTTTTCGGCGCTGTAGGGTAAATCCGCCAGTGCGGGCAACAGATCAACCGGCAGGTTGTCGATGCAATAAAAACCGAGATCTTCGAGCACGGCCAAAGCGCTGGACTTGCCTGAGCCAGAGCGGCCACTGATCACAACCAGGCGCATGATGCGGTCTCCGTATTGGTCTGGTTAGTGGTTGGCCAACGCTCGTTGGTACAGTTCCTGATCGCTGCTGGCACTACGCAATTGCTGACGGTAATCATTCTGACTGAAATTTTGCGCCAGTGTGGCGAGAATTTGCAGATGATCGTCCGTTGCTTCTTCAGGGACTAATAAAGCAAATACGAGGTCAACCGGTTGATGGTCAATGGCATCAAAATCGATGGCCTCTTGCAAGTGAAGTAACACGCCGACGGCTTGTTCGCATTGCCGTAAACGACAATGGGGGATTGCGATGCCTTCACCAATGCCAGTACTACCCAGACGTTCACGTCCAAGCAGGCGTTCAAACACTTCGTCCGAACTGCTGCCGTCAACTTTTTCGGCAATCAGTCCGGCAAGAAACTCCAGCAATTTTTTTTTGCTGGTAATGGCGACGTCGGTACGGGTGCATTCTGGCAGTAGAATATCGGCAATCGCAATGCTCATAGGTCAACCTTGCCCGTGCTGTCGGGCAATCAGTTTTTCTTTGTGTTTCAGGAGTTGACGGTCCAGTTTGTCGGCCAGCAGATCAATGGCGGCATACATATCGTCGTGAGTTGAGGTGGCGTGAAAGTCAGCACCACTGGCATGCAGGGTGGCTTCTGCCTGTTGTCGGCCTTTTTCCAGGGTCAGTGTGATCTGGCCAGAAGTAATCGGGTCGACATGACGCTCAAGACGAACCAGTTTTTCCTTGACGTATGCTTCCATGGCTTCGGTCACTTCAACATGGTGTCCACTGATATTGATGCTCATAAACGGCTCCTTATCGCTCGCTTGTATCGAACAGAGATCGACGCTATCGGTCAGATCAATTGTTTCCGCTCATTGGAAGGCGGAATCATCATGGCTTCACGGTATTTGGCCACCGTGCGGCGTGCAACCTGAATGCCCTTGTCGCCCAGCACAATGGCAATTTTGTTATCACTCAGGGGTTTACGCGGATTTTCTTCGCTGATCAGTTTTTTGATCATGGCGCGAATGGCGGTGGATGAACATTCGCCACCGGCGTCAGTACTGACGTGGCTGGAGAAGAAATACTTCAGCTCGAAAATACCACGAGGTGTGTGCATGAATTTTTGCGTAGTGACCCGTGAAATGGTTGATTCATGCATACCAACGGCATCGGCAATATCATGCAATACCAGAGGTTTCATGGCTTCTTCGCCCTGTTCAAAGAAGTCGATTTGGTACTCGACAATTTTGGTGGCGACTTTCAGCAGGGTTTCGTTGCGGCTTTGCAGGCTTTTGATAAACCAGCGCGCTTCTTGCAAATGGTCTTTGAGGAAGGCGTTGTCGGCACTGCTGTCGGAACGTCGCACCAGTGAGGCGTAGTCGGAGTTGACACGCAGCTTGGGGGCGATATCCGGGTTAAGCTCAACACGCCATTCATCACGGATATTACGAACAATCACGTCCGGTACCACGTATTCCGACTGCTCGGAGCTGATATCAGCGCCCGGCTTGGGGTTGAGTTCTTTAACCAGACGCAGGACGGCTTTGAGGTCTTCTTCCTTGAGCCGGGTTTTGCGCATCAGGGTGGGGTAATCTTTACTGCCCAGCAGGGCGATGTAGTCGCCGATCACCAATTTGGCTTCTGCCAGCCAGGGTGTTTCGGCAGGTAGCTGGTTGAGCTGAAGAATCAGGCATTCACGCAGGTCGCGGGCAAAAACACCGGCGGGGTCAAACTGTTGCAAGCGTTTGAGGACGGCCTGGATTTCATCTTCTTCAATACCCAGTTCCGGGTCAATTGAACCGAGTATGTCGTCGATGGTGGTGTGCAGATAGCCATCGTCATCAACCCCGTCGATCAGCATGGTGGCGATCTCGCGATCGGTGTCACTCATGGGAGTCAGGTTCAGCTGCCATTCAAGATGATCTTGCAGGTCGTCTGTGGTGGCATGACGGGAGTCATAATCAAAGTCGTCATCGCCAATCGGGCCAGAGCCTGAGGAAACCCCGGCCGTGGTCTGGAACGTATCATCCCAGTTGCTATCGACCGGCAGATCATCTGGCATCTTATCATCAGACCATTGCTCACCCAGTTCCTGGGTGTCGGCATCGGTCGTGGCCGCTGTTGCGGTGACTTCCCTTTCCTGATCTGCATTGGTTTGCTGTGCATCCGGAAAGTCGTCGTGCTCGGACTCTTCGAATTCCAGCATGGGGTTGGAGTCCAGGGCTTCCTGGATTTCCTGTTGCAGATCGAGGGTAGACAATTGCAGCAGTCGAATTGCCTGTTGCAGCTGAGGGGTCATGGTCAGCTGCTGACCCATTTTTAACTGAAGCGATGCTTTCATACAGCGTTATTATTCATCGGTTGTCGGCATGGTCTGTGCATTATACGCCAGCCTGTGAGACAGGGAATGCTTTTCATGGTGGCGAATGAAACAGCGCTGGGCATCATAGCCCTGCAAGCCGATAAGATTCAAAGATGGAAGTCATGACCAAGGTAGATAGCCCGAACCTGTTCGTTGGCGAGTACATCATCAGCGCTGCCTTCGGCAATTATGTGTCCACCGCCTACGATATAGGCTTTTTCACAAATTGCGAGAGTTTCGCGGACGTTGTGGTCAGTAATCAGTACGCCGATGCCACGTGCCTTGAGTTGACGAATGATATCCATAATGTCAGCGACCGAGATCGGATCAACACCGGCAAAGGGTTCATCCAGCAAAATAAAGGAGGGTTCGGCGGCCAGGGCGCGAGCTATTTCGACCCGTCGTCGTTCGCCACCAGACAGGGCCATGCCGAGGCTGGTGCGAATGTGCTGAATGTGAAATTCATCCAGTAGCTGTTCCAGCTGTTGCTGACGTTGGGTTTTGTTCAGGTCTGACCGGGTTTCCATGATGGCCATGATATTGTCTTCGACGCTGAGTTTGCGGAAGATCGACGCTTCTTGTGGCAAGTAGCCAATGCCTTTCTGGGCGCGGCCGTGCATGGGCAGATGGCTGATATCGTCATCATCGATACTGACACGCCCTTTGTCGGCTTGTACCAAGTTGACAATCATATAGAAACAAGTGGTTTTACCTGCGCCGTTAGGGCCCAGCAAGCCAACAATCTGTCCGCTGCTGACCGCCAGGGAAACGTCCTTGACGACTTCGCGGCCGTTATAGCTTTTGGCCAGATGTTCAGCCTTGAGCGTTTTCATGGTTGTACGTCCGTGTTGGGCTGGGGTTGGATAATCACTTGAATACGCTGGTTGTCGTCAGCACCGCCAGTGCCACTGCCGGATGTTTCTGAGCCACTGGCTGAGACGGTTTCCTGTTCAATGTCATAACGGATCAATTCGCCACTGAAGAGGTTGTTTTCCTGACGCAAGGCGGCGTCTCCCTTGAAGGCAATTTCCTTGCGGTCGGCGTAAAAATCAATACGTTTGGCCGTCGCTCTGGTGATCGGTTTGTCGCTGCTGACCTGTTGCTGGTAGCGAGCCGGTTGACCTTCGGCAATCGCTTGTTTGAGCGCCTTGCCATCCAGTATCAGTGTCAGACGATCGGACTCGATGGTCAGTGTGCCTTGCTTTAGTACGACATCGCCTTCGTAGACGACCATACCAGTCTTGCGATCGAGTTCGGCGCGGTCGGATTCGATGATCATTTCTTGTTGCCAGTCTTCAGGCAAAGCCTCGACCGTGGTCGCCAAGACACTGCCAAAGAACAGCAGGGCGGTCAGTTTATTGTACATACCGGGTACTCACGTGTGCTTGAAGGTCGAGATGTTGGCGCTTGATATCCAGCGTCATACCAGTTGCATGGGTGATGTTATTGCCATGACGAATGATGACAGGTTCAGAGGTTGAAGCGGTGGCTGATGCGGGCTGGTAAAGCAACAGGCTGGTGGTGATGCTGAATGTATCAGCGTTTTCTGCTGCCGTGGCCAGAGAGCGTACTTCCACCTGCTGGCTGAGTTCAACCTGGCTGTCGGTATCCATAATGCGGCCTGATTGAGCGCTGACTTGCCAGTGTTGCTGCGGGTCTGTTTGTGTCGTAATCACCGGGTTTTCCAGCCGGGTTTCCGATAATGACGGAATATGGCGAGAGCCATCGGCCGATAACATCTGTTGTAGCTGGCCATCCGCATCGTAACGACGGTGTTGTAATTGTTTGCCGTAATAATCCGGTTCAAGACTGGTCACCGGCGTTGCTGCCGTGACCAGCTCAGTGGTATAGCGCTCTACCGCCAGCAAGGCGAGGCCAACGGCCACTGCCAAGACCAGCAGCACATAGCGCTTGCGCATCAGATAACTCCAGCACGCAGCAAGTCGTGCATGGTGACAACACCACAAATATTCTGACCGTCGGTAACGACCAGGGCATTGATCTTGCCGTCTTCCATGATTTTTAACGCTTCGGCAGCCAGCATACCCGGGATGATGGTTTTGGCCTGGCGGGTCATCAGGTCTGAAATCAGGGCGGAGTGGATATCGACACCATGATCAATGGTACGGCGCAGGTCGCCATCGGTGAAAATACCCACCAATTCACCCGCTGCCGTTTGTACGGTGGTCATACCGAGACCCTTGGTGGTCATTTCCAACAGGGAGCGTGACAGGCTGGATTCGGGTCTGACGACCGGGATTTCCCGGCCGCTATGCATGATGTCTTCGACTTTTAATAACAAGCGTCGACCCAGACTGCCACCGGGGTGGGAAAAGGCGAAGTCTTCTGCCGTGAACCCACGGGCTTCCAGTAACGCAATTGCCAGGGCGTCTCCCAATACCAGAGCACTGGTGGTTGATGAGGTAGGCGCCAGGCCCAGCGGGCAGGCTTCAGAATCCACACTGGCGTTCAGGTGAGCAGCCGAGGCAAGGCCCAGGGTGGATTGCGGGTTACCGGTGATACTGATCAGGGGCACTGCCAGACGTTTCAACAGAGGCAACAAGCTGGTTACTTCGGCGGTTTCGCCGGAGTTACTCAGGGCAATCACCACATCGACGGATGTGATCATCCCCATATCCCCATGGCTGGCTTCGCCAGGGTGGACAAAAAATGCCGGGGTTCCTGTACTGGCCAGTGTAGCCGCAATTTTGCGACCAATATGGCCGGATTTGCCCATGCCTGACACAACAACCCGGCCTTTGCAGGACAGCATTAGCTGACAAGCAGTTTTGAAATTGTTGTCCAGCATGGCGGACAGGTTGTGAATCGCACGTTGTTCCAGTTCTATGGTACGTAGCGCCGACGACAGGAAATCAAATTCAGTGTTCATTGTTATCCATTACTTGTCATTACAAACAGAGTGGCCAGGTAGCCAAGGTAACTCAGTCCTAACAGGCTGCCACTGAATCGTCCCATCACGCCACTGCGGCGATTGAGTACAAACAGCACCAGCAATGCCAGCGTCAATGACAGCATAACAGGCAGATCGCGATGCAGAGCCATCGGCTCGACCGCTACGGTAGCGATCAGGCCAGGCACTGGCATTACCGCGAGCAGGTTGAAAATGTTGGAGCCAATCACGTTACCGATGGCAATGTCGTGATGTCCTTTCAATGCGCTGGCAACAGAGGCCGCCAGTTCTGGCAGGCTGGTGCCAATGGCGACGATGGTCAGACCAATCACCAGGTCACTGACCCCAAAGTTATGAGCAATGATGGTTGCGCCCCAGACCAGAGCCTTGGAGCTGGCCATCAGGCAGACCAGTCCGGAGACGAGCCAGAAAACAGCCATTTTGGTGGGCAGCGATTCAATTTCTGCGGCTTCATCTTCGTCGACAATGGGTTCACCACTCTCATCGGACTCCTGGAACAGGATGTACATGGTGGCGACCAGACCGGCCAGCAGAAGGAGGGAATCAACATAACTCAATTCCAGGTCGGCCAGTGTCAAGCCCGCCAGAATGCTGACCAGCAACAACAGTGGCAGTTCTTTGCGCAGTAATTTCTTTTTCAGCGGAATCGGGCTGACCAGCGCCGTAATCCCCAGTACCAGGCCAATGTTGGTGATGTTGGAGCCGAGGGCATTACCCACAGCCAGGTTGCCAACACCATCCAGGGTTGCGACGGCAGAGACAAACAATTCAGGAGCGGATGTGCCAATGGAAACAATCGTCAACCCCACCATTAGCGGTGACATGCCAAGGCGGCGAGCTGTTGCTGCAGCTCCAAGGACAAATTTGTCGGCACTCCATACCAGGACAACCAAGCCGATTAAGACGGCAACCAGTGCTGTGATCATGATGCTCCTGCAGACAGACTCTGCTCAGACGTACTTGATGATAGAAGAGGCCGCATTGTACCGGAGGGGCGCAGAGGCGCAATTGGAACAATGCGTTTTGTTGCAGGTGAAGGACATCACAAAAGCGGCGTTGGTTCTGAAGGATCAATCCGCTATGCTAGCGCTCACTTTAAATCCCGTATTTCCGGCCCGGGAAAGGACGCTTTCATGGTGGTTGAGCAACCCTACATTTCGGTGCGTGATCTGGTCTTTACACGCGGCGACCGGCTGATCTATGACGGCCTGTCTGTTGATTTCCCCCGTGGCAAGGTGACGGCTATTATGGGCCCGAGCGGTACCGGGAAAACAACCCTGTTACGTTTGATCGGTGGACAATTGACCCCAGACCAGGGCTCGATCGTGCTGGCGGGGGAGGAAATCACCACGCTCAAGCGCCCGCAATTGTTCGAATTACGCAAACAGAAGATGGGGATGTTGTTCCAGACCGGTGCCCTGTTTACCGACCTGAACGTTTTCGACAACGTCGCATTTCCTTTGCGTGTTCACACTGATTTGCCGGAATCCATGATTCGGGATCTGGTACTGATGAAATTGGAAGCTGTTGGTTTACGCGGTGCCCGTAATTTGAATCCTGCTGAATTGTCCGGTGGTATGGCGCGTCGTGTGGCATTGGCCCGTTCCATCGCCATGGATCCGGAACTGATCATGTACGATGAGCCTTTTACCGGGCTCGATCCTATTTCGATGGGTATGATTGTCAAATTGATCAGGGGACTGAACAAAGCCCTTGGCTTGACCAGCTTGCTGGTCTCCCACGATGTAGAGGAATGCTGTGGCATTGCCGATTACCTCTGCCTGGTATCCGGAGGCAAAGTAATTGGCTTCGGTTCACCAAATGAGCTGTTACATGAAGGCTCCGATGAAGTTCGGCAGTTTCTCAGCGGCGACCCGGATGGGCCTGTGCCGTTTCATTATCCGGCAAATGATTATCGTGAGGATATTTTGGCAGGAGGTAACTGAGCATGCTTGAGCGATTGCAGTTGCTGGGCCGCAAAGGCTTGTCTTCAATTGAAGCCCTCGGTTCCGCTTCGCTGCTGTTATGGCACTCCCTGTCCTGGGGTGGGCCGGGCAGTGCTAATTTTTCCGATCTTATACGTCAGCTTTTTGCTGTTGGTGTACGCTCGCTGAGCATTATCGCCGTGGCCGGTTTTTTTGTCGGCATGGTGCTGGGGCTACAGGGTTACACCATTCTGGTTGATTTCGGCTCCGAAGCCGCACTGGGGACGATGGTATCGCTGACCCTGTTGCGCGAGCTGGGACCGGTAGTGACCGCTCTGTTGTTTGCCGGGCGAGCAGGTTCTGCCCTGACGGCGGAAATCGGCTTGATGAAAGCCACCGAGCAGCTGTCGGCGATGGAAATGATGGGGGTTGACCCGCTGAAACGCGTGATCACACCGCGTTTGTGGGCCGGTATTATCTCTATGCCATTGTTGGCGGTGATTTTCAGCACCGTCGGCATCTGGGGCGGGGCGTTTGTCGCAATCGATATGCTGGGCATTGATGAAGGTGCCTATTGGGGCAATATGCAGGCATCGGTTGAATTTTATAACGATGTGATCAAGGGAGTGATCAAGTCAATTGCGTTTGGCTGGGTGGTGACCTGGATTGCAGTCTATCAAGGCTACGCATCAATGCCGACGTCTGAAGGTATTGGTAAGGCAACAACCCAGACGGTGGTGATTTCCTCGCTGGCGGTATTGGGACTGGATTTTGTACTGACAGCAGTCATGTTTGGAGGCGTTTAATTATGCAAAAGCGTTCTATAGAACTCACCGTTGGGGCTTTTGTGGTGATTGGTATTCTGGCGCTGGTACTGATGGCTCTCCGCGTCAGTGGCTTGTCGATGAGCGATGCCGGAGATACCTATACCATCAAGGCCCGTTTTGAAAATCTGGGCGGGCTGAATGAGCGAGCCAAGGTATCCATGGCCGGTGTGACCATTGGCCGGGTTACCCGGGTTTATCTGGATAAGGAATGGTACTCTGCAGTGGTTGAAATGGAAATCACCAAGGATATGAGTACCCTGACCAGCGACACCTCCGCAGCCATTTTGACCGCGGGTTTGCTGGGCGAGAAGTATATTGGCCTGACTGTTGGGGCTGAAGACGATTATCTGCAAGAAAACGATTGGATAGAAGATACCCAGTCAGCTCTGGTACTTGAAGAGCTGATCGGACGTTTCCTGTTCAGCAAGGCGGAAGAAGGCTGACAAATGCTTTGATCTGATGGTCGCTGTCATTTTCAGGTCATGACATAACAATAAACTGGCACTACATGAAGAGAGGGAAATATCATGATTCGGTGGCTATTAATGGCTATGGTTTTGCTGTCCCCTGTGTCTGGAGTACAGGCTCTGGAATCGGAAGCACTGGGTGAACACGCGCATGAAGTGGTACGCAGAGTAACAACCCGGGTTATGGAAAATATCAACACCAATCGCGACTTGTACGAAAGTGACAACGCCAGGTTCTACTGGGAATTGGAAGACGTACTGGGTCCAATGGTGGATTTTCGTCGGTTGACTCGCAAGATTATGGGACGGCATTACTTCGATGCCAGCAAGGCGCAGCGTCAGCGTTTTGCCCGTGCCTTCAAGCGCAGTTTGCTGAGTTCTTATGCGACGGGGCTGATTGAATTTACCGATTATGAAGTGCGTATGTTGCCTCCGCGCAAGGATTTTGAACATACTTCTTCCAACACCCTGGTCGATCTTGAAGTAATCACTCCCAGTGGTCGGATATTCCCGATTACCCAAAGCATGTATTACGACCTTTCCGCCTACTCCTGGAAAGCGCAAAACGTGATTGTGAATGGCATTAATATCGGCCAGTTATTCAATGAGCAGTTCACCCAGTTGGTTGACGATAAAAACGGCAATATCGGTGCCGCGATTGAACAGTGGATTGATGATTTACAAGAACAGGGCCGCGAGCTGCGTAAACGCGCCGTGATAAATGGTACGCAATCATGACCCGACTTGACGCAGTATCAGCCAGCCTGGCCTGTATTGGTGGAGACTTGCTAGCCTCCACCGTGGTCGAGCTGATGGAGCCAGGGCGTGACATGATCCGCCGTAGCGGTGGTGAGTGGTGTCTGGATATGGCCGATGTCGATCGGGTTTCCAGTGCCGCGGTGGCGTTATTGCTCGATTGGATGAGAACGGCACAGCAGGCGGATGTCAGCATGACTGTCCGTGCGGTACCGGAACGTTTACTGCCGATTCTGCGAATCAGTGATCTCGAAGGGCTGTTTGCTGAGATTCTGGTGGCCGAAGCATAACGACGGCATCCTGGTGAACGTGTCTGGAGTGGTGGGCTGGGTTACAAAGTCCGCCAGAAATAGTGAACACGGCACACTAACTATGGCCGAATATCGCTGGAGGTTCCCCCTTCCACTTATTCTGGCCCTCTAAATCCGCTATCATTCCCCGCTTTCCAATTCCCTGACTGGTGGAGTGTTATGGCGCCGTCTGCAATATCCGAGATTCTGACCTTGTTGAATACCCAATTGCCCGATATTCAATGGCATGTTGATGGCGATGGCTATCAATATCTGGTTGAAGGAGTCGGTGATCATTTTGAAGGCCTTAACGCAGTCAAACGCCAACAAGTGGTTTACCAGGTGTTGAACCCTCTGATCGCCGCTGGCTCACTGCACGCAGTGACCATCCGTACTTTCACCAGCGCTGAGTATGCTGCGCGCTGATTTTTGGAAAATACATGGAAAAATTGCAAATTGTTGGCGGTAATCGGCTGTCTGGCGATGTCCGGATTTCCGGAGCCAAGAACTCCGCACTGCCGATTCTGGCGGCTACCCTGTTAGCCGAAGGCGTCATGCGGGTTGGCAACCTGCCTCATCTGCACGACATCACGACCATGCTGGAGCTATTGGGCTGCATGGGCGTCGAGGTCGCAATCAACGAAGACATGTCGGTAGAAACCAACTGTCGCAATATCAAAAGCTGCGTCGCTCCCTACGACCTGGTGCGTACCATGCGAGCATCGATTCTGGTACTTGGGCCATTGTTGGCCCGTTATGGGGAAGCCGAGGTGTCATTACCCGGAGGCTGTGCGATTGGCAGCCGCCCGGTCGACCTGCATTTGCGCGGTATGGAAGCAATGGGCGCCCACGTGGACGTGATGGATGGTTACATCAAGGCCCACGTGCCCTGTGGCCGCTTGCACGGAGCGAATATTTTTCTGGATATGCCGACCGTTACCGGTACAGAAAACATCCTGATGGCGGCAGTGTTGGCGGACGGGCGCTCCGTCATTACAAACGCGGCCCGGGAACCGGAAGTGGTGGATCTGGCCAACTGCCTGATTGCCATGGGGGCCAGGATTCAGGGTGCAGGCAGTGAGACATTGATTGTCGATGGTGTAGAAACCTTGCATGGCTGCAGCTTCGATGTCTTGCCAGACCGTATCGAAACCGGCACCTATCTGGTCGCGGCAGCGGTTACTGGTGGTTGTGTCAGAACTCACCATACCGATCCGTTATTACTGGATGCGGTGCTGCTGAAACTGCAGGAAGCCGGTGCCGAGATCACTACGGGTGAGGACTGGATCCAACTGGATATGACTGGCCGTCGCCCCAAGGCGGTGAATATCCGTACCGCACCACACCCGGCTTTCCCCACCGATATGCAAGCCCAGTTTGTGGTTTTGAATGCCGTGGCCGAAGGGGTCGGCACTGTTGTTGAAACTGTCTTTGAAAACCGCTTTATGCATGCCCAGGAGCTGGTGCGCATGGGGGCGGACATTCATGTCGAAGGCAATACCGCAACGATTACCGGTCGTGAAACCCTGAGTGGTGCTCCGGTGATGGCCACCGACTTGCGGGCGTCGGCCTCGCTGGTACTGGCGGCACTGGTCGCTCACGGCACCACCGACGTCAACAGCATTTACCACATCGACCGTGGTTACGAATGCATCGAAGAAAAATTTCAGCAGCTGGGTGCCCATATCCGTCGAATTTCCGGCTGACAGGCACATCACACTAGATTGAGGACATCATGACCCAACCGCTTACCATTGCACTCTCCAAGGGACGCATTCTGGATGACACTCTGCCATTGCTGGCCGAGGCAGGTATTCATCCGGCGGAAGATATTCAAAAAAGCCGCAAGCTGATCTTTGATACCAATCATCCGCATATCAAGCTGGTGGTTATTCGTGCGACGGACGTGCCGACTTATGTGGAATACGGTGCCGCGGATCTGGGTGTCTCCGGCAAGGATGTGCTGATGGAATACAACAGCGACAATCTGTGTGAGCCGCTGGATTTGAATATTGCGACTTGTCGCTTGATGACCGCCGCCATCAAGGGAACCGAGCTACCCGAAGGGCGACTCAAGGTAGCGACCAAATTTGTTAATGTCACCAAGCGTTATTTTGCTGAGCAAGGGCGCCAGGTCGATATTATCAAGCTGTATGGTGGTATGGAGCTGGCTCCGATTATGGGGCTGGCCGATCTGATTGTGGATATTGTTGATACGGGTAACACCCTCAAGGCCAATGGTCTGGAAGCACGTGATCTGATTGCACCGGTCAGTTCACGACTGGTTGCCAGCCGTGCGGCGATGAAAGTAAAACATGCCCAGATTCAACCCATTATCGATTTGATTGGCGCAGCGGTTGAGCGTCAACAGCAGCAAGCCAAATAACCGGGGAGAACCGCATGACCTTATCTATTCGTCGATTCAGCTCTGCGCAGGACGATTTTGCCAGCCAGATGGATGCGCTGTTGTCGTGGGAATCGGTATCCGATACCGGCGTCCAGCAGGCTGTTACCGACATCGTTAACGATGTGCGTCGTCGTGGTGATGCCGCCGTCATTGAATACACCAACAAGTTTGATCGCATGGACGTTACCGCCATGGCCGATCTGGAATTGAGCCAGGAGCAGTTGCAAACCGCTCTGGACGGCCTGCCCGACGACCAGCGCAGCGCCTTGTTGGCCGCCGCGGAACGTGTCCGGGCTTACCACGAACACCAGAAGCAGGATTCCTGGCGTTACAGCGAAACCGACGGCACGGTACTGGGTCAGAAAATCACTCCGATGGATCGTGTTGGTATCTACGTTCCCGGCGGCAAGGCAGCCTATCCGTCCTCGGTGTTGATGAATGCGATTCCGGCCCACGTGGCGGAAGTGCAGGAAATCATCATGGTGGTACCAACTCCCGACGGTGAACTGAACCAGCTGGTGCTGGCGGCGGCGGCGGCGGCGGGTGTATCCCGTGTCTTTACCATTGGTGGCGCCCAGGCTGTCGCTGCGTTGGCCTATGGCACTGAGACCGTCCCCGGAGTGGACAAGATTGTTGGGCCGGGCAATATTTATGTCGCCACCGCCAAACGTATGGTGTTTGGTCAGGTCGGTATCGACATGATTGCCGGGCCGTCAGAAATCCTGGTGGTCTGTGATGGTGGAACCAATCCGGACTGGATTGCCATGGATCTGTTCTCGCAGGCAGAGCACGACGAAGATGCCCAGTCGATTCTGGTATCTACCGATAGCGATTTCCTTGATCAGGTGACTGCCAGCATCAACACGTTGCTGCCGACCATGGAGCGGGCCGATATTATCCGTACCTCTCTGACCAACCGTGGCGCACTGATTCATGCCAGCTCCGAAGACGATGCCGTGGCCATTATCAACCGCATTGCACCAGAGCATCTGGAATTGTCGGTGGCTGACCCGGAAGCCTGGCTGCCGTCAGTTCGGCATGCGGGGGCTATCTTTATGGGTCGTTACACCGCAGAAGCGTTGGGGGATTATTGCGCAGGGCCAAACCACGTCTTGCCGACTTCGGGCACGGCGCGCTTTTCATCCCCACTGGGTGTGTACGACTTCCAGAAGCGCTCTTCGCTGATCATGTGCTCAGCTGATGGCGCTTCAGAATTGGGTCAAGTGGCTTCTACCCTGGCGCGTGGGGAGTTTCTTACTGCCCATGCCCGCTCAGCGGAATACCGCATCAAGGATTGATGCCGTTGCAGTGGTCGGTACTCAGTCAGCAGCCGGTATGGCGTCGCTGTTCTGGGTACCGCGCTGACCGGCAATCGCTTCGGTTTGAGCCAGTTTGCCATCACGAATAAAGTCCAGCAGGATTTTGTCCCCAGGGTGCAGAATGGCAATCTGGTTCATCGCCTTGCGGGCGTCCTTGGTATCCATCTGGTTGATCTTGACGATGATATCGCCGACCGTCAGCCCGGAAAGATCCGCCGGGCCATCCTGATAGATCCCCGTCACTATCAAGCCTTCCAACGCCTCCGGTAATGCCAGGGCATCCAGCAGCTTCGGTGTTGCTTCCTGGACTTCGATACCGAGCCAGCCCCGAATCGCGATACCGTGCTGCGAGATATCCGTCAGTGCTCGCTGGGCAACGGCAACAGGGATTGCAAAACCAATGCCTTCGCTGCCACCGCTTTGGGAATAAATCGCGGTATTGATACCGACCAGCTCACCTTTGGCATTGATCAGTGCACCGCCGGAGTTACCCGGGTTGATGGCGGCATCGGTTTGGATATAGTTTTCGTAGGTATTCAGCCCCAGCTGGTTACGACCGGTTGCCGAGACAATGCCCAGTGTCACGGTCTGGCCGACACCAAACGGATTACCAATGGCGAGCACCACATCGCCGACCCGCAGGTGTTCATCATGAGCGACCGGGATAATCGGTAAATCTGGCATGTCGATTTTCAGAATCGCCAGATCGGCTTCTGGATCAGAGCCGATCAGGGTGGCACTGGCTTCGCGGCCATCGTGCAGGGCGACCACAATCTGGTCGGCGTCCTTGATAACATGATTATTGGTGAGAATATGACCCTCGGTGGTCATGATCACGCCAGAACCCAGGCTGGACTGCAAGCGTTCGTCAGGTTCCGGCGTCGTATTAAAAAAACGCTGGAACAGCGGATCATCAAACAAAGGGTGCTGTTTGCGTTTGACTACCTTGCTGGTGTAAATGTTGACGACAGCGGGGGCTGCTCGCTCCACGGCATCGGCATAACTGGTGACCATGCCGGTGGATGATTGGGCACTGTGTTGAATGGCGGCGGCTGGTTGTCCTGACTCACGCGCTGTACTGGTTACCCATTGTGGGGCCCAAAGCAGAATCATCAGGGCAACACACAGGCCGACCAGTGATGGCACCAGCATGGTGTGGACAAAAGAATATCGAGGCATGTAAGCAAGTCTCCACGGGGTTGCGAGCAAGCCGCAGGTTCAAACAATCAGCGCTATTATTGCTGGCTAACAAATTTAACAGAAATAAGAGAGGTGCATCATGTTCGATGGCGCAATTGAACGCCAGCAACTGCTGACGTATCTGAACCAATTGTTGCAAAACCGCCACATTCGGGATTATTGCCCAAACGGTCTGCAAGTCGAAGGCCGGGATCGTATCCGACATATCGTTACCGGCGTAACGGCCAATCAGGCGTTGATCGATGAGGCCATTGCTCTCGGTGCAGATACCTTGCTGGTGCATCATGGTTACTTCTGGAAAGGCGAAAATGCCTGCGTAACCGGTATCAAACGCGAACGACTGAAAGCCTTGCTGGCCCATGATATCAACCTGCTGGCTTATCACTTGCCGCTGGATATTCACCCGGAACTGGGTAATAACACTCAGCTGGCCGATATACTGGAACTGACCATTACTGGCCCCATTGATCCGCTGGATACCGCCACGCCGGGTCTGATCGGCCATCTACCCAAGCCGATGACTGCCAGTGAATTTTCCCAGTGGATTGGCGAATGTCTGGATCGGACACCGTTACATATTGGCGAAGATGAAGACATCATCGAAACCGTTGCCTGGTGTACCGGTGGTGCCGAGGGGTATTTGCAGCTGGCCATCGATGCCGGTGTTGACGCTTATATTACCGGTGAAATCAACGAACCGGCGGTGCATCTGGCACGGGAAACCGGTACCCATTTCTACAGTGCCGGTCATCATGCCACCGAGCGTTATGGTGTGCTGGCGCTGGGGCAGCAGCTGGAAGCCGAGTTGGGTATCAAGGTCACATTTATCGATATTGATAATCCAGTGTGAGCCCGGAGGCTGGATAACAGCATCAATTTGCCATTGCCGATCGAAGATACATACGGCTTGATTTTATCTCGACAGAATTCTTGCTGCTTGTATCTTGTACGATGCCTGGTGTCGGATATATTGATCGATTTATAAATAAAAAATATTGAATCGGGAATACGAGCAAAAGCCACCAAAACAGTTTATATCAAAGCAGAGGCGCACGATATTGATCAGCCCGCTGACGACTCTGTAAATAAGGGTAGAAGGAGATATAGGTATCATCAAGTCATGATGTTTCAATATCGCCGGAGATTGTGAATATAACCCATGGCTTTATGCGAGTGAAAAGCGCTGTATTCCATTTTGGCTCACAAGTTCCCTTGCTGTGACACAGTGTCGCACGGTATGGATTTGCTTGGATGCTCCCGGCATTATCGCTTGCTAGCTGTAGGGGACATCCATTTAATCCGGTGCTCACTCTGGGCTACCGGATGGTTTCGAATCACGAAGCCGACTTGCAGGCCTGACGGGTCAAG
>NZ_JAUYWA010000025.1 GCF_030689025.1 Oceanobacter sp. 1_MG-2023
CAAGCTCTTAAACGAAATACCCCGTCCTGTTATGCAGGGCGGGGTTTTTTTATGCCTGTGAGAAAGCAAGGGCGGACATGGATGGTTAGACGATTATATGCTGCAAACAGGAGCCAAGAGAGTTGAGTTTATCGATAACGATAGGCTAACCTTTCGCTATAATTCTTGCTGAAATGAGATTGTTTATGTCTAAAGCTGGTGCTCTTGATTCATCGTGGCAGCAAGTACTCGGTGATGAGCTGAATCAACCTTATATGCGTCAGCTACGTGAGTTTTTGGCGATGGAAAAAGCGGCTGGTAAAGTCATTTTTCCACCGGGGCCTCTTATTTTTAACGCATTTAATCACACACCGTTTGAACAAGTACGTGTCGTGATTATTGGCCAGGATCCTTACCATGGCCCTGGGCAGGCTCATGGACTGAGTTTTTCCGTGCAAAGCGGTACCCGTATTCCTCCTTCTCTGGCAAATATTTTCAAAGAGATGGAAGCTGATCTTGGTATCAGGATGAGTGGTAGTGGCGACCTGACTCCTTGGGCAGATCAAGGAGTCTTATTGCTGAATGCTACACTGACGGTTGAGCAAGCCAGAGCCGGCTCCCACCAGAAAAAAGGCTGGGAGCGCTTTACAGATACTGTTATTCAACGATTGAATGAACAGCGGGATGGTTTGGTCTTTGTGCTTTGGGGCAGTTATGCCCAGAAAAAAGGTGCGATGATAGATCAGAACAAGCACCTGGTTCTGAAGTCTGTGCATCCTTCACCGCTATCAGCCCATCGTGGTTTTTTTGGCCAGAAGCCATTTTCACGTATCAACCAATATCTTGTCAGTCGGGGACAGCCGCCTATTCAATGGCAATTGTGAGTGCTCAGGTATGCCATATTGGCTTTATAGCTGGTCAATATCGGCAACCATCCTTGCCTGAAACCCTTTCGTCATTTCCGCTTGTCCAGAACGAAAGCTCAAGTTACAGCGCATTGTTGGGCTGAGTGACGTATAATTATTACCATTTTCCAACTCCTTCGGTACAGCCAGGTTCAGAGTCAGCAAGGCATGATGATGACTCTGGTTTTGACCGTGTTGAGATTTTGTCTACGAGGTTTGATATGGATTGGTACGGTGCCTTCCGCCCATTGTTATTCAGATTGAACGCTGAAACTGCCCATGAACTCAGCCTGGATTTGCTGGGTGCGGCAGAAAGGCTGAAAGTGTTGTCATGGATGATACCGGAGGTGAAAAATGACCCTGTGACGGTTGCAGGGATCGAATTTCCCAATCCGGTTGGTTTGGCAGCAGGCCTGGATAAAAATGGCGATTATATCGATGCGATGGCACAGCTTGGTTTCGGTTTTATTGAAATCGGCACCACCACTCCTCGGCCACAACCGGGAAATCTGAAACCTCGGCTGTTCCGTATACCAGAGCGCCAGGCGATCATTAATCGTATGGGCTTTAACAATAAAGGGGTTGATTACCTGGTTGATCGGGTCAAGGCGGCCCGTTTTCAGGGGGTATTGGGCATTAATATCGGCAAGAACTTTGATACGCCAGTAGAAAATGCGGTCGATGATTATCTGATTTGTCTGGAAAAAGTGTATCCGTATGCGACTTATATTACGGTAAATATTTCCTCTCCCAACACTCCGGGGTTGCGAACCCTGCAATACGGTGATGCCCTGAAAGAGCTGCTGCAACCGCTGAAAGAGAGGCAAAAGGTGCTGTCAGAATCTTTTGGCTACAAGCCGATTTTTGTCAAAATAGCACCGGATATGAATACCGACGAAGTGGCACTGGTCGCCAATTCATTGGTGGATTGCGGTATGGATGGCGTGATTGCGACGAATACCACACTGGATCGTACTGGTGTGGAAGGCTGCCTGCATGCAAATGAGCAGGGTGGCTTGAGTGGCGCGCCATTGGAAGAAAAAGCCACAGAAATGCTGGAAAACCTGACCAAAGCATTGGATGGCCGAATTCCGGTTATTGGTGTGGGTGGTATTACTGATGGGGCTGGCGCGATTGACAAGATCAAGGCGGGTGCCCAGCTGGTACAGATTTACAGCGGCTTTATTTATCGTGGCCCAGAGCTGATTTGCGAAGCCGTTGAAGCGGTAGCCAATAGCCAGTAACCGGGCGATTACCCGTTCGGTAACGATCAGCTAGAGATATGAGGCCCCGCTTTTGGGGCCTACCTCCCGGGTGAGGAGGTTTGGGGTATGGGCGGCCTACGGCCTGAAGTTCGGAGTTGTTAAGTGGTCAAACGACCATACGATGAATACCAGAAACGCCTGTATAACCATCCCAGTGGTCTGATCGACCTGAACGCCAACCGGATAACCAAGCATCTCTCATCGGTCCTTCTGGCGGCGCCAGATCTTTGGAACGACGTTCAACACCGGCTCGATAGCCGCGGGAAAAAGCTCGTTCTTGCAGATCGCGTTTCTGTTTTTTCATACGATGCATCCTCGCTTATTAAACAAATATCGCTGCTGGTCGTTCTGTTCAAGACGATCTCCCTCAGCGACGTCTACAGTTGTAGCGCGTTGAGGGTGGGTTTGTTAACGAATATATTTCTATAAAATGACAACCTCTTGTAGCCACAGGCTATTTGAAGGAATAGGCCAATTTGACTATGACAAATTCTGATTCATCCACGGTTTTCCTGTGGCTGGCTACTTGCAGTAAAGGTATTGAATCTCTCTTATCCAATGAAATCAAAGAGTTGGGTGGAGAAGTAGAGCGTGAAACCCACTTGGGGGTGCACTGGAAAGGAGACCTGGAGACGGCCTATCGGGTCTGTTTATGGTCTCGATTGGCGAGCCGTATATTATTACCGGTACATGAAAGTCAGGTCAGCAATGTCGACCAAGTATATGAAGAAACGCGCCAGGTTGACTGGACGCAGGTTTTTTCACCGTCCTCGACCTTCCGGATCGACTTCCATGGTCGCACAGACTTTATCAATAACACCCAGTTTGGTGCCCAGAAAATCAAGGATGCCATTGTCGATCGCTTTCGTCTGGATACTGGCACGCGTCCCAATGTCGACAAGCATGGTGATGTGAGGATTGAAGCTCAGCTGCGTAAAGGCAAGCTGGCCCTGTATTACAACTTCAGTGGTTCGGGCATGCACCGCCGTGGCTACCGCTTGCAACCAGGTCTGGCGCCATTAAAAGAGACGTTAGCGTCAGCCTTGCTGATCCGGGCCGGTTGGCCAGCGCTGGCAGCAGCAGGTAAACATTTGGTTGATCCTATGTGTGGCTCAGGCACCTTGCTGATTGAAGCAGGATTAATGGCTGCTGATATTGCGCCTGGTCTGAATCGGCAGCAGCATGGATTTGAGCACTGGCGTGGTCATGATCGTAAAGTGTGGCTGTCACTGGTTGATGAGGCCCGCTTACGTCGCACAGCCGGTTTGGAAGCTGTGCGCAGTCGCTTTTATGGTTTTGACAATGATGCCCGACAGTTGGAAGCAGCCGCTGCCAACGTATCGCGCTCTGGTCTGGAAGGCCATATCCACCTGGAACGTCGCTCGATTGAGCAGCTGCGGGTCAGTCATGAAGTGATTGCTGATGGCGGCATGGTGATCTGTAACCCTCCGTACGGAGAACGCTTGAGCGAGCTGCCACAACTGTCGCCACTCTATAAACAGTTTCATGATGCCACCATGCAGATGCCGGAATGGAAGCTGGCGGTATTTACAGGCAATACTGATCTGTCACGAGTTATCAGACGACCGTTAGATAAGCAATATAACTTGCTGAATGGCCAGATCGAAACCAAGTTACTGGTATTCGGTGCCGCAGATGAACGTTCATCACGGCCACAAACCTCGATGATTCGTGGTCCGGTGGAAGCATTCGCCAATCGTTTGAAGAAAAACCTCAAGCCGGTACAAAAATGGGCCAAACGTGAGTCCATTTCTTCCTATCGGGTGTATGACCAGGATTTGCCGGAATACGCTGTTGCCATCGACTGGTATCTGGATGCTTCCAAAGGCCCAGAGGAAGGGGCGGCATGGCTGCATGTACAGGAATATGTGCCGCCAAAAACCATTGAAGAAGCCAAGGCCGAACGGCGCTTGCTGGATATTCTGGCCGTCTTGCCAGAAATTACAGGCATTGCTGCGGACCAGATTGTGCTGAAACGTCGTGAGCGCCAGAGTGGTAAACGCCAGTATGAAAAGCGTTCCACCAACGGGGTGATCCGTCACCGCTTTCCGACGCTGGAAGGTCGGGTCAAGGTATGGGTAAATCTGAAAGATTATCTTGATACCGGACTGTTTCTGGATCACCGTCCGACTCGCTTGGACATTGCCAAGCGCGCAGCTGCGCAGCCAGGTATGTCGTTTCTTAACCTGTTCTGTTACACCGCGACCGCCAGCGTTCATGCGGCAGAAGCGGGCGCAGCCTGCACCAGTGTGGATATGTCACGGACTTACCTGGGTTGGGGGAAAGAGAACTTCGACCTGAATGGTCTGGATAGTAGCCAACATGCTTTTGTTCAGGCAGACGTGTTGCAATGGCTGGGTGATTGCTCGCAACAATACGATCTGATCTTTATGGATCCACCGACCTTTTCCAACTCCAAACGCATGGAAGGGGTGCTGGATATCCAGCGTGATCACGTGGGCTTGATTCAGCAGGCAGTCGCTTGCCTCAAACCGGGGGGAACGCTGGTTTTTTCGACGAATATGCGCAAGTTCACCATGGAAGATCAGGCGTTACCGGGGCTCACGATCCGCAATGTAAGTAAATGGTCTGTGCCATTTGATTATTCACGTCGGCCGAATATCCATCATTGCTTCCATATCCAGGTTGCCGAACCGTCCTGATGGTGGCGTCTCTGTACTCTCTATGGCTGAAATGATAAAAATTGTCAGTTTGTTCGACGTTATGATTCTGTCGTGATTGTCCATAAAAAAGGCGCTGTTTGCGCCTTTTTTGTTTCTGCTACAACAGTAGCCAACACTGTTATAACCATGGCTACTGTTACAGCACCGCCTCAAAACACTCCAGCTGCGGCGGGCCCATATAGATATCCTTACGAGCGCCACCGGCGTTGGCGTGTGCCTTGCGGAAGGCTTCAGACTGGGTCCAGTCTTCAAAGGCCTGGCGTGACTCCCATACGGAGTGGGAAGCAAACAATGTCTGTTCTTCGCTGGTTTTGCCTTGCAGCAAATGGAAGGAGACAAAGCCGGGGACGGTGTCGAGGAAGGTGTCACGATTTTTCCAGATATCGATAAAGTCTTGCTCACAGCCGGGTTTGATGCGGAAGCGGTTCATGGCGATGTACATGGTGTTCTCCATAAAAAATGATGCAATGAATCACCGTGATAATACCTGCAGGATTGCTGTCGTTAATAGTCGTGATTGCCAGATGCATAGCTGCACGCCACTGTTTGAGGAGGCATATCGTGCGGTAATGATCGATTGATTGTGATTTGTATCACATTCGGCATGGCTGGGCTGACACCTGGGTCAGCTCTCATAATACAGTCATGGCCTATTGCCAAGTCGCTGTAAGCTAAAGGGGATATCTATTTAGTCCGGTGCTTACTCTGGGCCAACGGATGGTTTCGAATCACGAAGCCGACTTGCAGGCCTGACGGGTCAAGTCAAACGTCGGCGACACCGGGTCGAGATCATCCGGCAGCCCCCGAAGGGCGCGGGTTGCCGCCGTCCAGTGCGGTGTTGACGAATTTGAAAAGGACTCGTCATTTCGCTGCATTCGTCGCCTTGCCCTGAACAACGGCAACACTCGCGCAGAGCCGTGCAGGATTAAATAAGATGTCCCCTAAAGGAAAAACTTGCAGCTCCGTTGTTTGTATATGTATCGATTGCAGGAGATAAACATTCTATGAGTATGGAAGCCTGGCTGAATATTTTGTCCCATAAAGACGGGTCTGATTTGTATCTCAGTACCGGGGCACCACCTTGCGCCAAGTTTCAGGGGCAATTGCGGCCATTGTCGAAGGAATCACTTGGCCCGGGCGAAGTGGAGGCTATTGCCAACTCGTTGATGACAGAGGCGCAGCAGAAAGAATTTGCTGAAGAAATGGAAATGAATCTGGCGATTTCAAACAGTGCCGGACGTTTCCGTATCAATATTTTCAAGCAACGCCACGAAGTCTCGATTGTGGCGCGAAATATCAATACCGAGATTCCCAATCTCGACAAACTGAAATTGCCTCCCATTTTGAAGGACGTCGTGTTATCAAAACGGGGTCTTATCCTGTTTGTCGGCGGTACCGGTTCGGGTAAATCGACTTCTTTGGCGGCACTGATTGATCACCGTAATGCCAGTGCTGGTGGTCATATCATCACGATTGAAGACCCGGTCGAGTTTGTTCACAAGCACAAAAAATGTATTGTGAATCAGCGTGAAGTCGGCACCGACACCAAAAGTTTCCATGCAGCGCTAAAAAACACCTTGCGCCAGGCCCCGGATGTGATTTTGATTGGTGAGATTCGTGACCGCGAAACCATGGAACATGCGTTAGCTTTTGCAGAAACCGGCCATTTGGCGATTTCGACCCTGCATGCCAACAACGCCAACCAGGCGTTGGAGCGGATTATCAATATGTTTCCGGAAGAGCGCCGTCCGCAGTTATTGATGGGGCTAGGGCAAAACTTGCGGGCATTTGTATCACAGCGATTGATTCCGACTGCCGATGGCAAGCGTTGTGCTGCTGTCGAAGTGATGCTGGGTACCAAGACTATTGAAGACATGATCATGCGTGGTGATTTTCCAAGCATTAAAGAAGTTATGGAGAAATCCGAAAACCTGGGCATGCAGACCTTTGATGGGGCGATGTTCAAATTATACCGCGAAGGCCGGATTACCCTGGATGACGCCTTGAAAAATGCCGACTCTCCCAACAACCTGCGTTTGCGGATCAAGCTGGCAGAAAGCGGCGGCACCATGGTAAGCGACCAGAGCACAGGTGCCGATGGCAAACCGGCGATGGAATTCAGTTTGATGGAAGACAAGGCTCCGGAAGACGGTGACAGCGAACTTTGATGGCCATGGGCCTCACACACATGCCAATCATCCAGGCTCTGGTATGGAGTCTGACTGGCTGCAGCGATTACCTGCCGGACGGCAAAATCTCTACGACACCGGAGAGATGATCTGCCGTCCGGGGATGGCTCATAACCGGATTTTTATGTTAAACAGCGGCAGTGCCCGAATCTGCCTTTCAGCAGAGCACCGGGAGCTGACGCTGGGCTGTCTCAAGCCGGGCAGTATTTACGTGACTCATACCCGCGCCTGGGTCGAATCTCTGGAACCCACCAGCATCACCAGCTGGCCTATCGAGCAGCTCACCTTGTTGATTGTGGAAGCACCGGAAATTGCCATTACCGCAATGCGGGAAATCGGGAAGATGCTGCAACAGGCAACGACTCTGATTGAAGACCTGGCATTCCGGTCAGTGGAATCCCGCTTGGCCCGTTATCTGTTACTGGAAGAAAGCACCCAGCAGTGCCAGACCATTCAATTAACCGGGCAAACCGAACTGTTGGCCAGCCTGCTAGGCACATCGCGTCAGACCTTGTCGACATTATTGAACCGGATGATTCGTGATGGTCTGGTGGCACGTCCGGATCGCCAGCACCTGATTTTACTGGATACGCAGCGTTTACAGCAGTTGGCGAGTGTATCCTGATCCAGACTGGTCATAAGTTCATTAATGCATCTGCTTCCACACTGTCAGCTGGCTGACAGAATCGTTCAGGCCCAACGATTACCTTGTGATCTGGTTCACTTGATAATGAGATCACTATGAATAGTCCAGATACTTGCACCACCTCACCGCATTCTGCCAATCCGCCTGGTAGCGACTCCCGGGATCGTTATGTCAGCTTCTGTGGTATCGATTGTGATGGTAATGCCAATCGGCTGATTTCCATGCTGGAAAACCATTTGGCAAATGACCATGGCGATATGCGCTGGAAAACATACTTCGAACAAAAACGTGCACAACAAGCGGCGATGAATCAGGATAATCTGTATTTTATCGGCGCCCAAATGAACAGCTTGTACAGCTATCTGGAGAGCTGTGAGGACGAAGAAGTGCTGTCATTGTTGTGGCAGCTGGAGCAGGAGTGTTGTTAATGGAGAGAAGTAACGGCAGCTTGCGAGGCAAACTGCCGTTATCTGTCTGAGCCTGAACGGCAACAGACAAATCGATGACGTTAGCCCAGTACGGAATTTACCAGTGCCTTGGCATCGGCTTCCAGCAGATCGATATGTGCTTCGGACACGAAGCTTTCCAGATAGATCTTGTAGACATTCTCGGTACCGGAAGGACGTGCAGCAAACCAGCCGTTGGCGGTTTCTACTTTCAGGCCACCAATCGGTGCACCATTACCGGGGGCTGTTGTGAGAATACGGGTAATGGCATCTCCCGCCAGAGTATCTCCCTGAACGGCGTCGGCACTCAGTGAAGACAATACGGCTTTTTGTTCAGCGGCACAGGGTACATCAATACGTTTGTAGTAAGGGCGGCCGTAGCGAGCAACCTGCTCTTCGTACAACTGTTGCGGGTCTTTGCCTGTTACAGCCAGAATTTCAGCCGCCAGCAGAGCCATGATGATACCGTCTTTATCGGTCGTCCAGACGCTGCCGTCTTTGCGCAAGAACGATGCCCCGGCACTTTCTTCACCGCCAAAGGCCATTTCACCCTTGAACATGCCTTCTACATACCATTTGAAGCCTACCGGCACTTCGCACAGTTCACGTTCCAGACCATTCACGACCCGGTCAATCATGGCAGAAGACACCAGTGTCTTGCCGAATTTCACCGTTTGTGGCCAGTCAGGACGATGGGTTGCCAGGTATTCAATCGCAACGGCCAGGTAGGCATTCGGATTCATCAAGCCAGACGAAGGACAGACAATACCGTGACGGTCGTAATCCGGATCGTTACCGACCGAGATATCAAACTGGTCTTTCATCGCCAACAGGTTGGTCATGGCGTATGGCGAGGAGCAATCCATACGGATACGACCGTCTTTATCCAGAGACATAAAGCTGAAAGTCGGGTCAATGGCTTCGTTGACGACGGTAATGTCGAGGTTGTATTTCCTCGCAATGGGTTCCCAGAAATGCAGTCCGGAACCGCCCATTGGGTCCACACCAATCCGGATACCCGCTTTGGCAATCGCAGCCATATCCACGACATTGCCCAGATCGTTGACATAGTGGCCGATATAGTCGAAATCCTCGACCAGCTTACTTTCGTTGGCGTCTTCTGCGGGGACCCACTCAACCTCATCCAGATCGTTGGCCAGCAGTTCGTTGGCACGGTTGGCAATCCAGCTGGTGATATCAGTATCTGCCGGGCCACCCATGGCAGGGTTGTATTTGATGCCGCCATCTTCCGGTGGATTGTGAGAAGGGGTGATCACAATGCCATCCGCCATATCATCGGGGTCGGCATCCTGATTATGGGTCAGGATTGCGTGTGAAATAACCGGCGTGGGCGTGTAGCCGTCGCCATCCTGAATACGTACACGGACATCATTGGCGACCAGTACTTCCATGGCGGTGCCAAACGCCGCTTCAGACAGGGCATGCGTGTCTTTACCCAAATAGAGTGGGCCTTTGACACCGGCTTCCGCCCGGTATTCGGCAATGGCCTGACAAACGGCGGCGATATGATTTTCGTTAAACGTGGTATTAAACGCAGAACCGCGATGGCCGGAAGTCCCAAAGGCAACTTGTTGCTCTGGGTTATTCACGATGTCTGGTTGCTGGCGGTAGTAAGCTGCCATCAGGGCAGGTACGTTAACCAGGCTGGCGCGTGGTGCGACTTTTCCGGCATCCGGGTGAATAGCCATAATTTCGATCCTTCCTTCTCGTTAGTATGCTGCTGTTATGCTGCTGGATAATTGTGACAGATGCAATTATTCGCAAGGTTATCAAGTGACTATTGCTGTGACCAATACAGTCTTTATTAATTAATGGCGGGATGTCTTCTGCCACCTCATGGTTGTGTGATCGCTGTTTCGGGGCGATCTGGATACAACCGATCGGGAGTAACCCATTGTATGGCTGAACCACTGAAAAACCGTTACGGATTGGAAGTTGCTGATGTGTTGGCGCAACAGATTGATAGCGTCTGGCCAGACTTCGATACAACGGCCTTTATGAAACAGGTGTCAGAGGGGTATGACGCATTGGAATTGATGGCGCGGGGACAACATATTGCGGATGTCTTGCAGCAGCACTTACCCGCAGAGTATGACGTGGCACTCGATATTCTGATGCGCTCTGTCGGAGCGCCATTAGCCGATGATCGCAGTTTTTCCATAGCGGCATTTTACTATCTGCCACATACCTGTTTTGTCGCATCGTATGGGCTGCAGCAATTGGATATATCCATGGCTGCCCTGTATCAGCTGACGCAACGGTTTACGGCCGAATTCAGCATTCGGGCCTTTATCCAGCAATGGCCGGTGGAGACGATGGCATATTTGCAGCGTTGGTGTAATGACCCGAACCATCATGTCAGAAGACTGGTTTCGGAAGGTACCCGGCCCCGTTTGCCATGGGCTGGTCGATTGCCAGCCTTTCAGCGTGATCCAGCCCCGGTGCTGGCACTGCTGGAACAACTCAAGGATGACCCGGAGCTGTACGTCCGACGCTCTGTGGCGAATAACCTCAACGATATAGGCAAAGATCACCCGGAATTACTGGTGGATGTTTGTCGTCGCTGGATGCAGGGAGCGTCCGGGGAGCGGCGCTGGATTGTGCGGCATGCGCTACGCTCAGCCGTCAAGCGCTGTGATGCGGATGCCTTGGCGGTACTGGGGTTTGACACAGAACAGCACGTCCAGGTAACGCAAGGTGGCATCCAGCCTGCTGCTGTCACGATCGGGGAAGCGGTGGAATTACACGCGACCTTGTTATTACCGTCCAGTGCCGGTAAGCCTTTGTCTGTGATGGTCGATTTTCGAGTGCATTACGTCAAAGCCAGTGGCCGCACCTCAGCCAAGGTGTTCAAACTGAAGCAACTGACATTAATGCCTGGTCAGGCGATAACCTTGGGCAAGTCGTTGTCCCTGGCAGAACGCAGCACTCGGCGTCATTACCCTGGCAGCCACCATATTGAGTTGTTAGTGAATGGTACCGCCTTTCCACTGGGAGTATTTGAGCTTTGTGGCGCTGATCATGTGGCCGCTGAACCTTGATTGTTGGTGATTTATATCTGAACCTTTTGACTTGTTCTCTGCTGGCAGATAGGTTCCCTGTATCGTGATACTCACAATGCTTATATGGCTGGTACGTCCATTTGTCCGTTATGCCATAACGCTGGAGAGTGAGAGCCATTTGTCATTGGTCCGCTGCTAGAAAGTGACCCTTTTTTGTGCTGTATTGTATTTCTCCCGGAATTGTTCACCAGATGCCTGCCAGACAGGAAACAAGAGTACACCATGCCAAAAGTCCGTTATCAGGGACGTACTTTTTACGTAAAGCAGGATGAAACCGTTCTGTCAGGTTTGCTGCGCCAAGGTGTTGAACTGGAACACGCTTGCCGGGCAGGAGTCTGTAATGCTTGCCTTGTTCGGGCAAGCGGATTTGATGCTGAACAGGAAAGTTTGAAAACCGGCAACCTGGCTGCCGAGCTGGTGGAGAGCGGGCACTTTTTGTCTTGCAAAACCCGAATCAAAGGTTCAATAGAACTGCTCGATCCTGGCCCGGTGGATATGTTTACCCTGGCCCGGCCAGCATTGACGGGCCTTGTTGTTGGCAAGCGCTGGTTGGGCGATGGCATAGTACAGCTACGTATCCAGCCGTCAGAAGAGATGTCCTATCAGGCTGGACAATTTGTCTGGCTCTATCATCCGGATGGTCAGGCGCGGCCATATTCCATGGCCGCTTCGCCACAGCGCAGCCCGTTGTTGGAATTTCATATCCGTCGTCATTGCCAGGGGCATGTCAGCCGTTGGCTCGCAGACGAACTGAAGATCGGGATGAGTGTGCCGCTCAGTCTGGCAGATGGCGATTGTTCTCTGGAAGATAACATGCACCGCGTGGTGATGATTGCCTTCGGGATTGGTTTGGCACCGATGGCCGCTATCAGCCAACAGATTCTGGACCGTCATCAATATAGCCGTGGTGAAGGCCGTGTGGGTCATGCAGTGAGTGGACACTTGCTTCATATCGCCCGGGATAAAAGCAGCCTGTATGGCGAAGCCGAAAATTCCGGATTGGTGGATGAGATACAAGCCAGTAACGTACTGGACTACACGGGTCTGACAGGCCGCAGTGATCTGTTGGCGACCCTGGCCTCACTGAACATTCGTTATGGGGATGCACACTGGTTTTTATGTGGTGGCTCAGAAGCGGTATATCAAACACGGAACGAGTTATTACGACTGGGTGTTTCCTCGGAGCGAATGCGCTTTGATCCATTTGAAAGTCAGCCGGTGCGGGCATCAACCAATAACAACAACGATGAACGCCTGTCGGACGAGCTGGAGCCACAACCGGAACTGTGGGCCTGGCTTGATGCGCATGATCGGCTAGCCGTGATCACGAATGATTTTTACCAGCGGATGTTGGGCGATCCGATGTTGTCTCCTTATTTTGGTATCCATACGGCGCGATGGGATTCCAGAGACACAATTGCCGCTTTTTATCAGTACCTCTTTACTGGAAAAAACACGGCAGTGGGTGATCAACCACTCAGGGACCAACACTGGATGGTTCATGCCGATGAGTTGTTTGACTATCAAATGACCTTGATGGAACAAACGCTGAAACAACACCGGATGCCGGGTTTGCTTATCACTATCTGGATGAGCTATGAGATGTTTTTTCGCGATTATGTCCTTAAGGGGACATCTATTTAATCCGGTGCTCACTCTGGGCTACCGGATGGTTTCGAATCACGAAGCCGACTTGCAGGCCTGACGGGTCAAGTCAAACGTCGGCGACACCGAGTCGAGATCATCCGGCAGCCCCCGAAGGGCGCGGGTTGCCGCCGTCCAGTGCGGTGTTGACGAATTTGAAAAGGACTCGTCATTTCGCTGCATTCGTCGCCTTGCCTGAACAACGGCAACACTCGCGCAGAGCCGTGCAGGATTAAATCGATGTCCCCTTAACTCCAGCCAAGCCTCATCAACATAAAGAACAACATCGGTATCAAGATAGCCTCTGACTTACTTTCCGTATTATTGCAATGGACTATTTGGTCTACTAATGGCTTTTTTATACCAGATTGTCATCTTTGTAAGGATATAGTTCATTGATATTACAGGATAGTCATGTGTTGGACGGACTTTGGCTATTCATTCAAACGGCAATTGATTTAACCTCACGCCACCTTCAATACGTTGATTTTCAGTCCTGAGGGGGGCTTGCCAGAGTGGTGCGTCAGCACAGCAAGTTATCTGAATACAGCGTGCTGATGGCGAAGAGCGAGGAATGCTCTTGCAGGAAATTCACGTATCTGAAGTATGTAGTAGGACGTCTGCCAGAACAGAGATTCTGTCGCTGAAAGGGATAGTAGACAACTCAGGAGAGACTATATGAATATTGCAGTAATGGATTCACCAGCGGAAAAAGCATTGTTTGCGCTGGCATTAAAATACGAGGTGATTACCGGCAAGCAAGTAAAGTGGCGAAAAGATACCGAAGCCGCTTTTCAGATGGTAATGGAATCCTTATCGAGTAGCCGGAGTGAATTGTTTCAGGCTGCGGTTACTTTTCTGGAAGCCCAGCCACTGGCCGGGCGCAAGGCCTTCTTGCGCTTGCAGCAAGAAACGGTGCCTGATGGGTTTGAGGCCCGTATAGAAATGTATCGCGGGGTCGCCTTTCGACAACTTCGATCGATTGGACTGGAGCAACCTACTGGAGACCAGACGGTTGTGCAACGGACCTACCGGGGAGTGGCTTACGAAGAGCCGGTAACCTCCCAGAAGAGTGAGCCGGATAGCCGGACGGGCAAGCGTTTTTACCGGGGACAGCGTTATTAACCCTGGTGAATCAATGACCTGCCCTTGTACAGGCTAACAACCTGGGCATAAAAAAACCGCGTTCACAGCAACGCGGTTTTTTTATTTCACCATGATCGATTGCCGCATGGCGGGCAGCGTATCGGCATACTCTCGATAGATTGCCAATACGCTCGCTCTGCACTTTAGCCTGGATTAGTCCGGAATCTTGACCCGGTGAGCATAGCTGTACAATACCGGCACAACTCCCAGAGTCAGGATGGTGGCAAAACCAAGGCCAAAAGCAATCACTACGGCCATGCTGTTGAAAAAAGGATCGGTCAGTAGCGGTACCATACCCAGAATCGTGGTCAGAGCCGCCATGGTCACGGGTCGTAAGCGACTGACCGACGCATCAAAGATGGCGTCATAACCTTGCTTGCCGTTGCGGTTTTCCAATTGGATCTGATCAACCAGCACAATGCCGTTTTTGACGATCATGCCCGACAGACTGAGGAAGCCGATCAATGACAGAAAGCCAAACTCAGCGCCGAGCAACAACATACCGGCGGTAACGCCAATAATGGCCAGTGGTACACAGGCCCAGATCACTAGAGCCGCCCGCAACTCATTAAACAGCAGTACCGTGATAATAAACATCACCAGATAGCCCATCGGCAGTGAAGCGAATACGTTGGCCCGGGCATCGTTGGACGATTCATATTCACCCCCCCATTCCAATTGGTAGCCCGGTGGCAACGGAATGGCCTCGAGTTCTGGCCGCACTTGTAAAAACAGCTCGTTAGCGGTCAGCCCAGAGGTAAACGAGGGGTCGGCCAGTACTTCGATGGTTCGTTTGCGGTCGCGACGCAAAATCAGCGGATCTTCAAAAATAACATCAAAGCGGTCAACCACTTGCTGAACCGGGATATAGCGGCTGAATACCGGGCTCCATATTTGCAAATCCATCAAATTATTGATGTTCAGGCGTTCCTGCTCCGGTGGTCGCAAGACAATGGGTTTGAGTTGGGTGCTTTCCCGGTAGATACCCACCTGCTTGCCGGAGAAGCTTAGCTGCAGCAGGTCATCCAGATTCTGTCTGGAAATACCGGCTCGTCGAGCGGCATCCTCTTGCAGATGAGGGCGGATCACCTTGACCCGCTCACGCCAGGTATGGCGAATATTGTCGGTAGCCGGGTGATCCCGCAGTCGTTGTTCCGCCTGTTCAGCCAAGCGTCTCAGCTCGGTTTGATCCGGGCCAGAAAAGCGGGCTTCGATTTTGGCCGGTGTACCAGGGCTGAACTCCAGTCGCTTGAACTTGATAAAAGCGTCCGGCATGGCGGTGTCGGTAAACGTCTCGGCAGCCGTGATCAGAGCCGGGATCTGGTCCCGGTGTTCGGTACGTACCAGTACCTGGGCGAAGGCGGCGTATTCTTTCTCGACATCATACGTCAGCATAAACCGGACCTCACCACGGCCCACGGTGGACGAGGTGAATTCAACCCCTGGTTGTTGCAACAACCATTGTTCCAGCTGACGTGCCTGTTGTTGGGTTGCAAGAATATCACTGCCTTCCGGCAGCCAGATATCAACCAGAAAAATCGGCGTATTGGATGGCGGGAAAAACGCCTGTTTGACCTGTCCGAAACCGAGTACCGCCACTACCATCATCATCACCATCAGGATGGTGGACAGGGCGCGATACTTCAGCATGGTTTTCAGGATCGCACGATACCCGGTGTACATGGCACCCTGATAAGGCGTGGTGTTATCGGCGTCACGGTTGTCCGCAGTGTGGTGGGGAGCAGCACTGGACTCACGAAATAACAGGTTGCACAGAAACGGCGTCAGCGTCAGTGCGGTGACCCAGCTGAGTAGTAGCGAGATCATCAGCACATAAAACAGCGAGCCGATAAACTCGCCAATGGAATCCGGCGACAGGCCGATCGGGGCAAACGCGGTGATCGCAATCAATGTGGCTCCAAGCAATGGCCACTGGGTTTGTTTGACAATATCGAAGGCAGCCCGAATCCGGCTCTGACCTCGTTGTAAGCCGACCATAATGCCTTCGGTAATCACCAGAGCATTATCCACCAGCATGCCCAGTGCAATAATCAGAGCGCCCAATGACACCCTGTGCAGGTCGATGCCAAGGCTTTCCATGATAATAAAGGTACCGAGGATGGTCAGCAGCAGAATGGCTCCGATGATCAGGCCGGCCCTGACGCCCATGAACAGCAGTAGCACCGCGATCACGATAGCGATGGACAAGACCAGGTTAAGGACAAAGTTCTGCGACGAGGCATCCACCTCGGCGGGTTGATCGTAAATCGCATTCAGTGACATACCGAGTGGACGGTTGGCATCCAGCTCTGCCAGTTTGGCCCGCACGCGTTCGCCGACTTCGATTACATTGACGTTGTCGGTAAACGCAATACCCAGACGTAAAGACGGCGCACCCCGGTAATTCTCCAGGTGTGTTGGGTTCTCCGTGACACCGGTACTGATATGGGCAATGTCTTTCAGATAAATCAGCTTGTCGGACCCCGGTGTACTGATCAACAGCTCGCCCAGTTCTTCCACGCTCTGGAATTCGCCAGTCGGATGGATACGAATATACTCACTGCCGACCCGGATATGCCCGGCATTGCTGACGCTGTTCTGGGTTTGTAGCAGCTGGTACAAGCGTGACAGGGGGATGCCAAGGTTGGTCATTTGTTCGTGGGAGATATCAATAAAGACCTGCTGCTGCTGATCACCGGCAATATCGATATTCGAGACGCCATCCAGTGTGATCAGCTCGCGCTTGAGATATTCGGCATAGTCGAACAGCTCACTGTAGCCAAACCCCTCACCGGTCAACGCCAGCAATACGCCGAAAACGTCACCAAAGTTATCCAGCACGATCGGAGCGACGGACCCCGGCGGCAAGGCACTGGCCTTGTCGTTGACCTTGCGGCGTAATTCATCCCAGATCTGTGGCAGAGTGTCCCCCGGATATTCCGATTTGACCTCCAGGTGAATTTGCGACAGACCGGCTCTGGAAATGGAATCCACATGCTTGATGTAGGGGAGTGACTGGATAGTGTCTTCGAGACGGGCGGTCACTTCTTCTTCGACTTGCAGCGGGCTGGCACCGGGGTAATAGGTATAAACCATCGCTTCTTTGATAACGAAGGTCGGGTCTTCCAGTCGGCCAAGGCCAAGGTAGCTGATCAGGCCTCCCACCAGCAGAATCAGTATCATCATCCAGCTGGTGGTGGTGTGCTGGATAAAATAGGTAGCGGCATTCAGAGGCGCAGTATTTGGCTGTGACATATCAGAGGCCTCGTTCCTGCACCCATGGCCGAATGGTCATACCGGCCTGGGCCTGATGAACACCTGCAGCGAGAATACGGTCACCCGCTTGCAGACCGGCGACAATTTCCAGTCCGGCTTGGGTCAAACGGCCGGTTTCTACCGCTTGGGCAACCAGGGTATTGTGCTCATCCAGCTTCCAGACAGTGCCTTGCTTGCTGCCGTCTGCCTGATTGGATTGCTGGAATATGGCAGAGGAAGGAATCAACACATTGCCGGTATCTACCGCAAGAATCTGGTTGAGGTCGGCGTAGACACTGGCCGACATCCCCGGCAGCGGGTTGAGGTCGGCGGGCTTGGGCAGGGTGACCAGCAAGCGGTAACTGCCGGTGGCCGGGTCGGCCTGGGTATTATGTTCCTTGTAAGTGGCTTTGAAGCGCTTTCCTGGCAATGCATCAAACACCACGTCTGGCTGGTAGCTACTGCCAGAGCGACTGATCTGAATCATCAATTGTTCTGGTACCTGGATGCTGACCACCAGCTGACCGCGGGCCTGCAGTTTCAGTAACGGCGTACCAGCGGCCACGGATTGATGATTATCGACATAAACCTCAGCAACCACGCCACTAAAAGGCGCTTTCAGCGTCGTATAGTTCATATTGCTGCGAGCACTGCCCAGCGCGGCCTTGCTGATGGCCAGATCGGCTCTTGCCTGGTCGTATTGCGCTTTGGACACCTGGTTTTTCTGGAACAGGTTTTCGATCCGCTGGAATTGTGAGCTGGCAAGCTCAAAGCGAGCCTGACGCTCGTCCAGCTGAAGCTGGTAATCCGTCGGATCGAGTCGTGCCAGTATGTCCCCCATCTTGACCTGCTTGCCGGCCAAGGCAGGAAGAGTCTGTAATTCACCGGGTACCCGAAAGGCGAGGGATACTTCTTCGGAGGCTTCAACCTTGCCAGGAAAACGGCGTAACAGCGCATCTTGACTGCTGACAACTTCATATATCTTGCCCGGTCGAGCGGTAGGTTCCGCTGGCGTGTGACGGCTGTTGTCCGCTTCGGAGCAGGCGGCTAACAGGCTGAACAACGAGAGGCACAAAAGGATGCCTGCGAATCGGCGAGCCCCTGATGACGAGAGTGAGCGATTGGCTGGAGTTGTCATTGCATACCTTTCAATAAAAATGGAAACGACCTGTTATGAATCTAGCGTTCCCAGGGCATGTGGTCGCCCTGGGAACAGTATTTAACAATCTGTAAATCATACCGCGCTGTGACACAAAACCGAAGCAGATCAGCGGCGGGTGTTGGCCTGGATGATATGGCGCTATTGCGCATTAAGCAGGGATTGTAGATAACCGGGTAATACATCACCTGCCTTGCCATATCGGTGTTCTGCAAAATCATCCTTGATGCGGCTGGGTTCCAGGTTGATCTCGACGGTATGGGCACCGGCCTGACTGGCAATTTCAACAAAACCGGCAGCGGGATATACATGGCCTGATGTACCGATGCTGAGAAACAAATCGCATTGCTCCAGTGCCTGGACAATATCATCCATAAACAGGGGCATTTCACCAAACCAGACGATATGAGGCCGCAAGGTGGGCGTATTACAGCAAGGACAGCGGCTGTCAGGCGTGATGTCGGTGTGCTGCTGGTAGACGTTGTGGGTGAGGCTGCAGCGGGCGCTTTTCAGCTCGCCGTGCATATGCAACAGATGCTGGCTGCCTGCCCGTTCGTGCAGGTCATCAACATTTTGTGTCACCAGTAAAAAGTCACCCGGAAACTGTTGTTCAAAGCTCGCCAGAGCACGATGTGCCGGATTGGGGTGTACGTCGTTCAGCTGGGCCCGGCGGGCGTTATAAAAGTTTTGTACCAGTGTGGCATCGCGCTCAAAGGCTTCCGGTGTGGCGACATCTTCAATGCGGTGGTTTTCCCACAGGCCGTCGCTGTCTCGAAAGGTACGCACGCCAGATTCCGCAGAAATGCCAGCTCCGGTCAAAACAACAATACGCTGGGGCAAGAAGTGTGGGTGAGTCCGGTGCGTGGTGGTGTGTTCAGACGAGTGGGCTGTCATCGAAGTGGTCCCTGAAAAAATCACGAATATCGGTGCGTTTGGTCATGGCGTCATCAAATCCTAACTGAATCAGACGGCGGCAGTAACCCTCGGAAAACAGCAAATAGCTGAGAATCCCGGAGCCATTTGGCCGAGTGTTTCCCCGGCTGTGGAGTACCATTCGAAGGGCTCTGGGCATTTCGTCGGCGTGCTCCGCCGCCAGAATATCCAGTGAGATACTGGGGCTGATTTCGAGCAGTTGCACCGGCCGCAGCTCCATATCGTCGTACAGGCGCACTGCCCTGGGAATATGCTGGAGCGTCTGGTTAATACGGCGTAGTCGTTCGATATCGCTTTCCATGCTATCGAGGAAGGCGGCATTCAGCATATGTCCCATTATTTTGGCCGGGGAGGGATAGGTATCATCCGGGATATCCGGTTTGTTGCGGTGGGCAATGGCACTGACACCAATCACCATTACTTTTTCTGCACCCAGGTGCAGAGCCGGGCTGATGGGCGCCAGTTGGCGGACGGCGCCGTCGGCATAATACTGGTCGCCCAGAAACACCGCCGGAAAGATCATCGGGATGGCCGAGGAGGCCAGTAGATGATCGCAGCTCAGTCGGGTGCGCACCCCCACACGGCGTTGGCGTTGCCAGTCCTGGATCTCTGGATGACCTTCAAAAAAGCTGGTGGACTCACCGCTGTCGATGCCTGAACAGTTGATGGCGACGGCATACAAGTATTGATCCTTGATGGCTTGCTGGATGTCGGCGAAGTTGACGACTTCGCTCAGCAGCTGGCGCAAGGGGGTGTTGTCGAGTAACGATACCGGATCGTTTTTATAACCCCGGCCAATGATCAGGCTGCGGCCCATGCGTGCCAGTGAGTGAGACATGCCCCGGAAATCGGTGCGATAAATCTGGTCGCAGGAAAAATGCCGCCAGATACGTTCCAGGTGACGGATACCACGACGGTAATCTTCTGCATAGCTGGCCAGGGCAATGCCATTAATAGCACCAGCGGAGGTGCCGGAAATAATATCAAACGGATTGTAGTGACCCCGTGGCAGGATTTCGTGTATGGCTTTGAGAACCCCCACTTGATACGCCGCACGAGCTCCCCCGCCGGACAATATCAACCCTGTCCTTTGTCCTTTCATAATGACATTTTCCTCTGTGCAGGCATCAGGGGAGATCTATTTAATCCGGCAGCCTTCGAAGGGAGCGGGTTGCCGCCGTCCAGTGCGGTGCAGGATTAAATAGATCTCCCCATCACGCTAGGTAGCGAGTGGCAGACCCTGTCACAAGCGCATGACAAGGATATTATTATATCACCCTGTTGCTATCTGACAGCTGTAAGAGGTTGGCATTTTAATCAGATATGGTCACTGGAATGACCTGTCTCAAGCAGGAGCCGCAGGCCGCTGTCACTGCCTTGGCGCGGTATAGTGCATAATGCTGGCAAGAATAGATGAGGAGAAAACTGTGTTTACTGGAATCGTTCAAACCCGGCTGGCGGTGAGCCAGATTGAAAGCAAACAAGACTTTGCTACCCTGACGCTGATGTTTCCTGAGGCGCTGCAGCAAGGGTTGCAAACCGGTGCATCAGTGGCTTTGAATGGCACCTGCCTGACGGTGCGGTCGATCGAAGGAGCGGCTGTCAGCTTTGATGCGATTGGACAGACGTTAGCTGTGACGAACCTGGGGGCCCTCTCGGTGGGTGACGAGGTGAATATTGAGCGTGCTGCCCGTATTGGTGATGAGATTGGCGGCCATCTGCTGTCCGGCCATGTCATGGCCCAGGTGCGTATTCTGCAACGTATCGAATCGGCCAATAACCTGGTGCTCTGGTTTGAACGCCCGGCAACGCTGCTACCTTACCTGCTCGACAAGGGATATGTGGCACTTAATGGTTGCAGCCTGACGATTGCAGAGGTCGAGGCGGATCGTTTCTCGGTGCACCTGATCCCTGAAACCCGGGATGTCACCACCTTTGGCAAGGCAGCTGTTGGGGATGCGGTGAACCTGGAAGTGGACCCGCACACCCAGGCGGTGGTGGATACCGTCACCCGGATGCTGGCAGACCCTGTGGTGCTGGAGCAGCTTAAAGCGACTTCAGATAACGAATAATATCGGCAGATTCAAACATCCACTCTTCCTTGCCCTGGTCATCGGTAATCAGCAGACAAGGCACGGTAGTGCGGCCAGTGGCTTGTTGCTGCTGTTTCCGGAAGGCTGGATTTTTCTGCACATTGCGTTTCTCAACATCGACCTTCAAGCCTGGCAGCGTGCGGAGCACCATTTGGCAAAACGGGCACATATCGTAGTAGTAAAGCGCGTAGGTCATAACATTCCTCTGGTCTGTTCAAGGCAGCGGCCGATGGGCTGCTGCATTACTCTCTGACAGTGTATAACCCATGGATTATATTGAATACGTTATTTTGCTGGTACTGGCGATTGTCGCCAATTGGTTTTCGGCGCTGGCTGGCGGTGGTGCTGGCCTGATTCAGCTGCCGATGCTGATTTTTCTCGGCCTGCCATTTCCGTTGGCGCTGGCAACACACAAGGTGGCGACGGTGGCTTTGGGAGTGGGCGCAACAGGGCGGCATCTCAGGGAAGGCCATTTGCAGCCCTGGCTGCTGGCGTTGATTGTACTGGCCGGAGTGCCAGGGGTGGTGGGCGGTGCGCTGTTTATTCTCGGGATTGCCGATCGCCCGGCGGAAATTGCCCTGGGGGTATTGATGCTGGCGCTGTCGATCTATTCGATGTTCAAGCCACAGCTGGGCCTGGCAGCGGCATCCCGGCATCGCAATATGCCCGGTATGGTGCTGGGAGCAGCAGGGTTATTGGTGATTGGCATTATGAACGGTGCCTTGTCGGCAGGCAGTGGCCTGTTTGTGACGCTGTGGCTGGTGTATTGGTTCGGGCTGGAATACAAGCTGGCGGTAGCTCATACACTGGTTGCTGTCGGGCTGGGGTGGAACGGTGCCGGAGCGCTGACCATGGGATCGGTGGCAGAGGTACAGTGGAGCTGGATTCCCACGCTGTTACTGGGATCCGTGATTGGCGGTTATCTCGGGGCAAACTCGTCGATCAAGGCCGGTAATCGCACCATCAAGCGTTTGTATGAGCTGGTAACGCTGGTGGTGGCGATCAAGTTGTTGCTGGGAGATTGGCTTTGACCTAGATTGACCCAGGCTCCGGCTACTCCACGATGACTGTGGTGCCACTGGCGGACACCATCATCATGCCACTGGTTTTACCCATGACTTCGTAATCGATATCGATGCCGACAACGGCATTGGCTCCCAGTTCGGCCGCGCGTTGTTGCAGTTCTTGCAGTGCGATATCGCGGGCTTTTTGCAATTCTTTCTCGTAGGTCGCAGAGCGGCCACCCACAATGTCGCGAACACTGGCAAACAGGTCCTTGAACAGATTGGCTCCGAGCACGGTTTCACCGGCGACAATGCCGCGATAGGCGGTGATGCGTTTACCTTCGATATTCGGTGTAGTAGTGACGTACATCAGCAGATTCCTGGACAGTGTTTCAAAAACCGGCAGTGTTGGTCTCCGGCAGTTTGCAAACCGGTGGCCTGGGTGACCACCGGCTATTGCTATCGGGCGTGTATCGGGCGTGTATCAGGCAGTTACCACATCAGATCGTCAGGAATCTGGTAGGCGGCGTATGGATCGTCTTCATCCATGTCATCGCCCTGGGATTCGGCAATCAGCATGTAGTGGTCAGGAGCTCGCTGGCGGATTTTCTCAGCCACCTGCAGGGGAATTACCCGATACGTTGGCCCCTGGCGGGTTTTTTCAAACAGGATAATGGCCAGCTGGCCACGACTGAGACGATCCCAGACCGCCTGGTTGACGTACATCTGTTTGACTTTTTTATCATGCAAAAAGTTGTATTTGATGTCGCCATCACACTCGACCGTATTGGTCTGGATCAATTGGCGAATCTGGGCGGCAATGGCTTTTTGCTGCGCCTCCGCTTCTTTCTGGCGATTCAATTCGCGGTCGTGGGCGGCTTTGGCCTTGCGTGCGGCTTCGGCAGCAGCCTGGGTATCTTCCGGGGCATCCTCGCTGCCGGTACGTTTCAAGTGCGCTGATTTTTTCAGTTCCTTGGCGTTTTTCTTGGCTTTTTTCTGGTTAACCAGACCCATTTCCAGCATTTGTTCTTGCAGTGACTTGGCCATGACAAACTCCCTGTTATTGCTGCCATACACCGGCGGGGAGCAACCCGGCCAGTTGGGTGATGGTGGTGTCGCGCTCATGGGTACTGTTGGCAACGACGGTGACGTGTCCGAGTTTACGAGCCGGGCGGGCTTCTTTGCCATAGGAGTGAACAAAAACATGTGCCATTCCGCTGGCGGCGGCGGTCGGGGTCTCGTCACTGATCACGTTAAGCATGGCAACGGCAGGGTAACGGGATTGGGTGCTTCCCAGTGGTTTGCCTGCCAATGCCAGCATGTGGTTACGGAACTGGCTGGTGTCGGCCCCTTCAATTGACCAGTGACCGGAGTTATGGACCCGGGGAGCCACTTCGTTGGCGACCAGACCGGTGTCGGTTTCAAACAGCTCCAGCGTCAGGGTACCAACATAGTCCAGACTATCGGCCAGCTGGCGAATATAGTGGCGAGCCTGCTCCGCCTTGGCTTCACTGAGGCCAGCCGCGGGGTAGAGCGAATAGCGCAAGATACCTTCGTGATGGACGTTTTCCGTCATTGGCCAGATCACCATATTGCCATCCCGGTCGCGGCTGGCGATCACCGAGGTTTCTCGGGAGAAAGGCACAAAGGCTTCGGCGATCAGTTCGCGGTTGCCAATGGCCGCCCAGGCCGGTTCGGCATCCGCGGCGCTGCGGAGCACATACTGGCCTTTGCCGTCGTAACCTTCGGTGGTGGTTTTTAATACGATGGGCAAGCCGAGTGTGACGATGGCGGCTTGCAGGTCATCGAGGGAGTTCACTGCGGCAAATTCGGCCGTGGCGATCCCGGCAGCCCGCAAGGCGTTCTTTTCCAGCAAACGATTCTGAAAGATGGTTAATGCTTCCAGGCTGGGGAACAGCTTGTCGGCGCAGCTGGCGAGCTGGCTGACGATGGCAGCGGGGATGTTCTCGGTCTCGTAAGAGAGAATATCAACGGAGGCAATAAATGCCTGTAGTGACTCGTCGGAGTGGGCGCGCAAGTCGTAGAGACTGACCTGGATATCGGTCAGGTCGGTGATGCTGGCGGCCAGCATCTGGCCTAACTGGCCGTTGCCAAGAATGCCGATGTTCATAAGTTTTACTACCTTGATCTGGCGAATATAGCCTGCTTTCAAATAGCAAAAACGGCCATTGGGCGGCCGCTTTTACACAATCTACAACCGGAGCACCCGAGAGTGTACCGGTTCGGTCAGAATGCGTCTCGTGGGTCTGGCTCGGCGAGAATCGTTTCTGTTTGTTTGGCCCGGAAGTCATCTACCCGCTTGAGCAGGTCGGCATCGCTGGTGGCCAGAATCTGGGCGGCCAGCAGGCCGGCATTCTTAGCGCCGGCATCACCAATGGCCAAGGTGCCAACGGCCACTCCGCCGGGCATTTGCACAATCGACAGCAGGGAATCGAGGCCATTCAGCGCCCGCGATTTCACTGGTACGCCGAGGACGGGCAGCGAGGTTTGGGAAGCTGCCATTCCAGGCAGATGCGCGGCCCCGCCGGCACCGGCAATCAGCACCTTGAGGCCCCGTGGCTGGGCGGTTTTGGCGTAGTCGAACAGCAAATCCGGGGTCCGGTGCGCAGAGACGACTTTTACTTCGTAGGCAACGCCCAGAGAATCGAGCATCTCGGCGGCGTGTTGCATGGTGGGCCAATCGCTCTTGGAGCCCATGATAATGCCAACCTGTACTGTCATTGGGTAAACCCTCTTGCTTTCTTGCCGTGTGGAGCCGCTGCGAGAGTGCATTGGTTCCGGTTAACGTCTGCCAGGCGCTGCCGGTATCAGCGTCGTTATCACAACCATCAGCATGGCCCGATAAAACAACCGGGACAAACGGATTGGGAGGGGTGGATAACGGCTTGGACAACAGTGTCTGGCGTGGCCGATGTTCAGGAAAGCGGCGGATTGTAGCATAAGGTGGAAAAGTGAACAGTCGGGGCTAATATGAATCAATAGTTGCCACCTTATTGAGCAATACTTGGGTTGCAACGACAGCGCCGGTATTATCGAATATTCTGCTTACCTGGATGGATATCCCTGCACCATGCTGACGTTATTATCACCTGCCAAAACGCTCGATTATGAAACACCGGCCACTACTTCCCGCAGCAGCCAGCCGGGTTTTCTGGAAGATTCGGCCGAGTTGATCGATGTCTTGCGGATGTATTCTGCCGATGAGATCAGCGGTTTGATGGGGTTGAGCAGCAAGCTGGCAGAGCTGAATGTAGAACGCTACTCCAACTGGACGTTACCGCTGACCAGCGCCAATGCCAAACAGGCCCTGTTGGCGTTTAAGGGTGACGTCTACACCGGGCTGGCCGCCGAGACGCTGTCGCCGGATGATCTCGATTTTGCCCAGCAGCATTTACGTATGCTGAGTGGTTTGTACGGCTTGCTGAAACCACTCGATCTGATGGCCCCTTATCGGCTTGAAATGGGTACCCGGCTGAACAATGGCCGCGGCAAGAACCTCTACGAATTCTGGGGTAACCGAATCACCGCTGCCCTTAATCAAGAGCTGGCCGAACATAACAGCCAGACCGTGGTGAACCTGGCATCCAATGAATATTTCAAGTCGGTGCAGAGCAAGCAACTCAATGCCGAGTTGATTACCCCGGTGTTTAAGGATGAAAAAAATGGCCAGTTTAAAATCATCAGTTTTTACGCCAAAAAAGCGCGCGGATTAATGGCGCGCTACCTGATTGACCAGCGCATCGACAAGGCCGAGGAACTGAAAGCGTTTGATCTGGCCGGATACCGTTATAGTACGCAAGACTCTCAGGGCAATACCTGGGTTTTTAACCGTCGCGAAGCCGACCTGCCGGAGAAATAACATGTTTGGATTGACAAGAGTCGTAGGTGTTGCTGCATTGCTGGCAGGATTGACAGGCTGTGTTCTGTCGCCCCAAGTGATCGAACTGAACGAGCAAGCCGATGTTGGTACAGGCCAACTCAGTAGCGAACGTAATGCGCTGGTGCGGGTGCTGGATGATCGGGGTGTGGATGATGACCTGATTGGATACCGTGGTGGTCGCCTGCCGGAAAACTCGCCTCTGGTTGCCGAGGTGCCACTGTATACCACCCTGACCAAACGACTGAAAAACACCCTGGCCGAGTTGGGTTTTGGTGGCAACAGTACGGTGGAGCCGCTGAAATTACAATTGGATATCAACACCTTTGAATATTCCTGTAATGAAGGCGTGGTGGTATCGAAATGCGCCTTTGAACTGAAATTGACCGTCAGCGTGCTGGATGGCCCTAGTCATTTCAGCAAGCCGTATCAGTTGAGCGAGAGCCGTTCAGTGGTGGCCTCACCGGTTGCCAGTTATAACGAAGAATGGGTCAACGAAGCCCTCGATAAAATCTGGGCACATATCTTCTCCGATCAGGAACTGCTGGCTGCTCTGGGGGTGACCCGATAACGCCGCCAGCCGATTTTCTGACCCCCTTCCATCGTATGGACGCAGAGACACACAGGCCAGCCCGCAACGGACTGGCCAGTCACGGGTGAAATAACCCAGGGTGTTTTTTGCTCCGCCCCTTGCTTACTCAGACCGTCATGATTGATTGCCAGTATGGACAGGTGATTGGTCAATGACCTGCCAACCGGAATTTTTATGACAATTTGGTTTCAGTAATATTTCATATTGATGTCATTTGGATGACAATGCCGCCCTGAGAAATACACCGTCATGGCTAAAGGGCCGGACCGTATGGCCGTGAACTGTCATACCAGTACGGAATATTCTGGACAGGCTGAGGCCCGGTTTCTCTGCATAACCCAATCCATTACGGCTATTTGAGTCAATCTGGAACCTTCTTTTTATGAAATTGTTTTCCAAGGTCACAACGATAGCGGCCTGTTTTTTTGTTATGTCCAACCATGTGCATTCCATTGATCTGTCTGACAGCACCCTCGAGGTGTACGGCAAGATTCATATGGCACTGAATTATATGGACTCCGGTGTTGAAGCCGATGAGGTCGACAACGACAGCGGCCTGTCGGATGGTGATGTCAGCCTGTCTTCCAATTCATCGCGCCTTGGTTTCAAGGGCGAGATAGCCACGGGTGTGGATAATCTGGTGGCGTTTTACCAGCTGGAACAAACAATCAACCTGGATGGTTACGACGGCGACACCTTCGCCACTCGCAACTCTTACCTGGGGTTAAAAGAGCAGCAAGAAGGGTACACTCGCTGGGAAATCAAAGCCGGTTATCACGATACGCTGGCCAAGTCGGTCTCCGCGATGGCAATGCTGGGAGATACTGCAGCTGACCGTCGTGCCATCATGGGCGCTGGTGCAACATCAGGCAACAAGGCCGACAAGCGGGTTGCCAATATGTTACTGGCGACTTATTACCTGGAACAGAGCGGTCATCAGCTGGCTATATCGGCACAGTATTCCACCGAAGCAACCTCCAGCAAAGGCACCGTAGACGATAATGATGCGGGTTTTGCAGCACTTGGCGCCACCTGGAAGCAGGGCAATTTTGTTACCGCGGTCGCGCATGATTACTGGAAAAATGGCACCAGCGCCAATCTGCATGTTACCCGTGTGGCCTCCCGTTATCAGGATGGTCACTGGACAGCTCTGCTACTGGCTGAAAATCTCAGGCAATCCGATGATCTGAATCGCAAGGCCTGGGGTGGTCAACTGGCATTACAAGACGGTGATTTCAAATGGATCGGCAGTGTGCTGGTCGCCGAAAGCGCCAAAGGATACAGTGCGAGCGGTGCAACAATGACGTCGTTGGCTGTTGAACGCTCCTGGTCCAAGGTACTGAAAACCTATGCGCTTTATACCCGGACAGCGAACGATGCCAATGCCAGCTACCAAGGTGTTGACGGCGGCATGAACGATGAGCTGAAAACAACGGCAGGTAATACGCCTCAGGCCGTTTCTGCCGGTGTGGTACTGAAGTTCTGAGCTTGTGGGCCATGTGGGGCTTTTGTCGTAACGCTGTCGTAAAAGCCACAAACGATGGTGGCTAAGGTACGGGTCGTCAGAGGCAAGGCCCTGTCCTTGATTTTATTTTTATTGTTAAGTTTTTGATTTTTAAAGATATTTATATTGTTTGTCAGGCTGGTACGCGAGCTGGTTCGATATTTGCGATTAGGGATTGTCAGTCAATCAAATTAAATAGGAAGAAAATCAATGTCTGTTGCTGTGATCAAGGCCTTTGCGGAAAAAGCGCGTGAAGATGCAGAGCTGGGTGCGCAGTTAAAAGCGTGCCTGAAAATGAAAGAGCTGTTTGCACTGGCTCGTGATAACGGGTTTGAGCTGGTAGAAGATTCCCTTTATCCACCCAATGAGCCACAGTTCACCGAAGACCAGCTGTCGGAACGGTTGGTAAAAGCGTTGCTCAGAGTCTAGATTCAGAACATCGAATAGCAAACCTCAGAAAGCCCTGTATTTCTTGTGAATAGCATTGAAATACAGGGCTTTTTGTTTTCTCTCCGCCCATCCATTGGCCATTGCCCTGAGTCTGAAATTGACGGCGTGGGGATGCCTTCTGTGGCTGTCCGTAATTATTCCAATCCGTAATGATTCATCCCACGAATCAGTCGTTTCCCATATCAAACATGGATTCCATGTCTTTTTGGGAGTGTGACGCGAAGGCGAACATGGTGTCGGTGTCCTGTATGCCATGGAGCTTATGGATGTTAGCGGTGACAAGTTGAGCGATCTGTTCGTTGCTGCCAGCTTCAGCGATAGCGACAAGGTCGTAGCTTCCGGCAACGGAGTACACTTGTTGTATTGGCGTGAGTTCAAGCAGTGCCTGGCTGATAGCCTCGATTTTCATGCTGGTGCATTTGATCAGAATGATAGCAGTGGTCATGGTGATTCCTCGGTATGAAATGGCTGCAACTGGTCTGGCATTTGCTTTAAACCATTGAAATGGAAAATGATTCCTGTTGTGGCCTGATAGTAAGCTGCTGTCAGCAGGGCATTTATCCCGTTAGCGCAGTGGATATCCGGATAGCGCAAAATCCGTGAAAAACCCTTGCACCAGACTGATACAGAATTACTCAGAGGCGCGCATGTTTCAGGCACAGATCAGTAACACTGGGGCCATCGAGAAAACATCGTTGTTTTCCCATCGTAACCAGCTCTTTCTGCTAAACAACACCGGAGCTGTATGCGATGAGGTCGGCAAGGTATTCAAGCCGCATGAGCTGACAGCGCGTGCTGGTCAGGATGTGGTCGGAGCCACCATGCATCGGATGGTGCTGGGCAAGCTGACGCTGCACCGGCTGGAGTACAACCACAGTGTGCAGATTGATCCGGGTCGGCTGGATAATTTTTATCTGATCCAGATTCCGATGAAGGGTTACGCTGAAATCCAGTGCAGTAACCAGCGTTTTATTTCCTCACCGGAGATGGCTTCACTGATATCACCCGAGCAGCCTCTGTCGATGATGTGGCAAGGGAGTTCTCCGCAGTTGGTGATTCGTATCGACAGGGAGGATTTCGAGCATCATTGTCGTCAGCATCTGGATCGCTGGGGTCAGCGTTCGCCGGTGTTTTCGCCGCAGCTGGATTTTGATACGCCAGGTGGGGCATATGTCATGCAGTTGCTGATGATGCTGGTGGGAGGTTTGCTGGAAAGCAGTCATCCGATCCATCAGCCGCTGGTGATGCGGCAGTTTGAATCCACCTTGCTGAATGCCTTGCTGTACGGCATTGAGAGTGATGTGTTTGATCAGTTACACGCCCAGAGCACGCCCCAGGTGGCGCCATATTTCATCAAGCAGGCGGAGGAGTTTATCCGCGCCAATATGGATCAGCCGTTGTCGGTCGAGATGTTGGCGGAACAGGTCGGTGTGAGTGTGCGTTCATTACAGGCTGGTTTCCGCAAGTATCGGGATACAACGCCGATGGCGCTGCTGAGGGATTTACGGCTGGAGCAGGTGAATGCGGCGTTGAAGCATTCCAAGGGGATGACTTCGATTACCGACGTGGCATTTCGTTGGGGGTTCAGCCATCTGGGGCGTTTTTCAAAGGATTATCGACAACGCTTTAATGAGTTGCCATCTGAAACGTTGAGGTTTCGCCGCTAGTCGATGCTGGAACTCCCTGCCGGTTTGTTATGTTCTTGTTTGCGTATGGTTGATTAGCCCGGCCGCATGGAGCGCGCTCTGGCTAATGTGTCGGAAGGGCGTTCTCCGAAGCGTTCCCGGTACTGGCTGGCAAATCGTCCCAGATGGGTAAATCCGCAATCCAGCGCCACCGCTGACACACTGTGTTGGCCTGTACCAGCGAGTAGTCGTTCCCTTACCCGGTCAAGGCGCTGGCTGCGCTGCCAGTTCATTGGGGTGCTGTGGAGGTGCTCCCTGAAGGCAGCAAACAGGGTAAAGCGGCTGACACGGGCGGCGGCGACCATGGCATCGATGCTGATGTCTTCGTCCAGGTGCTGTTGAATCAGGCGGCAGGCGCGTTGCAGGTAGCCGGGCAGCGATGAGCGTTCGGTATGGCTTGCAGACAGGCGTGAACTGAGGCTGTTGGGCTGGGATAGGAGTAGCCCCTTGATCAGACTGGTTTCCAGGTCGCGACTGAGCAGGTGATGACTGTAGAGCGCCTGCATACTGGTATGGTCGCCCATCAGTTGTTGCACCATTTGCCACCAGGCTTCCAGTGCCGGGTTGGTCATGTTCAGTGACGGCTCGAACAGCAACGGCTGTTCGAGCGGTTCATTGATCAAGGATTCCGCCACCGTACGCATGGCAGAGGCCGGGATAACCAGCTGTTGCTTGATGCAGGAAGATTCCATATCGAGTTGCTGAAACGCATTCGGCGACAGGATCAGCCCGTGCCGGCGATCGGACCGGGCTTGGCATCCGGGTGTTTTGAGCAACTGCTCTCCTTCGATGGGCAGACTGATACTGTAGGCCTGCAAGCCGTTACGGCCATCCACACCAATACTGACTCCCGTACCATAGGAAATATCACCGAACATCAGTGCCAGTCCGGGCAGCCGGCGAGCGTGGTAATGAAAGTCGAGGGATTCGGTACCGATGCGGGTATCGAGCGCATGTGGGCCGCAGATCTTTTCCATCCACAGATGTGCTTGTGAGCGGCTGTGGCTACTGGTCTGGATGTCGGTAAGCTGACTGTTATGCATGATGACCTCGCTGGAGCATGAGCAGGGAAAGAGCGGTTGGTCAGCTGCCATGGCAGCTGGCCAACTGTTGCTGGAACCGGGAATCAGAAGTGATGAATCCAGCGCACCTGCATACGACTGCCTTGCGGACGATTCTGTACCTCAAACTCACGGTAGCCATTGGCGACGATGTGGTTGTCGGCAGAGAAGCTGTACATCACCCCCGGACCGACGGCGTAGACGGATTCCTTACGGTCAGCCACGGTTTTGCCATCCACTTTGGTGTCGGTGATTTGTTCCAGAAAATAGCCATTCAGACCCAGACGCCAACCCTTGCCCATGTCGCGACTGACCGCCACATTGGCATGGAAGGCCTGACCCGCCTGCATGCTTTCGACATCACCAAAGTCACTGGATGGATCGGTGTTTTTGGCGTTGTAAAGGTAATGCAGGCGGGTTGATGCCGTCCATTGAGGGCTGAACCAGTAGGTACCTGCCCAATACGGATTAAAGGACAGGGCGTTGTTACCTGGATTGATGCTGGTGTCCGTGTCGTTGTCGCCGGTGGGCAGATTGAACTGGAGCTCAATACGCTGGACAAATTTTGGCCCATTATCGCCCATGACCGGATCGAACTGGATGAATGGCCCTACCAGCCAGGCACCGGTACCGGATTGTGCGGTCAGCGCCATATTGTTGATGCCGTCATCCACTTCCATGGAGGTAACGAAAGGCACCAGTGTATTAATGCCGAGGCTGGCATTACCCAGCCGATAGTTCGACAGCCAGGTCATCTGGGCCACTAACACTTGATAGTCCAGATCGGTTTTTGGGAGTTCCAGAGCTTCGCCATCCTGATCATTCAGGCGTGTGCTGGAATAGTTCTGGTAATAGGCCTGCAGGTAAACCCCTGGCCCAGCCGGTACGCCACCGTCGAGAAAGCTGGTCAACCCCAGGTTTACAACAGGCAGGTCGTAAGCCTGTGCTGCCGGGCTGGCCGTCAGCGCCAGAGCCATGGCCAGTGGCAGTGTTTTGGTCAGCCCCGGTGCTGACACCGGTCGAGTCAATAGAGTCGGATACTTCATGGTTTATCTCCGCAAAAGTCAGGCACTACAGGTTTGGGCCAGAGACTGATACTGGCCACCGTGGAACAGCAGCGGTTGACCGCCTGCCAGTGAGTAGTGGTGGATTTCTCCGATGAAAATCAGGTGATCTCCGGCATCGATCTGGCGTTCGTTACGGCACACCAGGGTGGCCAGAGCGCCGTCGAGTACGGCGGTGCCGTTGTCACAGCGGTAATAGTCCACGTCCTCGAACTTGTCGTCCGATGGCCGCGCAAAGCGGTTTGACAGATCCTCTTGATCGGCACCCAGAATGTTGATGGCGAAGTGCTCGATATGACGGAACAGTTCGAGGTTGGGGGAGCGCTTGTCGAGACTCCACAGCACCAGTGCCGGATCGAGTGACACCGACGAAAAGGAGTTGGCCGTCAGGCCGACAGGGGTATCGTCGGCGGCCATCGTCGTGATGATGGTCACGCCGGTGGCGAACTGGCCAAACAGGGTACGCAAGGTACGGCTGTCGGCATCGCTGGCGCTGAGCAGCCCGGTTTTTATCAGGGTTTCCATAATGACTCCTTAGCAGGTTTCCGCTTTTTTCATCAGCTCGCTGCAGGCATCTGCATCGAACCACCAAGGGGAAAAGGTGCGGGGATCATCAAAGCCGTTGGTGATTCGGCTGGCGATGTCCGGGCGTTCTGTTGCCGTCGCCAGCAGTTGCAGGATATGTGGTGGCGGTGGCGTCAGCATGCTGTTGGTCCAGGCGACCACATGACGGGCGTAATCCCAGTAGCTGTTAAAGGTCGATTGCATCCATTCGGTGTCGAAGGACAGGTCTTCTCCACGGCTGAGAATAGACTGCAGGTAGACCGCGGTGCACTTGGCGGCGTTGTTGGAGCCCTGACCGGTGATCGGGTCGTTGACCACAATGGCATCGGCCATGCCGAAGACGTGCTTGCCAGACGGCAGGGTCATTATGGGATGACGAATGGTTGGGGCGAAGCGTCCGGCCAGATAGCCGCCGTCGTCAGTGAGGGTAATGTTGCCGCAGCGTTCCGCTTCCCAGGGGGCGTAACGGGAGACGATGTCCTTGCTCATTTGCAGGTGATCGTTGGCGCTTTTGCAATCTTGCCAGGTATCCATGGCACCACCGGGAATACCTTCAAACACCATGATGTGGCAAGGGCCAGTGGTGGTCAGCGCCGGGAACACGAAGTACTCACCTACGCCAGGAATCAGGTTAAAGGCGACGCGAGAGAAGTCTTCGCTGGGGGTCATGCCGTGCACGTAAGTCAGTGCCAGTGCACGCTGGGGGGTGTCGAAGGCGGATTTTATATCATCGCGTTCGAAGCAGCGCACGATGTCGCCTTTACCGGCAGCCAGCAGTACCAGTTCGTGTTCGTTGGCCAGCCGTTCGAGAGCGTCGATACCAACATCTTCAAAAATCAGCTCGCCGCCCATCTCGATGAATTTGTCCATCCAGACCGGCATTTTCACCCGCTGGTCGACAGACTGGGCAGTGGCGTCGAGACGGGCAGCCCAGTTGAACAGGCTGGTGCCAGGCGCTTCCGGGTTCATCACATTGATGCCGATGCCTTCCACTTGTGGACAGCTGTCTTGCCAGAAATCGATGCCCAGATCCCGCTCGGTTTTCATCGCAGCATCGAACATGCACTGGCTCGATGAGACCCGGCCATTGCTGATGTCGTCACCAGTGCGGTTGGTGATCATGGTGACTTGATAGCCCTGTTGCAGCAATCCCATTCCCAGTTGCAGGCCGGACTGACCGGCTCCAACGATAGCGATACGGCGCATAATAAGTACCCTTGTTTTGTTAAGTGATTACTTTTTTTGTTTTCGGTGTTGTGTGGCTGTTTAAAAAATCATCGGCCGGCTGGATTAGCCCGCCAGGCGTGGAATTGCCGGTTTGTTCTGTTCCGGGCCCATCACCGCATAACCACCGTCGGCGGCGTAGTCGGCACCGGTGACAAAGCTGGCCTCGTCGGAACAGAGAAAGGCCACGACGTTGGCAACCTCGGTCGGATCTCCCAGACGGCCCAGCAGGTGGTAATCGGCAGCAACGGCATCGGCTTTGGCGCGATCTCCGCCACTGACTTCGTCGATAACACGGGACCAGGTCCAGCCCGGTGAAACCGAGTTCACACGAATGCCATCGGCTGCCAGATCCATCGCCATCTCTTTGGTCAGGTGCTTGATAGCGGCCTTGGATACCGGATACAGCCAGCGGCCGGTCTGGGCACACCCGGCGGAAATCGAGGTGAAGTTCACCACCGCACCACGGGTGGCTTGCAATTGTTCATGGAACGCTTTGGTGACCATGGCCATGCTGATCAGATTGATGTCCAGTGCCCGTAGCCATTGCTGACGGCTGGAAGCAAAGCCATCGTCGTCGTAGCTGCAGGCCATATTGATCAGCAGGCTGATCGCGCTGGCTTGCTCGCCAATACGGCTGACCGCAGTCTTGATGGCCTCGTCATCGGTCACATCCAGCGGCATGAACGTGGCTCCCAGTGAGGCCAGTTCGGCTTCGGCACTGTCATCGATATCCAGCACAAAGACCCGGGCGCCCTGTTGCAGCAGCACGTTGACAACGGACATGCCGATCAGGGTGGAGCCGCCACAGACCACGGCGGTTTTATCACTCAGATTGATCATGGGTTTTCCTCAGTCGACGGTTTTGTTTGCACTGCTGGCCCAGGAAGGCATCAGCGTGTTGGAAGGCAAGGATTCATCAAGCAGTTTATGAGCGGTGGCGGCCCCGGCCGTCGGCAGGCCGTCGGGATTCAGCAAGCCCAGCTGCACCATTACGCTGGCCTGGTCCCAGTAGATGTGTTCGTGATAGAGCTTGGGACCACGGAACTTGACGACACCCAGCATCGGGATTTCGACCTGGCGTCCAGTCGGTTTGATGCCAGGGACCAGCCAGTCGATTTCAGAGTCGTGGGTGAAGGTCATGACAAACTCGTCTACCACCTGGGACGCGCCGACGGTGCGAGAGATGGGAATCATCGCCATGTCCTGCGGGTTGCCATGGACAAAGTGATATTGATAAAAACGCGCCAGCTGGCTACTGCCGACGCCGCCGGTCATGGTGGGGATATGGTTTACATAAGGTTCGGCCACCATGGTTGCCATGGTCGCCGGTACGTCACGGGTATCGAATTCGTGGCGAATGTGTTCTTCCCACAGGGCTTCGAGATCGTAGTCTGGCCCCAGTGTGCTGCGCAGATACTTGATGGAACGCTCATGGGCAAGCAGGGCAGCGCTTTTGTTGTAATGGCTGGAGCCGACACGGCCAAAAGCGTGTTCGGTATCCGGGTAGACAAAGGCGTGGATCTGTTTGTTGTCCGCCACCGCGGCCAGAATCTGTTCACGGGCTTCCGCTGGACAGAATTGATCGTTATCAGCCATATGCAGCACCAGCTTGCCGCTCAGACCTTCCAGGTCTGCCAGAGACTGCTCGATACCAACACCGTAGTAGCTAACAGCGCAGGTAACTTCGGGCAGGCGACAACCAGCCAGATAAGCCAGCTTGCCGCCGAGACAATAGCCCAATACACCCAGATCGCCTTCGCATTCCGGGCGTTGTGCCAGGGTGGCCAGAGCCGATTGGATATCGTCCACCCCCTTGTTTTCATCGAACGCCTGATAGAGCGACAGGGCTTTTTCAAAATCAGCTTCGGTCAGTTCCAGACCAGCTTGCTGACGCCAGAACAGATCCGGGACCAGTACGGTATAGCCTTCTTCCGCCAGATGATCGGCGGCGGCTTTCATGTCGGCGTTGACGCCAAAAATCTCCTGGCACAACACCAGACCTGGTCCTTTGCCATCGATGGAGCTAGCCAGATAACCGCTGAACTGGCCGTCTGGACTGGTGATTTCAATCGTGGTTCCTGTCATTGCAACACTCCTTAGTGATGTGGTTGTGTTGCAATCATTCTGTAAAGATACGGCGTCTCCCACTAGCCGGAAAAGGCGAGGCACATCCGTAAAACGCAATAAAAACAGAAGCTTGGTATTGTTGGGATTGTCTGCAACAGAGAATTGTCAGCGATGCTCTGCAGGAGGGGAACGGATTGGAATGCAGCAACAGGCGCGCCGTCTGGCGGACATAAAAAAGCGGACGCAAGGTCCGCAAATCGATCAGGCAACGAGGAAGGAAAACGAAGGAAAACGAGCGAGCCGGTCAGCTAACGAACTCTAGCTGACTGGCGCGGTAAATTTCTCTGAATACAGCTTGCCGTTATCCAGGTGATGGTCGGCACACCAGTGGGTCACAGCATCAATCATTGGCGGTGGGCCGCACAGATACATATCGAAGGGTGCGTCACGCAACGTTGCAAGTGGCAAATGTTCTTGAATGTAGCCCGTAGAGCCCTGCCAGTTGCTAGCGGGGTTTGAGACGACAGGCGTCCAGTCAAAGTCCGGCAGTTGCGTGCGGTAGGCGTCCAGTCGTTGTTGTTCGCACAGATCTTCAAGGCGATTAACACCGTAGTACAGGCGAATCGGATAACTGACGGATTCTGGCTGCTCTTTCAGGACATCCAGCATGGCCAGAAACGCCGACAAGCCGGTGCCGCCAGCAATAAAATACATGGGCTTGTCCGGTTCACGCAGATAGAAGGTGCCGAATGGTCCTTCCAGCTCCAGGGTGTCGCCTACACGGGCCTGATGCAGGTATTTACCCATTTGGCCGTTGGGTAATTTACGGATCAGAAAGGTCAGCTGCTGCAGCTCTCCAGAGACTTGGGGCCCGATGGCAAATGAATAGGCGCGGGTCAGTTCGGTGCCGGGAATATGCAGGTTGGCATATTGACCGGGCAGGAAGTTCAGTGTTGTCTGGTCGGCTGCCAATGTCAGCGCTAGCAGAGTGGAATCCGCGGATGCATCCTGTAAGCCTGTGATCGTGGCGGTGCGTTTCAAACTGCCTGGCTGACCGGTTTGGTTGCACAGGCTGGAGGCAAAGTCATAGTAGAAGGTACTGTCCGACTGGATACGCGTCTGGCAAGACAGTACGTAGCGTTGCTCGGCTTCTTGCCCGGTCAGGGCTTCTTCATCGGCGTATTCAATTTCATATTGACCGGATTCACACAGTCCCTTGCAGGTGCCACAGACACCTTCACGACAGTCGATCGGCAGGGTGACGCCATGGCGCAGGGCGGCGTCCATCAGCAGATCATTGTGTCCGGCCTTGAAGAACAGGGTGTTGCCATCGGCAAAACTGAGGGCGACATTATGTTTCATGGTGGGGTCCTCTGGAGGGCCGCCACTGTCTGCATGTAACAGACCGGGCGGCGTCTTGCCATTATCAGGTTTGCAGATACCGGGCTTTACCGCTGCCCGGATTCAAAGGTGTCAGATTCCGGCAGTGCTGGACGTCAGAGATGGTAAAAATCCAGCACCGAGTTAATGGTGTCGTTAAACACCACCACATGCTTGCGGGCGATCTTCCAGCCACCTGCCGCAGGCACCAGCCTGTAAGTCACGTCACCGTAGAACTGCTCGGTCATACCCATGCGGGTAAATACGGTTTGCCACTTGGCTTTGACGTCCAGAACGTCGTTGTCCAGCTTGCTGATGCGGACGTTGTGGACCTGGTGCTGGGTACGCGGTAATGGTACGGAAGCCGCGGATTTACCGGTTTGCAGGCGGAAGATCCGGTCTTCGAGGCCGGAGCGGGTCGGGTAATACATCAATGACAGACCGGTTTTCGGATCAGTGGTCACTTCGTATTCCGAGTCCCATTGCGGCACATGAAATTCGCTGTCCTCGGTGAACATGGCCAGATAGCCTTCCCAGTCACGCAGGTCACACAGCTCGGCATTGAGGTACAGAAACTGTTCGATTTGGTGTTGTAGCGTACTCATTCCTGACCCTCTCCTGTGTCGTTGTGCAATTTCAGCAGGTTGGCATCGATGCCTTTCAGCATCAGGTTTTGCCAGTTGCCGTGCTGGTTAACGTACAAGCCTTCATGAGTGAACTCTGTGCCGGTAATGGCAGGCTGGATGTCCAATGCTGCGGTATTTTTGGTTGGACCGTACTGCCAGTCCTGGTAACCGCGGCTGATGTCGTTCCAGCGTTCCAGACGGGCCTGAAAGCCACGCTGGGCTTCGCGAAATTCCACCAGATCGTCCGGAGTACCCATGCCCGAGACGTTGAAGAAATCCTCAAACTGGCGAATACGGTTTTCGCGATCCTTGGCGGATTCGCCTTTTACTCCCAGGCACTGGCTGATGATCTCGGTTTTGTTCCAGGCCAGCGGGCGTACGATGCGCAACTGTGAGCTGATCTGATCCATAAAGAACAGGCTTGGGTAAATATTCAGGTTACGCAGACGGTGCATCATCCACTCGGCCTGTTGCTGGCCATGTTCTTCGACCAGACGCGGCATGACGGTATCGTAGCCGGGGCGAACAGCAGGGTTGGGCATATCGCTGAACAACATGGTGTGGCCGTTTTTGAAGCCGAACCAGCCGTCGTCGGTTTCGGCGTCACCAGCTCCCAGTTTGCTGTAGTCGAGGGTGTCGGAGCCCTTGCCGTTGGCTGAATCCACTTCACTGCGGTGCTGGACGGTGGCGACATAATTGTAGTGCACGGTGCTGACGTGATAGCCATCGAGGCCGTTTTCGTTTTGCAGCTTCCAGTTACCGTCGAAGGTGTAGGTTGATTTGCCTGGCAGTACTTCCAGTTCGCCGGTTGGCGATTGCGCCACCATCATATCGAAGAAGATACGGGCATCCCCGAGGAACTCGGTCAGGCAATCCGTGGCTTCTGTATCCAGCGATACAAACACAAATCCCTTGTAGGACTCGATCCGCGCCTTCTTCAGGCCACGGCAGGACTTATCGAAATCCTCGGCGTATTCGCCCGGTGCTTTCACCTTCATCAGGCGGCCGTCATTCTTGTACGTCCAGGCGTGAAACGGGCAGGTAAAGGTCGACTGGTTGCCTTTTTGCAGACGGGTCAGGGTTGCACCACGATGCTGGCAGGCGTTGACCATGGCGTGCAGTTCACCCTTGCTGTCGCGGGTGACGATCAGCGGCTGGCGGCCGGCACGCAGAGTGATGTAGTCGTTACTGTTGGCGATTTCACTTTCGTGGCAGGCGTAGATCCAGACTTTCTCGAAAATGTGTTCCATCTCCAGATCGAACAGGTCCGGCTCAGTGAACATATCGCGGGCGATACGGAAAACACCATCGTCAGGACGAAAATCCAGACATCCGGCAATGTAGTCGCGCCATTCAGGCAGGCTGCGTTTTTCAGTCATGGCTAGTTCTCGGTTGCTGAGTCATTGCCATGTCATTACAAGCGGATGGGCCGGTAGCGACTATCCGCGTAGTCAGCCAACGCTATCCGTACCGTTGATATGGCTTTTTCAGTGAGAGAGGCAGGGTGACCTGTCGAGATCTGCAAGACGTGTGAAAGCGCATGGATTCTGGATTCGCATATAAAGCGGTACGCTCGCCATGGCTGTCGGCAACGGCGAGTAATGGCTATGAGCGAAGCCAGCCCCTACGCATCAACCCTGTGTTGCAAACCGGCGGCGTTGTTATCGCAATATCCTTTGCCCAATATCAGGTTGGCGCGGATGGCACGGATATCAACCTGCTGGCTAAGCAGGTCAAAATACCAGTTGGAATCCAGTACATCGCCGACGCACAACACGCCGACAATACGTTGCTGCTGAATCACCAGTTTTTTATACACACCGGATGTCAGGTCTTGTAGCTGGATAACCTGATCGTGCCCTGTGGCTTCAAATTGCCCCATGCTGTGAATATCAACCCCTGAGACCTTGAGTTTGGTCAGATGCTGCTGTTCGGCGTAACGGGGTAAGGGAGATGCCAGAGGGGGGATGGCAGCCAGTCCTGCCGCGACGATTTTGGCCTGTTCCCAGATGGGGGCGACCAGGCCGTAGGTTTGTCCTTCAAATTCACAACATTCGCCCAGTGCATAAATATGGCTGTCTGAGGTTTGCATATGCGAGTTGACGCAGATACCACGGCGGGTGGTTATCCCGGCGGCGGCGGCAAGTTCCCGGTTGGGTAAAATACCGGTGGCAAATACGACCAGGTCGGTGTCGAGTCGGATGGTTGTGGTGTCGGTGTCTGGCTGGTTGCGCAGCCGGTAGTGCACGGCTGTGGCGCGGTTGGCGTTCAGGCTCAGGGATTGTGGTGAGACGCCGGTGCGTACATCGATGCCCCGTTGGGTCAGCTCCTCTTGCAAGATCGTGGCGGCGGTGGCATCCAGCTGGCGGTTCATCAGCACCGGGTTGCGGTGCATCAGTGTTACTTCTACGCCCTGGGCCTTGAGCCCGACTGCGGCTTCAACACCGAGCAAACCGGCCCCAATGACAGTGGCGTGTTTGAGGGTCGGCAGTGCTGCCAGCATGGCATCGACATCCGTCATGGTACGAAAGCCGAGTACGTTGTCGGGCTGGTCGCCGTCGGTTCCTGGCATGCTGGGAATGGCGGAGCGGGAGCCGGTGGCAATCAGCAGTGCCTGATAATCCAGGGTGTTGTGAGTGCTGGTGGTAACGCGCTGTAACTTGGTGTCGATGTGCTCAACCGCGGTATTCAGGTGCACATGAATACGGCGCTGCTGATACCAGCTGGCATCGTGGGGAGTAATCGCTGCCAGGGTGGTTTCGTTGGCCAGCAAGGGTGACAGCATGATGCGATTGTAATGGCATAGATGTTCATCACTGAGTACGTGGATGGTATCGAACGGGTGGTCGGTGCCCAGTTCTTCCAGAACCCGGTTGGCGGCCATGCCGTTACCAATAATAACGAGACTGTTGCTGTTCATATCATTTTTTTCGCATAAAAAAAGGCGCTCACCAGTCAACCTGGGAGCGCCTTTGCTATAGGGAATATGTGTGTCGATGTTGTGTGCCGTGATCTTCTTTGATCGGTCAGGAGGTTACCTGCGGCGTCGACGTGGTGGAATCAAAGCAGATTTTATGCCAGAGCGGGTGGATATCGGTCTCGGTATGGAGCCTGCCGATCTGCTCAACATGGGGGTATCTGTTGTGAGGTGGTCTTTCTGGGCAGCAAAATAATCAGCTATGACAGTAAGAAAGGTATCAGTAGCCTGATGTGGCAAAGAATGATTTCGCACTCAAATAGAACATTACTGTGGTTTTTTGCCTGAAATCGGTGCGATAAAAAGGTGTTGGCAAGTATAAACAGCCGCGATTGGGGCACTGATGCAACAAAAAAGACCGCTGCCAAGGTCAACGCTCAGGCAGAGGTCATGCCGATTGACGGTGGAGACGATGGAACCGGGGGCTGATTTTTGTCGGGTCCGATGCATCGGCAATGATCATTGGCATTCTTCCTGCTTCGTTATTGGTTATTCGTCAGATTCGCAGCGTTGTGATCTGACACTTACGCAACGGCGCATTCAAAAAAACTGATCAGAGATCGAGAGCCACCGGCTGTCGTTATCGCTGGGAAAGTAACTGCTGTTGCGTGGTCTGTATGAGGTCTCGATAACTTATACACGGTGCCTGTTCTGCTACCGCTCCGGTGCAATAACTCCCTCTGTTTGTTTCTCCTGTCTTTTTGAATTCGTTGTATTGCCGTGCCGGTTATCTTTGCCGTCGTGGGGCGTGAGCTACTGTATGTATTATGGATCAGAGAGCATGTTATGAGCGCCGAACGTTTTAATCTGTTGTCGTTTACCGGCAAGATGAAAGTCCTCCACCTCAGTTGGATGGCATTTTTTATCACCTTTCTGGTGTGGTTTAACCACGCCCCGATGTTGCAGGCCATGGCTGCCAGCCTGGGATTGCAGCCTTCTGAAATCAAAACCTTGTTGATCCTGAACGTCGCGCTGACCATACCGGCGCGGGTCATTATCGGCATGCTGACCGACCGCTTTGGCCCTCGTATTGTGTATTCCGCCTTGTTGGCGGTGTGTTCGATCCCCTGTTTTATGTTTGCCCTGGCTGAGGACTTTACACAGGCCGCCATTGCCCGTTTTTTAATGGGCTTTATCGGTGCCGGTTTTGTGATTGGGATTCGTATTGTCAGTGAATGGTTTCCGGCGAATGAGCTGGGCACTGCCGAAGGTGTTTATGGTGGCTGGGGCAACTTTGGTTCTGCCGCCGCGGCCTTTTGTTTGCCGGTGATTGCGCTGTGGTTTGGCGGAGATGATGGCTGGCGGTATGCGATTGGTCTGACAGGGCTGATCAGTCTGTTGTTCAGCGTGGTGTATTACCAGAACATTACCGATACCCCCAAGGGCGCGACCTATTTCAAACCCAAACACATGGGAGCAATGGAAGTGACCAGCCAGGGAGATTTCTTCTTGTTGCTGATCATGAAAGTGCCGATGTATGCCGCCATGGCGCTGCTGGCCTGGAAGTTATCGCCTGCCGGAGTGAGCATGTTGTCCGAGACCACGGCGCTGATGTGTTATATCGGTTTGGTGCTGCTGTACGCCTATGAGGTATCACACGTCTGGAAAGTGAACAAAACCGTCTTTAGCGAAGCCGTGCCTGAGATGCATCGGTATGAGTTCAGGCAGGTGGCGGTATTGAATATTCTCTACTTCGCCACGTTTGGTTCCGAGCTGGCGGTGGTGTCCATGCTGCCGCTGTTTTTTGCCGAAACCTTTGATCTGTCGCCGGTGATCGCCGGTATGGTGGCGTCTGCCTATGCCTTTATGAATCTGATGTCGCGCCCGGGAGGCGGCTGGTTATCTGACAAGTTTGGCCGTAAACCGACCTTGTTGATTCTGACCGCGGGTCTGGCGGTGGGCTATCTGGTGATGGGAATGGTGGATAGCGAATGGCCGGTCTGGTTGGCGGTAGTGGCAGCCATGGTGTGTTCTTTCTTTGTGCAATCGGGGGAAGGGGCTGTGTTTGCGGTGGTGCCGCTGATCAAGCGTCGTTTGACTGGCCAGATTGCCGGTATGACAGGGGCGTATGGTAACGTTGGAGCGGTTACCTATCTGACGATCTTGTCGCTGGTGGAATACTCGACTTTCTTTATGGTGATTTCAGGCACAGCGGTGGTGGGTTTTATTGCTCTGTTGGCAATGAAAGAACCCAAGGGCCATATGGCTGAAGTAAACGACGATGGCACTGTCGAAATGATCAGTGTGAACTGATGTTGATCAAAACGATCCTGGACCTGAGCCATTATGAGTAATGAGTAGCAACACATTAGACATCCAGTTTGGTGGTGTCACTACCGCTGGTACCAAGGTGCTCAACCAGGATGCGTTTGCGCTTTATCAGCCGACCTTGTCAGCCGTCAAATACAAGGGCATCGGAGTCTGTATTGCTGATGGCGTCAGTTGCAGTGATAATGCGCAGCAGGCCAGCGCCACCAGCGTGACGCATTTTTTGCAGGATTATTACAGCACACCCGACAGCTGGGATGTCAAAACCGCTGCCGCCCGAGTGTTGTCGGCGCTGAATGCCTGGCTATTCCATCATGGCCAGCAGGCCAGTGCCCGGCACAATGGTTTGGTCACGACCTTTAGCGGCATGGTGCTTAAATCCCGCACGGCCCACCTGTTTCATGTTGGCGACAGCCGGATTTATCACTGGCGAGAGGGGGGGCTGGAACCGCTCACTCGTGATCATGTACACAATAGCCAGGGTGGCTCGGCCTTGTCCCGGGCGTTAGGGATGGACTCCCGTCTGGAAGTGGACTATCTGACCTGTGATCTGCAGGTTGGCGATCAATTATTGCTCACCACGGATGGTGTTCACGGGTTTGTCAGTCATGAGCAGCTGCAACAAGCCATGGCGAGCGTTGGAGCGGATACGCGCCAGCATCAGATTGAGCATATTTGTCGAGACGTGCTGGATGCGGCTTTGCAGGCCGGATCGGATGACAACCTGACCTGTGTGATGGTACGGATTCAGTCCTTGCCCGCTGCCGGGTTGGATGAAACACAACGGGCTGTCAACGCCCGGGTCATTCCACCGGTATTAGCTGTTGGCCAAACGCTGGATTATTACCGGGTGACGCAGGTGATACATGCCAATGCCCGCAGCCATCTTTATAAAGTAATCGATCGCCGTGATGGTCGTTTTTATGCCCTTAAAGCGCCATCGCTCAACTTTGAAGATGACCCTGTGTATCTCGATGGTTTTGCCCGGGAGCAGTGGATCGGCAGTCGCCTTGATCACCCCAACCTGATGAAAGTGTATCCGCAGCAGGCCAATAGCCGCTTTCTGTATCACATCTGTGAATGGATTGATGGCTGCAGTTTGCGGCAGTGGATGCTGGATCACCCGATGGCCGATTTACCCCAGGTACGGGCCTTGGCCGACCAGTTGATTAATGGCCTGAGAGTTATGCAACGAATGGGTATGGTGCACCGTGATCTTAAACCGGAAAACGTTATTCTGGCCGCTGACGGCAATATCAAGATTATTGATTACGGCACCGTTATGGTACGGGGGTTGGCAGAGTCCGGCGTCTTCGACGATGAAGATATGCCGCTGGGGTCGGTGAATTATATCGCCCCAGAATATGTGATTGATGGTATCGCCAACAGTCAGAGTGATCTGTTTTCATTGGCGGTGATGGTGTACGAAATGCTTTCTGGCCAACAACCCTTTGCCATGGAGCAGGCTGGGCGGCGTGGGGCCAAATCAACGCATGAATGGCAATATCGACCGATTCGGCAATACCGCCCGGACTTGCCGCTATGGCTGGAGCTGGTATTGCAAAAGGCGGCACACCCCGTGATACGACAACGGTATGATTCCTTTTCCGAGTTTCGTACCGACCTCTATCAGCCCAATAACAGCTTGTTGCAGCAACACACCCGAGAGCCTTTGATCAAGCGACATCCTTTGAGTTTCTGGCAGACGCTGAGTGCGCTACTGATGCTGATTGCGATGGTGGAAGCCTGGTGGATTCTGGGGCATGTTGCCTGACCCTGTCTTCCTGCTTGATGCCCCAGACCCCAGACCAGCCCCCAGCTGCTTTACAGCGAGTGTAAAAAATCCAGCAAGGCCCGACGTTGTTCACGGCTCATCAGGGTAACGGCCGTTCGACTTTTACTGGCTTCTCCGCCATGCCATAAAATCGCTTCCAGCAGGTTACGGGCGCGGCCATCGTGAAGAAAACCGGGGTGGTCGGAGACCTTGTCCGCGAGCCCGATTCCCCATAATGGCGTCGTCCGCCATTCCTGACCGCTGGCGTTAAAATCCGGGCGATTATCCGCCAGCTCTGGCCCCATATCGTGCAAGAGCAAATCACTCCAGGGCTGAATGGTGCGATTGGCCAGAATCGCCGGGCTGGCATTGGCCGCGGTTTTGAATTGTGCTCGATGGCAGCTCTCACAACCGGCTTGATAAAACAGCTGTTCGCCAAGTTGTACGTTCGGTGCCTCGGGCTGACGTCGGGCAGGTAATGCCAGCGTTTGATGATAAAACACCAGCTGATCAAGTTGCTCGTCGCTCAATTCCGGGTCACCACCGGTGGCGGCGGTCTGGCAGTCGGTTTGTGCCGCGGTGCAATTCTGGTCTGGAAACAGAGAGGAGCTGATACCCAGATCACCGTGAAAGGCCGACGCAATCTGCTGGCGCAAATTGGGCACGTTGGCTTTGTAACCAAAACGGCCAGTCGTCATCTGTTGCAGGGCGACATCGTAAACCGGATTGGGGCGGCCGGAGATACCATCGGCATCACGGTCTTCCGGGTCGGCCCGCTGCAAAATAGCCGCGTTGGGGATGGCATCCAGCAACCCCTGACCAACCAGCGCCGGGCCAATGCGGGCGGAGGTCAGTAGCTCTGTGGCAGGTTGGCAGCGGCTGGCGGACAGATTGAGTTGTGGTCGTCGCAATGTTACTGCGGTGTCATCCGCCAGTCGGACTACCTGTTCCTGATACGACACACTGGCTTTCCCTTCGCCTGCCACACCGGGCACGCCCTGTTCATTCAGCTGGTCACCGCAGAACGGATGAGGCCGTGGCCCGCCATGGATATCGTGGCCGGGCAAGCTCAGGCGTACCAACATGGAGCGCATGGCCTGGCCGGGCCTGTCGGGTGCCCGTCCATGGCCATTGCCGGGGTGACAGCTGGCACAAGAGATGGCGTTATACAGCGGCCCGAGGCCATCGACTTGCTGATCCGCCGAGGGTGAAATCACCCACATCTGGGCAAACAGACTGCGTCCTTGCAGAAACTGTTCAAGCTCTGTGGCTGTTAATCCGGGCATTGGCTGTGACAGCGCCCGTCGACCCAGTGCCGAGCTGGTGATTGGATCCGCAGCGGCAAGACTGGGCAGCAGTATTAACCACAGCAGTAGCAACCGCAGCGTTATAACAACGGGTGACATCATAAGGTTGCCTCTCCGGCAATCACCTGGCGAGCCAGGTCAGCGGCGGCGGCATACTGGCGGGCGAACTCGCCTTGCCACTGCTGTTCCAGTGTCTGGCAACGGGCGTCGGCGGCCGGGTTGTGCTCTCGTTGTTGAAAATCGTGCAGTATCTCGGAGGTAGCGTCGGGTTCGGTCACTGGCAGGCGATGAAAGAGCGCGTAAGCCTGTTGCAGTATCGGGTTGTTTTCCGGTTCCGGGGCAGCCAGCTGGCTGGCCTGATGCAGCAGTCGGCTGGTCTCGATCAGCGCCGGGTGATTGTGAGTAATGGCGGCATCAAACAGGGCGTTGGTGAGGGGGCGTCGGCTCAGGCCCTTGGCCGGGTTATAACGACTGTCCAGTGCCAGGCCGAAGGGGTTGGGTATATTGTCCGGTGCCTGTTGGTAGACCGAAGGGCGTATAGGGAGTTTGCGAATATCCGGGTGAAACAACAGCTGTTGTCCTGCTTCCGAGAGCACAAAGCGAATAAATAACCGGGCGGCGTCCGGCTGGCGGCTATCCGTCATCAGGGCGATATGGGCCGGATTAAAGGCGGTTTGTTGCGGGTAAACAAAGCGCCCGTCTGCGCCGCTGGCAATGGTGGCGTTGGCAAAAAAGTCCATGGTCAGGCCGATGGCTGCCTGGCCAGTGCTGACCTTGTCGGTAACAAAACTGCCACGGCGATCGACCAGTTGGCTGTTCGCGGCAATGGCTTGCCAGTTGTTCCAGCCCTGTTGCCAACCGTCGGCCTGCAAGAGCTGATCGATCAGCATCGGCGCGTAACCGACCGCCGAGGGTACCGGCAGTGCGACCGTGCCCCGCAACCGAGGGTTTGTCAGATCGTGCCAGCTGGTTGGTTCGGCAACGGCAAGTTGCTGCAGACGTTGGGGGTTGATAAACAAACCATAACCGGCAATTTCACTGGCAATAAAGGTATCGTCCATGTCCCGCAGCCGGGTCTGGTCGAGATGATCCGGCAAGCCAGTACGATCCAGCTTTAACGGTGCCAGAGCACCGGCGGCTTTTAAGCGCAGGTAGTTGGTTTGGGATGGCGTCCAGTAGACATCCACGCCTCCCTGCTGCGGTTGCAACAGGTAAGGCAGGGCATCAAAGGGCATACGCCAGAGGACATTGAGTTGCAGGGTTGGGTGTTGTTCTTCAAACGCTTGCTGAAATGCTGATACGACCGGTTGCGGGTAGCTGGTCATCAGGGTAATGGTCTGGGCGCTGGTGGTCAGCGTATGCAGTAACAACAGCGCTGGCAGCAGCAGGTGACGATATAACATCGGTATCACTCCCTTCAGAATTGCCAGTTCAGGCTGGCATGCCACTGACGACCCGGTTCAGGAAAGCCGTCATCCAGGGCGTAGTTGCGATCACCGAGGTTGGTAACGCCGAGCTGGCCTTTGAGGGTCTGGGTGAAATCGTAGTCGGCAGTCAGATCGATTCGGCTCCAGGCGGCCAGCTCGATAGTGCCATCGCTGTCGCTGTAACGTTCACTTTCGTACTGGCCCCGAATGGCCAGGCGGAGAGGATTTGTTGCCTGCCAGCTGATACGTCCCTGCAGTTTGTGGTCTGGTACATCGGTCAGGACCAGGTCGGAGCTGTCGTTGGTGCGCTTCAACAGGCTGTAATTGGCATCCAGTTGCAGGCTGTCGCCAATCCAGCTGACGGCGCTCAGTTCCAGCCCTTTGCTGGTGACCTTGCCGATGTTTTGCAGCTGGTAGGTGTCTTCATCGAGGTCAACAGACTGGATCAGATCACGAATCTTGCTATAGAAAACGGTGCCGTCCAGCCGTAGCCAGTCGCCCCAGAGTTGTGAGCCGCCAGCCTCCAGAATGGTGGATTTTTCTGCTTCCAGATCCGGGTTGGGCAACGCCGACCCCATGCGATAGGAGTAGCGGTCCTTGATGGTCGGGAAGCGGGTTTTGCGGGAGAGGGTCAGACGGACTTCACGCTGTTTGTCCAGCTGGGCAAACCAGCCGATTTGCGGATTCCAGGCACTGGCGTTGTTATTGTCGAAGTCGCTGATCAGACCGGTGTCGCTATCGTACTCTTCCGCTTGCAGGCTTCTTCTGCGGTCGTGACTGATACCGGCTACAAGGTATTGCTGCGGCGACAGCATCCAGGTGTCTTCCACAGCCAGCGAGATGATGTCGTCTTCATAATTCTGTTTCGGGTCGTCGTCATCGTGTTCTTCGTGGTGGTCGAGCTTGTAGTGCAAGGCGGCCTTGAGACTGTGATTGCCCAGTGGCTGACCATATTCCAGGCTGGCACCATAGCTGTAATCATCGTACCAGCTGCGGAAGGCATAGCCATAGGTCTGGCTGCTGTAGCTGTCGTCATCATAGCTGTAGAGTGAGTTTTCAAAAATATCGTAATACACCCGGCTTTTTATATAGCGGCCTTCACCCAGGCTGGTTTGGGTCACGACGTAGAGGCTCTCCTTGTTCCAGTATGGCCATTGCCAGTAACGGGCACTGGTGGAACTGTCGGTACCGGCATAGGGAGGAGTGCCTTTTTCCCCTTGCTGATTGATATAACCAATGGCGTATTCATCACTGCTATTCGGGGTGTAGCCCAGTTTCAGGCTGATTTTCTGGTCGTTGCGATAGGAGTTGTCACGCAAGCCGCCATCTTCTGTATCAACGGCTTCAAAATCATCGGATAAGGCCCAGGCATTCTGGTCGAGCCAGGAGGCACTGATCTGGCTGTACCAGAGCCCTTGATTACTGCCGATGTTCATCCAGACCCGTTGGCTGTCGCTGCCATCTTGCTCACCACTGGCATAACCAATACCGATATCGCCTTCCCATATTTGCTGTGGCCGGCGGCTGATCAGGTTAATGGCTCCACCCAGGGTATTGGGGCCATACAAGACTGAACTGAAACCTTTGCTGACATTGATTTCAGCCAGGTCGTAGGTGGTAAAGCGGCCAAGGTCAACATAGCCGTCATAGGGTACATACACTGGAATGCCATCGATAAAAACCGGAATCTGGCGCAGGTCGTTACCACGGATATAAAGGGTTTGTTCATTACGGGAACCGAATGTACTGAGGGTAACGCCGGGGAGCAAATCCAGCGCTTCACCAACGGTTTCCCGGTTTTCTTCGCGGAGTGCCTGGGTGTCGATTGATTCACTGCTGGTGGCTGGTAATGTCTGTTCAGCGCTGACTTCGATACGCCCCAGTTCGAAACGATCGGTGTTGTCTGCTGATGCCGCCATGGCGGTCATAATACTCAGGACGCCGGCCGGTACTGCTTTCCTGTAACGCTGCTCCATCGGGGTAATCCTCTGCGGTTAGTGGGGACATCTATTTAATCCGGTGCTCACTCTGGGCTACCGGATGGTTTCGAATCACGAAGCCGACTTGCAGGCCTGA
>NZ_JAUYWA010000026.1 GCF_030689025.1 Oceanobacter sp. 1_MG-2023
TGTCCCCATCGTCTAGAGGCCTAGGACACTGCCCTTTCACGGCGGCAACAGGGGTTCGAATCCCCTTGGGGATGCCACTCTCTTGATACTATGATAGAGTAGTATGGAAGAGATAAGCGGGAATAGCTCAGTTGGTAGAGCACGACCTTGCCAAGGTCGGGGTCGCGAGTTCGAATCTCGTTTCCCGCTCCAGATTCTAAAAAGCCGATTCAGAAATGAGTCGGCTTTTTTATTGTATTTTTGCCAAAAAATCTGCGTTTTAGCGCCGCTCAAGTGCAGGTGTGATTGGCGCACTTGAGCTGTTGTATCCCGGCTTCCTTATTGTGCTTCATCCTGTTGCTGGAACTGGTCTATTTCTTCATCGGTTAGGTAGTGCAGGCAATCGCCACCGAAGATCCACAGCAGTTCTCGATCAATAACAGGGGCGAGTTGTGGAGTGTGCATCATCAGATTGTTGAGCCATTGACGGGTATCTTCATAAGCTGTTTCAGACTGTTGCGTCAGCTGATCAATTAAAGACTCAAGCTGGTGTATCATATCAGTACTGATGACTTCGCTTTCACTAGCCGCTGCCAAGCGGCTTTTTAGTGTTTGCAGCAAGCGGATGTGGTTCGGTTGTTCGCTCATGTATTTTCTCAAACAGGTTGATTTGTATGGTTCCGGCACTGAAAGTTCAGGGCTTATCCAAAGTGTATGACAATGGTTTCCAGGCGCTCAAAGGGATTGATTTGAGTGTGGAGCAGGGGGACTTTTTTGCCCTGCTGGGCCCGAATGGTGCGGGCAAGTCTACCACGTTAGGTATTTTATCGGGGTTGGTGCAAAAAACGGCTGGCTTGGCTGAAGTGATGGGCTTTGACGTCAATAAGCAGTCATTTGGAGCCCGTCTCAATTTGGGGGTTGTACCGCAAGAGTTTAATTTTAACCAGTTTGAAAAGGTTGAAGATGTTGTGGTCACGCAGGCCGGATATTTTGGACTGAGTCGGCGTGAAGCGCGAACAAGCGCTGAATATCTGCTGAAAGAGCTGGACCTGTGGGATAAGCGTGATGAGCCATCCAGGATGTTGTCTGGTGGGATGAAGCGGCGCTTGATGATTGCTCGTGCGTTGGTGCACAAACCCAAGGTGCTGATTCTGGATGAGCCAACCGCCGGGGTTGATATTGAACTGCGGCGTTCGATGTGGACCTTTATGAAGGCTCTGAATGAAGCGGGCACGACCATTATTCTGACTACGCATTACCTGGAAGAAGCGGAGCAACTGTGTCGCAATATTGCGATTATCAATCGCGGGGAGATCGTTCGCTGCACCAGTGTTCGTGCATTGTTGGCCAATATGAAGTCTGAGACCTTTGTGTTTGACCTGATGTCGCAAGCTCCTGCCGATTTGCAGCTGGCCGGATGGGTTGTCCGGGTTGTGGGGGAGGATACCATCGAGGTGGTTGTCAAGGAGGGTCAGAGTATCAATAGCGTGTTTGAGGCCTTGTCTGCCAAGGGGTGTCTGGTGCGTAGTATGCGGCCCAAATCCAATCGTCTGGAAGAGTTGTTTGTGGATCTGGTGCAAGGAGATAACCAATGAGTCATTTGACCGTGCAGTGGGTGGCATTAAAGACGATCGTGGTTAAAGAAGTTCGCCGTTTTACGCGGATCTGGCAGCAAACCCTGGTGCCGCCTGCAATTACGATGACCTTGTATTTTGTGATTTTTGGTAATCTGATCGGCTCCCGGATCGGCGAAATGGGTGGCGTGGACTATATGTCCTTTATCGTGCCAGGTCTGATTATGATGAGTGTGATTACCAATGCGTATGGCAATGTGGCCTCATCGTTTTTCAGTAATAAATTCCAGCAGAGTATCGAGGAATTGATGGTGGCTCCGGTTCATCCTGCCACCATTCTGCTGGGGTTTGTCTCGGGGGGAGTCGCCAGGGGAGTTATGGTGGGCGTCATTGTGACTCTGTTGTCGTTGTATTTTACCGATTTGACGATTCATCATATCGGCGTTGTGGTCGGCATTGTTTTGCTGTCGGCGGTGCTGTTTTCACTGGGTGGCTTTATTAATGGGGTGCATGCCCGTACTTTTGATGATATCGCGATTGTTCCCACTTTTGTGATTACACCGTTGACGTATCTGGGGGGTGTTTTTTACTCGATCAGTTTGCTGCCAGAGCATTGGCAGTGGGTATCTCAACTGAATCCGATTTTATATATGGTGAATACCTTTCGTTATGGCATTCTGGGTGTGTCGGATGTTGATGTAGTGTTTTCATTTTTAATGATGGGTGTGTTTATCGTAATTCTGAGCAGCTATAGTTTGTGGTTGCTCAAACGCGGCACTGGCATGAGGCAATAAAGGTTATGGCAACGATTGATTCTGAATTAAACCCGCTGGGAAAGTCGTCTGTTTACAAGGATGAATATGACGCCTCTTTATTGTTTGCTATTCCTCGGGCGGAAGGCCGCTCCCGTCTGGTCGGGGGGGATTTTGTGCCTGTGTATGGCGAAGATATCTGGAATGCGTATGAATTGTCATGGCTGAACGCAAAAGGTAAGCCTGTGGTGGCGATGGGGGAGTTTCGGATTCCGGCTACAGGTGCCAACCTGATTGAATCCAAGTCCTTCAAGTTATATCTGAATTCCTATAACCAGACTCGGTTTGACTCTCCTGCGGATGTCCAGGCCCGGATGGCGGCTGATTTATCGGCGGCCGCGGGATGTGCGGTCACGGTTGAATTAACGGCATTGCCGGATGTACTGGACTTTGGCACGGCACCGACAGCCCTGTGTGTTGATGATCTGGACGTGACTATTACAGCCTATCAGCCCGATGGTACGTTGTTGGCGACGGCAGATGGCGAATTTGATGGCTGGTTGTGCTCTCACTTGCTGAAGTCGAATTGTCCGGTGACGGGGCAGCCAGACTGGGGGAGCGTGTATGTATATTATCGCGGCCCTGTGATTGTACCTGAATCCTTTCTCGCTTATGTGGTGTCGATGAGGCAGCACCAGGGCTTTCATGAGCAATGTGTGGAGCAGATATTCCAGGATATCAACCGCTTCTGCCACCCTGAATCTTTGATCGTTTGTGCTCGTTATGTGCGCAGGGGAGGGTTGGATATCAACCCGGTACGCTCATCGCTTGAAGGTGTATCGCTGGAAAATTTCCGAACCGTTCGTCAGTAAGAGGTGCGCAGGTTGTCTGGGGGCTGTTGCTTATTTTGATGATTTCATCTGTGCGGCGACTTTGGCCGCACGCTGTTGGGCGGTCGGGGCTTGTCGTTCTGGGGCGCGGGTTTTGACCTGGTTTCTTAGTTTACTGGCTGCCTGTTCCAGTGCTTCAGCGACCTTGCTGCGCTCACTATCACGTACTTTCTCGGATTCCAGATACAGTGAAAAACCTTCGGTTTCATGATTCATAAAGCCGGAGTTGGCGCCGAGATCCCGGCGGTAATCGACTACCTGATAAAGCGGTACCGGATCGCGGAACCCTTTCACCATGGCAGTTCCTCGTTGTCGACAGATGATTTTGTCTTTAACCAATGAGAATGTATCGTGAGAGATAAGGATTTCTCCGGCATCAGCCGCACTTTCAAGTCGGCTGGCCAGGTTTACCTCTTTGCCAACGATGGTGTAATCCATGCGGCTTTCGGTGCCAAAGTTACCAACGGTGCAATAGCCGGTATTGATGCCCATGCGGATTTGTAATGGCGTCGTCATTCCTTGTTCGGTCCAGTGTTTTCTCAGCTTGAGCATATGGCGGCGCATTTCAATGGCCATGGCAACACATGCCAGGGCATCCCGTTTGACGCCTTTGGTGTTCGGGTCGCCAAAAAAAATCATAATGCCATCACCAATAAATTTGTCGATGGTGCCGCCATACTTCATGGCGATTTCGGACATATCGGTCAGGTAACCATTCAGTAGATCGGTGAGAGGCTCGGCTTCCATTTGTTCCGACAAGGAAGAAAAGCCAACGATATCAGAAAAGAAGATAACCAGCTTTTTGCGTTGCGTCTCAAGCTTGGCTTCGCGTTTACCATTAAAAATAGATTCTCTTACTTGCGGAGCGACGTATCGGGATACCTGGGTCGATAATTCCTGAAAGCGGTCTATCTGGCTTTTCAGGCGATACTGCATGGCGCCAATCTGGTTGCTCTGGCGTCTGGCGAACAGTGCCAGGGCAGCAAAAAAAATCGCGGTTGCTACACCACAAACAATAACCAGGGTATTAGGTATAAGATCGGCCTGCCATGAGCTGAGCCAGAGATAAGAAGCCATCATGCTGGTTGCAGAAATCAATACGCCAGACAGCCAGCTGGCCTTGCTGCCTGTCAGAATCAGACTGGTATTCAGCATTAGCAAGGCGGGGAGGGTCAGTTCAATGGGCGCGTGAATGAGTCCCAGTAATAGGCCGGTAATGGCGGCATCTATTTGTGTCCAGAAAGTGAGAGCTGTATCGCGATTCCAGGGAGTGCGACGCTCAATGACTTCGACCAGGTGTGGGTAGACCAGGCAGAATGCCAAGGCGGTCCAAAAATTTTCAGGCCAGTAGTGGATGAAAATACCGGCAGCAATCGTCACTGCGCCCGTCCCGTAGCCCAGTATGCGCGCAATGTAATCTGGGTAGGGGGTGGTTCGGGGGGCTGTATCAATGTTTTCGACTAAATCGCTCATAGTTCTGCCATGGGTACTTTCGGCTGCCGCCACCCTGAATCTGAATAAAATGAATTACTATCGCCTGTATAGCGGTAAATGTGAGCTGCATCAAGGAGAGTCCGTGATGAAAATGGTGCTGGTTGATATATGTCTTGAGGTTATGAAGAAAAGATGACAAAGCCAAGCAGAACTTGGTTGCATCAAATCTGGCCCATTTCGGGATTGCGAGATGGGGTGTTGCCGGCTTGGCCAAGGGGCTTGAGTGGAGGAGTGAGTGCTGGATATTGTGGGTGACTCAAGAGCGGCTGCCAATAAACAACAATTTTTGGTTGACGCGCTAGGTGTAGATCAGTATATTGCGCGGCCTCTGTTGGGGGTAAGTTCCTGACGTAAGGTGAGGTGTCCGAGTGGCTGAAGGAGCACGCCTGGAAAGTGTGTATACCGCAAGGTATCGAGGGTTCGAATCCCTCCCTCACCGCCATTATTCAATAAAGAGCCCTTAGCTTTTAATAGCTTGGGGCTTTTTTTGTTCGGCAAGTTACTCATCATCCTGTCATCCTGAATACGTTGTTTTTGTGTGCAGGTGGCGCCTTCTGGATTGGTGTCTCCGCGTTTGGTCAAAAGTTGTTTGCTGCACTGGATACTGATCAGGGACGTTACAAATATCCCGTTAATTCTGGAAAGGGCTTTCCAGGTTGGTGGAAGTATTCATCTTTTATCTTGTGGCAGTGACCTGGAAGTCGTTTAATAAGTGATCTGTTGTATTCCCTTCTTTTTTCTATTCTGAGCTGTATTCGTAACGCTCGAACAGGCATTTTGCTGGCTTGAGTTTCTATTGGATTAATCATCTGATTTTGTCCGCTTGCCGGGATTCATCTGGGCGCTGTGTTCTGGCTGGTTGACTGGATCATGGCCGTGATCAAGCTGGTCTGTTTGGGTGTCGCTTGGAGGTCTGGTTGTGAAATTCGGGGGTGACGGGGTATGTTGAGCGTGCGGAAGTATGTTGGGTGAAAAATTCGGATAGTAGTATTGGGGATAACAACTTGTTTGTGTGATTTTTGAACCTGGCACGCGGTACTGTGTTTCGAGATGCTGTATCATCAAATTCCAGTGAGATCAGTTCTGAAATCGGTTTGGTATTTTGTCGATCATTGTTGATGAGGTCCGGATTGTTGCATGATAATTGCTTGTCACTCTGACAACTAATACGGAATACGACAGGTAACGTGTTGATTTGGATGGCAAATGCTCTTTTTAATGTATGAACGACACCATTTGGGAGAAGCCGAAGCAGGCTGTCGCTCTACCTGGCAGGCTCTTGGTTTGGTTGATGACCTGGTTGGGTTGGTGCGTATTTTTGAATGTGCTGTTTGTGTTTGTGCCACGAATGGATACTTGAGCAATGAGATGGTTGGTATGGAGCCAGGTCAATGAAGGTTGTTACGGATGACGCATCACACTTGCATCAGGCATTGATGCAAGCTGAGTCATTATCCAAAAAAAGTCATCCGAGCAGTAAAGCGGCTTCCGATAACGGCAAGGTATTGCTACTGCAAGGGCCTGTTGGGCCATTTTTCAAGCGATTGCAGCGTTATTTGACGTCTGAAGGTATGGATGTCAACCGGATTTGTTTTAATCCGGCGGACTTGCTGTATTCCTGCCGTAAGAATCGCATTTATTTCAGTGGCGGGTTTATTGAATGGCGCCGTTGGTTAAGAAAATACCTTCACGTTTCTCGTCCTGATGTCATTATCTTGTTTGGGTCCGAGCGTCCGGCTCATCGTATTGCCCGGCAGTTGGCGGAGCGTTTGGGTATCCGGGTGTTGTCGCTTGAAGAGGGGTATATCCGACCTGGTTTTGTGACGATGGAAGAGGGTGGTAATAATGCCAGTTCGCCATTGGCTGGTGTGACGCCTGATGTGTTTTTTTCTCCGCAAGAAAGAACGACGGAAGTGGGAGTGCCATACAAAAGTTTCGGAAAAATGAGCCGTTATGGGGCGATGTATTATGGCATTCGCACTTTTTTGAGTATTGGTGCTCAAAAACAGCTCTTTCATCGCCGCTTTCACTGGTGGGAAGAGTGTTTTCGTTGGGGGCGGAATGCGTATCGGCGTTTGGCTGGCCAGGGAAATAATTTTGCCACGATCCAGCGATTACTTGAGCATTGGGACAAGCATTTTTTTCTGGTACCACTGCAAGTCTCTGCGGACTCTAATATGCAAGCAGCCGCGCTTGGCTGGAATTCAATGCGGTTGATCTCTTCCTCTATGAGGTCGTTCGCAGTCACCGCGCCTTTAAATACCCGCCTTGTCTTCAAAATACATCCTTTGGAGCGAGGCCACTGTGACTACTTGTCGTTTATCGCCGAGGAGGCGCAACGGCTGGGCGTTGGCGATCGGGTGGATATTATTGATACCGGGTCATTGGGGTTATTGGCTCGCCATGCGGCCGGTATGATTACGATTAATAGCACTTCTGGTTTGTCGGCCATTCACCACGGTATTCCCTTGCTGGTGATTGGCAAGGCTGTTTACGCCAATCCGGTGTTGGCGGTGTGTGCCAACGGGCAGCCGGATTTTGATCACTTCTGGACTTGCCATTATGTGGCAGAGCTGTCGATACGGCGTGGCTATCTCGAGTGGCTGAAGCAAGAAGCCTTGGTTGCCGGTGATTTTTATGTGGAAGATGGAATAACACAGGCATGTCACGGAATCGCGGAGAAGGTCACGTCGTATCTGCAGAGTGACTGTGTTGGTGAATGCTTGGCGTCTATCGATCCCGAACCTCGCCAGGTCTCTGTGGTTTAGTGGTTTGGCGTGGCTGAATTGATCGACAGTCCGTGCCAGTTGCTGTCTATTTCTCTATAATCCCGGGCTGAATTCATCTGGTTTTGAGAGACATCATGACAGTCCGCACCCGAGTTGCGCCTTCTCCAACTGGCGATCCGCACGTTGGCACCGCTTATATTGCACTCTTCAATCTTGCATTTGCCCGCCAGCATGGTGGTCAGTTTTTATTGCGTATTGAGGATACGGATCAGCAGCGCAGCTCGCCGGAGTCCGAACAGGCCATTCTCGACAGCCTGCGCTGGTTAGGGATGGAATGGGATGAAGGCCCGGATGTGGGTGGCCCTCATGGGCCATACCGCCAAAGTGAGCGTCGCGATATTTACCTCGATCATGTACAGCAGCTGCTGGATAAAGGCTGTGCATTCAAATGTTACCGCACGGCAGCAGAGTTGAATGACTTGCGCATTCAGCGTGAAGCCGAGGGTAAAAATACAGCATTAAAAGCCTCCGACCTGGAACTGCCTGCGGATGAAGTGGCGCGTCGTGAAGCAGACAATGCTCCTTTTGTTGTGCGTATGCGAGTACCGGAAGCCGGCATTTGTGTCGTCAATGACATGCTGCGTGGACCGATTGAACTCGACCTGGCACAGGTGGATGCGCAGATCTTGCTGAAATCCGATGGTATGCCTACGTATCATCTGGCGAACGTAGTCGATGACCATTTGATGGCCATTACCCATGTGATTCGGGGTGAAGAGTGGATCAGTTCTGCTCCCAAGCACAAGCTGCTGTATGAGTACTTTGGTTGGGAAATGCCGCAGCTGTGTCATATGCCGTTGTTGCGCAATCCGGATAAAACCAAGCTGAGCAAGCGTAAAAACCCAACCTCTATCATGTTTTATGAGCGCATGGGCTTTATGCCGGAAGCGCTGCTGAATTATCTGGGGCGTATGGGTTGGTCGATGCCGGATGAGCGTGAACAGTTCAGTCGTGATGAGATGTTTGCCAATTTTGATATCAAGCGTGTCTCTTTGGGTGGGCCGGTATTTGATGTCGATAAATTACGCTGGCTGAACAGTCTGTGGCTGCGTGGTTTGTCACCGGAGGCCTTTTGTGAGCAATTTGCCAATTGGGGCTTGCGTGCTGAAAACATGCTGCCGCTGGTGCCCCATGTTCAGCCTCGTGTTGACGTGTTCTCGGATGTTGTGCCGCTGGCAGGGCATTTTTTGTCTGGCTTGCCTGCGCTGACTGCTGAGCAGTTTGACCACAAGGCTTACGATGATGAAAAACGGTTGCAGACCCTGCAGTTTGGGTTGTGGCAGCTGGAAGCCATTCGTCATTGGGACAAGCCTGAAATTGAACAGCGCTTGTTTGCTCTGGCTGGGCAGCTGGATCTGAAAGTCCGTGATTTTCTGTTTCCGTTTTTTATTGCCATTGCGGGCACCTCCTCGACTATATCGGTACTGGATTCAATGACCTTGCTCGGGCCGGATATGAGTCGGGCGCGTTTGCGTGTGGCGATTGATGTGCTGGGTGGTGTGGGCAAGAAGCGGCTGAAGAAAATGGAAAAGGATTACTTCGGGATTGCGCGTGCGATTGATCAGGTTCTGCTTGAGCGTGCGGCTGCCGAATAAGCTGGTAACGGCCTGCGTATCAGGCCAAGTGGTTGTTTTTACATTTATTTTAAAAAAGTAGTTGACGGCCACAGGGTCTCTAAGTAAGATGCGCACACGTTTTGAGACGGGGCCTTAGCTCAGCTGGGAGAGCGCAACACTGGCAGTGTTGAGGTCAGCGGTTCGATCCCGCTAGGCTCCACCAAATCTCAAAAAATATGTCCCCATCGTCTAGAGGCCTAGGACACTGCCCTTTCACGGCGGCAACAGGGGTTCGAATCCCCTTGGGGATGCCAACTCTATTTGGCATCAGAAGAAAGCGGCAGATAGCCGCTTTTTTTGTGCCTGTCATTTTGCGAATATAATTTTACCCCCTTCGCACCTGCATCTGCCGACTGGGCCAAAAGCCAAATCAGGCGTGTTGGCGGTTGGTGTGTCTACCATCTGTTAGTGGTCGTGGCTGGCGCTGACCGGCTTATGTGCACTGACAATGACAGCAAGGTACAATGCCTACCAGTTCGCCGTTCTGGTACCTGATACTGTGTGATCAACCAGTGGGCGACAAGATACTTGCACAGAGGAATTTTCATGTCCTGGACCAATCCCTTGCCGGAAGCACTGCAGCAGCGAGCCGCCATGATCAAACTGGTGGTATTTGATGTTGACGGTGTGTTAACCAATGGCACGCTGACCTACAGTGGTGATGGTGAGCTGGTAAAGCACTTTAATGTCAAAGATGGTGTGGGCATCAAGCTGCTCGAGAAATTTGCAATTGCCACAGCGATCATTTCTGCCAAAAGCTCCGATGCCTTGGCGAGACGTGCCCGGGATCTGGGGATTCGGCATTTTTACCCTGGCAGCAAAGACAAATGGCCTTGCCTGGAAGAGGTTATGTCGCAGCTGGAGATTACTCCGGGTCAGGTCTGTTATGTCGGTGATGATGTGATCGATCTGAAAGTCATGACCCGGGTCGGCCTGCCAATGGCTCCGGCCGACGCGTTCTGGATGGTGCAGCAGCGTGCTGCACACGTCACACAGGCCGCTGGAGGCTGTGGTGTGGCGCGAGAAGTGGCTGATCTGATCCTTGGCAGTCAAATGCCACTGGAAGATGCCTATATCAAGGCGATGCTGCCTGAATTTGAGGAACAGAAAGGATGAAAGCTCTGGTAACCGGCGTTGCTGGTTTTATCGGGTCGTATGTGGCCAGGCGCCTGATGGCAAAAGGGTATGAGGTTGTCGGAATCGATAATCTCAATGATTATTACGATGTTGCTCTGAAACGTGCGCGCCTGGCGTGGGTCGGCGAACAAGATGGTTTTACCTTCGTCAAAATGGACCTGGCCGACAAGGCTGCCATGACCAACCTGTTTGACAGTCACCAGTTTGATCGGGTGGTGCATTTGGCGGCTCAGGCCGGGGTGCGTTATTCCATTGATCATCCTGATGTCTACGTTGCCAGCAACCTGGTGGGATTTGTCAATATACTGGAAGCCTGTCGGCATCAACAAACGCCGCATCTGGTGTTTGCGTCCTCAAGCTCGGTGTATGGTCTGAACAGCAAGCTGCCGTTTGCCACTTCGGACAGTGTTGATCATCCTGTCTCCTTGTATGCCGCCACCAAAAAATCCAACGAACTGATGGCGCATACCTACGCTCATTTATATGGCCTGCCGATTACCGGATTGCGCTTTTTTACTGTGTATGGCCCATGGGGACGACCGGATATGGCCGCCTGGGGCTTTACCAAAAACATTCTGGCGGGCAATCCCATCAATGTTTATAACTACGGCAAGATGCGGCGGGACTTCACCTATATCGATGATATCGTTGAAGGCGTGGTGCGAGTGACTGAGCGTATCCCCACAGGCGTTGACGGCTGGACGGTGGAAAGCGGCGATAAAAGCTGTAGCACGGCACCCTATAAAATTTATAACATCGGCAATCACAACAGCATCGAGCTGGGTGAATTTATCTCCACACTGGAAAATGCACTGGGCGTGAAGGCCAAGATCAACTATATGGACATGCAGCCTGGTGATGTTGTGGCCACCCATGCTGAGGTCGATGACTTGATTGCCGCCGTGGATTTTGCTCCGAATACGCGCCTGGTCGATGGCATGGAGCGGTTTGTGGGCTGGTATCGTCAGTATCACGGTTTGTGATGTGACAGCTGCCAGGGCAGGTCACACAGTGGATGCCCGTTTCAGGGTTAGTGCTTTTCGCGCCAGCAGACAATTGACGCACGTATTGGACACAGGTCTCTCGGATTGAGGTTATGAAAAACTACAAAATCGTTATTCCAGCACGCTACGCTTCCAGCCGCTTACCGGGTAAACCTCTGATTGAATTGGCCGGTAAACCCATGATCCAGCATGTGTATGAGCGCGCACTGGAAACCGGCATTAAGGACATCGTGGTCGCGACCGATGATGACCGTATCGCTGATGTAGCCCGTGGGTTTGGAGCCGATGTGGTCATGACCTCGGTGAATCACGAAAACGGCACTGAGCGCATTGCAGAAGTCGCCCGAGTGAGAGGCTGGGAAGACCAGGATGTGATTGTCAACCTGCAAGGGGATGAGCCGTTGATTCCCCAGCAGTTGATTGAAAAAACTGCGGCGAGCTTGCTGGATCGTCCGGAAGCGGGCATGAGCTCATTGTGCACGCCGATTCATGATGATGACGATGCATTTGATACCAACGTCGTCAAGGTCGTGCTGGATCGTGCCGGGTTTGCCATGTACTTCAGCCGCGCCAGTATTCCCTGGGACCGCGATGGCTACAAGGCCAATCCCGGAGTAATGACCACCAAGCTGCCTTTATATCGCCACTTGGGCATGTACGGCTATCGGGTTTCGTTCCTGAAGCAATACACCTCGATGGAACCTTGCGCGCTGGAAGGTGCTGAGTCACTGGAGCAACTCCGGGCGCTCTGGTATGGCGTCCGTATTCATCTGTCGGTGATTGATGAGCCACCGGGACATGGTATCGATACGCCAAGCGATGTTGCTCGGGTTGAGCAGTTGTTGGCAGCCATGGCTGCCGACTAACTCTCTTCAGGTTACCTGACGGGGTGGTGTCGCCGCCCCTGGCACCATTTGCCAATACCCGTGCGGCGAACAATCACCATTCGATTACAAGTGTCGTAGCGGTAACTCTTTGCTGGGGTTGCCGCTGTTGAAGCTGTTTGTCAAAGCCTGCTGGATCGTCCAGGTCGTTCTGGCATCGGCGGCATTCGCTTGCAGTTGCATAGGGCGCGCCCCTTGGCTCGCTTCCGACCCGGTTTGGGATTGATCTTCAGCAAACCAGCTTTCTCGCCCGAATACGCCTTGGGTCTGATCGACATCACTATTGACCATGACTTTAACCTTGCTGTCCACTCGGCGTGCCATGGTGAACAGTGGTAAGTCCGTAATGTGGTTGTCGTGCCGGATAACCAAATGGATGGCCCGGTGTTTTCCTTGGCGTAAATATTTGACCAATGCTGAAATCAGCAAGGGATGATGCCAGTAGGGATTTTCTGGATCAGACAAGGCCAGCATGACAGAAGTGGGTTGCTGGGACAGTTGGGTCAGTAAAAATCCCAAAACCTCGCAGGCACTGCTGAGTGTGTGCCGGTTGTTGTCCTGACCGATGCGGTAGGCGTATTGATAATCTTCCGGTGGGAGACTGGTGTTCAGAGGCAAGGCAATATCCAGATGAGGAATGCCTGCATCGAGGTAAAAGTGACCATCGTTATAGAAGCCGAGTTGCCAATAAAAGCTCATGGCGGTGCATTGTGCACTGGCCAGCAAGAGAGGCAGGGACATCGATTCTGCCAATGCCTTGACCTCTTCAACCAGCTGTTGGCCAATACCCGCTGAACGGTATTCCGGCAAGACAGCCAAGCGGCCAAAATGACCGTCATCGAACAGGCGAATGCAGCCGATAGTGCGATCACCATCCTGGGCGACCACATAATGAGCGACCTGGTCTGCGGCTTCATCCCATTCTTCCTCCTGTGGAATTTGTTGCTCCTGAATATAGACCCGGTCTCGGACATCCCGGATGCCCTGCTGGTGGTCAGCCCAGTTAGTACGCACCATACGAATGCTCATGGTTGTCTCCTTCTTATTAGTATCGGCATCATTCAACCTGATAAATCAGTTGTTGTAACCAGAGGTGGCGCAGTAGTTCATAGCCTTGTCTGGAGCAGGGGACATCGGCCATCTGCTCACGGGGATATTGGTTGCGGCTGCTGAGTAATTGCGCCAGTTCCAGGTCGTCGTTATCGAGTACTGATGTTTTCCCCTGGGCGTAAAATACCAGGCCGCTGGCAGTTTTCTGATAGGCAAAGCGAGCATGCTCACTTTTGCGTAAATCGGGTAGTTGCCGATGCTGGCTGCGCCATGCTTCCCAGTCGTCATCATTCAATCGTTCGGATTGATGCTCCGGATATTTGGGTTCTGTCATTAAAGTGCCAAGAATGTCTCCCAGATGATCCGGTTGCATCAGCATGTCTTGCAGGAGTTTGGCCAGACGCGTTTTGGCAGCGGCGGATATTTCGCCCGGATTGCCTTCCTGAGCAGTGTAATCGGCATCGGTGTAACGTTGATCTTCGCTGCTGTTGCTTAATACCTGATCCAGTGCAGACTGCGCCAGTTCGGCGACACTGGGGGCGCGGAAGCCGATCGAATAGGTTTGGCACTCGCCCCGGGCGATGCCGTAATGGGCCAGCTGTGGCGGCAGGTACAGCATATCGCCCGGATCCAGCACCCAGCGGTCGGTTTCTTCAAACCCGGCCAGAACCCGTATCATCGGTCCTTGTATAATCGGGGATTCATCGTTGCACATCTGGCCAATACGCCATTCTCGCTGACCTTCGGCCTGTAATAAAAAGACGTCGTACTGGTCGTAATGAGGGCCAACACTGCCGCCATCCACGGCGTAGCTGATCATCAGGTCGTCGACACGCCAGCCCGGCAGAAAGCGAAAATGCTCCAGCAAATCGGCCGCTTCCGGAATCCAGTGATCCACAGCCTGTACCAGTAACGTCCAGTGGCTGTCTGGCAGGTCTGCAAAGGCGGCTTCGTCGAACGGCCCTTTACGAATTTCCCAGGGGCCGGCAGGGCCATTTTCCATCACCAGTCGGGACTCGATTTCAGACTCCAGTGACAGGCCAGCCAGCTCATCGGCTGCCAGCAGAGGCTGGAATCCGGGCCAGGCCTGACGAATAACAACTGGTTTTTTTTGCCAGTAATCACGCAGGAATACTGCAACCGAAAGATCACCAAGGAGATGCATAAAAGAATGTTCCTGACCAGGGCGAACCTATGGCATTCACGGGTTCGCAAAATAATGAATGTCCAAGCCGCGTATTGTTTGAACTTTGTCAGCCAGATGCAAGGAGCCTGTTTTTTGACGGGCTTGCGCTCGAAGAACTGTGCTACCTCTTTGACCTTCCTCAAGTTCCGATTCATTAGCTGGTTGTCAATGAACCGGGCATTCATAACTATAACAGCAGTTACAACAAAGCCGGTTACGACATCAACGTGGTGACGCTCAGGGAGAGATACATAATGAAAAAATATCAGTTAGTGGTATCGCTGGTAATGCTTGGCTGTGTCGCTACAGCCCAGGCTGTAGGGCCAATACAGCCCTTGGAAGCTGTAAAAGACGTCAAGCAGGCGCAAGTGGAGTTGGGTAAAAAACTCTATTTTGATCCCCGGTTGTCAAAATCCGGGTTTATATCCTGTAACTCTTGCCACAACTTGAGCATGGGCGGCACGGATAACCTGAAAACCTCCATTGGCCACAACTGGCAGCAGGGTCCGATCAATTCACCTACGGTGCTTAACTCGGGGATGAATATTGCCCAATTCTGGGATGGCCGGGCGGCCGACCTGAAAGAGCAGGCCGGTGGGCCGATTGCCAATCCGGGAGAAATGGCATTTACCCATACACTGGCGGTGGATGTCTTGCAGTCCATTCCCCAGTACGTTGCAGAATTCAAGCAGGTATTCGGTACCAGTCAATTAACCATCGATCAGGTGACTACAGCGATTGCCGAATTTGAAAAAACGCTGGTAACGCCCAATTCCCGTTTTGACCAGTGGTTGCTGGGAGATAAAAATGCGCTGAGCAGTGATGAAAAAGCCGGTTACACCTTGTTCAAGGATTCTGGCTGTGTTGCTTGTCACAATGGCCCGGCGGTTGGAGGGAATTCGTTCCAGAAAATGGGGCTGATAGAGGCTTATCAAACCAATAACCCGGCCGAAGGCGTTGCGGCTGTGACGGGTAAGGATATTGATCGTTTCAAGTTCAAAGTGCCGACATTACGTAATGTCGAGCTGACCTATCCATACTTCCATGATGGTGAAGCGGCCACGCTGACAGAGGCAGTGGATATCATGGGGCGCTTGCAACTGGGGCGTCATTTCAGTGATACAGAAAATGCCCAGATAGTGGCTTTCCTGAAAACACTGACTGGCGAGCAACCATCCTTTATGTTGCCGATCTTGCCGCCATCCACCGACAGCACGCCACGTCCACAACCCTTTGATTAACGGCTGGCATTGGGTTTAAGACGGTGGGTTTTAGGCGATGTAGCGCAACGGCGAGTCATGAATCTGACTCGCCGTTGTCTTTCTGGCTGCCCGGGTTATCGGAGTAGCCCAGCGTTTATCAGACCGCCTTGGCTTGCGCCTCCGCGTTGCCGATATAACTGGCTGGCGTCATGGCATTCAGTTCTGCTTTCACCGCTGCTGGCAACTCAAGGCTGGCAATAAAGTCGCCCATGGCATCCTGGGTAATGGCTTTGCCGCGCGTGAAGGCTTTCAGTTTTTCGTATGGCTGTTCGATGCCATAACGACGCATCACTGTCTGGATTGGTTCTGCCAGAACTTCCCAGGCATTGTCGAGGTCAGCTGCGATACGTGGTGCATTCACTTCCAGCTTGCTGATGCCTTTCATACTGGCGGCGTAAGCAATCAGACTATAACCAGAACCTACCCCCATGTTGCGCAATACCGTGGAGTCGGTCAGGTCGCGCTGCCAGCGAGAGATCGGCAGTTTGGCGGCCAGATGACCAAAAATGGCGTTGGCGATACCCAGGTTGCCTTCGGAGTTTTCGAAGTCGATCGGGTTAACCTTGTGCGGCATGGTCGAGGAACCCACTTCACCCGCGATGGTGCGCTGCTTGAAGTAGCCCAATGAAATATAGCTCCAGATATCACGATCAAAATCAATCAGAATGGTGTTGAAGCGGGCGATGGTGTCGAACAGCTCGGCAATGTAGTCGTGGGGTTCAATCTGGGTGGTGTAAGGGTTGAACGTCAGCCCCAGAGACGTTACAAAAGCGTCAGCGTTGGCTTGCCAGTCTACATCCGGATAGGCGCTGAAGTGGGCATTGTAGTTACCCACCGCACCGTTGATTTTACCCAGCAGCGGTACCTGGTCCAGTTGGCTGATCTGACGTTCCATGCGGGCGACAACGTTGGCCATTTCCTTGCCCAGCGTCGTCGGCGAAGCGGTTTGTCCATGGGTACGAGACAGCATCGGCACGGCGGCATGCTCATGGGCCAAAGCGCGGATGGCGTTGGCAATTGCTTGCATTTCGGTACTGATCAAAGCGCGACCGGCTTTCAGCATCAGGGCATGAGACAGGTTGTTGATGTCTTCCGAGGTGCAGGCGAAGTGTACGAATTCGGTGACAGCATTCAGCTCGGCGTTGTCGGCGATCTGTTCCTTGAGGAAATATTCGACCGCTTTGACGTCGTGGTTGGTGGTGGCTTCGATGGCTTTGATACGCAGCGCATCGTCTTCACTGAAGTTCGCAACAATACCGTCAAGCAGGGCGTTGGCGCTGTCACTGAAAGCCGGTACTTCGGTAATGGCTTCGTGAGCTGCCAGACGTTGCAACCAGCGAATTTCCACCTCAACCCGCGCACGGATCAATCCAAATTCAGAGAATATCGGGCGCAGTGCCGACGTCTTGCTGCCGTAGCGGCCATCGATTGGTGAAATTGCTGTAAGTGCAGACAGTTCCATAGACATTTCTCGCTGGAGTTCAGATTGCTGAAGACAAGGGGGCGATGGCATCAAGCGCTGGCCAGCCGTTACCTTGTTGTTGAAAAAGGCGCGAAAGTCTACCGGAAAAACCGTTATTTCTCAGCTGTTGGCGGAAGTTTTTATACCGGAGCGGCAAATGGCCTGGTTCATGGTGATAGAATGCCGCCGTTCAAGGGCTGGCCTGGCGCCGGTTTTGTCTGTGTCTGTTTGAGGTGTGTCTGTTTTTATGCTCGATTCGATGCTGGCGGTATCGCACGATCCGTCCTGGTTGGTACTGATGGTGATTGTGTCGACTTTTATGCTGGAAGACCTCGCCATTATCGGAGCAGCGATGCTGGCAGCCAGTGGGCGGATGCAGCCGGAGGTTGCCTTTCTTGCCACCTGTGGTGGCATGTTTATCGGGGATTCAGCGCTGTACCTGATGGGCCGCGGGGCGCTGGTCTGGCCCTGGCTGGCGCAGAAATTCCAGCACGATATGATCCGCCGTCAGGTGACGCCGCTGCAGCAAGCGCCCTGGCATCAGTTGGTGCTGATTCGCTGTATGCCGGGGTTACGCACGTTTGGCTATATCGCCTGCGGTCTGGCACGGGTGCCCGGGCTTACCTTTACGGTGGCCAATGTGGTGTCGATTGTGGTGTGGGCGGCGGGATTGTTTGGTGTGGCGTACTGGCTGGGCAGTCAGTACGCTGAACAGATGCACGACTGGCTCTGGTGGTTACTGCCGGTGGCGCTGGCTGTCTTTGTGTTGGGTCAGCGCAAGATCCGGCAGAATATGGCGAACGGTGCCTGAACGCCCGAAGCGGTCGTTAGGGCTGTTATTGCGCCGCGATAACACTGAACTCAACCAGAATCTCTGCCCGTGCCAGACGGGCTTCAACGCAGGCGCGTGCGGGTTTTTCAACGGTTGCAATCCAGCCATCGTAGACGGAATTCATGGCGGCAAAGTCTTTCATGTCGCGGATGTAAATCGTCACGGACAGCAGTTTGTCGCGACCGCTGCCCGCTTCTTGCAGCAGGTTATCGATCTTGAGCAGGCAGCGACGGGTTTGTTCCTTGATATCCCAGTCAATGTCGCCTGCGGTTTGGCCACACAGATAAACCGTGTGGTTATGTTTGACGATGCGGCTCATGCGTTCCGTACTTTGGATGCGTTCAATCTCTGACATATTTATGGCTCCTGGATAGCGCCGATCAGTCTATCGGCGGTGAGGTATAAGCGATGGGCGGGTGGTTGGCCGGAGTGGCTGTCAGACCTGCGGACGTTGGGCGATCGCCCCCTTGTTGATGCCTTCGTAGGCGCGTACCAGAATGTGCTGGCCGGGCAAACCGGTGGCAATGGTGCTGGCAAGGTGCTCGGCAATCAGCTCAACGGTGGTATCTGTGTTTATCAGGTAACACTGTGACTGTGGCAAGGTCAGCTCAAAATGCCCTTGTGGGGCGTCGTAGGCAAAGTGATAACGGTCCTTGTGCTGCCCGGTACCTTCACCTTCTTCCTGGTTGGCGACAAGGTCGGCGCTGGTGCCGATGTAAATATCCCGCCAGCGCTGCGCCCATTGCTGTTCCAGTTCGTCCGAACGTTCACCATTACAGAAAATCTCGATCCGTGAGCGATGGCCGTGAGCGATACGCTGGCAGTTGCCGTTGTGCTTTTTAAGGCCGTGGCTGTAGTGGTAAAACGCCGAGTCGATACGCTCTGGTTCAAAGGTCAGTGTCAGTTGGTCGACGTTGACCGGGAAGCTGGCCTTGAGCTGTTCGCGACACCAGGCCGAAGTGCTGGTAGCGGTAATACAGTCTGTAGTGATCAGTGTGACGGCATCTGCCGGGCAGTCCAGTTCGATATCTCCCTGATCTGCGTGCCAGGTCAGGGTGATGCGGCCATCGTGGCAACGGTACTCGAGACGGTCAGAGTGTGCCGGTACCAGCAAGCGGTGATCCAGCTGTTCATCAAGCCAGTAACGCAGCGTCTGTTTGACGATGCCAAAGTCGCAGACCATGCCTTGCTCGTCCAGAATGCCGTCCAGTATGACAGAGGCAAGCCAGGTTTCTCCAACCAGGCCGCGCTGGGCGTCCAAGTAGCTGAAATCGACATTGGTAAGCTGGTTTACGAACAGTTGCATAGATGGCGTCACCTCAAATTGGCCGGGCATTTTAGCCGAGTGCAACGCGCTCTGCATCCTTCGCGGTACAGTCATTGCCAGCTCCTTGTTGTGGCTGCTGACAATTCACTGTCTGGAATCGATAAATACTGACAATTCTGGGTTAGGGCGGGTCTGTTGGAGTGGCCAAAGCCTGCTATGATGGCAGCCATTTTTCGGCTCGGGCGCTGGGATTGGCCGTGATGTCAGTTTCAACCATCGAGCCTGGTCAGACAAGTTAGGGTCAGATTACGTATGTACAAGCGTTATAGCGGGATGTTGGCGGGAGCTCTGCTGGCGGTAGCTGGTTTATCTGGATGTTCCGACAGCAGCAGCTCAAGTTCCACCGTGTCAGTCAAGGTCTGGGTCAACCAGGGCGATTTTGAGGATGCTTATATTTGGTCTACCTCAATCACCGAGGGCGGTCAGGTATCGGTCGATAGCGAAAGCCGCCTGAGCTATGCAGAATACGATCTGGAAGAAGACAGTGAAGTCACCATTACGATCTCAGCGGAAGAAGTCCAGCAATTCACTCTGATAGGCAAGGTTGAAGACACCGACTTTGATGTGACGGCAACCTCGCGCCTGTGCCAATGGATGGACGGCTGTGTTGACGGCGAGACCACCGTGGCCTTTGGTGAAAGCTACAGTGCGGTGGGTGAAATGTGGCGTACGGTGGCCTATGACCTGAACGAAGACGAACGGGTTCGCCTGACTCCCTTTACCGACCTGGCAGCAACACTGGCGTACGAACGTCAATACGTTGAGTCAACTGGTGAATGGGACGTAACGGGTTATTACTCCGCCTGGTCTGTGGTGCAATCGGTTTCCCAGTTGTCGCGCTTGATTGGAGTGGATGATATCCAGGTCACTCGCCCGGCAGACCTTACCCGGATAGATAACTGGAATGACAGTCAGGCCACCATGCTGGACCAGATTCGGTACGGCGCATTGGTTGCAGCCTGGAGTCATTTGGAAGAGAGCTATGACGGAGAAGACACGCTGGCAGCCGACGTAGGGGCCGACCTGGTCAGTAACGACGGCCAGTGGTTGCAGAGCGGCGACAGCCAGACCGTAAGTCTGGCAGAACTGCTGCAGTTGGCACGGGATAACCTGGATGCTCTGGAGGTTTCCGATACCACCGCAGCAACCTATGTTGCCACGGTTATCGCCACGCTGGATGCCGATATTGCCGAGCTGGAAGACGACGAGCTGACCGATATTATCCCCGAGACGATCGAAAACCTGGTTGGCTCCGATGATTACGAAGACTTTGAACTGGGCTTGCAGCGTACCAAGGCCTTTATCGAGACCCTGCGCACCTATGAAGACAGCTTCTTTGAAGACGGCTATCGGGAAGATGCCGATGCCTACGTGGATATGGTCAAGGCCATCGGCGAAGACAACGCTGATGAATTCCAGGCCTTGCTTGATGCCTATTTGGATACCTATGAACTTTACACCAGTTGTTACCTGAGCGCCGGTTGTCCATCGCAAGACAGCAGCATGACCTGGTTGACCAGTATCGACAGCTACGATGCATCTTCCGGCATACTCAAGCTTAACGATGGTGATATTACCGTCAGCCAGCGGGTCGCGGATGTAAACACCACCGACGACGATGACGAGCCAGACTCTTCCCATGCCATCGACGTACTGATTGTCGGAACCTATCAGCAAAATGATCTGATCTTCAACGTCGACCACTATTATGAAGACGACGACGATGATAATGACATCGAACGGCCGTCAGCGGTACGGGTGTATTTCACCGATGAAGTCTCAGAACTGGCCGATAGCAGCAGTAACGAGATCATTGGCTATGAATTGCGCTGGGGCGACTTCGAGTTTTATGACCAGACCACCGAAGGCACCGATGACGAACTGGAATTTGACGGTTATTTCCGCCTGTTCTATCGGGGCGTACGTGATCCGCAAGATGATTCCTCAGAACTGCGCTTCAATATCGATACCGTGGTGATGGACAGCCGGGTATCAGACGAAATCAGCGGGGATGACGACGACGATGACGAATACGCCGACCTGTATATTGGTGCTGCGGCTTCCAACGCCTCCGAATATTATCCGGACGAAGTGTTTGCTCCTTTTACTGGCTTCTTTACCCCGAACAGCGGCACAGACTTCACCAAAGGCTCTGTCTCCAGTGACCTGCTGAGCTATGCCACCGGTACTGAAACCATCAGTAGCGAAGAAGTGGAATACCTCGATATTTATATCCCGCTGGGAGAGTCAATACGTTATCGCCTGTATCCAACCGTCGAGCGTGAAGACGAATACGATGCCGATGATGACGACGATGAAGATGAGCTGATTTACACCTACGACACCGAAGAGTGTTACCTGGAGCAAAACGGCAGCAGTTGGGAAGTGGACACCTGTGAACCAACCAGCCGTTATTATGGCGAAGCTGATTTCACCGATTACGTCAACGACCTGTGGGCCAGCGGTGCGCTGTCGCGTATCTCCATTGATGGGCGGGGCACCTACTTTGTTGAGTGGGCTGCCAACAGCTCCGACAGCAACGGCTGCCTGGTACTGGACGACCTCACCACCAGTGGTGAATCAATGGATGGTACTCTCTATGACCCGATGGTTCTGGGGCTGAACACACTCCGCCTGCAAACCTCGCTGGAACTGGATGACCAGCCAGATACCTTGCTGGATATATACGTCAACGCCCCCACCAGCGATGACTACCACATCTCGGCAGCGCTGTCCCATGACTACAGCAGCACCTCAAGCAACGGTTATGTAACAATCGGCAGTGGTTCGGATCTTGATCGTATCGTCCTCAACTATCGCACCGACTATACCTTTGAGACCACCGGCAGCCTGTCGATTTACAAGGATGGCGTCTCGCTGTCGCTGGACGATGGCACCACTGACACGGTAGACAGCACCTTGACGGTCTATCTGAATGCCTCCAACGATGTGGACCCATTGCCGTACACCTACTTGGTGAACGACGAAGGCGACTACGAACTCTGCGTGATATCTAACGAAGCGGAGTGGGATGAAAGCTACAGTTTCGACGACTCAACTTTCTACCTGAACTACCGTGATGTGGTGTACGGACGTATTGTCAAAGAAAATGGCACCTGGATCGTTCGCTATATCGACGGCACCTTCGAGACCTTGCAATAACCTCTGGTCTTGAATCAGCTACCCACCTTCTGTGTGGGTAGCTGGCTATTCCGACTGACCATACCAGCAGCCAAACTGTTCCGGGTGACATTGGTATCAGTTTTCCCGATGCGGCCAAGCGTCTGGGAGGGCGTATGTGTTTATATGGGTTAAGCAGTACTGCGACGCCCCCTGGTTCTGGCTCTTTTTTGTACCTGCATTCCAAGTCTTTGATTTTAAAGGGTTTGGGATTCATCTGAAAAATAGAGTGAAAACAGATAAAAGCAAGGAGCACTTTAACAACAAAAAGATATTGTTATTCTGTTGCAGTTCACTGCCGTACAGGCAGCTCAGAAAAATGATATACAAGCCGATGTTGAATGGCTGACGTTCACTGCCGCACAGGCAGCTCAGAAAAATATCTTGAAACCTGCCCAGGCAACCCCTTGGTTCACTACCGCACAGGCCGCTCAGAAAATAGCGGCGGCCATGTCGCGGGCGTGAGTGTGGTGTTTCTGAGTGGTTTTGGGTTATTGGCGCTAACTACATATACACCACGGCATGGCATACAACCCGAAACGCAACGCCAATCAGGGCGCCATAAATTGCGGGTTTGGCGACGGCGGCGACGGGTTTGCCGGCGGATAGCAATATCGCAACGCCGGCAACATCGAGGGGGCAGAGCAGTAATCCAGCCAGCAGGTTGATTTGTTGTGGGCTGATAACGCCATTGGCGATCTGGTCCATGGCGATCCCCATCATGGCGGTGCCGCCAGCAATGTATTTGGTAATGGCCAGAACCAGGGTTTCGGGTGGGTAGCCAAGCATCAGGAAGAGCGGTGCCATGGCGGACTCCAGTAATTCGATGACACCGGTCAGTCGCACCAGGTTAACGGCGACCAGGGCGACGACGAGTAACGGCAAGGCACCAATGGCAATTTCCCAGGCGTCGCTGCCTGCGCGGCGTATCACGGCCATCATGCCGCGCGGGGGTTCGGTCTCGGGCATCAGGTCTTGTTCGTGGTTGAGTTCTTGCAGACTGAGGTGGCGACCAAAGAGGTAGTAGGTGGCTGCGGCGGCGACCAGTCCACCTCCCAGTGCAATAAGCAGTGTGACGGGGATATTCAATCCGGCAGCGGCCATCGGGAACACCACATTGGCCTGGGCCAGTGCCAGCACCATGGCGAGGGTGGCGGCGATATGGCGCGGTGCAGAGCCGGTGCGGGCCATTACGGCCAGTGTGGCCAGCGGAGCGGCGAAGCTCACCATCATGACCTGAATCAGGGCGAAGACGCCAAGGCCTGTCAGGCCGAACGGCTTGAGCAGGGGGGCGGTAATCGAGACGATCCGGTTAAGCCAGCCGGTGGCTTCCATCCAGCGCATCAGGCTGAGCATCACAATCATAATGGGCAGTAAGACGAATAACGCCAGTTCGACGGCGGATTTGCCAGAGCTGAGTATCGTGGTGGCGATCTGATCCATGGGCTGTTCCTGAATGGCGATTGACCGGTCGCAGTAATAAAAAGCAGGTAGCGCCTGCGACTGGCGGTTATATCAAAGCGACGGCAGGCTATCGTACCGAAAGCAGGTCGTCGATATGTAGTGGCTGATAGTAGGAGATTATTTTTATGGGCTGGGGCGGCTTGGCAGGTTGATCTGAGAGGTTGGTTCGCGTGGATGGCGTATCCGTGACGGCTTTGGCGGCGGTCACGGCTAATAGCGGAAAATATTCTCTCGGTGTCTGTTCAGTGACGGGTAATGTCGACGTTTACAACCAGGTGTCAATACAAGGCTCACGACAGGCGTCATTACAGGCAATTAATGCTCTGGCAAGTTGTGGAACAGGGTTTCCAGTAATTTGTTCAGGCGCTGGATCTGGGCTTCGCTCATGCCTTTGAAGCTTTCGCGGAACAGGTCGTGAGTGACCAGTTGGATATTTTCAATTGCCTGGCGACCTTCTTCGGTGATGGTCACTTCGGTGACTCGGCCATCGTCGCATTTTTGGCGGGTATCGACCAGGCCATCGTCTTTCATGCGGTAGACGGTTTTGGTGACGGTGGGCAATTTGGCAACGGCATGAATGGCGATTTCAGAAATGCTCGAGGTGCCTTCTTCCTTGAGGATAAAGAGGATACGCCAGCGTGGAATATCCAGTTTGATTTTTTTCAAGGCCTTTTCCATCGCCAGTACATAACGGCCATGAACCTGGGCGATCCAATAAAACGGGAAATCTTCTTTGTGGAAGTCTTCGCTGGCAGGATTGTAGCGCTGACTGCGGGGTGATCGGGTCGGTTTGGTCATTCTTGCTCTCGGGCAGAGGTTCGGGGGCATAAATTCGCCAGAAACTGTACAAAAGTTTTACATGAACAGTCAATGAATCTGGAAGCGAAACCCGACAGTCTCCGAGCATACTGTGCACGGTCATGACTTTGTCGGGTTGGCACCTGCTGCCATGATGGCTTCGGCAGGGCCAGACGTGTGGTAAAAAAAGAAAGCACCACCACCGATAAAGGAAGGAGGGAGGTAAACAGAGTGCTTCCTTTTTATCCGGCAGCTATTGGTTATGAGAAACCGGATAAAAAGAAGACGACTCTGTGGTGGTGCTTTCAAAACGGTGAGGCCCGGCTGGGGGTATTACCAGCTTGGGCCTTTTTCGGCTTCCATTTTACGAACCATGGCGTCGAAGAATTTTTTGGCAAAGCCACTGTCTTTGATCAGCATCTGGGTCAGGTCGGCACAGCGCTGACTGATGGACTCTTCCAGCAGATTGTCTTCACCTCCCAGTGCCCCGGCGGTGACTTGAATCTCGGCAGCGCGCTGGACAGTCCAAAGCAAGAACAGGGTGCGTTCAATATCCATTTCGCCTACGGCGATGCCATGGTTACGCAAGACCAGTATGTGTCTGTCACCAAGGCTGTCGAGCATGCGGCTACGCTCTTCCGGAAACAGGGTGATGCCTTCAAAGGCGTGGTAGCCAACGCGACCAAACAGCTGGGCACCGTAAAAATCGTTGTGGGTAAAGCCGATTTTTTTCTGGGCGATGGCAGACACTTCATTGGTGTGGGTATGAATCACGCAGTGGATGTCATCACGGGCGCCATGGATAGCGCCATGCAAGGCAAAACCTGCGGGGTTGGCGTCGTAAGGGGAATCATCCAGCTTGTTGCCGTCGACACCTACCTTGATCAGGTTGGCCGGGGTGATTTCGGTGTAGTTGAGGCCAAACGGGTTTACCAGGTAACAGTCATCCTGATCCATCAAGCGGGCTGAAATATGGTTAAAAATGGACTCAGTCCAGCCAAAAAAATCGATCAGATGGTAGCAGTGAGCCAGTTTGACACGCAGATCCCATTCGCTGTCGCTGATGTTGTCTGGGCGGATCATTTGCTGCTTCATAACATATTTCCTTCGTGATTCTACGGTCGTTAATATTCAGATAGTTGTTGATGGCTATCGGTGGATCAAGCGTTACGCTGCTGTTGGGACAAAAACTCGGCCAACGCCAATATATGGCGTGTGGTGGGCATATCGATGCCGGTTTTTTCGGCAACCTCTACGACTGCGTGGCCGATGGTGGCCAGCTCCAGCGGTGCTCCGGCTTCGAAGTCTTGCAGCATGGAGGTTTTGATGGCGCCCATGCCGGTGCCCATTTCCATAATGGATTGTGGGTCAAAACGAACCCGGGCACCGTGGGATGCGGCGGCAAGCAAGGTTTCGTCCAATACGCGTCGCACCAGTGGTTGCAGCTGCGGATCGGAGTAGAGTTGCTCCAGCGTGGCACCACTGATGACCGACAACGGGTTGGAGGTCAGGTTGGCGATGACCTTGGTCCATATCTGGTCGCGAATATTGTCTGTGCTGCGGGCTTCGATACCGGCGTGTTCGATCAGTTGCCGGATGCGTTCCAGGCGGTCGGTCAACTGATGGGTGATTTCTCCGATGATCATCAAGTGCGGGTTGGCCGCGTTGACGATGCCGGGGGCGGTACGGGTGGCGGTAATAAACACCACGCAGCCAATCAGGTGCTGTTGAGGCACCAACCGGTTCAGCTCGCCGTCGGGATCAATGGCCTTGATCGGGTCGTTGGCAAACCGGCTTTCGATGCCTCGGAAATACCACCAGGGCAAACCGTTCACCACAGGAATAACCACGGTGTCGGGGTGAAGCATCGGCTGTATTTGAGCGAACACAGCACCAAGAGCAGGGGCTTTGGTGCATACCAGGATCAGGTCTTGCGGCCCCAGGGCTTCGGCAGACTCGCTGGCGTGGACACTGACTGTGTGCTCGCCATCGAGATCGTTCAGCCGGATACCATGGTGTTGCAGCTGCTGCAGGGTTGCCCCACGAGCCAGAACATTCACTGGCTGCCCGGAAGCCGCGATACGAGCGGCGAGGGTGCAGCCGATCGCGCCGGCACCGGCAATACAGATGCGCATAACATACTTCCCGTTCAAAATGGATAGAGTGGCCCGCCTGCGCGGGCCTTGAGACTATCAGGTGTTAGCTGGAGAGCAATTCCTGATGCTTGCTGGCCAGACCCAAATAGGCATCGATCACGCGTGAGTCGTTGGCCAGTTCGGCGGCCGGGCCGTGCATGGCAACCTGACCTCCTTCCAGAACATAGGCGTAATCGGCGACTTTCAGCGCGGCGCGGGCGTTTTGTTCCACCAGCAGGATCGATACACCCTGACGCCGCAAGTCGGCAAAGATGCGGAAGATCTCTCGGGTGATCAGTGGTGCCAGACCAAGGCTGGGTTCGTCCAGCATCAGCAAGCGGGGTTTGGCCATCAAGGCGCGACCGATAGCCAGCATCTGCCGCTCACCTCCGGACAGCGTGGCTGCCAGTTGGTGACGACGCTCCCACAGGCGAGGGAAAAGGCTGTAAACCTCTGACTGGGTGGTTTCATAACCGGTATCGCCTCGGCGATAGCGTTGAAAGGCTCCCAGCAACAGGTTGTCGGCGACGGTCATGGTGCCAAACAGCTCGCGTTTCTCCGGCACCAGGCCGAGGCCTTTGCCGACCAGGGTCTCGACTTCTGGCACGGTGTACACCGTGCCATCAAAGTTCATGTTTCCCTTGGAGGGCAGGATGCCCATGATGGCTGATAGCAGCGTGGTTTTACCGGCACCGTTGGGGCCAATCACGGTAACAATCTGGCCTTCACTGACGGTAACATCGACGCCGGTGAGGGCTTCGACATTGCCGTAAGAAACGCGCAGCCCCTGAACATCCAGCACTTTGTTGACGACGTTGTTAGCAACCTTGTTGGTGACGTTATGCGATACAGGGTTAGACATCAGTCAGCTCCTCCCAGGTAGGCTTCCAGTACAGCAGGATTGGTCTGGATTTCTTCCGGCAGACCTTCGGCAATTTTCTGACCGAATTCCATGACCACAATGCGATCCACCAGACCCATAACGAAGTCCATATCGTGTTCGACCAGCAGGATAGCCATGCCTTCACCGCGCAGTCGGGTGAGCAGTTCCGCCAGTGCCTGTTTCTCCAGATAACGCAACCCGGCGGCGGGTTCGTCGAGCAGCAGCAGGCAAGGGTCGGCACACAGGGCACGGGCAATTTCGAGAATGCGCTGTTGTCCCAAGGCCAGGCTACCGGCTTCTTCATTCAGGTAGTCACCCAGACCCACCCGTTCCAGCTGGCGAGCGGCTTCTTTGAGCAAGCTGCCTTCTTGCAGGCGTTCCATATGCAGGGATGAGCGAACGACGCCGTTTTCACCACGCAAGTGGGCACCAATGGCAACGTTTTCCAATACCGTCATGGTGGGCAGCAATTTGACGTGCTGGAAGGTGCGGCTCATGCCCATTTTGGCCACTTCGCGGGAGTTGCTGCCGGACAGGCTTTTACCCTGGAACAGCACTTCCCCGGAGGTGGGCGTATCAACTGCCGACAACTGGTTGAACATGGTGCTTTTACCTGCGCCGTTGGGGCCGATCAGCGCCAGAATCTCACCGGCATGCACTTGCAGGCTCATTTCGTTATTGGCTACCAGGCCACCAAATTTACGGGTGACGTTGCGCGCTTCGAGAATCAGATCACCTGAGTTGGGCAGAGTACGGCGGGCCAGCTCTGGTGACGCGTCGGTACCGGCGAGCAGGTCACGCTTGGGTTTGAAAGCCACCGGTGCCCACTTCATCAGGATGGGCCACAGGCCACCCGGAGAGCGCTGCATCATAAAGACAATCAGCAAGCCAAATACAATGTGATCGTACTGGCCGTCGCTGCCGAACAGCACCGGCAGCCAGTCTTGCAGCCATTGTTTCATCATGGTCAGAACGCCAGCTCCCAGCAAGGCACCCCAAACCGAGGAGATACCACCGATCAGCGCCATAAACAGGTAGTCGATCCCCATGGTCAGGCCAAAAGGAGATGGGTTTACAAACCGTTGGTTGTGGGCGTAGAGCCAGCCCGAAATCGCGGCCAGCAAGGCAGAAATAACAAAGGCCACCAGTTTTGAGCGGAAGGTATTGACGCCCATGGACTCAGCCATCAGCTGACCTCCTTTCAAGGCACGAATGGCACGGCCTTCACGGGAGTTCAGCAGGTTCTGTACCAGCCAGATAGCGGCCAGCAGCACGACCCAGATCAGGTAGAAAATCTTTTCTCCCTTATCCAGCGTCAGGCCGAACAGTTCAATGGCAGGCAAACCACTGATACCGGAATGGCCTCCCAATGATGACAGCGTACCGAACAGGTAGTAGATAGAGATACCCCAGGCAATGGTGCCCAGTGGCAGGTAATGTCCGGACAACCGCAGGGTCATGGCACCCAGTAGCAAGGCTACCAGGCCGGTCAGTATCAGGCCTGCCAGCAAGGCCAGCCAGGGCGAACCGGATGCCCATTCAAGCCAGCTCGGTAACTGCTGGGTCGCGGTCAGATAAGCGCTGGTGTAAGAGCCGAGGCCAACAAATGCCGCCTGACCAAAACTGGTCATGCCACCGACACCCGTCAGTAAGACCAGACCTAACACCACCAATGCGTACAGACCGATGTAGTTCATCAGGGTGATTTGATACACCGGCATAATCATGGGAGCAAAGGCGACCAGCAGCAGGAAAACCACCAGAATGCTACGGGATTGGATATTGCTTAATTGGAAATTGAGGGATTTCATTCGTCGTCCTCCACATGATGACTGGTCAGAGAACGCCACAGCAAGAATGGGATAATCAGTGTGAAGACGATAATTTCTTTATAGGCGCTGGCCCAGAACATGGAAAAAGCTTCTACCATTCCGACCGCGACGGCACCAATGGCTGCTACCGGGTAACTCACCAGGCCACCAATAATGGCGCCGACAAAACCTTTCAGGCTGATGATAAAGCCGGAGTCAAAATACAGCGTGGTGATCGGGGCGATCAGAATACCCGATGACACACCAATAAAGGCGGCCAGGGCAAAGGTTGCCTTACCGGCGAAGTCCGGAGAGATACCCATCAGGCGGGCACCCATCCGATTGACTGCGGTGGCTCGTAAGGCCTTGCCATACAGCGTGCGTTCAAACGCAAGGAACAGGGATACGATCAGGATAATGGACACCAGGATTACCCACAGGGTCTGGCTTTTCAGCATCACCGGCCCCAGCGACAGAGCAGTATCTGTGAACGGCTGGGTGCGGGCACCTTCAGGGCCAAACAGCAACAAGCCAACACCCACCATGGCAACGTGTACCGCGATTGAAACAATCAATAACACCAGTGGTTGGGCAGAGGCGATCGGCTGGAAGAAAATCCGATACATTACCGGGCCGATAGGTACCAGCAGCAACATGGTCAGCAAAGCCTGGGCAAACATCGGGATTTGATCCAGTGTCAGGCTGTGCATCAGGATCACCAGGCCAGCGGCGTAACCCAGTTTCAGTCCAATAATTTGTAGTTTGCGTGTATCAAAACCGCGCTCACGCATTGCCCAGGCATCCAGGGCACTATCGAGCAGGGTCAGTCCCAGCAAGACCCACATCAATGCTGTCGGCTCACCGGCTTGAAAAGACGCCATCGTCAGGGCGCCGAACGTGACAAATTCGCCCAGCGGAATCAGCAAAATCCGCGTTACGGTAAATACTAAAATAATAGACAGAGCCAATAACGCATAGATGGCTCCATTGGTTACGCCGTCCTGGCCAAGCAGTACAGCAATTTGAAAATTCATTATTTCCAGTTCCTTAAAGGCAACGGCCCAACAGAAAAAATCACAGCGTTGCCGCAGCATGCTGTCACAGGATTCGGTCGTCGTCGGTACAAGGTTGGGGTCAAGCCACCCGGCAGCAGCTGCCGGGGTCTTCACGGTCAATAGAGAGTTATAGCAGTTTCCAGTCACCGTCCTTGACGGTAATCATCACGCGGCCGCGCTCGTCAAAGCCACTGTGATCTTCAGGCGTCATGTTGTAGACACCTTGAGTACCAGGCATTTCCTTGGTTTTTTCCAGCGCGTCACGCAATCCGGCACGGAATTCCGGAGTACCTGGCTTGCCTTTTTCCAGAGCGGCGGGAATGGCATTTTTCAACAACAGGCCAGCATCATAGACGTTGCCACCAAAGGTAGCAGGAGGGTTGCCATAAATACGGGTATAGGTGTCGACGTAGTGGGTCGCTGTCTCTTTTGCGGCACTGTCTGGCACTTCATCCAGTACCAGCATCATGCTGGCGGCCAGAATGGTTCCTTCCGTTGCCTTGCCGCCCAGGCGCAGGAATGGATCCAGTGCCGCACCGTGAGTCTGGTAGATCTGGCCTTTATAACCTTGATCTTTCAGTGTGGTTTGCGGCATCACAGAAGAGCTGCCAGGGGCGGCAATCAGTACGGCATCCGGGTTGGTCATCAAGACTTTCAGGCTTTGACCCGTCATGGACGTATCCTGGCGCTGGAAACTCTCGGTCGCAACAATCTTGATACCAGCCTTGGAGGCCAGGCCAGACATAACGTTTTCCCAGTTTTCACCGTAAGGATCGGCTGTACCGATCAGGCCAAGGGTTTTAACCCCTTCCTTTTGCATTTGCTCAATCAGAGCGGCGGCAATCAGATCATCATTCTGAGTGGTTTTGAAAACCCATTTTTTCTGTTCTGTCATCGGCAGTACTACTGCGGCAGTACCGACAGGAGCCAGCATTGGCGTGCCGGATTCGGCAGCAAACTGGATCACGCCCATGGCGGCGGCGGAACCACTTGGCCCAATGATGGCGTCCACTTTTTCTTCATCGATCAGCTTTTTGAAGGCTTTAACGGCTGCTGTTGGATCACTGCTGTCATCGAGAGAAATGTACCGGATTTTTTCACCGCCGGCGGAGTCTGGCAGCAATGCAACGGTGTTCTTTTGTGGAATACCCACCAGCGCGATCGGCCCGGTTGCCGATGTCACTACGCCAATCTTGATATCGGCTTGAGCCGCGTTAAACCCCAGTGTTGCGCCAACCAGCAGTACAGGAAGTAATTTCTTGGACAGCATGATGATCTCCGTTTAGGTGCAAGGCTGTTTTGAATGAGTGGTTACCGTGGTTAACAGAACCTTGTTGCCTTGCAGGCTGAGTAATGAATCGAACCCGTTGGGAACGACTGACTGGAGATAGCCTAGCAGTGACTGTGCCAATTTCGTATCGGCATCATGGCTGGACTGTACGATTGTTCGGTAAATCCAGCCCATTAAACATGGCTCAACGGTGTTGGTTTCGCATCCTTGAAACGCTCTGGATTCCCCGAAAACACTAGACTTTTCAAGTTTTTTTGGCGGTTTTGGCTTTGTCTTTTTGGATCACAAACAAATTAAAAAATAATCTAATAAATTCTTTTTTTGGCTGCTTTATTAATGGAAATGGAACGTTTGTCGGAAGCTCATTCGTGGGGCTTGAGTGGGAATAAACTACCCATTTATTTTGTAATTCCTTGTTGTTTTTATTAAAAAATACATATAAAACAATAACTTAATGATGTTTTCTTGATTAATTGGGTGTTTTTTGAGCAGTGTGAATTTTTGACCCAGATCAGTGCATTATTAAAAAACACGTCCATTTTTGTGCATTGAAATTTAATTGAAATTTCAATTGACAGTGTGTCTGTTTTTGGGCGATTTTAAAAAAACGCAACGGGGCACGAGTGTATCTCGGCCAATTTTTACGGATAAACAGTTACGCAGCATGAAGACTCCACCAGGTCTGTTTGCGGCTGTCGAGTCAGCAACTGGCTCAGTCCATTATTAACAGGAGACCAGAGAATCATGGCTGGATATCAGATCGACAAGTCCCTCTGGGGAGGGCCTGCATTCGATGAACTGCTGACCGACATACGCCAGCGCCGCCAGGAATTCGAAGACCAACAGTACGTTTCGCAAGACATTGTTGAGCGTTTTCGCAGTATTGGTGTTTACCGCGCCATGGTGCCGAAAGCCTTGGGTGGTGATGAGCGTAGCCCGACCGAGTTTTTGCAAATGGTTGAAGCCATTGCGGCCGCTGATGGTTCTGCCGGATGGGTGGCCAGCTTTGGTATGAACCCGGCCTACCTGGCGGCATTGCCGGTAGAAACGATCGACAAGGTGTGGGCAGAAGGCCCGGATGTGGTATTTGCAGGTGGTATTTTCCCGACGCAGCCGGCCCAAAAAGTAGAGGGTGGTTACCGGGTTTCTGGTCGCTGGAAGTTTGGCAGTGGCTCCATGGGGGCATCCTTGATCGGTGTTGGTATCCAGCCTGATGCCGGCGAACCGCTGCCACGCATGGCAGTAATGCCAGCCGACCAGGTGACGATTGAACCCAACTGGGATGTTATCGGCATGGTTGGCACCGGCTCCCACGACATGGTCGTCAATGATGTATTTATACCAGAAGAATGGACGTTCGTTCGTGGCGGCAAACCCAATATCGAATCCGATTTCTTTGCATATCCAAGCCTGTCATTTGCCGCCCAGGTTCTGTCTGTCACTACGGCTGGCCTGGCTCGGGAAGCACTTGACGTGGTTCAGGCCATGGCTGCCGGACGTAAATCGGTGACCGGTGCACCGAATCTGGGTGAGCGTGAATATGTCCAGATTGAAGTTGCCAAGGCCGAAGCCAAATTGCGCTCTTCACGAGCCTTTTTCTATGAAGTGACGGAAGACACCTGGGAGACCATCCAGCGGGGTGAAAAGCCGTCCCGTGAACAGGTCAGCCTGATCCGTCTGGCAACCAGTCACCTGACCCATGAATGTGCCGAGGCAGTTCGTATTGCCTATCAGGTGGCAGGCATGACCAGCACCTATACCGATCACCCGTTATCACGCATTTTGCGGGATTCGATGATGGCGACTCAACACGCCTTTATGGGCGCAATTACTTTCCGTAATGCCGGTGCCATTTTCTTCGGACACGACCCGTATCCGGGTTATTTGTAACACCTGTTAGAACATCGTAACCGACTGAATTAACCGCCAGGAGCTACACATTATGAGTGATAAAAAACCCCTCCGCGTACTGTTTTGCATGGGTATCAACCAGAATTTCATGGATGCCCCCAGAGAAGAGCAACTCGATGTTTGGGCTGCCTTTGGTGAAATGTGGAACGGCATTCATGACATGGATGGTGTGACCGTGATCGGCAACATGGACGACGACCAAAGCATGGTTGGCCCATCATCCGGCTACCCATGGACAACCTACCTGATGGCCGATGTGGCTGATTACGACACCGTCGTTGCCTGCTGCAACCTGTTCCGCAGCACCGCTGTTGGCGAGACGCCTTACAAACTGTGGCGTTACGCCAAAGTGGAAGCGCGTACCGGTCGTGAACTGATCGTACAACGCAGCTGAGGTCGCCGGAATGAATGAAATTGACGTGTTGAAAGAGCGTTTGCAGGCACTGGAAAGCGAGCGAGATATCCGGGCTTGCATCAACCGCTATATGGCGCTGTGTGATGAGTTGTCGTTGCAGACCCCGATGGATGAGCTGGGTGACCTGTTCACTGAGGACGCTGTTTGGGAAGGCAAAGGCAAGCGTTACGCCAATAGCTTTGGTGGTTTTCAGGGCCGTGATGCCATCGTAACCATGCTGGGAAGTTACGCTTCCGAGCCGCCGCATTTTGCTCTTAACGTTCATTTCCTGACTTCCGAGCTGATCGTGGTGGAGCGTGATCATGCGCATGCCAGCTGGAACATGCTGCAAACCTCCACTTTTGCCAGCGGCGCATCGCACCTTAACAGTGCCCGCCTGGATGTGCGCTTTAAACAGCAAGAAGGGCGTTGGCGCATCGCCCATTTCCAGACAGAGAATCTGTTCAGCCGACCGGTGGATCATTGGCAAAGCGACGAGCCGCTGCCAGTGCCGGAAAAATAACCCGGCCATGACCGCAGCTATAACGACCACGCAACCGGCAATAGAACCGTGCGCCACACCGGCCAACAACCAGAGATGACGACAATGAGTGAATTGATTGAACTACAAGATATCAGCCTGAAAGCGGCAGATATGGTCGAAGAAGGACGTGTCCACAAGTCACTGTACTCCGACCCGGAAATATTCGAAGAAGAGCTGGATAAAGTATTTAACAACACCTGGGTGTTTGTTGGCCACGAAAGTGAAGTGCCGGATTCGGGCAGCTTCAAAACCTCGTTTGTTGGTCGTCATCCAGTGATTCTGACCCGCGATCGCAAAGGCAATCTGCACGTGCTGCAAAACCGCTGTCGCCACCGCGGTGCCACTGTGTGTGAAGGCCGCAAAGGCAAAACCAAGGCGTTGACCTGTCCATATCATGGTTGGGGTTATGGCCTGGACGGTTCACTGCGGGCACTGCCAAAACCTGAAGAATACGACGGCGTTTTCGACAAAAAAGACATGTCGCTGGAAAGCCTGCGCTTTGAAACCTATCAGGGCATGGTGTTTGCCACCTTCAAGGACGACATTGAGCCGCTGGTGGATTTCCTTGGTGGCGCCAAAAAATGGATCGACCTGTTTGCCAAACAAGGCGGCGGTTATCCAATGAAAGTCCTGGGAGAACACCGTTTCAACTTCCCGGGTAACTGGAAAATCCAGCTCGAAAATACCACCGATGCGTACCACTTCCCGATTGTACACAAGTCTTTCGTCAGCTCTCTGGACGATGCAACAGCCGATATTTTCGACTTCCTGGATGGTGAGGGTTTTGTGGAAGACCTCGGCCATGGTCACAGCGTGATGGTGATGATCCCTGAACTGGTGGATCTTGAAGCCGACCTGGATCAGCCAATTCCTGCCCGTTTCGAAGCTCTGGCAGCGGAGCTGCGTGAAGAAGGCAAATCCGAAGATGAAGTGAAAAAACTGGTGCGTGCAGCACACGGTACCGGCTTCAACCTCAACCTGTTCCCGAATGTGTCGTGCTCCATGGCGTTTTTCCGCGTCCTGCGTCCTGTCAGTGTGGGCGAGACCGAAATCCAGCACGTTGCACTGGGCGGTGAGGGTGCGCCTCAGGCGTTTAACCGCAAACGCATGCGCTTGCACGAACACTTTCAAGGCCCGATGGGCTTTGGTACGCCAGATGATGGCGAAGCATGGGAGCGGGTACAGAAGGGCTCTCAGTCCGGTAAAGATGGCTGGATTCTGGTGAACCGGGGCATGACCAGGCTGCGGACTTCGGTTGATGGTAACCCACAAGGTGCCGTCTGCTCTGAAACCGGTATGCGTGGTGCGTATCAGCAATACAAGAAAATGATGGCTGCTGGCAGCACAACCAACACTGCGCCGGCAGAGGAGAAGTAAGCGATGAAATCCAATACCGAATTACTCGCCAAAGTCACCGAGTTTATTGGCTACGAAGCCGACCTGCTGGATCACAAAGGCTATCAGGAGTGGTTGTCGCTGTGGACGGACAGCGGTCTGTATATCGTTCCGACCGATCTGAATGAAACCGACTACCTCAACACCCTGAACCTGGCGCTGGACGATGCGGACATGCGCCGTATGCGAGTCGCACGCCTGATTAATGGTGAATCGGTTTCTGCTGATTCCGTGGGTTACACCGTTCGTATGATGTCCCGTATTCGTGTACTGGAAGCCAGCGATGACGTTGTGGTTGCCCGTTGTGCCATGACGCTGAACGAGCTGCGCCACGGCAAGTTGGTGACTTATCCCGCCAATATTGAATACCGCCTGGTTCCGACGGATGAAGGCTTTCTGGTTGATCGGAAAGTGGTGAAATTGCTGCATGCCGACGGCTTCTTGCGCACGGTCAGCTTTATTTTCTAACGGCTGTCAGGGCGGCGTGCCGCCCTGATTGCGTTTGATGCTGTTAAAGCCGTTAAAAGCCATTTGAAAACCGTGTGACAGTCGCTTGTAAACAAGCAACCAACCGACAGTAACAAGCAGTACCGAGGAGAAATTCATGACCGTATCAACACAGGTAGCACTGGTCACTGGCGCCGCGCAGGGGCTGGGCAACCACATCGCCAGGCGTCTGCATGGCGCGGGTTACAACGTCGTTTTGAGTGATATCAACCTGGATGCCGCTCAAGCCGCCGCCCGCGAACTGGATGCCAGTGGCGATACCGCCATGGCGGTTGTTCTCAATGTGGCCAACAAAGGCGACTTCGAGAGTGCCCTGGCTGCCGTACTGGAGCAGTGGGGTGCCTTGCACGTGCTGGTAAACAATGCCGCCGTGACCCGGGCGACGCCGGTGATGGATATCTCTCTCGAAGAATTTAATGAAGTCGTCAATATCAACCTCGGCGGCACCTTTGCCGGTTGTCAGGTGATTGGCGGTTATATGGCCAGCCAGGGTTATGGGCGCGTGATCAATATGTCGTCGCTGGCCGGGCAAAACGGCGGCACCTCAACCGGCGCCCATTATGCCGCGTCCAAGGGCGGCATCCTGACCCTGACCAAGGTGTTTGCCAAAGAGCTTGCTGCTGGCGGCGTCACCGTTAATGCCATTGCGCCAGGGCCGATCGATTCACCCATGGTGAAGGCGCTGGTGCCTGCTGAGCGCTTGCCTGGCCTGCTGGCCAATATTCCGGCGGGCAAGCTTGGTGATGCTGACTTTATTGGTGACATGGTCGTGCAGCTGGCACGCCCCGAAGCCTATTTCACCACGGGAACGACCTGGGATGTGAACGGTGGCCTGTTTATGAGGTAGTCGCCAGGCGCTGATTCCGGTCAGCGCCACGGCGCCGCATAAACCCGCACGATCACCCGATTCAGCCCGCCACTTTGTGGCTGCACAGTAGAAGAAACGCCGGTATTGACCGGATGGAGATAGCGTATGACAGACGAACTCTTGACCGTCGTGGTTCGCAAGCGCGAACAACACGCAGCAGGCGTAGTTGCCCTGGAGCTGGTCGACCCGCAAGGCCAGCCATTACCGGCGTTTGAAGCCGGTGCCCATATTGACCTGCACCTGGGTGATAACCTGATTCGTCAGTATTCCCTGTGTAATGACCCGGCCGACAACAGTGCGTATCGCGTTGGTGTCTTGAAAGACCCGAATTCCCGCGGTGGTTCGATCGCCGTTCACGAACGGTTGCTGGAAGGCGCCGAGCTGCAAATCAGCGCGCCTCGCAACCTGTTCCCGTTGGCGGCTACCGACGGTCGTTCGATTCTTGTTGGTGGTGGTATCGGTGTGACGCCGATGATCGCCATGGCGTATGCCCTGCACGCCGCAGGCAAGCCGTTTGATTTGTGGTATTGCGGTCGCTCACGCAGTAGTTGTGCCTTTGTTGATGATCTGCTGAATAGCGTTTTTGCCGATCGGGTGCACCTGCATTTTGACGATGAACACGACGGTGCCGGTGTCGATCTGGATCGGGTGTTTGATGGTGCCGATGACAGTAGCCATATGTACACCTGTGGCCCTGCCGGGTTTATGGAATGGGTGATGGCCAGTGCCGCCAGCAAAGGCTTTGCCGACGAACGCATTCACAAGGAATTTTTCCAGGTCGAGGTTGAAACCGGTGGCAGCAGCTTTGAAGTGTATGCCGAAGCCAGTGACATCACCGTAACTGTTGGCGAAAACCAGAGCATTGCCCAGGCACTGACCGAAGCCGGTCTGAAGGTCAGGGTATCGTGTGAGCAGGGTACCTGTGGCACCTGTTTGTGCGATGTCATCGAAGGCATTCCGGATCATCGCGATGTGTTCCTGACCGACGAAGAAAAAGAGGATAACGACCAGATGCTGCTGTGTTGTTCGCGCGCCAAATCCCCACGTCTAGTACTCGACATCTAACTACCATTAGAGGAGCCATACCATGGTCGATATTCAATTATTCCGCAATGGCATGTCGTTGCTGGGTGGAGCTGTCACCGTCATCACTACCGATGGTGACGCCGGGCGTTTCGGCTTTACCGCCACCGCCGTCAGCAGTGTCACCGATGAGCCACCGACCTTGCTGGTTTGCATGAACCGCAATTCCTACGCTCATGAACATTTCAAAACCAATAAGACGTTGTGCGTCAACGTGCTGACCGGCGAGCACCAGGGGGTTTCTTGGGATTTTGCCAACCGCGAACTGACCAGCGAAGAGCGTTTTGCCAAGCACCGCTGGAGCTGTCTGAAAACCGGTGCTCCGGCACTGGATGAAGCGCTGGTGAACTTCGATTGCGTGATCCATGAGAGCCATGAAATGGGCTCCCACACCGTATTTTATTGCCGCATTGCTGATGTACGCATCGGTAATGCAGATGACGGTCTGGTGTATTTCAACCGGGCTTACCATTGCCTGAATGACAAATCGGTTGCGTCTTGAGTGTACGTGACCTTGCGATTTTTTGTGCAGTAATCGAGTAACCCATAACAAGAACGCGGCAGGGATTTGACCGCGTCGGCAACAGGGGGGCGACAGAGCGCAAGACGTTCTGTTACCAGGCGAGTAAGGCCGGTTTCTTCACCGCAAGGGAAGGAGTGGCCGGTACAACCACACGCCAGCAGTCACTGGTACTCAATGAAAAGCAGAAGGGAACATATAATGAAACAAAGCAATCTGTGTAAAGCCGGAATCGTACTGTCAGCCGTGACGGGATTGGCTCTGCCAACCACCGCTCTGGCGGATTTTGTTGCGGACAGCACCGTTAAACTGGACCTGAAAAACTTTTATCTGACTCGTAGCTACGATACTGACGCTGACGACGTGGGTAGCTGGTCTCAAAGTGGCGACCTGCAGTTCACTTCCGGTTATACCGACACGACCATTCAGGTGGGTCTGGATGCGTCTTCCCAGTTGGCCTATATCATGAGTGCCGATGGTGACGATGGTTCTGTGCCTATCCACGCTGACGGTGAAGCGCCAGACACTTATGGCCGTACCGGTGCCACGTTCAAGGCCAAATACTCCAAAAGCGAACTGACCATTGGTGATCATCGTCCGCATCTGCCGATCGCCTGGGATGACACCAGCCGTCAGCTGGATACCATCTATGAAGGTGCGATGCTGCAGTCCAGGGAGATTGACGGACTGACGTTGACCGCTGGTCGTTACTGGTCTGTGGTAACCCGTGAATCGTCCGACAAGGAAGGCATGTCCATTTTCTTTGGTAACGATGAAGAACGTTCCGATGGCCTGGACTTTTTTGGTGCCAGCTATGACGTTAACAAAGCGTTGAACGTGACCTACTTCCTGGGGACGTTGAACGACTACTACAAGCAACAGTACGCTGGCCTGACCTACAAAACCCGCTTTGGCGATGTGGGTTCGCGCACCGACGTGCGTTTGTTCCGCGTCAGCGATGACGGTGAAGCCCGCAATGGCGAATACGATACCCAGGCATTTGGTGTACGTGAGTCGTTGAGCATGGGTAATCACGCGGTGATGATTAACTATCAGAAGATGAACAACGACAAGTTCTTCCCAACCCTGAATGGTTATATCCCGCAGCCTTATCTGGTGCAGTGGTCAAACCTGGCGTTTGTTCGTCCAGACGAAAAATCCCTTGGTTTGGTGTACATGTATAACGCCAAAGACACCTTGCCAGGCCTGAAAGTGTTCGCCCGTATGATCAAGGGTACGGACATTGATGTGGGCGATTTGACGGATGAAAATGAAACCGAGAAAAACCTGTACGTGACCTACAGCCTGCAGGAAGGTGCATTCAAAGGACTGACGTTTGATGTACGCGGTATCTTTATCGATCGCAGCTTTGCCGCTGGATACGATGAGTATCGGGTAACCACTACCTATACTGTTAACTTCTGAGCCTTGATGCCGGGCTGGCTGTGATTGCCACAGACAGTCCGGCAGTGGCGAACCACTATGGCTATATCAATAACAAGGCGACTGAGCCTGGCTATCACGCTGCTGGGATGTTTGGTGTTGTATGCGACCAGCGTCCGGGCGGCAGTTTCTTCTCATGTCATAACGTTTACGACCGTGACCATGTCCGACCAGCAATTGTTGCGGGGCAAGGGCGGCGAGCAGGCCGGTATCGTCGGTGCTTTAAGACTGCCACCAGGTGACAACAATCCGGTGGTGATCCTGCTGTACGGTGCCAGTGGCTATACCTACGAACTGCAAGACTGGGTTGAGTTACTGAATCAACGGGGTATCGGCACCTTTATGGTCGACAGTACCAACGGCCGGATTGAATCCACCAGCAGTCTGCGGCGGATGGCACTGATTCGGGATGCCTACGCGGCGCTGGCACAGCTGGCAAAATATCCGGGTATTGACCCCAAACGTATCGGACTGATTGGCTTTACGCAGTCCGGGCAGGCGACCCTGTACGCAGGCATGGAACGGATGCAATCCTTGTACGGACAGGCGGGCTTGTCGTTTGCTGCCATTGCGGCGTTTTATCCTGATTGCAGTTTTCAATATCGTGAAGATGACAAGCTGATACAGGCACCAATCCGGATTTACCACGGTGCCAATGATCAGGTGAATGCGGTCGACCAGTGCCGTGATTACGTCAGTCGCAGCGCCAGTACCGGAGCCAATATCCAGATTACCAGCTATCCGGATGCCGGACATGCGTTCGACCTGGTCCACTCGGAAAAGGTTCGTAGTGGCCTGGAACGCTCATTACGGGATTGCACGATTCGGGAGGGCATCAAGGGCATCTTGCTGAATCAGGCAACGGGCCGGATGTTCCGCATGGGCGATGAGTGTGTCCAGCCATCGGGGCCGTGGGTTTATAACCCTGCTGCTGCCAGCGATGTACGGCTGAAGCTTCCGCAATTTTTCACGCAGGTCTTCGATCTTGAAGAGCCGGTGCCTGCAGCACGGGTGGCGACTCACTAGTCGCCTTGGCCAGACCAGACAGGAAGCCGACCATGCGACGGTATTACCGCGGTTATGATCCGCAACGTATTCTCAGTGTGGCCGAAATGGCCTATGTAGCCCGCCATCGGCTGCCTGGTTTTGCCTGGGAATATCTGCAAGGTGGCGCGGAAGACGAAAGCACTTTGCAATGTAACCAGAGTGCTTTTCAGCAGTACCGTTTGCACAGCAAAACATTGGTTCCGAATGACCCGCCCATATTGGCTGGCTCACTGGTTGGCTCGGCCAGCCAGCTGCCGCTGGCCATTGGCCCCAGTGGTTTTAACGGCATGTTGTGGCCCAATGCGGATGTCGAACTGGCGCGTGCAGCCACTGCGCATGGCGTGCCCTTTACGCTCAGTACGGTTGCCAACGCCTCCCTGGAGCAGGTTCGCCAGCAGGTCCCGGATGCCGATCTCTGGTTTCAACTCTATGCCTTGAAAGACCCGTCGCTGGAGCAGGATTTGCTCCAGCGGGCCTTAAAAGCCGGATGCTCAACGCTGGTGGTAACCAGTGATGCCCTGGTGGTTGGTAATCGTGAGTGGGACCGGCGCAATTTTGCTTCGCCACGCCAGCTGACCCTGGCCAACAAGCTGAATGTCTTGACCCGTCCTGGCTGGTTGTGGCGGGTGATGGTGCCCGCAGGCCTGCCGACCATGGGTAATCTGAATGCCTATTTGCCTGATGGTGAGCGCACGGCATTGGGTGCCATGCAGTTTATCGCCGAGCAACTGGATACCCGACTGGACTGGCAGCGGTTGGCGGCGATTCGTGCCAACTGGCCCGGCAAGATAATTCTGAAAGGCGTGCTGCATCCAGACGATGCGCGGATGGCAATCAGCCTCGGTCTGGATGGGGTGGTCGTCAGCAATCATGGTGGCCGCCAGCTTGATGGGGCAAGCAGCAGTCTGGACGCTCTGGCGCGTATTGCACCGGTTGTTGATGGTCGTATCAGTCTGTTGCTGGACGGTGGGGTACGGCGTGGCACCGATATTATCAAAGCGCTGGCGTTAGGGGCTGAAGGCGTTTTGCTGGCTCGTACCACCTTGTATGGCGTGGCAGCTTATGGGGGTGCCGGGGTGGATCGGGTCTTGACGATTGTTCAGGAAGAACTCGGGCGATCGCTGAACCTGATGGGATGCCGGGGCATTACGTCTCTGGATCGTCGCTGGTTACTGGCACAAGGTGATTCGCAGTAAAGGACAATCTGAGCCATCCGACCCTTGCCGGGCGTAAACATGGCGTCTTGCCATACCGGTAGGGAACGTCTGTGCCAGACTGGAGCCATAATAAAAAAACAGAGAAGCATAGGTTATGACTGCAACAGCAATACTGCTTATTGGTGCCATTTGGTTGGTTTTTTTTATTGGTTTTACCGGCTTTTTCCGGCTGCCTTGTTATCAGGAAGCATCGCGGGATACCCCTGCGTTAATACGCAAGCATTCCCGCTAAAAAAACTCGGGCGCATGGCTGCTGGTGTCCTGAGCGATATTGGCGGCTTGCAGTGACAGTTGCCGATATTCCCGTGGCGAGATGCCGCGTTCCCGCTTGAAAGCACGTGAAAACTGCGACACATCTGAAAACCCCCATTTGAAGGCAATATCCGTGATCGACAGGGCATCGTTGCCAGGCCATTCCAGTTCGGCGCTGCAGCGGTCGAGTCGCAAGGTCAGGATGCGGTGGGCAATACTTTGACCCTCGGACTCAAACAGCCGGTAGAGAGTGCGGCGGGAAATATGCATTTCATCGGCCAGCCGTTCCGGTGACAAACGATGATCTTGCAGGAGTCGTACAATATGCTGTTCCGCCAGTGCCCGCAAAGATGAAGGGGCTTGTTCGTGCAGGTTTAGTGCTGGTTGCAGCAAGGAGGCCAGCGCCTGTTGTAACGCCATACCTTCGCTGTCTGCTGCACCAAAATGAGTATTTGAGTAACGTAATTGCTGCATCATATTGCGTAACATTTGTGTGCTGATGCCGTTGGAGGACAGCTTGTGAAAGGGCTGTTTGCCCGGTAAAAGGTTCTGCACCAGTGTGCGTGGCAAGTGCACCGACGTTTGCTGGATCAGCCCTTGTGGCAGCATGTTGAAGCGCCAGGAAGAGTCAATCAGAACGATTTCTCCGGGCTTCAGGGCCAGCTCTTCACCGTTGCAGGCGCTGAACCCCATGACGCCCCCGGTCTGCAGGATCAAAAAGCAGTAGCGATCGTCCTGGGTGGCTTTATAGCCGCGTTCAACGCGATGGGCGTTGGTTTCTATATGAGCGACTTCAAGTCCGCCGAGATTGCTTAGTTGGATGCTGCCCAAAAAAGGAATATGGCGCTGGGGGTGGGTCGAAAAATTGCCGCAAATTGCGTGTACAGAAGATTCCCAATGCGCGAGGTCAGACTGTGGATGCATGCAAAATCTCACTTTTTAAAACTTGAATATTCAATTAAAAAGCAAGAATTGAACCAGTCTGCTCAAAACCCGAGACAGTGGCTACAGGAAATGAAAACAGCGACTTCTGCAGGCAGCTGTCTGGCAAGCCGGGAGGCTGGATCAGGGGGCAGATATGGCGCGGAAGGTATAAGCATGGACGGTATGAGCATGGACGGTATGGGCGCGCAGGCCGGTGTTGGTCTCATCTGCGCCTGACAGGGAATCATGGGAGAGACCAGCACCGGGATCAGAACTTAATACGCCATAATGACCGATTTGGTTTCTGTGTACTCATCGATAAACGCACTGCCAAATTCACGGCCAATACCGGAGTGTTTGACGCCACCAAAAGGCACCGCAGGGTCCACCATGGTATGCAGATTGACCCAGACAGTGCCGGACTCAATTTGTGGAATCATACGCATGGTGGCCGACAGATTGTTGGTCCACAGGCTGGTGCCGAGGCCGTAAGGGGTGTTGTTGATCAGACTGATCAGTTCATCTTCTTCTTCATACGCCATAAAGCTGAGGATAGGCCCGAAGGTTTCTTCCTGCATCAGGGTGTCGTTGGCGCTATTGACTTGCACGATGGTGGGCTGAACAAAATACCCCTTGCCATTGACCGGCCCTGGTACCGCCTTGCCACCGGTCAGAATGCGGCTTTCCTGGTTGGCGATGTCGAGGTAATGACACACTTTTTCGTATTGTGGCTTGTTGGAAATCGGGCCAAAAACCACTTGTTCATCCAGGGGTGATCCCATCGGTGCCGCACTGAGTGCGCCACCGAGTTTGGCGGTCAGTTCATCCAGTCGCGAGGCGTGGACGTACACACGTTCTGGCGCAGCACAAACCTGGCCCTGGTGAATGTAGCCGGTTTGCAGCAAACCACCGACTGCACGGTCGATATCCGCATCTTTTAATAGCGCGGCGGTGTTTTTGCCCCCCAGTTCCAGGGTGCAACGGGTCAGGTCGGCTGCTGCTGTCAGATTCACTTTTTTGCCCGTTGGTACCGAACCGGTAAAGGACACCTTGGCGATATCCGGGTGTTGGATCAGCTGCGCACCAACATCCCCTTTGCCATTAATCACGTTCAGCGTGCCATCCGGCAAACCCGCTTCTTTGGCCAGTTCGGCCAGACGCAGACAGGTGAGTGGCGTAAATTCACTGGGTTTCAACACCACGGTGCAACCACAGGCCAGCGCCGCGCCGAGTTTCCAGACGGCAATCATCAGCGGGAAGTTCCACGGCACAATGGCGGCTACCACTCCGATGGGTTCGCGTCGGGTAAAGGCGCTGTACTGCTCTCCGGCCATGGACGGGAACGAAGGTTGTAGCGTGTCGCCAGTGATTTTGGTGGTCCAGCCAGCGTAATAACGCAGGAAAATGGCGCTTTGCTGGGCTTCAAACATCCGTGACAGATTGATTGATTTACCACTGGACAAGGTTTCCAGCTGCGCAATCTGTTCGGCATTGGCTTCGATCAGATCAGCCAGCTTGTTCAATAGCTGGCCGCGAGCGTAGGGATTGAAGTTGGCCCAGGTGCTTTTGAAACAGGCCTTGGCATTGTCAACCGCCTGGTTCAGCTGGTCGGTCGAGGCGCTGGTGACCTGGCCAATAACCTGCTCGGTTGCCGGGTTGGTAATATCAATGACTTCTGTACCGGCGGCAGGCGCCACGGCGCTACCATCGATGAACTGTCCGTGTTGACGTTCCAGAAAGGCGAGGGTTTCTGGCAGCAGTTGAATATCAGACATGGGCGGGTTCCTTTTTTGTACTTGGAGTAGTGAGCTGGCTGGTGGTCGTGGCAAGGATCTGGCCGGGGTTCAGAATCAGATCGGCACCACGTTCACCGATCATCATGGCAACGGCGTTGGTGTTGCCGCTGGGCACTTGCGGGCAAATCGACATATCGATCACACGTAAGTTGGGAACGCCGTGAACACGCAGTTCCAGATCGACAACGGCGTCTTGCGGGTTGGTGCCCAGCTTGCAGGTACCCCCTGGGTGATAGACCGTCTTGATGTTTTTGCGGACAAAGTTTTCAAGCCCCTTGTCGTCGTCAAGGGCAATGTTGTCGGGTTCGATCACGCGTTTGATCAGGCGCTTGAGTGCCGGTTGTTCCATGGCTTTTAGTGCGACCTTGACGGCGCGAACCTGATTTTTCAGATCGTCCGGGTGCGATAACACCTGGGCGTCAATCTCGACCAGGTCGCTGGGGTTACTGCTGGCAAGGCGTACTTCGCCCCGGGATTTGGAGCGCAGATGACCCACCTTGATAGAGACACCATGGGCTTCGGCTTCTGGTTTTTCTCCGGGTGTGTTATCGAAGTTGTCGAGCAGTGGCAAAAAGTGGAATTGCACATCCGGGCGACCTACGCCTTCGGAGTCGATAAACGCGCCACCTTCCAGAATGTTGGACGTCATCAAGCCAGAGCGGGTCCAGAGCCACTGCAGCATGTGCTTGATGGCAGAAGGCCCCTTGTCTTCTTCATAGATAGAAATTGGATCTTTGGTGGTGGCATTGATCGACATGTGCTGGTGGTCGTGGAAGTTCTTGCCAACCGGCAATTCCACCTCGGTTTTGATACCGACCTTGCTGAGGTTTTCGTTGGGGCCAATGCCAGAGAGCATCAGGATTTTAGGGCTGCCAAACGCACCGGCGCTGATAATCACTTCTTTTTTGGCATTTGCTGTTTGTGCCGCGCCACCCTTGATTGAGTAGGTCACACCGCTGGCGCGGTTGCCAATCACGCTGTTGGTCAGGTTAACCTTGTGGACCAGCGCGTGGGTTTCGACCTTGAGCCGCGGGTTGTCCTTGACGCTTTTCAGGTAGGTTTGTGAGGTGCTTTGGCGCTCGCCATTCTTGATGTTGGTCTGGTAAAAACCGGTGCCTTCCTGGGATGCGCCGTTAAAATCGTTGGTATACGGCAGGCCCATTTGTTCGCAAGCACGGATACAGGCCTGGGTCAGCGGATGACGGTAGCGGTTTTCGCCAATATGCACCGGGCCGGTTTCGCCATGATACCGGTCACCCAGACTTTCGTTGGCTTCGCCTTTGCGGAAGTAGGGCAGTACATCGGTGTAGCCCCAGCCGGTGCAACCCCACTGGGTTGCCCAGTCATCGTAGTCCTGATGCTGGCCGCGAATGTAGATCATGCCATTCACCGAGCTGCCTCCACCCAGTACTTTACCCTGGGCGATTAACATTTGCCGATTGTCGCAATGCTCTTGCGGCAAGGTCATGTAAGGCCATGATTTTTGCTGGAAAACTTTCACCACAGTGGCTGGAATTTTATGAAACATGCTGTCGTCTTTTTCACCGGCTTCCAGCAGCAGTACGCTTTGGCCAGCTTCAATCAGTCGGGTGGCCAGTATGCAACCGGCCGATCCGGCTCCGGCGATGATGTAGTCGTATTCAGTAGCAGACATGAGTCCCTCGATCATTTGCTGATGATTCTTATGAAGAGACCGGGTGGTTTCTTCATGGCTGCATTGATTAAACGCTGTTGGGCTGTTGCGGTTCTTGGCACCCAGTGCCGTGTATGCGCTGGTTTGTGTCATGGCGACGGCATTAACCGGCATTGGCTGAGATTGGCGGGAATCGATGTCGCAGGTATTGGGCGTGAGTGGTGTGAGTGGTGTGAGTGGTGTGAGTGGTGTATCAGGCATTTGACGTACCTGGTTTGAACGTCGTTATTGTGGAAGGCGCTATGACCAGGGTCGGGACGTGTTCGGCCTGCTGTTCCGGCGCTCTGAAATTCCACGCCACCGTGTATGATGGCGGGCAATGCGATATATCAGTTCTGGAGTAAGACAATGGACGCAAGTTTCTGGCATGCAAAATGGGAGCGCGGCGAAATTGGTTTCCACCAAAATGAGACCAATCCGGTGCTGGTCAAATACTACGAGCGGTTGGCACTAAAGGAAGGGCAGCGGGTATTTCTGCCTTTGTGTGGCAAAACACTGGATATTGGCTGGCTGCTGGGGCAGGGCGTGCAGGTTGCCGGTGCCGAGTTAAACGAAAGCGCGATTCAGGCCTTGTTTGCAGAGCTGGGAGTGACGCCAGAGATTCGTCAGGTCGGGCCTTTGTTACAGTATCAGGCCGATGGCCTGGATATTTTTGTGGGGGATATCTTTGACCTCAGTGCCGACGTACTGGGTGAGGTGGATGCCATCTATGACCGCGCAGCACTGGTGGCGTTACCGCCGGCGTTGCGCCAGCGTTACAGTGAGCACCTGCGTCAGTTGACGGATACGGCCAGGCAGTTACTGGTGAGCTACGAATACGATCAGGAAAAAAGAAAAGGCCCGCCATTCTCTGTGCCTCGTGCAGAACTGCATCAGCATTACGACCAGGATTATCGACTGCTGTTGCTGGAAACCGAAGAGATTGACGGCGTTATGAAAAACCGGCTGAGTGCAACAGAGTCTGTGTGGATATTACAGCCCCTGTCTTGATCCGCGGTGTTCTGACCACTGGCTATAACTGGCTCTGGCTACATTACATGGAGAGTGCAGGTGGGCTAGGCTCAGGCAGGAGAGTCGGATAACAGGTCATAGACAACCCCAAAATCCGGCAAGTTTTCCAGCTTGAGCGGGCGTATTGCGCCCATCCAGATAGCCCTGTCCCGGTGATCGATCAGGTCTTGTCCGGTAATCGGGTGAATAAACACCGTCAGGCCCTGGTGATTCAGGCTCAAAAAGCCAAGGACATCGGCAATCAGATCATGGCCAAAAGCCAGCTGGCAGCTCCAGTCCGGGTGTGGGCCAACGGCTTTTTCATGCATGCGACCCTGCTGGATACCCGGCAATGCTTCCGTCAGAGCCTGGCACAGCTCGCGGGCTTGCCCTTGGGTTGCGGCATCAAAATAGACATGGGCATGCCAGCCCTTGATATGGCGAGTATCGATCCAGTGAGTCACGTCGAATTCCTGTTGTACAGCCCGGACAACGGGCATTAAGAAAAGACACCTTGGGCAAGTGCAGCCGGGTGCCGTGTTGGTTTATGGCGGTAAAGGTTGATATTGTAGCGCTTTTTGGTCGGGTCAAACGATGGTCAGTCTTGGCTGGTCTCGTGAGCGGAGTAGCCTGAAACCTTACCGCACCGGCTTTGCCACCGATTATCTGACACAGGGCGCCATCGCGTTTATGAAAACCCAATTACGAAAACTGTTTGCCCCGCTTCTGAATCTGTTTGAAAAAGGAACCGGTGAATACGCCTATAAACCTTCCTTTCGTAAAATTCTGCTGGCTGTTGGCTGCCTGTTTCTGGTGATTTCCAGCGGTTCGTTATACGTTGCCATCAGGGCGGCAATCTGGGGTGGCTTGTTGCCAGGAATCGTTTTTTTCACCGTTAGCATTGTGTGCCTGATTGTCGGCTTTTTGGGCAGTGACCGGGCAGTGGCGCAGATCTGGAAGAGTAAATAAGGCGGCTTGGGTAAATGTAAATTGCCCTGAAACATCGATTGTGCACAGGGCTGTTTAGGCTATAAATGTAGTGGTTCAATGATTCCGGACACCAACGTAGGTGGTAATATCGCCACCATAAACGAGGTGTCTGATGACCAGCAAGCGACGTTCTTTTTCTCCTGAGTTCAAACAGGAAGCAGCCAGCCTGGTGCTGGATCAAGGTTACACGATTCCCCAGGCGAGCGTGTCCTTGGGAATTGGTGAAAGCGCTATCCGGCGCTGGGTTAACCAACTAACCGAGGAGCGTGACGGTATCACCCCGAAGGGCAAGGCCTTAACCCCGGAGCAGCGTCGTATTCAGGAGCTGCAAGCGCCTTGAACAGGAAAAAGACATACTAAAAATCTTGATGTCGGACGAGATGAATCGTACGCGCTGATAGACCAGTTGAATGAGCGAATGTCTGTTGAAATGGTCTGCAATGCGTTTGATATCAGCCGTTCCAGCTATTACGAGTACCGCCATCGGC
>NZ_JAUYWA010000027.1 GCF_030689025.1 Oceanobacter sp. 1_MG-2023
GATGTTGGTGGTTATCTGATGGACTACTACAACCGGCAGCGACCTCATACATTCAACGACGGCATTTCGCCCGTTGCTGCTGAGGAAAACTTTAAAATACTGTCCGGGATTAGTTGACCACTACAGTTAAAGTGGCTGAGTTTCGTAGCATCACAGCGGCGGCCACCAGTCTGAATATGCGCAGTGCTACGGCCAGTGCCGCCCTTAAGCGGGTGGAAAGCGCCCTTGGGGTAGAGTTGTTTGTCCGGACGACTCGCAGTTTGCGGCTCTCTGCTGCAGGCGAACGCTATATTCCCGAGTGTGAAAAGGCATTATTGATGCTGGAGCTTGCGCGGCAAAGCGTGAAAGGTGATCTGCATGTGGTGGACGGCGAGCTGCGTATTGCCTTGTCATCGGATCTGGGACGGAATCTGGTCACGCCTTGGCTGGACGACTTTATGGATGCAAACCCTGGGGTCAGCCTGCGTTCTCATATCAGTGATAGTAATATCGACTTTTACCGTGACTCTGTGGATATCGCGCTGCGCTACGGCTCTCCTGACCAGGCCAATCTGTATGGCTTCAAAATCTGTGATGTCCCCTGTGTGCTCTGCGCCTCGCCCCAGTACCTTGAGGCTAATGGCACGCCCAGACACCCCCATGATTTGCCGTTACACAAAGGCGTGTTTTACCAGCTGCAGGATATTGTCCACGATGTGTGGGTGTTCTCCCAAGGTGGAAGCGACTACAAGATCAAGATGAGTGGCAACCGCATCGCCAACGACGGCGATCTGGTCAGGCGCTGGTGTGTTGCAGGTAAAGGGCTCGCCGTTAAATCCTGCCTCGATATGTCGTTTGATCTGTTGGCGGGCCATGTGGTCAGCGTTATGCCGGAGTACAAACCCACTGCTTCAGAGCTTTGGCTTATTTGCCCGAGCCGACAATCGATCACGCCGGCGGTTCGCTTGCTGCGGGACACCATCCGGGAACAGTGTGCGGCAATCTTGCAGCAACTGTTTGAGAAAGGGGTGATAGAGAGGGTTGCGGTCGGATAGTTTCCCCCGGTTTTGCCTTTCTTTAATGAGGGGCTCTGCTGCTGTTCGATGTACTGAGGACGACTTCCACAATGAGAGGAATTGCTGCTGAGCAGAGTTGTCCTCTGTATGGCTTATCAAACCGGATACAATAGCAGATGGACTGCCAGGTGTTAGACGCCCGATAGATGAGGTATAAAAAGCCCGCGTGCCCGTGCGGGCTTTTTTGTGCCTTGCGGGCTGGCAGAACACAGACATAAAACACAGATGGGCTTTCACTGACTGAGGACAGCTCACCGACCAGAAGGAAAAAACGATGACAACGGCACAACCACGGCTAGGCCGACGCGGGATGCTGTTTATGCTGGTGATCCTCGGTGCCTTTCCGCCGTTGACCATGGATATCTATCTGCCTGCGTTGCCGCAGATCGCCGAGGCGTTTGCTGTCTCCCATGATGCCGTAAATCTGACGCTGGGTGGCTATATGCTGGCCTATGCCTGCGGCATGTTGTTTTGGGGGCCGCTAAGCGAGAAGTTCGGGCGTAAGCCGATTCTGTTGATCGGGCTGGCGCTGTATGTGCTGGCCAGTCTTGGCTGTGTGTTCTCTTACAGTATTGAGCCGCTGATTCTTTCCCGGGTTTTGCAAGGTTTTGGGGGTGGTGCCATCACGGTGGTGGAAACGGCCATCGTTAAAGACCTTTACAAGGGCCGTGAGCGTGAGCGGATTCTTGCCACTGTGATGTCGCTGGTCGTTATCGCGCCGTTGGTCGCTCCGGTGTTGGGGGCTGTTCTGCTGAGTGTTGCCTCATGGCACGCAATATTTGTGGCTCTCGCCCTGTTTGGCCTGTTCGCCACGGCCCTTGTGTTGCTGTTCCGGGAAAGTCTGGTTAATCGCTATGACGGGCCGGTGGTCAAGTCCTGGAGTCGGTTGGGCACGGTGCTGAGCAACCCGCGCTTTGCCTATCTGGTGTTGCTGTTTGGTATGGCGCCGATGTGCCTGATGGCGTTTATCGGCAGCGCGGCTTATGTCTATATCGATGGCTTTGGCATGTCCGAGCAGGCGTTCAGTCTGATCTTTGCCATGAATGCGGTGTGTGCCCTGATTGGCCCGATGCTGTATCTACGCCTGTCGCGGCGGATGCCGGTGCAAACCATCGTCCGCATGGGGTTTGCGGTGTTGGTGATGAGTGGTGTGATGCTGGTCTTCTTTGGCGATCGCTCACCCTGGCTTTTTGCGGCCTGTGCCGCCGTGGCCACTCTGTCTGTGGTCGGCCTGCGTGTGCCCGGCACCAATCTTATTCTGGAACAACAGCAGCGTGATACTGGCTCGGCGGTGGCGCTTGTTCATTTTATCACCAGTATGTTCGGTGCCATGGCGGTGCAGCTTGTCGCCGCCCATTCCGGCAATATGACGTCCACTCTGGGTGGCCTTTTTATGGTGGTGGGGCTGCTCTGCGGTGTTATGTGGCTGGCGGTGCAGGGGCGTCCTTTTGTGATGGATCATCTGACGAAATACGATAAAGCGGAAGTGATGTAGGGCCTGTATCTGTGGCTACAGGCTCTGTCTGTGGTTGTTGCGATTTATGTTCCGGCCTTGTGCTCTTGTGTCGGGCTCTTGGTAACAAGTGCGAGGCCAAACAATACCGGTACCAATATCGCCAGGGCCAGCATCAGGTTGAGGGCGTTGTCGGGTGTGTCGGAATGTGTCCAGTATACGGCAATCAGCCAGGGTGCTGCCGCTCGTGCCAGTGACATGGGAATCAGCATAATGCCGTTGATGCTGCCGTAGTGGTGGCGCGTCAGCAGTTCCGGTACGGCCATGCCGCGCACGATGGTAAAGATGCCGTTTGCGCCGCCATAAAGCACACACAGGGCCGCCAGTGTAAACGCCGATGGCGGTGCTTTTAATAGCAGGATCGCTAGCGGAAATGCAACGCTGGCCAGCAGGCCAAGATGTTTGATGGAGATTTCCCGGAATAACAGCAGCAATAGTCGGGCACCGACCTGGGCCGGGCCAATCAGGGCAATGGCGAACACGACGGCTTGAATATCGGAAGACAGGGCAACCAGCAGCGGATAAATATGGTAGGTAAAGCCAGAAAACAGCGCCATATAAAAACAGAAAGAAGCGGTGAGCAGGTAGAATCTCGGGCTGTATAGCATCGCCCGAACAGGATTGTCCGGGGAACTGGGGGATGCGGTTGTTGTGGGCTGGTGCCGGGTTGTGTGATCGGCCACCGTGGCTGATCGAATGGCCCAAAAGTACAGTGGGGCGGCGACGGCAATATTGATGGCTGCCAGTCCCAGTAGTGCGCCGCGCCAGCCCAGGTTGTCGAGCATCCATTGCAGCAGCGGTATAAACACCGTGCTGGCAAAACCGGCCCATAAGGTGATGGTGGTGATGGCGGAGCGGGCTTGTTGCGTCCCTAACTGGCGTATGGTGACGGCAAAGGCGGGTTCGTAAGATAACGCCGCTTGTAGTACTCCTAAAGTGATCACGACACCATACAGCGCCGTCATGGTGTTGATACTGGACCAGCCCAGCAGTGCAAGGGAAGCAGCCACCGTCGCGCCAACCATTAATGGACGACCATGGCCACGATCAATCAAAGCCCCCACCGGGTAGGCGGCTAACGCAGCCGCCAGCAAGCCCAGTGTGGCAGCCCCATAAATATCCGCACGGCTCCAGCCCAGTTCATTACAGATGGCCTCGGCAATCAGGGGGAAGCTGTAATACAGCGTTCCCCAGGACACCATTTGACTGATGCCCATCGCTGCCACAAAGCTGCGATGGGCGGGTGCAGGCAACCTGCTCATCCCTGGCAAGATGACGTGGCTGGAGAGGGTGCCGCTGCCGTCGTCGAGGCCTGGGCGGCGGCGTACATGGCGTTGCTGCCTAATGCGGTAACAACCGCGGCCACTTGTTTGTAACCGGTACGCAGCAAAAAGGTTGGTGCACGGCCATAACTCTTGATGCCCAGGATAAACAGGCCGGGTTCCGGGTGGGAGAGTTCTGCCAGGCCGTGTTCAGGCACCGAACCACAGCTGTGCTGATTGGGGTCGATCAGAGGGGCCAGTCGTGTTGGGCTTTGTGTGGCCGGGTCCAGAGAGGTACGGACTTCGGCCAGCAGGCTCAGGTTGGGACGGAAGCCGGTGGCTGCGATGATGCGATCGACGGGCGGCAAGGTACGTGAGCCACTGCGTACCATCAGCTGGCCGTTATGGCGCTCGATGGCTTCGATTTCCAGTTCGGTAAATACTTCGATACGGCCTTGCTCCAACAGCTCTTGAATGCGGACTTCCAGGCGTCGGCGTTCCTGCAATTCATCATTGGCGGGGGAGCGAACCACGTTGGTGACAGAGGCATTACGTACCCCCCAGAGTACACGCATGCCTTCGTGTTGCTCAGCCAGCACCACCAGATCCTGCAACGCGTTAAACGCCGAATGGCCACCGCCGACAACCAGCACTGATTGGTTGACGTATTGGTCGCGGGCAGCACCAAGAATATTGGGCACACCGTAGGCGATGGCGTCTGCGGCGGCATTTTCCCCGAGTGCTGGAATGCCGTGGGTTCCCAGCCAGTTAGGGGTCTGATAAGTGCCGGAAGCGTCAATCACCGCCTGTGCGACAACGTCGCGTTCGCCGTCAGGGCCGGTAACACGGAGCACAAACGGGGACTCGTTACGGCCGCCGGTGCGCAGTACATCATGGTTGAGACGGCTGACCGACTGAACCTGGGTATTCAGCTGCAGATGAGGGGCAATGGCCGGGTGAGAGGCAAGTGGTGTGACATACTGTGCCAGTAATTCCTGGCCAGTCGGGAAATCGCTGGCAAGCGGGTGGTTCCAGCCCTGTTGCTGCAGTAATGTAGCGGCGGCGGCATCGACGTTGTAAGCCCAGGGGGAGAACATGCGCACATGGCCCCAGCGTGCCAGGTTGGCACCGGCCTGGTCTCCGGCTTCAAATACGATGGGGGTGTAGCCCTGATCAAGCAGGTGAACGGCGGCACTCAGCCCGATAGGGCCTGCACCGATAACGGCAACCGGTAATTGGGATGTGGTTTTGTTCATAGCATGGTCTCCATGATTAATGTTGTTACTAACAACTAATTGGGTAAAAAAATGGGCTATGAGCCCAGGCGATCACGAGCGGCTTGGGTCAGCTGCCGGATCAGTGTTAATGCGCCATCGACCACTTCAGCGGGAACGTCTTTGATCATGGACGCTTCTTCCGCGATCAGGTCTTGATGGATGGTCTGGTATAACGCTTCGCCAGCAGGAGTCAGTGAAAGTTGCACTGCGCGCTGGTCGGCCGGGTCGTGGGCCTTGAGTACATATTGCTTGCGCAACAGGGAGTCGACGACCCGGCTGGTGGTGCTTTTGTCGAGATACATCTCATCGGCCAGCGCCTGAAGGCGTAACGGGCCACGCTTGACCAGGGTTTCCAGTGCGTAGCACTGGGCCACCGAGACATCGTGGTGGCAAATGCAATCACGGTCGCGGAACTGGTGAACACGGATAAGTTGGTTCACTGCTTCGTAGAGTTCCTGAGCGCGTTTCGAGCTGGCGGACATGGCGATGGGTGTCTCGTTAATGGCTGCGTTAATTGGTTGTTAGTAGCAACTATAAAAGTGCCTGTTGATGGTTGCAAGCCCGAATTTCAGAAATGGGTTCTGATGGGGTTCGGGCTTGTGCATAAAATATACAAGAATGATAAATAAGGCCGTCACATGGCTGGCTGATTCGAGCCATTCTCTTTTTTTTTGCATAAATATGTCCGAGGGTCTCACAAACGGTTGACCCTGACCTATCATTGGATGAGGATTTCCATACCACTCACTAACATTAGTAAGCTCAATGACCCTACGACACCTTTCTGTAAGCTTGCTGATCATGTTGTACAGCATTGGCGCGGTCGCCGAGCAAGGCACCGACACTATTCCAACACCGGAAGCGGAAGCTGCTGCGCGTGCGCAATTCGTTGAAGTGGAACAGCAACTGGACACCGTGCCCTATGAGGCAGTGGCCGATCTGATTGAGCCATTACAGGGTTATTCACTGTACCCGTATTTGCAATATCAGGTTTATCAGCGTTTCCCAGAGCACCTGACCCAGGCTGAGGTGAATCGTTTTCTGGACAGCTACCCACAGTTTCCCCGCCGTATTTATCTGCAAAATACCTGGCTGAAGCAACTGGCCAAGGAAGAGCGGTGGCAAGAATGGCTCACGGCCTATCAGCGTTTGCCAAGAAAAGGAGCGGCCTATCAATGTGATCTGGCCATGGCGTATCTGCAAACCGATCAGCAAGAGCAAGGGTTGGCCCTGACGGATTCGTTGTGGATGGTTGCCAAATCCCAACCGGCAGCCTGTGACCCTCTGTTTGCGCAGTGGAGTCAATACGGTAATCCAACCGCAGGTATGGCCGCGAAACGTTACTGGCTGGCCGCGCAGGCGGGCAATATGCGACTGGCGCGTTATCTGCACCGTTTTATGGATGCCGATGCCAATGCTCTGGCGAGCCGCTATGAAACCCTGTCAAGTCATCCGGGCCAGGCGCTGACGGCGGACTTGTCGGTCTTTCCGGAACCGGCCCAGCGCCGTTTGCTGGAACAGTATTTCCAGCCGCTGGCTCGTCGGTCGGCCGAGACTGCGGCACAGCAGTGGCTGAAATACCGGGCAACATTGCCAGAAGCCTCCTCCCTGATTGCACCGCTGGATGTGTATATCGGCAAATGGTTGACCTATTCCCAAACCGATACCGCGACGGCGTTGCTGGCTGGTCTTGATTATGACTATCAGTATCCGGAGTTGACGGAATACCGGCTGCGTCGGGCTCTGGGTGCAGAGATTATCGACTGGACCGGTGTACTGACGTTAATTGATACCTTGCCTGCTGACCTGCAAGCCTCGGATCGCTGGCAATACTGGTATGCCAATGCGGTGCAGAATCAACCGGGCGATAGCGCGGCAGCAGAGATGCAAACCGTCGAGCAAACCTGGAACCAGCTGGCACAATCGCGCTCGTTTTATGGTTTTCTGGCCGCGACCCATCAACAACTGCCTTTTAATCTGAATAATCAGCCGTTTAGCGTCAATACGGATGTACTCACAGAGATACAGAATGTCCCGGCGATTCAGCGGGCCAAAGAGTGGCTGGCGTTGGAACGGAACAAGGATGCCGAACGGGAGTGGCTTGCTGCCCGCGCCAGTCTGGCACCGGTCAAACGACAACACATGGTCGCGCTCTCCCTGGACTGGGGCTGGCATCACCGGGCCATTATGGATGCGATTCGCCAGCGCCAGTGGAATTATCTGGAAGCCCGTTTCCCGGTGTTGTTCACCGACCTGTTTGAGATTCAGGCCAGAAAAAACGAGATCGATGTGACCTGGGCGACAGCCATTGCCCGTCAGGAAAGTGCCTTCAAGCCAGCGGCGCAGTCTCCGGTAGGAGCTCGTGGCCTGATGCAGCTGATGCCCGCTACGGCCAAGACGACCGCCAAAAAACATGGCGTGCCACTGGCGGCTGCAGAGCAGCTGTTCCAGCCAGAAACCAATATCGCGCTGGGCACGGCTTATCTGGCAGAAATGTTCCAGCGCTTTGATGGTAATCGGGCTTATGCCAGCGCCGCTTATAATGCCGGGCCACACCGTGTTGAACGCTGGCTGGAAGAGCGTGGCCACTTGCCTCTGGATGTCTGGATAGAAACTATTCCGTATGCCGAAACCCGCCAGTATGTGCAGAATGTGTTGGCCTTTCGGGTGATTTATGCCCAGAGGGCAGGTCAGGAGGTGGCGATGTTTTCTCCGGATGAACAGGTGATGTTGGCGTATCAGCCGCAAGCCGAGGCCGTTGATATCGATACGCCGAATTAAGGCTTGGGGTTGGATCGCTGGTCTTCAAGGGCCTGTGTGGTTGGAAGCATGGGCTGATTGAAGCCAAGTTGATGGCAGTCTGACCGACTGACTGGCTTCAGGTTGCGGCCTGTGAATACACTGCCAGTCTTTTATGAATCCATCGATCTGGCGGAGTGGAATATGAATATCCAGCGTTTTATGGCGGGCTACAAAGAAGCCTGGGAATCCCGCAGCCCGGACAGGTTTGCCATGCTGTTTCACGAAGACGGCAAATACCACAATACGCCGTTTCAGGTGCAGGTGGGCAGGGCGCAACTGGCAGAGTACTGGACGCGGGTGCAATTACAGGAGGATGTTCAGCTCACGTTCGAGATTCTGGCCAGCCAGGAAGGTACGGGCATGGCGCATTGGCACGTTACTTATCAAGTAGCATCGGAAGAGCTTTTTCAAATCTGGGCCAGTTCAACAGGGACCGGCTTGCCCGACAGAAAGCCCGGAGACCCGCTGCCCAGAATGGTATTGGATGGCGTGCTGGAAGCATCGTTCTCGTCTGATGGCTGTCGTGAGGCGAGGATCTGGTGGCACAGCATGCCCGAAGGGGCCTGAAGCCGGTGGTTCAAACAGTCAGGGCGCTGATGCTTGCTGGCTGTTTGAATCATCAGCGACTGCGACTGCGGTAGTGATCGCAGTGATGGAGCAGCGCTTACCAGAGATCAAAATAGCGGTGAATGCCAAACTGGAAGGTCGTGCCGGCGTCATAGTCGCTGGTCAGGTTGGTACGTTCCAGAGTCAGGCGGTAATCGTATTGCTTGTAAGTACGCTCGACACCGACCCGGAAATGCCAGTAGTCATCGCGGTAATCACTGCCGAAGTTATAGTCGTCATCAAAGCCGAGATAACGATGGCGGGCAGTGTAAAATTCAAAATCGAAGTTGCTGGTGTGGAGGGTGTATGAGGCTTCCAGTACCCGGCGGGCAAATTCGCTGCCCATAAAATTATTGGTCTGGCGTACACCCAGAACCCATGCCTGCTTATAGGTTGCGCGCAGAAAACCTTCGCCGTAGCTTTGTTCGCTGCTTTCCCAATCGCCATGAAAGGTGTTGCGCATCACGCCGAGGTCGATGCCCCAGTGGTGGCTAATGGGGCGGGAATAACCGGCAAACAGGTCCCATTCCGAGTGCGTGTGATCGTCATTACGCTTCAGTTCACTGGCCCAGATTCCGCCATACAGGCCGGAGTTGTGTATATAGGTTGCTCCCAGCTGGGCTGCGTATTCACCACGGGTTTCACTGATTCCATCGCGTAGGTATTCCGTTACCAGTCCCAGATTGGCACTGAGTTCGGCGTGGCTGGTCGATGTCATGGCAGCAGCAGCGGTGCAAGCAAGCAGGGGGGCAATACGGCGTACAGACAGCATGGTGGCGTATTTTCTCTGGGTTGGGTCTAATCAAAGGCGGCTATCATACGCGAATCAATCGCAGTCTGTCGCCCTGGTGTTGTGTTCTGACTGCGGTTTTCGGATGACGTTCGCTTGAACCTGGCTATACGGCAAGCAATTCCGGCAAGTGGGCGACGATGTGGTAAATTCCCGCCTGATCAATTCTTTTGTCTGTTGGTTCGGCAGTGGCCGTTCCGACCGTAATTATAGAGCACCTTCTGGATGAAATCCTTTTCACCGGCGCGTGGTTATGACCCGGTTCCCCCTTCCCGCAAGGGCTGGGACTGGCTGACAACGCTGTTGCCGTATCTGTTTGAGTTTCGTTGGCGTGTGGTTGTGGCCTTGCTGTGTCTGGTGGGAGCCAAGCTGGCCAGTGTGGGTATGCCGTTTTTGCTCAAGCATCAGGTCGATACCCTGAATCAGTTGCCGTCCGGTGGCGTGCCGCAGGAGCAATGGTGGCTGTGGTTTCCGCTGGGGTTATTGCTGGCTTACGGTCTGGCGCGGCTGATGAGTGTGTTGTTCGGCGAGTTGCGAGATCTGGTGTTTGGCCGGGTCAGTGAACGGGCCATGCGGCGGATGGCGCTGCGGGTGTTCCGGCATTTGCACCAGTTGAGCCTGGCGTTTCATCTGGATCGTCAAACCGGAGCCTTGCAACGCGATATTGAACGGGGCTTGCAGGGCATCAGCTTTTTATTACGGTTTATTGTCTTCAATATTCTGCCGACCCTGCTGGAATTGCTGATGGTAACCGGGTTGTTGCTGTTTAATTATCCGCCGGTATTTGCCCTGATTACCGCGGTGGCTGTGGTGGTTTATGTAGGTTATTCCTTCCGCATGACGGAGTGGCGGACGCAGTATGTACGCGAGGCCAACCGTATGGATTCCACCACTCATGCCCGTGCCCTCGACAGCCTGCTGAACTATGAAACAGTCAAATACTTTAATGCCGAGTCGCGGGAAGCACAGCACTACGACGAGTCGCTGGCCGAGTGGGAGCAGGCGCGGCAGAAAAACCGTTACACCTTGTTTGGCCTGAATGCCGGGCAGGCGCTGATTATCAGTACCGCGATGATGTCGATGCTGATGTTTGCGGCCTGGTATGTGGTGCAAGGCACCATGACGATTGGTGATTTCACCCTGATCAATGCTTTTATGTTCCAGTTGTTTTTACCGTTGAATTTTCTTGGCTTTGTCTATCGTGAACTAAAAGCATCCATGGCCAATATCGAACGTATGTTCGAGCTGCTGGATGAAGAGTCGGCGGTGAAAGATGACGGCACTGCCGTCCTGGATCTCAAGGGTGGCGAAGTGACTTTCCGGCAGGTGAGTTTTGGTTATCGGGACGATCACCAGGTGCTGGATCAGCTGGATCTGACCATTCCGGCGGGTAAAACCCTGGCCATTGTTGGCGGTAGTGGTGCTGGCAAGTCGACCCTGACCCGCTTGTTGTTTCGTTTTTACGACCCTTCCGCAGGGGCGATTCTTATTGATGGCCAGCCAATTGATCAGTTACCGCAGTCGGTGCTGCGGGCCACGCTAGGCATGGTGCCACAAGATACCGTGCTGTTTAACGATACCCTGAAAAACAATCTGCTTTATGCGCGCCCGGACGCCACCGATGAGGAGCTGCAACAGGTGCTGACCATGGCGCATCTCGACAGTCTGGTGCAGCGGCATAACGATGGCTGGCATATCGTGGTGGGGGAGCGCGGCCTAAAGCTGTCCGGTGGCGAAAAGCAGCGTATCGCCATTGCCCGTATGTTGCTCAAACGCCCGGCGATCATGCTGTTTGATGAAGCCACCTCGTCGCTCGATTCCCATACCGAGCGCGGCATTATGGATGCCATCCGGCAAGTCTCGAAAGGTCATACCACGTTGATTATTGCCCACCGGTTGTCGACCGTGGTCGATGCCGATGAGATTGCGGTGATGGAAGGCGGGCGCGTGGTTGAACGGGGTAGCCATACTCAGCTGCTGTCTCAGTACGGGCGGTATGCCGCACTCTGGCAGGCCCAGCAACATCAGCCATTGAATCCCGACAGTCATTTCGACAGTCATTCCGACCTTGAAGCCGATACCCGGGCTGTGGGGATCACCAAGCACAAGCGTACTGATAAATAATGACAATCGCTCCTGAGCAAACAGGATGGACAATGGCACGCAAGGAGAGCTATCCATGCAGTTACTGATTATCGACGCCATGAATCTGATTCGCCGGGTCTATGCCGCGGTTGAAAACAGCTCTGCCGCCCTGGAAGCGACTGCCAGTCGCGCCATTACCATTATCAACAGTAATGCCGCCCGGCTGGAGTGCAGCCATGTTGCCATGGTATTCGAAGATCATGGTGAGACCTGGCGTCATCGGCTGTGGCCAGACTATAAAAAAGGTCGGCCACCAATGCCGGAGGCCCTGCACGCTGGACTGGAAATGCTGCGTCATCAGCTGGAACTGGCGGGGGTCTACTGCTTTCGCCAGGATGGCTGGGAGGCCGATGATGTCTGTGCAGCATTGGCCAGCAAAGCGGCACTGGCGGGTGTCTCCAGTGTGATTCTGTCAACGGACAAAGGCTTCTGCCAGTTGGTGAACAGCCGTATCCGGGTCGCCAATCATTTTGACCGGCAGTTACTGGACGAAGCGGTGGTTTATGCCCGTTATGGCTTGCGGCCGGGCCAGCTGGTGGACTTTTGGGCCTTGACCGGAGATACCACCAATCATCTGCCTGGCGTCCCCGGTATTGGCCCCAAAACGGCGGCACAATTACTGGATCATTGTCAGCGTCTGGACCGGATATTGATTGCTTTGGAACAGTTGTCTGAGCTGGCCGGGGTGACGCCTCGTATCGTCGACAGCTTGCAGACGCATTGGCAGCAAGCTTTGTTGACGCGGGAGCTGGCACGGTTGAGTGACGATATGCCACTGGGTATCAATCTGCATGATCTGCGTTTTCAGGTACAGGATGCCGAGGCGTTCTAGCTGTTGCCCTGATTGGGTTTTCATCTGTTGGCCGTTACGGTTTTCTGGTTCGCATATTGAACACATCTTGAAAAATAAACCTGAACACAGGATGGCGCGAGGGAATTATCCCGAATAATCAAACGATCGTTTGAATGTGTGCGCCAGTTTACATAGAATCGATGTCTTGAAGGTGCTGGGTATCAAGTTGTCAATGAACAAGGCTTGGTGTCTGGTTGCCCAAACTGGATGAGACGATCGAGGAAATATGTATGTCAGTGGATATCAAGGTTCGTGGTTACCATCTGGATATTTATCACCATGTAAATAACAGCCGCTATCTGGAGTTTCTGGAGGAAGGGCGCTGGGATTATTTTGATCGTCACCGTTTTCTTGATGTTATTGATGATGACCAGCTGGCGTTTGTGGTGGCCAATATCAATATTTCTTACCGTCGTCCGGCCTTTGATGGCGAGGTCATTCGTATTGTGACGCGCATGGGCAGCATTGGTAACAAGAGCGCCCAGATGCAACAGCAGGTGATGTTGCTGGAAAACGGCGAGCCAACAGAGCTGGTGGCTGACGCGACGATCACCTTCTGCCTGATGGATGCAAAAACCCAGCGAGCGATCGCCATTTCCGGTAAGGTGCGCGCCGTTCTGGAAAAGATGATCGAGGATGGACTATGACACTCGACGACGTATTGTCTGAGATTAACACCTTCCTGGCGTGTGCAACGCCAGATGCCTGGGTGGAGGAAGCCCTGAAGCAGCAGGATACGCTGCTGATTGACCATGCCAACTGTGAGAAGAAAGCCGCCACCACGGCCATGAACCTGCTCTACAAGCATGTGGACCGGGAAGATTTGCTCAAAAAAATGAGCCAGTTGGCACGTGAGGAATTACTGCACTTCGAACAGGTGATAGCCATTATGCGAGAGCGTGGTATTGCTTATCGCCATGTATCGTCGTCGCGTTATGCCGCCGGTTTGCGTGAGGCGGTACGCAAGGGTGGCGAACACGAACTGATCGATGTGCTGATTATCGGGGCGTTTATCGAGGCCCGTTCCTGTGAACGGTTTGCCAAGCTGGCGCCGTTGCTCGACAGTCAGCTGGAAAAATTCTATCGCTCGTTATTGCGTTCTGAAGGGCGGCATTATCAGGATTATCTTGGCCTGGCACAGCAATATGCCAAAGAGCCAATTGATGAGCGCGTGGCATTTTTTCGCGCTCTGGAAGGCGAATTGATAGAACAGCCGGACAGCGAATTTCGCTTCCATAGTGGTATTCCGGCTGCTGCTTGATGGTGCTGTCGGTGTGGCTCAGTCGCGACAGGCGCGAATGATTTTCTGACAGACATCCGTAACCGTGAGGTACTGCTCCTCACTGATTACCTTGGCGTCAAAATCCCGTTGAGCCTGGGATAACCGGGCCTGAGCATCTTTCAGGTCGGTGAATCGTCGGTTAGCTTCAAGTGCGCGTGTTACAGCTGGTGCGGTCATTGTGATTCCCTTTGATGTGGTCGTTTCAGAAATAACTATCTGATGTATAGCGTGCTCCGGCCGTACTGCATCGTGGTAGAGAAAATAGTGTGCAGACTGTGCCCCGCTAACTCTTGTTACCCGTTGATCCTTCGCCAAACAGTCTACTGCGTTTTGTCCAGCGCTGGTTTGATCAATGCCCAGTTTGTAGCAGTAGATTCTGCCCCGTGTGTTTTTGACGGTGGTGTCAGAGCGACATGGTTCGTCTCAACAGGATGATAATTAGTATGCCGAAAAATATGACAGTGTGTGGTGTCACAGGTTGGAAAAAGGTCACGGTCGGCTCGATTTGTGGCTATTGGCGACAGGGCAGTGTCGGCCAACCTGTCTTACACCTGTTACATGGAAATGGCTTCAGTGGCTTGTCGTTGTTGGCGTTGGGGAATGCACTGCCAGAGGATTGGTCGTTGCTGCTGAGTGATATACCAGGGCATGGTGGATCGGCCCCGACTGCTCACCGGGGTTTCCCGGACTGGCGGTTGCTGGCGGCGGATCTGACCCACTTTGTCCAGCAGGTGGTTGCCACGGAATGGACGCTGTTGCCCGACTCCGGGCATCTGCCACGGCCAGAAGTTGTGGGTATTGGTCATTCCATGGGCGGCATATTGACGTTGATGATGGCGGAACAGTGCCCGGATCTGTTTCAGCGCCTGATTCTGCTGGACCCCGTACTTTTTCCTCCCGCTTTGATTGGTTCCCAGAAACTGCTGCAAGTGACTCATTTGTGGCGGCACAATCCTTTGGTGCGGCGCGCAGCAGCGCGTCGTGCCCGTTGGGAATCGCCGGCGGCGGCGGCAGAGTATCTGGGTAGCAAATCGTTGTACAAAGACTGGCACGCTCTGGCGTTTAACGGGTTTTTAACAACCGGTTTGCGGCCAGCAGGAGCAGGAGCAGGAGCAGGAGCAGGAGCAGGAGCAGGAGCAGGAGCAGGAACCGGGGCCGTGGAGTTGGCGTGTGCGCCGCAGTGGGAAGCGCTGATTTTTGCTTCTGCTCCCCTGGGTTTATGGCGTGCCGTGCGTAATATGACGGTGCCGGTGCATTTGCTGGTGGCCACTACGGGGTTCAGCTTTATTGCACCGGGTGCGCGCCGGGCTGCCAGGCTTAATCCATTGATGAGTGTCGAGACAGTGGCGGGTAATCATTGTTTTCCGATGGAGCATCCCGAGCCAACTGCGCGACGTATGGTGGCGTTGTGTTCCACTATTGATACGCTCTGATTTTTGCTTTGTGGCGGAGGTCTGCTGCACAGTCTGATGGTGTTGTATCAGGCGTTCATATCGCTGAATAAAAACTGATCGATCGGATAGAATCGCCCAGTTTGGCAAAGCAAATGGATATGGTGGAAAAACAGTCAGTAAAGGCTTTGCAAATACTATTGCTTGGGCTATCTTGGCCAGACTGAAATTCAATTGTGAGAGTGCTGAGTTTAGACGTATGAACATGGAGATTCAGGCGGCGCTGGACGTTGCTGATGAGACTGATTCATTTCTTCAGATCACGGATGTGATCTACGATAAAGAAGCAGATTTGGGCTACGAGTCCCTGAGTGATGCAGAAAAAACCGTTTTTTGTATCGACAGTCTGCTCAGAGAAATGGAAAACGGCGGTTTTGTGCAGTTTTTTCACCATGAGGTTGGCGCTCAGGCGGAAGACACTTTAGCTGCATTGGAGCGGGTCAAATCCCGCGACATCCACGCGATATTCGACGAGTTGCTGGATCTTTTCCCCGATCGGGCGGTGCCTGCAGATGAAGACGCTCGCAGTGCTCTGGTCAGTCAGCTGGAAGACGATTACCGGAATGAGTTGGAAGAGCTGGATGAGCGCTTTTATGAGGTCAGTGACAGCCTGGTTGGCCTGACCCTGAGTTTTGTTGCTCGCAATGTAAAAAGTTTTCGCTAGTATCGCTCAGGCCGGGGCAAGGCTCCGGCTTTGAGTTTTCTTGTGGTGTGGTTGACGCTACGGATTTTTTGATCCTGTCTGTTTTTCTTCTTTCGTTTTTCTTCTTTCTTTCGCTTCCTTCTTTTTGCCTGTATCCCGGCGGGTTTTTGTTTTTCTGCGTCTCATGCCCGGTAGTTCCTGGGGCTTGATGCTGTCTAGTGCCTGGGCACAGGGAACACGTTGACAAGTGTCCTGCCTGCACCCTGCACCCAGAGGAGAGGTTATTTTTTGCTGCTAGTCTGGTCGGCCATGCTGGAGATGGCTTTCAGCCGTTCAATGATGTCGCCATTCACTGTGCCAGCCGGAAATTCGCCATCGTCGTTGGCTTGACCAGCTTCCCGGCGGAGCAGGATTTCCACCGCCTGATCAACATGGGTGACACAGTGGATATGGAATTTGCCAGCGGCAGCGGCCTGTACCACGTCATCATTCAGAATCAGATTGCGGCGGTTGGAGGCCGGAATAATCACCCCTTGCTCGCCGGTGAGTCCTCGTGCGCAGCACAAGCGGAAGAAACCTTCGATTTTTTCATTCACGCCACCAATGGCCTGCACTTCGCCGTGCTGGTTGATCGAGCCGGTCATGGCAAAGCTGTGTTCAATCGGGCTATTGATCAGCGCCGAAATCAGGCACACCAGTTCAGCCAGAGAGGCGCTATCGCCATCGATATAGCCATAGGATTGCTCCATGGCAAGGTGGGCAGAGATCGCCAGTGGGAATTTCTGGGCATAACGATTGCCGAGGAAGCCGCTGAGGATCATCACCCCTTTGGAGTGAATCGCCTGGCCGAGACTGACTTCCCGCTCGATATCCACCACGCCCTTGGAACCAGGGTAAACCGTGGCAGTGATACGGGCGGGGGAACCAAAGCTGGTATCTCCCAAAGACATTACGGTCAGGCCGTTGATTTTGCCAACAGCGCGACCACTGGTTTCCAGTAGTACGGTTCCATCTAACATCTGTTCAAACAGTTTGTCGTAGACCCGGCCGGTGCGCTGTTGCTTGGCTTGTAAGGCTCGGTCGATATGAATCGGGGTGATTTCCGGGTCTTGTGCCAGTTTGCGAATAAAGTCTGCTTCGGCCAGTAAGTCGAACTGTTCGCCAATATGGGCGCTGAGGGAGTCTTGCTGTTCCGCCAGACGGGCGCTGAAGCGCACCATGCGGGTGACAGCATCGCGGCTCATATGGGCATAGCCTTGTTCCTCGACCCGGCTTTTTAACAGCCGAGAGTAGGCGTACAGAGTGTCGTCGTTGAGCGGCAGGTCGTTGTCAAAATCGACCACAGCGCGAAACAGGCGATTAAAGTCTTCATCGTATTGCTGCAGCAGGTAGTACACCTGACGTGAGCCAATCAGCACCAGCTTGATCGATAGTGGAATGGTGGCGGGCAGCAGGCTGGTGGTGTTGAACAGCCCCATGTCTGAATATGGCGATTCCATTTTCAGCTGTTTGGATTGTATCGCCCGTTTCAGGGCATCCCATACCAGTGGTTCGGTCAGAACCTTGTCGGCATCCAGAATCAGATAACCGCCATTGGCCTTGTGCAGGGCACCCTGGCAAATCCGCTGATAGTTGGTAACCAGGGCGCCCTGGTCGCTGGTGTATTCAATCCGGCCGAACAGGTTGCCGTAGCTGGGATGGGGTTCGTATACCACCGGTGCGCCGCTATCGGCGGAGTGGTGCGTCACCACATTGGGCAGCAGGGATTCTTCCAGCCGGTTACGTTTGACGTATTCCTCACGCAGCTCCAGCAGACGCTCATCGACCAGTTCTTCCAGTACCAGCCGTGGCAGGTGCTCTTCCAGTTCGTTCAGGTGAGCCGAAACCCGGTCGTGATGGCCAAAGCGTTCACGGATCGGCACCAGCAAAGGCTTGATGGCGTCGCTGATGGTTTGCTGGTTCAGAGCGCGCAGCAGGTCGCTGGTTTCGCGTTTCCATTGCGGCAGCTCGGACAGCTGGTCGCCAAGCATTTGCTCAAGGGTGGCGATGGTTTCGTGAAACTGTTCGCGTTCTTCTTCGTTCAGCTGGGCGAACTCGGATTCATCCAGCGCCTTGCCATCACGAATAGGAGTAAAGCTGATGGCATTGGCATCGCGATACACCGCGACCCCTTGTTTGTGGGCGTCTTTTTCGACCAGCTCAATGGCCTTGTCGTATTTGCGATTGAACTGGTAGTCAATGGCAGCTTTTTTCTGCTGGTAGGACGGGTGTTCCAACACCGCCGGAAAGGTCGCCAGCAACTGGTCAATCAGTTGGCGTACATCATCGCGCAGTTGATTGGCTTCTGCAGGTTGCAGCTCAATAACCCCGGGTTCTCTGGGGTTGCTGAAATTATTGACGTAACACCAGACGGAAGGAGTGATCTGGCGTTTGGCTTCGCTTTTGAGGTAGTCCCGGACATAGGACGAGCGGCCGGTGCCGGTATCTCCCATCACAAAAATATTGTAGCCGGGGCGTTGCATGGCGACGCCAAACTGAATGGCGTTGACGGCGCGTTCCTGGCCCAGGACGCCATGGAAAGCGTCAAGCTCTTCCGTGGAGATAAAATCCAGCAGATCAGTGTTTACTGCCTGGGTCAGTTGGTCGGGGGATAAGCGGGTAATTTGGGTATCGGACATCGGTAACGTGTTCAGCAAAGAAAGCAGTCAACAGTATTGAGATGCGTCGCCCTTGGCAAGGTCTGTCATTACAATGATAGACGGGAAAGGGGTAATCGTTCGCTATGACGTTGCAATTCGCGGCCAAGACGGCATAATGCCGCCGTTTTTCTGTCGGATCTGTTATGTCCATTCAACCCGAAGATCGCACAACGATTGATATGTTTTCGACTCCCCGTCGTGGGCGGCCGAAAAGTAACCCGTATGATCGCACGGCACAGAGTCGCTTTAACAAGCGCTTCCAGCGTCAGCGTGATAAAGAACGTGGGTTGCAGCGGTTGGAAGTGAAGGTGGATGCGGATGTGATTGATTGTCTGGATTTGGCCTGCGATGATTTGGGCCTAAGCCGGGCGGATATTATCAATCTGGCATTAAAACAGTGGTTGCATCTCTGAATAACAGAGTGTGTCGGATGTTCGAACACAGCCGGCTGTTATCCGGGTTAGCATGAATTTGCTTTAACTCCTTGAAATATCGAAAAGTTATCTGTACGATTTGTCCTCCTGTCGAAAGTCAGGTCGTTATGGTGGCTCCTGTTGGTCCCCTCGCAACGATAAGCTACGAACCCCGCCAGGCCCGGAAGGGAGCAACGGTAGTAGTCGACTCGTGTGCCGGGGTGTGGCTGGCAGGAGTCATCTCCAATAACACTGACATCCTGCCCGCCAATCGTTATCATGCGACTTCCTTGTTTTAGCAGAGTCCGCTTTTCATGAGTTATCAGGTACTTGCACGTAAGTGGCGACCGCGATTTTTTGACGAAATGGTCGGCCAGGAGCACGTACTCAAAGCGCTGATCAACGCCTTGAATGAGCAGCGACTACACCACGCCTATCTGTTTACCGGTACCCGGGGTGTGGGCAAAACCACCATCGCCCGTATTCTGGCCAAATGCCTTAACTGTGAAGAGGGCATCAGCGCCCGACCTTGTGGCGTGTGTTCCTCTTGTCGTGAAATTGCAGAAGGTCGCTTTGTTGACCTGATCGAAGTGGATGCGGCCTCCCGTACCAAGGTTGAGGACACCCGCGAACTGCTCGATAACGTGCAATATGCACCGACCCGTGGACGCTTCAAGGTCTATCTGATCGACGAAGTGCACATGCTGTCGACCCACAGTTTTAACGCGCTGTTAAAAACGCTGGAAGAACCTCCGGCTCACGTCAAATTCCTGCTTGCCACCACCGATCCCCAAAAACTGCCCGTCACCGTGCTGTCCCGTTGCTTGCAGTTCAGCCTGAAAAACATGACGCCAGAAAGCATCGTTGGTTATCTCGAAACCGTGTTGCAGGCAGAAAACATCCGTTATGAACCACCGGCACTCTGGCAATTGGGGCGAGCCGCCCAGGGCAGCATGCGTGATGCTCTCAGTCTGACCGATCAGGCCATTGCCTTTGGTGAAGGTACGGTACTGGAAACCCAGGTGACCAGCATGCTGGGCACCATGGATCGTGGCCGGCTGTTCAAAATGGCGGAAGTCATGGCCAAGGCCAACGCTCGTGATGTATTGGCCGAAGTGGCAGAAATGGCGGAGCACGGCCCGGATTATGATGAGGTCGTGCAAGGCTTGCTGACCATCTGGCACAGGGCGGCACTGGCTCAGGTGGTTCCGGATGCCATCGAAAATTCCCAAGGGGATCGAGATGCCATTCTGGCGCTGGCACTGGCCATGAACGGCGAAGATTTACAGCTTTATTATCAGGTTGCGCTCAGTGGCCGCAAGGATCTGACTCTGGCTCCAGACCCGCGTCAGGGATTTGAGATGCTGTTGCTGCGCATGCTGGCGTTTCGTCCGCTGCCGGAGCAGTTACCGGAGGCATTGGCCAATCTGGATCTGGGTTCGGCGCTGTCCAGTCCTTCGGCGCTGGTCAGCCCTGCACAACCAGCCCTGATTGAGGCGCAAAAAAAAAAGCCACTGACGGAGCCGTCTGACCTCGGGCAGTCAGAACCAAAACCAGTACAATCCGAACCCGTACAACCTGAACCAGTACAATCTGAGCCGACACACGCGGCACCTGTTGTTGACGATACGCAAGCTACGCCGTTTGCGGCCGATGAGCCTCTGGCTGAACCAGGCGCTGAGCCGGTGCCCGTAACCGTGGCTCCGCCCGTCGTCAGTCCGGCTGAGCCTGAGCAGGAATCCCCTCCCTGGTCAGAAGAGGAGGCCGCGGAACCGTTGCCGTCCGCCGCACCGCCTGCCGTACCGCCTTCCGCAACCCTGATGCCAGAGCCGGTAAAACCCGCACCAGCCCAGTCTGCACCGACGGAAGCAATATCCGCTACCAAGCCGCACACGTCGGCTGCCGGAGGTAATCTCAGTCGTTTGATGGATGCGCCTGCTGATCACAGTATGACGTTTGAACCTGCTCCAGCGGCACCAACCGCTACCAAAGCCGCTGTGACCAAAACCGTGCCGCGCGAGATCGCCAATCCGGCCGATTTACCGCCGCTGACCCCCGCTAGCTGGTGGATGTGGCTGGAGCACTTGCCTCTGGCCGGGTTACCCTTGTCGATTGCCCGTAACAGTGCACTGGTCGAAATCCGCGACGGCTATTATTGCTTTGATGTTGATCCGCAGCAGGGGGCACTGTTTAATCCGGGTCAACAACAACGGATCGAACAGGCGCTGCAAACGCTGGTTCCCGATGCCCGTATCGAAATGGTCTTGCGCAGCCCGGCAGGAGAGACGCCAGAGCAACGGCGCCAACGGCTGGCTGCAGAAGCAGGCTTTATTGCCTTGCAGTCCATCGAGACGGATGAACAGGTCCGCCATATACTGACAACCTTTAATGCCACAGTGGTCGACGGCACCATCCGACCACTGGATGACTAATACAACCCTGACGGGCAGGAATGGCCCGTTATTTAAGGAGACCGATATGATGAAAGGTGGCATGGGCAACTTGATGAAACAAGCCCAGAAAATGCAGGAAGACATGCAAAAAATGCAGGCCAAGCTGGCAGAAGCCGAAGTGACCGGTGAATCCGGCGCTGGCCTGGTCAGCGTGATCATGAACGGCCGTCACGACGTCAAGTGCGTCACAATCGACGACTCTCTGATGACAGAAGACAAAGACATGCTGGAAGATTTGCTGGCTGCCGCAGTGAACGACGCAGTCCGTAAAATCGAGACCAACAGCCAGGAGCAGATGTCGAAAATGACGGCTGGTATGGGGTTGCCACCTGGTATGAAAATGCCGTTCTGATGGCCACTCGCGGTGCGACCCCGGCACCTCTGCTGGCGCTGGCGCAGTGTCTCGATCAATTGCCGGGTATCGGGCCGAAGGCGGCCGCGCGTATGGCGCGCAAGCTGGTATTGCAGCCAGCGCTGGCTGCCGATCTTGAAGCGGCGCTGGCGACGGTACAACAACAAGTGGCACTCTGTCCGGTGTGCCGCTGTTATAGTGTGAATAGCGTATGCCGCCAATGTGATGGGGTGGTCGAAGCCGGTACTGATTTATGGGTGCTGGCTCAACCCGAACAGTTGGCCGACATCGATACCGCGGCACAAGGGTTTGTGTTGCATGGCCTGCTGTCACCGGTTGAGGGTATTGGCCCGGAGCAACTGGGGTTGGGATCACTGTATCAGCGTTTGTGTGACCCGCAGCAACAACCGTCACGACTGATCATCTGTCTGGATGAGTCAGTCGAAGGACGTACCACCGGATTCTACGTGCAAACACTGGCCCAGCGGGCCGGTGTGCCCTTTTTGCAGTGGTCGGAGACGGATTCCGACAGCACTGCCACCGATTAGTGTTCAGTCTTGCCGCCCTGCGCCAGCGCTGAACCAAGGAGAGATGTGTTGACTAGCCCTCAAGTGCCTGAACCTGTCTGGCTCACTACCAACCTGCAACTGGCACAAGCCTGTCAGGATTGGATGAATGAAGGCTTCCTGGCACTCGATACCGAATTTATCCGCACCTCGACATTTTACCCTAAAGCCGGGTTGTTGCAGGTAGCCGACAGCCAGCAGTGCTATCTGATTGATCCGCTCAGTGTGACCGAATGGCAGCCACTGGCCGAGGTATTTCAGGCTGACACCGTGACCAAGGTTTTTCATGCCTGTGCCGAAGACCTCGAAGTGTGTCGCCAGCTGACTGGAGTCTTGCCCAGTCCGCTGGCTGACAGTCAACTGGCTGCTTCAATGGCTGGTTTGGGTGGCTCGATGGGGTTTCAGCGGTTGATTTCGGCCTTGCTGGATATTGATATCGATAAAGAAGAAACCCGTTCAAACTGGCTGGCGCGTCCGCTCAGTCCGGACCAGATTCGCTATGCCGTTGCCGATGTCTACTTTTTGCGGCAAATCTATCCGCTGCTGGTGGAAAAGTTGACCAGGCTGGATCGTATGGGCTGGCTGGAAGAAGACTGTCAGCGCATCATTGATGACCAGAGCCAGCAAGATATTCCGAAAGACTATTATCGACGGGTCAAGCTGGCCTGGAAACTGCGCCCGCAAGAGCAGCATATCTTGCAGGAACTGGTTGGCTGGCGTGAGTTGCAGGCGCGGGAGCGTGACGTACCCCGTAACAAGGTGGTTGATGATAACAGCCTTTGGAATATTGCCCGTTTCAAGCCAAACAATCGCGACCAGCTGGCGCGTGCCGGTTTGCGCCCTGAAATGATCCGCAACGACAGTCAGACACTGCTGGCCATTGTCAGTCAGGCGCTGGAAGATGATGCCGCGCTCTGGCCGGTGGCGCTGGACCGACCACTGACTCCGGAAGCCGGGCAGTGGCTGAAAAACACCAGAGAGGTGGTTGCCAAACGCGCCGCCGAACTGGAGATTCCACCGGAAATACTGACCCGGAAAAAAGCTCTGGATGCCTTGATCCGTTCGGGCTGGGGCAATGGCCAGTACGTATTACCTGATGTACTGCAGGGCTGGCGTAAAGCCGAGATTGGTGACACCTTGCTGGATATGATGACCCGGGCGGACAACCGCCACTGAGCCAACCTGGCTCGACCTACTGCAGGAAGAGAACATGAGTAAAGTACTTTGCGATGTCTTTAAAAGCCGTAAAAAAGATGAGACCTATCTATACGTCTCACGCAAGGATGGATTAAAAAAAGTACCAGAGGCTTTGCTGGAACAGTTCGGCAAGCCAGAACTGGCGATGACCATGATCATCACGCCAGACAAAAAACTGGCGCGCTTCTCCGGTGAACGTATCCTGGAACAAATTGACAGCCAGGGGTTTTTTCTGCAAATGCCACCGCCGAAAGAAAGCGCCAAGCTTGACCTGTTTTGCAAATTGGATAACGAATGAGTCAGACGGCTTTCTGGCAGCACAAGCGCCTGGATGAAATGAGCAAGCCAGAGTGGGAATCACTCTGTGATGGTTGCGCGCGCTGTTGCCTGCACAAACTGGAAGATGAAGATAGCGGTGATGTTTATTATACCGATATCCATTGTCGCTATATGGACACCAGCGATTGCCGTTGCAGTGTTTATCAGCAACGGCAAGAAAAAGTACCCACCTGTGTCTGGCTGACGCCAGAACAGGCAAGTCAGTTTTTCTGGCTGCCGGAAACCTGCGCCTATCGCCTGTTAGCGGAAGGTAAACCACTGTTTGACTGGCATCCGCTGATCAGTGGTGATCCAGCTTCAGTGCATACGGCAGGGATTTCTCTGGCAGGGAAGGGGGTATCTGATGATCAGGTGCCAGAAGAGGATTGGGAAGACCACATAATCTGGAAAGCATGACGCATGGATAACCTTTATGACCCGATGACCGGTTGGGCGCTGTACCTTGGTTTTGCCTTATTGGGCTGTTGGTGCTGGCGGATGATGTTCTACTGGATGTCATCGGCCAGTGTCCTGCGCGACCTGTTGGTGGTGCTGGGGCCGGTGCTGGTGTTGTCGCCCGCCAAAATCAGCCCGGACTCTGACTATTTTGCGCCGGCGTTTATGGTGGCTGGGTTTTCGGCCTTCAGTAATGAAACCGAGATTACGGACAATGCCCTGATCTGGTGGCTGGTCGGGTTATTGGTCGGCATTCTGTATGTGCTGGTGCGCTGGATTATCCGTTTGCGGCATCCAGCGGCCAAGCCTGCTGCCAAGTCCGGAGTAAAATCCGGGGCTACATCGGCTACTTCGAAAAATGCCCGCTGAGAGCCGGTAGTTTAGTTGGTTGAAGACTGGTTGAAGACTGGTTGAGTGTTTGTCAGGTTGGCATTTGCTGGCCGTCAACGGCAACGGAACGGAATGCAGAAAGGTATGTGACGGCTGTCGTTACCTCATGATCATTACACCATGAGCGGTGGCGACAGCAGTGCTGACCGGCTAACCGGGTCCCGCTGTATTATTTACCAGCACGGCCCAGGAAGCGGCGTTCTTCGACGTTGATACGAATGACATCGCCCGTGGAAATATGCTCCGGTACCTGCACCGTCAGGCCGGTTGTCAGGCGCGCAGGCTTGGTACGGGCGGTGGCCGAATTCCCTTTGATGGATGGCTCGGTGTCTTCGATTTCCAACTCAACAATGGCTGGCAGAATCAGTCCTACCGGCTGGCCATCAACCACCATGACCTGTACATCCTGGGTCTGGTCGTTAACGAAAAGGATCTCATCTTCAATGGCCGTCTTGTCCAGATAATAAGGGGTGTAATCCTCGTTATCCATAAAGACCCAGGCGTCACCATCGACGTAGGAAAACATGGCTGGACGACGGGTCAGGTCGGCAAACGACAGCATGTCTGAATCCTTGAAGGTTTCATCTATCTTCTGACCACTCACCACATCGTACATTCGCATACGATACAGGCTACCGCCGGCGCGTCCCTGTGGCACAGAGCGCTCAATATCCTTGATAAAATACACTCGGCCGTTGTATTCGACGGCGGCGTTTTTCTTGATCTCACTCGCTTTTGGCATGACTGCTGAATCCTCTTGATGATGTCCGCATGCTGGGGCGCAGGGGCCCAATCTGAGAGGCGCGACTATACGCTGTTAGCCGCGGAAAAACGAGGCTGCAAACGTTTATGGCTGTTCTGGAAGCAAATGCCGGGGCGGGTTGTTTGGGCTGGCAGAGGTTGCCAGCCAGTCTGCCAAACCGCATCCGGCGCGCTTGCCGGTAGCAAAACAGGCGGTGAGCAGATAGCCTCCGGTGGGAGCTTCCCAGTCGAGCATTTCCCCGGCAACAAAGACACCAGGCATGGCGTTCAGCATCAGTTTAGGATTGACGGCACTGGCCTGCACCCCTCCGGCGCTGCTAATGGCTTCGTTGATGGGGCGTGGTTGCTGGGGCGTTAATGGCATGGCTTTGAGTGCCCTGGCAACGGCAGGGATGTCGCGGTTATCCAGTTGCGGGCAGCATTCTCGTAATAGCGTGCTGGTGATGGCAGGCAGATTGAGTTTTTTGCGCAGCAGGTTGGCAAAGGACAGGCCTTTTTTACCCTGGCGTAATTTCTGTTCGATGTCTGCTAGTGATGAATGAGGCAGCCAGTCCAGTGTCAGCAGTGACTGGCCTGTTGTACCTGTTGTACCTGTTGTACCTGCTGTATCGGGGTTGGCGCTGGCCTGCTTCAAACGCTCTCGCAGAGGGGCGCTGAGAGCATAAATCAGGCTGCCTTCAATGCCGTATTCACTGACCACAAACTCACCGGTGCGTGACCAGTGCTTGCCTTGGGTATCGGTCAGCGATAGCTGGATATGCTTGATTGGCGTACCGGCAAATCTTTCTTTGAGAAAATCGCTCCAGGCCACATCAAAACCGCAGTTGCTGGGTTGCAAGGGCGCGATATCGACCTGTTGCTGTTGTAACCAGGGTGCCCAGCGGCCATCGGAGCCGAGTCTGGCCCAACTGCCTCCGCCGAGAGCCAGCACCACCGCATCGAACGACCGTTGTATCGTGCCGTCCGGGGTGTCGAAACACCATGCTTGTGATGCGCCCACAGGGAGTTGTGCCTGGCTGTTCTCCCAGCCAGTCCAGCGGTGGCGTGGATGAAATACCACTCCCTGGGCTTTGAGGCGATGGAGCCAGGCACGTAACAAGGGCGCTGCTTTCATATCACACGGGAAAACCCGCCCCGAGGTGCCAACAAAAGTATCGATGCCAAGGCCATGGATCCATTCGCGCAGTTGTGTTGGCGTGAGGTCGTCCAGGATGGGCTGGAGCCAGCGGCTGGCGCTGCCATAACGATTGACAAAGTGGTGGTAGTCTTCCGCGTGGGTAATATTCATGCCACCGATGCCGGCGAGCAAAAACTTGCGCGCCACACTGGGCATGGCATCAAAGACTTCGACCCGGTAGCCACGACTGGCGATTTGTTCTGCTGCCATCAATCCGGCCGGCCCGGCACCAATAATGGCTGCGGTCTGTGGCAAAGGAATATCAGCAGTGGTCGGGGTGGTCACAAATAAGGCTCCGGTAGCAGGCAGGGAACAGGGAATAGTGGATACAAAACGCGGGGATAGTGGCGGCGATGATCAAGGGATTCAGCCATCCCGTGCCGTTATTCGGGCGACGGCGCAGGGTGGCTTGGGGTAGCGCGAAAGAGCTCAAGAGCGCAAATAGTGAGTGATCAGCTGGATGTTAACTTGAGCCAGATTGGTGCGTGGTCGGAAGGTTTTTCCATACCCCGAATAGCGTAGCTGATACCGACCTCATCACAACTGGCCAGCAATGGCTCAGTAACCAGAATATGGTCGATTCTCAAGCCGCGTTTGGGGGTATCGGCAAACCCTTTGGAGCGGTAATCAAACCAGCTGAATTGCTCGTTGCTGGTGGGGTGAAAATGACGATAGCTGTCGGTCAGCCCCCAGTTCAACAAGGTTTGATACCATTCGCGCTCTTCTGGCAAAAAGGAACATTTACCGGTTTTTAACCAGCGTTTACGATTGGGTTCACCAATACCGATATCGGTATCTTCCGGTGAAATATTCATATCACCCATCACCACCACCCGGTCGGCGGGGGTGAAATTGTCGTTCAGATACTGCATCAGGTCGGCGTAGAATTTTTCTTTGGCCGGAAACTTGGTTTCATGGGCACGGCTTTCACCTTGGGGGAAGTAGCCATTCAGTACGTCAATGGTGCTGCCTCCGATGTTATAGCGGGCGTGAATCAGTCGTTTTTGAGCGTCTTCGTCGTCCGATGGCCAGCCTTTTTGCACAAAGACGGGAGCTTGCTTGCTGAGCAGGGCGACACCGTAGTGGCTTTTCTGGCCAAAGTGCTCAACGTGATACCCCAGGCTTTCGATATCTGCCAGAGGAAACATATCGTCGTGTACCTTGATTTCCTGTAAGCCCAGAATATCCGGGTCCAGTTGTTCCCGAATAGCCTCAAGTTGATGTTGACGGGCGCGAATGCCATTGATGTTAAAGCTGACGATAGTGGTCATTGGAGTATCCATAAGCTGTCAAAAACGGTGCCGGTGCAGAGGCCGGCAGTCTAGCAGGTTGTTGGGCATCTATCTGCGTTGTAACGGTAATCTGGCGGGGGAATGGTTAACGCCTGAGTGCAGATACACGTGCAGATAGGTGTACCGGTTAATGATAAAGGTAAGCCCGAATACTGGGTAAAAACGGCTCGTCACTGATGCGCTGATCACCCCGTGCCTGGCGGGTACGGCCGGGAGGTGGCTCGGAGCTGATGCGGTTGTGTTCGGGCAGGGTAGGCTGGGTATCGGGGATAAACAGCGGCAAGGAAACACTCATGGCCTTGCGTATGACCTCATCGCCGTTGTTATACACCAGATTGGCTCGAACCACGGGGGCCAGGGTCTGGATTTGGGCCAACCGTGTGGCGGGAGGTAATTGCCCCAGCCGCTGCAGCTGAATCTGGATATGCGGTTTGTGTTCCCCCAGCTCAAGCAGCAGGGCTTCGGCCTGACTCAGGGTGAGCTTTTTGATACTGCGACCGTTGACGTACCAGCTGAAGCCAACCTTGCGTGGCGCCTGTGCCAGCAGTGGAATATGGCGAAAGCACTGCTTCAGATGAACGCGTGTCATACCGGCAATTGCCAGCTTGTTACGCAAGGATGAGGGGTGCTCACCTAACAGACGATAGCTTTCTTTCCAGCGTGGCAGATCCTGTTTTTCCAGCTGCACTGCAGCGCGGAAATCATCCTTGGCCTGATTGATGTCGGTAATCAATGTCCGACAGCGCGTATCGGCAAGGATCAAACCATGGCGGGAGCGGGTTTCACGGCCATCTTGCTGATCGCGATACCAGAGGTCGGTCAGCAAGTCGGTGGCCAGCGACAAGGGTTTCAGGCCCAGGGCGATTTCGCTGTCTTGCAGGGGCAACCAATGTGCCGGTTGTGTTTGGGTCAGATGTTCCGACAGCTGAGCTAACACCTGTTGGAGATCTTCAAAACGGGAGACGAGTTCAGTAATCACAGTGTTGGTCTGGCCAGCAGTTTGGCGCGAATAAACTCACCATGGGGGATATACAGCAGTTCGGCAATACGCCGAATGATGTGTTCTTCATACTTGTCGAGACCATTGCTGGCATAGGCAATACGCCAGAGGCCGGTCAGCAAATCAAATTTCTGCTCTACCGAAAAATGTTTGTGGACCACATCGGTAAATTGAAACAGGTCGGAAGCCTGGGCGCTGGCCTGCTCGGCCTGTTGCTGTAGCGCGCGGATATGCTCATCGCTGAGCTGGAACAGTTCTTTGAGTACCCGGCCCAGCTCGTTGCGCTCGCTGGCATCGATGCGGTGATCCGCTTTCATGACTTCCACCAGTAAGGCGGCGGCGGAGAGATCCAGTGTGTGTTTGTCGGTGCCTGACGGGGCATGTTCAGTGAATAGCTGGAGCAGTTTGTTTAGCATCTGAGCCTTCTTGGGGGTATGCGGGGTGCTCTGTATCGGCAGGTCGTGGAACCATGCTCTGCCTCTTGGAGGCTGATCACCCGGTTCAGGTTCCCTCGTCACGAGTATCGTGAGTTATTCCGGTTAATGATGGCTGTTTTTAGCAAGCTCACGGCGGTGTGTCAAAGCGACCGGGAGGGCAAGCGGATGATAGAGAGGGAATCAGGCGTCAGGTTGTGCATGTATTCATGGTTTTCTCTTTACTTCTGCTGGTTATTCTAATGATCGACCTCAGTGGGCAATGAGTGATGTTATTGGAAATGGTCATGGCAATGGTATTAATGATTGTCTTCTTATTAATGTTTGAAATAATCATGATTATTGAACAATTATTTTATATGGCCAGGATTGTATTTATGGCCCTGTTTTGATTAAAAGGGAGCTGGTTGGAATTGAATATTGATTTTATACCATGAATTCCAAACGAAATATAATAGTGTTGCTCTTGATTTAAATATTGTCAAAAATATATTATATTTTTAAATAAGGGTTGGTGTTTTTATGAATAGCTGATGTCTATTTGTGAGTTAGTGTCATTAAAAATCAGCGACCGTTGGTTTTTGTCAGTTATTTTCTTGCAGATGGCTTGTATACAAAATATTTAGTGAGGTGTGTCGTTTGGAGTAGTAATTGCCTTGCTTTTGTAATTGAAAATGATTATCAGGTGTTTTACCATGCGCATCAATTTAGGTTACATTGGATTGATCATTGTGCATTTAAAAAAATCCTTAATCATGATGAAGGCTTGTGGAGCGCTTGTTTTCTCTCCGACGGTTTTTGCAGAAACGGCATCAGACGGTATTTCTCACACAGAAGGCCCCAAGGAATGGGATCAAAAGATTGAGGATCAATCCATCATAGAACTATCGCCCATTCAGGTAGAGGGTCGTGCACTGTCTCTCTACAAGGAGGATGAAGCGGTTTTGGGGACTCGAACCCATACACCGATTGATGAAACGCCGCAGTCTATTCAGGTACTTACCCAGGAATTAATTGATGACCAGGCTGCCAATGAAGTAACGGACCTTTTTCGCTCAATGTCCGGCGTATCCTATTTTAATTACGGCATTATCAAAATGCGTGGCTTTGAGCAGGAAAGCCAGGTACTTTATGATGGTGTCAAAGGTGATCCATTCAGGACTTTTACGATTCCTCAGCTGTTCAATATTGAGGAAGTCCAGGTACTCAAGGGACCTTCTGGTGCTCTTTATGGTGCGGGCGAGGCCGGTGGCGTTATTAATTATGTGACCAAGAAGCCGACTTATGACCAACAAAACACCATCGAATTCGCTACAGGCAATAAAGGCTTTTTAAGTGGCAGTCTCGAATCGTCTGGCGGACTTAATGAAGATGCGTCCCAGCGTTACCGAATAGGGGTGTATTCGAGTAGCGAAGATTCTTATCGTAATAATGTGGAAGAAGATAACGACATCGTTGATCTCGGTTATGCCTGGGATATTAATGAAGATGCTACATTAACACTGCAATATACTCATTTTTACCAATTGGGCGAGCGTGTGCGGGGGGTGCCTATTGATGAAGATGGCAACTTCTTGACAGATACTTCCTGGAACAGTAATGAGCCTTCTGACAATCAGGAATTCAAATCAGATATTTTTCAAGCCCATCTGCAATACTCAATTAATGACTGGTTAGACAGCAATCTGACCTTACGTTATTACGAAACAAACGAAACCATGAAATTCCATCAGGCAAGAGCTCTGGTGGATAGCGATAGTGACGGGGCATACGATGGCGTGACCCGCCGCTATCAGGATCAGGTTCGAGATTATAACGGCGTTGATCTGGCGTATTACCTTGTTGCCTATCTGGGCGACCATACGCTGGTGACTGGTACAGACTACCATTTTGCTCGTGAAGAGGAGCTGTTTTATTACTCCGGTAATAGTGATGACACTGATGCGACACCATCGACATTAAGTTTTACCAATCCTGACTATGACGATGATATCAGCGCTTATGAAATGAGTCTGAATCGAGATAGAACGACGGATCTGAAACAGGTTGGGGTTTATGTGCAAGACCAATGGCGTGTCACAAACAAGCTGAATTTGGTCGCCGGTGCTCGCTTGGACCATATAAAAGAAGATGTCACAGACAATGACGATGGCAGTGATGATGCCTCTTACGACGATGTTGGCTATTCAACCCGGATTGGTGCTACTTACGAATTAAGCAAGCAATTCAAACCGTACGCGTCATTTTCTACCGGTTTGACACCTCAGGCTGCGGCGGATCAACTGACTTCTGCCGATGGCAGTTTGTTTGACCCGGAAGAAAACCAGCAGGTAGAAGTGGGGGCTCGTACGTATTTGCTTGATAATCGATCGAATCTGAATGTGGCGCTTTTTCATATTGTGAAAAACAATGTACTGACAGAAGACCCGGATGACGATGATTACAGCATTGCTATTGGTGAAATTCGCAGTCAGGGTTTTGAAGCAGACTTGCTTGCGGATCTAACTTCCCGCTGGGTTGCCAATGTCAGTTATACCTATACGGATTTGGAAGTGACGGATACCGACGCCGACGCCCGGAACCTTTCCAATACACCTTCTCACCAGCTGGGTGGCTGGACTCGTTATGAATTCCCCGATATCGGTTCTTCGATTGCCTTTGGTATGGACTATGTCAGCCAGCAAACAGACCGGGACGACAATACGATCAAGCCTCACACGATATACGATATGTCCTGGCAAACACGGTGGCAGGATTGGAAATTCCAGGCGAATATTAAAAACTTGCTGGATGAGGAGTATGCCATTGCCGGGTTTAATACGGTGTCTGGAGCGATTATTGGAGAGCGCCGTCGTATTTACCTGAAAGCATCCTACGATTTTTGAACTGACCTGGCGGTGTTATGGATTCTGGGGCAAGCCCGGAATGACGGGCGGGATTCTGAATCCAGTTCAGAACGATGGAGTGCCAACAAAGACAACAGCCGTCAGGTATTTACCTGACAGCTGTTCAGTGGCAGCTATTGCATACCCTGGGACTTGAGGTATTCATCGTAGTTGCCGTGGAAGTCGACAATCTTGTTGTCACGGACTTCCAGAATCCGGGTCGCCAGCGATGAAACAAACTCACGGTCGTGGGAAACGAAGATCAGGGTGCCTTCAAACATTTCCAGTGCCATGTTCAGCGCTTCGATGGATTCCATATCCATGTGGTTGGTGGGTTCGTCCATTACCAGCACGTTGTGGTTATGCAGCATCAGCTTGCCAAGCAGCAGGCGGCCTTTTTCACCACCGGAACAGACTTTGACAGACTTTTTGATGTCATCCTGGTTAAACAGCAAGCGGCCCAGAGTGCCGCGAACGGCTTGGTCGTCGTGTTCGGCGGACTTCCAGTGTTCCATCCAGTCGAACAGGTTTTCGTTGCCTTCAAACTCGTATTCGTGGTCCTGGGCGTAGTAACCGACGTTGGCATTTTCTGACCAGCGTACTTCACCTTGTGTTGGGGTGATGTCGTTGACCAGGCACTTGAGGAAGGTGGTTTTACCGACGCCGTTGGCACCAATCACCGCGATTTTTTCACCCGCTTCAATCATGAAGTCGGTCTTGCTGAACAGTGGCTGTTCGCCGTCATAGGCATGGCCGAGGTTCTCGATTTCCAGCGCCAGACGGTGCAGTTTCTTTTCCTGGGTGAAGCGGATAAACGGGCTTTGACGACTGGATGGCTTGATGTCGTCGAGCTTGATCTTGTCGATCTGCTTGGCACGAGAGGTCGCTTGCTTGGCCTTGGAGGCGTTGGCAGAAAAACGCGATACAAACTGCTGCAGTTCGGCGATCTGGGCTTTTTTCTTGGCGTTTTCAGATTGCATACGCTCACGGGCAGCGGTGGATGCGATCATGAAGTCGTCGTAGGTGCCTGGGTAAATCTGGATGCGACCGTAGTCGATATCGGCCATGTGGGTACAAACGGAATTCAGGAAGTGACGATCGTGCGAGATGATGATCATCGTGCACTTCATGTCGTTCAGAATACCTTCGAGCCAACGAATGGTGTGGATGTCGAGGTTGTTGGTCGGTTCGTCGAGCAGCAGGATGTCGGGGTTGGAGAACAGCGCCTGTGCCAGCAAGACTCGCAGTTTGAGACCGGGAGCTACTTCGCTCATGGGGCCTGCGTGCAGGCTGGTATCGATACCGGCACCCAGCAGCAGTTCACCGGCTCGGGCTTCGGCCATGTAGCCGTCCAGTTCCGCGAATTCGCCTTCCAGCTCGGCGGCGCGCATATAGTCGTCTTCAGTGGCTTCAAGGTTGGCGTAAATGCTGTCACGCTCGTCCTTGATAGCCCACATTTCCTTGTTGCCCATCATCACGGTGTCGAGCACGGTGAATTCTTCGTAGGCGAACTGATCCTGGTTCAGTTTGCCCAGACGCTCGTTGGGCGTGACGGAGACGTTACCTGCACTGGGTTCCAGTGAACCGTCGAGAATCTTCATAAAGGTCGACTTGCCGCAACCGTTAGCGCCGATCAGGCCGTAGCGGTTGCCGTCACCAAATTTGACGGAAATATTTTCAAACAGCGGTTTTGCACCGAACTGCATGGTGATGTTGGCGGTGGAAATCACGTTGATGTCCTGAAAGAAAGGAGGGTTTTGGTAAAGGGCGGTACTATACCGGTTTTTAGGGCGTTTTTGATCCTGTTGGTGATGACGAAATGGCGAAATTCCCCTGACCGGGGCAGGTTCTTCCGTTGTGGGTTTTACAGAGCCGTCATAATGCAGGCGTCACGCGGATAGGCATGGGTTTAGCAAGTGCCAGCAGACGTTAAAAAACCTGCACGACAGGATAGTGCGGCCTTTATACTGTGCGTTTTCTTTGGATGATTAACGGCACCGGGTGCTGGGAGTTGTGTTTGATGATGGATTCTTCCCGACCGGGCCAGACTGCCGGATCGTTGGTAGCGGATTTTGCTTCGTTGGGGCTGGATAACGCGCTGTGTGACATATTACAGCAACGGGGCTATTCGCAGCCAACGGCGGTGCAGCAACAGGCGATTCCGGCAGCACTGGCGGGGCGGGACTTGACCGTGGCGGCTTCAACCGGCAGCGGTAAAACCGCGGCGTTTGTATTGCCCTTGCTGCAACAGTTGATGGTGGCATCTCGACAGGGTGTAACGGTAGGCAGCAATCGGGTGCGGGTGTTGATTGTGGTGCCGACCCGTGAGCTGGCCGAACAGGTGGCAACCAGTGTATTGCATTACCGTGAAGGGTTGCCGTTACGTTCTTACGCAGTGTATGGCGGCGTCAGTATCAACCCGCAAATGATGGCGTTACGCAAAGGGATGGATATCCTGATTGCTACGCCGGGGCGGTTGCTGGATTTGTACCGCCAGAATGCCGTAGTGTTTGATCAGCTATCCGCGCTGGTATTGGATGAAGCCGACCGGATGCTTGATCTGGGCTTTGCTGATGAATTGGACGACTTGTTGTGTGCCTTGCCGCGCAAGCGTCAGACGTTGTTGTTTTCGGCGACGTTTTCTGACCGTATCCGTACCATGATTGGTCATGTGGCCCGGGATCCTCTGTCGATCGACGCCGGGGCGAGTAATCAGGCGGCGGCGACGGTGCAGCACTGGTTGATCCCGGTCGACAAAAAACGCAAAACCGAGTTGTTGTTAGGGTTGTTGCAGGGGAGTGGTGAAGGAGAGGAGCAGGGACTGTACCAGGGACAGAGCCAGGTGGACTGGTCGTCGGTACTGGTCTTTGCCAAAACCCGGCAAGGGGTCGATGAACTGGCGCAGGCATTAAACAAGCATTCGATTGCAGCGGATGCCATTCATGGCGATAAAACCCAAGCCGGTCGGCAAGCGGCCTTGCAGCGCTTTCGTGACGGTGTGGTGCGGGTCTTGGTGGCGACGGATGTCGCTGCCCGGGGGCTGGATATTCCGCAGCTGCCCGGAGTGATCAATGTCGATCTGCCGATCAATGCCGAAGACTATGTGCATCGTGTTGGTCGTACCGGACGGGCGGGCAGTCTGGGGCAGGCGATTTCGCTGGTAAGCGCCGACGAAGTTCAGGCACTGGCAGCCATTGAACACCTGACCGGACAGTTGATCGAACGGCGGTTGTTGCCGGGGTTTGAGCCGTCTCATAACGTGCCGGAAACCCGGCTGGGCGGACTGGTTGTGAAAAAACCGAAAAAGCCCAAACAGAAAAAAATTCCTGGCTCTGGCCAGGCAGCGCAAGGCCGGGTTTTTGATGTGTCAGAGGGGAGTGGCCGCAGTAAAAGTGGTGGACAAGATCGCCGTCGTGGGCGCGGTAAACGCTAGAGATGGATTGCTGGTGGTTGACTGTTGAGTCAGCTCCAGGGGTAAAGGTCTGGGATCAGGCACGACCAGCCAGCCAACATTACAAGCATTACAGGGGATTTGATTATGCATTGTGTAAGAATTGCGTCCGAACTTGTTTACACGGTGAGTTCACCGTCGAGCTTTGTGTTTAATATCGCGGCGGCGATTACCGATCATCAAAAAACCGTGGAGGAAAATCTTTATATTTCTCCGACCATGAACAGTGAATGGTTTCAGCTGAATAACTTTGGCTCTCGAGGTATACGCATTGAGGCTGAGCCATGTGAATTAACCATCAACTACAATGCCACCGTTGAGTTGTCTCCCGATATCGAACAGAACCGCTATCTGAACGAAGTGGAGCACAACAAGCTGCCTACCTCGGTACTGTCGTTCCTGAGCCCCAGCCGATATTGTGAATCAGACCGGCTCGGGCGTTTGGCCTGGAAAGAATTTGGCCAGTTACAGCCCGGGTATTTGCGGGTAGATGCGATTTGTAACTGGGTTAACGACCATCTGGATTACGTGGCCGACAGCACCGATGGTTCTTCCAGTGCCTGTGATGTGCTGATCCAGCGTGCGGGGGTATGCCGGGACTTTGCCCATGTCAGTATCGCCTTGTGCCGTGCCCTGGGGATTCCGGCCCGTTATGTATCGGGTTATGCGGTTGGACTGGAGCCACCGGATTTTCATGGTTTTTTTGAAGCGTACCTGGAAGACCGCTGGTTTCTGTTTGATGCCACCCGGATGGCACCCGTCAGTGGTCTGGTGAGAATCGGTATTGGTCGTGATGCGGCGGATGCGTCCTTTGCCAATATCGTTGGTCTGGCGACGATGCAGTCGATCAAGGTTGAAGCCTCTGCGGTGGACTGGGAACTCACCTATAGAAATGGTGGGCCGGTATCCACGGCCTGAAAAGAGCGAACCCGATTGCGGCCTGCTGGGTAGCGGGGCAAGCCTGTTAACCCGGTGTGCCGTCGGGGCGTGCGCGTGACAATATAGGGAAAAAGACAATAACAAACAGGCTGAACGCCGCCATCCAGAGCAGCCCCGCAAGAATAAGTAACCAGAGTGCCTGGCCGGGTAATAGCGCAGGCAGAATACGTACAAAAGTGGCGGCAACCATCAACAGAAAAGCGCTGGTTATGACCGGCGTAGCCTGAATCTTCCGGCCGGTGTGGCCAAGCGATACCCGTGTCACCATTGCCAGTATCATCAGGCTGATGCCTCCAAGCGTAATCACATGGTAGCTGATGGATGCGGTGAGAATCCCGGTGGTCTGGTGCAGGCCGATCAAAATCAGGCCAATGGACATCAACCAATAGCTGAGATGCAGCGACCACAGCATCGGTGTTTGTAATGCGACCATAAAACGCCAGCGGGAGGCACGCCAGATGTTTAATGCTCCGGCTGCCATAAGAATAATGCCGGTCATCGCTTCGGTTGCTGGCAGTAACGCCATACCAGCCGGAATACAGAGTGCCGTTGTCAGGATCGTTGCTTTTTCTAGCCACGGCAAGGGTGTCACCCGTGGTGTCTGCGTGCCATTGGCCGTGAACATGGGGAAGACTCTCCCACCAATCACACACATCAGCAGGACAACCAGCAGAATCATGCCATGGGCAGCCACGTGCTGGTTGATGATAGCGCTACCGGATGGGTCGGCGTGCATCATGGCGTTCAGCCCGCTCATCAGCAGCAAAATGGGGGCAAACATCAGGTTGCGCCACATGTTCACCCGTATGACGGGCCGGGCCAGTACCACTGCGGCAAGGGGGAGAAAAAGAAAATCAATCAAACCAATGAGGTTGGCTGGCAAGAAGGTTGGCAACAGAATCGCCACTCTGCCAACGAACCAGACACCAACCAACAAACCCAGTGGTGGGCCGCTTAGCCCTGGTTGATTGGTCCAGCTTTTGATTGCGGTCAACAAAAAGCCGACCACAATGGCGGCAACAAACCCAAACAGCATTTCATGCATGTGCCAGAAATACAGACCGCCAGCAGGAGCAATTAATTGTGCCCCGCTGAGACTGGCCACCCAGAGGCCAATACAGATAACGCCAAAAATGGCCCCCAGTCCAAAAAAAGGACGAAATGCCAGAGCAAACCATGCCCATTCCGGCTGCTGTGATGATGAGGTTAGCGCTGGTCTGGTCATGGTAATGGTTGCTCCTGCATCCGTGTCAGGCGTCAGACTGCCGCTATGGCAAGTTCCTCTGCCGGGCCAAAGAATTCATGATGACGTTGGTCTTCAGGTATCGCCAACGCATCACAGAGTTGGTTAATGCATACCATAAAAGGTTTGGGGCCAAGGAAGTAGATCTGGGCATCTCGGCTTTCAGGCAGCACAGGTGCCAGCATATCCTGATTCAGGAAGCCGGTGGCATCTGGTGTATCTCCTGGCAGCGGTTTTTCGTAAATAATGAAGCTTTTCAGGTTGGCATACTGGCTGGCCAATGCCTCGACATGCTCTTTAAAGGCGTGGTGTTGGCTGTCGATTGCCGCGTGAACAAACACGATCGGGCGACCGTCCGACACGCAGCTGTTGAGCATACTGATTGCGGGTGTTATCCCGCCCCCCCCTGTTATCAATACCAGTGGCTGTTCGGATTTTGGCGGTAAGACAAAATTACCGGCTGGTGCTGTCAGCATGACTTCGTCACCCGGTCTGGCTCTGTTATGCAGGTATCCGGATACCGTGCCATTGGCTTCTTTTTTTACTGAAATCCGCAGGCCACGTTTACCAGGAGCATCGGAGAGGCTGTAGTTGCGGCGCAGCGATTGGCCATCAATATCGAGTATCAGTGCTATGTACTGGCCAGGAGTGAAATCGATATTTTCTTCACCCTCTGTCGGGATCAGGTAAAACGATGAAATAACCGCGCTTTCTTTTTCGATACGCTCAATCACAAAACGGCGCTCTCCGCGCCAGCCACCCCGACGCTGGGCATGGTCGGAATAAAGCCCTTCTTCTACCTGAATCAGCAAGTCGGCCAGTTGCTGATAAGCCGCTCCCCAGGCATCGGCAATATCCGGTGTTACCGCGTCGCCCAGTACTTCACCAATAGCCTCCATCAGGCACTCCCCAACGATCGGGTAATGTTCCGGAAGAATATTCAAGGCGCAGTGTTTATGGGCGATCAGTCCAACAGCGCTGCCAAGGGCATCCAGATTGTCGATATGGGTGGCATAAGCTACCAGGGCGTTGGCGAGTGCCTGACGCTGGGTGCCTTTTTGCTGGTGTGTCTGGTTAAACAGATCTGCCACCGCAGGGTAACGGCGGAACATCAGAGGATAAAAGCATTCAGTAATCTCTCGGGAATGAGCACCGACAACCGGGGCGGTTGCTTTGATGATGTCGATTTGGCTGGGGGATAGCATCGGATGTTTTCCTCTTGGCGCACCGGCAGGTAGGCGCTGTCTGTAAAAGTTAATGTTCCCCCGGTTCTTTCCAATATCTGTGCCATTTATAACTTATTGATATCTAAGGAGTAATTTTTATTGGGTCTTTTTTACATCAAGCGGGTGTGGTTGAAATGACCTCATCGAGGTAATATTGACAACATGCCATTTAAACATTACATCTCAGTCATCGAAGACCTTAGCCGTGAGTTGCCAGTTGATGTTCGGTACCGTCGTTTATTGGAAGCTATCCGGCACACCATTCCCTGTGATGCCATCGCACTCTTGCGGCTCTCGGGCGAAGTGTTGCGGCCCATTGCCTTTTTGGGGCTGCGCGAAGAAACCCGGGGAAGACATTTTCATCCGGATCATCACCCCAGACTGAAACAAATCCTTGAGCACCAACGGTTGATCCGGTTTCCTGCGGATTCGCTGCTTCCAGACCCATATGATGGCCTGATGCGCTTGCCCGGCATTGACCCTCGCGTGCACGACTGCATGGGGATGTCGATTCAGGTTGATGGGCGCAACTGGGGCGTCATTACCCTGGATGCTTCTCGCCCGGGGCAGTTTGATGAAACGATTCCTCATGCCGAGGAGCTGGCAATTACCCTGACCCGTGCGGTGATTACCGCAGCAGAACGCATTGCAACACTGCGACAGCAGATCAACCGTGGGCAACAGGTAACCGAAGCACTTAATCGGGAACGTCTTTCAACCGGCGTCGTGGGTACCAGTACCGAGATCATGCGGCTGATCAGTGACGTGGACGTTGTGGCACCTACTTCCATGACGGTATTGATTGAAGGCGAGACCGGGGTTGGCAAAGAGTTGATTGCCCGCCGCTTGCATATGCAATCGGCGCGAGCGGACAAACCTCTGATTTACCTGAATTGTGCCGCCTTGCCAGAGACCCTGGCGGAGGCCGAGCTGTTCGGCCACACCCGCGGCGCATTCACCGGGGCCAGTCAGGCTCGGGCCGGTCGCTTTGAATTGGCGGATGGCGGGACACTGTTTCTGGATGAAATCGGTGAATTGCCCATGACCTTGCAAGCGACGCTGCTCCGGGTGCTGCAAGAAGGTGAAATCCAGCGGGTCGGCAGTGATGAGACACACAAGGTCGATGTGCGGATGGTTGCTGCGACCAACCGTAACCTGAAGCACGAAGTGGCTGCCGGCCGTTTTCGGGAAGACCTGTATCACCGCTTAAGTGTTTTTCCTCTTAGGGTGCCCGCTCTGCGAGAGCGTCACCGGGATGTGCTGGAGTTGGCAGAGTTCTTCCTGGAGCGTCTGCAACACCGCCTGAATGTTCAAAAGCTGCTGTTGACAGCGGATGCACGCGAGACCTTGTTACGTTATCAGTGGCCAGGCAATGTCCGGGAGTTGGAACACGTTCTGGGGCGTGCTGCGCTTCGGGCACAACAACAATCCCGGGCACAAGAATCTGGTCGAGCACTGGTGTATATCGATAGCCGGGCCTTGGCGCTGGGAGATATCGAGGTTCAACCACCAGGCCCAGAGGAAGATAACCCTGATCATGGGGCAGAGGCATTATCCGGCTCCTTGACTGAGCTGACCCGACAATACCAAACCCGGCTGATTGGTCGGGTACTGACAGAGCAGGGCGGTAACGTGTCGGCGGCTGCCCGTGTACTTCAGGTCGACCGGAGTAATTTGCTCCGGCTGGTAAAACGGCTTGGCATCCATGTTGGATAGGGCTGCTGAGTTGGCGTTGTTTCGATAGGGTTCTACTCTGTTATACCGCAGCCGATCACTACAGGTGCTGGGTGCCAGGTCAGCCTCCCGTTACAAAATAAACGGATCACCCGGCTACATCGACTGGATGACGCATCGAGTCGACAGCCAGTCCCCTCGGCAAACCAATTCACAGTGATCAGTGGGTGTCTGTTGTAGGGCCTATTGAAAGTTTGCCCAAATCAATGCGTGCTTTTTCAGAAGCATTGCGCGCTTTTCCGGACGTTGTTATCGTTAAGGCATTGATACACGGAAAGTTGTTGCGCAGGTTTACAGATTAATGCGCAAGGCACAAAGGAGTTAATGCGCATGCTTGCTTTTACAGAATGGACTGATCTGGGAATGGATTTTACTTCTTATCATTCAAGTAGTTACGGTGATTTCCCAGAAACCGACTTGCCCAGAAACCGCGCCTGTGCACTAATAAACTGTTATAAATTGCCGCACATTGAGGTTAGGGAAGAATGACTGAGCATTTAATATCTCAGGGATCGGCTTTATATAAAGGCATCAGTGCTTTTGAGCCGTATATCAATGAGCTTCATAAAAGATATGAAAGTGAAGATTTCATAGATTGGCCAACTATCGTGTTGGCAACAACCTTGCAGACCACATGCATATCATTGTTCAAATTGCTCCCTGCACGTGAGTTCGGAAATGAACCACTAGATAAGCGCTCAATAGCCTCGATAGTCAGGAACGTTGTAGACACACACGATGTGATAGACATGCTCGTTAATGAGCAGGATTCAGAAATATTTAGTCTTCATCGGGATATTATGGGGTTGTATCTTTCCAGTAGGATTAATAAAGTTCAGTCAGAAATTCTTCCTGAGAAAGCACAGGAAATATATAAACATACGAAACAGTGGTATTGGGGAAGGATCAAAAATTCAGAGCTTTACGAAAAATCGATGGATAGATTGAAGTCAGGCGAGGCTTTGTTTTATCAAAGCAGGCGTCAAAGACTAAGTAACGCATGCGGCAAGCATGCGGATTTTGTTTCAGGTGTTTTAGCGGTAGTGTTCAAAATTCTGTGTCACCTCTATAGTTTACCCTCTACAGGGAGTGACACATCATGTCTGATAAATAC
>NZ_JAUYWA010000028.1 GCF_030689025.1 Oceanobacter sp. 1_MG-2023
TGAGTGACTATCTGGCGTTAGTTGATGCAACCGGGCGGATAGCTCGCGGCGATAAACGTGGCGCGATTGATACAAGCGTATCGCCGATCCTCAGCCGAATTGGGCTGGATGACAATCAGTGGCTGACCATTAGTCAGCAATTCGAGCAGTGCTTCACAACCTTTGTTGGTAGCGAATCCAATGTTCGTTCTGCCTGCGAACGACTCGGTTACAAACGACCGACCGGGATAGCACCAGCCAGGAAGCTGTTGGCGGGCTGATCCGAATCACTCACCGCGAATTTCCCAAACCAGGTACGACGATCAGAGACATACTCTGAGGCTTGATCACGTGCAACGATCAAGATTTATCCTTTTTATCACTAGTTCGCCCTGCCAATGACCACCAAAAACAGGCAGATTAGTCTGGCAAAGCCTGAAGTGGGATACCGCAGCTTGAAAATAAAAATGGGTGTCCCAATTTATTCCGGTGTCCCAATTTCAGCCAATTTCACCGGAAAATAAAAGTGGGTGTCCTAGTTACTACTAGTTACTAGTTAAAGTGGGTGTCCTAGTTAAAAAGATGTCCCTGACCAGAGTGGCTCAGGGCAAGCCGGTCATCAGTAGTTTGATCCCGTAGGACATCGAAAAAACGGCGGTAAAACCGATTAAATACAGCAGTAAAAACCATTGCCAGGATTTGAGCCTGGCTACCTTGTTTTTAATAGTGGTTACATTCATTAATAACCCTCCTGATAATCTTCTACCTTGCCGGAAAATACCCGGTAACCCCATAAGGTATAAAGGCAAATCAGCGGGATAAAAATACACACGCCGGGTAATAAAAAGTACAGGCTGCTGTCGGGGGATGCTGCTGCCATAAAGGTTAGCTGGCCCGGTATCAGATAGGGAAACAGACCAACAACCAATCCGGCAAAGCTGAGCAAAAAGATGATGGCGGCACACCAGAAGGGGCGGCTTTCGTGTTGGTGGTTGTGCAGTCCTCGCCAGGCGAATAATGCTGCCAAAAAGGTCAGTATCGGCAGTGGCGACAACAATAAAAAGTGGTTGTCGGTAAACCAGCGATCCCTTATAGCTGGCTGACTGATTACGGTCCATAAACTCACTGCCACCATGGCGAACAGGGTGGTCATCAGCAGGTATTTTCCCAGTTTGGCAGCGTGTTGCTGAATCTGGCCACGACTTTTCATATAGAGATAGCAGGCGGCTAATAAAGCGTAACCTGCCATAACCGCAAAGCCCGTCAATACCGAAAAGGGTGTTAGCCAATGCAGGCTCGACAGGCTGTGACTACCTGCTGGAATACCTTGCACCAGAGAGCCTAGCAGCATGCCCTGGCAAAAAGCGGCAATGGCAGAACCGGCGCTGAAGGCAAAATCCCAATAGGGTCGCGAGGTGTCGGATTTGAAACGATATTCAAACGCCACTCCCCGGAAAATCAGCGCAAACAGCATCAGCATAATCGGCAGGTAAAATACCGTGGTAATCGCGGCATAGGCAGCAGGGAAGGCTGCAAATAGCATGACGCCGCCAAATACCAGCCAGGTTTCATTACCGTCCCAGACGTGTGAGATGGAGCGCATCAGGTGGTCACGTTCGCCATCCTGATCAAACCAGGGGTAGAGAATGCCGATCCCCAGGTCAAAGCCATCCAGCAACACATACATAAAGATGGAAAATCCCAATAACAGAAAATAGAACAAGGCCAAATCCATTATTTTGCTCCTCGTTCTTGTTGGTTCAGGTTTTTGACCCAGGCGAGGGCATAGCCGGGGGCATCCATACCAATCAACTGTTCTTCCAGTGCGTTCATGGTGGGTGGGCCTTTTTTAATCAATTTGCGCATGAAGTAGAGGTAAACACCCAGCAGGGAGGTATAGATCAACACAAACATGATCAGCGTGAACAACACCCGCTCGGCTGGTAGTGGCGATACGATGTCTGCGGTACGCACCAGGTTATAAACAATCCAGGGCTGGCGACCGACTTCCACCACATACCAGCCAGCGAGCACCGCAATCACTCCACTGGGAGTAAACAGCGTTACCAGTGCCAGAAGGGGTTTGCTTTCAAACAAGCGCTCTTTGCGACGTAAAGCCAGCGCCAGCAGGGCAATACAGATCATGCCGAAGCCAATACCGACCATTACCCGGAATGACCAGAACACCAGTGGTACGTTGGGACGATCTGCTGCCGGTACGGCTTTCAGGCCTTGCAGCGCGCCATCCCAGCTATGGGTCAACAGCAGGCTGCCAAGGTTTGGAATCGCAATTTCATAATCGTTGGATTCGGTGGCCATGTTCGGCATGGCAAACAGCAGTAGTGGTACGTTGTTTTCTTCCGCAGGCCAAATGCCCTCAATCGCCGCCAGCTTGGTTGGCTGGTGCTCCTTGACGTTTAAGCCGTGCATATCACCCACCCATGCTTGTAATGGCGTCAAGACCAGAGCGAACCACATGCACATGGACAAGCCTTTGCGGGCGAAGGGAATATGCTGTTTTTTTAATAGGTAGTAAGCACTGATACCGGCGACCACAAAGGTGGCGGTGATCAACGAGGCCATCAGCATATGCATCAGGCGGTAGGGCATGGAGGGGTTGAAGATGACTTCCATCCAGCTGGCCACCTCAAAGTGGCCATCGACAATGATGTAACCGGCAGGGGTTTGCATCCAGGAGTTGGCAACAATAATCCAGAATGCGGAAAACCAGGTGCCGACCATCACCACCGTGGTGGCAAAGAAGTGCAGTTTGCGGCCAACCCGCTGCCAGCCAAATAGCATCACCCCAAGAAAACCGGCTTCCATAAAAAAGGCCGTTAGCACTTCATAAGCCATTAATGGCCCTAATACTGCGCCAGTCATTTCCGAAAACCTGGAAAAATTGGTGCCGAATTCATAGGATAAAACAATACCGGATACGACGCCCATACCAAAGGTAATGGCAAAGGGTTTTATCCAGAATTTGGCCAGTTGCAAGTAATAAGGGTTGTGGGTTTTTAACCATAAACCTTCCCAGATAGCAATTAATGTGGCCAGGCCAATAGTAATGCTGGGGAAGATAATATGAAAGCTCACCGTAAAGGCGAACTGCAATCTGGATAATAGAGCGACGTCGAGATCCATAGCCATTCCAATAGTGTTAAACCAGAGCTTTTATTATTTTATAAAAAACAAAAGCCGTGAATGATAAAATGATTGATCAAGTCGTCCGCTAGTTGGCCTTGTTGCTGGCCAGTGTGCGCATTTTCTGGATGGCCAAAGGAAATAATGCCAAACCAGCAATGCTGAACAGTGCGATGACTTCCGTCATGAAAAATCCAGTATTCATTTTGCTTTCTCCAAAAACAGATAAAATTTTGAGATAGATCAAGAAATATGATTTGCTTACAAGCAATCGATAGGCCAATTTTTATTGGTTTTTATCTTGTTGATTTTTAAGGATAAAAATCAATTTTTGTGTGAACTGTAAAGTAAGTTTACGATTGTTTGCTATGGTGGTGTAAGCGAGGTTGACAGTTTGAAGCTCTCATTGATGTTTGAAATCGCCATGTTGGTCTCCAGTGTTTGCGGTTTTTTGGTCGCGGCCTGGCTACTCTGGCGTGCTCGCAAACAAAGCGACCTGCAAGCCTTGGCTGGTTTTGCCATCATGATGGCGGTGTGGTGTTTTGGCCATGTGGTGCTGTTTCATGGTTATGAACGTATTGGTATTTATATAATTCTGGCCAATCCACTGATGCCTACTTTTTTCCTGCACTTTGCGATTCGGTTTGTAAACTCCGGTGCTGCCAGAGAAGATAAACTTGATCGTCTTTATCAAACGGTTCCCTGGTTTTATGCCACCAGTATTGCCGTGGTATTACAAAGCTGGTGGGTGGGTGCCGGAGATTCTATTGGCACCTTGGATATCCGTTACTTTTTTGTCTTTACCGACGTGGGTGTCTGGAATTTATCTTATACCGTACTGATCGGTATACTGGCACACGCAGTATTATTGTTTGGCTGGTATCGTCATTCGGGTAATAAAAAGCGATCGATTCTGGCGATGTTTGGTGTAGGAGCCTGGGGGCTGCTACTGGCTACCAGCTTTGTTTTTCCTTCTTTTGGCATCAGCTGGTTTCCCTATCCGATGTTGCTGCTGCCTACCTACTTGCTGCTGCTGGTGTATGCCGTGGTGCGTTATCAGATTCTGTCGGTCAATGCTTTTGCCAACCGGGCACTGTTGTGGGTGTCCATGATGTTGGTGATTCTGTGTCTGATTGCGGTGATCGGGGTGGTGTCCGGGCGTATCGGTTTACAGGCATTGGCGAACGTGCCCAGTTGGCAACTGTGGTTGTATTCGTTGCTGGTATTGGTGGTGGCTGCATTTATCTATCAGCCGTTAAGTCGGATGGTATCGCGGTTGATTTATCCGGGGGCTTCGCTGAACGAAACCGTGTTGGAGACTTGGTCAACCCGGTTAAAGGAAGCGGAAGACTGGTCTCAGCTGGTCAGTCTGGGTGAGCAGTTGCTCTCACAACAAATACGCCACAAGGTCGCTATCCAGCTGGATAAGCCGGTTCCGATGGAGCCATCCCACCACACTGCGCTGGCGCTGCGGCTATCACGATCAGCGTCTGGCTGGCATTTTGTGTTGGTGGGTTGGGACGATGCCAGCCCTGGTATGCGTCTGACGGCGGAAGTGTTTGCGTCGCTGTTCTCGACCAGTTGTGGTTTGTTGGAGCATTCGCTGGCGCTGGCGGCGGCGGAGCGTAAACGGCTGGATGAACAGCACCTGGTCGAGCTGGGTAGCCTGTCGGCAGCGATGGCGCATGAGTTGCGTAATCCCCTGAATATCATTGCGATGGCGGCTTATGATGCACCTGTTGCCACCCGCCAGCATATTCAAACCCAGCTTAAGAGAGCAGACCGGCTGGTCAGCGATATGCTGGTGTATTCCGGCGGTCTGACTCTGCAAATCAGCGTTATTCCCTTGCGGGCGTTAGTGGCGAATGTCTTGGCGCAAGCTCCGTCCGACGGAGTGGTGTGTGAGCTGAAAATCGCCGAGACACTTGAGCTGGAAGGGGACCCGCAACGACTGCAGCAGGTGTTTATTAACCTGATCGATAATGCCCTGTCGTTCCTGCGTAATGCGGCCGATGGCCACTTGTGTATCGAGGCTGAGAAAGAGGGGCAATATCTGCTGGTGCGTGTTCACAACAACGGGCCGGAAGTGGATGCCGGACTGCAAGGGGATGCTCTGTTTCAGCCATTTGTCACTCGGCGGGCAGGCGGCAGTGGTCTGGGGTTGGCGATTGTGCGGCGTATTGTCGATGCCCATCAAGGCCAGATTTATCACCGCAAGGATAGCGATTGGCCGGTAACGTTTGAGCTGCGGTTACCGTGCCGCCCGGCAACGGCATCTGCTGTCGAACCGGCTGCCGTGGTTACACAGAATAATGACTTTTTGCCAGAGCAACTTTTATGACACGTGCCAAGACACAACAACGCATATTACTGGTGGATGACGAGCCGGCATTTCGGGAGCTGGCCAGTCGCTGGTTGGCGAATCAGGGTTATCACGTCAAAACTGCCGTCAGCCTGGACGATGCCCGTCAGGCGCTGGTGTCGTTTGAGGCTGACCTGGTGTTACTGGATTTATCCATGCCGCCGCTGTTTGACCCCCAGGTTACCCTGGCGGCGATGGCTGACTTTGACGGTCGGCCAGTGATTATTATCACCGGCCATGCCGATCGTGATCTGGCGCTGCAAGCGGTGGCGCAAGGAGCGTGGGATTTTATCGCCAAGCCGATTGATCCTGACATGCTGGCGGTGGTGGTGCGGCGGGCGCTGATCAAGACGACGCTGGAGCGAGAGCTACAGCAGCTGAAACAGTCCAGCCAGCAGCCATCAGGGGCGGCGGCCTATCTGGGCCTTTCGGCCAGTGCACAAAAAGTGCGGGCCTTGATTGAGCGTATCGCGCCCACGGACGTGCGGGTGCTGGTCACCGGGCCATCAGGAACGGGCAAGGAAGTGATCTCGCGGGCATTACACGACCTGAGTCATCGCTCGGACAAGCCTTTTGTATCGGTGCATTGTGGAGCGATACCGGCCGACTTGCTGGAAAGTGAATTGTTTGGCTACGTCAAAGGCGCGTTTACCGGAGCCGAAAAAGACAAGGCCGGTTTGTTAAGCCTGGCCGATGGCGGCACATTGTTTCTGGATGAAATTGGTGAAATGCCATTGGCAATGCAGGTGAAGTTATTACGCGTGTTGCAGGAAGGCACGTTTTTCCCGGTGGGAGGGCGCGAGCAAAAGCATATCGATATCCGGGTGGTCTCTGCCACCAATGCCGATTTGGCCGAAAAGGTACGCGGTGCTGAATTTCGCGAAGATCTGTATTACCGCATTAAAGGCGTCAATATAGAAACCCGGCCACTGTCGGAGCGACAGGAAGATGTACCGGTATTGCTGCAGGCATTCCTGTCGCGTTTGCAGCAACAGCAAGGTAAAAGCTGGCAGCTCAGCCCGGAGGCGATGCACTGGTTCCGGAGCCAGACCTGGCCTGGTAATGTTCGGGAATTAAGGAATGCCCTCGAAAGCGTGGCGTCCATTTGCCCAGAAGGGCAAATTACCCTGGAGGATATTCAGCTGCTGTATCCTGCGACGGCAGGAGCGGTGGCCGGAAATCCGGCGTCCGCCATCGAGTGTACGGTCGCTGAGGTGCCTCTCAGTGAAGCGAGCCTGGATGAGCAGGTCAGGGCGCTGGAGATCCGACTGATCGGGCAGGCGCTGTTGCAATGTAGCGGCAACCGTACCCGGGCCGCCCGGCAATTGGGTATCTCCCGGCAAGGGTTAATCAAGAAAATAGAACGTTATGGGCTATAGGCCTGCGGCTGGTGACGTTGCCATCAGGCTGACTTGACCTGATCGTGCCAGTCTGATCGGGCAAAAATCACCCCTTCAACGGCGAGGACATTGCCGTTACTGCTATAGACGCCATGGCCTTTTTCCGTGACATGGTTCATCTGGCCGCTGGTATGAAACAGCCGATAGTTCAGTTCAAAGCTGCGGCGCTGTGACAGGGCTTCCTGTACCTGCTGCCAGACGTAGTCGACGTCCGCCGGATGAATCAGCCGGCCATAACTTTTCTGAGTCATTCTGACCAGATCGTCGGCACTGTACCCTGTCAGGGCCAGACAGCCTTCACTGACGTATTCCATGGTCCAGTCGCGGTCGTTACGAGAGCGGTAAATCATTGTTGGCAGGCGCGACACCAGAGCATTGAGGCCACGCTGGGTCGCACGGTTTTGCTGGTCTTCCTGCTCCTGAAGAGAGATATCACACAGGGTGGCAGAATATTGCCGGGTCTTTGGTGATTGTGGCCCCAGGGTTTGCAGGCGTAATTCACACCAGAGTGGCTGCCGGTCCGGGCTGGCGAGGCGTAACTTGAGCGGCGGATACGGACCACTGGCAGTCAGGTCGCTGCTGCCGTTAAGCAGCTGTAGCCAGGCGGCACGATCCTGCGGGTGCAGAAAATCAGCCAGTGGTTGGTTCAGGCTACTCGTAATGGTGTGGCCACTCAGTTGCTGCCAGGCCTGGTTGGCGTAGGTCAGGCGGCCGAGCTGGTCGAGCTGCAAGACGGCATCGCTCAGGCTGTCGAGCAACTGTTGCAGATCGGTCGTCGCAGACTCCGCGTGCCGCAATGATCGGGACTGACGGCGCAGCCAGCTCACAGCGTCAGGCTCACGGCATCCGGATGCTGGTGTACCCAGGCAGCCAGCTCCAGCCGCGAATGCAGATTCAGTTTACGCAGCAGGCTTTTGACATAGACCTTGACGGTGCCGTCGCTGATCCCCAGTTCGCGGGCAATCAGTTTGTTGTTCAGCCCTTGGGCAATCAGGGTCAGAGTCTGGCGCTCTCGTGCTGTCAGATCAACGCCGCCCGGGAGCCGTGTGTCGGATTCGGTGGTGGCAGGGCTGATATCCTGGTCGCCTGGCCCTGGTTGCCGGAAGGCTTGAGCCAGCAGGGTGACGCTGTGATTGTTGAGGGCGACTTCGCCACTTAACACCCCGTCCAGCTGGGACAGCATGTCGTCGGGGGCGGTGTCTTTCATCAGATAGCCATCGGCACCACTGCTGAGGGCTTCAAACAGGTCGCTGTCATGCTCGGAGGCAGTAATCACCACCACCTTGGTATCGATCTCGTGCTGGCGAATCTGACGAAGTAAATCGAGGCCGCTGATTGCTGGCATATTGAGGTCGAGCAGTACCAGTTGTGGCCGATGTTGCGCCAGCACGGCCAGCAGGTCGCCACCGTGTTCGAGGTCGGCGGCAACGCTGAATTGGTCGCTGTCGTTCAGCAGCTGGACAACACCACGGCGAAACAATGGGTGGTCATCAACCACCACCACACGGGCGGCAGCCTGGGGGATGGATGAGTGGCCGGGTGGACTACCAGGTGTCATACCGGATGACGGAGTCATAATGCTATTTCCGAAAGGATGGTTCAGCCAGGCGGTCGTGTCGGGCCTGAGTGAGTGGATGGGTCAGTGGCAGCTGCAAGCGGACACAAGTACCGCTGGGCTGGCGGGAACCGATCGTCAGGCTGGCACCGATACGCTGTGCCCGCTCCTGCATGATCTGTAGCCCGAAGCTGCCATTGTTGGCGGCTGCCTGAATGCCGCGCCCATTATCTTCTATCGCACAAACCAGTGTGCCGTCTGCTTCCTGATAGAGACGAATACGGGCATGACTGGCATGAGCGTGGCGCACCAGATTACACACAGATTCCCGCACAATATAGAGCAACTGGGTGGCCTGGTGGTCATCCAGTGGCAGATTTTCGCAACGATTATCCAGCTCAAACACCAGTGCTGAACGCTCTTCAAATTCTTCTACCAGCTGATTGAGTTCATTACCGAGTTCACTGGCCAACGTTGACAGGCGGGAAGTTGCAATCAGTTCCCGGGTCTGGCGATAGGCAAACAGACATTGCTCGGAGAGGTCCTGGGCTTCAGGTAACAAAGCTGACAGTTCGGCACTGTTATCGCAGCGTTTGGCCAAGCGGGCGCTGCTCATGCGCAGGTATCCCAGTACCTGGGCGACAGAGTCATGTAATTCGGCGGCGTGCCACTGGCGCTCATCTTTCAGTGCTTGTTGCAGCCGTTGTTGATGTTGCTGCCAGCCATTCAGACCACGACACAGTTGCTCGCTGAGCAGCGACAGGCATTGCTCCAGCGATTCCTGGTCTCGGGATTTGATATGTTGTCCGTTCACCAGTAACCAGGCTGTCCCTTGTTTCAGGGTCAGGGATTGCATCCGGTGGCCAGCAGGCAACAGCACATGGACAGGGTCGCTAACCGGAGTGATCTCCGCGCTATTGGCCAGCATGACGCAGCGGTAACCGTTGTCCTGGCTACCGGGTAACCACAGTGCTTGCAGCAGGCTGTCGGGGCGGGTCGGATGAAACTGCTGTTGCAACCAGGATTGTAGTGGCACCAGCAGTGTGGCCAGTTCGGTTGCCGGCTGAGTGCAGCTGGAGATATCACAAGCGAGATCAGGCAGCAGGCGCTGGGTAAATTCCGGTGCATCGGCAGGCACAGGTCGGGGAGTGATGTAACGGCTTTGTTGTGATGAAATCACCCATTCCAACAAGCGCTGCAGTCGGCCAGATATTGGCTGGGCCATGCCATTCGATTGAATCACTGTCATCGAATTTCCCTCCGATTATGGTCCCGGCCGCGACGTGATCGACGACCAGAGAATACCTTTGGGCAAGACAGGTAGCAGGTGCTGTGCCAGTTTCGATATTTTGGCTGATATTTGTCCCGTTATATCCCCCTTGATAAGGAATATTCTCAAGTGAGTATCCCTTCCTGAGTATTGAGACCAACAATCCCTTGAGTAAATATTTTTAACCGAAGGGAAACAGCAACACCCGCTCTGTTTCCACCATTTGTTAACCAGGCTTTGTGTATGTCTGACGGCGAATATGCACCAGAGTGACTCCGGACGGCCGGAATTGCACTGGGTTGACGCACAGAATGACGTGAGAGCCAGCAGGAGTTGTTATGGCGTTTGCTTTGCAACCACAGACTCAATCCCGGATTCCAGACCATTGTCGCCGTTATCGGCTGTGTGGCCAGATGGTGTTGCGATTGCTGTTACGACCAGGGGATACCCTGATACTGAGCGGCAGCGACCCACTGCAAGGCGTCGAGATCATTCGTTGTGATGACGTGTCAGCGCCGGCGCTGACCGCCAACGATAGCACCCTGGCGCTGACACCGGTTGTGGCCGACGGCACCCTGAGTCTGCTGGAGCAGGGCGACAGCCGCTCGCTGCAGGCTCGTCAGCAGTTGCAAGACTGGCAGGTGGCCGGGCATCTGAGTGATGTGCTGAGCATCCCTGCCGAGACCATCATGGCCGGCTGCACCTTGACCGCGCAACGGGAACAGACCCTGGTGGTGGTGGCCCCGGCGGCCCCGATGGCGGTGGACAGCCAGATTGCCCCCGGAGAAGTGGAAATTGGCCACGGCAGCACGCGATTTGCGGGTAACCTGCCGGAACCGTTGGCACCACCGGTACAGGATTTACATATTCCCGACAGCACAGCCCGGGCCTATACCGTCAAGGCCGGGCAATGGATTCAGGTGATTGATGTCGAGGGCAAGCAAAGCTCCGATTTTATCGCCTTTGACCTGGACGCTGTAGAAGCCGCCAGACGTGGTGAAATATCTCCGCATGACATTCCCATGCTGGATGCTGTGGCGACCCGTACCATGATGGGGCACAGCTTGCCGACGCCGGGTCTGCACTCGCGTTTTTATGACCAGAATCTGAAAATCATGCTGGAAGTGGTGCAAGACACCGTCGGTCGCCACGACAGCTTTATGCTGGCCTGTACGCCACGTTTTTATGAAGACGCCGGTTATTTTGGTCATGCCAGCTGTACCGACAATTTCAATACCCAGCTGCGCGACTGGCAGATTGCCCCCCGTGCTGGCTGGCCTGCGATCAATTTCTTTTTTAATACCACTGTCAGTGACTGTGGTGCGGTGTATGGCGAGGAACCCTGGTCGCGGCCGGGGGATTACGTCCTGATGCAGGCACAGCGCGATTTGCTGTGTCTCAGTTCCGCCTGTCCTGATGATGTTGACTCCGCCAATGGCTGGTGCCCGACCGATATTCACGTCCGGGTTTACGATGCCGAGCAAACTTTTCCACGATCTGTCGCCTGGCGGGATATTCCCGAGGAGCTTCCACGTATGACTCAGCAAACCGGTTTCCATTCCCGCACTTCCGCCCTGACCACACACTTCGGTGAGTACAAGGGTTTTTGGCTGGCTGACGAATATTCCGGCTGGGGTGCCACTGCCGAATACCTCGCCTGTCGCGAACGGGTGGCGATGATCGACCTGACCGCGTTACGCAAATTTGAAGTGGTTGGCCCGGATGCCGAACGGCTGTTACAGCTGGCGCTGACCCGTAATGTCCGGCGGCTGTCGGTGGGAGAGATCTCCTACACCGCGCTGTGTCATGTGACCGGTGGCATGATCGATGACGGCACCGTGTTCCGCATGGGGCCGCAGGCATTCCGTCTGGTGACGGGTGATTCGTTTGTCTGCACCTGGCTGAAGCAGCTGGCCAGTGAGCATCAGTTTGCCGTGCGGGTACAAGAATCCACCAGCCAGCTGCATAACGTCGCCGTACAAGGCCCCAATAGCCGTGAGCTGCTCAGCCAACTGATCTGGACGCCGGAGCATCAGCCGGATATTGCCGACCTGGCCTGGTTCCACTTCACCATCGGTCGTCTGGGTGGCGAGAGCGGACAACCGGTCATGGTGTCACGTACCGGTTACACCGGTGAACTGGGTTTTGAAGTCTGGACCCACCCGGACGATGCCCCGGCCATCTGGGACGCCATCTGGGAAGCTGGACAAGCGTTCGATATTGCGCCGATGGGGCTGCTGGCACTGGATATGCTGCGTATCGAAGCCGGGCTGATTTTTGCCGGTTATGAATTTTGCCCACAAACCAGCCCTTACGAAGCCGGTATCGGTTTTACCGTCCCGATGAAAACCAAGGAAGAAGATTTTATCGGCCGGGCGGCGCTGGCGCGTCAGGCACCGGAAAGCCGCCAGAAACTGGTCGGGTTGCTGATCGACAGTACCGAGACCGTCAGCCACGGTGACGAGGTGTATTTCCCACTCGCCAAAGGCGGCCGTTTCCCGGTCGGCGTGGTGACCAGCGCGACCTTCTCGCCGTTGCTGAAACAGCAAATTGCCCTGTGCCGGGTGGCACCAGATGCCGCTGCGCCCGGAACCGACCTGGAGGTCGGCCAGCTTGACGGGGTGCAAAAACGTATTCCGGCGATGGTCACGACCACCCCGTTTTATGACCCTGAGCGCACCCGGGTACGCTCCTGATTGGCTTATTGTGAACGCAGAATAATTAATGACTGTGAGAGTACAACCATGTCAATGACCCACTTTTCACAAGCGATCAAAACGCCGCAAGCGGGAATCAGCCGCCCCGGTATCCATACCTGGTTGCAGGGTGTCAGCCAGTTGGACGATACCGACAAGGCCCGTCTGGACGGCTGCTCGCGTATGGAAAAATCCGATGAGCCGCTGGTTTGTGAATACACCGACCATGAGATGAAAATCATCGTCGAAGGCGGCATGGTCATTAGTGATGAAACCGGTTACCGCGTTGAAGCCAAAGTGGGTGACGTTTTTTATTTTGAAAAAGGCAGCATCATCACCTTTAACCCACCGAGCGATGGCACAGGTTGTTTCTTTGGCCAGCGCCGTGAAGGTGGTGGTTGAGCTGCTGCTCACACCCGCATCCCCGTCGCCGGATAACACTGGCAGGCGGACGTCTGTGAATGAACACTGGAGCCAGCGATGACCCCGACCGAATCGATTGAGCTAGACGAACGAATCAAAAGCCGCCCATCCTATAAACCACTGACCTTGCTCAGTGGCAAACAGTGGCAAATATTTATTGCCCAGAATGAAGACCAGCAAGGCCTGAAACAAATGCATGATGAATGTGTTTCGATCGCCGACCCTGACAATACCGTTCTTTGGGTGGTGGTTGGTGACGACCAGGCGGAGAGCTTCAAACTGTTAGAGGATGCTCCGGTAGCCGCTGCGGTATACGTCGCTGGTGATGAACCCTTCCTCTGGGATTGCCGGAATACCCTGTTGGGGATGGACTTTGCTCCCGACCAGATTCAGTTGATGGCGCCCAGCAGTCATCGCCGTCGCCTGTTTTGCACCCACTGTTACACCCTGATGGAAGACGTCACGCACTCACCGCATACCTGTTCGGGTTGTGGTGAACAGTTGCTGGTACGGGATCATTTCTCGCGCCTGTACGGTGCTTACGTTGGCGTATCGATTAATGCCGAAGATCGCAGCGAGACTTTCGAACCTGAGGAGATGCAGTAATGACAGCCAATACCCCCAGCCATCATCTTATGGTCCGCGTCAGTGATATGAAGCTGGTCGCACCGACCATCAAGGAATTTACCCTGGTTGCCGTCGACGGCGCTTTGTCGCCGTTTTCTCCCGGTTCCCACGTCGTGGTGACCATGTCGGGCACCGATGCCAATGGCAAAGCCAAAAAGTGGAAAAATGCTTACTCGCTACTGAGTGATCCAAGCAACACCGAGGCGTATAAAATTGCCGTCCGCTTGCAGGAAGTCTCCCGAGGTGGCTCCGAATTCATGCACAGCCAGGTACAGATTGGCGACGTACTGGAAATTACCCCGCCTGCGAACCTGTTTGCACCGCTCTGGCGGGCCAAGAAACACCTGCTGATTGCCGGTGGTGTGGGCATCACACCGTTTATGTCCTACTTGCCGGAAATGCAGCGTCAGGGTGCCAATTTTGAATTGCACTACTGCTACCGTGGCAAGCAGACCGGCGCGTATGCCGACCAGCTGCAACAACAGCTGGGTGATGCCTGTGTGCGTTACGACGCCGATGCCGGTAATCGCTGTGATCTGACGGCGTTGCTCAAGCAGCAGCCACGCGGCACCCATATTTACATCTGTGGCCCAGAGCTGCTGATTGAAGGCGTGCGGCAGAACGCTGCCCAGATCGGTTACCCGGCGAGCCTGATTCACTTTGAAGAATTTGCCGCGCCGCAACCTGGTGAACCCTTCAGCGTGACGCTAAAACGCAGCGGTCAAACCATCGATATCGGTGCCGAAGAAAGCTTGCTCGAAGCGCTTGAGGCTGCGGATCTCGAGATCCCCAATATGTGCCGGGGCGGGGTCTGTGGCCAATGCCAGACCAAAGTACTCGAAGGCGATGTTGAGCACCGGGATAATTACCTCGGAGCCGCAGAGAAAGCCGATTGCATCATGCCGTGTGTATCACGAGCCAAAAGCAAAACCCTGGTGTTGGATCTATAGTCCAAGATTGTCATAACCAATCACCAGAACAAGAACAGGGCATTTGCCCATCAGGGCCAATGCCAACCAAGAGGGATACGTAATGCGTGTGACACCGACCAAACTTGAAACTTTCCGGGACGATTTTACTTACACAAACAGTGAATTTGCCATTCAGCGTTTTCCGTTCCCTTTTCCGGAAGATCAATACAACTACACGGTGAATATCGAGCCACATGCTCTGCCGGGAGAGCCGGACAGTGTGTATGAACACCTGTTCGATGTTGATGAACACTACCTGTCAGAAATGCACGAGCGCGGCCTGGTACTGGCTGAAAGCCCAAAACGCTGCTTGGCCATGCCGCATATGGATCTGGCCTGCTGGGATTTGATCGAGCGTGCCATGAACGCCTTGTCGGCGGATTACCCGGACTGGTTCAAACTCAGCAAAGAGGGTGACCAGTGGCACTGGCAGAACACTCTGCTGGACATCGACGATACCTTTACCTTTGGTGACAGCAGCACCTTGCCGATGCCGCCGATGGAATACATCGGCCGTCAGGTTCAGGGTGACCTTGCCTTGATGGATCAACGCGACGGCGACCTGTTTATGGACGCCGGTATAGTCACTTGTCCGGCCGACTGGTCGCTGGCCTTTGATGCGGGCATGAGCTTCAGCGAATGGCATGGCCCGGTTCCCATGGCTCACGAGCTGGGAATTTTTGAACGGGCATTAAAATATCTGACCGCCATGCAGGTTAATCGCCCGGTACGCCGCCTGAATTGGACGTTAACGGTGAATGCCCGTATGGATACCTCTCCTGAGGAATACCCTCACTGGGGTAACGACAGAGCGTCCGTAACCCCGGACAATGTGGGTGAAAAGGTTTACTTGCGAGTCGAACTGCAAGTGATCGACCGGATGCCACGTTCCAACGCCCTGTCGATCAATATCCGGACCTACATGGCCAGCATGAACGACCTGTGTGCCAATCCGGATTGGGCCAGACGGCTGCACCGGGTCATGAAAGATTTGCCAGCGCCACTGATTGAGTACAAGGGGCTGACCCGTTACCACCCGATGTTGGTTGAGTGGTTGTCGCAGTTTGATCGCGAGCAATAAACGGCAGCAGCAAGCGCCAGCGGTTGATCAGGGGATGGCGACAGCTCCCTGACCGCTGGATGATCGTCCTTATTCCATTACCGGTATGTCTGGCCGTGAGCCAGACGCCACATGGATGACAGCTCAGACTGTATCCACACCGAGTTTCAAGCCCGCAAGTTTTACCCGCCGAGAGGCGGGTTTTTTTTGTAATTTTCTGGTATGACTTTCTTTGGCGGATCTCGACGGTAGTCGATCGTTCTGCATCAAGACCTCGTTAAGACCTCGTTTATCAATGGGCCATATTCAGTTATCGATGTGGTCAAATACTTGAATGTTCAATTGAATATTTTTTATTTGGCGTTGTACCATGGACTCATTAACCTGATTCAACGCCCGAGGTAGAGCATCGATGAACGCAAGCAATCCCCTGAACAGAGCCGGACTGGCCGAGACATTACGCCGTATCGAGGCCGGCGAATGCACCGCTGTCGATGTGATCAATGCCTGCTTCGACCGTATTGACGCCCGGGAAGACAAGGTCGGGGCCTGGGAATGCCACTTGTCCCGTGCCGACTATTTGCAGCAATACCATGACCAGCAAGCGTTTTATGAGCAGAGCCTGTTAAAAGGTCTGCCGGTCGGTATCAAGGATATTATTGATACCGCCGATATGCCCACTGAAATGGGTTCTGCGATTCACGCCGGACGCCAACCGATCGAAGATGCCAGCTGTGTGGCACTGGTGAAAGCTGCCGGAGGCATGGTGCTGGGCAAAACCGTCACCACCGAATTTGCTTATTTCCGCCCTGGTAAAACCTGTAACCCCCACGCTCTGGATCGTACCCCGGGTGGCTCTTCCAGTGGTTCTGCTGCTGCCGTGGCTGACGAGATGGTGCCGATGGCGCTGGGTTCCCAAACCGCCGCTTCCGTGATTCGTCCGGCGGCCTATTGTGGCGCGGTGGGTTATGTCGGCAGTCGGGGAGAATTCTCGCTGCGGGGTGGTCAGCCTCTGGCGCAGTCGCTGGATTCACTGGGTCTGTTTGCCCGTCATGTCGAAGATATTCAACTGCTGCGGGCCGTCTTGTTACGACTGCCAGCAGCGGAATTACCCGCCGCCGTCAAACCGCGCCGGATAGTGATGTGTGCCGGCGACAATGTGGGTGACACCGACGCCGATATGAACACCGCCTTGCAGCAGGTGGCCGAGCGCTTGCAAGCGGCCGGGGTTGAAGTGACCTGGCTGGAAGCAGGAACCCTGCTGCAACAAATGGTGATGCATCACAGCCGGATCATGGCCTGGGAAGTGTGTCGTAACCTGGTGATGGAGTCACAACAAGCCGAGTTGCTCAGTCAGCCATTGCAGGCACTGATCAAGGATGGTCTGGCGATGCCGCGTGAAGATTATCTGGCTTCGCTGGATGCGGTTGAGACCAGCCGTCACTGGCTGTGGTCAACCTGTGCGGAAGCCGATGCCATTCTGGCCCCGGCCGCGCCTGGCGTTGCGCCGTTGGGTCTTGATAAGACCGGTGCGCCACATATGAGTCGCCCTTGGCAGGCCATGGGATTCCCCGTGATTTCGATACCGGGTGAAACCGATGGCGATCACTTGCCTCTGGGCCTGCAACTGGTCGGTCGTGCCCGCCAGGATGATGCCTTGCTGCAGGTCGCCGTCTGGGTTGAGCAGAACATCATGAGCTGATTGTGCCTGTCTGCTTGGCGATGGATGGGTCTGGCGATGGATGGGTCTGGTGATGGTTTGCCAGTGCCCATCGATTGGCGGATAGCAGCACGATAGCGGCGGCGGTTATGATGGTGCCATACCGTCGGAGGACTGCCATGACCGCAAAACAGCTACGTGCTTTTCTCGCCGTTGCCCGCACCCTCAGCTTTGCCGAAGCCAGCACCCTGGTGCATCTGTCGCAACCGGCATTGAGTCTGGCGATCAAGAGCCTCGAAGAGTCGTTGGGTGGGCGTTTGCTTAGCCGTACTACCCGTTCTGTCGCATTAACACCGGAAGGTCAGGCGTTACTGCCGATTGCCCAGCGGTTGATGGCCGATTGGGATAACGCCGAAGAACAGTTACAAAAACGTTTTGCCCTGCAACTGGGACAGGTTGCGGTCGCGGCAATGCCGTCTTTTGCCGCCAGCCTGCTGCCGAATGCACTCAAAGTGTATCGTCAGCGCTTTGCCGATATCCGTGTCGAAGTACATGACGTGGTGGCGGAGCAGGTCGTCAGCATGGTGCGCTCCGGCCGTATAGAAGTCGGGGTGTCGTTAAGCCCGGAAGGTGCGCCCGATCTGGTTTTTTTACCTCTGTTTGATGACGAACTGGTGGCGGTCTTGCCACCGGATTCAACCATTCTGAGATCCCTGCCGGTAGCTGGACGGCTGTCCTGGGCGCGTTTGCTGCTGGAAGACTTTATTGCCCTGCAACGGCCGTCGATTGTGCGCCTGATGTTGGAAAGTCGCCTGGCAGCACAGGGCATGGCATTAAATGTTGCTTACGATGCCCATCAGCTGGCCACGGTTGGCCGCATGGTGGCCTGTGGTCTGGGAGTCAGCGCCGTGCCTTCCTTGTGTCGGCAACAAATGGAGGAAATGGGGGCGGTGTGTGTGCCGCTGCAAGATCCAACCATTGGCCGGGAAGTGGGCATTCTGGTGAAAAAAGGCCACGAACTGTCGGTGGCAGCCCAGGCGCTGGTGAACGTGTTGGTCGAGGTGCTGGGACAGGGTGACTGAAGTCACCACTCGGACGGCATCAGGAGACCAGGCGCAGCCTGCCTTATTCCAAGTTCCTGGCAAACTGTAAAATATTGTCATGAATTATTACTGCAAGTGTCAGCAATCTGTCTTGTTCCCTGCTGATACTGCCTCTCCGAAAATTATTATCAGAATGATCAGAGAGGTAGCAAGATGCGTTATCAGAGTATGACCCGTTCCGTTTTATCGGTGGCCATCGCGGCAGTCACTGCCAGTGGTCTCGTTGCTTGTGGGTCAGACGATGACAACTCGTCACCATCGGAAAGTGCATACCAGCCCTATAAAATAGGCCTGTTGCCTGATACTCAAGGTGGTAGCGATAGCGAAGGCCAGTCTCACGTGGCCATGCACCCGATGCGCGAAGTCTTGTCGCACCAGGCCGATGCCGGTGTGGATATGGTGATTGCACTGGGTGACCTGACCGACAAGGGCACCACCGTTGAATGGGCAGAATGGACATCCGTGGCGGAGTCTTATAAAGATCAGGGCATCGAATTCCTGCCAGTGATGGGCAACCACGAAACCAGCTACGCCTATACCGTAGAGTGGATCAAAACCATGCGGGATTACATCCCGGAAGACGCCGTCCATATGCCAGGCTTTGAATGGATCAACTACTACGTGATCCGTGAAAACGTACTGATCGTGGGCCTGGCGTACTACAACCTGCCAATTGCCTTCTCGTGGATTCAGGACGTGATCGAATCCAACGAAGATCAGATCGATCACATTGTTGTTGCCAGCCACGACGGTCTGGTCGGCGCTAAATATGGCCAGACCCGTGAACAAATCGTGGAAGGCACCAAAGACGACGACTGGGTTTACAGCGTTCAGGAAGACATCCGGGACTACTTCTCCCAGCATGATGTGATTTATGTTCAGGGACACGAACATCAGTACCAGCGCTCCCTGATTACCGCCCAAACCGCCTTGACCACCACCTCATCCGGCTCCACCCCGGAAGGTGGAAACTACCGCATGAATGCCTACACCCAGATCATGGCCGGTAATGCTTCGTACAAGGGTTACGAATACCGCTATGGCGAACGTGAGCTGATCCAGATGGTGATCTCGCAGAAGAACAACACACTGAGCAACGGTGCCACCGGCTTTGACGTTAACTCCAGCTGGCTGGCATTCGACAATGACCGGGTGGACTACCAGTCCTACTATTCCGAGCATACCGCCAGCAGCAACGACGCCGACCAGGCTTTCAGTGCCGACTGGAAAATGCTGGATGGTTTCAGTCGTACTACCAACCGCTGTGACAACGTGATTTACCCGACGTCTGTGCCAGAAGATACCCGTCCGGTCCTGGTGTTCCAGACCGACTACCTGAGCGATATCTGTATTGCGGATGACGGCACCGTGGCGCAACTGATTGGTGGTTCCAACGACACCTTTAACCGCACCGACACCCGTACCCGCGATATGGAATACACCCCGGGCTTCAGTCGCGCCGAAACCCTGATGGATCTGACTCGTCTGGCCTACCAGTGGATGTATGTGTACCACGAAAGCTGGACACCCAACCTTAACAGCGCCGCCCGGGCGATTCCGGATGAAGAAGAAAACCTGCTGCTGATCCCTGGCACCACCATTGACCTGAAAGAACACGTCACGCTCAGCTGGACAGGGAAAACCTCTGACACCCGCTCCGATATCCTGATTGTCAGCGGCACTCAGAACCAGACCGGCATATACCAAAGTGCCTACGGTGCTGAGAAAGACATCGAAGCCGATGCGGGTCTGGATCTGTCATCACCGTCTGGTGCCGCAAAAAGTGCTGTGGTCTTGCCGGCTACCGCAACCCAGAGCTGGGACATGGGCACTGCAGTGGCGGATAGCTATGGCGTAGCAATGACCGCGACGGACTCGCTGTCGGGCGACGACGTTGTGCTGGCGAGCAAAACCGATACCGGCTGGGAAGCATTGACATCGGCTGACTGTATTTACCAGGGATTGTGGCTGGAAAGCTACGCCGTCACGGCACCCGCCCGTGATGCTGCCTGCTCTGGAGAGCCTTTGGTCGGTTACGATGCCGATGGTAATCAGTGGTGGACGGTATTGAACAGCGATGCTGAACTGGCGTTGGTGTCTCGTTAAGTATTCTGGCTGTACAGGATTACCCGCCACGGGTGCGGTAATCCTGGGCTGATCTGGAATATCTCTTCTGTTTTGCCATATCTTTCCGGGCGTGCCCGGAATCCACCGGCTCGGACTCGCAACCGTCTGGCTCCTGAATCAGGTTCAGGGTGACGCTTGAGAGGGGAGCCGGTCTTTACTCTTCGACGTAGTTAATAATCGATAGCAGCTGCAGCGGTACTTCGATCAGTTTCTCGGGGCCGTGAGGCGTTTCCGCATCAAAGGTCAGGCTGTCGCCGGGGCCCATTTCATACAAGTGGTTGCCGTGGCGGTACACCAGCTGTCCTTTTAGCAGGTAAATAAATTCTTCGCCGGGGTGGGAGAAGGTCGGGAACACCTCCGACAGATCATCCATGGTAATCAGGAAGGGTTCAAAGTTACGTTTGCCACCCCGCTGATAGGTTAATAGCTGGTAGGTGTGGCCTTTGTCGGTGCCACGGCGAACAACTTCCAGACCTTCGCCAGACGGTGTGAAGTGTGCGCCGCCGTCCGGGCGGTCGTAATCGCTGAACAGTTTGGAGATAGGCAAGCCGATGGCGGTGCACAGGCGGCTGAGGGTTTCCAGGCTGGTGGAGACCTGGGCGTTCTCGATTTTGCTGACCATACCCTGGCTGATGCCAGAAATTCGCGCCACATCGGTAATTTTCAGGCCTTCTTCCAATCTGGCCTTTTTGACTTTCATGGCAATGTACTGGTCCAGATTAAAACGTGTGTCGTTTTCTTCCATGTCCTGATGCTCCACCGGTGCTGTAGATGAACCCTCTTGGTGCGTAAGAATGAATGGACGCACTCTAGCGGTGCTTTATTTCAGTCTATTCAGCCCTGATCGACGAACCAGACGGGTTTCTCTGTGGGAAAATTTATTAACTAACTATAGGTAAATCGGGGCTTTCGGTTCAATATGAAAAAAATATTCCCCTTGGGAAATTATGTGGCATAGGGGTTGCATTCACTTTAGGAAAGTAATTTTCCCAAAGAGAAACAAAGGTTCGGCGAGAAGCTGACCTCGGAATCAGGAGCAAGTGTATGTTGTCCGCGACCCCATCCGCCGCCGAAATCGAAGCTTTCATGTCGGAAAATGATATTCGATACGTTCTGGCCCAGTTTGTTGATATCCACGGTGTGGCCAAGACCAAGTCTGTGCCCGCCAATTGCTTGATGGACGTTGTTGAAAAAGGGGCTGGTTTTGCCGGCTTTGCTGTCTGGGGAATGGGCATGGAACCACATGGCCCGGATTTCCTGGCACGTGGTGACCTGGCCAGCCTGACCACCGTACCCTGGCAGCCAGGGTATGCCCGTATTGCCTGTGACGGTTACGTGAACAACGCGCCGTACTCCCACGACAGCCGCGTGGTACTGAAAAACCAGCTCAAGCGTCTGGATGACAAAGGCTGGACTCTGAACACGGGTCTGGAGCCTGAGTTCTATCTGTTCAAACGTAACGCCGACGGTTCTCTCGGCCCAGTGGATGATACCGATACGCTGACCAAGCCGTGCTACGACTACAAGGGCCTGTCGCGTTCACGTGAATTTCTGGAAACCCTGGTTGAGAGCCTGCAAGCGGTTGGCATGGACGTGTATCAGATCGACCATGAAGACGCCAATGGCCAGTTCGAAATCAACTACACCTACAGCGACGCACTGACTTCGGCTGACCGTTTTACCTTCGTCCGTATGGCGGCCGGTGAAATTGCCAACGACCTCGGCATGGTCTGTTCCTTTATGCCAAAACCATCAGCAGACCGCACCGGTAACGGCATGCATTTCCATCTGTCGATTTGTGATGAAAGCGGCAAGAACCTGTTTGGTGATGACAGCGACAAGCACGGCATGGGTCTGTCGAAAATGGCTTACCACTTCACCGCTGGCCTGCTGCATCACGCCAAGGCGTTGTGTGCTATCGCCGCTCCTACCGTGAACTCTTACAAGCGTCTGGTTGTTGGTGGATCGGCTTCCGGTTCAACCTGGGCACCAGCGTATATCTGCTACGGCGACAACAACCGTTCCGCCATGGTTCGTGTGCCTTACGGCCGCCTGGAATTCCGCCTGCCAGATTCAGGTTGTAACCCGTACCTGGTACACGCGGCACTGATTGCTGCGGGTATGGACGGAATCGAACGTGAGCTGGAAGCCGGTGATCCGAAAAACATCAATATGTATGCCCTGAGCGAAGCAGAACGCAAAGCTGAAGGCGTCGAAATCCTGCCGCAAACCCTGGGCGAAGCCATTGATGAACTGGAAAAAGACACGGTGCTGACGGATGCCATCGGCAAAGAAGTGATGGCTGAGTTTGTCCGCCTCAAACGCGAAGAGTGGATCGACTACTGTCGCCACGTTTCCGACTGGGAAGTACAGCGCTACGGCGAATTCTTCTGAGCCTGAACTAGCTCGGTGCGCCTGGGGCGCACCAGCCGTTATACCCCATTTTTTATGTGCCGCTGCTGTGTTTGGCAGCAGCGGAACGGCTTCGCTTGTGCTGCAACAGGCATAACGAAGCGAATCAAACGAACAAACGACTGTGAATTAACGAGGATAGCGCGATGTGTGGAATCGTAGGTCTGTATCTGAAAAATCCGGCGCTGGAGAGCCAGCTCGGTGCCCTGTTTGAACCCATGCTGATCGCGATGACCGATCGTGGTCCGGACAGTGCCGGCTTTGCTATTTACGGTGACGAAGTCGCCGATGGCATCAAGTTGACCCTGCGTCACGAAGATGTCAATTACGACTGGGAAGCGCTGGCTGAAGCCGCTCGTGCAGAACTGAATGCTGAAGTCAGCTGGTTCCAGAATGCTACGGTTGCTGTCTTCAAGATGCACACGGATGCCGCCACTGCGACTGCCTTTGTTGAGCAACACGCACCGGAAGTGCTGATCCTCAGCGCCGGTCACTCGATCGAAATTCTGAAAGAAGTGGGTCTGCCAGAAGTGATTACCGAAACCTTCAACCTGAAAGGCATGAAGGGTACACACATCATCGGGCACACCCGTATGGCAACTGAATCTGCCGTCACCATGGCTGGTTCGCACCCGTTCTCAACCGGTGAAGATTTGTGTCTGGTACACAACGGTTCGCTGTCTAACCACAACCGTCTGCGTCTGGAACTGGAGCGTGAAGGTATCCGCTTTGAAACTGAAAACGACTCGGAAGTGGCCGCTGGCTATCTGACGCGCCGCCTGCAACTGGGCGACACCCTCAATCAGGCGCTGGAAAACGCGATGAAGGATCTTGATGGTTTCTTCACCTTCACCATCGGAACACGTAACGGTTTTGCGGTTACCCGCGATCCGATCGCTTGCAAGCCTGCCGTCCTGGCCGAGACCGAAGACTACGTTGCCATGGCGTCTGAGTATCAGGCACTGACGACACTGCCTGGCATCGAGAACGCCAAGGTCTGGGAGCCGGAAGCGGCCAAAATTTATGTCTGGGAACGTGCCTGAGCACGCGAGCTGCCAACGGCAAATACGAGGAATCTCATATGAAAACATTTGATCTGGCCACCACCTCGCTGCGCGATATCAATCAGGCGCTGCATGAACAGGCGGTTGAATGCACCGAACGCGAATGGAAAATCACCGGCGCCAAGGGCGATCACAATCTGGTCTGTGGTCTCGACCAGGCGCTGAGTGTGGATATTGAAGGCCATGCTGGCTATTACTGTGCCGGCATGAACAAGAAAGCCCACGTCGTGGTACACGGCAATGTCGGGCAGGGCGTAGCAGAAAACATGATGTCCGGTTCCGTCCGGGTCAAGGGTGAAGCTTCCCAATCCGCTGGCGCAACCGCCCACGGTGGCATGCTGGTGATTGAAGGCAACGCCGGTGCCCGTTGTGGTATCTCCATGAAAGGTGTGGAAATCGTCGTCAAAGGCAGTGTGGGTCACATGAGCTGCTTTATGGGTCAGGCCGGTGCACTGGTTGTTTGTGGTGATGCCGGGGATGCCCTGGGTGATTCATTGTACGAAACCAAAATCTTTGTCAAAGGCAGCGTGGCGTCTCTGGGAGCCGACTGCATTGAGAAAGAAATGCGTCAGGAACATCTCGATTACCTGACCGATTTGCTCAACCGTGCCGGGATCGATGAAGATCCGGCCAGCTTCAAGCGCTACGGCTCAGCCCGTCAGTTGTATAACTTTAAAGTCGATAACGTCAGTGCCTACTGATCACGCAGCCAGGAGAGAGTGATATGAGCGATAAAGATCTGAAAGTGAACCCTGGACTGCGTGAGTCTGCGACGTTTGACGCGTTGACTATGCAGGAAATCCGCCGCGCAGCAGACACCGGTATCTACGATATCCGTGGTTTTGGTGCCAAGCGCAAATTGCCGCATTTTGATGACCTGTTGTTCCTCGGTGCCAGCATGTCCCGCTACCCGCTGGAAGGCTACCGCGAGAAGTGCAACACCCAGGTCACACTGGGCACCCGTTATGCCAAGAAGCCGATCGTGATTGAAACACCGGTCACCATCGCCGGCATGAGCTTTGGCGCACTGTCTGCCAATGCCAAGGAAGCGTTGGGACGGGGTGCTTCTGAAGTCGGTACCACCACCACGACCGGTGACGGCGGCATGACACCGGAAGAGCGCGGTCAGTCCACCAAACTGGTGTATCAGTACCTGCCTTCCCGTTACGGCATGAACCCGGACGACCTGCGTAAAGCCGATGCCATCGAAGTGGTATTGGGCCAGGGCGCCAAGCCTGGCGGCGGCGGTATGTTGCTGGGTCAGAAAATTACCGATCGTGTTGCGAAAATGCGTACCTTGCCGATGGGCGTGGATCAGCGTTCCGCCTGTCGCCACCCGGACTGGACTGGCCCGGACGATCTGGCCATCAAGATTCTGGAACTGCGTGAAATCACCGACTGGCAAGTGCCGATCTACATCAAGGTCGGAGCAACCCGGACTTACTACGACGTCAAACTGGCTGTTAAAGCCGGTGCCGATGTGATCGTGGTCGACGGCATGCAAGGTGGTACGGCGGCGACTCAGGAAGTGTTTATCGAACACGTGGGTATTCCGACCATGGCCGCGATTCCGCAAGCCGTACAGGCACTGCAGGAAATGGGCATGCACCGCAAGGTACAGCTGATTGTTTCCGGTGGTATCCGTAACGGTGCCGACGTCGCCAAGTGTATGGCACTGGGTGCCGATGCGGTGGCGATTGGTACTGCGGCTCTGATTGCCCTGGGTTGTAACCATCCGAAGTGGGACGAAGAGTTCAAGAAAATCGGTTCTGCAGCGGGTTATTACGACGACTATCACGAAGGTAAAGACCCTGCCGGTATTTCTACCCAGGACCCTGAGCTGATGAAGCGTCTGGATCCGGCTACTGCCGGTCATCGTCTGGCTAACTACCTGCGCGTGCTGACGCTGGAAGCCCAGACCCTGGCACGTGCTTGCGGTAAAAGCGATCTGCGTAACCTGGAGCCAGAAGATCTGGTTGCCCTGACGGTAGAATCTGCCGCCATGGCACGGGTGCCACTGGCTGGTACCAGCTGGATTCCTGGACAAGGCTACTAAGGCCATCACCAGCCTGATTACCCAACCCGGCTGGTCTGGTTCGACTGATTGAGCGCACCGACAACAGGGCGCATCGCCGCTAGCGGCGAGCTGGTACGCAGCGGTATCGGGTAGTCACCGCGCGTACCAACACAACCCGCAGCGTCAGGCTCGGATATACTCCGGGCTGCCGCGCGCAGCTGTGTGAATACAACCATTGAATTGATCAGCGAAGCGACTGATTTCGCAGGCTTTGTGCGGCTTGAAACTCCATAAAAGCCATGACTGATACAAGCCAACAGAGGAGCAGAACCATGCCTCGTAACAACGAAAAAATTGAATACGTACTAAAAACCACCTGCCCGGCGGGTAGTGGCATTGTCGCTGCAGTTTCCAGCTTTTTGTCCGGCAATGGCTGCTATCTCAGCGAGCAGTCCCAGTTCGATGACCAGGACAGCGGTAACTTCTTCATGCGCACTCGTTTTCACTTTGAAGGCGATGATCAGTGCGATGCCGTAAGAACCGGTTTTGCTGAAGTGGCCGAGCGTTTTGGCATGACCTGGAGCCTGAACAGTGTGTGTTCACCAATCAGGACGCTGATCATGGTGTCCAAGGCTGACCACTGTCTGAGCGATTTGCTGTACCGCAAAAACAAGGGTGAGCTGAATATGGAAATCACCGCTGTGGTTTCCAATCACCAGGATTTGCGACCAATGGCAGAACGCGAAGGCATTCGCTTTATTCACCTGCCAGTGACGAAAGAGAACAAGCCGCAGCAAGAACAGGCGCTGATCGACATCGTCAACGAAACCAACACCGAGCTGGTAGTACTTGCCCGTTACATGCAAATCCTGTCCAACACCCTGTGTGCGGAGCTGGCCGGTAAAGCGATCAATATTCACCACTCGTTCCTGCCCGGCTTCAAGGGTGCACGGCCGTATTACCAGGCTTATGACCGGGGTGTGAAACTGATTGGTGCGACTGCGCACTATGTAACCTCCGATCTGGACGAAGGCCCGATCATCGAGCAATCCGTACAGCCAGTGGATCACACCATGGGCCCGGAAAAGCTGACTGCCGCTGGACGGGATACCGAAACCGTCGCTCTGGCCCGTGCTGTCAAACTGCACACCGAACACCGTGTGTTTGTTGATGGTAACAAAACTGTCGTTTTCAAATAGGAGCACAACATGGCTACTCGAATCGACGGAAAAGTTATCTCGGCGCAAGTGCTGGACGAGGTCGCCACGGATGCGGCGGCCTTTCTTGAAGACTACGGCATCAAGCCTGGTCTGGCCGTGGTGCTGGTCGGGGAAGACCCGGCCAGTCAGGTCTATGTGCGCAACAAGATTGCCCGTGCGACCGAATCCGGACTGAACTCGATCGAGCATCGTCTGCCGATCGATACCACCCAGGAAACCCTGAACCAGCTGGTGGCCGCATTGAATGTGGACCCGGCGGTACACGGTATTCTGGTACAGCTGCCATTGCCGGCCCATCTGGATGAAGAGCAGATTATTGCTGCGATCAGCCCGGAAAAAGACGTTGACGGGTTTCACCCGGTCAACGTCGGTGCACTCAGTGTGGGCAAGGAATCTCTGGTTCCCTGTACGCCACAGGGCTGCATGATCATGATCGGGAAAGTGCTGGGTGACGATCTCAGTGGCAAGCACGCGGTTGTGGTCGGCCGTTCCAACATTGTTGGCAAGCCGATGGCTGCACTGCTGTTGCAAGCCAACTGCACGGTGACGGTGGTGCATTCACGCACCAACAATCCACAAGCGCTGGCGCAGCAGGCCGATATTCTGGTTGCGGCAGTGGGTCGCCCGGAAATGATCGGTGCCGACTGGGTCAAGCCTGGCGCGACCGTGATCGATGTCGGTATCAACGTGATTGAGCGTAACGGCCAGCGCAAGCTGGTAGGGGATGTCGACTACGCCGCGGTTGAACCGGTGGCTGCTGCCATTACGCCGGTTCCAGGTGGTGTTGGCCCAATGACCATTGCCTGCCTGATGAAAAACACCCTGACAGCCGCCAGACGCCTGATGTCTGACGAACTCTAGTAAACGGGAGCAAGGCCATGCCTTTTGCACTTCTTAAATACGGGCTGAACAACGATTATCCGTTTGAAAAAGACGCGGATTTGCCTGCACCGACTGCCCTCAAGCGTCGTTACGACGTGGTAATTATCGGTGGCGGCGGGCATGGTGTTGCCACGGCTTATTACCTGGCCAAATACCATGGCATTACCAATGTAGCCGTGCTGGAAAAAGGCTATCTGGGGGGAGGGAACACCGCCCGTAACACAGCGGTGATCCGTTCCAACTACCTCACCTCCGACGGGGTGAGGTTTTACAGTGAGTCGGTAAAACTGTTCCAGGAATTATCGAACGAATTCAACTTCAACATCATGTACTCCAAGCGGGGTCAGTTGACGTTGGCACACACCGACTCGGCTATTCGTGGCTTTCGCCAGCGTACCGAAGTCAACAAACACTTTGGCGGCAAGACCGAGCTGATTGATCCACAACAGATCCGTGAGCTGGTGCCTACGCTGAACATGAACCCCGGGCACCAACCGGTGCTGGGGGGCTTGTGGCATATGGATGGCGCGACCGCCCGTCACGATGCCGTGGCCTGGGGCTACGCCAAGGGTGCCACCCAGCGTGGCGTCGAATTGCATCAGCTGACCGAAGTCACCGATGTCATCGTGGATGACGCTTCGGGTACCGTCACCGGCGTCAAGGTCAAGCAGGGCAGCGCTGAGCAGATCATTGAGTGTGGCTGTGCGGTACAGGCCGTTGCAGGGCACAGCTCCTTGCTGGCCGAAAAAGCCGGTTTCCGGTTACCGATTGTGTCTTACCCGCTGCAAGCGATGGTGACCCAGCCGGTCAAGCCTTTCCTCAATCCATTGGTCAGCTCTCCAGCTTTCCACTGCTACGTCCAGCAAACCGGTCGTGGCGAACTGGTCTTTGGTGGTGGATCGGATCCGTACCCGCTCTATAACACCCGTTCCAGTCTGGAACTGAAAGAGCAGCTGCTGGCACACGCTGTCGAGCTGTTTCCTTTTATGGCCAATCTCAAGCTGATGCGACAGTGGGCCGGACTGACGGACATGACCTCAGACTACAGCCCGATCATGGGGTTGAGCCCGGTCAAGAACTACTACCTCGATGCCGGTTGGGGCACCTGGGGCTTCAAGTCCACCCCGATTTGCGGCAAGACCATGGCCGAACTGGTCGCCAGTGGCGGCAAGGTTCCTGACCTGATCAAACCGTTTGGCGTTGAGCGTTTCAGCGAATTCCGCCAGGTGAACGAAATGGGCGCCACCGCTGCCTCACACTAACCACTGTTAGATGGCGTACAACGCACGTGTTTTTAATTCAGCTGCCGCCGAAGGGCAAGATGATCCTGTCTTTCGGTAAAACAGCCAATTCAGTGCCGGTTGCGCCTCTGATAATGAAGATAACGCGGTTGGCTAATACCTGGTATCGGCCAACCGGAAACCGCTTGCAGGGTGCGCATCACGCATCAGATTGTGGATAAAACACAGTCGCCATAACACAGAACTAATCGGCGTCAGACGTCTGACCCCAGGCGTCCGGCAACATAGGTGAGATATGAAAATCATGCCCTGCCCGTTAAACGGGCCACGCAATATCAGCGAATTTGTATATGGCGGCGAAGTCACTCCGCTGCCAAGCGTTGAATCTGCCCCCGACAAGGCCTGGGCAGAACACACCTTTTACGCCTACAACGGCACGGGTGTGGCCCGCGAATGGTGGTATCACACACCATCGGGTTACTGGTTTGTCGCCGAGCGCCATCGTGTGAGCGATGAAATTTTACGTACTTACGATCCATCCGAATTGCCATCGGATGAGTCAACGCCTGACGGGGAGACTTGCTGATGAATTCCGTTGCATCTACACCATCGACTGCCCTCTCACAACGGCTGGCAGCGCCCATGGGGCTGCTGCTGGATCGCAGTGAAACCGTCCAGTTCCGTTTTGAGGGACAGCCCGTTATCGGCTACAAGGGCGACACCATTGGCAGCGCCTTGCTGGGTAATAACTACTGGATGTGGTCGCGCTCGTTCAAGTACCACCGCGCCCGAGGCCCGCTCACCATGTCGGCGCACGATGCCAACAGCCTGGTGCAGATCCAGGGTGAGCCCAATGTGCTGGCTGACAAAATGGCGGCCGCCAACGATTTGCAAGTAACCGGTCAAAACGTCAACGGCACGCTGGCGAAAGACAAGGACGCGATTCTGGGTCACTTCGGCCGCTTTATGCCGGTGGGCTTTTACTATCGGGCGTTCTACAAGCCCAAGGGTGTATGGGACTGGTGGGAAAAACAGATCCGCGAAAAAGCCGGACTGGGTATTGCTGACCTGAAATTCACCCCGGAATATTACGACAAGGCCTACCGCTTCTACGATGTGGTGGTGGTCGGTTCTGGCCCGGCGGGCATGACCGCCGCCCTGACTGCCGCTGACGCGGGTGTCGAGGTGCTGTTGCTGGAAGAACATTCAGTACTGGGCGGCTCGCTGACCTATGCTGACTTCAGTGATCTGGATGACCCGGAAGCACTGCGTCAGCAGCTGATCAGCAAGGTCACGCAGCACGATAAGATCACGGTGATGACCGACTCGGTCTGTAACGCCTGGTTTGTCGACAACTGGCTGCCAGTGCTGCACGGCAAACGCTTGTACAAGATCCGTGCAAAAGAATGCATCATGGCCACTGGCAGCTACGAGCAGCATGTGGTGTTCCGTGGCAATGACTTGCCCGGTGTGGTGATGTGCAGTGCAGCCATGCGGATGATGAAACTCTACGCCATCAAGCCTGGCCAGAGTGCCGTGGTCGTCACCGGCAACGACGATGGTTATCTGACCGCGCTGGCGCTGGTGGCCCAAGGGGTCGAAGTCAAGGCGCTGGTGGATATGCGCGGCGGCGTCGATGACCCGACCGGCACGGATTCGGTCGAAACCAAAAACCTGATTTTCCGCGCCCAGCAGGCCGGTATCGCCCTGCGTTTTGGCCAGACCCTGTATGAAGCCTTTGGTAAAGAACACGTTGAAGCGGTTGAGATTCGCGCTATTCGTGGTCGCGGCAAAGTGGCGGATAACGGCGATCTGTTGCGTTGTGATCTGGTCTGTATGTCGTCGGGTTATATGCCTGCCTATCAGCTGTTATGCCAGGCCGGTGGCCAGCTGAGCTACGATGAAGAGCGTGCCGAGTTCGCGATCCGCCATCTGCCGGAACATCTGCATATTGCCGGTTCTGTCAACGGCAAGCACAGCATTGGTGCGGTGATCAAGGACGCCGAATATGCCGCTGCAACAGCATTGGCGTTATTGGGACAGCCATTGGCAACGGCACCGGAAGCGGTTGAATGCAGTCGCAAGGTTAACTACGACTGGCCGATTTTCCCGCACCCGAAAGGCAAGGACTTTGTTGATTACGACGAAGACCTGCAAAGCAAGGACATCGTCAATGCCACCCGTATGGGTTATCGCGATGTGCAGCTGGTAAAACGCTTTTCAACCGTTGGGATGGGGCCATCCCAGGGGCGTCATTCGGCACTGCCGACCGCCCGACTGGTCGCGCAATCGACCAACCGCAGCATCACCGAAACCGGTGTGACGACGGCCCGGCCGCCGCTGACTCCGGAAAAACTGGCCTACCTGGCCGGGCGGGGTTTTGATCCGTATCGCCAGACCGCCATGCATCATCGTCACCTGGAACTGGGTGCCAAAATGATTCCGGCAGGCGCCTGGGCACGGCCAGCGTTTTATCCGCCGCAAGGCAGTTTGTTGAGCGGCAGTGCGGCCAGCCCGCTGATTCCGCGCAGCCGCAAAATCCGTAACACCGCCATCGAAGCCGAAGCCCTGCACGTTCGTAACCATGTCGGTCTGATTGATGTGTCGACGCTGGGTGGTATCGAGCTGCGCGGCCCGGATGCCGCCGAGCTGATGAACCGGATTTACACTTTTGGCTTCCTCAAGCAACCGGTGGGCAAAACCCGCTATGCGGTACTGACCAGTGATCAGGGTGTGGTAGTGGATGATGGTGTTGCCTGCCGTTTTGCTGACGACTGCTTCTATGTGACAGCCACCACCACCGGGGTTGATGCGGTTTATCGCCTGATGACGTTCTGGAATACCCAGTGGCGTCTGGATGTCGATATCACCAACGTCACTTCTGCCTTTGCGGCCGTTAACCTGGCCGGGCCAGACAGCCGCAAGGTTCTGGAGCAGTTGACCGATCTGGATCTGAGCAAGGAAGGTTTTCCTTACCTGGCGTGCCGGGAAGGTGAAATCCGTATTCCTGTTGATGGCAAGGCTGACCAGACCATTCCGGCCCGCCTGTTGCGCGTCGGTTTTGTTGGCGAACTGGGCTATGAAATCCACGTTCCGAGCCGTTACGGCGAAGTCCTGTGGGATGTCTTGATGCAGGCCGGTGCCGCGTTTGATATCAAGCCGTTCGGGGTCGAAACCCAGCGTCTGCTGCGACTCGAAAAAGGCCATATCATCATCAGTCAGGACACCGATGGCATGAGCCACCCGGGAGAACTGGGGCTGGATTGGGCGGTGAGTAAAAACAAGCCGTACTTCAATGGCTGTCGGGCCGTGGATATCGTGATGAAGCGTCCACAAAGCCGCAAACTGGTGGGCTTCAAGCTGCCGGCCAATTTGGTGGCTGCGGGCAAAAAACCGGAAGAAGGGCACCTGGTTCTGGCGACGTCGGCGACCGAGGCCGATATCACCGGTAACGTCACCTCCTGTGAATACTCGCCCACGGTGGGCGCCATTATAGGTATGGCGTACGCCGGAGTGCATCAGAGTGAAGTCGGTGCGCGTTTGCCGATTCGGGTGAACGGTGAAATCGTCACTGCTGAAGTGGTTGCTCTGCCGTTTTACGATGCCGAGCAAGCCCGCCAGGATATGTAATGGCTGGCCTCACTGGTAATACATGTGGGTAATGGTGGTTGCAGCGGCGTGGGTATCACGCCTGCAACAACCGGCGGGCAGCGTATCTCAGAGCGGCTGCCAGAATCTAATGACCGAGTGGCGTGAAACAGCCGTCACAGGAGAGAACCATGTCTGAACTCTATCAAACTGACATTTCCGCTCATGTTGAATGGGCCGATGCTGAACTGGCGCGCAGTGGCTGTTACCGTCGCAGTGCCGGTGCCCGTCGGGTCGAGACTGCTGCCGGAGCGTCGGTGATCGCACAAGTGGATAACGGCGATGTCCAGCGGGCCGCCAAAGCCGGCGTGCTGGAATTATCAATGCTGCCACGGACAGGCTATCGTGGCACCACGACCACCGATTTGCTGGCGGCTAACAAACTGCCGATTCCCGCGCGTCCGAACACTGCCGCAAGCAGTGCTAATGGCGAATGCGTGCTGCGCCTGAGCCAGAAAGAATACTGGCTGCTGGCTAGCCCGGCAGACCTGGGTGCAGCCGTGATGGCATTGCCGACCACGGGTGCGGAGACTCCGGATCATTGTTATCCGTTGTTCTGTATGGACTCCCATGCCTGGCTGATGCTGACCGGTGAACACCTGTCCAATATCATGTCCAAGCTGAGTGGGGTGGATATGCGTGAGTCGGTATTCCCCGTCGGCAGCATTGCCCAAACCTCTATCGCGCGTATCAACGCCATTATGGTTCGCCAGCAAATCAACGGTTTGCCGGTGATGTCCATTCTTTGCGATACCGCTTCCAGTGACTACCTCTGGACGGCATTGATGGATGCGGTGCAGGAATTTGAGGGCGGCGCCGTCGGCCTCGATGTCTTGCGCTGAATCTGGATGTTTCTGCTGATGACCTGGCTGCGGTGCTTTGTACCGCCGCCGGGTCATTGGTTTTTCAATGATGGCTACAACAGGAGTTGTACACAATGGGTTGGATTTATTTGTTGATCGCTGGTGGCCTTGAATGTTTATGGGCGATTGGACTGAAACAGAGTGACGGGTTTTCAAAGTTGTGGCCATCGGTCATTACCGTGCTGCTGATTATTGCCAGCATGTCGATATTGTCGCTGGCCATGCGCACCATTCCGATGGGCACCGCGTACGCGGTCTGGGCCGGTATTGGTACCGCGTCTATTGCCTTGGTGGGTATTCTGTTTATGAACGAACCCGGCGGCATTTTGCGGCTGGCGTGTATCGGCCTGATTGTGCTGGGCGTGGTTGGATTAAAGCTGGTGGAAGGTAGCGCTGGCTGAGCCGCCTGTATCTGATTCTTGTCTATCGGGTTGAATGGCTGGTTCCGGAGATAATAGCGACCTGATCACTGTGTTTTGCCGGGGCGTCGATTTGGAAGCAGCAGGCTGAGTAGCGTAACTGGGTCTCGAAAACAGGATTCTGTGTCGCACGGACCAAGCAGTCCGATGATTACTGTATCATTATATGCGAGAGGAATATTGATCGAGCAAATGCAGTGTTTACGTATAACTTTAACAGTAATTCATTCTCTATCCTGATTATTGATGATCACCGCATGTTTGCCGAGGCGATGGTCAGCCTGTTCAGTAAGCATTGGCCAAGCGCGACAATCCGTTGTGTTCATTCTGCTGAGCAAGGTTTGGAACAGGTATTGGCATCTTCCTGGCAACTGGTATTGCTGGACCTGGGGTTGCCGGATAGCGATGGGCTGAAGTTGTTGCAACAGCTTCGCCAGCAGGATACTCAGGTTGCGGTACTGGTGTGTACCGGTGAAAGTCGGGGCGCTGTACTGACTCGGGTATTGAATGCCGGTGCCTCGGGTCTGATCACCAAAAACCAGTCTACCGACGATATCTTGCTGGCGGTTCGGAGAGTGCTGCAAGGTGAGCGTTATCTGGCTCCCGAGGTGATGGCCGCATCGACACCTCATCCGGCGGATCTGCTCAGCGAGCGCCAGTTGGCAATTCTGACGCTGATGCAGGCGGGTTATGCGACCCAGCAGATTGCCGAGCAGTTGTTCCTGAGTCCCAATACGGTAAAAACACATATTCGGCTGATGTTTGACAAGCTGGGAGTGAATAACCGTATCGAGTGCCTGCGTGCGGCGCACCAGCATGGATATCTTTAAGCGGTGTCTGTCTCCTGGTGACAGTCGGCGTTTTGCAGGGCCGCTTTCAATTGTGCGGTTTCGATCGGTTTATACAGTAATGGGTAGCCCGTCTGGGTGAGCTGTTTGACCCGTTGTGGGGTGGTGTTGCCGGTCATTATGATAATCGCCGGAGTGTAAGGCAGCTGGTGCCGCAACGTCGCCAGGATCTGTTCAAAATTACCATCATCTGTCAATGAATCATCGCTGATGACGACGTCAGGCAAGCATGCTGGCTGATCCAGTTGTTGCTTCAGGTTCGCCAGGCTCTGGGCGATCCACACATCACAGTCCCAGCTCACCAGCAGCAGGGACAGAGCATCCAGAATGTCTTTCTGATCATCCACTAGCAATATTTTCAGGCCATTCAGGCGGCAATGCGGCGCTTCTTCGGTGTTGGCCTCTGGCGGCTTGAAGAGGGCTGGCCGGGTGCGAGGGAATATCAGGGAAAAACAGCTGCCTTGTCCTTGTCTGGAGTCGAGCTGTAGTGGGACCTGCTGTAATTGACAGAGACGTTTGACAATGGCGAGACCCAGTCCAAGGCCTTTCTGATGAAGGCGGCCAGGGTTGTCCAATTGTACAAACTCTTCAAATATGGTGTGTTGATGCTCGAGAGAAATACCCATACCGGTATCCTCAACGTTGATTTGCACCTGCTGCTCGCGCGCGATAACACGCACAAGAATGCCTCCATCAAGGGTGTACTGCACGGCATTGGCCAATAGATTCTTGAGTATCTGGAAGGTCATAGACCGATCGCACCAGATCGACACTTCAGCATCACATTCGATATCCAGATGCAGGTTTTTGCGTTGTGCCAAGGGCAGAAAGACGATGCGCAGTTCGTCCAGTAACGTGGCTACATCGGTGGCCTGCGGTCGTAATGGCGTCACCCCGGCATCCAGTCTGGAAACATCGAGCAAATGATTGAGCAGTTCATTGGTGGCTTTCAGGCTGGTGCCCAGGCGCTCAAAGAGTGGCTGTTGCTGGGGGGCAAGCCTGGCTGGGTCGATGGTGCTCCAATACAGCGAGGCCGCTTGTAGAGGCTGGCGAATATCGTGACTGGCGGCAGCAAGAAAGCGGGTTTTGGCCTTGTTGGCCTGTTCGATCTTTTGTTTGGACTGCTCTAGCTCCAGCCTGAGCGCCAAGGTATGGATCTGGGTTTTGAACATGGCGTAACTGAAACCGACCAGGGACACCCATACCGCTGGTGCCATGATCTTGTGCAGCCAGGTGCCATCCAGCTCCATTGTCGCCAGGTGCAGGCCAAATGCTCCCAGTACCGGGGTCAGAAAGGTGATGTACACATCCGGGTACAGCCCCATGGTCATGGACGGGGTGGCGGAGACAATGGTGACCAGCAACAGCATCGAAAAGATTTGCACCAGTGAAGCATCGGCCAAGAACAACAAGGGCAAGGCCGCCCATTGGAAGCCCCATAGCAGTGCCAGATACAGGTTCGCCATATGCCATCGGTGGATCGAACGCCGTTGCTGTTGTTGGTTCGGGTCGGGCCGATGGCCGATACGGGTTTTATGGTAGTGGCGGATAATCAGCCAGGAGTTCAGTCCTGCCAACAGGTTCATACCGAACCAGGTGCACAACTCTGTGGTACTGGCGGACTGCATGAACAGCAGGCCAACCACCACCGCGGCGACCAGGGTGGCCGCCATTCTTGGGCCGACTTCGCGCATAAACAGGTGATGGCGTTCCCATTGTATTTTGTCGGCGAGGGGGTGGTGGGCAAACCCGAGATGGCTCAGTTTTTCGAACAGGGCTGAGAGGTACTCTGATAAGGCGTTACTCATGCTGGGTTCCTGTATCCATGGCGTTTACAGAATATCTCAGGCCGTTGGCGGTTGATAAAAAGCCCGCGGTCCGGTCATTGGAGCCAGACGGTGCTGGTGATTATTTTACAGCGACATCCACATCATACTGATACCGCTGACCGAAGCATGGACAGTACACATTAAATGCCAGATTCGGCAGGGCTGGGAGGGCCGGTAGCCTGCCAGAGCAGGTTACCGGTTGAGGAGGATTACTCCGTTGGGTCGAACTCGATCAGCTTGCCTTCGTCTGTGGCGTCGTGACACCAGAGGGTCGGGTTACTGCCGCTGATGCTACCGGTGATGGCACCCTTACAGAACTGCTGGTCGCCGGAGTTATGGAGACGTTCTGAGGTTTTGGTGTCGGTGGTAGGATCGAAGACGACTTCGTACAGCCCCATGGTGGCCGAGGTCAGGTACAGGTGGTAAGCCGTTTCGGACTCTTTCCATATGTGTATGTCCGCGACATCCCAGCTACCGTCATTGCCTGTGAAGTAGTTGATCGGCGAGATGTTCAGGTCAACACTGCTACCGCCACCGTAGTACATACGCAGGTAGTTGTACGTGTCGCTGCCATTGTTCTCGAACATGGCAAAGAAGCGGTAGGAGTATGAAGTGATGGACGACAGCTCCACCGCTTTGTACTCCTGGGTGCCGAACATGAGGCGATATAGCGGCGTGGCCAGGGTTTTGCTCATGGCTGTGCTGGCATCTGCTGCATTGAGATCATAGCTGTATTCAAACACCGCGATCTGATGGTAATCATCGGTGTCCATCTTGCCAGCACCGCTGACTCCCAGTTTGATCTGGAAGGTATCGTCGGTGGCATTGTAACTGACATCGGCAACCGACAGATCATCACAGGCGCTCAGGCTCCATGCCATGCCTTCTTGCAGGGCAGAAGCGCGTCCTGCGAGATTCGCACTGACGGTATCCGACAGTTCCAGGCTGCTAACAGCCGTTGGGTCAGAGGCCAGGCGAGCGGTGATCCTGGCGGGCTGGGTAGCGGTATCGCAGCTGAAAATAAGCTGTTCGCTGGTGCTTCCCTGTTCCAGCAGAGCAACCGCAAGGCCTTCGTACGTGCTGCTGCTCAATGCTTGCAGTGTCGCCAATTCACGATCCGCCGAGCCGGGCGTGACGTTCATCAGGCTGCTGGTTGTGCTGCTGTTTTTCAGCAGGTACAGCTCACTGCCATTGGTATCCAGATTGACTGGCAATGCCAGGGCGTTCACCTTGTCCTGACCCAGGTTCCAGCTGAGATCCATGATCGGATCTGTCTGGCTGGATGCGGCGGTTTGGGTCGTAGAGGTAAAGGTAGCGCTGACCGAACCGTAACCTTCTTGCGTGGACACTGTGGTGACCGTATCCGTGTCGTACAGGTTAGAGCTGGTGTGCACCACTGTAATAGTATCGTTTGGCCATACCGACAGCGAGGTCAGATCCTGGCCGGGATAGCGACTGGAGCGGACGACACCATTGGTTACCTGAATGCGGGTGGAGTCTTCCAGACCGCTGAACGAGATTGGTGCGCTGACCACTTCGACACCGGGTTCTACCTCGGTTACCGAGGCAAAGCTGAAAGGATCGGGTGTGGTAATGGCAGCACGGGTGCCGGCGATAAACATGGCGGAGCCATTACTGAACTCAACGACCGCATTCGCGTTCCAGCCAAAGTTCGTATACGTGGTGACGGACAGCTGGATGCTGTCACCACTGGCAACCACGGCTGAGGTACCCATATCGGTACCGTTAACGATCAGGCTGCCAACGCCATTGCGCAGGGTGAATGTCTGGGGTGTATCAAAGCCGCTGACGGTGACGGCGTTACTGATGGCTACGACACCGGGTTCAAGATCTTCTTGCTGCTCGAAGGTGAACGGATCAACGTCGGCGCTTTCGGCACGGGTGGTGGTTTCGAAACTGGTTGAGAAATCACCTATGGTTACGGTGCTGACCACCGTGGTTTCAAAATCGGCAGAAGACTGCTGAACGACACTGATCTGGTCACCGACGGAGACCGTGGCTGAGGTACCAGACAAGGTGCCGTTTATACGCAACTCACCATGGGTGACTGTGATCTCGGGTGAACCTTCGAAGCCGCTCAGGGTGACGGTGTCGGTTTCGTAGCAGGTATCCGGCTCGGCATTACTCAGATTGACCAGATTAAAGCTGTCTGGTGTGGTATCGCCGGTACGGGTAACGGTGCTGAAGGTGTAGCTGTTGCCGTTGATGGTCACCGTGGTGTCTGTTGTGGTGCCAAAACTGTCTGGCACATTCTGAAGCAGACGCAGGGTATCTCCCTCGCGGATAGTACCTGACGTAAGCCAGGCACCACCATTGATCTGGAATTGGCCATTGGTGATGCTGATCGTCGCGTCTTCATCAAAACCCGTGACGGTTACAACGTTACTGAATATCTCTTCACCCGGAGTGACATTGACTAGGGAGTCAAATGAGATGGCGTCCGGCGTGTTGTCGATGGCGCGGGTGGTGACGGCAAAAGTGGTGCTGTAATCGCCCAGAGTAATGGTGCTGGTGACTGTCGCACCATAATCACCGCTGCTGGTCAGGCGGAAATAGACCGTGTCACCGGCTGTCACCATCACACCACTGCTGTAAATTGCACCGTTCACGACCACGTAACCCTGATCAAATGCCAGCGCCAGCTGGCCTTCGAAACCCGTCAGGGTGATTTGGTCGGTGCTGACTTGTGTTGCAGGTGCCACATCGGTCACGGCGGGCAAGGTAAAGCTGACTGGGCTGGTATCCGCTGTCCGGGTAGTCACTTCGAAGGTAGTACTGTAATCGCCCAGGGTGATGGTGCTGATGCCGGTGCTGCCAAAATCGTTGGGGGCTTGTTGCTGGATGGCGAGCTGGTCGCCAGCGGAGACGGAGGCGCTTTCACCGACGGATTGGCTGTTAACAATCAGGGTGCCATTGGTAACGGTCAGGGTCAGGCTGCCATCAAAGCCCGACAGGGTAACCGTGGCACTTTGCGAGGTGCTGTTGGGTGCACGGTTGTCCTGGGCCGGGAATGAGAAGCTGTCGGGTGTGGTGTCTGGCTCTGTGTCTGTACCGCTGCCAGCGTCGGGGTCTGTACCTGTGTCAGGATCGGTACCAAATTCAGCATCTTCATCGAAGTCGTAATCCTGCTCGTCGACATCGACCTCAAAGCTGCCTTCATCCATATCAAAGACGATACGCACATCGTCCAGTACCGCATCAAAGCCGGTGCGGTTGGCACGGAAGGCATTATTAAACAGGTCGTAGGTTTGCGGGTCGAGCGCGCGCTCTTCAAACTGGTCAGCGAAGTTGGCCAGAATGACATCTTCTGCTGCTGCCAGTGCGGTTTCATCAAAGCTTTCTGCTTCGTCATCCCAGGCGCTGACCAGAGCGGCCAGGCTTTGCTGGTCGTTGGCCAGGAACAGGGCCAGGGTGGTCAGAGGAGTAACGTTGACCGTAATATCGGCGGCTTCAGCAAAGGAATATTGAATCGCTGTGCTGGTATCATCCGGACGGGCTTCCAGCATGAATGGTGGCGTCATGCCGTCGACGTTAACGCTGAAGCTGCCGTCGTCTTCGATGATCACATTGGTCTGGCGGCCATCCGCGTCATACACAAAGACCGTGCCGTCGATGGCCAGGCCAGTGGCGGCGGTACCAGTCAGAACCGGGCTGTCGGTATCACCGCTGTCAGTATCACCGCTGTCGGTATCACCGCTGTCGGTATCACCGCTGTCAGTATCACCGCTGTCAGTATCACCGCTGTCAGTATCCTGGCTTTGGTCCTGGTTATCACTTGAGCCTGAGCTTGAATTGCCGCCACAGGCGGTCAGAGTAAGGGTTGAAGCCGCCATAATGGCTAGCATCAGTTTGCTTATTTCCATTGTATTTATTCCATGTTATCGGGCGATTCATGTGGCCCGTAAGCCGAAAATTCGGGCATTAAGGAAAATATTTGCGCGTCTTGTTCTAAAAACGTCAGCAGACTAGGGAAGAAAAAGCGGTTTTCCTTCACCAAATCGGGTGAATTTTCAGTTTTTGTGGTCTTTTGTTCGTCTGTGTCAGTAACTGTTGTTTTTCAAATGACGGTCTGCCTGGGCAGGCGTATGGCTTGGGGGAAGTGCTGGGGGAAGTGCTGGGGGAAGTGCTGGGGGAAGTGCTGGGGCAAGAGCTGGGGCACTAGCTGTGGGACGGGCTCGTGCACTTGCTCTCTCACTGGCGGGGGGGGGGGGGGGGGGGGGGGGGGGGGGG
>NZ_JAUYWA010000029.1 GCF_030689025.1 Oceanobacter sp. 1_MG-2023
TTCTGGCTCATGGTTGGCACCTCTGTTGGTGAAGAGTTTATCTCTTCTTGAGGTGTCCGGGATATTCAACCAGAACAACCCGGCGATATGGTGGCTGCCGGACGTTGTCTGGTCGGGCTGTTGGGTCAACCCAGGCCTGAGTTGCTGTTGCGGCCATGGTTGGCCAATGATCCAGCGCATCGGGTCTGTCAGCCGGATACGGTCGCGACAGTATTGGCCAGTGAAGGCTGGCAGCAGTGGTTGCTTAACCAGAGTATTGATGGGCAGTAAGCGCATAAACGCAGCAACTCTTGCCTGATCGGTGGGGAGTTGCCTTGCGGGATGTTATTGCTGCTGCTGTAACCACTGCTGGAAGGCGGCCTTGTCATTGTCGCTACTGGCGGCCCAGATATCCTGTAGCTGTTCCAATCGGGTGACACCGCCCTGAATGCTGTCGGCTGCGACGTAGGTGACATTATCTTTCTGCTTGATAACCGGTTGGCCGGTGATTTTGTGATTATCACCAATCAGCCAGATCGGAGAGCTGCTTTGTAATTCTTCGGCCTGGTCTCGGTCCCTGACTGGGGCATGGGTCAAAACATAGCGTTGGCTGGCACGAAAATCACTGTCGATGGCAACCGGTTGCCAGCGAATCAGATAGCCGGATTCGTCAGGCGTATTCCAGTTTTCTTCGTACTGCACCACGATGCGCTGGCTGCCTTCGGTGAGCAACAGTCGGTATTGGCCGGTGTAGAGGTTGGGTGAGTCGACATTCTGACCATTGATTGCCAGTACTCGCAGGGTTGACGGCACAATGACCTCGACATCGCCCTGGCCCAGGGTAGGGAGGTCGTTCGACGGCTGCACGGAGGAGACCGAGCAGGCCCAGAGCAGGGAGGTCATGGCAACGAATATGGCTTGCAGAATTTTCATTAGTACACAATCTTCAGTAGCAGGTGTTGGGTAGTGTCTGGTAATGCCTTTGGGTGGAGTCTTCTGACCGTATACCGGTGAGGTACTGGATGGCGCTGGTATCGTGTCAGTATCAAAGACCAAAAAGCCCACTCAGCAGAGTGGGCTTATGGGGGCTACGATAGCTCATCAGATTGCGTCAGCCCATACCACACAGGTCTTAAGTGCTCTCCGTATCCGTGTTACTACCTGTACTACGACGGAGGGAGTATGGGCCGATGATTTCTGTTAGCGACTCAGAAGTCGTAGCGCACACCCAGCTCGGCCAGGGTTTTGGCATCGCCATGGTCGCGGACAGTATCCAGGCGCTCAACCGACAGCCAGACTTGCATTTGCTTGTCGAGGGCGTTGACGTATTCCACTTTTTTGGAGGCCAGATCGCCGCTGTCATCACAGCTGTTCAGAGCGTAACGGGCGTGTACTTTATGGACACCCATTTTGTAGGCACCGTATACCGCGTTGGTGGCAGTTGCTTCACCTGAGCAAATGTTGCTGGTGGTGAAGTCGTAGTCACTTTGGGCGCGTTGGGTAAAGGCAGACAGTGTCAGCTGGTCTGCGGTGTACCAGACGCGAGCACCCAGCAGCATGCCTTCGTTGTCACCGGTCTTGTCTTTCAAAAGCGCAACCTGGCCTTTGAAATTGCCAGTCTTGTATTCGGCACCGGCTTGTAATGAGTCGATGTTGTTGCCGTCAGAGCTGTTGCCGGAACCGGTATTTTCGGTCTGGATACCAGCACCGACCGTCAGGCCACCGTTTTTGTAGTAGTAATGGGTCAGGCCGTCATCACGAATGCTGTACATACGCAGGCTGTCTGAACCATTGCTGAAATAAGCGCCACGAACAAATTTGTGCCATACCGTGGTTTGTGAACCGTGGTACAACTCACCAAATTTGCCTTTGATACCGACGTAACCCAGACGCAGGCTCAAGCCTTCTTTTTGGTGGTAGTGGTCAACTTCGTATTCCAGCTGGGCAACAGCGGTCAGGCCGTGGTCCAGCTTTTTGCTGCTTTTGATACCAATACGAGACAGTTCGTCATCGCTGCCGATGGCTTTGTCGTCTTTATTCAGGGCAATCCGGAGAGAACCGTAAAAATCCACGTTGGCTTCTGCGGCGAAGGCAGCGGTGGTCATCAGGCTCAGGGAAATGGCTGTTGCGATCCTGGTCAGTTTCATTGTTTCACTCTCATTATTGTTATTGGCCTATGGCCGATCTTCGTTATCAACACATGTGCGTTATTACCGGCCTGAATGTTTCAGGGCCGGTAATGGGCAGGGTCATACAAGGTCGTACAAGTAGAAGGTCTTACTGGTTGTTGGCTTCCAGAGCGGCGCCAATCAGGTCTGGACCAATTTCGTCGGCAAACATGTTCCAGACAGGTTTCATGGCATCAACCCACTGTTGACGCTCGGCATCTGTCAGGGTCAGTACGGTTGTTTTGCCGGAATCGATGATTTTTTGACGATCTTCAGCATCTTTTTGCAGGGCAATGGTGTTGCCGTATGCGATGGATTCATCCATGGCGGCTTTCAGCTTGGCGCGAACGTCGTCAGACAGGCCGTACCAGAATTCGGCAGAAGTCACGACCATGTAGTCGAGCAGACCATGGTTGGTTTCGGTAGCGTATTTTTGAACTTCAAAGAATTTCTTTGAATAGGTGTTGGACCAGGTGTTTTCCTGACCATCAATGGCTTTGGTTTGCAGCAGGGTAAATACTTCAGAGAACGGCTTTTTCAGCGGAATTGCTTGTACGGCTTCAAACTGAGCCTGCAATACATCGGATGTCATGATGCGGTACTTCTGACCGGCAATGTCCGCAGGCACACGGATCGGGTTGCTATCGGTCAGCTGTTTCATGCCGTTGTGCAGGTAGCCCAGACCAACCAGCAGTTTGCTTTCCATGGATTTCAGCAGTTTCTGACCTTCAGGGCCTTTTTGAAAGCGATCAACAGCGTTGATGTCTTTGAATAGGAAAGGCAGGTCGAAAATTTGCAGTTGGTCGGTGTACTTCTGGAACTTGGACAAGGCTGGCGCAGCGATTTCAACATCACCCAGCTGCATGGCTTGCAGGACGCTGGAGTCAGTGAACAGCTGTGAGTTAGGGTATACCTTGACTTCAACCTGACCTGGTAAAGCCGATTCTGCCAGCTCCTTGAATTTCAGGGCCATTTGGCCTTTGGGCGTATTTTCTGCCACGACGTGGGAAAACTTGATTTCAATCGGCGCGGCTGCGGCCTGATTAAACGTTACCAGGCTGGCGCAAGCCAGAATAGTGGCGACTAAGGTTTTCATGGACGATCCTCACTCTTAATTTTTATTGGTGTATTGGATGTTGAATATTCTGGAAATGTCCTGGAATAAGTGTGTGACCAGAACGATTTCATTAGGGTGGGAGGGTAAGCAACCAGTATGCCAATCAATTGGTCTGAATGGGGATGTTAGCCGTTTGGCTAATGCCTCTGCCTTGCGGTAGCTATCGTTGAGCGAATGCTTAAAATGCCGTTGCTGCGGGGCTTGTACTGGCTCAACCCGGTATTTTGCGGGGCTGGGCTAAGGCTCCAGGAGCTGGTCCGTCATCTGCTGTGGCCATGACGGGCAGTGCGCCAGAGTAAATGTCCGGTCTGTTTTTTATTTTTAAGGGTGTTTTTATGCACGTTGAATATATCAAATGGGTGGAATGCCACCCATGATATCGGCGTTTGATCATGACTCGAAAGATGAGCCGCTACATCTGGTACATGAAGGTGAGCGGCGTTCCATGACTTTTTTGTTGACGGCGTTGCTATTGGGCTGGGTGATCAGTGTGGTGCTGGTGATTGCCGCGGTCTGGCAGGTGCAAGAGGAAGAAGCGCTGGAGGAGCTGGCGGCAGACGCGACGGTAATGGCAGGCAGTATCAGTCAGCGCTTGCAGCAATACAGTGGCATCGCTGATGCTGTGTCGAATTTGCGCACGCTGAAAACCGTGCTGGGTGCGCCGGTTCCTGCTGGGCTGGATAAATTGAACCGGTTTCTGCAGCAAACCAATCGCAGTCTGGGCAGCGATACCCTGTTTGTTCTGGGTCTGGATGGCGAGGTTATTGGCGCGAGCAATTACGGCACCGAGAACAGCTCTGTTGGGCATAACTTTGCCTTTCGACCTTATTTTCAACAGGCGGCACTGGGGGAAAGCGTCAGTTATTACGCCGTGGGTATGATTACCAAAGGCCGCGGCTATTATTTTGCCGCGCCGATTCGCAGAGAGGGTAAGGTCCTGGGAGTGGTGGTGGTGCATGTTCTGCTGGAGTCGGTGTTTGAGCGTCTGGCTGCCGGGCAGAATGACTTTTTGCTGGTGGGCTACGACTCGATTATTTTTGCTTCTTCGAATCCGGATTGGCAAATGCGCAGTCTGCAGCGCTTGCCAGAAGCACAGCGCGAGGCGATCCGGCAGTCGCGCCGGTATGGTGATTATTCGCTGTCTCCCATCGCCAATCATTCTGACCGTACGCCCGATGTCTTTAACGATACCTATGTTCAGCTGGCTTCCGGGGGTGTGGTGCAGCGTTACCTGGTAGGGCGGGCGCTGGTGCGGCAAGCCGGTTGGCATGTATTTGCCCTGATGCCGCGGGTGGCGTTGCTGCAGCGTATCTTGCAGTTCTGTGTTTATTATACGCTGGTGTACGGCTTGCTGGTTCTGTTCTGGTTGTATTGGCGCAAGCGCACCGAGGTGCAGCGACATGTCAACAGTATGAATATGGAGCTGGAGCGGCGGGTGTCGTCGCTGACGTCAGAATTAACCGAGTCCAATACCGAGCTGCAGCAACTGGTGGCGCATTACCAGCGTACCCAGAGTGAACTGGAAGCGACCCAGGATCAGCTGATCCAGACAGCCAAGCTGGCGGTATTGGGAGAGTTGTCGGCCGGTATCAATCATGAGCTGAATCAGCCGCTGCTGGCCTTGCAGACGTATGCCGAAAACAGTCAGAAATTGCTGGCCCGGGAGCGTTTTGGGCTGGTGGCCGATAACTTACATGAAATCCTGCAGATTACCGATTCCATGCACGCCATTGTGTCGCGCTTCAAGGTGTTTGCGCGGCGCTCGCCGCCGGACCCCCGGCTGGTGGATGTTAATGAAATCATCTCGGCGGCGCTGATGATCATGAAACCTCTGTTAAGGAAGGCTGGTGTGGGTATTGGGGTGGAATTACCCCCAAATGGGCAAATGATCCTGTGTGAGCCGGTGCAGATCCAGCAGGTATTGATCAATTTGTTAACCAATGCGTCGGAGGCCATGGAAGGCATCGACGACGCCAGGGTTCTGGTTCGGGTAGAAGATTGTGATGGCCAGATCCGTATTCTGGTGATCGACAATGGCCCGGGGATTGCTAAAGAGCTGCAAAGCAAGATATTTCAGCCTTTTTTTACCACCAAAAGCAAAGGGTTGGGAATCGGTTTGGCATTGTCACGGCGGATTCTGGAAACCCTGTCGGGCAGTCTGGTCGCCGAGTCTGATACCCATGGCGGAACGGTTTTTGTGATGACGCTGCGCAAACATAAGGGAGTGGATGAATGATCGAAGTCTTGGTCGTTGATGATGAAGAAGGCGTGCGCAAGGCGCTGGCTCAAACATTGGAAATCGAAGGGTTTGAGGTGATCACCGCCGCCAACGGCAAAGAAGCGTTGGCGCACGTCACAGGAGACTGGTCGGGCGTGGTGATCACAGACATTAATATGCCAGTGATGGATGGCATGGAATTGATGCATGAAATCCGTCTGGTGGATGCCGATATGCCGGTCATCCTGCTAACTGGCCATGGTGATGTGTCGATTGCGGTAGAAGCCATGCGTCAGGGGGCGTATGACTTTCTGGAGAAGCCGTTTTCAACCGACCATCTGCTGGAGACGGTGCAGCGCGCCCACGAAAAACGCCTGCTGACCCTGGAAAACCGCAAACTGCGTGAAGAAGTCGAAGTGCAGTCGCGGCCGGGGCCTCGCATTATCGGTAATCATATCGATATGAAAAAGCTGCGCGACACCCTGAATCATATTAAAGATACACCGGCGGACGTGCTGATTAATGGTGATACCGGCTGCGGCAAGGAGCTGGTTGCGCGTTATCTGCATACCCATAGCAAGCGCAGCGACAAGGCCTTTGTGGCGATTAACTGCGGTGCGATTCCGGAAAGCCTGATTGAAAGCGAGCTGTTTGGTCATGAGGCCGGAGCCTTTACCGGAGCCGGGAAAAAGCGCGTAGGTAAATTCCAGTACGCAAATGGCGGGACGCTGTTTCTGGACGAAATTGAAAGTATGCCGATGGTGCTGCAGATCAAGATGTTGCGGGTGCTGGAAGAACGCAAGGTCGAGCCTCTGGGGGGGAATCAGCAGATTGATCTGGACGTTCGTGTGGTGGCGGCGACCAAGGTTGATCTGAAGGAAATGAGTGATCGGGGAGAGTTTCGGCTCGATCTGTATTACCGCCTGAATATGGTTCAGGTGCATATTCCGCCGCTGCGCGACCGGCGTGAAGATGTTCCTGTGTTGTTTGAGCATTTTGTCTGGGCGGCCGCTAACCGCTACGGCTCGGAAGTGAATGCCCTGACGGCGGGTCAACGGCAGAACCTGCTGGCCCATGACTGGCCCGGTAACGTGCGTGAGCTACGTAATCTGGCGGAGTGTTTTGTGCTGCTGGGTGGCGAACGGGCGTTCGATAGCTTGTTGAAGTCTGGTGGGACAGCAGGAAGAATTTCGCTGTCGGAGCAAGTCAGTCGTTACGAAGAAATGCTGTTGCGGGAAATCCTCTCACGCCATCAGGGACGACTGAAAGACGCCCAGGAAGAGATGGGGCTGGGGCGCAAGACCTTGTATGAAAAAATGAAAAAATTTGGTTTGGACAAGGAAATGTTCAAGCAGGCAGGGGATGACTAATACCCAAATGACGCTTCTGATGGGTGATTTTCCACCCATTTTTGAAGGTAAATGGCTCTCGGCTGAAAACACTGGACGGCTTTTCGGCTGAATTTATCCGGGCACTTCCGTGTCCGGGGCAGAAATCTCCTCTTCGCTATTTTTTTGCCATTTAACCGGCCCTGCGGCCAATGCCGCGTTAAAAGTCAGGGTTTATCCTTGATGCAGCCACGTTGTTGTGGTCCTGGGTTCGGTCTGGTTCTCGTTTGTTGCAAAAACCATCGCAATATCGCGCTATTGATTTATTTGTTGGCATAGCTATTGCTGATGCCGTGGAGATAACAATACGTACGATTTTCCCGCAGGCCACCTCGGCCGAAAACAATAAAAGGAGAACAGATGGTGAAGTTTATCAATCGTCTGGAAGATATATTGATTGGCTCATTGCTGGTCTGTATTACCTTGCTGGTGTTTGCTGAAGTGGTTATGCGCTTTGGTTTCAGTACCGGTATTCATTGGGCTCAGGAAACGACGCTGTTTATGTCGGCCTGGATGGTATTGCTGGGGGCTGCCTGGGCAGTACGAGAACGTTCCCATATTTGTGTTGATGCTCTGCTGGAACGATTTTCTGCCAATACCCGTAAGTGGGTAATGTTGTTCTCCATTGCTGTCGCGCTGGTTTATTGCGCTTTGTTTTTACAAAGTTCCTGGGTGTATGTCTCCAAGTTACATCTGATCGGTATCGAGCTGGAAGATATTCCTATTCCCAAGTGGACCGTGGTGTCTGGTCTGCTGGTCGGGTTCAGCCTGCTGGCTCTGCGTTTGGTTGAGCTGGGCGTGGCCGTCTGGAAAGGCGAGGCCAATGGTTTCCATGAACACCGGGAATCACTGCTGCATGAAGATGGCTGTGATGAAGCAGAGGAGAAAGCATAATGGTCGCGTTAACCCTGTTCTTGTTGTTGTTTGTCGGTATGGCGCTGGGCTTGCCGATTGCTGTGGCGCTGGGCTTCTCTTCCATGACCGCCATTTTGCTGTTTACCAATGATTCCATGGCGTCGATTGCGCTCAAGCTGTTTGAAGCAGTTTCTGAGCACTACACCTTGCTGGCGATTCCGTTCTTTATTCTGTCGTCTTCTTTTTTGTCATCTGGTGGGGTTGCCCGTCGTTTGATTGATTTCGCTACGGCGGCGATTGGTCACGTTCGTGGTGGTCTGGCGATGGCGTCAGTACTGGCCTGTATGCTGTTTGCCGCGGTATCCGGTTCTTCCCCGGCGACAGTAGCCGCGGTAGGTTCGATTGTTTTGGTCGGTATGGTGCGTGCAGGTTATCCGTTGTCGTTTGCAGCAGGTGCGATTTCTACTGCTGGTACATTGGGTATTCTGATTCCGCCATCGATTGTGATGCTGGTGTACTCTGCGGCGACAGAAGTGTCGGCCTCTCGTATGTTTATGGCGGGTTTTGTACCGGGCATTCTGATTGGTCTGATTCTGATGGTGACTATTTATATTGTTGCCCGGCGTAAAAACTTGCCTGCTGAACCCTTTGTTGGTTTTACCGCCATTCTGAAAGCAGCGTGGAGCGCATCCGGCGGTCTGATGCTGATTATCCTGGTACTCGGGTCCATTTACGCGGGTGTGGCTTCACCAACCGAAGCGGCGGCTGTAGCGGCAGTGTATGGTTTCCTGGTGGCTATTTGGGGATACCGGGATATTGGCCCTCTGAAAGGTCAGCCCTGGCATAAGGACGGTGAAAATACCGTGGCGATGCTGGCGCGTAATATGGTGTTGTTACCGGTAGGTATCTTCCGTTCGGTTTATCACCCGGAAGTGGGTGGGATTGTTCGTGATGCTGCTCGGGTGTCCATTACTCTGCTGTTTATTATTGCCAATGCCATGTTGTTTGCTCACGTTCTGACTTCTGAGCAGATTCCTCATCAGTTGGCGGCAACAATTACCGATTGGGGGCTGCCAGCCTGGGGCTTCCTGATTGTGATGAACATCTTGTTGCTGATGGCGGGTAACTTTATGGAGCCGTCTGCGATTCTGCTGATCATGGCGCCGATTCTGCTGCCAATTGCCTTGCAGCTGGGTATTGACCCGATTCACCTTGGTATCATCATGGTGGTGAATATGGAGCTGGGGATGCTGACACCGCCGGTGGGGCTGAATCTGTTTGTAACAGCGGGTATTACCGGCAAGAGCATTGGCTGGGCGATCAAGGCCTGTGCGCCATGGTTGCTGCTGATGCTGGTGTGCCTGATTGCGATTACCTTTATACCGGAAATCAGCTTGTGGTTACCTAACTATCTGGATGGTCTCTAACGCCAGAGAGTGGGTGTGTTGCCGGGTGGTGAATCCTCCCGCGCTTTTTTGTTGATACTCTACGATTTGCAACAGCGACTTTTGCCCGGCTCTGCCGGGCTTTTTTTATGCTGCTACCAGACAGGGAAAGAAGGCTGAAGATGGCTGGTAGTAGAAGGGTCTTTACAGCATAAAGCTGAACGTACCGGATTCGGTTTGATGGCAGCTTGGGGAATCCCGGACTGCTATCTGTTGAGGCAGGTGTTGTTGGCCAGTAAACCACTGCTTTGGGGTCGTTAATAATTGGCCTGGAAATTGCCGAGAAGTTTTGGCAGAGATGTTGATTGTGGTAATGTCCTTCCTCCAGGCACTGCCAACCGTGTTTCTGTGCAGGGAGCCGAGCCAGGTATCGCTAATCGCTATTGGAGCGCACTGTCTGTTGTGGACGCCTGGCATAACACAAAGGAGTTAATACCGTGATTGAGCAGATGTTTGAACGTCTTATCTATGCATCACGCTGGATTCAGGCACCGATTTATTTGGGGTTGAGTCTGGCGCTGGTGGCTCTGGCCATCAAGTTTTTTGCTGAGCTGGTGCATTTGCTGCCGCATATTCTTGAAGTCAGTGAAACCGATATGGTGCTGGTGTTGCTGTCATTGGTGGATATGGCCCTGGTGGGTGGGTTGATCGTGATGGTGATGTTTTCCGGTTATGAAAATTTTGTCTCGCGTATGGATCTGGATGAAGGCGCGGAAAAACTGGATTGGCTGGGCAAGCTGGATACCGGTTCCTTAAAAAACAAGGTGGCTGCTTCCATTGTTGCAATTTCCTCGATTCATCTGCTTAAAGTGTTTATGAATGCCGAGAATATCAATAATGACAAATTGCTCTGGTATGTGGTGATCCATCTCACGTTTGTATCGTCGGCGGTGGCGATGGGGATGCTCGACAAGATTACTCGCAAGGCTCACTAAGGCTTTCAGCCCACGCCTGTCTCATACCTGTGTTGTTTCCTGACGCCATCCTGAGTGGTGTCGGGAACTGCCCACCGGTATTTTTATTCCTCTGTTTTCTGGATATCTATGAACGAGTGGATCAAGCAGTTTGTGCTGTTGTGGTCGGTGATCGATCCGATTGGCACCATACCGGTATTTATTGCGGTAACAGCCTCAATAAAGAACCCGGTAATGATCCGGCGTATCGCGTACAAGGCCATTACGATTGCGGCCTTGGTAATGCTGTTTTTTGTGATGATGGGCGAAATGCTGCTGGATGCGATGGGCATTCCTCTGGAGGCGTTTCAGGTGGCCGGTGGCCTGGTTTTGTTTCTGTTTGCTTTGTCGATGATTTTTGGTGAAAGCAAGCCGGAGGAAGAAATCAGTATGGTCGCCAAGGGAATGCAAACGGCGGTTTTCCCGCTGGCGATTCCTTCGGTTGCGTCTCCTGGAGCGATGATGGCCGCGGTGTTGCTAACGGATAATCATCGCTTTTCCTTCGTTCACCAGATAGGCACCAGTATGGTGATTCTTTCGGTGCTGATGATTACCCTGGTGTTTATGCTGCTTGCCAGCCGGATTCTGAAAATCATAGGCGAAGGCGGGGCTAGTGTGATCAGCCGGGTGATGGGGTTGATTCTGGCGGCTGTTGCGGTTAATTCCGTGTTGGCCGGTATCCAGATTTATTTTGGTCTTGAGCGCTTTTCATCCTGATTGGCTGTGGCCCTTATGCTTGATGAATGTAGGGCTCGGTGGCTGTCGGGTCGGCCAGATGGTCGAATTCCGGGGTGCGCTCTGCCCGCAAGGCGACCCATCCGGCAACGTCTTCACGCCATTCTTCCATTGGTCTTAAACGCGGCGCTGCCAGCAATTTGGCTTCGGTTCCTTTGTTGGTAAAAACCAGAATATGCTCAACTTTGTAGGCTTGCAGGCTCATGGTGGCGTTTGCTCGTTATCAGACAGGGGGTTGGGTGGCGAAGTGTGCGATGTCGTTGGCAGCTCGTCAAAGGCATTTTCACGGAATGGCAGTAAAGTGGTGGCTTGCTGCTGATAGGCCAGTATCTGGGGCGTTTCCTGGTCAATAAAATTAGCTACAGCGGCCTGGAAGTCGGGGTGCTGTAACTGGTGCAGGCTGGAGGTGATCACCGGCTCAAAGCCACGACTGATTTTGTGTTCGCCCTGGGTACCGGGATCAAAATGATCTAACCCCTGTTCGAGGCAAAACTCGATGCCCTGGTAATAGCAGGCTTCGAAGTGAAGTCCGTCTATTTCCTTTACGCATCCCCAGTAACGACCGTACAGGGTGTGGTCATCAAAAAAATACAGGGCGCTGGCCAGGTGTTGTCCATCATGGCTGGCTTCGACCAGCATCATTTGCTGGTTCATGGTGGCTGCCAGCTGTAAGAAAAAGGCATTGTTCAGATAACCCTGCTGGCCGCGTTTCCGGTACGTCAGCTGATAACACCGATAAAACCGCTTTATGGCGGCGGGTGTCAGCTGTTCCCCTGTCAGGCGACAGAGCTGGATATTCATATCGCTCAGGCGCTGCCGTTCCTTGCGCACACTTTTCCGTTTGCGACTGGTAAAAAAGCTGAGGAAATGGTCGAAGCTGCTGTATCGGCGATTAAACCAATGGAATTGGCAAGCCCGCCGGATTAACAACCCCTGTGGTTCACTGAGGGTGGCCAGTTCGGCCAGGTCGCTGGCATTGGGGAAATTCAGATGCCAACCGGACATTTCCTGATCGCGGGTATGGTGCTGCAGTGCCTGTATCGCGGATTGCCAGGGAGGGGCTGAGTCGCGGTGACGATAAAGTAGACGTGGGCCGGTTGCCGGGGTAAAGGGGGCGGCGCATAACAGCTTGGGGTAATAACGAAAACCGTGGCGTTGATAGGCATCGGCCCAGCTCCAGTCAAAGACGTATTCGCCATAGCTGTGTTGCTTGCGGAACAGTGGCAAGATCCAGTCTGTCTGGCCGTTGTGGTCTTGGTGCAGCAAATATTCCGGCTGCCAACCGGAATCGTCACCCATGCAGCGGCTGTCTTCCAGTGCTTGCAAAAAAGCGTAGTGCAAAAAAGGGTAGCGCCCTGGTAGCAAGGCTTGCCAGTCGTTTGCCGGGATGTCGGCTATCTGCGATATAACTTGAAATGTCGCCATGAATCAGTGACCTGAGTGTGGAGATTGCCTACTATGAAGATAAAATGTAAGAAGATAAATGCTTGCCCGGGCGGTGGGCGCTTCAGACTGATCGGTTTGCTGATGGTTTGGAAACGCTGCTGACCGAACGTCAAGAACAAGGAGAAAGTACTATGTTTTCCCTCGATAGCCGCCTTCAGGCTGATACCGTATTTGTTGGACGCCTGCCATTGTGTCAGGTGTTGCTGATGAACGACAGTCGTTACCCCTGGGTGATTCTGGTGCCTTTGCGCAAAGATGCCAGAGAGTATTTCCATTTGTCGGTTGCCGATCAGACCCAGATGATGCTGGAGTCTGCCTGGGTGGCCGAAAAAATGGCCGATCATTATGGGGCCAAATCCATGAACGTTGCGGAGCTGGGTAATGTGGTGCCACAGTTACACGTCCATCATGTGGTACGTAATGAAAACGATCCTGCCTGGCCCGGCCCGGTATGGGGTCACAGCCCCGCTGTCCCTTATGGTGTGGATGCGCTGGAGCAACGGGTGCATGAATTGAAAGACTTGTTATCCAGTCATTTTATTGAAGATATGACGGGCGAAGATGATATTGAAAATAACATCTACTGGTAACGGATAAGGGAGAGGCTGTTATGATCGTGTTACGACGTTATATGAATAACAATCTGCGTAATTACAACTACCTGATCGGGTGCGAAGAGACGCGTCAGGCGATTGCCGTGGATCCGCTGGGTGCCGATGAGATGCTGGCACTGGCAGAGGCGCAAGGGTATGAGATCAAGCTGATTCTTAATACCCATGAGCATCACGATCATATTGACGGCAACCCGCGGGTTCAGCAAGTCACAGGGGCGGCTATCTGGGCGCATAAGAACGCGGCGGATCGCATCCCGAATGTAGCTCGTTGGCTGGTGGCCGGTGATGTGGTTGAGTTGGGCACAATTCGTTTGCGGGTGTTGTTTACTCCGGGTCACACCATGGCGCATTTGTGTTTGCTGAGTGACGATGGTGGGCCGGATGGCCAGCCGCTACTGTTTTCTGGTGACACCCTGTTTAATGCCTGTGCTGGCAACTGCAGCCGGGGTGGGGATGTGGACACCATGTACGATACTTTTGTGTCGCAATTCCAGCCGTTGCCGGATGACACCCTGATGTATCCGGGTCACGACTACATGAAAAACAACCTCGGTTTTGCGTTGAGTCGTGAGCCGGATAATGACATGGCCCAGTACTGGCTGGATCAGGTGGCTGCATTTTCCGCCGAAGAGATGCCGGTGATGACACTGGGGCAGGAGCGTACTTATAACCCGTTTTTGCGTTTGCATCAGCCGCAAATCCGGGCGCAATTACAGGTGCAGTTTCCTGAGATGGAGGTCGCCGCGGCGGACCGGGATGTTTTCCGCGCTTTGCGTGCTCTCAGGGATGCGTGGTGACTAGTCAGTTATTTATTTTTTCTGGGTGTTTAACAGGGAAGATATGTGTTAGGTATACCAAACTAGTGTCGGGACGGTTTTTACGATCTAGGTAAGTATCTGAGCGCTGACAGTCTATTACTCAACTATCATTGTAAGTGTCCTTTCATTGTAAGTGTCATTATTTGAACCATTATTTGACTGCTACAGATCGGATAGTTGACTGAAGTATAAACAAAACATTACAATTGATTGCAAAATTTTGGACCCTCAAAAAGAGAAATTTCAATGGGATTGGGTATAAGAGTCACGCTTAAAAGAATATTAGGAATGGAATCTAATATTAGCCAAAAAAAAGTAGTCGAATGCAGTGATGCTGCAGAAGTGCCTGGTCAGGAAAAAGTAGTTGAATCTGGTGGCGATGTAGAAGTGCCAGATCAGGCAAAAGTTGTCGAATCTGGTGGTGCTGAAGAAGTGCCAGATCAGGAAAAAGTTGTCGAATACAGTAGTGCTGAAGAAGTGCCAGATCAGGCAAAAGTTGTCGAATCCAGTAGTGCTGCAGAAGTGCCAGATCAGGAAAAAGTTGTCGAATCTGGTGGTGCTGCAGAAGTGCCAGACCAGGAAAAAGTTGTCGAATCAAGTGATGTTATAAGGATATCCACGTTGCCTAATGAAATAACTGCTTATTATAATGTTATAAAAGAATCAGGTTTGCTTGAGGAAGATTATTATATTTCAGCTTATGGTGATTGCGCCCCTTATGAAGATGCTGTTCTTCATTACCTGATGGAAGGGGCAAGTAAATACTATAATCCATCCCAATACTTTTCAACAACATATTATTTGGCTAGTAATGCTGATGTTAAAAATAGTGGTGTTAACCCTTTGTATCACTATATATGTTATGGAGAAAAAGAAGGAAGGGCGCCCAATGCCTTTTTTTCCCCTAGTGCTTACCTTAGATTGAATCCGGATTTGGAAAGTTTTGGTCAAACACTGCTGCGCCATTATCATCTTTACGGGCGTAAGGAAGGACGATTCTACTCAGACTCTGTCAGTGTTTCTAAAAAGGCCGCAAGTCCATATGATGAATGGATAAACAAACATGAGTCAGAGCCTTTTCAATATATTGTTAAAGAACAGCGATCTTTTGCTATCCAGCCGCTCATTTCAATTGTAGTGCCTGTATATAATCCGGATAGAGAGTTTTTGGCGGCCTGTATTGAGTCTGTTATGGCTCAGTCTTATGAGAACTGGGAGCTGTGTTTGGCAGATGATCAATCTACCAAGCCACATGTACGAGAAGTACTGGAAAGCTATCAAACAATAGATTCTCGTATCAAGGTAGTATTTCGCGAAAAAAATGGTCATATATCTGCAGCCAGTAATAGTGCTCTTGAAGTAGCAACTGGCGAATGGACAGCTCTTTTGGATCACGATGATTTACTACAACAGCATGCGTTATTTTATGTCGTAAAAGCTTTGAATGATAATGAGAATGTATCTTTTGTCTACAGTGATGAAGACAAGGTTGATGAAGCTGGTAATCGTATTGACCCTCATTTTAAATCCGATTGGAATCCGGATTTACTCTATGGTCAAAACTACGTGTCCCACCTGGGTGTATATCAAACGGATATAATTAAGCGGATTGGTGGTTTTCGAGTTGGCTATGAAGGTAGCCAGGATTACGATTTGTTATTGCGGTATTCTCGAGAGATTGACCAAAAGAATATTGTACATATTCCACGAGTCCTTTATCACTGGCGTATACTGGAAGGCTCTACGGCTATGGGCTCTGATGAAAAGCCCTACACTACCGATGCAGGAATAAAAGCACTGGAGGATCACTTTGCCGCATTGGGTAAAAATGTGAAGGTTGAAAAAGGTAAGTATGCCAACCTTTATAAGATAAGCTGGCCGTCAGTAGATGAAAATGGCAAGGAACCTTTGGTCTCATTGATTATACCGACCCACAATGGTCGAGATATTACTCAGCAAGCCATTGATTCCATTCTGGAAAAAAGTACTTATCAAAACTTCGAAATTTTATTGGTAGACAATAACTCAAACGATCCAGAGGCTCTGGCTTATTTTGATGAAGTTGGTCAGCATCCAAAAGTGACTCTGCTGAAATACCCTTATCCTTTTAACTACTCGGCGATCAATAACTTTGCAGCCAAAAAAGCAAAAGGCAGTATCATAGGGCTTATTAACAATGACGTAGAGGTTATTACGCCAGATTGGTTAACGGAAATGGTTTCTCATGCCCAACGGGAAGACATCGGTTGTGTGGGTGCCATGTTGTATTATCATAATGACACGATTCAGCATGCCGGTGTCATTATAGGCTTGGGAGGGGTAGCAGGGCACTCCCATAAACACTTCCCTAGAAATCACGCAGGTTATTTCCGCCGTTTGCAATCAGTGCAAAATTTGACTGCGGTTACTGCTGCCTGTTTGCTTATTCGCAAGAGTGTGTTTGATGAAGTGAATGGTCTCAATGAAAAAGATCTGACCGTTGCTTTTAATGATGTGGACTTTTGTTTGAAAGTGAACAAAGCCGGTTACCGAAACCTTTGGACACCGTATGCTGAGTTGTATCACTACGAGTCTATTAGCCGTGGTGAAGAAGATAATCCAGAAAAACTTGAACGTTTTAGAAAAGAAATTGATTATATGAGAACAACCTGGGAAACAGACGGGTACTTTGATAGATACTACAATCCTCACTTGACCATAGGGCGTGAAGATTTCTCTATAGGTGATTAATCCGGGATTTTGACGGTATTGAAAAATAAAGGGAATAAAGAGCTGACAAAGTGAGGTTGACAGGTGTTTACCGCTCAGTCGGCTATGGGGAGTTCCATGTTTATATGCTTCGCCCTTTACTTATCAGTGATGAGCAGCAGCGCGTGAGGTCTTTTACACTTGGCATTCTCTCCGCCGGGATGGCTGGTGAGCGGCTGTCAGTATTATCAGCAGGTTCGCTAGCCCTATGATGGTAGGCGTTACACTGATTTAGTGTAACGGGTAACCCAACATTGATTGCCACCGTATCTCTGGTTGAAAAGATCAGGGTTTTCCAATGTGTATGCATGTTTTTTGCTGAGCGCTGAGAGACATTGTGTAACACTTTTGGAAGCCTGTTCTGGTTGTGTGTTGTCCAGATTTTGCTGGATGGCTATGGCTACGATGGGTTACTGGTTTTGATATGGGTATGAGTATATCTATATATAACCAAAGTGTAATGTAGTGCTGCCGTGTTGTGGTGTCAAGTATTTCCAGTGTGGAACGAGTGTGCAGACAGCAGAGTAGATTGGGCACAGCCGAGGTGGATTCTGTCAGAAAAGTAAGGTGTCCAGCTGCCGTCTTAATGTCGGGATCGTCTGGGCTTCGAACCAGGGGTTCTTGCTGAGCCAGTGTCGGTTTCTGGGTGATGGGTGGGGCAGCACAAAAAATGGCTCGGGCACATCCTGACAATGCTTGACTCGCTCTGTCAGGGTTTTGTATTGGCGCAGAAAAGCTTTCGGCAAGTAGTAGTTCTGGGCGTATTGGCCAATCAATAATATCAGTTGCAATTCGGGCATGCGTGCAAGCAGATCTGCATGCCAGCGGGGTGCGCACTCCGCTCTGGGCGGTAAGTCACCACTTTTGCCTTTGCCGGGGTAGCACAAGCCCATCGGCACGATGGCAATCTTCTCCTCGTTATAAAATTGCTCCGGCGTCAGCTGTAACCATTCACGTAAGCGTTTGCCGCTGGCATCATCCCAGGGAATACCGCTGACTTGCACCTTGCTGCCCGGTGCCTGGCCGATGATCAGCAGGCGGGCGCTGGCGCTGATTTGAATTATTGGTCGTGGTGGGCAGGGCAGATGTGCGGCACAGAGCTGGCATTGCCGGACTTGCTGCAGCAAGTCCGGCAGGCTCTGTACTGACAGTGGGGCTGATGGTTCCGGGGTTAATGTCTGGTCGGTACTCATACGTTCCTGTGGATTCTGTCGCGCTGGCGATGTCGGTGTCTGCGTGTTGCTGTGGGTTGTCATATCAATTTCTCCGCAAGATTCCTGCTTGAAGTTGTCTGCCCCGGAGCCGGAGTATTTTGCACCGGGTACTCGGGTAGGAGTGTCGATAGGGCTGAATTCCGTTATAATGCCTGCCTTTTAAAATTTGTACGTCGTTGATTCGATATGTCAGCGCCGTGACACTCACACGTTAGCAGGACCATACGATGCGCACTCACTATTGTGGTGATATCAACGAAACCTTGATCGATCAAACCGTTACTTTCTGTGGCTGGGTTCACCGTCGCCGTGACCATGGTGGCGTTATCTTCCTGGATGTTCGCGACCGTGAAGGTCTGGTTCAGGTGGTTTTTGACCCGGATACCGTTGACGCTTTTAATACCGCTGATAGCGTGCGTTCTGAATATGTTTTGCAAATCACCGGCCGCGTTCGTGGTCGTCCGGAAGGTACCACCAATGCCAATATGAAAACGGGCATGATTGAGGTACTGGGTAAAGAGGTTGTGGTACTGAACAAGGCCCTGACGCCGCCATTTCCTCTGGATGGTTACACCGATGTGGGCGAAGATATCCGCCTGAAATACCGTTATATGGATATGCGCCGCCCGGAGATGCAAGACAAGCTGCGTTTCCGTTCCAAGGTGACATCGGCAGTGCGTCGTTACCTCGATGATACCGGCTTCCTGGATATCGAAACCCCGATTCTGACTCGCGCCACTCCTGAAGGCGCTCGTGATTACCTGGTGCCGAGCCGGACTCATGAAGGCTCTTTCTTTGCCTTGCCGCAGTCGCCACAGCTGTTCAAGCAGCTGCTGATGGTATCTGGCTTCGACCGTTATTATCAGATCGCCAAGTGTTTCCGTGATGAAGACTTGCGCGCTGACCGTCAGCCTGAATTTACCCAGATTGATATCGAAGCCTCGTTTATAAACGAAGACACCATCATGGATCTGACCCAGGACATGATCAAAGGCATCTTCCAGCAGGAGCTGGGCGTTGACCTGGGTGATTTTCCTCGCATGCCGTACGCTGAAGCAATGAACAAGTACGGTTCCGACAAGCCGGATATGCGTATTCCGATGGAGATTGTCGATGTTGCAGAATTCCTGCAAGACATCGAATTCAAGGTCTTTGCCGCTCCGGCGAAAGATCCGCATGGCCGTGTTGCCGCGTTAAAAGTTACTGGTGGTGCCGAGCTGAGCCGTAAGCAGATTGACGAATACACCAAGTTTGTCAGCATCTACGGTGCCAAGGGTCTGGCGTGGATCAAGGTCAACGATATCGAGAAAGGCGTTGAAGGCCTGCAGTCTCCGATCATCAAGTTTATCGGTAATGATAATACGATGAAAATCATGGAGAAAATCGAAGCGCAAAATGGCGATATCGTTTTCTTCGGTGCCGATAAAACCAAGGTGGTTAACGAAGCACTGGGTGCGCTGCGCTGCAAATTGGGTGAAGACCTGAACATGTACACCAGCGAGTGGGCGGCATTGTGGGTGGTCGATTTCCCGATGTTTGAAGCTAATGACGACGGTTCGATTTCAGCTCTGCACCACCCGTTTACCGCCCCAAGCTGTTCCGCTGAAGAACTGGAAGCCAAGCCTCTGGAAGCTCTGTCCCGTGCCTACGATATGGTTCTGAACGGCTGTGAGCTGGGTGGTGGGTCGATTCGTATCCATGACCAAGCCATGCAGGAAGCGGTGTTCCGTGCCTTGGGAATCAGCGAAGAAGAGCAGCAGGAAAAATTTGGCTTCCTGCTGGATGCACTGAAATTTGGTTGCCCGCCGCACGGTGGTTTGGCCTTTGGTCTGGATCGTTTGATCATGCTGATGACCGGTGCCAGCTCGATTCGTGAAGTCATTGCCTTTCCGAAAACCCAGTCAGCGGCCTGTGTGATGACCAAGGCACCGGGTGAAGTGAGTAATACTCAGCTGCGCGATTTGCACATCCGCTTGCGTGACAAGCCCAAGGCAGAGCCTGCGGCGGAATAAGCCAGCCTGGTTGCTGCGTTTGTGATTGCTGCTTTGTGATGAAGAACGGGAGCCTGCTTGTGAATGCAGGCTCCCGTTTTTGTATGTCATGCTGACACGACGACGTATCGGCTGGTGATGGCTGGCAGTATATTTATGTCGGCTATCGCTTGTCTGGTCGAATTCTGCTTTATTGTCGCTATAATTTGATTATTCATCGACACTTCAGGTGTGAACTTTGTTATTGCGTGCCCTTTGCCTGTCTGGCTGCTTATATATTCTTTCCGGTTGCGCTTCTTCCAGTGACGACACAAATATTGCCCCTTCTGTTACGGTAACGTCTGAGCTCTCGGTAGCGGGTGGCGAAAGTGTAACCCTGACTGTGGTGGCCAGTGACTCCGATGGCACTATTGAGTCCTATCTCTGGGAGCAAGTCTCGGGTGACGATGTCGAGCTGGAAGGAGAAACCACCGATACGCTTGAATTTGATGCCCCTGCAGGGCTGAGCGGTTATGAGCTGGAGTTCCGCATCACGGTAACGGACAACGAAGGAGGCAGCTCCAGTGTAACCGTAACAGTGACCGTGGCTGAGGGGATTGAGTCCCCCGATAATTTTCTGGTGCGTTCTCCCGTGGATTCTGCTGGCGTTGTGTTTGGCTGGGATGCCATCAGTTTGTCGGATGATGCCGATGGCGAGATAAGCTACTCCCTGTATTACGCTCAGGAGACTTTTCAGAATCTCAGTGATCTGGATGACTATGATGAGCTGGACGGTACCGGGGTCGAGACGGATATCACGGATACCAGCTATCAGATGGACCTCTCGAACGGTGAGCAATACTATTTTTTGCTGACGGCTTCCTATGTCAGTGACACGCTGGCAGTAGAAAGCCAGCCCACGGCGGAGGTGGCGCGAGTTATTGGCAAGGATTTTTCGGCCACGGATGAATTGAATGATACCAGTGTCACTGAATGTGTGGACACCGAAGGGGAGTGGGCCAGCTGTCCGGTTGATGACCGGCCAGGGCAGGATGCCGAATATGGCCGCACTGCAGAGGAAGAAGCCGGTAGCCTGACCAAAACCGGTACTGGTCTGGGAGGGTTTGACTGGACTTTGCTGGATGAGGATGGCAGTGAGCTGTCTCCGGGCAGTGAGCTGGCGGAATGTATTCGTGACAATGTCACTGGCATGACCATAGAGCTGAAAAGTTCGACCACGAATTTGCGTGATCCGGTCCATCAGTTCAGCTGGTACCAGGACGATGACACACTGAATGGCGGTTATGCCGGGCTGGAAGACGGCCCTGAATGTGTTTCCGGTGTGTGCAATACCAGTGCTTATGCGGCTGCTCTGAATCTCCAGACTCTCTGTGGTGCAAGTGACTGGCGTTTGCCGGTGGTCGCAGAATTACGCTCGGTTGCCGATATTGCCGGTGCTTGCCTGGATGATGGTGGCGGCTGCAAGCTGGCTCTGGATTATTACTATTGGACTGCCACCACACGCGCTGATTCCCCGGATCAGGCCTGGATGGTCAATTTGTACGGTAAGGCTGACACCTCTTACGACAAGCAGGCCAGTGCCCGTGTGATTATGGTGAGTGATGGTACTTCAGATGAATAAATATTGGCTGAAGCGGTTGTCGCTGTCGTTGTGCCTTGGCTCGGGAACCCTGTTCAGCGCTCTGGTGACTGCTGAACAACAATGTCTTGATACCGTAGCGGCTAGCATCAGTGACGATCGTTTTGAAATACAGCAGGATGGCTCGGTTTATGACGCTACTTACGGTTTGTTGTGGTTTAGCTGTCTTTATGGCCAGACCTGGGATGACGGCGAGTGCTCCGGTACAGCCACCGGTTTGACACTGACGGAAGCTTACCTTTATGCAGATGAGGCGGTTCTGGCGGGTTATGACAGTTGGCGGCTCCCCAATATCAATGAGTTGCAAAGTCTGGTGGAGTGGCAGTGTGTCAGTCCGGCGATCGATACCGATTATTTCCCGGAAATCACCAGTGGCTATTTCTGGAGTGCTTCGGCCAGAAACAACAGCAGTGACCAGCCAACAACCTTGATGGTGGATTTTTATAATGGTCGTGTACGGGATACCTTGTATCTTAATGGCTACCTGATTCTGGTGAGGGATATGTGATGGCCTCTAATCTATATGTGATACCCAAGAAGACCCTTCTGACAGACAGGCGGCTGAAATGATGAATGCTAGTACCGGAGTCGGCATGGTGAAATATATCCTGATCTTGATGCTGGTGGGGGTTATGGCCGGCTGTGGTTCACAGAGCGGCCCGGAATCGACCAGTGATAGTGATGACAGTTCGGAAACCGATACTGACACTGATGACGACGATGACACTGATGATGAGGACAGTGACAGCGATAATATTGCGCCTGTTGCCAATGCTGGCAGCGACCAGTCCAGTTATGAGGGGGCTACGGTTTCCTTGCCTGGCTCGGGTATCGATGAAGACGGCACTGTGGTCTTGTATGAATGGGCTCAACTCAGTGGTACTGATGCCGAGATAGTGAACCCGAATTCAGCGAATACGTCAGTGGTGCTGCCGGATTTGACGGTGGCCGAAGACATGATTTTCAGTCTGACGGTGACGGATGATGACGGTGCCAGTGATACCGATACCATGACCCTGAGTGTCGCGGTTGAATATGATGAAACGGGCAACCTGGAACCAACGGTAGACGCTGGCAAGGACCAGGAGGTCAATGTTGGAGAAACCGTTTATCTGGAAGGGGAGGCGTCTGACCAGGACGGTAATATTGTCTCTTATGAGTGGATTCAGTCGACCGGAACCGATATTACGCTATCCGATGAAACAGATCCGGAGGCCACTTTTGTGGCCCCTGATGTCACCGAAGACAGTATTGTGACTCTGGTATTGAAAGTCACCGATGAGCAGGGGGCGGTGTCTTCCGACGAGGTACTGATTACCATATTTCCGGATCTGGCTGCGCCGGATAATCTGGCGGCTGAGTCGGATGAAGACGGCATTACCCTGACTTGGGATGAGGTGGATTCGGCGGAGTCCTATAATGTTTATTATGCCCGGGAGACTATTCCGTCGGATGATATCGCCAATTACAGCAGTTATCTGGGTGGTACGCTGGAGATGGATATTACGACCACCAGCTTTTTGCTGGAGTCGGACAATGATTTATTGACCTATTATTTTCGGGTCACCGCCGCCCGGGATGATTATGAAAGCAGTGCCAGTGACGAGGTCATTGCATCCACCACGATCGCGGTGACGGTGGGGGCAACCGGAAACCGTAATGATACCGGTCTGACGACCTGCTATGAAGAATCTGAAGCCGGTACTTCTTGCCCGATTGATGATTTCCCTCAGCAGGATGGCGACGAAGGCCGGGATGCGGATGATGACCTGGTCAAAACCGGATATGGCGATGCGGGCTTTGATTTTCTGAAAATCGACAGTGAAGGCAACGCTGTTGGAGAAAGTGTCGAGGACTGGCGCTGTGTTTTTGATGTCAATACCGGATTGTTGTGGGAATCCAAGCTGGAAGACGAATATGTTGCGCAAAGTGTTGATGAGCGCTTCACCTGGTACAGTACGGATAACAGCCTGGTGAGTGGCACTCTGGGCGAGGAAGGAGATACCAGTGCGTGTTATATCGACATGAATTGTAATACCCAGAACTATATTGCCTATATAAACGATCTGGAATTATGTGGCTATTCCAATTGGCGTTTGCCAACGGTGGATGAGCTGGTGACTATTGTTCATCATGGTGAAACCTCGCCAACGATTGATACTGACCTGTTCCCTAATACCCGTTATGTATCAAAACAAGGCTACTGGACGTCGGATATCAACTATGACGGCGTCAAGGCCTGGGTGGTTGATTTCTCGGATGGTGATGTCACATTGACGTCGATGGAAAGTTCCTCGGTCGGAATTTATCGATCGATTCGTCTGGTCGTTGGAGAGGAATAGCTTGTGCGATTAAATATAGGGTGTCTTGCTATAGCTGCGCTGTTGTCTTCAGTGGCAGTGGCTGATTCTGATAATGAGTGTCTGTCTTTGGGAGATTTGACGGATAACGATGATGGCACAGTGACCGACGCCGACGCCGGGTTGATGTGGTCCATGTGTCCTTTGAACATGACCTGGACGGACGGCGATTGTGTTGGTGAGGATGAAGACGAACAGGGTTACCTCAGCTGGTCATTGGCGTTGAATTACGCCTCCGAGCTGGTTCTGGGGGACTATAGCGACTGGCGTTTGCCTAACATCAATGAACTCAGAACGCTGGTGGAGCGTAACTGTTCGAGCTTTGCAATCAATGATGCGGTTATCTGGATCGATACGGACAATTATGTGGTGAAGTACTGGTCATCGACCACCTATGTCTCATCACCGGATACGGCCCGGGTGGTTGACTTCCAGAGTGGCGGTGAAGAAGCGGTATCGAAAGGGGAGTATGACTACACCGCGGTCGCTCGTGCGGTGCGGGATATTGATTAACCCTGCGCGGTCAGGATTGCTCCGTTACCCTTGAGGGGCCAGTGGGCAAGCAATAAAAAACCCCGATGCTGAAGTCAGTATCGGGGTTTTTTATTTGCCTGTGATTTTTATCGAGTCAACAGCACCGGCAAAGGCCGGTGCTGTTGGCGGGATTACTTGTCAGAAGCGATAACAGCGGTGGCTGCTTTTTTGGTGTACTCGTCCATCTTGTCGAAGTTCAGGTACTTGTAGATATCAGCCGACATGCTGTTCAGCTTGTTGGCGTATTCCATGTACTCTTCGGTGGTTGGCAGTTTGCCCAGAATCGCACCAACGGAAGCCAGTTCCGCTGAGGTCAGGTAGACGTTGGCGCCATCACCCAGACGGTTCGGGAAGTTACGGGTAGAGGTAGACAGTACGGTGGTGCCAGCTTGAACCCGTGCCTGGTTACCCATACACAGAGAACACCCTGGCATTTCAGTACGAACACCGGAAGTACCGTAGATGTTGAAGTAGCCTTCTTCCATCAACTGGGCTTCATCCATCTTGGTCGGTGGAGACATCCAGAAGCGAGTGGCCAAACCCCCTTTGTGCTGGGACAGCAGTTTACCAGCGGCACGGAAGTGACCGATGTTGGTCATACAAGAACCAACGAATACTTCGTCGACTTTGACGCCAGCAACGTCAGACAATGTTTTGGCATCATCCGGATCGTTCGGGCAGCAAACGATAGGCTCTTTGATTTCGTCAAGGTTGATTTCAACGATGTGAGCGTATTCGGCATCTGCGTCTGCGCGCATCAGTTTTGGATCTGCCAGCCATGCTTCCATGGCTTGGGCACGACGTTCCAGAGTGCGTGGATCGCCATAACCTTCAGAAATCATCCAGCGCAACATAACGATGTTGGATTTCAGGTATTCAGCAACGGACTCTTCAGACAGGGTTACAGTACAACCTGCAGCGGAGCGTTCAGCAGAGGCGTCGGACAGCTCAAATGCCTGTTCAACGGTCAGCTGATCCAGACCTTCGATTTCCAGTACGCGACCAGAGAATTCGTTGATCTTGCCTTTCTTCTCAACCGTCAGGATGCCTTGCTTGATACCGTACAGCGGAATGGCGTGTACCAGATCACGCAGGGTAATGCCTGGTTGCATGGTGCCGCTGAAACGAACCAGGATGGACTCAGGCATATCCAGAGGCATCACACCGGTTGCTGCGGCGAAAGCCACCAGACCGGAACCGGCAGGGAAAGAGATACCCATTGGGAAACGGGTGTGTGAGTCACCACCGGTACCAACGGTATCTGGCAGCAACATACGGTTCAGCCAGGAGTGGATGATACCGTCGCCAGGACGCAGTGAAACGCCACCACGGGTCATGATGAAGTCAGGCAGGCTGTGCTGCATGGCAACGTCAATCGGTTTTGGATAGGCCGCTGTGTGACAGAAGGATTGCATTACCAGGTCGGCAGAGAAACCAAGACAAGCCAGATCTTTCAGTTCATCACGGGTCATTGGACCGGTAGTGTCCTGAGAACCGACAGTAGTCATTTTGGGTTCGCAGTAAGTGCCTGGGCGTACACCCTGGCCTTCTTCCAGACCACAGGCTTTACCAACCATTTTCTGGGCCAGAGAGAAGCCTTTGCCGGAATCGACAGGATCAACTGGCAGACGGAACAGGTCAGTCGCGCCCAAACCCAGTGCTTCGCGTGCTTTGGTAGTCAGACCACGACCAATGATCAGTGGAATACGGCCACCGGCCTGAACTTCATCCAGAATAACATCTGACTTGAATTTGAATTCAGAGATGACTTCTCCGGCTTCGTTCAGGATTTTGCCTTCGTATGGACGGATATCAATCACGTCGCCCATGTTCATATTGTCAACAGGTGCTTCGAAGACCAGCGCGCCGGCATCTTCCATGGTGTTGAAGAAGATAGGTGCTACTTTGGAACCGATACACACACCACCACCGCGTTTGTTGGGAACGCCAGGCAGGTCATCACCAAAGAACCACAGTACGGAGTTGGTGGCGGATTTACGGGAAGAACCAGTACCCACAACGTCACCAACAAAAGCAACTGGCAGGCCTTTGGCCTTGATTTCCTCGATTTGGCTCATTGGGCCGGTGACGCCGTGTTCTTCAGGTGTCAAACCGTCGCGAGTCATTTTATAGGCTGCGCGCGCATGCAGAGGAATATCAGGGCGGGACCATGCATCTGGAGCTGGAGACAGGTCATCGGTGTTGGTTTCGCCAGTGACCTTGAATACGGTCATCTTGATGCTTTCGGCGACTTTATCTTTTTGGGTGAACCATTCGGCGTTGGCCCAGGATTCCATAATGGATTTGGCAACGGCGTTGCCAGCGTCCATTTTGTCTTTGACGTCGTTAAAGGCATCAAACATCAGCAGGGTGGATTTCAGCTCTTTTCCGGCCAGTTCAGCCAGGTCAGCGTCGTCCAGCAGTTCCACCAGAGTGGCGATGTTGTAACCGCCTTGCATCATGCCAAGTAATTGGACGGCCTTCTCTTTGGAAACCAGAGGAGAGGTCGCATCACCTTTGGCAATGGCGCTCAGGAAACCGGCTTTAACATAAGCGGCTTCATCAACACCGGGTGGAATGCGGTTTTCCAGCAGATCAACCAGAGTTTCTTCTTCGCCAGCAGGTGGCGATTTCAGCAGGTCGACCAGAGCGGCGGTCTGTTCAGCATCCAGCGCTTTGGGTGGGATGCCTTGCTCTGCTCTCTCAGCAACGTGAGCACGATAAGCTTCTAACACGGTGTTTTCCTCATCTCTATGAATCTTCAGATTCACCCGGGTTCCCCTTGTGAGGGTGCCGGCAACCTTCAGATTGTGTTGTTCCATTGGGAATTCAGGGGCGGCAGTATACTCGATTACAGCCTTTCGGTTAAGGAATCCAATAGTCGTAATTGCTTTTGATGTCAGGGTTCTTACCGATAACGATTATTCACCGGGGAAATGGGCTGCGCCGGGATGATTGTTATTCGCAATACACTCCGGTGAGACTGCCAGCTTGTTCTTTGGTCGGACCCGGTGACCATTGTAATGACGGGTGTGGCTTGACAGAATGTTTGTCTGTACCTCAATTGGATAATACCCTTGTGCGAATAGCCGCTGACGAAAACATCCCTCTTGTCGATTCTTTTTTTTCTGAATTTGGTGAGATTCGGCGCCTTGATGGCCGCAACCTGACATCAGACCAATTACTGGATATCGATATTTTGCTGGTACGGTCGGTGACCCGGGTCAACAAAGCCTTGTTGGCAGGGACTTCGGTCAAATTTGTTGGTACCGCCACCATTGGTACAGATCATGTTGATCTTGATTATTTACAGCAGGAAAACATCGGTTTTGCCAGTGCGCCTGGCTGTAATGCACAAGCGGTAGTGGATTATGTCTTGAGTGCTATCAGTGTGCTGGTGGATGTGCGTGGCATCGTCTTTGCCGATCTTTCAGTGGGCATTATTGGTGTTGGTAATGTTGGCTTGTGCCTGCGCCGACGACTTGAGGAAATGGGTGTCACCGTGGTTGCAACCGATCCATTCAAGGAGGCAGCCGACGTCGGGCCACTGTCGTCACTGGAGGAAGTATTGCAGGCTGACATTGTCAGCTTGCATACGCCGTTGGTCCGCGATGGCGAATTTCCTACTTATCACCTGATTGGGGCTGAACAGCTGGATCAGATGAAGCCGGATGCCTGTCTGATCAACAGTAGTCGGGGGGCAGTAGTTAACAATACGGAACTATTGGCACACCTCCGGGCGCATGGTGATTTTGAAGCGATTCTGGATGTGTGGGAAAAAGAGCCCGATCTGGATATTGCCTTGATGCATCGGTGCATGTTGGCGACACCGCATATTGCTGGTTATTCCCTGGATGGAAAAATGCGTGGTACGGAAATGATCTATCAGGCTGTATGTGATTTTCTCGGGTTGCCAATACGGCGCAAGCTGGCACAGTTTTTACCAGAACCGGGTATTCGGCGCGTCAATTTTTCTGATCAGGTGCCGTTAAACCAGGCGTTACGGACTGCCATTCGTGCATCCTATGAAATACGGGTTGACGACGGCAAAATGCGCTCGGCCATGTCGCGGGCGGAGAATGTAAAGCAGACGTTTGATCGCTTGCGCCGGGATTATCCGTTGCGTCGTGATATACCTACCATGAAGGTTGGCGTGCCAGCCAAGTGTGTTGATTTGCAGCAACTGCTGGCATCAGCCGGGTTTGCCGTCCGGACCAAATAACACCACAGGGTGGCTATTGCTGGATCAGGGAGTGATCAGGTTGGTCTGAATGATCTGGCTGATCCAGGTCGTGTCATTCTGCAAGCGAGCAAATTCCAATACTTGTATCACCGGTGTTGGTGTTTCTGCTGTTGTATTGTCAGCGCTTGGAGAGGTGCTTTTGGATGGGGACAGCAGTCGCATCAGCGCCTTGCTGGTCAAGACAAAGTCATCGATGGATTCTTGCCGATCCTGGCCGCTGAAACGTATGTAGCCTTCCTCTTTTAACCAGCTCAAAGTGCCCATGGCCGACAGATGGCGATTGCTGTGCAGGCCAAAATCGTCCATCTGGTCCGGCCCGGAAATATCCTCAACAAAGAGGGTATGGGGCCGGGGGAAATGCTTGAAGCCTATCAGCAGGATGGTTGCGCAGTCCTTGAAAAAATCGTCGATATGAACGTCAAGCATGGCCGATTCCAATGGGTCAAATAATGATTTCAGACAGGGGTATAACCCCGGAAAAATTGATCAATCCGGCTCATTGCCAGTGACAGATCCTCTGGTCTTGGTAAAAATACCACACGAAAATGATCGGGCGACTTCCAGTTAAAGGCAGTGCCATGCACGACCAGGATTTTTTGCTGTTCCAGCAAGTCCAGCACCATGCGCTCATCATCCAGAATGTTGAATCTATCCTTATCTACTTTGGGAAAGCAATACAAGGCTCCTTTGGGTTTGACGCAGCTGACCCCGGGAATATTATTGAGCGTTTCCCAGGCAATGTCCCGTTGTTGGCAAATCCGGCCGCCCTTTGCTACGAGGTCGTCGATACTTTGATAACCTCCCAGCGCAGTCTGGATTGCGTACATGGCAGGTACATTGGCGCATAGCCTCATTGAAGCCAGCATTTCCAAGCCTTCGATATAATCTCTGGCTTTGTGTCTGGCACCACTGATAATCATCCAGCCGGAACGAAAACCCGCCAGGCGGTAGTTTTTGGATAAACCGTTAAACGTGATAATCAACAAGTCATCCGCCAGGGAGGCTGTTGACGTGTGAGTGACGCCATCGAAAAGGATTTTGTCGTAGATTTCATCTGAAAATACGATCAGCCCATGCTCTCTGGCGATCTCCAGCATACCCAGCAGCAACTCGGTCGGGTACACCGCCCCCGTTGGATTGTTGGGGTTGATCAGCACCATGGCGCGGGTACGGTCTGTGATTTTGGCACGTATGTCGTCGAGATCGGGATACCACTCCGATTGCTCGTCACAGATGTAATGGACGGCCCGTCCTCCGGCGAGGGCAACTGCACCCGTCCATAACGGGTAATCCGGAGCGGGAACCAGCACTTCATCACCGTTGTTCAACAAGCCTTGCATTGAGGCGACAATCAGCTCACTGACGCCATTACCAACGATAATGTCTTCCAAACCAACGTTAGCAATGTTTTTCTGCTGGGCGTATTGCATGATGGCTTTGCGAGCAGAAAAAAGTCCCTTGGAGTCGGCGTAACCCTCGGAATCAGGCAGGTTATGAATAACATCCTGGATGATTTCTTCGGGGGCATCGAGACCAAACGGTTTAGGGTTGCCTATATTTAACTTGAGGATGCGGTGACCTTCTTCTTCCATCCGTTTGGCGGCCTGAAGAACCGGGCCTCTGAGGTCGTAAAAAACATTGGCTAGCTTGTTGGACTTGCGAACTTCCTGCATTAAAGGGGGCCTGTGTATGAATCGGGTTCTGTAGGTGTATAGAAGCTACAGTGCAACCGAATAAAAAGTAGGGAATCAGCCGATGTCGTCGTGTAACGCCTGATCGGCAGGGCAGAAATGATACTCCCGAGATCGTAAAGCTTAAAGTCCCTGAGAGGGGATGGTTGCTGTAATGGCAATGGATCGACCAGAAATCTGGAAGGATGATATTGTCTGCCGGAAAGGTAAGGTTTGATGTCACCTGTGGCGTAACAAGTAAGAGGAAATGAGCGATGACCAGCAAGACCGATAACACCCAAAAAGAGCGAAGCGGCCGCAGAGTAGAGCGCAGCGCAGAGGAATGGCGAGCTTTACTTGATCCTCATACCTACTTTGTCACTCGGGAAGCTGGAACCGAGCGGCCTTTTACTGGCCAGTACTATAAAACAGAAGACCTGGGGGTGTACTGTTGCACTTGTTGTGGTGAGCCGTTATTTGTGTCCGATACCAAGTTCGATGCCGGGTGCGGCTGGCCCAGCTTTTATCAGGAGCTGGACGGTGCTGTGGACAAGCGTACCGACCGATCTCATGGTATGGTGCGAACGGAAGTGCTTTGTGCAACCTGTGATGCACATCTCGGGCATGTGTTTGATGATGGCCCAGCCCCCACCGGACTGAGGTTCTGTATAAACTCAGCTTCTCTTGTATTCCATACTGTGAATCAGGCTACCTAATTGTAGTAATTGATATTACTTGACACTTTTTGGCAGGAAATTTTTGTGTATACTCAGCGACAATTATTTTCAAAGCGGATACTGATTATGGTTTGTAAATTGAAAGAATTTGTGCTTTGAAACCTGCTTGATGCCAAGAGATCCAATAAAGGTTGAAAAAATCTGTGATTGAACGCCGACCAACACGATCATCGTTGCAGATTATGAGAGATACGGTGTACGCGCTTTTTATCCGGGAATTACGTACTCGTTTCGGTGGAAGTCGTTTGGGTTATTTCTGGGCCATTGCTGAGCCGGCAGGGCAGGCGGCTGTGTTGACGACTATCTTTTCTCTAATGGGGCGTACCAGTCTGTCAGGCGTAGAGATTCCGGTTTTAATGCTTGTAGGTCTGGTTCCTTTTAAATTGTTCACCAAACTTATTTCTCAATTAAGTAATGCCGTTCTGTCCAATAAAGGCCTTATGGCATACCGGCAAGTCGAGCCTATTGACCCAATTATTACACGCTTACTTATCGAGTTGGCGACGATGGCAATTGTTTTTGTAACACTCATGTTTTCAATGTACTGGTTTTTGGGGTACAAGGTTACACCCGTATCTCTCCCTGGGGTTTTGCTGGCAATATTTTTATTGATGGCCCTGGCGGTCGGAATTGCTCTTATTTTATGTGTTTTATTTGAATATTTTCCAGATATGTCTAAAGTTGTAGGCGTTATAATGACACCAATGATGATTGTTTCTGGTGTGTTTTTTAGTGCCTCTATGGTCCCGACTCAATACTGGGGGTTACTTGACTGGAATCCAGCATTTCATTGTCTTGAATTGATTCGAGAATCTTATTTTTATGGATATGATCCTGGATTCTCCTCATTGGAATTTGTTGTGAAAGTTGTAATTATTGCTGATTTTATTGGGATGCTTCTTTTTGTTTCTTATAGAACGAAGTTGGTTTCATCATGATAAGGCTTGAAAATATATCAAAATGGTATCCAACAAAGTCTGGACGTCATTATATTTTCAAAAATATTGATTTCCAAATACCAATGGATAAGAATATTGGTGTTCTTGGCAGGAATGGCGCAGGTAAATCCACATTTATTAGAATGCTGGGTGGGTCTGAGTATCCAAGTTCTGGAAATATTATCTCTGATTTAAGGATTTCATGGCCTCTTGGTCTTCAGGGGGGGATTCAAGGTAGCATGACTGGTAGAGAAAACGCTCGTTTTGTTGCCCGTATTCATGGTATTAAAAATACCTGTCAAATGGAAGCCAAGGTAGAGGAGTTTGCTGAAATTGGATCATACTTTGATGAGCCAATGAAAAGTTATTCGTCTGGTATGCGATCTCGGGTCTTGTTGGGAATAACTATAGCTTTAGATTTTGATTTTGATGTACTCCTGATTGATGAAATAACCGCAGTTGGGGATGCGAAATTTAAAAATAAAGCAGCGACTTTGCTTAAAAAACGATTTGCTTCAACTCGTATTGTTATGGTTAATCATTCTATTAGCCAGCTTAAGAACTTTTGTAGTGCCGGGTTGGTTATACATAATGGTGGGCTTAAATATTTTGAAAATATTGATGATGCAATTAGTTATTATGGAAATGCTTCATAATGAGGTGGGTGGATTGCTATTATGAAGCAAAATAGAACACATAAACAAAATCAGTATGAGCGTGCCAAGCTGATCCGGGAACGTTTTGTACACCCAGAATTTAATGTTTTTAAAGACCCTGCCGATGATGAAAAAGTGCGTGAGGATAATGTTAAGGCAGATGTGATCAAAGAAGATGCAAACAAGAAAAATGCAAGCAATTGGATGGGGGTATTCTTTAAAAAGAATATGTTTTTTATTGCATTCTTTGTTTTGTATTCCTTGATTGCGATATATTACTTGGCCTTTTCTTCTCCAAGGTTTATTTCAGAATCTCAATTCGTGGTTAAAGAATCGGGTTCTCAATCCAGTGTGAGTGGTCTGTCAATTTTTGCTGGATTTGGTTCAGGTACCAATGACGCACTGCTTGTCAAAGCCTATATTAGCTCAAGAAATTTGGCTCTGAAACTGGATTCAGAAGTGGGCTTGAGAGCTCACTACCAGAATGAAAATATAGATTTTTTCAGTAAACTGCCAATCGATTCTACGATAGAGCAATATTATGAGTATTATAAGAAACATATTCTCATCTCCCATGACGAAGTGTCGGGTATATTAACGGTTGAAGTTCAGGCTTTTGATCCGGAATATGCGAAATTGGTTGCCGATAAAATAATTGATCTCAGTGAAGTGTTTATCAATAATATTGGCGATAAAATGTTCAAAGAACAAGTTGAGTATGCCAGAGAAGAGGTTGTTCGCGCTCATGGTCTGCTATCTGAATGGCAGACAAAGCTGATTGTTTTTCAGGAAACTAATAAACTGTTGAGTCCTCAAGAGGAAGGTGGGGGTATCGTAACTGGTATAAACGAGCTTCAAATCTCGATTATCAAACAGAAGGCCAAGCTTAAAGAGCTTCAGGCTGTTATGCATGATAATACAACCGAGGTATTGGCACAGAAAAATCTTCTTTCAGCTTTGAATCGTCAGTTAGAAGAGGAGAAAAAGAAAGTGACTGATTCAGATAATAATGGCTTGAATCGCCTTACTGTTGAGTATCAGGAGCTTTCGATGTCGGTAGAAATGACATCTGATTTATATCGCTCGGCGCTAGTCAGTCTGGATTCTGTCAGGAGTCAGGCTGTTCAAAAATTAAAGCATCTGCTTATTGTAGAAAATCCTAGTGTGACGGATGAGCCGAAATATCCTAATAAGCTTCATAAGTTGGTGACATGGTTACTTATTCTAATATTAATATTTGGTCTGATTTCTCTTTTGGTGGCTATTATCAGGGAGCATAAGGAATAAATGATGAATTTTCTGTTGGCTTCAATGCTGTTGTTTTTCGGGGTGGTCGTTAATGCTCTTGAAGTATCCCAAGGGGTAGATGATTCTGAATCCAGTATGCAATTGGATGCCACTCCCTCTGCACCGCTTTACGCTGATTGGCTATTTGAGGGAGGGTTTGGTGAGACTTCTTTTAATGGGCTTAACCCGGTTTACAAGGTGAGCCAGGGTGATACTTTGTTAGTCCAAATTTGGGGAGGAGTTGACTTTCAAGGGGAAGTTATTGTTGACCCGAGAGGAAATATATTTATTCCCAGAGTTGGTCCTATTAATGTTCAGGGAGTAGAGAATAAATCACTTAACGAGGTCGTTCTCAAGTCGATAAAGCGCGTTTTCAAGTCTAATGTCGATGCCTATGTTACCTTGATGGGTAGCCAAACGGTGAAAGTATTTGTGTCCGGAATGGTAGAGAAACCAGGTGTATATGAAGGGCAAAGTGCCGATAGCATTCTACGATATATTGACGCCGCAGGCGGGATTAAAAGAGATCTTGGTGGTTATAGAAACGTACGGGTTATTCGTCAGGGGGATGAAGTTTCCAGAATAGACCTGTATCGGTTTTTGAAAAGAGGGGAAATGCCCGATGTTCAACTTCAGAACGGAGATTTGATTTTAGTTGGCTCTCGTTCTGGTTATATAGAAGTTGAAGGTGGAGCCGGGTTTAATGGCAAGTTTGAATTGAGGGATGACAGGGAGCTGTTAACAACAATTATAGATTATGTAGCGTTAAACGAGTCAGCGACACACGTTACTCTGCTTGAGCCAAGTGGGACGGATATCAATGCCTATCAGTATTCTCTTGATGATATAAATGATGTGGTTGTCAAAGCTGGTTCAACCGTGAAAATATCATCTCAATTGCGGCCTAAGAGTATCAGTGTTGAGGTGCTCGGTGAGCACAACTCTTCTACAGAAATGGTGCTCCCATGGGGCAGTACCTTGGATGACCTTATTAATAGAATTGAATTTTCGACTCTGTCTGATCGTAATTCCCTTCAGCTTTATCGGAAATCTGTGGCCAATCGTCAGAAAGAAATGCTGATGGCATCGCTATCTGCTCTTGAGCAAAGTGTGTTGACCGCCAGATCGGCAACAAAAGAAACCGCAGAACTTAGAAAAGCGGAAGCAGAGACAGTTTTGCAATGGGTTGAGCGGGCAAAAAAAATACAGCCGAAAGGACAGGTTGTATTGCTTGACGGGTATGATCCAGCTCAAATTGTGCTTGACCAGGGTGATAAAGTTGTTGTGCCAATTAAAAGAAACCTCGTCATGATTCATGGGGAGGTTCTGTTTCCTACTGCTGTTTCTTACCAGCCGAAAATGAATGTTAAAAATTATGTAGATCAGGCTGGTGGCGCAATGAGTAAATTATCAGGACTAAATGTTTTAATTATGAAAAGTAATGGTACCTTTGTTCAAGCGTCATCTGATTTGGGTGATAGAAAACTAGTCCGGCCCGGTGATGAAATATTTGTTCTTGCCAAGCCCAAGCTTAAGGCTCTGCAGCTGACCAAGGATATAAGTCAGGTTATATATCAAATTGCAGTGTCTGCGGCTGTCGCACTTGCCTTGTAAAGGGATTGGTTTTATGTTGAAAGGAATTAGAAAGAAGTTTTTTGAAATAGATTTCAGATTTTCCATGGAGATGGGTGGAGATCTGGCAGAGCGAGATGTTGGCCATTACACAGCTACTGGATCGGATCCTCAATTCTATTTGCCGAAACTTTTAAGTGGTTGGTACATGATAGAATTATGCATTAACTCAGATATTCCTGCTCAAGAGTCGAAATTCTATTACGATGTCGGAGATGGTTGTTCGGAAGAGAACAGCTATAACTTGATTTACATGACAGGAAAACTTGTCAAACGCGTTGCCTATTTTCCCAAAGGCTCACGGGTAAGATTTGATCCTATGAGCTGTCAGTGCAATTTCGATATTGAGCACTTCTCTATGGTGAAGCTAAGCTCTTCTAATGCCAAGCGCTTGATTGACAAAAAATTGGCATCCAGAAAATTGTCGGGTGGCATGTCAGAATATAATGAAATATTTAAATTCAAATTTTCCGGGTATTCAGAGTGGATGGCCCTGGTAGAGGGTGGACTCGTTCAAAAACGATTGGAGCAATGTAATACGCTGGCATCAGATACTGATATGCCAATGTTGTCTGTGGTGATTCCGGTGTATAAACCGGACCTGGAATTATTTCGTCGATGTGTGCAATCGGTGCTATCGCAGAGCTATCAGAAATTGGAGCTGTGTTTGGCAGATGATTGCTCTGGTTTGGATGAGTTGAAGGAAATGATGGTTGACCTTCAAAGCCAAGATAATCGGGTCAAAGTCGTTTTTCGGGAGCAAAATGGTCATATCTCTGTCGCAACCAATGATGCACTAGCATTGGCAACAGGTGATTATATTGTATTTATGGATCATGATGATGAATTATCGCCGTATGCTCTGGAGGTTGTCGCAGATGAAATTGTCAGGAATCCTGAGGCGGATATTTTTTATTCGGACGAAGATAAAATAGACGCTTTGGGGCGTCGAATAGATCCCCATTTCAAGTCTGGTTTTGATCCTGAGCGAATATTGGCTCAAAATTATATGTCGCATATGTCTGTGATTCGAACGGATTTGGTGCGTCGTGTTGGAGGGCTTAGAAAAGGAGTTGAAGGGAGTCAGGATCACGATCTTGTTTTGCGGTGCCTTGATGCCATTAACTGGAATCGGAAAGGTGTTATTCATATTCCATTTATTTTATATCATTGGCGTATGGTTGAAGGCTCTACAGCCTTGGCATCCGATCAGAAAAGTTATACTGCTGTATCTGGTTTGAAAGCGGTATCGGATGTACTTTCCAGTAATACTTTGGTTGATAGCGTGGAACCTGGTGATGTTCCAAATACATATCGGGTGATATGGAAAAGGCGCCCCGATATCAAGGTATCTATTATAATGCCAACAAAAAATGGTGGCGATCTGGTTCGTTGTGCAGTTGAGTCTATATATGAGAAAACAACGCATAAGAATTTTGAAATAATCCTTGTCGATAATAATTCTGATGATCCAAAGGATATTGCGTATTTCAAAGAACTTGATTCAAAAGGAATGGTGAGACTGCTGGAGTATCCTCACCCATTTAACTATTCTGCGATTAATAATTATGCCGTTCGATATGCTCAGGGTGACGTTGTTGTTCTGTTGAATAATGATGTAGAGGTGATTGACGGTGCCTGGCTTGAAGAGCTTGTTGCCCATGCCATGCGTCCCGGGGTGGGTTGCGTGGGCGGAAAGTTACTGTACAGCAATGGGCTGATTCAGCATGCTGGCATTCTTTTGGGATCAGGAGGTGTTGCAGGGCATCAATTCAAGCTGCTACCCCAGGATTCTCCGGGTGAAGATGCACAGTTAGCAGTCGTTCGGCAGACCAGCGCGGTGACGGCTGCATGTCTTGCGGTGAAAAAAACCGTTTTTGATGAGGTGGAAGGGTTTGATGAGGATCATCTTGCTGTCGCCTTCAATGATGTAGACTTTTGCGTCAAAGTGCATTTTTCCGGTTACCGAAATATCTGGACTCCCCATGTACTTTTGTATCATCATGAGTCTTTGAGTCGGGGATACGAAGATACTCCGGAGAAACAGCAGCGTTTTGCCAGTGAGGTTGAGTTTATGCAGAATAAATGGGGAGACCGTCTTAAAACAGATGAATTTTATAATAATAATCTTTCATTGATTGGTGAAAAGTCCCTTTATGGTTGCCGATTCGATTATACCGATATATCTTTGCTAGGGGCGTGATAGATGAAGGTTGCAATAGTTTCAATTCTTAAAAATGAAGCAGAATATATACTAGAGTGGATTGCGTATCATCGCTATGTGCTCGGTGTAGATGATTTTTTTATTGCTGATAATGTCAGTGATGATGGTAGCAGCGAGTTGCTGGAAGCATTGGATCAGGCAGGGATTATACATCGTATCCATCATCCGCGTGTTTCTCAAGAAATTGGTGTTCAAAAACCAGCATATGACAGAATTATAAAAGAGTATTCAAAAGACTATGATTACTTTTTGTTTCTGGATGCCGATGAGTTTTTGGTTAATGAAACTGGTAAGGGTTTAAAAGACTGGATAAAACGAGCGGAAAATAATGATGATTTCGCTGGGTTTGTATTAAATTGGAGAATATTTGGATCATCTGGTCGAAAATTGCCTGGGCAAGGGCTAGTTGTTGAAAGGTTCAGTCGCTGCTCCAGGGTTAATGAGCCTCGGAATTCTCATATAAAAACACTGGTTAAATGTGACCTTATTGGTGATATGCGGATACATCATTGTGCTATTACATCGGGCTCTTTTTATAATGAGAACATTGAACGTGCAGTTTTTTCATCAGCAATGTTAGAACGATCTGCTAATGTGATTGATCAACCATCTCCATTTACGGTAAATATTAATAATAAAAAACTTTACGTCGCTCACTTTGTTGTTAAATCGTATAAAGAACACTTCGATAAGAAAAGTCGAAAAGGATCCGGTGCAGGCTCAGCGACTCGAGAGAAAGGATTGGCATATTTTAAAGAGCATGATTTGAATCAGGCCATATCATTTGATCTGTTTAAACACTCTTTATCTATTCGTACTGGGATATCTTTTCTGATTAAAGAATTGGCAGAGAAAACTCATTATTACTCGTATATTCAGTTTGCTATTGATAAATCCGCTGAAAATATTGCGGGTTGGGTGATTTCTGATTCAATGGCCGACATAGTGCTTGTGATAGCTTATAATGACGAAGAAGAAGAATGTAATCTAAATATAAAACGCCCAGATCTCGTAGAAAAAAACATGACAGATATAATGATGTCAGGATTTAAATATCCAGTACCAAAAGATACTGATCTGGATAGTTTTACGGTTAGGGTAAAAGGAACTGATTTTTATGTTTGGGGCGGATGAATTGTGATTTTGAAGATAATAAGTGGGTGTTTTAATTGTTTTTTAAGTTTAAAAATCAATTGCTAGTAAAATCACAGATTTACCTGAAGAAAACCGGCTATGGCCGGTTTTTCATTTTTTGGTATAAGTAGATGTTATTTTGTTGTAGATGATCGCAGTATTTTCAATATGCTTGTCCGATAAATCATTAATTAGGCCGCTACTGTTACAGTTGTTTTTCTTTCTTTGTTTGGGTTTAATATCAGCTTATTCTGACAGCTCAAGTTGCGGATTTTCTTCTGGAACTTCTGAACGGATTCAGAGTTGAATCTTTGAAAAACTGTTTTGGTGATCGAATAAGTTTTTTGAATTTTTTTTGTTGTTTTTTATAGCGATGGTGGTTTTCTTTTCTGGTGTTTAACTTGTTGAAGCTGCGAATAGAGGTGTCGCTGTCAAATTTTTTGACTATATCGTCAGGACAATAGAAATACGCATTTTCAGAGGTCTGTAATGCGCTCAGAGATGCTTGGTGATATTGTTTTTTGCTGCTGAGGGTCTTTAGTGCCAATTCAAATTCGTCCTGACTGTTGAATAGTTTTAATCCATCGCAAAAATATCTGTCAAAATCTGGATTTTGGGAGGCTACGACTGGTACTCCAAGGGCTGCGCTCTCCCAGAATTTCAGGGCACTTTTGCAGTTGTTAAACGGGTTTTTTAATAATGGAGCAATGGTTATCCAGCTGCTGTCAATATACTGGCTTAGCTCGTTATAAGGTAGTTTTTTAGTTGTAGATACTCGGTCTAGATTTTCTAATGTTGGAGGTATTCCAATATCTCCGATGATATGCAGTTTTGTATCTGAATTTTTTTTAATCCAGTTTTCTAAAGCAGATTCTATTACTTTGAAGTTGCTGGTATGGTTAGCTGTTCCTGGAAAATATCGAATTATTTTGTTGTTGAATCTGTCTTTGATAGAATTGTTTTGAACCGGTTTTTCGAAAGATGGTATCTGGTTTGGTGTGAAATAGTAGAGGCATTGTGGATGAATTTCTTTTGCTGCCTTGATGAGCTCTGTAGTTGACATGTGGCAACGATGGAATAACAGTAGCGCAGCTTTGGAGCGCCGCGCATTCTTTTTTGCTGACGCCAAGCTTTCTTTGTTGCAGAGAACCATTGGAGAGGAATAGGCCAAGTCTGGTCTAAATAATAGATCATCAAAATCAGCTTCTGCCGTAATACCAAGATTGTAAATATTTTTTATAACTTTAATCAGTTTTCTTGATATTCTTGGGCGATGAAATATTATCTTTGAATAATTTTTCAGAGAGATTTTTTTTATTTCTGACATATGAATTATGTCACTTTTAATGCCATTGGCCGAGTTTTTCATGGCTTGATAGATGCAGCGATATCGAGCCGAGGCATCATTGGCGTAATATTGACCTCTTTTCGAAAAACTTACATAAAGAATGGTTTCTTTCTGCTTGGCAATTTCCATTTAATTCACTGCATTAAAGCTAAAATATTTCTATGGTATATAGAAGGATTGGTGTTTGGTAGAGCAGTCGAACTGTAATTCAGAATTTCCATGGTTTGTATTGACATACTGAGTCGGTTGAAGCGTGCCAGTTTTGTTTGTAGCCGTTCTTTAAGGCATGAAATGACTTCCAAATTTACTCCTGTCAGGGCTGGGGAGTGACTCCTTTCCTGAAGGCTGCCTGCTCAGCATCTTCCGATGCAGAGTTGGTGCAGGCTTCGGTAGGTAGTGGCAACGTGTTCAGAAGGGCCCTGCTAGTGTGTTCAAGGTGAGTATGATGAGTTGTATGTTACCCAGAGCGCTGTTACCTGCAATTATGTTGAAAAATACCAGTAACATCAACCAAAGCTTCTCGCCGTTATTGTCAAGGCATTATAACTCCGCGTAGATGTGGTGTAAGTATGTTTCTATGGCTCATCAATGAGCTTGGCAGCTACCTGTCTCGCCTAATTGTTTTCGATAGGGGCTTGCATTAAAAAATAAGGTAAGTAAAATGCGCACCACTTCAGAGACGTCCCCATCGTCTAGAGGCCTAGGACACTGCCCTTTCACGGCGGCAACAGGGGTTCGAATCCCCTTGGGGATGCCATATTCTTGATGTGCATTTTGGTAGATCAAGTAGTGGTACAGGCGGGAATAGCTCAGTTGGTAGAGCACGACCTTGCCAAGGTCGGGGTCGCGAGTTCGAATCTCGTTTCCCGCTCCAT
>NZ_JAUYWA010000003.1 GCF_030689025.1 Oceanobacter sp. 1_MG-2023
TCGTATTTATCAGACATGATGTGTCACTCCCTGTAGAGGGTAAACTATAGAGGTGACACAGAATTTTGAACACTACCTTCCCGTTTTAGACCGGGAGAGTCCATTTCTCTACAGGCCGTTCCCCGTCCTTTCTTCAGGTTGGCCTGATGCCTGGCAGACTTGTCAGTGCAGCATTACTGATCCCGGCAGGCGGCTGCCTGTTCCCGCAGAATATCGAGAAACTGCATCTGGCTCGGCGTTGGCTGCCAGTTTTGACGCAAGGTGATGCCGATGGCCCGGCGGGTATCTTCCAGGTTGACGGGCAATACCGACAATAATCCGCTGTTTAATTCCTGTTCGATCTGATGGGTAGAGATCAGTGTCAGGCGGTCACTGCCGCGCAGCAGCTCACGGGTCAGGATCTGTGAGCTGGATTCGACCAGTCGTTGCGGTGGCTGAATATCACATTGGGCAAACAGGGTCTCAAAGGCTTTGCGGGTCGGGGTGCCATTGCGGGGCACAATCCAGGGGTAGTGGGTGAGATCCGTCAGCTCTGGAGACGATGTGCTGGTCGCGGCCACCAGTAATGGATGCTCCGGGCGACAAATAATCGCCAGTGGCGGAGAAAGCAGTTCTTCCTGCACCACATCATCGACCGGCGGCGGAAAACGCAGGGCACCAATGAGAAAATCGAGATCGCCGTGGCGCAAATGATGCAGCAAGTCATCGTAGGGCGCATCGACAACCTGAATATCAATATCCGGATGGCGTTCACTAAACCGAATAATGGCTTCGGGCAGGATCGAGGTCCGCGCCAGCGGCATACTGCCGAGCACGATTTTACCCACTTCCCGAAACTGTAGCGCACTGACTTCGGAGTAGCCCTGGTACAGCTCCGAAAATGCCAGCTTGGTGGCACGGGCCAGTGCCTGGGCTGCCTTGGTGGCGCTGATGCCGGTACTGGTCTTTTCAAACAAGGGCACTTGCAGCAAATGCTCCAGCTCGCGGGCAGCCCGATGTAACGATGATTGTGAGACGCCCACCGCCCGGCTGGCAATGCTGAAGTTTTCTGCTTCGGTGACGGCTACCAATGCCTTGAGCTGGGTGGTGGTCAGTAACGACACCATCTGTTGCGCCGATTGGGTACGGCTGCCAGAGCGTAATGCTTCGCGGGTGCCTTGCAGCAAGCAGGCAATACAGCGTTCGACCCGGTTATACCAGACCTCACCGGAGGCGGTGGGGTACATGCCTTCGGCCCGGCGATCAAATAATCCGGTTTGCAGCATGTTTTCCAGTCGTGCCAGTGCCTGGGTGATGGCTGGCTGCGACAGAAAGACTCTCGGAGCCGCCTTGCTGATGCTCTTTTGTTCGGCTACTTCCAGAAAAACGCGCAGGTGCCGCAGGTTGGGTATAACAAAATCCATCGCTTGCTCCAGAGCTTCGAATAAACAGGTCTATATCAAAATCCAATATTGTAACAGTGAAATTGAAATAGCCAGCCCGGCTGCTCAGTTCCTACCATGGGGGCATTATCCAGGTCGTTGGGTGCCTTTGGCATTCACGGACGTGCGGTGCGCTGTTTGCCTGTGCCGCTGGTACAGGCCCTGCGGGCCACTCCATCAACGAGTGAGAGAAGAATAATGATCATCGATTGCCATGGGCATTACACCACGACGCCGCCCGGCGTCGGCGAATACCGCGATCAGCAAAAAGCAGCGGTTGCGGCGGACCCTCTGTTCAAGGGTGAAAAAGGCACGATCAATATCACGGATGATGAGATTCGCGAATCGATCGTTAATAATCAGTTGAAGCTGCAGCAACAGCGCGGCACTGACCTGACCATTTTCTCTCCTCGCGCCAGCTGGATGGGGCATCACGTTGGTAACGAATACACCAGCCAGTACTGGACCGAGCATCAGAACGATATTATTCGCCGGGTGTGTGACCTGTTCCCGGAGAATTTTGTCCCGGTAGCCCAGTTACCGCAATCACCGGGGGTCGACCCGGCCAAGTCGGTGCCTGAGATTGTTCGTACCGTCGAGGAAATGGGCTTTATCGGTATTAACCTGAACCCGGACCCCAGTGGTGGTTTCTGGAATGGATCATCGCTGGCGGATCGGGCGTTTTATCCGATTTACGAAAAAATGGTTGAGTACGATATTCCCGCCATGGTGCACGTATCGGCATCCTGTAACGACTGTTTCCATACCACGGGTTCCCATTATCTGGGCGCCGATACCACCGGCTTTCAGCAATTGATGATGTCGGATGTGTTCAAGGATTTCCCTGAGCTGAAAATCATTATTCCTCATGGCGGCGGTGCGGTGCCTTATCACTGGGGGCGTTTCCGTGGGATGGCCCTTGATAAGGGATTTGAGCTGGAAGAACGGGTACTGAACAACGTGTATTTCGACACCTGTGTGTATCACCAGCGCGGCATTGATTTATTGCTCGATGTTATTCCGACCAAAAACATCCTCTTTGCCTCGGAAATGATTGGTGCGGTACGCGGCATCGACCCGGATACCGGCCACTTCTTCGACGATACCAAACGTTATATCGATGGGAACACGGCGCTGTCTGCGGCCCAGAAAGCCGACATCTTCGAGCACAACACTCGTCGCGTTTTCAGTCGCCTGGTACTGCCGTAATCAACTGGCCGGTGTGCCGGTGTGATAGACCAAAGGAAGCAACAGCATGAAAGAAACAGTCGTAGTACAACATATTGAACGGGCCGACCAGGCCGTGATTGATGGTCTGGCGGAATGTGGTGTGGCCACGGTTCATGAAGCCCTGGGCCGTGTTGGTTTGCTGGCGCATTACCTGCGCCCGATTCAACAGGATAAAAGTGTCGCCGGCTCCGCCATTACCATCTCTGGTGCCGCTGGTGATAACTGGATGATGCACGTTGCCATTGAGCAGTGTCAGCCCGGCGACATCATGGTTTTTGCGCCGACTTCACCGTCGATTCATGGCTTCTTTGGTGACTTGCTGGCGACCTCCGCCCAGTCACGCGGGGTGGTCGGACTGATTATTGATGGTGGCGTTCGGGATACCCGTGATCTGCGCCAGATGGAATTCCCGGTGTGGTCAAAAGCGGTCTTTGCGGAAGGCACCATCAAGGAAACCGTTGGCTCGGTCAACGTGCCACTGGTGTGTGCAGATGAACTGGTTTATCCCGGTGACGTGGTGGTGGCGGATGACGACGGCGTTGTTGTTGTGCGCCGTGAACAAGCCGCCGCGGTGCTGGAAAAAGCCCGTGCCCGTATGGCGCTGGAAGAATCCAAGCGTGTGCGAATGGCCAACGGCGAGCTGGGGCTGGATATTTATGACATGCGTGGCCGCCTGCAAGACAAAGGCCTTAAATATGTCTGAGGCCCGCACCTTCGATCCGATTGACGGGGTGCGCTGTATGTGGATGCGAGGTGGCACCTCAAAAGGGGGCTACTTCCTGGCGCAAGACCTTCCGGCTGATACGGCCGTTAGAGATGCGTTTCTGTTACGGGTCATGGGATCTCCAGACCCGCGTCAGATTGATGGCTTGGGCGCAGCCGATCCCTTAACCGCCAAAGTGGCCGTGGTGCAGTGTTCCGAGCGTGAAGACGCCGATGTGGATTACCTGTTTCTGCAAGTGTTTGTGGATCAGGCCATCGTTACGGATGCGCAAAACTGCGGCAACATCCTTGCGGGAGTTGGCCCGTTTGCGATTGAACGGGGCCTGGTTGAAACCACCGGTGAAGACACCGATGTGCGTATTTTTATGGCCAACACCGGACAAATTGCCACGGCTCGGGTTCCGACGCCTGAAGGCAAGGTCAGTTATGTTGGCAACGCCCGTATTGATGGCGTGCCCGGTTGTGCCGCAGCCATTCCCGTTACCTTTGCCGATACCGCCGGTTCCAGTTGTGGTGCCTTGCTGCCCACCGGTCACTGTGTGGATGTGATTGATGGCGTTGAGGTTACGCTGATTGATAACGGCATGCCCGTGGTGGTTATGCAGGCTGCAGACATGGGTATTTCCGGTACCGAAAGCCGTGAAGAACTGGAAGCCAACGATGACTTGCGAGCGCGGCTGGAGTCCATTCGTTTACAGGCCGGGCCATTGATGAATCTGGGGGATGTGAAAGACAAATCCGTGCCCAAGATGACCATGGTCAGTGCTGCCAGCAACGGCGGAGCCTTGTCGACCCGGACTTTTATTCCTCATCGCTGTCATGCCTCGATTGGGGTGTTGGGCGCGGTCAGTGTGGCGACAGCGGCGGTGTTACCCGGCTCGCCGGCCGCTGCTGTTGCCTGTGTGCCGGAGGGTCAGCAGAAAACCCTGGCGGTCGAGCATCCGATCGGTGAAATGACCGTGATTCTGAATATGGACGATGGCGGTAACGTTGCTTCGGCGGCCTTGCTGCGTACGGCCCGCAAACTGTTTGATGGCGATGTGTTTGCGCATCCCAACGAATAAACCGGCTGCTTTTATGGGAAGGGACAGTGCTGAACGATCCGCATCTGTCCGTTTCTGCTGGTGTGTACCAGCCAATAAAAGTGCCAATAATGACCCGATAAAAACAAGGGCGACCTAATTATGATGGATCCAGATTACCTGCCATTTCATGCCAACCCGAGCAAACCAGAGTTCAAGACACCGGCTGGCGCGGTTGATGCGCACTGCCATGTTTTTGGCCCGGCGGCACAGTTTCCGTACCACCCGAAACGTAAATACACGCCGTGTGATGCTTCGAAAGAGCAGCTGTTTGCGCTGCGCGACTACCTGGGCTTTGAACGTAATGTGATTGTTCAGGCATCCTGCCATGGCACTGATAACGCGGCTCTGATGGATGCTCTGGACAGTGCCGGTGAGCTGGCCCGTGGGGTGGCTGTGGTTGATCCTGCGATTACGGTGGAAGAGCTGGAAGCGATGGACAAGGCCGGTGTTCGCGCCGTGCGTTTCAACTTCGTCAAACGCCTGGTCGATACCACGCCAAAAGCAGTGTTCCTGTCGGTGGCTGAAAAGATCAAGCCGCTGGGCTGGCATATCGTGGTGTACTTCGAAGCCCCGGACCTGGAAGAGCTGATTCCATTCCTGAACGAGCTGGATACCACCATTGTGGTGGATCATATGGGCCGCCCGGATGTTGCCAAGGGAGTGGATCACCCGGACTTCCAGCGCTTTATCGATATGATGAACAACAATGACAAAATCTGGGTCAAAGTCACTTGCCCGGAACGCCTGACCCTGACGGCGCCGGATTATCGCGACGTTGTCCCATTTGGCAAAAAGCTGGTCGAGCTGTTTCCTGACCGGGTGCTGTGGGGAACCGACTGGCCACATCCGAATATGAAATCCCATACCCCGGATGACGGCAAGCTGGTGGATGTTATCCCGATGATTGCCCCGACTGCCGAGCAGCAGCAGAAACTGCTGGTGGATAACCCGAAGCGTTTGTATTGGTAATCAGCCCTGGCGTTCTGCGTCCGACCTAATCAGTGAGAATACAGTCATGTCAGACAATCAATTACGAGCCGTCGAGGGCACCATCCACTTTGATGGCCCCATGGCCACCAAAGGCTTCAGGTTCAACAAGATGTGTTATTCGTTTAACAGCGAAGACAACCGTCAGGCGTTCCGTGACGACCCGGAAGCCTATATGGAGCGTTTTGGTATCTCCGACGAACAGCGGCAGGCGGTGCGAGACCAGGACATCATCCGTATGCTGGAGTTGGGCGGCAGCATCTACTATATGGCTAAATTTGCCATTATCTTTGGCTGGAACATGCAGATCATTGGCGGTATGCAAACTGGCCGTACCACCGAAGAATTCAAAGCATACCTGGAGAGCCAGGGGCGAGGTAAGCACCATGGCTAAGCTGATCGGTGGTATTACCACCTCACATATCCCTGCCATTGGGGTGGCGATGGATAAACATCTGGAAGACACCCCTTATTATCGGGATCTGTTTGCCATTTACCCTCCCATTCGAGAGTGGTTGCAGCAGGAAAAACCGGATATCGCCGTGTTGTTCTATAACGATCACGGCCTGGAAATGTTCCTCGACAAAAAACCGACGTTCGCCATTGGTTGCGCGCCGGAATACCACAATGCGGATGAAGGCTGGGGGATTAACCCGATCCCGCCAGTGACGGGTGAAACCGAGCTGAGCTGGCATATTGTCAATCATTTGATCGACAATGATTTTGACCCGACCGTGTGTCAGGACATCAAGGTCGATCACGGCGCTACCGTTCCGCTGACGTTGCTGTGGCCGAACTTTACCTATCAGGGTATCAAGGTGATTCCGGTCAGCATCAACTGCGAACGTCATCCGATGCCCAAACCATCCCGCAGCTATGCCTTTGGCCAGGCTATTGGTGATGCCATCCGCTCCTGGGACAGCGACCAGAAGGTTGTAGTGCTGGGTACCGGCGGCTTGTCGCATCAGCTTGATGGTCAACGTGCCGGGATACTCAATGGCGATTTTGACAACGACTGCATGGATAAACTGGTAAACGACCCGGAAGCCCTATGCCAGTACAGCAACGCCGACCTGATCGAAAAAGGCGGTGCGCAAATGGTCGAACTGGCAATGTGGATGGCCATGCGTGGCACCATGACCGGCGAAGTGAAAGAAGTGTTACGCAGCTATGTGTCACCGATTTCCAATACCGGGGTCGGTGTGCAGCTGCTGGTGAATACCTGAGCCGTATCAACTTCGGCTCCATCGGCAAGTGTGGTTGGCGGTGGTGACGATGTTCTGGCCGTGTCTGCTCCCGGTCATCGCTCTCCTGGGACGGTGATTTATTATGGGCAGGTGCGGTCTTTTTTGACGAACTGTCTGGATGTGCTGTCTTGAAAGCTATGCCGGGCTTTCAGCCAGTATTCACCCTGTGAATACCATATACAGCACAGAATATTGATATTTATGGTTGCAATTCAGACATTCGGGATTAGGATAAACACATCACCTGAACAAATGCCCCGGTACAACAATGAACCCAGCACGGTTACAGCAACGCTTGAACAGCTCTACGACCCCGGTCGCAGCGGCGAGCCTGTGCCTGAGTGATGTCAGCGTGGCGTATTGGTGGTTTGGTTATGACTATTTTAGTCAGGAGCCAGGCTGCCCGTAGTGTTAACAGAACACCCGGCAGTTTGGCTTCAAGCCAGCTGCCACCGGAAACCCCGATTGGCAGCAGGCTGATCGGGGTTTTTTTATGATTGTTTTTCACAGGATTCAGTTCGAGGTTGCTATGCAAGTATTGGCAAAACTCAAAATTTCTCAAGCTTGCACCAGTCTGTGCGGCTTCTGGTTGTGGCGATTTAGCTGCGGTGATGTGCGGGCGCGATATTGGCGCTGGCCCATCACCGGACCACAGCAAAGACACCATATCCAGTAAAAAATTTGAGGAATAGCAACATGACAACATCTACTTTGACTTCCCGTTCTGCCAGTAGCAATGACCCGGCAGTCCGACCGATTACTACCCCCGCCATGCTCAAGGCCCGTATGGCATTGAGTGATGGCCTGCGTATCCAGATTGAGCAGCAACGTCAGCAGATTCGCAACATCCTGAACGGTGATGATTCACGCCTGCTGGTGATTACCGGGCCTTGCTCCATTCATGATGAAACCGCCGCGCTGGATTACGGCCAGCGGCTGGTCGCCCTGAATAAAGAACTGGGCGACCGTCTGCTGATTGTGATGCGCGCCTACGTCGAGAAACCACGGACGCATGTGGGCTGGAAAGGACTGGCTTACGACCCGGATTGTAATGGCGAAGGCGATATGCAAGCCGGACTGGAGCGCTCCCGCAAAGTGATGCTGGCACTGGCCGAAATGGGTTTGCCACTGGCAACCGAAGCATTGAACCCGCTGGTAATGATGTACCTGGACGACCTGATCAGCTGGACGGCCATTGGTGCCCGCACCGCGGAGTCACAGATCCATCGTGAAATGGTCAGCCATCTGGGTATGCCCACCGGATTGAAAAATGGCACCGACGGCTCCATGATGACAGCGATCAATGCCATGGTGGCCGCCCGTCATAGCCACCACACGCTGGGGGTGGATTGCCATGGTCAAATGGCCATGCTGACCACTCCGGGCAATCCGGATACCCATATTGTCCTGCGTGGCGGCAATGGCCTGACGAACTACGATGCCGACAGCATTGCATCGGCACAACAGCAGTTACAGGCGGCTGGCTGTCATGTTGGTGTACTGGTGGATTGCAGCCATGCCAATGCCTGCAAGCAGCATCGTCGCCAAACCGCCATTGCGCTGGATGTGGTGGCGCAGCGGCTGGCAGGTAATGAGCGGATTCTGGGGGTGATGCTGGAAAGCTTCATCAACGAAGGCAACCAGAAAATGTCGGCCAATCTGGTGTACGGCCAGTCCATTACCGATCCTTGTCTGGGATGGGATCAGACCGAAGTCCTGTTGCGTGAAATGCATCAGCAACTGGGCGAGATCAAACCGTGACTCACATACTCTGCCAGCCCTGCCAGAGCAGGCGCAGGGCGAGCAGAGTAACCACAATCCGGAAGGTCTGTTTAAACCAGCGGCCCGGAATACGGTTTAACAGTTTCAGCCCCAGCCAGGTGCCCATGGTGCCACTGAGAACCATCAGCAGCACCAGTGGCAGCCACTCCCAGAAAGCAAAACCAATGGTGCCGAATACCACAGCCTTGAACGAATGTTGCAGCGTCATACAGGTCGCAAAGGTACTGGTGAGCTGTAATTTGCTGTAGTTGTTGCGATGCACAAAACCGGCTACCAGTGGCCCGGTGGCACCAACAAACATGGTGAGGAAGGTTGTCAAGGCGCCGGCAAATACCCGTCCTGTTGAGCTGAGCTGACGTTTGCCTGGCTTGTTGCCCCACACCAGAAACAGAATAAAACCCGCCACCGCAAACTGAATCAGGTACAGCGGCAATTGCACCACGACCACACTGGCCAGTCCGGCTCCCAGCAATGCCCCGATACTGAAATACCTCAGCATGGCCCAGTCGATATGACGCCAGGTCATCACCATGCGATTACCATTGGAACCCAGCTGCACCAGACCATGTACCGGAATCAGGGCGTTGACGGGTAGCAGTGACGCCATGACTGCCAATAGCAGCAGGCCACCACCAATACCGACAGCAGCCGTCATCAGTGACGTAAACCCGGCCACTGCGATCAGGATAATGGCCGCTGTCAGCGACAGGTCGGCGGGAGTGAGCAGTTCAAGTAACATGGCCAGTATCTCCGTTGACGATCGGGTATCGGTATTGTTAGCAAGGTGGCGTTTTGCGGTGATGTCTAAAGGTTACATTCCGGGCTTGTGGCGCCGCGGCTTCTGTCGACTACAACCATGACGACCATGGCGTCCGCCGCGTTTTAGCCAGGCGCGCTTCAGCCAGGTGAGGGTACCGCTCAAGGCCAGAAATATCAGCACAAGGCTGACCGCATCCACCACCCAGACGCCCACCTCGCCAAACAGACGGCCGCTGTGTAAATCCAGCAGCAAGCGTTCGCGGGAAATCCCCGGCAAGGGCTTGTCCTTGTTCAGAGACTCGACCAGTTCAGCAGGCAAGGGAGTGAGAGTGGCCCAAGGCGAGTCCGCTGTCGGGACGGATTCGGGTGGTAGTGGTTGCCAGCTCCAGCTGTTGTTATCGAGATAATAGGGTGGGCTGGACAGCAGCAGGGCATCTTGATCCGGCAGCATGCCCAGTGTGCTGGCTTGCAGTGGCAGACTGCCCAGTTCTTCAACCAGTTGGCCATCAGGCAAATACAGGGCAATGCGGTTATTACACAGCAAGGCAATGGTTTCTTGCCAACGCAAGGCACCCAACAAGGGCTGATCGCAGTGGCCGATGGCATCGTGATCCAGATACAGGGTGTCGCCAACCTGACTGACCCAGTGATCCCCAGCGGCAAACCCTTGCTCGACAGTGGTGTCCTGAATGCCATACAGCCAGGCAATCCAGGAGGAATAGACCGGTGTTTTGGCCCATCCCAGTGACTGGCTGTGATTGATCAGGATGCCGGTAATGGCCAGCATCAATAGAACCGGCAGGATGATCAGGCCGCCGCGGCGATGCCAATGAATCAGAAAAGGAACAAGTTTCAAAACAGAGCCTGTATCAGGAGTCAGGGTTGGGTGGCGGCCTGATTGTGGCTGACCCCGGTTTGCTCTGCAAGATACAGTGCCAGACGGGCGACATTGGTTACGGCCCGCACCGACAAGGTTGCACCGGTAATGCCGTCGATATGCTGGCTGAGTTGTTGGGACTTGTCCAGCCTCGCCCCGGTAAACTGGTCAGTAAAAAACGGGTAGCGTACTTCCCAGCCACGGGATTCGAGAAACGCCAGTACCGCGACCGATTGTATCTGGTTATCGGTAATCACCACGCCGATGGTGATTGGCTTCTCTTTGCCAATCTCTTGCAGAATCCAGGCGCTGGTGGTGTCGGCTTGCCAGTATCGTACCCGCAAACCAACGTAAGAATGGCCGAGCAAGGCGGTGGCGGCTTCTTTATGTTCCGGTTTGAGCCACAGGGTTTTGGCCGCTGCTGGCTGCTCGCCAAACGCCTGTGACAGGAACGCTTCCTGACTGAGGTAGTTGTCGGCGCTGGCCATGCTGGCCAGGCACCATAATGTCAGGCTCCAGAGAATATTATTCCGTTTCACAGTTTTCCCACTCGGCGTCAGAAATCAGGCTTTCATAGCGGGCATCGGTGAGCGTCATCATAAAACAGACCAGTGCTTCGACGTCATCGTCATCGAACAGGCTGCCATCCTGCAGTTCGGTCAGGCTGATGGTCTCGCTGATTTCCGGCTCCGCCCATTCCACACCGGTTTCAGGGTTGATTGTGTAGCGGCTGCCCGTGAGCCAGTGATCGTAAAACTTGACGACTGTGGCCAGCTCATTAAACACGCCGTTATGCATATAAGGCGCAGTGATGGCGACGTTACGCAGCGTTGGTACCTTGAATTTACCGGCTTCGGTATCGGCGGTGACGGCGCTGTTGTTTAATTGCAAACCGGTATCAATAAAGTCATCGTCCGAGCCATTGGCCAGCCGTACTGCGGTATTCACCGGGACACCAATATTGTGGTACTCATAGCCGGTAAAGGTCTCGCCGCTGTAGCCCTGGGACTTGAGTTGGTGACACGTGGCGCAGTTGGTGAATTGCTGGGAGAAAAACAGCACCTTGCCCGAGGCGACTTTGGATAATACGCCGTAATCGTAGTAGTCCTCATCATTTGAACTCAGTTGTGAACGATCGTATTTGGAATCGAAGGGGGCAAAAACATCCGTTGCCTCAAAGGTGGCAATGGCGTCGGTCATGGCTTCGTAAGCGGTATCGGTATCGTCAAACACATCGGTACCATACAAGGATTCGAAGGCTGCAATATAATCTTCATCTTCTAACAGGCGTTCGACTACGCTGGCGCGATCTGCCATGCCCATTTCAATCGGGTTTAATGGCGGGCCACCGGCCTGATCGGCGAGTGTGGAAGAGCGGCCATCATGAAACTGACCGCCCAGCCAGCCACTGTAATCGGACTGGCTGCTGTTGAAGCGACTGCGCGTACCTTCCTGAAACTCCGGTGACAGTGAGGCGTACAGCACCGTTGGTGCATTACGATCTCCCAGGGATACATCGTCATCACCAAGTGATACGGCAGCAGTCAGCCCGTTGTCATCTTCGCGGCTGTCGGTAAAGGCCTTGTCGGCATCGTGACAGCTGGCACAGGACTGGGTGCGGTTGAATGAGAGATTGGTATCGTTGAACAGGCTTTCGCCGAGGGCTGCCTTGCTTTCGAAGGCAAGGCTTGACGAATCAGACGAACTGCCACAACTGCTCAGTAGCAGCGCCAACAATAAAATTGAATACTTTTTCACGGTGACTCCGGTATTGCCCATTCCCTTGGGGTAATGGCTGATAAATCGCATGGTGGCTGGTTGCTCTTGTCTGTTGTGATCCCCGGCTTGTTGTGGTGATCAGGAAGGCTGCTACCAAGGTGGCCAGTTTAGCATGCGTCAATAATCCTGCTAACGATAATGCAATCCCAAGTCTATTTGTAAATCATTTGCATTAGTAATATGATCTCAATCAAATCGAATCGGAACTATTTCGTTTTAATGTAAATGAGATGTTATCCGAAAGACAAATAGTCCGCCAAATTCCTTTATTGCCAGATCGGAGTGTTAAATGATGAAACTGACCTCGCTTGCTGCGGCTATCGCCGTAACTTCCCTGTTAACTGCTTGTGGCAGTAGCTCAGACAGCTCTTCGTCTGATTCCGTTATCAATGTTGATAACGTCAGCAAGGTGTTGGAAACCAACGCTGATATTGCCTACGCCGCTTATTCAGATGCCGTGACCACGGCCAAAGCATTACAAACCGCCTTGCAAACCTTCCGCGAAGATCCGACCGAAGAGAACTTTGTTGCCGCTAAAACCGCCTGGCTGGTTGCGCGTGAACCTTATGGCCAGACTGAAGTTTATCGCTTCCGCCTGAGCCCGATTGACTCTACCGACTACAGCTCGGAAGACGGCCCGGAAGGTGATATCAATGCCTGGCCATTAGGTGAAGCCCTGATCGACTATGTGCAGACCAACGATACTGACTTTGGCACCGATCAGGTGGGCGTAACCGCCAACTCGGCTGGCATTAATGGTGGTGGTGCCTTGACGGCAGCCGATGCGGAAGATCAGTCGAATAACATCATTGGTGATGTAACGATTGATATCACTGCCGACCTGTTGGCCAATACTGCCACCGCCGATGACGAGCATGATGTGATTGCCGGATACCACGCAATTGAATTCCTGCTTTGGGGACAGGACCTGAACAATGATGGTGAAACCACTGATGGTACGGATCGTGATGAGGCGGTGAAAGTCAATACCGCTACTAACTACGCGGAAGGCGGTGACCGTCCTTTGAGTGACCTGGCTGAAGGCTATTCTGAGACCGACACTTACGACAGCAGCAATTTGTCCAACCGTCGTCACAAATTTATGGAAGTGGCGGTTGAGAAGCTGATCGACGATTTGGAAACTGTTCGTGATGGATGGGCTGACGGTGCTTCATACCGCACTGAGTTTACCACCATCAGCAGCGAAGATGACGCCAAACAGAAGCTGGCCGAAATCCTCACCGGTATGGGTACATTGTCTGAAGGCGAGCTGGCGGGTGAGCGGATGCAGATTGCCTTTTCTTCCAACTCCCAGGAAGACGAGCATTCTTGCTTCTCGGATAACACGCACCGCGATATCTGGCTGAATGCCGAAGGCGTCTCCAACAGCTATTACGGTGAATACGCCGGTTACGACAGCACATTGGACGGCACTGACGATGTGACGACCAATGCGGTAAGTGGTTATGGTCTTGATGATTACCTGGCTGATGCCGGCCTGACAGAGGTAGCGGCTTCCATGGTAACGGCGTTGAGCACCACCAGCACCGCTTACGAAAGCATTGATAGCCTGGCCCGTGAAGGTACCCCCTTCGACGTACAGATCATGGACGCTACCACCGAGGAGCCAGCCTACGATACAATCAAGGCGCTGAACGCTCAATCAACCGTGATTGCCGATGTTGCTGAAGCGCTTGAGATCGACGGCGATGTGGTTGTCGATGTTGATGCTTCCGAGTGTGATACCACTGATCCAACCACTGAGTGCTAATCTCAATGGCTGATCAATTGTTGACGGAGGCTGGCTGATGCGCCGTCTCTGTTTTCACCTGAAGCCGGGTTTATCCCGGCTTTTTGGCATCTTTATGTTGGCAGTGTGGGTTGTTGCCAGCAGTGGTTGTTTCGAGCAGATACCGGAGCCTGAACCGGCAGAAACACGCCCTGGTGGGGCTGCGACAACCTCGATTATCCCGTTCCCGGAACTGGACAAGGTAACACCTAATTTGCCAGAGCAAGAGCGGCCGCTGTTTTATGCCGGTCGGGCCTTGGCGCACCAACCCTGGGTCAAGGCACCTACTATTACCGATGCACGTGATGGACTGGGGCCGATTTATAACGCCCGTGGTTGTCTCGCTTGCCATATTCGGGGCGGTAAAAGCCGTATGCCGGATAATGCCGATACCCCTTTGTTTGGGCCACTGATTCGTATGAGTGTGGTGTTGGATGATGCCGCCGCCATGACAGCGGCTGCAAACAGCCATGACGGTGTTATTCCTGACCCCGTGTATGGCGACCAGTTACAAACCCAATCAATTGCCCTGATGCACCAGTTACGTCAAGCCACACCAACGGCCATGGCTGAGCAACAACAGGTGCCACCAGAAGCATATGCCTATATCACATGGCATGAACAAGCTTTTATATACCCGGATGGCAGCAGCGTCAGTTTGCGCAAGCCGGAGCTGGATTTGCGTTACGCCGCTTATGGGGACTTCGACACTAACACCCGTTTTAGTGTGCGCAATGCGCCGGCGATCCACGGGATGGGGTTGCTGGAATTGATCGCACAGTCCGACTTGGAAGCCCTGGCCGATCCGGAAGACGCTGATGGTAATGGCATTTCCGGTCGACAGAACCGGGTTTGGGATGCCAGAAGCCAGCGCTGGCTACCAGGCCGCTTTGGCCACAAGGCCAACCGTCCCAACATGGACATGATTGTCGCGTCGGCATTTGCCAATGATATTGGTATCAGTAATCCACTGTTTCCATCCCAGCCCTGTACGGCGTATCAGCCACTGTGTGAGCAACAAAGAAATGGAAATGATAGTCAGGGAATGGAATTACCTGATAATCTTTTGCGCCTGGTCACGAATTTCACTCGCAATCTGGGTGTGCCCCAGCGGCGGAATGTTGATAATGCCGAGGTCCTCGAAGGACGTACGCTTTTTTATGCCACCGGGTGTGTGGCGTGCCATCAGCCAAGCTATACCACCGTCGCCAGCACAACACAGCCACACTTGGGCAATCAGCGTATCTGGCCTTATACCGACCTGCTATTACATGATATGGGGCCGGCACTGGCCGATGGTCGCCCAGACTTTGCTGCCAGTGGCAGTGAATGGCGCACGCCACCCTTGTGGGGCGTCGGCTTGATGGCGCGAGTCAACGGCAGTCAGCAATATTTGCACGATGGCCGGGCTCGCAGCATTGAAGAGGCGATTCTGTGGCATGGTGGCGAAGCCGCCATGGCACGCCAGAAATTCGCGGATCTAAGCGCCGAAGAGCGTCATAATCTGCTTCAGTTTGTTGAATCACTCTAGATGGGAGAACCGTGATGTCAGCGGATTCAGCATCATCAGGATTAGCACAGGACCCGTCACGACGGCGTCTGTTGGGAGGAGTCGCCAGTGCCCTGGCGGCCTCCGCCTTGCCAGGAACGGCATTTGCGGCAACATCGGCCAGTCGGTATTCGACCAGCGCAGTCGTCACCGGCACCGAAGCCTGGGTCAGTGCCGAAGGCGATGGCGAAGACGGCTATTTTGCCAGCTGGATTGTCGATGGCGAGCGGCGTGCTGAGTTGCACTCTGCCAGCAGTGGTTTTCGTGGCCATGGTTTGGCCCAACACCCACAGCGTCTGGATCAGGCGGTCATGTTTGCCCGTCGGCCAGGCACCCAGGCGTTGGTGCTTAACCTGCTGGATGGTTCCGTCGAACAGGTGATCGAGTGCACCACTGGCCATCATATGCACGGTCATGGGTGTTTCAGTCCGGATGGTCAGCATTTGTTGACCACCGAGTCGGATTACCGCACTGGCACCGGCAAGCTGATGGTGCGCAATACGGTTAACTGGCAGCTCGAGGCCGAATATCTGACCCATGGTATCGGCCCCCACGATGTCCACGTGATGCCGGATGGCCAGTCGCTAGTGGTTGCCAATGGCGGTTTGCTGACGCATCCAGACAGTGGTCGCAAGGTGCTGAATCTGGACACCATGGATCCATCGCTGGTGTATCTGTCACTCGCTAATGGCACCCTGATCAGTCAGCATCGCTTGCCGGAAAGCAAAGCCAGTATTCGTCACCTGGCATTGGCGGACGATGGCACCGTTGCCATTGCGACCCAATTGCAGCGCCCGGCGATGCACAGTCATGCACTGGTACCTCTGGCGGCAATACATAAACCTGGTCAACCGCTGGTTACGCTGCAAGGGCCGGAAACCCTGATCCTTAAATTTAACGATTATATGGGTAGTGCTGCCTTGCACAATGGAGAGCGTATTGCGGCATTTTCCAGCCCGCGGGGCGATCTGGTGGCATTCTGGCATCTGGATACGCACCAGCTGGTTGGCTATCACGCCTTTTTTGATGTCTGTGGCCTGACCGTCAGCCGTGACCAGCAGTACTTTGTATTGAGTAATTCCCGTGGTGATGTGCGCATGATTGATGTCCGCAGCCTGAAAGAAGACCGCGCCATGCGGCGCTCATTTGCTGGCCGTCACTGGGACAATCATATGTTTACCTTTACCCTACCAGACCAATCTGTATGACCTTGATAAAGAGAATCCCGATGTTGAAATCCGCTTCTGCCTGGTTGTGTCTGGGCACCTGTCTGACACTGGCCAGCTGTGGTGGCAGTCGTGAAAACGATGCCGTTGCCTTGACCGAAGGCTCTCTGTCTCTGGCGCTGGAGCAGCTGGTTGATGGCACCATCATTGTTGCCAGTGAGCAATTTGCCAGTGAAGTCAGTGACTTCAACAACAGTGTCGACAGCTTTTGTAGCGCTCCGGATGAAGCTGGTTTGAGCCAGCTGCAAACGGACTGGAAAACAATGGCAGATAGCTGGTACCGCTTGTTGCCATTCAATTTTGGCCCATTGTTCGACGACACCGTTTTCCCGGTGTACCAGTTCGTTGACTCCTACCGGGTGCGTGGGACCAATTATACTGCCACGGTGCGCTCGAATATCCAGACCCTGATAGATTCAGAGTCGGAAACAGAGCTTGGCAGTAGCTACTTCGACGGCCTTACGTTCCAGTATGTCGGCTTGCTGCCGCTGGAAGTCGTGGCATTTGAAACCTCCAGTGACCAGAGCCAGGTGGCGGCCGATATCGTTGCTGAGTTTATACAGCAACCACGCAAATGTGAGGTGATGGAAGGCTTGGCAGGCAGTGTGCAAAATCGCGCTGACTACGTGGTAAATGGCTGGACCCTTGATCACCTGGAGAGCGGCACATCTTACCGGGACCTGTTTCTGGCGGGGGATCTGGATGATGGTTCGGAGCCACTGACAGCATTGATTTCTGCCGTGCAAAGCTATCTCGACTATTTGCAGCAGCGTGACACCGTCAGCAACGTCGCGGCCTTGTCGGGCAATGCCTGGCCTGAAATGCAGGCCAGTATCGACGTGATTACTGAATTGCTGGAAGGCTCCGAATCCACCACCGTGAGCTTGTTTGACTTGATGGAATCCGCCGGTAACAGCGCCGATGCCGATACGGTACGCAGCAATCTGGAGCAAGCCAACGATGCCATCAGCGATCAGGATGCCACCAGTTTTAACAGCATGGCAGCGGCACTGGATGGCAACTTCAAACGTGAAATTCCCGATGGGCTTGATGTCAGCCTTGGCATCAATTTCAGTGATGGCGACTGACATAGTGACTGAATTTAACCTTAGATACCTTAAGCAGGATACCGTAATGAAATACACCCTGGCCCCTTTGGCAGTGATTGCCGCGACAGGATTGGTTACTCCGGCATACGCTGCCGATGACCAGCAAGATACCATCCGCCAGCTGGAGCAACGTATCCAGCAGCTGGAAGAGTCACTGAATGGCCGTATGGAAATGATGGCCGATGCCATCGATGCCCAGCAACAGACATCGTCGCACAGCAATATTCACTTTGGTGGTTATGGTGAATTGAACTATCACAATCTCAGTGTGGATGGCACAGATGACAAGCAGCTTGATTTCCGTCGCTGGGTGCTGTTTGTGGGATACGATTTTTCTGATCGGGTGCATTTCCACTCAGAATTTGAAGTGGAGCATACCGTTGTTCCCGGCTCTGATGGCGAAGGGGCGGTTGAGCTGGAACAGGCTTTCTTGCAAGTGGACTTGTCGGATACCCAGCAGGTCAAAACCGGTATCCAGCTGGTTCCTGTCGGTATCGTCAACGAAACCCACGAACCAACCACTTACTACGGGGTTGAACGGCCGGTGCTGGAAACCACCATCGTACCAACCACCTGGTATGTTGGCGGTATCATGTACAGCCAGCAGTTTTCCAGTGGCCTGAGCTACGATGTCATGCTGTCGGAAGGGATGAAAACCGATGATCCCAGCACCGATTCCGATGCTGATCCTTTTGATCTGAAAGCCGGCAAGCAAAAAACTTCCAATGCCGATGCCTTTGATCTGGCAACTACCGTGCGCGTGCGTTACACCGGCGTCAGTGGCCTGGAGCTGGCGGCGTATGCCCAGTACCAGCCTGACCTGGACCAGAGCGCAGTAGAATCCTACGCCGACTCGGCCACCTTGCTGGGTGCCCATCTGGTGTATCAGTTGAATGATGTCACCCTGAAAGGCATGTATGCCCGTTGGGATCTGGCAGGAGATGACGCCAAGGAGGCAGGCAAGCAGGTTCAGGACGGCGGTCAGCTGGAAGTCTCCTGGAAAGCATTGCCATCGGTAGGGGTGTTTGCCCGTCAGACTGCCTGGTCGCAGGAAGAAGGCGTGGATAAGATCCAGACCAACGCCGGTGTCAATTATTATCCGGTCGATCAGGTGGTATTCAAATTTGACTATCAGCTACAGAACGAAGCGGCGGGCAATACCGACGGTTTCTATCTTGGTATGGGCTACCATTTCTGACAGCTGCCTGATGGCGCCAGTTACACCGGCAACGCAATCGGCTTCCAACAGGAAGCCGATTGCGTTTATAACCGCCGGGTTGTTGGTTGTTAATCCTTCCTTGTTGATAACGCCCAAGAGCAACTAGTAGCAGCTAGCCGCAACGTTCAAGGCTGTAGATGGACTCGCATCACTCGGCGGGCGTGAGATTCCGGCAAACGTAATACACCGATACTCTGCTCGGCCTTTGTCGTCGCGGCATGCGCTGTTGTGCACGTCGGTGTGAGCACTGGTGAAGAGGTTAAGGGAGCGGTTAATGGTGCTGGGCCAGGGGTCGGTCTTGCCAGGGTCAGACTGATATTTGTGAGTGACCGCAGCGCCAGGGTCTTCGCATTCAGCAGCGCTCTTCTCTTCGCTGTATTTGCAGTACGAGTTGGCTGGCCTGCGGTTATCGGGCAGGGCATCTCTTGAGCCGGATGATGGAATAAGGGGTCGGCATCGGCGGTATGAATCACACTGTTATGCGGGTCTGTTTTGCTGGCAACCAATGGCTGCTGTGCGGCGGTCGGCGCCAGTTTGTCGTGCAGCGCAGCCAGGTGCCAACCCCGGGACTCCGTTGGACGCAGGCGTTGCTGCAGAAACTGAATGGTCTCCGGGTAGGGGTGGCCAATCAACACCGCCTGGCCGTGTTGATTGGCCAATGTAATTGCTTTATCAAACTGCTGTGCCAGTGCTGCTGCGGAGCGATCGTTATCCAGAAATACATCTCTGGCCAGTACGGGGACGCCCGCCTGCAAGGCGGCCTGGCGGGCACAGGTGGCGGCAGTCGTGCGACTATCGATAAAAAACAGTCGCCGTTGACGGGCGATATCCATCACCCAGCTCATTCGTTCACAATCCTGGGTTAACAGGCTGCCCATATGATTATTAAGGCCACTGACGGCGGGAATCGCATCGAGGTCAGCGTTTAACGTGGCGCTCAACGTGGCTTTGTCCATCGTTGGGTAAAGCCCACCTGGCCCCAGTTTGACCCCGGACTCGGTCGCCATCGGAGCGTGCAGCATTACGGTATGCCCTTGCGCAGCGGCTTTGGCGGCAAGACTGGCAGCAAAAGGTGTGTGGGGTAAAAATGCCATATTGACCGGAGCGGGTAGCGCCAGCAGTTGCTCACCAAGGAGACGATTGTTGCCAATATCATCAATGACCAGCAATAACTCAGCCGCCGCTGCAGGTAATGCCCAACTGCCGAGACACAGGGTCAGCCATATATGTGGTGCCATCATGGTGACTCAGATTCCTTGCAACACACTGGTTTGTGGAACACCTACTGTGGCGTCGGGCATCAACAACATCTGGATGGTGATTGGCTGCATGGCTACTGCCTGGCTCCCAGAATGGTCATGCCACGCAGCAGGGTATGGGCTTCGTAGAGCTGAAAGTCTTTCAGTAGCTGGTCGGCATTGGCCGCGGCTTCATCGGCTTCGTCAGTATTGCTGGCAACGTCCTTATTGGTCGTCGACGCGCCTTTTTGCGGGTTGGACAGGTGGCCCCGCAAATCGGATTCCTTGAATGTCCGGCTACGGGCACGCGGGGTCACATCGCTTTGTTCTACCAGAATGTCGGGGATAATCCCTTTGGCTTGAATGGAACGGCCGTTAGGGGTGAAGTAGCGTGCGGTGGTCAGCTTGACGGCTTTGTTGTCCGCTAGCGGTAATACGGTCTGTACTGAGCCTTTGCCAAACGACTGGGTACCCACCACAACGGCGCGTTGATGATCTTGCAGTGCTCCGGCAACAATTTCAGAGGCCGACGCTGAGCCGCCATTGATCAGCACAATCAAGGGCAAGCGTTCGGCAACCGTGGCAGGGCTGGCTGAAAAGCGCATATCCGAGCTGTTGCCCCTGCCCTTGGTATAGACGATCAGGCCTTCGTCAAGGAAGGCATCACTGACATCGACGGCAGCACCCAAGACCCCACCGGGGTTATTACGCAGATCAAGAATCAATCCCCTGACGCTGTGATCAGCTTGCCACTGTGACAGGATACGTACCAGTTCGGCACCGGTATGTTCCTGGAACTGGGTAATACGGAGGTAGCCGATCTGGTCGCTGAGTAACTCCGAGCGCACACTGCGAACCTTGATTTCATCGCGAATCAAGTCGAACTTCAGCAGCTGCGGTTCGTTTTGACGGCGTATTTCCAGCGTGATGGGAGAGCCAGGTTCACCGCGCATTTTTTCGATGGCATCGCTCAGTGATACACCGACCATGGCTTCGCCATCAAGGCTGACAATCAGATCACCGGACTTGATACCAGCCTTGGCGGCGGGGGTATCGTCAATTGGAGAGACCACCATGACCATGCCATCTTGCTGACCCACTTCCATGCCCAGGCCACCAAATTTGCCGGAGGTGGTTTCCTGCAGTTCCGAGAAGTCGTCGGGTTGTAAATACACCGAGTGCGGGTCCAGGGCTGTCAGCATGCCGTTAATGGCGTAGCCAAACAGGGTCTTGTCATCGACTTCTTCTACGTAGGCGCTGCGAATACGCTCGAATACTTCGGCGAAGTTTCTGAGTTCATCCAGCGGCAGCGGGGCCTGCGCTTGCTCTGCCAGAACGGGTTCCGTTGTGGTTGGCGGTACTTGGTCGGCAGATACCGGAGCGGACAAGGCCAGCGCCAGAGACAGTGCAGTGGCAGTTGAAACGATAGCGTGCATGGAGGTTCTCGTAGTCGTCAGTGGTCGAAGCATGGCATAAAAGCGGGGAGCTGTTAACGCAGACTCCCTATTGGCACTGGAGTTTCACTCACGTTGATGTGTTGTTGTTGCCGAATATCAGCGTTTGACCAGCCAGGCGGCAGGGTCCAGTGGCTTGCCACGGTGGCGAATTTCAAAATACAGCCGGGGTTCCTGTAGCCCGCCACTGCGTCCAACGGCACCAATCACATCCCCTTGATTGACCCAGGCACCGACGTCGTACATCAGGGTTTGGTTGTGGGCGTACAGCGTCATATAACCATCTCCGTGATCAAGAATCATCAACAGGCCAAAGCCTCGCAACCAGTCGGAGTAGACGACCCGGCCGTGATGGACGGCCTGGATATTGGTGCCTTCCGGGGCGGCAATCAACCAGCCTTCCCAGCGACCAACGCCACCGGTATTGGGATTGCCATAAGCGGCGATGATGCGCCCGGCCAGCGGACGGGGAAGCGACCGTTTGAGGGCTTTAAAGGGGCGTACATCCTGTTTGCGCGGGCTTTTTTCGACCAGGGTCTGGACTTCATCAAACAGGGATTCGAGGCGTTTACGATCGGCCTGTTTACGCGCCAGCGTGCTTTTCTCGCTGGTCATTTGCTGACTTAGTTGTGCCAGCAGGCGATTCTGTTTTTTCTTTTGTTGCGTCAGTTGGCGGTTTTTCTGATCCAGCGACTGCTGGGTACGTTGTAACTGTTGTTCCTGGGTGATGATTTCGTCGGCAATGTGTTCCAGTCGGGTCAGCTCGCTGAGCGTGTGGTTGATTTCTTCCATACGGGCGCGATTAAAATAGCCAAAGTAGCTCAGCATACGCTGGGCTTGTTGGGAATCATCCTGGTTCAGCAGCATTTTGATCGGACTGTCGCCACCAAGACGATAAGCAGCCTGCAGCTGCTCTTTTAAACGCAAGGTATGCCAACTGCGCAGCTCATTGAGCTGCGCCTGATCCTGTCGGAGCTTTTTTAGGCGGTCTTGCTCCTCCTTGAGCAAGCGCCGGGTTTCTTCTATCTTGCGCGTTATGGTGCCGATGTCCTGGTCGGTGTTGCGTAACGACTCCGACAGCTTGCTGTGTTCGGCACTGGCTTCATTCAGCCATTGCTGCAGCTTGGCGATATCCTGCTTCAAGGCTTGAAGTTTGGCGGCATCACCGGCTTCTTCAGCAACCACAGGGAGCGTGGTGGCGAGGCTGAGCAAACAGGTCAGCAGCAGGCTGGACGGAGTCGGGATTTTCATGGTTCAGCTATAGTCCACCAGAGAATTGCCGGTCATTTCGGCAGGTTGTTCCAGGCCCATCATGGCCAATAAGGTTGGCGCGATATCACACAGTCGACCGGGTTGAATGGCGCCCTGTTCACGTTCGTTAACGTACACCAGGTTGACCGGGCCGGTGGTGTGCTGGGTCATGGCCCGGCCCTGATCGTCGAGCATTTGCTCGGCGTTACCGTGGTCGGCGGTGATCAGACACTCTCCGCCCACTTCGAGAATGGCGCTGGTGACGGCTTCGAGAGCGGTGTCAATGGCTTCGGCGGCCTTGACAGCGGCATCCATAATACCGGTATGACCTACCATATCGCCATTGGCATAGTTACAGACGATCAGGTCGTAATCACCATGCTTAATGGCATCAACCAGTTTTTCGGTGACTTCCGGTGCGCTCATTTCAGGCTGCAAGTCATAGGTTGCCACGCTGGGAGAGTTCACCAGAATACGGGTTTCACCGTCGTATTCGGTTTCCTGCCCGCCGGAGAAGAAAAAGGTAACGTGGGCGTATTTTTCGGTTTCAGCAATCCGCAGTTGTTTCATGCCCTGGTTGGCTATGTATTCACCCAGGCCGTTGCTCAGGGGTTCGGGTGGGAAAGCACAGCTGGCATCGATACTGGCTGCGTATTCAGTCAACATGACAAAGTCACTCAGGGCTGGACGTAGCGCTCGGTCAAAGCCGTTGAATTCGTCACCTTCCACAAACGCCCGGGTCAGTTCGCGGGAGCGGTCAGGGCGGAAGTTGAAGCAGATAATGGCATCGCCATCCTGTACCGGGGCTGGCTCGCCGATCAGGGTAGCGGTGACAAATTCGTCGTTTTCATCACGCTCGTAGGCGGCCTGCAGGGCATCGCTACCGTTGCTGGCGGTGTACTGGGCGTTGCCTGTGGTCATCAGGTCGTAGGCGGTCTGTACCCGTTCCCAACGATTGTCACGGTCCATGGCAAAGTAGCGACCGACGATACCGGTGAGGCGGGCGTTGCCCAGCTCGGTGCATTTGGCTTCTATTTTGGCAATGGAGTCGGCGGCCGAGCGGGGCGGGGTATCCCGGCCGTCGAGAATGCCGGTAACACAGACTTGCTTGATACCACGCTCATGGGCCATTTCGAGCAGGGCGACCAGATGGTCTTCATGGCTATGAACACCGCCAGGTGATAGCAGACCGGTGAAATGTACTGCGCCCCCTGCGGCTTTGGCCTTGTCCATCGCTGCCACCAGTGCCGGGTTCTGTTGCAGCTCGCCATCAACAATGGCTTTGTTGATACGGGTGAAGTTCTGGTAAACGATGCGACCAGCCCCGAGATTCATATGGCCGACTTCGGAGTTGCCCATTTGCCCATCTGGCAAGCCAACCGCTTCTCCAGAAGTCTGGATCAGGGTGTTGGGGAAGACATCCAGCAAACGATCCCAGGTCGGTGTGTTGGCATTGGCAATGGCGTTGTTATCGGTTTCTGCCCGATAACCCCAGCCGTCCAGAATAATTAATGCAACGGGTTTGGGACGCTTGTTCATGATTCGGCACCGTGTGTAATGATTTGATGCCCTGATTGTACTGAAAGCCAGCTACTGATCACAGTGGGCAAAATGGTTCGATATAATCATTGGCACTTATGCTTCACTGGAGCAGATCAAACCGCCGCTCCCCGGAGTGCTGCAAGAGTGGGACAGTAGCGCGGTCAGAGGTTATACTCCGGGCCTGATTTTTCTGGCAATGACGAGAATTATGGAACAGGTGTTCGAATTTATCGGTAACCACTGGTGGCTGGTGGCTATCTGGGGCGCGTTTCTGGCGGCCCTGTTGTTTGATAACAAGCAACGTAGTGGCGCGTCGGTTTCTCCGGCTCAAGCGACTCAATTGATTAATCGTGAAGACGCTATTGTCGTCGATATCCGCGATAAAAAAGACTTCAGCAGCGGCCATCTGGCCAATGCTCGCAATATTCCGTTTTCCGAGCTGGCCAAGCGGATGAACGAGTTGAATGCTCATAAAGATCACCCGATTGTACTGATCTGTAAAACCGGTACAACAGTGTCCGTGGCTGCCAAAATGCTCAAGGAAAAAGGCTTCAACACCGTACGTCTTTCAGGCGGCATGATGGAGTGGAATGCACAGAATCTTCCGGTAGTACGCAAATAACCAAGGAACTATTTATGACTGAGAATGCACAACCACAATTCGCTCTGCAGCGCGTTTATGTCAAGGATGCTTCCATTGAAGTGCCTAATGCGCCGATGGTGTTTACCAAAGAGTGGAAGCCTGAAATCAAGCTGGATCTGAACACTGGCGCGCGTCGGGTTGATGAAAGCCATTTTGAAGTGTTTGTTAAAGTGACTGCAACGGCAAAACTGGCCGATGACGAAACCGCCTTTCTGGTTGAAGTCATGCAGTGTGGCCTGTTCCTTGCCGACAATATTCCGGAAGAACAGCTGAAGCCAATGATGGGTGCGATGTGCCCTAATATCCTGTTCCCATACCTGCGTGAGTCGGTTGACAGCCTGGTTGTAAAAGGCGGCTTCCCGGCACTGATGCTGGCACCGATCAACTTTGATGCCCTGTTCGCCCAGCGCATGCAGCAAGAAGCGGAAGAAGCAGTAGCAGCACCTGAAGCAACTCATTAAGTGCTGGCTCCCTGGTACTGATCAGGGAGAATGGAATGCGCTGTCTGACTGATAAAACGCCTGGCTTATGCCGGGCGTTTTTGTCTCAATAGCCTTCGTCTAGATACCATCCCCTGCCAATCTGGCACCTTCATATCCAACCTGCCGCCAGGCTTCAAACACCAGTACCGCAACAGTATTCGAGAGGTTAAGACTACGGCTGTCGGGAAGCATTGGCAGCCTTAGCCAGTGGTCTGCGGGAAACTGTTGTAACACCTCGGCGGGCAAGCCACGGGTTTCTGGTCCAAACATAAAATAGTCGTCTGGCTGAAATGTTGCGGAAGAATGCACCCGGCTGCCCTTGGTTGTTAACGGAAACAGTCGGCCAGGCTGAGCCTGTTGCAAGAATTGACCAAAATCAGGGTAGGTTTTGACCTGGGCATATTCGTGATAATCCAGCCCGGCACGGCGCAGTGCCTTTTCTTCCAGAGAGAATCCCAGCGGCTCGATCAGATGTAACTGGCAGCCGGTATTGGCGCACAGGCGGATGATATTACCGGTATTGGGTGGAATTTCCGGTTCAAATAAAACGATATGAAACATGCTGTTATCCGGAGAGCTGACGGTGAGCCAGTATAGTTTTTCAGGGGAATGACCACCAGATATGTTCAGAGCAGAAGGTTTGCGGCTGACATTTTTTCTTGGCTGAATCTTTTAACTGGTTTGTAAAAACAGAAACTGGCTCGATATGCCATGTGAATCAGCCGTAAAAATGGTTAATTATTGAACATTATCGTCAAAGTGTGTCTAAACTTTCAGAAGGAGCCAATTTGGCTTGGTAAAGAACCTGGTAAAAACAGACCAGTAATAGCGGGCAACAGACGCACACAACGCCCGTGTGAGCAGTGAGTCTTGATAATACAAATAAGAATCCAGGATAGCCTCACACTCACGCGTCTTATGCCCAAGCCTGTATGTCCGTCAGGATGTGTACAGCAGGGAACGGTTGGTAGTGGGATCGACAGCTGTAACGACTACCAGACGATTATCAGACATCAAACCACCTCAAGATGAATGGATGCCACGATGGTGAACAGGGCGAGATTTCCCTGTTGGGCTGGCTGTATGGCTGGTTCCGACAGGCCTGTGTGAAACGCGAGCTGATCATACTGATCCAGCCGCACATTGTGGATAGTGCCAGAGGAAAACAGTGATCGGGAAAACCCGTCACCGCTTTTTATTCTGTCGCCATCCGTATTTACCCGGAGGGTTACACCATGAATAACCAATGGTATGGAAAAGGAGCGGCGACAGCCGCTTTTGCCGGGACGCATCCCGTGCGCCACCATGTGCGCAGTCATATGCTGCACGATACTCCGGAAAGGGAACTTCCATTAAAAGACGTCGTGCTGGTACTGGGAGGGTCAGTGCTGGTTGTGGTCGGCATTACCTTCCTGACCAGCTGGCTGATTTACGGCTAGTCGTTTGAGGGTCTATAAAAAAACCAGCGTCTGACGCTGGTTTTTTTTGTCCATCCATCCATGCCTGACTGCCACCGGCCGTGATCTACCGCAGTCGATAATGACCCGGCGCTAGCGGGCGACCCAGCCGCCATCCAGTACCATGGTCTGACCGGTAATGTTTTTGGCGGCAGGACTGGCCAGAAACGCCACGGTGCCAGCAATTTCCGAGATATCGATAAATTGTTTTTTCGGCATGGGTTCCAGCATGATCTTGTTGATCACTTCTTCTTCAGAAATACCGTTTTCCTTGGCCTGGGCGGCAATCTGCTTTTCGACCAGCGGGGTTTTGACGTACGACGGACAAATGGTATTGACCGTGATGTCGGTATCACCGGTTTCCAGCGCCAGGGTTTTGGAAAAACCAATCAGGCCATGTTTGGCAGCGACATAAGCCGATTTGTATGGCGAAGCGACCAGGCTATGAATTGAGCCAATATTGATGATGCGGCCGAATCCTTGTTCACGCATGGCGGGTAGCAATGCGCGTGACAACATCGCCGGGCCGACCAGCATAACGTCAATCAGCAGCTTCCAGCGATCGGCAGGGAAGTCTTCCAGCCGGGATACAAACTGTAGGCCAGCGTTATTGATCACGACGTTAATGGGATCATTGGCAAACTGGCTGGCAAGGGCATCAATGGCAGTGACATCGGACATATCCGCCATTGCGGTACTCGCATCGATACCGGCGGCTTGCAACTGCAATACACCTTTGTCCAGCGCTTCCTGGCTAATGTCAGAAATCACGATTCGAGCGCCTTGCTTGCCCAGGTGTTCGGCAATTCCCAGGCCGATACCACTGGCACCGCCAGTAATCAGAATGTGCAGCTTGTTCATATGGGTCTAGCCTCCTGTCCTTTCGGTTTTGATTTTGACTATAGCAATCGCTCTGACCACAGAGTATCCGTCTTTGTTACGAGAAGGCGTGATTGTTTTAGCACAGGGGTGGCGCCGGGGCGGCCAATATCGCAGGAAATCGACGAGCGGTGGCCCGTTGGTTGTGCGAAGAGATCAGGTCAGCCCGGAAATCAAGCCAGGATAAACAATAGTGGTCAAGCCATGCCCTGGGCCGGGATGTATGGAGACGGGGTGTATGGAGACGGGGTGTATGGAGACGGGGTGTATGGAGACGGGGTGTATGGAGACGGGGTGTGTTTGGCATCACCCAGCCGACGATGGCGTCTGGCTGGGCAATACTGCAATCGCCTTATCCTATCGAGAAGACGATTGCATCGGGTGTGGCAGGCTTATTCTTCTGCTTCAGAATCGTCGCTGCCGGTTTCCATATCCAGTTCCTTGATCTTGCGGGTCAGGGTATTACGTCCCCATCCGAGCAGGTTGGCGGCATCCCGACGACGCCCGGCGGTATGCTTCAAGGCGGTTTCAATCATGATGCGTTCAAAGATGGGAACGGCCGTATCCAGCAAGTTGACCGCACCATGGGACAGCTGTTGATCGGCCCAGAATCGCAGGTTCTGTTCCCAGTTGCCGGAGGTTTGTGTGCTGCTTTGCTGTTCCAGCAGCTCGGGTGGCAGGTCATTGATCAGTACTTCACGGCCAGAGGCCATGACGGTAATCCAGCGACAGGTGTTTTCGAGCTGGCGGACGTTACCGGGCCAGTCCAGTGAGCTGAGGAAGTCCTCGGTTTCTGGTCGCAGGGTTTTGGATTCAACATCCAGCTCTTCGGCAGCTGACTGCAGAAAGTGGCTGAGTAGCTGCGGAATATCTTCACGACGATCGGCCAGGCGCGGGATATGAATCCGGATCACGTTCAGGCGATGAAACAAATCTTCCCGGAAGCGGCCTTCTTTCACCAGGGTTTCGAGGTTCTGGTGAGTGGCGGCGATAATACGGACGTTGACGTTGATCGGAGTGGTGCCACCGACCCGGTAAAATTCACCATCGGCCAGTACTCGTAACAATCGGGTCTGGGTTTCGGATGGCATATCACCGATTTCATCGAGAAACAGGGTACCGCCGTTGGCTTGTTCAAAACGGCCGCGACGCTGCCCGCCAGCTCCGGTAAAGGAGCCTTTTTCGTGGCCAAACAATTCCGATTCAATCAGGTCTCGTGGAATGGCCGCCATATTCAGGGCAATAAACGGTTCAATTGCCCGCGGGCTATGCTTGTGCAAGGCATGGGCAACCAGTTCTTTACCAGTACCGGATTCGCCATTGATCAGTACTGTGATGTGGGAGTGGGACAGGCGCCCGATAGCACGGAACACTTCCTGCATCGCCGGTGCTTCACCGATGATCTCATGTTCGTTGATTTCTTTTTCCGGTGCCGTGGTATTGGCGGACATTTCTTCAAAGTGGGCGATGGCCCGCTCAATCAGGCTGACTGCCTCATCGACATCAAAGGGTTTGGGCAAGTATTCGAACGCCCCGCGGCGGTACGAAGAGACTGCGCTCTCGAGATCGGAGTGGGCCGTCATAATAATGACGGGCAAGTCCGGGCTGGCTTCGTGTACTTGTTCCAGCATCATCAGGCCGTCCATACCCGGCATCCGGATGTCGGTGATGATGGCGTCCGGTTGTTCCCGCTTCAGCTGATTAAGGGCAGGCTCCGCCTGTTCGAATACCCGAGTCTGGATATTGGCTTGATCAAGTGCTTTCTCCAGCACCCAGCGAATGGATTTGTCGTCGTCGATGATCCAGACAGTACTCATAGCGATTCCAATGGTAAAAAGATGGAGAACACAGTGCGGTGAGGCACACTGGTAAATTCGATAATGCCGTTAATTTGATTGATGATGGATTGGGAGATCGATAACCCCAGTCCGGAGCCTTCGGCACGGCCACTGACCATGGGGTAAAACAGGTTGTCCTTGATCGAATCCGGTATGCCCGGACCGTTGTCGATGATTTCTATCTGGGCAACCAGTCGGTGACTGTGATGGCTGATGGTGAATTGACGGACACTGCGGGTACGAATGGTCAGGCTTGGGCGTTCTTGCTGATCCGGATTTTCCAGCATGGCTTGCATGGCGTTACGGCCAATATTCAGCAAGGCCTGGATCAGTTGACCCTTGTCGGCTTCAATTTCCGGGATCGACGGGTCGTAATCCCGGTGAATAACCACCTGGCCACGACTTTCGACATCCACCAACTGACAGATACGTTCCAGCACTTCGTGGATATTGACCGGTTCCTGTTTGGGAATATTGCGTGGCCCGAGCAGGCGGTCGACCAGATCGCGCAGGCGGTCGGCTTCTTCAATAATAATGTGGGTGTATTCTTTCAGTTCGGCGGAGGGTAATTCGCGTTCAAGCAGCTGAGCGGCACCGCGGATGCCACCAAGAGGGTTCTTGACCTCATGGGCCAGTCCGCGAACCAGGGAGCGGGTGGTTTCTTGTTTGGCAATCAGTTGCTCTTCCCGACTGATACGCATCAGGCGATCACGGCCCTGCAATTCAACCAGTAGCGTTGGCGTACGGGTCTCCGGGTGCGTTACAGGGCTGACGCTGTAGTCGAGAGTCAGGGTTTGCTGGTTTTGTAAATGAATCTGGGCTTCCCGCTTGGTGTAGGAATGGCCGGTAATAACGGCATCCCGCATGGCGTCGATATCGCGTTGATCTTCAACGGCCAGGTCGAAAAAGTGAGCTCCCACGCCGCGTGTACCGCTGACTTCCAGCAGGGCTTCGGCGGAAGGGTTCATATGAATAATAATCAGGTCGGCATCCAGCAGCAGTACACCGGTATTCAGGTGTTCCATGATTCGTTGGTTGAGCAGGGGGCTGGCGCGCATTGTCAGATTCTCCGTATTCACACCTAATTTGCAAAAAATAAGCCAGTTATCATTGGGTGCACAACAATAGCGCCATGATCGCATTAAGTTGTGGCGTGGCGAGTTAATTGATGATAACTCAAGACTTATTTTGTTCTGTTATGGTGCGTTTTAAGTATGGTTGTTATTTTTTGGTGCATTTTGAGTATTTTGCGGAAATATTTACTCGAGAATAATTGATATTGGTACCCGTGTACCGGTGATCGGTGTGTTTGTTGGGTGGTACTGAGGGGAAATTGGGCAAGTCGTAATATTTGGTCTGTAACTTGCGTTCAACGAGGCTCTCATGTCCCGGCCTGACGCATCTTTGACCCTTGGTCAGTGCCGTTGTTCGGATGAAATAATAGCAAAAACAAGGATGATCGCACGGTGGCACGCAGCTTATGATATTTGATGTCGTTATTTTACTGGCGCTTCTGACGCTGATTGTATTGGGGTATCGATACGGTACCTCAAAGGAAATGCTGGATCTGGCCAAGGTGTTTTTGCCTATATCCATCGCCAGTGCCTATAGCGATCATTTTGGGTTGTATCTGACTCAGATCGGAATTTTAAGGGCTAACGATTGGGCCGTATTAACATTGACCGGGTTTCTGGTTCTGTTTCTGGCGATGTGGTTTGTTATTCGCTTGGTGGAGCGTGTGGCAATCCGCTATGACATACATGGACGCTGGATCAAGGAGAATCGTTTTACCAGCTTCACCAACCGGATTTTTTGTGCGATTGCCAATGGTCTGCAGGCACTGTTGTTATTGACGTTTTTCAGTTTTCTCAGCACCCAGGTGAGCTTTGTGCCCAAGCACTACAAGAGCTATCTGATGGCAAACTCGATTTCCTATCCGGCCATTGACCGTATTTGCCGCCATATGGTGAACGGCCAGTTTGTGGATGCATTGATTAATGATCCAACCGGCACGACCAAGATCGAACTGATCCTGAAAACGGTCACAGACAAGACCATGCTGACTGATATTTCGGAAGAAATTCAGCGCTCGACCATTGTTCGGGCGCGGGATGCACTGAATAAAACACTGCAGGAATTTGAACGGAAGCCCGACGCGTCGCCAACCGTGATTGAAGAAACCATCATGACCAGCACCGAACCGTCCAACGGCTTGCATTAGCCGTCGACGGGGGGCGGTTGGCTGTGGCCGTTATTTCTGCAGCGCGGCAGCGATCCACTGGCGTAGCTGGGGTGCTGGCAAGGCGCCGGCGAGACGATCGACTTCTTTGCCGTGGCGGAACAGGATCAGCGTTGGAATGCTGCGAATGCCCAATTGTTGACTCACCATGGGCGCCTGTTCGGTATTGACCTTGGCGAAGCGCAGCTGATGTTGCTGTTCTGCGCACAACTCCTTGAAAACAGGCCCCATCATCTTGCACGGTCCGCACCATTCCGCCCAGAAATCGACCAGTACCGGTAAATCATTTTTGGCCAGAAAGCGTTGATAGCTGCTGTCGCTCAAATCCGTCGGGGTGCCATTAAACAGGGGGGCTTTACATTTGCCACACTGGCCCTGGCTGTTGTGTTTGTCATCGGGGATACGGTTGATGGCACCGCAGGATGGGCAGGTATAGTGCATGGTATCTCTCCAGATAATAACGTGTTGATTATAGCTATAGGGGACATCGATTTAATCCTGCACGGCTCTGCGCGAGTGTTGCCGTTGTTCAGGGCAAGGCGACGAATGCAGCGAAATGACGAGTCCTTTTCAAATTCGTCAACACCGCACTGGACGGCGGCAACCCGCGCCCTTCGGGGGCTGCCGGATGATCTCGACTCGGTGTCGCCGACGTTTGTGTAGCACGCCGCTTGTTTTTAGACGTTCGGCGCTTTGTTTTTAGACACTATTTAACGCGGTGGAATTTGATTAAGCCAGCGCGCCATAGCGCTGCCAATGCGGTTACCGAACTCAGAATTGGGATGCAAATTGTCTGGCATGTGATCTGTCAAATTTAGCTCATTAACCCCCATGATTTCCAGCGTCGGAAAATATGGACAGCCCCACATCATTGCAGCGTCTTGCATTGCTTTGTGACAGTCGACGACTGTCATACCACTAACATTGGCCTCGCCATACTCTGGCCCTGTATCGTACGCGCCAGAGTGCATAGGCCCCCAAAACGCCACTGCCGTGTCAGGGTTGCAGGCATGCACGTTTTCAACGATAGCGCGAACGGCTCCGTACATTGTGTTGTCCGTTGCTGCGTCGCCCCAAGCACCTGATGCCGTGTTGCCGTGGTGCCAGTTATTAATCCCTGTACCACATAAAACCAGATCTACATCAGCCAGAGTTTCTGCTGTCAATCTGTCCGCCATCGTTTGCAGCAATTGGCCGACGATACCGTCGACACCGTTCTGAACCAGACCGGTGTCTTGCATCAGTTTGCGCAGAAATGTACCGCCGAATGTGATGCTGTCACCAATGATGTAGGCGTTTTTACCTAACCACGGTAACGCCAGTTTGTTCATGTCTTTGTCGATTTTAGCAGAGATGTCAATCGCTAAACCGGCACCCGATCCGGTGAATTCTGCGTACTCGGTGTCGCCGCTGACCGAGTACGAACCGCCTGATGCACGCTTTATTAGTGTCGCACCGCCTGTCGGTGTAAAAACGCCCAGATGAACATTAAACGGTATGGCAGTGGCAGGGAAATCAACACCAGCGACAAACGTGTTGAGGCCGACGCTACTTGCAACAACAGGTAGCGCAGCGATGACTTTATACGTGTCTGGGTGCGCGATTTTTTCTGCGATGAGCAGCTGTAGTTCGCCCACAGCAGATGCATTGACAGTAACTGATCGCACGACACCATCGCCTGTAGTGCCTTGAGCGTTTATCGTCGTTGTGTTTGACGACGTAACGTATGATGTTGTCGCAGCGCTCATCGTGTAATCGTGCGCAGGCTGCGTCAGTCTGGTCTGGGCCTCCAGCGCCAGCGCTGTTTTATCCTGTTCCACTCGCTCACGTCGTTCGGCATCCACCGATCGATCAACAATGGCACAGGATAATTGCGGAGTGTGAGCCGTCGCCGTAAACGTCGCCTCTGTATCATCGCCGGGGTCACCAGTGATTTTGTAATGCACACCACCCGCGACCAGAGCGCAATACGCGCCGCCAGCGTCGGAACGAATGCCAACATACAAACCGGTGGCCAGCATGAACGGGTCAAAATCACGACCGGCGATGAACTCACACACACCGGTCCGAGTCGCAGTTAGCGGCACGGAATATTGACGCGAATAAACCGTTGATGAATTCTTAGCGAAAAACTCCAAATTAAAATCGCCGCTGCCGACACTGTGAATATAAACAGAAAATAATGTCAGCACGCCCGCAGTTGTCGTCGACGTAGAAACGACCGTGTTGCCGGAACCGGTTCCGAAACCACCGCTTTCCAGCTCGTCAGGGCCAATCTCCGTTCTCAGGTCTCCAACCGCCATCACTGCCGTTTTTTGATCTTGCAGCGCAATGCTGTAGCTGTAGTCCAATGTCGATTTAACCAGCGCCCCATCATCCCAAATCCACAACCCGTTGTTGTCAGTATCTGGATCATTCAACACCTCAACAGATGACGTTGTTACTCCTGCCGCTGTAGCTAGTGCCAGAGTCGTGTATGTGTCACGCCCGGCAATCCACCCACGCAGCTCCTCAACTTTTGCATCCATCGCAGCTTGTGCCGAATCCATGTCAACCATGGCAACACCGTTGCCATTGACAACCAGCGCACGATCGCCCGATTGATAATCTCGCAGGGGAGCTGAGCTGGAGTCCGTCAGTTCAAAATATTCTTGATCAGCCATTATTGACCTCCGAATGAAACCGTGCGGCCGTTAAACGCCAGGCGTTTACCAGAAACCAGTAGGATGGATGTGATGAAAATTGGCTTTGTGTACTGCACTGGCTCGTCAGAGCCGAATGAAATCTGGATAAGAGCTGACATATTAACCATCCACAGGATTTGTTGAGTTGAACGTAACGGCGACGGGTTCGCCTGCGTAGTTGATGAGCGTGCCATTAACCGCCAAATAATTGGTTTCTGAGCGGTTGCTGATCAGCACTTTGTGAGCATGGATCATGCGCCACAGCACGCGCTCCAGGCGTGTGATAGATACGCTGCTGGCGTTGATGGTATGGACGTTAACCTGCACAACAAACGCCCAGTCTGTGCCATAAAAATACCCGCCGAAATTGCCGCCGAAGGTCGTTTCGGAATACTCGGTAATCGTGATCTCAAATCCCAAAGCAGCGGCCATCGCCGCGAGAAACTCACGACTCTGACTGCCGTACTGTTGGTACTTTTGTATTACGGCGTCGCGGCGGTCTGCGAGCGTTGTGGCGGCGATTGTACTGTCGTCTGGCAGGCCGTATTCCGCTTCCCATTCGTCAATCAGCTCTGAGACTTGAGACGGCAGTGACTCAGCGGCTATCGCGTCTGAGCGGGCGTCGATACGTGCGAACTCGTCCGCGATACCACCCATGAGCTGGCCTAACGTGCTGTCTAATTCACGAGACCATGCGGCCCCAGAGGGTAGCAGTGCGAGCAGCTGTTGCTGGTAATCGGATACGTCAGACATCGTGATCAATCAGAACGAATGAGAAACCAACCCCACCGTCGTTATTACCAATATCTGCGATATGGACATCGACAGAATTTGACGATCGGGTGTACTCGATGGCCATGGTGTTGTTTGGTGCATTGATTGGGCTGACCACAACCGCATAATTGCTGTGGCCCAGGCTGTGCGTCAGAACAAAATCGCCGTTCGAGCTTTCCGTTGCGCTCCACGTCGCATCACCAGCCGAACTGGGCACGACACTAAAACCGCCACCGTCCGCGACCTCCCCGGAATACCAGCCCAACGTCGCCAAAAAATCTTTCCCGGTGGCAGGGTTGTCCAGCTTTGTGTCTAGCGCGCTTTGCAGTCCGCTGACATCGGCGATTGCATGACCATGGCCGTTATCGCTTTTTAGATCCAGCGCATTCTGCGTCGCTTGTGCCAGGGTATCAATTGAGTCATCGACATAGACCCCATTGTTTGTGCCAATCGCACTGGCAATGACGTTGTTGATAGCGGTAATCAGCTGGGTCACAGACTGATCTGACGGCGTCAGACCACCGGCTGTAATCACACCAATTAGCTCGTCAAACACCATATTCTGATACGTGGCGCTGTTTTTTGATGGCGGCACAACAGGCGATGCAGTCACGTCACCATCGCTGAATTTTCCATCGGCCAAGCGGGCTTCTGTATCGGACGTCGGGTAATCCATAAAGCTCTATTTAAACCCTGTTAATTCGGCCATGTAACCGTGCCCAGGACGATCAGCTCGTCGCTGTTGCACGTAACATCAGCAGTCAGGTTGATGGTGTGATCGGTCTCGCCAGTCGCGAGCGAGATAGCCTCACGAATCCGGCTCAGTTTAATTGCGCCACCGGGTTCGGCATCACGTCGGACCATGTCATCCAGTTCAGCCTCAACGGCCGCACGCACAGCGGTGGTGTCTGGCACCAGTTCCGTTACTGTAATATCCATCGCCGCCGCGGTAATTGAACCCAGATTAAAACCGCGCATACCCGCTGGCCGCTGGGTGTCGATGTAGTCAGTTACAGCGTCGACGTGGGCCTGGGTTGGAATTGGGCTATCCAGATCGTCGGTGGTAAACCGCACAACAACGGTGCCAGGGCCAAGTTCGTTGCTGTAACACCAGGCGCGGGTAACGTCTGAGTGAGCGGCTTTGGCCCAAGCGATATAGTCGGTGGCGTTGCCACCCTGGGGTGGATTCTGACGGCGCTCTGCCAGCCGCTCACTCAGTCGAGTGATGGTCTCTATGTCGGAGCCACCGGATAACTCAACAACCGTCGCCACAGTGTCCAGACCGGCGACGGTTTCGGTCAGGCTCAGTTCTGCACCAGCGTCCTGGTTGCCGTCTGCTCCGGTCTCAACCGCACGGATCTGCGCAGTCAGTGTGCCGCCAGATACGGTGGCGTCAGCCGTGACGCGATAGACCAGTTCGTCTTTGGTCAGCAGTGACTCAGCAGGCAACACAGTGCCGTTGTTGCCGGGGATCGTGACGGTGCCGGATGCACGGCTGGCAGCAATGCGATAAATGCCCACTTCAGCGGCACGCTTCACCAGGTTGGTATCGGTGCAGGTGTCATCAAAAAGCTGCGCTTCGAGATGGTCAATTTTGCGGTGCAAGCCGTGCGCGGTACCGGCCATAGCCTGGCTGATTGGGTAGTAAATATCACCGCGCTTTGATGCTGCTTTGCCTGTCCAGCGCTCGATGTCGGCCGTGATCCGACTGCGGATAGTGCCCAGGACCTCTTTGATGTACGCCATCAGCTTTGCCCCTGTTCGAGTGTCATATTCAGTGTTTCGCCATCCAGCAGTGTGATGTCGATTTGATAGGCGAGTCGATCCGGTGGCTGACGCTCCACGGTCACAGCAAGCTCAGACACATGACTGTCTTCAACCAGCCAGTCCAGAGCTGTTTGCGCTTCGTCTTGAACCTGGTTGGCCACGTCGTTTGTCAGTTTGCTGCGACGATGCAGCCAGAGCTTGCTGCCCAGGCTGTCGTCATCCAGCTCAATATCACCCCAGTAGCCGCGTCGTTCGGTTATCTCTGGCTCTTCGTCTTCAGTAGCGCGGCCATCGGTAAAAAGACTCATGATGACGGCGGAACGCAGCCAGGTTTCCAGCGTGTCGTCGGCTTCGATCAGCTCGGCTTGCTGGGTGTCAGCGTTCCAGGACAGGGCCAGCACAGTTGTTACAGTCATTGAGCACCTCCGGTAACCGACGAATTACCATCGTCGGTGTAGCTGTGGACGTGGCTGCTGTAATCGACACCGCCCACACTGGCAGCGGCGGCGGTCATGGCACCTGCAAACGTTGCACCTGGTGCAGTGATTTGGCCTCCAGCAGTTACGGTTTCAGTAATGCTCAAGGTGGTTTGCAACGTGGCCGCAGAGGCTACGTTTAGTGTGCTGCTGAGCGTGGTTGCTCCTGTCACGTTCAGAGTGCCGGTGATCTCGGTGGCTGGACTATTCAGAACAACCTTGGTGCTGCTCTTTACTTCAGCCGTCCCATCTTTTTTCAGCCAGAAATAATCGCCGGACTGGTTATAAAGAGCGGCTTCGCCTTCTTCTATTACGAGTCGGTACCGGCGATCCCCAACCAGTAAACCAACCGAGTGCGAGCCATTGCCACCGAACGCGAGCACGATGGCCTCAGCGCCCTGGGGCGGGTGGCTGGTAAAGCCGAACGGCTCCAGATGCTCGACATCAGACAGCGCCTGACCACCCGGCACCTGCACTTGCAACAGTCGGATCTTGCCTTGGTACTTGGTCAGCAACACTTGCGAGCGCTGCAGCAGCACACGCAGACGGCGGCTCAGTGGCGCGGTGAATGCCTGCAGAGTGCGGATCAGTTGATCTCGTGTCATCCATCATCTCCAGACAGAATATAGCCTCGACCAGCAGCGGCAGGATCTGCTGCTAACAGGTCGAATGCCTCCGGCGGCATCACAGTGATCTCCGTCGTGCGGCCTGAGCGACTATCCATCATCACCCGAGTCTCTGTGATCAGCCGCTGTGTATTGTCGAACTGGTTGCGAGCGTCGGTGATCGAGACCATCTCATTCGGCGTCCAGAGCGAGCCAGTACCAGACTGCCGCCAGCCCTGAACGGTGTAGATCACCTGGCGGCTACGACCGTAGCCGATGCGACGGCGGTGTTGCGCTTGAGCTTCACAGGCGGCAACATCGGCCGGGGAATCAGAAAACAGCACCATTGGCCGATATCGAACAGCATCACCGGTCTCGGTCGCGCCCGATTGAGAGGTTGCACTAGTGTCGCTGGAAAGATACGCGGGCTGCTGACCAGTCACACTGATCGTGCTGTACAAACTGCGATGCGATCGACTTCCTTTAGCGGCCAAAATATTTTTACCCAACTCCAATGCAACGGCTGCTTGTGTCGTGCCAGCGCGTGTGATCACTAAGTTTCCACCGGCATCTGACATCAGCATCACGCCTCGCACGCGGGCCAACTCTTCGAGAAATTCCCAGATCGGTTGACCGGCATCCAGTGCCAGATCCGTACTGGCAAAGGCCTTATTGGCTGGTGCGGTAGCGGTATTGTCAACCACCACCCCAATGCCGAAATCTGCGCACAATTTGCGGGTAATACTGGCCAGTGTTTGGCCCGGCTTGACTTGCTGGCCAGCAGTTGAGCAGTCCACCAGATCACCCAATTTGCTGCGCCCACGTACCTTTACGCTGTGGGTTTTTGCGTCGTAAACCACATCAATGTCGTCGATATAGCCTGTAGTGATAAGGTCATCATCGACATAAACCTCAACAGCCATGCCGTCTTCAACAGCAAAGATACCGGCTTCGGCATCCAGATCCGGCGCGGCTTCAACCTCGAACTGATGCGGCCCCTGTTCGATGCCACGGCTGACCGCAACGCGCTTCCAGCCGCGATATAGCTTGCCATCGATGTTCAGAATCAGTTCATTCACAGCAGCACCTCCAGCACTTCACCAGCCGGTACAAAATTCGGGTTTTCAATGTTGTTACGGTCGGTCAACTCATCAACGCGGCTCGCGTCACCGTACTGCATATGAGCGACAACCAGGGCTGGCAGAGAGGTTTCCAGCGTGATGGACTGAGCACTCAACAAGCCGGGTTCCAGTGCGGTGATATGGCGTTGCAGTGCGGTTGCCAGGTTGCTGATGGCGTCGTACTGCTCGGTGGTCAGATCGTCGGCGTCGAGCTGCTCATCCAGTTGATCAAGTAACGCATCCCGGATATCTCGGGCCTGCTCCAGTGAGTCGAATTCAGAGGCGTCAGAGTCCGCAATACGCACGACCAGAGCAATGGTGGCAACGGCTGAAAAGCTGCGGCTGATGGCATCCTGGTTGTCGGCCATGCGAGCACGAGTCTCTGTGGCCGTACCGTTAGCGGCAGTGCGTGAAACCGGGCGAGCAATACCGAATGCGGTTAGCAAATTGTTGTAGGCATTAAAGGCGTTTGAAATGCGGTTAAATCCGCCTATAACAGACGTCACGACTGCCCCGACGTTGCTGATCAGAGTCAGTGGCTGCAATACCAAGTCGGTCACCTCAGACGTCAGACTGCCGATATCGTTTGCAATGTCTTCGATTTGATTGAGTTCAGCCGCGATGGAACCGTTGATCGCATTGAGCGAATCAAATGCGGATTCCAAAAACGAGGTGCTGGACTCCACCACAAACGCAGGCTGCCCAGCACAATCAAACGTGTCTGAAAATGCAGTTTCCGTTTGTGCCTGGGCCGCTGTTGCAGCCGCTACCAGCGCCGATCCTGTGGATACCGTGGCCGGTGCCTGGCGTTTGCCAGCAGTGACATAGCGAATCGTAAACTGACAGAACCCACCACGCCGACTGCTGATTGTCCACTCATAGTCCTGTACCTGGATGAGTTGCGAGCCGCGATAGGGATGCGTCAGCTTGCCAGGGCCTTGCTGATCCAGCGCTTTAATCAGTTGATCACGCGCCAGATCGTAATCTGTGCCCACCAGGTAAACGGTCAGACGTTGAGAACCAGCAGACTTACCCAGGTCTTCAGAGTAGTGCTGCTCTTGCAGTGGGAACTCATGCACCGCGACATTGCGGCCGCCGTTGCCTTGAGCGGAGTCGGTCAGAAATTCAACGCCCCGGAATGAGCCGACTTGCAATCGGTCGCGCCATGTCATGGCATCACCATCGAGATGCCGGAAACGTCAACGTCCATACCCAATCCGTCAACACGAGTGACACGCGTACGATCATCCGAGACTTCGACCCTCAGCCGCGCTTCTGCTCGTTGCTCAGATCGGCTGCGAGAGCGCGGTGTATTGTCGGCACGCTCGCTCAGAATAGCCGCCTGTGCGGTATCATTGCCTACCGCCGCCAGCACGTTGGCCACCGCACGACCGATGGAGTCTCCCACCTCCGTGCCATCAATCAAATAATCATTGATCAACGTGCCAACTCCATAACCCGCAGCACCCGCTGCGGCACCCCAGCCCAACATGCTGAGCATACCGGTGGCCGGAGTGCCTGCGGGCAAACCGGGTGGTGTCCCCATGGCAGGACGTGGCAACCCCGGTGCACCAGACCGGCCAACGCGCGGCCCGGATCGTGGAGCACCCGCACCGCCGGGCAAGCCACCTCGACCGCCGACACTGCCAATAGGGCTGATGCCATTGGGCATATTCACCACATAAACCGGTGTAACACCAACAGTGGCCTCCAGCGCTGCACCAACGGCCACGCCACCCGCCAGATTACCCGCATTGCCCAGTAAATTTTTCATCGCCGGGCCGCCGTATTTATAGGCCGCAACACCACCTGCTAATAATGCAACACCACCACCCAGAATATCATCACCATCCAGCGCCAAACCGCCGGCTTTTTTATCATCCAGCAGGAATTTGGTTATCTCCACAAATCCGGTATTAATCGCTGACATAAAACCGTCGACACTTTCGCGCAAAACCCCGCTCAGTCGCTGGCCCTGGATAACCGCATTATTCATTGCCCGATCCAGTTCGCGGGCAATCGTGCCGTTTGCCGCTAATATTCTGCTGGTTTTCTCTCTCGCCTCATCTATTTTTCCAGATTGCAATAACGCCTGAATACCGCGTTGGGTATCCAGATCGGCATAACCAAAAGCGTCGGCTACCAGAGCATCACGCTGCCGATCCGTTTTTTGTAACTGATATTCTTTTGATATGTCGTCAATAACGTCAAATGAATCTCGACGAGCACCCGCTGCATCGTAAAACTGGATGCCCAAATTATCTTCGACTGCCTGCTGATATTTTGCGTTTGTAAATATCCGTAACGTCGAATCAACGAGCGTGGCCAGTCGTTCGGGTTGCCGTTCGATGAGTGACAATTGCTCAATAAATCCCAGCGACTGATCAAAGTCCATTCCTGCGCGTTTTGCATTGCCGCCCACACGGGCAAAGATACTGGCCAGATTTTCCAACTCGGCATTACCCGTTCGGCCCGCCATGGTCATCTTGTCCAGCACACTGGTAGCCACTTCAACATCGGCGAGATCAAAATCAAACACTTCGGAGCTGACAGATAGAGCACCCGCCAAAACGGCAGGGGCGGCACCGGTGACGGTACTCGCAGGCGCAATGGCCTCGGTGGCTCCTCGTGCCTCATTCCACCCCAATCCGCTGGCGAGCAACGACCCAGAGGACGCCTGACTGTCAGCGACGACAATGCCGGTGTTTTTTTGCAGCTCAAACAGCTCACTGCGCAGGCCACGGATCTGATCCGATGATGCCCCGGCACTCAGCCCAATCTCTGTCAGCGACTTATCCAGCCGCGCAGACTCACGCGCCGCAGACACCAACGCGAAACCACCCGCCAGCCCGATCAGCTCGCTACGCAGCTGACCAAACCCTTGCCCCGTCAGCGACTGGAAATCGCGACGTAGGCCACGGATCTGGCTACTACTGCGAGTAGTAAACTGATCTACCTGACGCGCAGACGAGCGCAGGCCCGCAGTAAACTGCGAGTTGCGTAGGCTCAGTACAATGCTAGTCGTCAGGTCGGCCACGGGTCAGTAACTCCACATAGTAGGCAAATTCTGCGGGCGGGAGAGCGCGGATTTCTGTCCGGCTCCAATGGAACTTGAGGGCAATTAGCGCGACAGCGTCTCGGTGTTTTCGCTGTCGCTCGGTTCGTTTGGGTCATCAGTCACCGAATTGAGTGTTGCCTGTGCCGCCCGCAAGATTTGCCAGTCTCGCGGACTGAGCGCGCGAATTTGCGCCAGACTGAACGGCCCAGGGCATTCGCCCACCCGCACCAGCTGACGAGCCATTAACGCGCCGTTAAACGTCAGTTGATTCTCAACCCCTTCAGCCTCAATCTCGGCATCGAACAGCTCGCCCGTGGTCATAATTGGCCGCATTTCAAAGTCGAATTGTGGGTTCTGCTTGAACAGCAGACCGTCTTTTAATGTACCTGTCTGGTTTGCCATCATGGCTCCTTAAATAGATTCAGCAGGCGAGCCTTGCAGCTCGACTGAGATTTCACCGTTTTGCAGCTCGCTGGGCTGCACAGTAAAGGCACCGGTCATGATCCATGCCTGGCCGTTGTCGTCTTGCACGTTGACGTTGATGCCCGCAAGATCTCGCACGCCCTCCAGATACCCTGGCAGGTTTGGCAACTTGAACGAAACCTTGCTGGGCAGGGTTTCTTCGTCGTAATGCACCGCGCCAGTGTCCGTTGTGACAGGATTGCGCTTGGTGCCACCGGGCTGAAATGACCCGCTGTTGTTGATGCTGTCTACCCGCCCCAGATCCGGCAGATCAATGATGACTTTTTTCGCTACCTTGGCCATATCGGCTCCTTACCTGATCGATTACTTAACGATAAATTGGGTTTTACCAGCGAACACGCGGGCCTGGTTGACCAGGTTCGGAGTGTCGCGCCAGTTGACGCGGTTCGGGTCCTCGCTGTCGCGCTCAACGATCAACTGCTCAGCGTAGGTGTCGTAATCTTCAACCCAGCCAGCGGTTTCCATGTCCTTATAAAGAGCCAGCAGTTCGCCTTTAATAATCTTGGGTGTGACGATGGCTTGGCCTGCGCCGTAGCTGGTGCCGTCGTCGGCCAGTTTGTGGCGCGGGTATTTCTGCGCAATCATCGCCCGTTGCTCGTAGCGGAATCGCTCCAGAGTTTCCGGGGTGCAGATGTCCAGGTAACTGGCATCGGCCAGCCCCGCAGAGTTGAACTGGTAGGTCGTGATCTGACGCTCGATCTGCACTGTTCCATCCCGCGCCACGGTAAATGTGCTGATGCCGTCGTACAGCAGCAAGTTGCGTTCTTGTCGAGTCAGCAGCTCTTCACGGCGTGGGGCTTTAACACCCGGCAATTCCAGCGTTTGCAGCGGGCGGGCCGGATCGTTGCTGAGTGACTTGGCAGCCACGGCCATGTTGATCGCAGCGGCTATATAAGTCGGCGTCGGGCTGGTGCCTGTGCCCAGCACAGACAGATGCGGATTGTTGCGGCTACTGCCCCAAGTGCCCATAGTCGCCAGTGTGCCCGCCAGCGCACCAAAGGCGCGGCAGCCAATCTGGCGCATGGGGCCAAAACGGGAATCAAGTTCGGTTTCCAGAGCCTGAACATTGGCGGTGTCGTTGTATGGGTTACACAGCCAGTTAAACCATTCGTCGCCCATGGCATCCAGTGCCGGGCCAATGTCCGGGTTGCCGCTGCCGCCCGACAGACTGGTGTAGGTAATGGCCAGACCATCAGGCTCGCGCTCCTCATAATATGAGGAACGAACATCCAGACCATTCATGTACTCACCCTTGTGTCGGGCTGTGAGCGTCACTGTGCTGGTACTGACGCTGGCCGTGACGGGCAGATCGGCATTACTGTTGATCGCAGCAGAAATACTGGATGCAATCGTGTCGGTGTCGTCACCGTCGGCAATACCCACCGCCACCCGCACACCACCTATATAGATGTATAACGTGCCCGCTTCTGTCGCAGCGGTTGTCACAGCAATCGATCCCGTTGCCGCGTTACCTGCTGCCAGATCATCCAGTGCGATGGCCCAGAGTTCCGTCTCAGTATTGGCATCCAGTACAGCGGCGATCATATTGGCGATCATACCTCCCTGGCCAAACAGGGTTTTTCCCCGGCTCGGATCAGTCACACGAATGGGCACACCTTCTGGCTGAATACCGGTACTCAGGCGCTGACCGATCACGACCATTTTATGCAATACGTTGGCACTACCGGCAAGCTCGTTGTTGAACTCAATATGCGCGCCGGGCGTGCGCAGGCTGGATGGGATATCGTCAAATGAGATGCTCATTTACTGGCTCCTGTTTTGGATTTGGATTTAACCAGCACCAGATCACCGTCTTTAATGCGACGGCGGTAGTACGAGTTATCTTGTACTTGCTGGCCCCCCGTAGCGATAACGGCACCGGTTTCAGTGCGCACCTGTTTACCAGGTGCGGGTTTTACGTTGAGTCGGCTCATGAGGTTGCTCCTGGCAATGTTTGTTGTGTGGTAATTGCTGCGCCATCGGTCGTAGTAGAGTCACCAGCGGCGCTTAAAAAGTCGTTCAGACTGTCCCAGTCCAGCCCGCTATCGAGCTGGAATTCCTGTGTCCAGGTCACCGCCCACATGGATACGCCCTGAGCACTGGTACTGGTGCTGAACAGGTTTTGACTGGTCACGCGCTCTGGCTCGGAGCGGGTTTCGTCCAGCCCCCATGCCTGCGCCGCTAAAATCACGTTAACGGCTTGCACCAGGTTCAGCGCCTGGCTGTTACGATCAGATCGGGGCGCGTCTTTGGTGACGACAAAGGCACCCCAGCGCAGCGGCGCGAACGTGCTGCCTTCGTTGATGGGCTGACCAACCCCTAAGCAAGCGATATACACAGCCGGGCAACGACCCGCGACCCGCTTCAGTTCGTTGGCGTCGAAGCGGCCTTCATGGACTTCGCAGGTTTTCAGCTTGGGCAGCTTGTCTTTAATCGTGGCCACCATGGCGGCTTGAATATCGGCCAGTGTTGTCATCGAGACAGCTCCTGTATCTGGTCACGTAAAAAGTCTTCGATCAAACCATCGATGTCGTGCTCATTTTCAACACTCAGGCCAAGATACGCCCGCGCCGAAATAGCGGCCGGGCCGGGTGCCATATCCGGGGTGCCTCCCAACTGATGTATCGCGGCGTAAATCAGGTTGCTACCAACGGCTACTTCGTCGCTATCAACGATGTACTGGATGGAGTCATCCAGGTGGCCTTCGCCCATCAGCAGGCTATTACCACCGTGCCGGGTGGCGCGGTAGTTGTCGCTCCACGCTTGCCAGGGCGTACCATCCGGCGCAGTTTTCTCGTTACGAATGCGGTTTTTGGCGTGGCCCTCAACCAGACCGCCAACGCCTTCGAGCAGATCGGCATGATCCCGATCGTTGAGTTTTGCCAGACCAATCAAACGGGCGCTCAGGCGCTGTAGCTCAACAGTGGAAAACTCCAGATCCAGGCTCACAACAATCGCCCCCGTTTAAATTTGCGTGCATGGCCAGCAATAAACACCGCGCCGTTACTGCTGACCGGGGGTTGTTCAAGGCCCAGTGAAGCCGCCCCGGTAGCCAAACGTTTGAGCAAACTGACGGCATCGTCATAGCGTTGGCGGCGTTCGTCAGTCGCCATATCGGCATCGGCTGCCAGTCGATACACCGCGATATCGACGCACAACCGGGTCAGTACGGCGGGCACCTGCGGCAGCGGCAGCTGATACTTGGCGGCTAAATAGGTGTCGATCTCTGCTGTGGCATCCTGCAATGCCTGCTCAACCACATCCGTATCCGGGCTGTCGTCCTGGTCCCGATCCGTCAACAGCAGCAGCTGATCTTGCGAGTAGCGGGCGCTGATGTCGGACTGTGTGGCGTAGACCGTCATAGCGGTTTACTCACCGGCCCCGGACTGGATCGCGGCTTTTGCGTCGTCATCCAGCTCGGTGACTTCATGCACGATCAGCATGGGTTCGGCTTTCAGAGCCTTGATCTGGTCTTCTGCCAGGTCTGTCAGTGGCACCAGCGTCGGTGTTTGGGTAAAGCTCAGACCAGCACGGCGGAATGACTTAACGGTCTTGGTGGTGCTGATCATCAGCGCCTGAACATCAGTGGCTTTGACCGGTGTTTTGGCGGGTGTTTTAGCTGTGGCAGTGGCCATAGGATTCTCCAGTTAGATAGATGCTTGAGGATCACCCGGCGGATGCCGGGCAGTCAGTCAGATCAGTTGCCTTTCGCAGCCAACTGCCAGAAACCGTAGCCCGCTGCACCGCGTGCTTCACAACCGAACAGGTACTCGCCCAGGCTAAATACGTGGTCGCTGGTGATATCCGTCAGAGACATCATCATCGGCTTTTCACGCTGCTGGAAAATGAACGGCTTGACCGGCTTGGTGGTGTCCAACAAGTACCAGGCGGAATCGGAGCTGATACGTGCATCAACCACCACTTCAGCCGTGCCCTTGTAGGGGTTGGGCTTGCCATCTTCCAGGCGGTCATTGGTCATGAGTGAGCGTGCATCGTCTTCCAGGCCAGGGCCAACCAGCAACACATTAGGAGTAATGTTCAGTGGTCGGCCTTCTTCGTCCTTGTACAGCTTCATCTCTGTTCGGACAGCGCCATAACTCGCCTTTGCAGCCGCCAGCGTGCTGATATCCAGCGGCAGGGTGAACTTGTTAGAGACCGATGCCGTACCCACTTCGTGATCAGTGTCAAAAAAATACTGGCCGTCGTGGCAAACCTGGCTGGTGCCCTGATTAACCGCGTCGATCACTAGCTCATCCGGCCACTGCTTCGCGGAATAGCCAGCGCCCTGGGCCTGGGGGCCGATAAAACCGATGTTGTCATCAGCAATCTGATGCTTATGCACACCGATCGTGGCCTCGTACGGATCGTTGACCAACGTGTACTTATGCGCGGCCAGCGATTTGATGTGCTTGTCACCAATCCAGCGGCGCATCTTCGGGAAATTGCTCAACCACGCGTAGTCGTTCTGGCTGGTGGTGGATGGCATCAGCATGGCAATTTTGGGCCATACCGTTGGGGTTGCATCAAACGCCTTGTTAAACGTCGTTTTGATGTTGGTAAAAATGGTGCCGAGAGTTTGCTTGTTAACCAGCATGTGAATGCTCCTTTAAATCGGGTTAAACGCGGTTTGATGCAGGCCGATTACTCGACCCACACGCCGTCGGATTCAATCGCGACGACAATACCCGCCGCCGATCGGGTGGTGGTGCCATTGGTTTTGGCCACAGTTTCGTCATCGACGATGTAACATGCCTGCCCCAAGCTGGCCTGGGTGACAGCATCTGTGGCGGAGTTCTTCCACTTGAATGCCTTGCCGCGCCGAATCACGACAGAGACATCACCCGCGCTGCCGCTGCTGTTATCAACGTGTTCTTCAAAGCGGCCGAGATAAGTCAGCGTGGTCGCCGTTTCACCGGGGGTGGCGTAACCGGTAGCCGTGGCGGCGGCCAGACCACCGGCAAAACATTCAACCCCTGCGGCAACCGGTACAGAGATGATTTCGGCGTCTTGCATGGGGGTGTTGCGATCTTTAGTCAGTGCCATGTCGGGTTTCCTCAGTAGCAAATGGGGTTAGTAGCGATTACGCGCCGTACTTTTTCAGATCGTCGAGACTATTGCCGAACAGCTCGGCGATCAGATTTTCTTCGGCATTCATGGCAGTGCCGGTATCGGCTGGCTTTTTGCCATCCAGACCGGATGCACCCGCGATCACGGGAGCGGTATCGACAAACTGGCGAAACTCCTCCAGGCCGCCCTCGCGATTGCAGGCACGCACATAAAACTCCTTGCTAGCCGGTGCGATCTTGCCCGCCTCGATGGCGTCGTTGACTTCGGCCTGAATGGCCTGATCACGTTCGGCCTGGGCGTTGTCGGCCAGCTTCTGTTCGGCATTGGTGGCACGGGCCAGCAACTGGTCGTAGTCCGCACGCGGTACGTACTGAGCCAGTGAGGGCTGTTGCTGGTTTTGTTGAGCGTTGCGGGCGGTGGCCAGGTCGGTGTTCAGCTGTTTGGCGTGGTTCAGCGCGGCGGCGGCATTGGTGTCGGCTGGCAATTGCCAGGCAGCAGCCAGCGCAGTGAGGAATTCAGCGAAATCCATAGCGGTCTCCAGGGGGTTGTGTTCGGTGGTGTGGTGAGCGTGTTGGGAGTTGAGCGCGGTCAGCATCAGGTTCGGGCGGTTGGTGAGGCCAGCAGAAACAAACCGGATCACCTGATTGGTATCGACGGTGTGATCAAAAACGGGGGACAGGTATTTGTACTCGCCAGAGGCAACCGCAGAACGGCCCGCCTCATTCCAGTCAAGATGGCCCCAGATCTCGCCATTGCGCGCTTCAAGCTGATCGAACCAGGCAGCCGCCGGTGCCGGTTCGCCATTCGGGGCTTTAAGCTGGGTGCTGTGCTCCCAGTCGAGCGGCATCTTGCGGCCATCCAGACTGACGGCCAGCACTTGATCGGGTCTGTCGTTCACCCACGCACGCTGATCAAATCCCTGAAACTGGCCAGCCGGAATCAGTTTGACCCATTCGGGGACGGAGCCATCCGCAGGCAGCTCGAAACACAAAGCGGTTTTCAGCTCGGTTTCGGTGGCCTGGCACAGGGCGGTTTTGACTGGGGAAGTTTGAGTATTCATGGGGCCATGATGGCCCCGGAATCAGAGGGAGAGGTTTAACGTGGGTTTGAGAGTTTTTGGCGGCTTGATTCTTTTTGTGGGATTTCAACCGGAACAATCCCGAAATTAACCGCTACGGCCGCCGTTAAACGGTAGTTAAACGGTGTCTAACGCAAAACCCGTGAAAGTACACCGCAAAATAACATAAACCCCTGAGATCGGCTCCTGTTACGTTTTTGAAATAATCGGCAAATCCGGCTCTGCTATTCCATTTTTTCCATTTTTTACCACCGAGCCTTTTTCTTCTGATGCCACGCGATTGCAGGCCTCGATCATCCATGCGTTCAACTTCATTTGTTTGGCCTGCGCGGCCTTCACCCACTGCGATTTGTCGCGGCTATGGCAGCGACCGCTAAACCCGGTATCGAGGCCGCCCGATTTGGCGGCGTTGCGGTTGCCAGGCTTTGCGCCTCTGGCCTCTTTTTTCGGTTCTGGATTATTTTCCATGCCTATCCTGCTTAGTGGTTGTCAAGACGTTTTTTTGTGCTCTTGTTTTGCAGCATAAAACCTGGATGACAAATTCACTTTAAACGATTCGTTAGCAAACACAGGTAACCCGTTATCCCGCTTGATCTGATCATTTTCAAATGTCTGGATTACGTGATACAGGGATTTTAGATTTAACTCGTGGTTGCTGTGGAGCCTAACCCCTGTCAACCCATGCTCAATTAGATCATCCCATGTTTCTGAGTACGCGAACCTTAAAAATCTTGATTCGTTAATATCAACGCTGTTTTCAACATCGCGTGATTTACCTGCCCAGAAATCAACAAACTCGACACTACTCGGGTTTGTTTTTACAGCATGAGCAGCCAGCTTTAGAAAAACCAGCGAGGCAGGAGACAGGTATTCAGCCTCCTGGGCTATACCCGCGACGACTAAGGCAACGCCGCTAATATCCTCGGCGTGCTTGATAGCCGCTCGGCTCTTCCGGAATTGGGCGTTTTTGGCTGCAAATTCTATGATTGATTCATCCATGATCTACTCCATTACAATACTATTATGTGACCAGATACGATTTTAACTAGCCCTTGATTCACCCAACGACGAACTGTTGATTTGCTTGCGTTGGTACAGCGAGTGATGTCTGTTCCTCGTATCGCAGAAGAGCGCGCGCGAGTGTCGTATTCTTCCAGTGCCTGTTCAAAAAGAGTTTTGCTTTTCATCGTTTTGGTTCCTTTTCCCCAGATCCGCCGGGTCGGTGGTTGGCTTGATTGCCTTCCATGAGTTCCACTATACTCGCCTCTATTTGTTTTGCAATACAAAACAATAAATTATTTTAATATTTTCGGATACAAAATGGCGCTCACTCCACATCCGGCTTTCCACCGCCTTTAATCCACTGGTCAATCTCGTCCTGGTTTTCCTCTGGCCCCGCTGCATGGCTGATGCCTGGTACGTCATTCAGATCCGCTGCCAAACTGTCGTCGATACCGAGATCTGATAATCGCTGCAATTCGTCGGGCGTAATTTCTCGGCTCTGGGTTGTTGAGCGATTCTGCCCAGCACTCGGCGATGAACTCGCTGATGTTTTTGTTGGCATAGCGTGATACCTCGTTTGCCATGCCCGCCTGGCGGGCTTGTTTGAATAGTGTTTGGACTTCAGGGTCTTTATCCAGTTTCAGCAGGTCATCGAGCTGATGAGCCAGCTCATGATCTACTACACTGCGGATGCTATCGCAGCCGATCGGGTGATACTGTGATGCCACATCGTCAGCCAGAGCCTGATTGAATCGCGCAGGGTCTTTGCCCCAGGTTTTGTTTATGGCAATGCCGCCTACATCTGCCTGCTCCCACGAATGCGCGTAGGTGCCACCGGGCACTTTTTTCTTTTTGATTTCTCGTTTTGCCCAGCGAATGGCCAGCCCTTCATCGATGCCTTTTTCTGCCGCCATCTGCACCACACGCTCTACCTGTATATCATACAGACGCTGGAATTGAGCCTGGCCGGTGCCAACGAATCTCTGGTTCTGGCGCAGGGCCGGGAACTCTTGCAAGTGATCGAATAAGGATTCGTTCCAGGCGTTCGCCACCTCGGGTTTGATACCAGCGTAATCAGCATAGTCGGCCAGGTTGTTATCCGTCGCCCACTTGGTAGCAGCTTTTGTGGTTTTCTGAGGCTGAAATTCCGGTTTGGGTAATGGCGCATCCAGTGCGTTATCCATCACATTTTTACTGCGCTGCTCATTATCCGCCAGCGCTTTGGCCTGGTGCATACCGGGGTTGTAGTCCCAGCCCGGATCAATACCGCGTGGTACTTGCAGCACTTCGCCGGTGCGGTCGTTAATCCACTCTTTTGTTGTGATCTTCGGTGCCGTGGTCAGGTAGTTGCCTGACTCGCTCAGACGCTCGTATTCGCGCTGGCCCACTTGACGGATGCGGCACTTGCAGCCCCAGCCATTCGGTGGGTAATGCGTTTGCCACCACGGGTCGTCAGCTGGTAGCAGAATGCCCGCCCAGGATACGTGCTCGGCGCGGTGTTTTTCCGATGGCCCCAGCTCATAGACCAGATATGGCATGGCGCGTTTGCTGCGTTGGATACGCTGCCACTGGCCAGCGGCGCGGGCAGTGCGCAGGTTGGTACTGTAGATGGTACGCAACCGGCGCGGGCTACCGAGTTGGGCCTTAATGACTTCGCCCGTGGTTGGATCAACCACGTTCTTTTTCCCCCACCAACCGAGTTTTTCCAGCTCGGGTTGCAGCTCCTTTTTCCAGCGGGCGAACGTCTTGCCGTTGGCCAGCGCATCGTCCAGGGATTCGCGGATGCTGGTCAGCACGTCCATCTGCATGGCCTTGGCGACGGTAAACGCGTGGCTGTGTTGTTCGCGCCAGACATCCCGGTAATCAAAACCGGGTTCAAGCCCCTTGGCCCGGAACCACGCGAGCGCTTCTTTGGGTGGTGAGGCAGGGAATCGAAAGTTGCCAGCCATCAGACACCTTGCCCGGCGTCACCGGCCCCATTTGCCAGGAACATCTGCAGAGCCAGCTTACTAACCAGGTCGCTGTCGTCCATTTCATCCAGCAGGTCTTGCAGGCCAGCAGCGAAGTCTTCGGCGTTGTCGACTGACTCCAACAGGTCGCGGATTGGTTGCAGCACCGGGTCGATCTGCTGTTGCCAGTTGGCCAGCCCGTCTTGCTCCAGTTCGTCCAATGCCTGTTCCGCCGGATCTGGCAGCTGCCGGTTAATCGCTGTCGCTGTACTACTGCAGTGAGCACAGTGGCAGCCATGGTGCTGCTGATTCAGTGCGGGTGCGGGTGTCTGTTGCTGAGCGCCCAGCAGTTCAGCGCCTGGTTCAGGATCAGGCAACCCGAGTTTATCGCGGATCACGCTGGCCTCGACTTTCAGGCCCAGCGGCACCAGCTCTTTTAACGCAGCGGTGAGCGCTTCGGTGTCCTCCGGTTCGATCACCTGAAATTCAACACGCGGGTATTGCGCTTGCGGGCCAAAGTTGAGATCGACAAACGAACGTACCAGGTACTTGTTGATGGTGTTGCTGAGCTGGCGGGCGTCGGCCTTGAGTATGTCGGTACGCACGTCGTCCTGTGCGTCATCATTACCCAACTTGCCGGGGGTGCCCTCGGTGCTGGCGGTTTGTCCCAGCACCGCTTTGGAAACCTGCTTATCCAGCCACTCCGCCAGATTTTTGAACACATCGGCACCGCCGGAGACATTGCCCGGCGATTCAAAATCGATCCGCATCGTGTCAGGTATAGCGGCGGCGGCATCGGTGCCGATGTTGGCGATGGCGTTTATCAGGGTATTGATGTCGGCTGGCGTGGCATTCGGGTTATAGCGGCCAACGCGCAGCGGCATTCCAAACACTTCAGCAAATGCCAGCCAGTCGGTCACCGTGTAGCTCTTGCACATATAAGACACCGCCACCAGACGGGCGAGACCGCCCCGGATCGGCAGGCCAGTCTTCAGCCTTGGCTTATGAACGATGAACTTATGGGGAGGCAATGGCAGACCGTCGAGCATGTCGGCTTCGTCTTTGATGCGCAGTTGCTTGCCACTGACTCGGTCGAATTGAAAGAAACGCGGGTCGCGGTGTTCGTAGCCTTCGACTTCTTGCCACTCTCCGTCCACTTTCTCATTGCGAGTACGCGGCTCCCAGGGCTGGCGCTTGGTATCCCAATTCATTTCGACCACCGAGAACCCCTTACCCAAGGCATCCAATAGATCATCGGCCATGTCATGAAATTCCGGGCGGCGGATCAATGCCCGTACAGCATCGGTAATTTCCTGGTCTTTTTTGTCATCGGTCACGGCTTCCACCATGGTGGGCAGCCCGGAAACAGCACGCTTACGAGTGCCCAGAACGCTGGCGTAATGAGGGTCGCGCTCCTCCATTTCTTCGGCCAACGTCAGATAAGCATCGGCGTCGCCTTCGGCGGCATCGCGCAGGATCTGCGCCAGCCGTTCCGGGCTGAGCCATTCCGCCTGGGTGCCGAAGTTCCAGATATTGCGAATGCCGGTCATGCTCGGTGCAGCGACCTGCTTTGACAACTCAGTCTTTTTGAACGGCTGACCGTGGTGGTCAAGGATGAGGGAATCAGCCATGTGCGGCCTCTTTAAATAGTGTTAAAGATGAGGTTAAAGCGGCGTTACAGACAGCCGCGACGGAAGCCGCCGGTGGTGCGAATCTGGCGCTGTTGTGTGTCGCTGTGATCGTTGCGAGTGGGTTTGGGGATAGCGTGATAGCCGAAGTCTTCTACTTCCATCGTGGTGGCGTAGTACGCCAGGCACAGCGCAATGGCCGAGTCACCGTGGCGTTCTTTTTTTGCGTCGGTTTTTCCGTCCGGGATTTTGGGAATGCCTTTGATGACCTGAATGGCGCGCATGTCGGACAGCACATCGGCATCACGCGGAATCCGAATGGTTTGGTCTTCAAACGCGGCTTTGAAGCGCGGCATGTTGTTTAAATACCAGCTTTGGCTGAGCATCACGGCTTCAATCCGTCCCGATCCGTAGCGGTACTGGGCCTGTTCGGCCAGGTATTGGCCGTTGCCACGAGCATCCAGAGCACCCGCCATAAAACGCGCCAGCCGGTCGATGATAAAATAGAGAACCTGCTCTTGTTGCTTAAACGGCACGTTCTTCAGCTCCACCATAAAAGGCACTTGCCGAACCAGATCCTGGGTTAATTCCATCGGCACATACACCGACAAGTCACCGGTACGGGCAAAGTCTTCGCCAAAGGAAAACTGGCTTTTGGGATTCAGCCCTTGCAGCACCGGCAGCAGGTGCTCTTCACACCAGTCGCGCATCTCGGCTTCGCGCAGGTGCTCGGGCCAGCCGTTAAACTCGGCAGAGCCTTCAAACCGAATCACCGGGGCTTCGTGCATACAGGCTTCGATCAGTGCGCGGCTGATGTAGGCACCACCACCCGCCTTGGGCACGCAGTAGTATTCTTCCAGTGCGTCGTCTTCACTGGCGGTATCCCGCAGCAGGTCGGCCTTCCATTGGTCTTCTTCGGCTTGATTCCAGGGCTTGCCCAGGCGCTGGCAAATACGCTGGTACAGCCCTTCACGGCAGGCATCGTCCAGCGTGATACGGTGAACGGAATAACGCTTTTTGCCTGCACGGCTATCGTTGATCAGCTCGTTAAAGAGGTTTTCAACGCCGTTATGTGTGCTGATCAGCCTGACCTTCGCGCCCCACATGGTCAGAGCCAGCGCGGCTTTGAGTACCTCTGCCAAACGTTCGTGGAATGCGGCCTCGTCAATCGTGACGTTGCCCTGCATACCCCGCAGGTTGGATGGGTTGGAGCTGAGTGCCTGTACTTTAAAGCCGGACGCGAAATAGACCACGAACGTCAGGATCTCTTTGCCTTCCTGGCCATCGTCAATGAAAAGCTCTTCCTGAATGTCGCCCGCTGCCTTGTTAAATGCCTTGGCCCACATGGCCACCGCGTCGATAAACTCGCGGGCCATCTCTTTGTTAGAGCCAACGTAAAAATGGTTGGTGCCCCCGGCGCTTTTGGCGGCACTGGCGGTTAAGCAGGCGTCGGCGGCTTCGGCCCAGGTGATACCGGTTCGGCGGGATTTTTCAGCGATCTTGAGCGGGGACTCGTCAGCGATCCAGCGCTTCTGGTAGCCCAGCAGCAGTTCGTTATCGTCGTAGGGGATAAAGGCGGGAGCGTTCATCGACAGTCATCCCAGACCGTTGGCCAGATACAAACGCAAACCAGCAACAGCAACAGTTTACGAAACAACCCCTCGTTCAGAAATCTTCGACAGCGCGTAATCAAGGTCAGCCAAACGATAAAACCAGCCAAAATCCAGAGCACAGAGAAACCATTCAAAATGTACATCAGGCACTCACTCATCACGCAATCCCCAGAATATCGTTTTTGATGGTCTTCACTGCTTCGCGAGTCAGACCAGCAGCCGTAGCAACTTTTTCAGCAGCGTCGGCGGCTTCTTCGGCAAAGGCTTTGCGGATTTCTTTTTCGCGTTTGAGGCTGTCCATACTCGCTTTCTCCAACCGTTGAACGGTCAAAGCCAGCTCTTTGATCAGCCCCAAACTGGCTGGGTCTTCTTCGTCCAGCGCGGCTTCGGCCACATCAAAGGCCATGGTCTGGGTCATCTGTATCAATAATTTGCCGATGTCACCCGTGGGTTTTTCGCCCAGCTTGGCCACCCAGGCATTGGCGGTGGCTTGGCGTTCCTGCATTTTCTTGCCGATCTTGGCCATTTTGGTGGCATAGCGGTTGAGGCCGGAACGCGATAGCTGATCTTCTTCAGGAATGCCCAGCTCTGAAAGCTGCCGATTTACTTCTTCCCGCACGTCTTCTTGCGTGTTGCTTTTGTCACGCAGTGCCGCGTTCAGAAATGCCTGTACCTGTTCGGGCAACTGCTCGATTTTGGACGGGCGGCCCCGTGTTGGTCGCTCTGCCATTTCAGGCACCCGGCCGTGGCTGGCCGATGCCCGGCACTCGGGCACGGCCCTGGGCAACGTCTACGCCCCGACTGGTAATCGTGGCCACGTCAGTATTCAGCACCGATTCAATTTCAACCAGCCCCTGCTCACTGAGCCAATAAAGGTGGGTTTTCACCTGGTCACGGCTGAGCCGATGGCCATAGGCATCCAGCATTTTGTTGATGATAGAGTCGTTCGCAGTGCCGTTCACGTCGGTCAGACTGCGCAGGATCACCAGACGTTGATCCTGATTTAACAGATCCTGATAGGCCATCAGTGCCCCCGGTTGTTAAGTAGATGGTCGTTGATCAGTTGCAAGCTGTGATTGATTTGCCGCAGCTCGCCCTCGACTCCGGTCACGCTGTTGCCGATTTGTGTGATCCGGTCATTCATTTTTTCAAAATCAGCGCGACTAGGCGCATGCTCAACGTCTTTTTCGATGCGGATCAGTCGGTCGTCCATCTCGTCGATGTCTTTTTTCGTGGCCCGCTGCCGACTCGCCAGCCAGACATACAGCGCAATAGCGGCGGTGATCGCCGCATTCGCAACGCTGAACCAGAACTGCATGGCCTGATAGTTAATTTCTGATGGTTCCATCAGCAGTGATCCTTGAGTTCGTGCAGCTGCTGACAGTCGATACAGCGAGCGGCATTGGGTTTTGCTGCGAGTCGCTCCGGTTCGATATCACATGCACAGTCGATACACATCACCACACCGTCCTGCACCCACTGCGCTGGCTCCGGTTTCAGCCGAGCACTGTGATTGGCCAGTGCTCGCTCGCGATCCTGTTGTTCAAGCTCCTTGGCGGCATCCAGAAAGTCCGGCATCACAAATCCTTGTTGCTGTTCGTTTGGCTCTCGGGGCGTTTGTCGAGCGTGAGCTGATATTCCTTGGCTTTTGCCAGGCGTTGCTGTTCGAGCATGGATGCGATCAAGTCGACGGTTTCATCGACCACGTCGTTGGTGCTGAGGCGCTGAATCCAGCGCAGGCCGTTGATGATCAGTCGGGTCAGCAGTCGCTCAAATACAACCGGCCATTGAATGCGGCCTAACACCGCCTGTGCGGTATCAATGATCAGGTCTGTCGTCACGGCTGATAGCAGCGGTTTGGCAATGGTGAGTAACCAGGTCATTGGGCCTCCAGGATATTGTTCAGATCTGTGGTGTATGCCTGGGCGATCCACTCCGACACATCAAAGCCGGGGCAGGTTTTGCCGTCAAACAGATCGCGATGACCACACACGGTCGAGATCGACAGGCCATTGCCGGGGTGTGAGAGAGACACAACCAGGGATCGAAGGGCAGACCATTGCTCTGGTGTGTAGCGGTCGCGGCCGATCAAACAAATGCCGATGCTGTGGTAGTTATGGCCGGAGACGTGCGCACCGGTCTCATGCAGCGGCCGACCACACCGGATAGCGCCATTCAATTCGATGACAAAGTGGTAGCCAACGGCTATCAGGTCGGGCTGGTACTTGGGTGCAAGATTCAGATTACGACGAAAGCCGCGCTGGCGGTGCCAGGCGTCGATGTCCTCGATGGTGTTAGCACGGCCGTTTGGGGTATCGGCGCAATGAATAACAATCGTGTCTATATGCGAGAGTTCGCGGGGGCTGCCCATTACATACTCCTGACCTCGGTCTGTTCAGTGGGAACAAGTGATAAGGTCAGGTTACGCGGGCGGGCGGCGGGGGTGGTTTAACGTGGGTTTTAGAATTTATGGCCGATGCAAACAGAGTTGCACGCGCGTTTTGCGATATCAATCCGCAAGTTTTTACTGACGGTTATCCAGCAGTTATGCCCTGCTGAATAGCGCTGTATTGATGTTGGAAGGTTATTATTTGTTTTCACTAAAAAATGAATAGCAACGCCGTCCTCAAAATCGATCAGTTGTGCTGATTCTGCACGGATAAATTCAAACTCTGACTGATATTTTTTAATCCCTGGGCAGGCTTTTATAACTACGGGTAGTACGGCATTGGCTCTGTCAATCATCTCTGGCGTATCGCCAGCGGTTATTGTCAATTCAGTATTTGTGGCATCGGTGTCTTTTCCAGCACTGATAATTACCAACAATACTAATGCGATTACTGCAAATGCAGTCATCATTTTTTTTGTATTAGCATCCATGCCGCTTCCTTTTGATAGTAATCAGAATAGTGTCGGCTGTACCTTCTTCTGATGGTACGCCCGCTGTTCCTTAATGATCCGATAAACGTGCTGCACTGTCACCCGGTATTTCCCAGCCAGCTGATCCGGCGTCATATGCCGATCGGCCCAATCATCGTACAAATTGCCGTCCCGGATCGCCCGTTCCAGCACGTCGCCCTTGGGCAGATAAAAATAGCGGCCGCCGCAGTAACTGGCCAGCTCTTGCACTGCGTTGTACGTCAGTTTGCTGGCATCCGCATCGCTGTAGCCCATACGGTTAAACCGTGAATTGAGCACAGCAATAATTACGATCAGATCCCGTGGCCATTTTTTACGAGCCTCGGGCGGCACGTCATCGAGATGATCGAGCGCGTCATCCGGGATAGGAGCATCTGGCATCAAGTCACGCTGTTGCTGTTCAATTGTCATCTCCGCCTCCTGTTTTCCAGGTATCGATTGGTAGATTATAGTGGTCGATGATGCTGTTCAGTTTGATCCAGTATTTATAGTCTTTCGGGGATTCTAGGATCAAAACAATGCCAGCCCGTTTGTTAGTCTCGATTGCATATCCTAGTGACTGCCCGATTGCTTCAGACCATTTATTGCCAAAGTCGAATTCAATTGCATGCGTACTGGTGACGCAGTCGACCCGTGTTTTATCAGACAGTACTTTTTCCGTCTGCCCACCTGCGTTGGAACACCAGCGCTGCTGATACCATTTTTCGTAATGTTGTCTCGCAGCATGAGCATTCATCGCTAATGACAGTAGCACCAATATAATCAGTGTTTTCAATTTGAACTCCTCACCAGGATGTGTCCGTCAAGCGTTGCATGGATGCTGCGGTTGTTTGATAGTCCGCCGCAGCAGCCGGGCGTTGGTAGCGCACTCTCTGTGTGCCACTACTGATAATGCTTTCCAGCACACGTTTTAAATAGTTGTGATTCGTCAGTGCTTTGGCGTCGGTGCTCTGGCGTTTTGCGCGGATACTCTCGACCGTGTCTTGCAGCGCTGGTGTTAACCAGTCTGGCTCTGCCAGGGCCAGGGCTTCATTTGCCAGTCTCAGCGCTCTGTCCATCGCAAGATCTCGCGATCCACTCCGAAACAGGCCCAGATAGCCAACTAAGGCTGTGGCCGTGTCGGCATCGTGCGCGGCCAGCAGAGCGAGTAACTCTCGCCCCGCATCGTCTTGCACCAGTTGCTCCAGACCGATCCGACTATGACAGACCGGACAGCGATTTAACTGCATGTCTGGCCCTCAGCGGTATCACCAACGATAACAGACATGGGTCGCAGCTCCATGCGGCTCGTGGCGTAGTGCTCCGAGTTTTTGATAGCCAGTTTTTCAAACAGTGGGTTCCATGTAATCACGTGATGATCCAGCAGGATCTGAGTAGCCTCGGCCTGGGTGACGATCTGACCATGCTCTGCGAGTGCCGGCACAGCGGCCATGATCAGCAGCAAATCGCCATTCATGGCTGAGTTGACGACCCGCCGTTGCCACTGTTTCAGCTGCTCCAAAACGGTGTTGGTCATGTTGGTTTGCTCCAGCCATTCGAGAGCATCGATCTGCCCGTTTTTTGCGCGTGTCTGTTTACGTACCCAGGCCATCAGGGCGGTTTCGCTGCCGTCGCTGATAAATCCGGCGCGGTGCATCTGTATCCAAATTGCACGGATTTTGTCGATGCGCGTTTTTCGACCGCTGTGACTGGATGGTGGCGACTGGCGATTGTCGCCGGATTTTTTCCGGCGCTTGGGTTGCCAGCCCTTGCCGACCAGCTCTTTGAGTACCGCGTCGATCTGGTTAATGGTCATGTTGCGTGAGCTGGGTGACTCTGCCGGTGCGCCGTGGCGCGTCAGCAGTTGGCGGTAGCTATCATCGGCCATTGCCAGGTCTTTTTTGGCGATGTGGAGTTTGGCCAGAGCGGCTTGCAATGGAGTTTTCATGCGGCTACCTCTTCTGCGGCTTTGATGCTGCCGTTGATATACACCGCCAGCGCGGTTTTATTTTCGGTCAGACGAACTCGGTTTACGGTGACTTCATCGTCATCCAGTTGAAACGTCACGGAGGCGAATTGACTGCTCAGTTCGCTGGCAATCGCTTGCCATTGGCCCTTAGTTATCATGTTCGTTCTCCATCATGCTGCTGGTTGCTAGCTGATGCGCCATTTTCAGTGCGTCGATCAGTTGTGGAATTCGATCAACATCAACATCCACCTGGTCTTCGTTCACACTGACCTGGACGACATCGCAGCCGTCATCAAAGTTGACGTAACACGGCTCGATCTCCAGCCACTCTCCTGCGGAGATGCACTGTTTATTCGGGTTGTTGTCGTATTGAATGGTCATGCGGATTCCCCTTCGATTCCGTGGATTGTTGTCAGCTCTTCGAGGTAGCCCACTGGCCACCAGAGGTTGCAGTTGCTGCGCGTGTGTTTGCAGACCAGGCCCCGCTTTTGGAGCTTGTTCAGCGCTTTGCGGACATCGGCAGTTTCCATGCCCAAACGACTCGCAATAACCCAAGTCGGGGCGCCACCTTCGTTGCAACAATACTGGTCATCTACGTTGTATCTGGCGAACGCCACAATGTGTTCATACCGGCCGCCAGTCTCGGCTTTAATGGCTGCAATCAGAGTTGACTCAGATAGTTCGCTCATCACATCACCTCACACACTGGCCAAATCGAGTGCGATCTGGCGGTATTTGTCGGTGTCTTCGATACGCTCATACACACGCACGTAGACGGTTGATCCACCCACTCGAATGGAGTCTTTCAAGGCGTTGGTGGCGCGTTGCCAATCTGTGTCGTCGATTTCCAACTGCAACAGCCCCAGCAGTTCAGCGGTTTTAATCTGGCCTGATCGTGTGGTGCGGAATGCCCGATCAACCAGGGCGCGGATATTCACGTCGGCGCTTGCTGTCCATTTGTCCAGGCATTCTGCAAACAGCTGCTGTGCGGCCTCCAGCTCCTCGCTGAATTGAATTTGCTCGGCAAAGACGCGCTGGATTTTGTACCGACCGTTGTAGCTGGACAGGCTGACGTTTCCTTTTTTTCCGCCCAGGGTGACTTCGTACTTGTCGGCAGCGATTTGCAGCAGGTCGGCAATATCGGCCAGGGCTTTGCGTTTGAACTCGGTCAGTTGCTGGCTGATTGCCTGCGCCTGTTTAACGAGATCGGTCACGCATTGGTCGCGCAGCTTGTCTTGCTCGCGTACCTGGTCCTCTGGCACCAGTCGGCCGCGAGCGTCTTGCATATAGCCGGATGGGATGGTTGCTTGTGCTGTGTTCATGATTTTTCCTTAGTTGCTTCCGATGAAGCGCTTTTTCGCGCGTTCTTCCACTTCTCGCTGACGTCGTTTTAATGTCAGCAGCTGTTCCTCTTGTTCCTTAGCCTCCAGCTCGTCGAAACAGGACAACACGTCTGTCTTGTGGTCTCCGGTCATCTTTCGAACTGGACGGACATCTCCGTATTTCAATTTGCTCATGGTCCTTGCCCTTGATATGCCTGTTTAAATCCGATTACGCGGCCGCCGGGTTCAGGCCGGTGCTGACAGCCGGTGGCTTTACGGGGTGTAATTGAGGGTGGCTGGCGCGGACGCTTCCTGCGCCGTTGCCAGCCTCAGCGGCGGGTGCTGCTGTTTGGGTGCCCTGGCTGGTCGCAGCCAGCGGGGCGAATACGGTGCGAGTAGTGAGCACAACCAGGCACTGGATGATGATCAGCGCCAGCCCTTGGGTGCCGATTTGCAGCCATGCCTGCCAGTCGGCTGGTTGTGCGGTGGCCTGTTCGGTGTGCAGTGCCACCAGATCGGCACGAGCCGATGCCAGCTGATTTTGTGCGGTATCGATACGGTCGGCCCAGCCACCACGGGTTTGGCTGTTCTGGTTGTAGGTGGCCAATGACGATTCCAAACTGGCTATCTGAGCGGTGATGGCCTGTTGGCGGTCTGGCAGAGTGCTAGCGGCCTGCTCGTTGCTGCGCTGTTCTGCCATGACAGGGGCTGCCAGTTGGTACAGCGGTGCCGACAGCGCCAGCAGGGTGGCGAACACGGCGATGCTGTTTTTCAGCCAGCTGCGGGCAGCCCACAACCAGATTGCCGCACCTTCAATCACCAGGCTCCAAAGCCAACCGGTGGCCGCGTCGTAGCGACTCCAGTAGTCCATGGCGTGGGTTTGCAGTAGTACGATGCCGCCCAGTAACAGCACCAGCGCCGGGGCGCGTTTCAGCAGTTGAGTGATCATTGACGGATCTCCCATTCGATACGGCAGCCAGCCAAAATGGCGCACATGGTTTTAACGCGGTCGCGGTTGGCGTTGGTGCGGGTTTGTGCCCAGCTGCCGCCAATGGCTTTCAGCTGGGCGCAGGAGCGGACCTGCAGTACTGGCACCGCCAGCGTCAGGTTGGCTTCCAACACTTCCACGCCCATTGCGTTCAGCGCAGACAGTGCATTGGCAGCACCAATCAGTTTGATTCCCAGGTGGCGGTTTCCGGCTGGTAGTGTTTCTGCTTGGTGGTTCATGTCACTTGTTCTCCGCGTAGCTACAGGTTTTGCAGGCGCGATACAGCTGCACGCGCAATGGGTTGTGGGTGGCTCCGGCCTGGCGCTGGTAGCGCTGGCAGTTGTCCAGCTCCAGTTCGCCGAGCACCGGGCAGGTGACGGTGTCGCCCAAATATTGGCCGCGCACCAGCTTTTCAATCCGGTTCAAGTCGCCGGGGTATTTGCCTTTCAGCACCTGGCTGATCAGTGCGCCAGACACCTCCAGTTCACGGGCAACCTGAGCCTGTGAGCGGGCGATACATTGATGGCGCAGTTCGGTCAGCCAGCGCGGTTCCGTGGTGGTTAACAGGATGGCGTCCATCAGTTGGCCTCCTGTTCGTCGTCGGCAGACCAGACGATCTGCTGGGTATTGGCATCAAATACCTGGTCGATGGTCTGGATGATCGGCGGCAGCGGGCCTGTGTAGCGGTGCTGCACAAACCGGTAGACGGTCAGTGCTTTTTTGTGAACCGGAGGCTTGGCGATGGCCAGGTATCCGGCACGTTCCAGGTAGCGGCAGAACCGTTTTGCCTCAGCCTCTCTGACTGACACATCATTTGTGCAAGCGGTTAAGGCCAACTCTCTGTAGTTGAATTGGCCCAGAGTGCGCATGGAACGCCACAGGTTTTCCCGCGCACGGCCCAGCTTGCTGGACTGACCGGTGCTGGTCAGGCGGGGGGCTTCGCGGCCGGTATTACGCACCAGCTGAAAGCGGTTGCGAACGTGTCCGTGATTGAGCTTTTCAACCTCAACAGTCTCCACGTATTCGCCCAGCTTCAGCTTGTTCAGATAGGCGTGAACGCTGGCGTCAGGGATGGTTTGACCCGCTCGTTTACTGGCCTGAATAATCAGGTCCGCCTCGGTGAACTCGCGCAGCTCGCGCACGGTGTCCCAGATCACCTGTTGAACGCGGATTTTCTTGGCGTGTGCATACGTATTCATGAACGCCCCCGTGGTGCTTTGCCGGTGAAGATGGCCTGGCGGTAGTTTTCAAGAGTTACGCGTTCAACACCGTTGTCGGCAGCCCAGTTACGGATGTTCTCAAGGTTGACGCAGATCCGGCGGGTGACACCGTGAGTGTCATCCAGCACTTTCAGCAACAGGTCTTCGGCAATGTTGATGTCACGGGCGTAGATATCCGCCAGCTGCAACACATCGCGTATTTGGCAGGGTTCAGCAGCGACCCAGGACAGGATGCGGTTGTGAATTTTTTCGTAGTGAGCCAGTTTGGCAGGCAATCGCTCTTCACCGATCAGCAGGATGCTGGCTTGTGAACCCTCATACAGATCCATCGCGAGCATGACGTGGCTTTTGCTGTCGGCCAGCCAATCAGCTTCGTCGATAATCAGCGGCCGACCCGATTGCATCAGTTCCTCACAGGCTTGTTCGTTCATGTCCGCCAGGTTTTTGGCGGGCATGATGCCCATTTCCTTGAGGATGGCCTCCAGGAACTTCTTGCGTGTCCAGGTGCTTTTGCACTGGATGTAAAAAGCGCGGTGGGCATTGGCGGCGTAGCTGGCCGCGAAGGATTTGCCATAGCCGCTGGGGCCATGAAGGACTCCCAAACCGGGCAGGCTGGGGCTGCGGTCTTGCAGGTGCATCATGGCTTGATTGGTCAGAGCCACGTTGTTGATACCGGCGATGTTCGACATTGATAAATACTCCGTTTAATTCGCGTTAATCAGCGCTTAACGTGCTGTCAGGGGCACCTGGCGGGTGCGCATTTCGTGAAGGTCTTTTCCGGCGATAAACGCCTTGCTGGTCTTGAATCGTTTGGCCCACAACACCTCAGCGTCGGTGGCGTCTCCGGCGTCGGCTCGCTGCTCGATCTCTACGGCAAGCAGGTAGCGTTCTTCAAAGTCGTCTGGTGGCTGGAACGCTGGGGCGACAAATTCAGGCCGAATCACCTGAGCCGCACGGGGTACTGGTGGTTGTTCCAGGGGCGGTAGCGCTGGCAGATCGGTGGCAGGTTGTGCCTGTTGCGCAGCCAGGGCAGCGCGGGCGGCGTCAATGCCAGCACTGGTGTGCTCTTGCTCTGGTCGTGGAAAATGGCGCACTTTTTCGGCGCGGGCTTCTGCTGCGCGGTGATCAAGAATTTGCTGGGCAACGTCGCGCTTGGTGACTTTTTGGGCACTGACTTTGAGGCGGCGGCGTTCTTCTTGTATCGCCTCTTTTTGAATGATCTTGGCTTTTACGCCAACCTCTTCACGGCTGACGCCGGTGATCGCCGGATCTTCGGCGGTGCAGAGGTAGTCGCCGTCCAGGTCATAGACATAGATGCGCCCCATGTCGGCCTCGTCGTAGAACACGTTCACCTGTTCGCCGGTGTGCGCCGCCAGCTCGGCGTGGATATAAAACCCGCCGTCCAGCTTGATGCCTTTTTTGGTGATGGTTCGGGTGCCAGCCAGCTCACTCAGCAGCACATCCAGCACGCGCTCGTCGTCGATCGTGCGGATGTGTCCGGCATAGCTGGCTATGCGGGCGGCAGGTGATTCCCCCAGGCTACTGTGGCGGCGGGTGTGGTATTCGTGTTCCAGCCAGTCGTCGCAGTATTGCTGCAACTCAGCCGAGGACATTTTCACTTCGATCAGTTCGTCTTTTTTAAACAGGCGGTCGCTGAAACTCTTGCGCGCTTCAATGGCCTGGCGCTCAACGATGTTGTGGCCGATAAACCCTGGCAACAGCTCGGCAATGTCGTGTGAAAATGTTTTGAAAACCCGTTCGATGTGCGGCTTTTTCCAGCCCTGAAATGGCGGGCAAAATTCCTGCTCGACGCCCAGGGAACGGAATACGTTCTGAATGTATTTGGATTTGTAGTCGGCACCGTTATCGGTTTTGGCAACCTCTGGTACACCCCAGCTCAGCAGACAGCGACGGATTACCTGCGCAACGCCTTTGCTATCAGAGGTGGGCATTACGACAAACAGGGTGCGGCGGCTATAAACGTCAATTGCGCCCAATATGGAATGACGGCCATCGGTCAGCATCAGATCGGCAGGCGTACTGTCGAACTCCCAAAGCTGATTCAGCGCGTGAACGTGTTCGCTGGCGCTGCCTTGGGCGTCCATATATTTGTTTTTCCAGGCGTCCGGGTTGGTAACGGCGGTGTATACGGCGCGGTTATCCGATTTCCATTGATTAACCCAGTCACATAAGCGGCGTTCACTCGGCAGCGTTATATCCTGCCCGGCAAATTCGGCACGAAGTGCTTTGGCCAACGTAGTGATTTTGATATGCGGATGGCCCACGACCATACCGACGATGTATTCACGCAGCGCGGGCTGGCTATCAATAATGCCGCTGCCGCGACGGCCTTTGCCGGTATCACCGGCCAGGGCATCAATGCCGTGTTCGCGAATTTTCTTTTCCCACAAATACAGGCTGGGCCGGGAGCACTTGGGTTCGATCTCGCGTACCCAGGCTTCTACTGTGATTTCTTCCTTCTTATATAAGGAAGAAAACTCGGTATATGCCTTGCCTTTTGGCAAACCACTGGCGCGGTGAAATTCCTGCGCGGCGGTCAATACCGCAAGAATGGCATCCACCTTTTTCTTTTGGTTGGCCGACAGCTTTTTATAGCGATTTAACGATTGTTCACGGTGTTGCTGTTGCAGTTGTGACTGAGCATCCATATCGGCAATAACCGGATTGGATTTTGCGCGGGCGGCCGCTTTTTTGGCCATACTGATACGCAGTGCCCGCTGGCTGGCGGCTGGCAGGCTGCTAATGTGATATTCAAAACCACCGCCACGACCAGAGCGCGGGCGCGATTGCCAGGCATCTGCATTGGCCTTTTTCAACAGCCCTGGTACGGTGCCTGGTAATCCGCTAATTCCTGCCAATTCCTGAGTGCTAAACCAGTCGTTCATTCGTCACCCCCAAACAATTCCAGCTCGGGTGATCCCATACGTTCAACCCGCACGCGATGACTGGCCACCTCGGCCATATGACGGGCCAATTCAGCGCTGGCGGATTCGCCGCTTTCGTTACCCATATAAAACGCTGCCAAAACAGTAACGGCCTGACTAAATGACTGCTGGAGCGCCATTAAATCGGTATCTTTAGCAGCCTTGGCTTTTGGCATGGGCACCAGCAGCTGGTAATCACTGGCAGCCAGATATTGGGTAACAAACGAGACGCCACAGGCGTGCTCAAAAGGCCGAATCATCAGCGCGGGCATGCGCGCTTCGTCGAGCCATTTATAAAGGGTGTATTGGCTGGTAATACCGATCAGGTCGGCAATACGCTCGACCGAGAGATTTTTAACGGATTTGGCGTGGTCAACGCACAATTCCATCGCGTGTTTGAGAGACCGTGGCTGCTCTCGCTTCCAATTTCGTTTTGCCATTGCTGCTGTCCGCAAAGTGGTGTGCTAATAAAACTTCCGTTATGCCTCTATGCGCCGAACCGGGCGCGGCATAAGCTGATTCCATCAATCGGAATCAATCGGCGGGATGTTATGAGACATTGCGGTATACTTGCGGATTGGGCTGGTAGCGGCTTGGCCAGATATCGGCAGGCTGTTTGCCCAGGAACTTTGCGACGATTTTCTCCACCTTCGGGTACGGAGCCTTGAACACGTTGTAAAAGGTGGTGGGGTTTTTATAGCCATTTTGTCGCGCCAATTCGGCGACCGAAATACCGCGCATACGAATCGCGGCGATCACTTCCTGGCGGTGCCAGTCTGGGTGACTCTGTGAGTTGCTCATTTTTTTGCCCTGTTGTTAACCAGTTTGTTTAAAGCTGTTGGGTGACTGCTTTAGGTAAACATTATCGGCTAAATAGCCGAATTACAACAGATAAAATCGGTTAAAAGTTCTCTTTTGCGGTTTTCTTGTCTTATTTTTTAGAAAACCTTGTGAAAACAACGAGTTATGAAACATTAAACTCGGTGATTAAAACGAGACAAAGGTTAAAGGTTACGAGCTATGAACTTTGAACTGTTTTCTGATCGGATTTCGCACTTGCTTGACTCGTTTAAAAGTACGAGCGCATTCGCCAGAGAAGTCGGAGTTTCTGAAAGTGTTGTACGAAGATGGCGAGATGGAACCTCGGAGCCATCGCGCAAGAACCTGGAAGCGATCGCAAAAGCATCTGGTGCAAGAATTGAATGGCTGGTGCTTGGAACCGGCACAATGACAAACTCTGACCAGGTCGATGGTCACGTAAAAGAATCTGCTGCGGGCTACAAAATTGAAGATGATTACGCCTTTATCCCTGGCTACAACATCCAGGTAAGCGCCGGGCCGGGCCGTTTTGCCGGTTCAGAAGAGGTATCACGAAAACTGGCATTTAGACGTAAGTGGCTGAAATTTAAAGGGTTACATGAAAAGGATTTGGTGGTTGTGTTCGCCAAGGGCGATTCGATGGAACCGACCATCAGCGACAACAACACCATCATGGTGGACACCAGCGACACCAGCCCCCAGGACGGGCGCATGTACGTGATTCGGGTCGATGGCCATTTGCTAGTCAAGCGCACCCAGATCCTTCCAGGGCAAGGCGTGAAGCTGATCAGCGACAACAAAACCTATGGTGAGCAGCTGGTGAAGTTCGATGGCAGCAATCCAGACCTGGAAGTTATTGGTCGCGTGGTGTGGGTTGGCAAGGACTTCTGACAGACACATTCTTTTAGACGGCAGCATTTTGTCTATGAACAAACTGAGCGTCCAGGTTGAAAATCAGCAAGAACTCTTCGTATTTATTTTTTTATATAAAAATCAAATAGTTATAAGACATAGGCATGTCCAGAGTGAACCCTCTTGAATGTCTAAGTTCGCCGTAGTGAAGTTGGAACCAGCCCGCGTCCAGATTTCGCCAGAAGTGACTCCCTTGAATGCAGACCTGCTAATCGGGCTGTAAGGCCACCAGGCCAGTTCTGATGCGGGTTAGGAGGGACTGGGCGGGCTACCCAGGTAATGCCCGTTCGGGCTTCTTCGTGATGTTCTTAGACAGCGTGTTTTTGTCTAATACAATGCAGCAAAAACAAAAACGCCGGGCAATTTAGCCCGGCGCTTGTTTTTAGACAATGAATCATTAAAGCATGATTGAATTGGCTTGATCAATCGGGACTGAATCCCGATATTGATTCCAGCTTTTTGAGAATCATTTGCTCTTCAAATTTGATTTTTCCTAATCGGTGCAGCAACCGGTCTGTCTCGCTCCAGCTGCTGTTATCCGTCGGAATCCGGGCCTGAAGCGAATGACCAGGCTGAAAGCCTGTAAGGTTGTCAGCATCCTTCAGGGCCATGATGTAGCGGTTTAGAGAGCTTTTCGACGTTGTGATACCGTGTTCGGCAAGATAATCCAGGATTTCCTGCTGACGACCGTATCCCCGGTGACGAATTTCTTTGTTCAGCGATTCCTTGTCTTCAGCTGTCATGTTAGCCACAAAACCTTTCCCAGCCATAAACCCACCTATTCCCGTAAAATTTCAGGTGGATGGTATTGCTGATTCCACCGAATTTCAATTGTTTTCACATTCTCCCGAATTTAATCATCTATCTAATAAGTTGTGTCTGGTTACAGTTTGACTTGACCCGTCAGGCCTGCAAGTCGGCTTCGTGATTCGAAACCATCCGGTAGCCCAGAGTGAGCACCGGATTAAATAGATGCCCCCTATATGTGTGCCTGGTTATGATTATTCAAGTATATCCCCGATATGCGGATGGGCACTTGCATCGGTTGGTGTCGGGTCAGGGTTGGGTCAGGCGCAGAAATTCGGCTTTGGATATTTCCCCGACGATACGGCGCTCAGGAACTTCAATACCTTCGTGGAAGAACAGTACCGTCGGAGGGCCAAAAACGGCCAGGCTTTGTAACAGGGCAATCTGTTCGTCGGTATTACGGGTAATGTCGAGCTGCAGCCAGGTCATATGGCTCAATTGGCGCTGTACTTCATCATCGGCAAAAATTTCTTCATCCATGACTTTGCAGCTGATGCACCAGTCGGCGTAGAGATCCAGCATGACGGGTTGCTGGCTGTTTTTGATCAGGCGCTGGATGTCAGTCACCGACTCGGTGCGATAAAAAGCGTTGGCCTGCTGTTCAGCGCTGGCAGCAGACCCGGCATGAGTAGATGTCAGTGGCTGTAACGGATTATGGTTGCCTTGCAATGCGCCCCAGAAGGCGGCGACGCCGTAAACCAGCAGTGCCCAGGCCAGGCCTTTGAAGGCGCGATGGCGTGGTGTTGATGCCGGTTCAAATACACCGGCAACCACGGCATAAACCAGTGCCAGCAGCCCCCAGAGTGCAAGACTTAGTGACCCGGGCAGAATGCGGCTGACCAGCCAGAGTGCAACGGCCAGCAGTAATACCCCAAAAAAGATTTTGATCTGGTTCATCCAGGCACCGGCTTTGGGCATCAGCGAGCCGCCGCTGGTACCCAGGATAATAAGTGGTGCCCCCATGCCCAATCCAAGCGCCAGCAGGGCGCCACCGCCGAGCCAGACGTTGCCGGTGGTACTGAGGTAAACCAGTGCTCCGGCCAACGGTGCCGAGACACAGGGCGACACAACCAGTGCCGAAAGGATGCCAATCACAAACACGCTGAGCAGGTGGCCACCGGATTGCTGTTGGCTCATTTGATTAAGGCGATTGCGGAGTTTGCTGGGTAATTGCAGTTCATAGAGACCAAACATCGACAACGCCAGCAACACGAACAGCAGGGCAAAGAGCACCAGCACCCAGGGGGTTTGCATCCAGGCCTGGATATTGGCTCCGGCTCCCAGTAGTCCCATGATAACCCCCGCCAGAGCGTAGGTAATGGCCATTCCGAGTACATAGGTGCTGGAAAGCAAAAAACCGCGCCGGGCGGAAATGGTCTGGTTTTGCCCCATCACCACCGCCGACATGATCGGAATCATCGGCAGCACACAAGGGGTAAATGTCAGTCCGATGCCGAGCAGGAAGAACAGGCCAATGGTGGTCAGCCAGGAGCCCTCAAACCAGTGGGCGGAACTGCTGGCTGGCTGGTCGGTCGCGGGAGGATAAGTATTGTTGCTGTTAATGCCAGAGCTGGCGCTGGTGGTTGCTGACTGAGTGACAGCGTTCGTGGTGGTGCCTGCTGCGGTAGTTGCGGTATCTGTTGCGGTATTTTCCCAGGGAGCCGATGGTGTGGCAGTTGCGGGAACCGGACTGGCTGATGGAAGGTCACTGGCCGCAATGGTGATATTGATACGCTGGGGTGGGTAACACAGCCCGGCATCGGCGCAACCCTGATAGTGGAGGGTGACGACACCGGCACTGAATGAATCCAGCTTGAAGATAACTTCCCGTGGGCCGTAATGGGCAATGATATCGCCAAAGGCTTCGTCGTATTTATCAATGCCGGGTTCTGAAAAGCTGGCAGGGTCCTGCTGTATGTCATCCTGGCTCAGATAAATACGATGTTGATACAAATAGTAGCCAGGCGGGGTTTGCCATTGGGCAATTAACAGGCCGCCATCAATATCTGTCTGGAGTGGAAAAGCCTGTTCCACCGGTAAAAATTTGGGTTCAGCGCCGCCGAGTGGATCAAATAGCCCGGCCTGGACAGTAGGCGTCAGGGCGAGCAGCGCCAGGATGGCAATCAGATATCTGGCAACAACCTGCATAAAAATCCCCGGTTCTGGGTGGGTAGAGTTAGGTTTTGCGCTGGACGGCGATTCTGGCCAGAGCAATCAGGGCGTCTTTGGCCGCCGATTGGGGTAAAAGTTGCAGCTGTTGTTCGGCCCGTTGCACACAGGCATTGGCTTTGTTGCGGGTGTACTCCATTGAGCGGGTATGTGTGACCACGGCCATGACATCATTCATGTTATCCAGACCACCTTTGCGAATGGCCTGGCGCACCAGTTTGCGGCCGGTTTCATCGGCATTGGCCATGGCATGAATCAGTGGCAGTGTTGGCTTGCCTTCCGCCAGGTCATCACCAACGTTTTTGCCGAGATCGGCGGCATTGCCTTCGTAATCCAGCACATCGTCGATTAACTGGAAGGCCAGCCCCAGTTCCTTGCCGTAAATACGCAGCGCTTCCTGGATGTCATCCGGAGCTTGCAGCAGGGCGGCGGTGCCGTGGGTTGAGGCTTCAAACAGTTGTGCGGTTTTACCCTGAATCACGTCCATATACTGGGCTTCGGTGATATTCGGGTTTTTGACGTTGGTCAGCTGCAGCACCTCGCCTTCGGCAATCACACAGGTGGTCGAGGAAAGAATATCCATTACCTTGAGGTTGGCCAGTTCCACCAGCATGTTAAACGAGCGGCTGTAAAGGAAGTCACCGACCAGTACGCTGGGAGCATTACCCCATTTGGCATTGGCGGTCGGGTTGCCCCGGCGCATGTCCGAGGTATCCACCACATCGTCATGTAACAGGGTGGCGGTGTGCAAGAACTCGATAATGGCCGCCAGTTTGATCACACCCTGATCGCAGTTGCCCAATGCCCGGGCGCTCAGAAGCACCAGCAATGGCCGGATGCGCTTGCCACCACTGTTGACGATATAGTCAGCGATTTTTTCGACCAGTGGAACGCGGGATTCCAGCTGCTCGTTGATGAGCCGGTTGACCGCCTGAAAATCATCATCAACACATGTCAGTATGTCGGCCAGCGACATGGACGGGGCCGGAGATGGGGATGTGATGTTGGATGACGGCATATTCATAATGTCTCGGGAAAACTGCCGCAAATGCTAGAGTTGAGCGTCGACACTGTCAAGGAAATGCGAGAATCTCCGACTTGCAACGCAGCTTGCTCTGAGGTACAGTCTCGCGCCCGAATTTCAGCTCCCTGCCATATGGTAACCCGTGCGTTCCCAGTAGAAGCAGGTTGTGAAAGTAGCGTATTCGGTTATGGACCGGTGCTGATCAGAGGCCCGGCTAAAAATGCAGCAGGTGGAGAACCTCATGTACGCAGTAGTAATTACCGGCGGTAAGCAATACCGTGTTGAAGAAGGCCAAACGCTGAAAGTTGAAAAACTGGAAGTAGCAACAGGCGATGCGGTTGAACTGGAAAAAGTTTTGCTGATTGGTAACGGCGATGACGTTAAAATTGGCACTCCTGTGGTTGAAGGCGCTAAAGTAACGGCAGAAGTGGTTGCCCATGGTCGTCACAAGAAAGTGAAAATCATGAAGTTCAAGCGTCGTAAGCACCACATGAAACAAATGGGCCACCGTCAGTGGTTCACTGAACTGAAAATCACCAGCATCGCTGGCTAATTTTTTTAAATTCAATTTGGGCCCGGGTGACTGTGAATGACGGTCACCGCATCCGCAGTGTTGTAGTGGTCCCTCAGAAGGAGAAAGAAGCATGGCTCACAAAAAAGCTGGTGGTTCTACCAAGAACGGTCGCGATTCCGAAAGTAAACGCCTTGGCGTGAAACTGTACGGCGGCCAGGCAGCAAAAGCAGGCGCAATCATTATTCGTCAGCGTGGCACTCGTGTACACGCCGGTGACAATGTCCGTGTTGCTCGTGACCACACTCTGTTTGCAACTGCCGAAGGCGTTGTCAAATTTGAAGTGAAAGGTCCAAACAATCGCAAGACTGTTAGCGTCGTTCCTGCCTGATCGACAACCGGTTCAAGGTTGTCGGCGGTTGGTTTGCCGTAAAAAGCGCCCCAGCTGCTTGCAGTTGGGGCGTTTTTGTATGTTTTTTTGAGGTATCTATATGAAGTTCGTTGACGAAGCACGAATTACAGTTGAAGCGGGAAAGGGCGGCAACGGCTGTTTGAGCTTTCGTCGCGAAAAGTTCATTCCTAAAGGCGGCCCGGATGGCGGCGACGGCGGTGACGGTGGTTCGGTGTATCTTGAAGCCAACGACTCGATCAATACGCTGGTGGATTATCGTTATACCCGGCGTCATCGCGCCCAGAACGGTCAGGGTGGCGCCAGTCGTAACTGTACCGGTGCCAAAGGTGAAGATATTGTCTTGCCGGTACCTGTCGGTACCACGGCGATCGACGAAGATACCGGTGAGACGCTGGGTGATCTGACGGCAATCGGCCAACGCCTGATGGTGGCTCGGGGTGGTTTTCACGGTCTTGGGAATACCCGTTACAAGTCGAGTACCAACCAGGCACCACGCCAGACCAAGCCAGGGCAAGAGGGAGAGTCACGTAACCTCAAGCTGGAGCTGAAAGTCCTGGCTGATGTCGGTTTGCTGGGCTTGCCCAATGCCGGTAAATCTACCTTTATCCGGTCTGTCTCTGCCGCTCGCCCGAAGGTTGCTGACTATCCCTTCACCACACTGGTGCCGAATCTGGGGGTGGTTTCCATAGAGCAGCATCGCAGTTTTGTGATTGCCGATATTCCCGGGCTGATCGAAGGTGCATCAGAAGGTGCGGGCTTGGGTGTTCGCTTTCTGAAGCATTTGGTGCGGACTCATTTGTTACTGCATATTGTGGATATGGCTCCACCGGATGGCGCTGATCCTGCCGAGTGTGCGCGTACCATTATCGATGAGCTGGAGTATTTTTCTCCCGGACTGGTCAAGCGGGATCGCTGGCTGATTCTGAACAAGCTGGATCTGTTGCCGGAAGACGAGCGACAAGCCGCCTGTCAGGACGTTCTGGACAAGCTGGACTGGCAAGGCCCGGTTTACCAGATTGCTGCAATCAACAAGGATGGTACTTTCCCGTTGAGTTGCGACATTATGGAATATATCGAAGAACGCCGCCTGCGGGCTGAGCAGGACGAAGAGTTTGCTGCCCAGATCGAGCGGGAGCGCGAAGTGGTCGAAGAAGAAGCCCGCGAACGTATCGAAGAGCTGGAAGAGCGGCATCGCGCCGAGCGGGCTGCGATTCGGGCGGCGTCAAACGACAATGACGACGATGACTACGACGTCGAAGTTGTTTATCTTAACGAATAGTTTTCAGGTAGCCGTCGCGGTTACCACGTCGCTGGTTGGCTCCCTGTTGGTGTGATTGCCGCGCCAGCCAGGTTGTCCCAGTATCCCGGCCATTGCTTTCTGCCATGGCCTTGCATCAATAGCTTTTGGAATGGCTTTGGACTCTCAACAGCAAATTCAGCAGCATCGTATTCGGCTGGCGCAGAAAAAGCGCTGGGTTATCAAGATTGGCAGCGCTCTGCTGACCAATGACGGCCAGGGTCTTGATCTCGAAGGGATGCAATCCTGGGTCGATCAGATGGCCGAATTACAGCGCCTGGGGCACGATATTATTCTGGTCTCGTCTGGCTCGGTTGCCGCCGGTATGACCCGTCTTGGCTGGCATAAGCGACCGGAAGAACTTTATCAGTTGCAGGCGGCGGCAGCGGTCGGGCAGATGGGGTTGGTGCAGGCTTATGAAACCGCTTTTGGTAAACATGACCGGCTCACCGCCCAGGTGTTGCTGACCCATGATGACCTCAGTAACCGTACCCGTTATCTTAACGCTCGCAGCACGTTACGCACTCTGATGAATCTGGGTGTGGTGCCGGTGGTGAATGAAAATGACACCGTTGTAACCGATGAAATCTGCTTTGGGGATAACGATACGCTGGGCGCTCTGGTTGCCAACCTGGTAGAGGCTGATGTACTGGTGATTCTGACCGATCAGCAAGGGCTGTTCACTGCCGATCCCCGTTCCTACCCGGATGCCGAGCTGGTACTGGAAGCCAAGGCGTCTGACCCTGCCATTGCCGATATGGCGGGCAGCGGTGGTGCGTTGGGGCGTGGTGGCATGGTCACCAAGGTACGAGCGGCGTCTCTGGCATCCCGTTCCGGAGCGGATACCCTGATTGTCGGCGGCCGGATTGAGAATGTGTTGCCGCGTTTGCGTGCGGGTGAACTGCTGGGCACCTTGTTGGTGGCTGATCGCGAGCCAGTTGCGGCGCGCAAGCAGTGGATTGCCGGTCACCTGCAGACTCGCGGGGAATTGATTCTGGACGATGGGGCGGTAAATGCCCTGCGTAATGGTCATCGCAGTCTGCTGCCGATTGGTGTGGTGGCGCTGAATGGCCGCTTTGAGCGCGGCGAAGTGGTTGCCTGTAAAAATGAACGTGGCGAGCTGGTTGCCAAAGGGCTGGTGAATTACAGTCGCAGCGAAGCCAACAAGATCTTGCGCACACCGTCGTCCGAGTTGGAACAGGTGCTGGGTTTTGTTGTGGAACAGGAAATGATCCACAGGGATAATCTGGTGGTAATATAACCAGACAGACGCAATAAACCGTTATTATTGCTTTGCGCCTCATTCGTGCAGGGTACACGTCTGAGTCCCTGAACTTTCTAAATGTATATCTGAGGAACACTATGATTGAGTCGGTAGCCTTTGGCGGTCTGGAAGTCAGCAACGACAAGCCTTTTACCCTGTTTGGCGGTATGAATGTGCTTGAGAGTCGTGATCTTGCCATGGCCATTTGTGAGCATTATGTGGAAGTGACCACTCGCCTGGGTATTCCGTATGTCTTCAAGGCGTCGTTTGACAAGGCGAACCGCTCCTCGATCAACTCCTATCGCGGTCCCGGTATGGAAGAAGGCCTGAAGATCTTTGAAGAGATCAAGGCAACGTTTGATGTGCCAATTATTACCGACGTTCATGAAACCTATCAGGCAGCTCCTGTTGCCGAGGTGGTTGATGTGATTCAGTTACCGGCTTTTCTGGCGCGTCAGACTGATCTGGTGGTGGCGATGGCTGAGACAGGTGCTGCCATTAATGTGAAAAAACCCCAGTTTCTGGCACCGCATGAAATGCGTCATATCATCAAAAAATTTGCCGAAGCCGGTAACGAGCGGGTGATGTTGTGTGAGCGTGGTTCTTCATTCGGCTATAACAACCTGGTGGTTGATATGCTCGGTATGGATGATATGAAACCCATGGCACCGGTTATCTTTGATGCGACCCATGCGTTGCAGCGCCCGGGTGGTCGTACGGATTCGGCGGATGGGCGTCGTCAGCAGGCGTTTGAACTGGCGCGTTCGGGGATGGCGTTGGGTATTGGTGGCCTGTTTATCGAGGCTCACCCTAACCCTGCAGAAGCCAAATGTGATGGCCCTTGCGCCTTGCCACTCGATAAGCTGGAAGTTTATTTGAAGCAAATGAAAGCAGTGGATGACCTGGTTAAATCGTTCGATAAGGTTGTTATCGGCTAAGTTGCAAGAAAACCGGCCAGTTTGTTGAAATAAAGCGACTTCTGGTTGACATGAAAGGGGCTGGCCGGGATAATCCCGGCCCTCTTGGAATTCACTAATCCCCTTATTAAGGAGCCGACTGTGGCAAATTCTGCTGGTTCTCGTAAACGCGCCCGTCAGGCTATCAAACGCCGTGCCCGTACGATCGCACTGCGTTCTATGGTGCGTACCTACATCAAGAAAGTACACGCTGCTGTAGCGTCTGATAACTACGAACAGGCCCAAGCTGCGTTCGTTAAAGCCCAACCGTATATCGATAAGATGGTCAACAAAGGTATTCTGCATAAAAACACTGCAGCCCGTACCAAAAGCCGTCTGAATTCGCAGGTTGTTGCGCTGAAAGGCTAAGGCCTTTCGACGATAAAAAAGCCCGCTTTTGCGGGCTTTTTTGTGGCTGTCTGTTGGCAAGGCCCTTCTGGGTGAAGCATCCTGCGCAGCCCGTACCAGGTTGTACAACAAGAGAAATCCGTCGTGGACAAACAAAAAGCAGCATCGTCAACAACCACGGAAGCGGGTGCCCGGTCGACAGGCAGTAGTCTGCTGCGTTCTTCATCGGTCGTCAGCGTGTTCACCTTGCTCAGCCGGGTGCTGGGGCTGGTGCGTGATATTGTGGTGGCACAGTATTTTGGCACCCGGGTTGATGCCTTTCTGGTGGCTTTTAAAATCCCCAATTTTTTTCGTCGCCTGTTTGCCGAAGGTGCCTTCTCGGTCGCTTTTGTTCCGGTACTGAGTGAATACCGTACCCGTCGTTCTCTGGATGAGGTGCAACTGCTGGTGTCGCGGGTATCCGGTACCCTGGGTCTGGCATTGCTGACGGTGACGACACTGGCGTTGTTATCGGCGGACTACCTGCCCTGGTTGTTTGCCCCCGGTTTTGCTACCAATCCGGAAAAATTTGCCCTGACCGGGGATCTGCTGCGTATTACCTTTCCTTATCTGTTGTTTATTGCCATGACGGCCTTTGCGGGTGGGGTGCTGAACAGTTACGGCCGTTTTGCCATCCCGGCTTTTACTCCGGTGTTGCTGAATCTGACACTGATTGCCGCAACATGGCTGATGGTTGACTGGTTTGAGGAGCCATTGTTTGCATTGGCCTGGGGAGTCTTTTTTGCCGGACTGCTGCAATTGCTGTTTCAGCTGCCGTTTCTCGCCCGCTTGCAGCTGTTGGTGCGGCCGACGGTAAAACGGGATGATGAAGGGGTTCGACGTATTGTCAGCTTGATGATACCGGCTTTGTTCGGGGTGTCGGTCAGTCAGATTAATCTGTTGCTGGATACGGTACTGGCATCATTTCTGGAAGATGGCAGCGTCAGCTGGCTGTATTATGCCGATCGGCTCAATAACCTGCCGCTGGGAATTTTTGCCATCGCCATTGGTGTGGTGATCTTGCCTGCGCTGTCGAGTAAGCACGCTGGAGAACAGGATGAGGGCTTTGCTCGTACGCTCGATTGGGCGGTGCGCATGGTGTTGCTGCTGGCATTACCGGCAGCCCTGGCGCTGGCACTGTTGGCTCAGCCGTTGATGGCAACCATTTTTTATCACGGTGAAATGACGACTTATGACATTGAGCAAATGTCGGTCGCCTTGCAAGCTTACGCCTCGGGCCTGTTGGCCTTTATGCTGATCAAGGTCTTGGCTCCCGGTTATTATGCACGGCAGGATACCCGCACACCGGTACGTATTGGTATTCAGGCGATGGTCGTGAATATGGTGTTTAATCTGGCGCTGGTATTGCCATTTGCCCATGTCGGACTGGCGCTGGCCACCGCTATCTCATCGTACTTTAATGCTCTGATGTTATATCTGGGGTTGCGCAAAGCCGGGGTGCTGCAACACAGTCGTGGCTGGTTGGGGTTTATGGCCAAGCTGGCATTGGCAAATGCTGCCCTGCTGGGAGTGACCTGGTGGCTCATGGGGGATGTGGCCGATTGGCTGCTGTGGTCAGCTTCTGAGCGTATGGTACAAATGACGCTGGTGGTTGTTTCGGGCGTTGTCGTCTATGTGCTGGTGTTGCTTGTTGCCGGGCTGCAGCCCCGGCACTTGCGTGGTGCCTTGTTTGACTAGAGGGCTGGTGCCCGCTGCGCCTGATGGGGTGGTTCGAGGCTAAATTCAGTCTATAGCGGCTGTTTCCGGTGTTTGACTGTTCCCGGCGCGGTGCCTTGGCTATAATCCAGCCCCTTGTATTTTTGTCTGGTTATCTGTTTGTTCCGGTAACTGAATCACTGAGGACTGTCATCGCTCATGCGTCTGCTGCGAGGCTTACATAATATTCCAGCGGAATTCTCTGGCTGTGCGATCACCATTGGTAATTTTGATGGCTTGCATCTGGGGCATCAGGCTATTTTGCATGGACTCCATGCCGCGGCAACCGGGTTGGCTGTGCCAACGCTGGTAATGATTTTTGAGCCGCAGCCCAAGGAATTTTTTGCCGCGGACCAAGCCCCCGCGCGACTGGCCAATCTGCGCGAGAAATTACTTGATCTTGATGCCGATCACGTCGATTACGTTCTGTGCCTGCCGTTTAATCAGGCGCTGCGATCAATGTCGGCGGATGATTTTATCAAGCAGGTACTGGTGGATACGCTCGGTATTCGCCATCTGATCGTGGGAGATGACTTCCGCTTTGGCTGTGATCGCCGGGGTGATTATGCGCTGCTGGCCAGTGCTGGCCAGCAATACGGTTTTGTGGTGCAGGACTCCTCGACCTTTCTGGTGGCCGGAGAACGCGTCAGCAGTACCCGTATCCGCAAGGAGCTGGAAGCCAACCGTCTGGGCGAAGTGCGCAAGTTGCTGGGGCGTACCTATCGCATGTCCGGGCGGGTTGCCCACGGCCGGGAACTGGGCCGTACGCTGAATACTCCCACCGCCAATGTGATGATCCATCGCCGCCGCCTGCCTTTGTGTGGAGTGTATGCCGTGGCCACACGTATCCAGGAGACCGGCGAAGAATATCTGGGAGTGGCCAATGTCGGAATCAAACCGACCATCAGCCTGAAGCCTGAGCCGTCACTGGAGGTTCACCTGTTCGGATTTTCCGGTGATCTGTATGGCCAGCATCTGACGGTCGAATTCTGGCATCGTATTCGTGGTGAGCGTGCCTTTGATGGCCTGGAATCACTACAAGCCGCTATTGACGATGACAAACGCTCGGCCCAGCATTATTTCGCCACATTGCCATACTCTTTCCGTGATTCGGGATCGACCCGGATAACGACGACCGAATTGAATTTATCAGAAGTGACCCGTTATGAACGATAAAGTGGACAGCCAGTACAAATCGACCCTGAATTTACCGGATACCGAATTTCCCATGCGCGGCAATTTGGCCAAGCGAGAGCCTGACATGCTGGCTCGTTGGGAAAAAATGGGGCTGTACCAGCAGATTCGTGCGGCACGTGCCGGTCGTAACAAGTTTATCCTGCATGATGGCCCGCCATACGCCAATGGCAAGATTCATATTGGTCACGCCGTTAACAAGATTCTGAAAGACATGATCGTCAAGTCTCGGACCATGAGTGGCTTTGATGCTCCTTATGTACCGGGATGGGATTGCCATGGCTTGCCGATTGAACTGAAAGTGGAAGAGCAGGTAGGCAAGGCGGGTGACAAGGTCAGCGCCAGTGAATTTCGTCGTCATTGCCGCGAATACGCCGCCAAACAGGTCGATGGCCAGCGCGAGGACTTCAAACGCCTGATGGTGTTGGGAGACTGGGATAACCCTTATCTCACCATGGATTTTACAACCGAAGCGGACATCATTCGTACGCTGGGCAAAATCATCGACAAGGGCCACCTGCACAAGGGCTTCAAGCCAGTGAACTGGTGCCCGGAATGTGGTTCTGCATTGGCGGAAGCGGAAGTTGAGCACCAGGATAAAAAGTCCGTAGCGATTGATGTGAAGTTTGCTTTCCCGGATACCGCGCAGTTGCTGGCGGCCTTTGGTGCCGAAGCGACACTGGCGAGTAAAACGGCCAGCATTGTGATCTGGACAACCACCCCCTGGACTCTGCCGGCGAACGAAGCCGTATCGGTACACCCGACGCTGGAATACTCGCTGGTACTGCTGAAAGAACAGGATGAGCTATTGGTGCTGGCGGCCGACCTGGTGGCTGACTCAATGGCCCGTTATGGCATTGATGCCAGTGATTACGAGGTGGTGGCTACTGCCAAGGGCGCAGTATTGGGTTGGACTCCGGAACAACTGGCGGCTGGTGACAGCGCTCCGTTTGTGGTTCGACACCCTTTTATGCCAGCAGCCGATAGCGCCGAAAAATACGTACCGATCATCACCGGCGAGCACGTCACCGCCGATTCCGGTACCGGCTCTGTCCATACCGCTCCAATGCACGGTGCGGATGACTACAGCGTGTGTCAGACCTTCGGCATCCGCTCCGCCGAGATGCTGGTCGACAGCCACGGCAATTTTATCGATAACGCCACCTTGCAAGCCTTGGAACTGACCGGGTTAAGCACCGCGAACAAGGGTAACTTCCGGGTATTGGCCATTCTTAATGAATGTGGTGCGTTGCTGAAAAAAGCCAATATCACCCACAGTTATCCACACTGCTGGCGTCACAAAACCCCGATTATTTTCCGGGCAACGCCCCAGTGGTTTATTGCCATGAATCAGAATGGCTTGCTGCAGCAGGCCATGGACGAAGTGGAAAACGCAGTGGAATGGCGCCCGGGTTGGGGCAAGGCCCGTATTGAAGGCATGCTGACCGACCGGCCGGACTGGTGTATTTCGCGTCAGCGTACCTGGGGCGTACCGATCGCGCTGTTTGTCCATAAAGACAGCAGTGAATTGCATCCCCGTACTGCCGAACTGATTGAACAGGTAGCGCAAAAAGTAGAAGCCGTGGGTATTGATGCCTGGTTTGAACTGGATGCCGCGGAACTGTTGGGCGATGAAGCCGCCGACTACGTCAAGGTGACGGATACCCTGGATGTCTGGTTTGACTCCGGCGTCACCCATACTTCCGTTTGTCAGCGTCGTGAAGAACTGACCTTCCCGGCCGATATGTATCTGGAAGGTTCTGACCAGCATCGCGGCTGGTTCCAGAGTTCCTTGCTGACCAGTGTGGCGGCGTATGGCCATGCCCCCTATAAAACGGTGCTGACCCATGGTTTCACCGTCGACGCCAACGGTCGCAAGATGTCCAAATCCTTGGGCAACACGGTTGAACCACAGAAAGTGCTTAACAGCCTGGGTGGCGACATCCTGCGCTGGTGGGTGGCCGATACCGACTACAGCGGTGAAATGACCGTCTCGGACGAGATTCTCAAGCGCAACGCCGATGCCTACCGTCGGGTGCGTAATACCTGTCGTTTCCTGTTGGCCAATATTCATGGTTTTGATCCAAAAACAGATCTGGTGGCCGGTGAACAACTGCTGCCGCTGGACGCCTGGATTGTGGAATACACCCGCACCCTGCAAGAGAAGGTGATCGCCTTTTATCTGGATTACGATTTCAAGGGGCTGACCAAAACGTTGATGAATTTCTGTGTCAGTGAGCTGGGTGGCTTCTATCTGGATATCATCAAGGACCGTCAATACACCGGCAAACATGATGGCTTGCCGCGTCGCAGTGCCCAGACGGCGTTGTTCCATGTACTGGAAGCCATGGCTCGCTGGATTGCCCCGGTATTGTCCTTTACTGCGGAAGAAATCTGGGACAACTTGCCCGGTGATCGTGATGCCTCTGTGTTGTTGGCCGAGTGGTACACCGACTTTCCGGTTGTGTCTGATAACGGCTTCGACAACGGGTACTGGCAAACCATTCTCAAGGTCAAGGAAGCCGTAAATGGCCAGCTGGAAAAAGCCCGTAGTGACAAGCTGATCGGTGCCAGCCTGGGAGCAGATCTGGTGCTGTACGCCAATGACGAACTGCGAGTGGCGCTGGAGCAACTGGGTGATGAATTACGCTTTGTGCTGATGACGTCTTCAGCCCGGGTGGCAGCATGGGATGATGAGCAAGGCGAAGCCACTGATCTGAGCGACTTGCGCGTCAGTGTCGTCGCCTCGACAGCAGAAAAATGTGAGCGTTGCTGGCATCACAGCGAGACGGTTGGCAGCGATGCCGCCCACCCAACGCTGTGTCGCCGTTGCATCGACAACGTTGAGGGAGAGGGCGAAGTTCGCCTGTACGCCTGATGACATCGATAAAAAACAGCGCCCTGATCTGGTCGTGGCTCAGCCTGCTGGTTCTGGTCATTGATCTGGCCACCAAACAAATGGCCGAAGCCTGGCTGCACTATGGCAATCCGGTATATCTGTTACCGGTGCTGGATTTTACCTTGCTGTATAACAAGGGGGCTGCATTCAGTTTGCTGGCCGACCAGCCGGGCTGGCAACGCTGGTTCTTTACGTTTATCTCAGCCGCCGTCAGTGTCATGCTGATGGTCTGGATGCGGCGCTTACCGCGCAGCCAACCCTGGCTGGCGGTGTCACTGGCACTGATTCTGGGGGGCGCGGTGGGCAATCTGGTCGACCGGGTGCTGTTTGGTCATGTGATTGACTTTATTTCCGTGCATTGGGACAACGCGTATTTTCCTGCCTTCAATATTGCGGACTCTGCCATTACGGCAGGGGCCATTATGATGGCAATCGACGTGATACGGGACAGCATCAGCACACAGAAACCGGCTTCTGACTCCGTCAGTCGCAGCGATTGAATCCGTACGGCTGACATACATTGGCGTAACCCGGTATCTGGCGAGCGCCCAACAAACGCCTAACAAGAGGTGAACTCATGGCCGCAGACATTATTTCCAGTGGCAGCACGGTATCCCTGCATTTTGCCCTGAAACTGGCAGATGGCCAGGTGATTGACTCAACCTTTGATGCCACGCCTGCGCAGCTGGTAATTGGTGATGGCAATTTGCCAGAAGGCTTTGAAAGCCTGCTTGTAGGTTTGGCCCCCGGAGCTCATGAAACCTTCAGTGTTGCTCCTGAACACGCTTTTGGCCAGCATAACCCGAACAATGTCCAGCGGATGAAGCGTTCCGACTTTGCCGCGGACTTGCCGATTTCTCCCGGTCTGGTGGTGTCATTTGCGGATGCATCCAACACCGAGCTGCCAGGCGTGATTGCCAGTGTGGAAGGCGAGTGGGTCGAGGTGGATTTTAATCATCCTCTGGCAGGTAAAATCCTGACATTTGAGGTTCAGATTCTTGACGTCAAACCGACAGAGATCAGCCATGCAAATTAAACTCGCCAATCCACGCGGATTTTGTGCGGGGGTTGATCGGGCTATCGATATCGTCAACCGGGCACTGGAATTGTTCGAGCCACCGATTTATGTACGCCATGAAGTGGTACACAACAAGTTTGTGGTGAACGATTTACGCCAGCGTGGCGCCATCTTTGTGGATGAGCTGGATGAAATACCGGACGGCAGCATTGTTATCTTTTCTGCCCATGGTGTGGCCCAGGCGGTACGCAAGAATGCCACTGACCGCCACCTCAAGGTTTTTGATGCCACCTGCCCACTGGTTACCAAGGTCCACCTTGAAGTGGCCCGGTACAGTGCCGATGGCAGCGAGTGTGTGCTGATTGGACATAAAGGCCATCCCGAAGTGGAAGGCACCATGGGGCAATACGATTACAGCCGGGGTGGCAGTATTTACCTGGTTGAAAATGAAGAGGATGTCGCCAACCTGTCTGTCCGTGACGCCTCCCGGTTGTCTTATGTGACCCAGACGACCTTGTCGATGGACGATACCGCCAAGGTAATCGATGCCCTGAGACAGAAGTTCCCTGCTATTCAGGGGCCACGCAAGAATGATATTTGCTACGCCACCCAGAACCGGCAGGATGCCGTGAAACAACTGGCTGCTGAATGTGAAGTCCTGTTGGTGGTTGGTTCACCCAACAGCTCAAACTCGAATCGCTTGCGCGAGCTGGGAGAGCGTATGGGAGCCAAGGCCTATCTGGTTGATAACGCCAGCGAAATCCGCCCTGAATGGTTGAACGACATTGGCCACGTAGGGGTGACGGCCGGTGCATCAGCTCCGGAAGTGCTGGTGAAAGAAGTAGTGCAGTGCCTGGTGAATCTGGGCGGTCGGACCCCTGAAGAAGTTCAGGGAACCGAAGAAAACGTGGTGTTTTCGCTGCCCAAGGAACTGCGCTTGAGCGAAGTCTGAGCCCGGTCTGGCGCCTGCTGACGGCTGCCGTCATTTGTGATAGCCGCAGGCTGTCAACCAATACCGGCTGGCCGTTTTACCATTCGAAGACGTCACTGCCTACGGTACGGGTCTGGGTACCGGTGGAGTCCAGTACCAGATTACCGTCGCTTGCCTGGCTGCCGACCGCCGTGGCAGTGATCTGGATACATTGGCTCAGGGAAGCTCCAGAGCAACTGGAAGCACTCACTTTGTAGGCGGTGGTATCGCCGCTTTTGATCAGGTAATAGCCGCTGCTGAGAGTCAGTCCCAGTTTGCTCAAATCCGTGGTGTAGGTCAGCTCATCGGAATAATAACGTTCCTGGGCGGCCATGATACGTGATAATTCCTGGGCAGTGTCTGCACGAATGGCCCGGCTTATATAGCTGTGATAGCCAGGTATAACGATTGCTGCCAGAATGCCGATAATGGCAATCACAATCATCAGTTCAATCAGGGTAAAACCTCGGCTGGGAGCAAGGTGGGCTGGCAATCTCATCGGTTTCAGGTTTCCTGTTGTCGATCGGGAAATAGCCTTCATGGTGAAGGTTAGCGGTTCGGGAAAAATACAGTCGTTTCAAGAATCTGGCGCGGTATATTATCTGTCCGGGTAATCGGATCAGCATCCAGTACCAGATAGCTGCGGGTACCATCGACTCGGGCTGCATCGCTGAACGCTTTGGTCAGGATAGCAATACGGACAGCTGTAACGTCGGCCAGAGTGGCGAGGTCGGCGCTGACATAACGGCTGGCATTGGTGTTGCCTGCGCCCGGGTCGGTATACAGCACCTGAAAGGATTCGATCCCGGAGGCAATCGTCTGTACACCATCTCCGAGAATGGTGTCAGAACCGGCATCATTTTCCAGATAGCTGGCACAGCGCAAGACATCGTCATATTCATCATCAGTACCACCGCTGGTATCCAGTGCAACCCAGTACACATCAACGATCACTGAACCCGAAGCAACGCCCGCCCCTGCCAGGTCGACACCGCTACAGGTCGTCTGGTCCCAGGTATTCGCCGTTGAATCTTCAAAGGTGCGGCGGATGGCCAGTCGGTCACCGGCCTGATCTGTGGATTCCCAGTTGCAGTCCGCATTGGCGGCTGGAGGTATCAGGGTGGCATCGCTGCAAAGGTCGGCAACGGGTTGAATGGCCTCACCAAACAGGTCTGGGTTGAATCCTCCGTGGCGAACCTGCTTGGATAGCCAGGTGAGGGTGAAGCGGGCACTCTCTTGCACTTGTGACATGCCATCAATACGGTTGGATGCACGGTTGGAGCCGACCATTAATTGCATCACAGCCAGACCGATAATGATCGAGATAATCCCGGCGATCATTAACTCGATCAGTGTCATGCCATGCTGTTTTATCGGTAACGTTTTCACAAGTCGATCTCCGTTGAAAGAGAGTCGGTACGGTTGGTAATGTCGCCTTCGTTCAGATAGTTGGTGCTGCCATCATCCAGGGTACCTGAGGTTCTGACATCCCAGGTTATCGTGATTTGCACCTGGGTTGACGAAGCACCGACGCCGAGTCCGGCCTGTACATCAACAACGAGGGAAGGCGGTGCAAGAAAGTCGGCATTACCGGCGCGGGTAATATCGGAGTCTGTTACCGATACATCAGAAGGGCAGGCCACGTCCCATAAATCAAACGCCGCCATTTGAGCGCCGCTGCAATTGGCGCTGGCCTTGCGTGAAGTGCCATCGTGATAGTAGGCACACATGGTCGGGCGAGCGGCGCAGCTGACTGCCGCTGCGCCAGTGTCATAACTGGCAACGGCATCCTGATTGGCCATGATACGGTTGGTCAGGTCATCGATCATCCAGGCCGCCAGGGAGCGACTGGTCGAATCCTGGGCTGAACGGTCAGACTCCAGCAACAGAGCCACCAGTCCAACCAGCCCGACGGTGGTAATGGCGACAGTCACCAGAATTTCTATCAGGCTGAAACCTTTTGTGGCGGATATGCTCCGCTTGCTTTGGATCAACATGCACTCTCCGATCGAATGATCTGACCAATCGCCAGTATTTCTATGCGGTATACCCTGTTTCCGCTGCAGCCGGTAATCTTGATGGTCAAGGCTCCGACGGCGGTTGCGCGACCGGCACCATTGAAGGATAAAAGCCCGGAACCCATGGAGGATGCCGTGATGGTACCGTCGCTGGAATCCAGGCTGGACTGGCGCAGGATGGTATTGGATGTGGCCTCGCGGACCTCCCAGCCATTGCTCCAGCTGCCGGATTTGGGCTGAACATTAACCGTCAGCTTGTAATTGGCGGCATGGCTGCGGGCATACTGAATGTCGGTATGCAGCTGTCGGGCAATCCGGTCGGCAGTCTGGTTATTCAGGTAACGAGTCATGGAAGGGGTGCCCACCGCAGCCAGAATGGCGAATACCGCGATGGTGATCATCAGTTCGATCAGGGTAAGCCCTGCCACTGTTCCCCTTGCTGATACTGCAACCCGTCTGGCCTGAATCATTGTTCCAATTCCCTCCAGAAGGTTTGTTCAACCGGGTCTGATGCGCCCAGGGCATCAACGGTAGTGGTGCCGTTGACGATAGTGGGCTTGGAAGTGATGACTGTGCTGTCCTGATCTTCTTCCTCATCATCTTCATCAACGGGCTGTGCAGTTTCCTGGTACACAACAACCGGGGTGTCCTGGATACCGGGGAAGTTGGATTCAATCTCATCCTTGTAGACCGAGAGTTCACCGGCGGTGTACTGCAATGACAGGACGTACAGGGTGCTCTGGCCGGTATCTGGCTCACAACCGGAACGATAAGCCTCATCCGTTGGCTGATAACTGTTGATATAGCTGTAGTAATTTAATGAGATGGCATTGGAAAGTACTTTTTCGCCACTGCCTGACAAGTCGAGGTAGACCCCGTTCTTGAGATCGTCGGTATCGGCTGTTGCGATATCGTCGTAATCAACCAGATCATCCTGCGTTAGCGCTGTGTACGTTTCCGGTGCCGCATCTACATCAAAATCGTTGATGATATAGATACGGTCCTTGGTGATGGTGTTTAACGGGTGCGCCCGGTAGCCAGAGCCGATGACCAGCTGGTAGCGACTGGCGGCGTAACTGTAACCGGTGGTTTTATCCAGAAAAGTATCCCGTGACGAGTAAGTCAGATCGGGAGTGGCGAAAAACCGGACGTTATTAATTTCGGTCTCGTCATTACCCAGGTCGGCAATCATGCCGCCGGTTGCAAAAGTAGAGGCATTATTGGACAGGCTGTCTTCCTGGGCGAAGTCTATACGCCAGATACGACCACCGAGGTCTGCGGCATACATAGTGTCAACGTCACCATCGCCATCGTTATCGGCAGGTACCAGATCACCAACTATGCCACTGGTCATATCACTCAGCCTCAGATTGCCGCTGGATTTCGAGGCTTTCCAGAGCAGCTCTCCAGTCGTCGGGTCAACCATATAAATGGCGTTACCCATGCTGTGGGCGGTGCGTTTGGTATAGTCGTCTTCAGCCTCGTCATAACCACCGGCAAAGACCAGTACATCGGTTTGTTCACCTTTCCACAGTACGGTAATTGGCAGCATCTTGGACCAGGTTTGTCCCAGCTCAGCAAAATCACCGCTGCCGCCTTCAATGGTCCAGGCCAGTGTTGGGGCATCAAGATCACTGACGTCGAGTGCGTAATAGTTTCGTCCGCCACGGCGCATGCCGCTGTACAGATATGCTTTTTCTCCGGAGTCGACGATATTGTTGCTGTTACTGTCGATGTGATATTTGGAGATATACCCATCCATACCGTAGGTCCGATCAGGACTTTGGTCGAAATAGGCATAAGCGCTTTCAAACAGATCCGAAGGAATAAAGGCAAAGTATTCTTCAGGATTATCCTCATCGGTGTTAAATGCGTGCAGATAGCCCGAGTTGGTACCAACAAACAGCGCGGTTTTGCTGCTGCTGCCGGAACTGTAGGACATCAATACCGGGCGGCTGTGCAGGGCGTCTTCGATTTCCCGTCGTGGAGTAGTGCTGGATGAGTCGGGATCGTAGCCAGCCAGCCAGAGGATAAAGTCGGATTTTTCGTCATCCGGTACGACGCTCGGCAGATTGTCCGGCAGTGACGTATTGCTGCTGCTGATACGGTTGTCCGTTGTGCTGATGCTGCTTCCTGCGATATCGGTCATGATACGGCGGCTGCCAGGATCAGACAGGCGACGGGCGATCCCTCCCTTGGTGACGGTTTCGCCATCCGGAGCATCTTCATCCAGGGTCCAGTAGCTGCGGGCATTGTCAGAAAAGTAGCCGGTGGATGAGTCGATGGCAAGATCGCCATCAACGTCCATGATGTCACCGCTGCTGTCGAGCCGGTAGCGTTTGATATTGCCGGTCCAGTCTGCAGCAGTGGATGGACTGAATACGGAATAATACAGCTGGTCGAGATGCTCCAGGCTGTTATAGGCGTTGACCGCCACGGCGGGGGCGGCAAAGGTACCGGAGGTTTTGGAGATGTTTTCAAAAACCTTGACCAGCGCCAGGCGCAGGGAGTCTGAATCGGAACCGCTACCGGCAACACCGCCACCGTAAGAGGCCATATCATCGAGTCGTTCCTGGGTGCTGCCGGCGACAAAACCACCAATCGTGTGCACATAAATCGGCTGACGGCCACTGAAGTCATCACTGTTGTCGGCGTTATACAGGTAATAGGCCAGTTCTTCGGCGCAACCACCGTCACCGGTACAAGAGGAGCTGAAGTCATCGTCATTGGGGAAATCGGCACTGGGCAGTTCGGTCAGTAATGATCTCACCTTGGAGTTGATACTGGTGTCGTAGTAAGGCGCACCGTCACTGAAAATCACCACGTGGTTGGTTTGGCATTCTTCGGTGATGGGCGAGATATAATTGCCGTTACCATCGTGGGTATCATCCAGGTTCAGGTACTCGGTACAGACCAGAATGGTTTCTGTGGCAGGTTCACTGTCATCCCCTGAATCATCGCCATCATCATCTTCAGAAGAGGAGGCGGTATAGGCAATATAGTCGGATTCACTGATGCCGTAAGTTTTGATCAGAGCGTTTTGAAACCAGCTGTCCAGGTCGTCCCATGGTGTATAAGCCCCGGTGTCTGTATCAACCACATATGGCCATCTCCAGGTATCCATTACCATAAACCAGGCGGGTTCACTGGCTTCGTACTCCGACTGGGTTACGCCGTAGCTATCCAGTAAGGTTCCCTTGTAGTTTTTATGGACCTTGTTCCAGGAGTTCCAGTCAGTGTTGTTGTTTTTCAGATAGTAGTCTTCGATGGCCCAGGTATCATCACCGGCCATCATTTGAAACCACCAGAGGCTGGTATCAACACTGCCAGAAGATGAGCTGGAGCTACCGCTGGAACCAGAGCCGGTAACAGCGATTTCCTGTTCTTCCCAGACCATACACAAATCGGAGTTGGCGGTGGTGGTTTTGCCGTATTTCATGGCATCGCCACGGAGGTAGGCCGCCGCTTCATAAACACTTTCTGTAATCGGGGTGGCACCACCGGGAGAGTAGGAATCGAGAATATCCTCGACCATGCTACGGACGCCTTCAGCATCAATCGATAACATCGGGCTACTCATCCAGGCACCCTCGGAGCTGGAACTGTTGAAGCGGAACAAGGAGAGGTTGATACCGGTTGTGCTGTTGATCACCTCAATCGCGGCATCCCGAACCACATCCAGGCGAGAGCCGGCATAAGAACCGTCTTCGTAGACGCTGCTGCCCATACTGCCCGAGGTATCCATGATAAAGACCACATTCGGCGCTGTGGTGGTGGTGGTCTGAACGTAAATTTCGGTGTCGTCGGCCAGGACCGGACGATGACTGAACAGCCCCAGGGCGATCAGTGTTAGCCAGTAGAGTTTCATAAGAAGGCTCCTCAGTGTTCGCCCGGCGCATGGCCGCCAAAGTTAATGTAGTCCACCAGTTTTTGCTGGCGGTCGATGCCGATAAAAATAACCGGGATGTTCTTGCGCAGGTAAATCTCAGATGCCCGGCTGAGGTCAATGGCTTGTTCATATTCAAACAAGGCGGTATCGGCTTTCAGGGCAATACTTTCAGCCTGACATTCATCACACAGCTTGACGGTGATGGCGGCACTGGAAAAGGTGATCAGATCTTGCGGCGGTACATGAAATTCAGCATGTCGCATCAGGTTGGGAGAGACCGCCAGGCTGATCGGGCTGAACAATAACAGCAGGGAGAACAAGCTAATAAGTCGGGTATTCATGATAATCCTCGCGAATGTCGTTACTGAGCCGAAGCACCAATTCTTTTTATGCCAACCTGCTGGGTCGACGAAATATTGCCGCTTGAACTGGCCGTTGTAGCCGTTAATACAAATGGATAGGCAGAGCTGGCTGATCCGGACGAGCCTTCGGTGTTTTTCAGATTCGGTGTGCTGGTGTCAGTCTGTGCAATCTGGTCGGAAGGGTAGGTAATCAGCACGGTGGTGGCGGCGACGCCGGTGAGTAAATCCACGTCCGGGGTCTGCCAGCCAAAATCGGAATAGGCATTGATGTATTCGGAGTTGTATTGCAGGTCGCTTTCCTCCACACCGTCATTAATCTGTGCCTCGATATTGGCATTTTGTCGGGTGATCAAATCGGTTAGCAGGGTACCACCGGAGTTTCCCAGGTTTTTTACGGCTCGGCTAAGGTGGCTATAAGAGGCTGCAAAGGTCTGTTTTTCAACATTCATACTGGTCACCATGCGTACTTGCGTGGTGGATTGTTGCATGGCTACGGTGGCGCCAATGGTAATCGCAGTGAGTACCCCCAAGCTAACCAGAAGGGTTGACCCTCGTTGCCGGGATGGTTGTGTGGTCCAGTGAATGTGCATGATAAATCTCCGCCGACGTACTGATTGTAGGACAGTACCTGTTGCGACCCTGTGAGGCCCAGAGATGCTGGACTAACGGAGTAGTGAAGACGACAAATGGTATCTGGCCCTGGCCTGGGGTCGGTGAGGTTTCAGCGACACGATACGTCTTGGCCGTTGGCCAGCTCGACGCGATCATTGTTGTTGGCGTCGATGCCCGGTCGCAAACGGCCGATGCGCGAGAGAATAAAAGCGGCGCTTTTGTACTGGCCGTCGGGCATGGTGCGGCAATAACCGAAAGAGCCGTTGTAGCCGCCAGCAAATCCAGTGGCGCTGAAGGCGATGGCAATACGGTTGTAGCTGCGCAGCACGGTGTCATCGGCGGCGGGGATACGCTGTAGCACCTGGTCGTCATCATCCAGTGTGCGGTTACGCTCACGGTCAGAAAACAGGGTTAATTCGCCATTCCAGAGTGAACTGCAGCGCTTGCTGCTGTCGAGCGGGCATAACGTATGGGAGGTCTGTGTCAGGATGGCGCGAGTTCGGGCGCTGGCAATGGCCATATGAATCCGGGAAATATCCCGATCCGCGAGTTGTTGCTGGATAATATGGGTCGCGGCAGGAGTAATGGTCACGCTACTGATCGCCAGGACGGCGATCACGACCATCAGTTCGGTCAAGGTCATTCCGTGTGCAAACCGTGTCATGGCCTGTCCTCCCTGACTGGCTATTCCGATGGGTTTGCTGGTTATCTTAGCGAGGATCCGGCTTTTGTCACTCAGGCAGATGGCTTAGTGATACCGGTTGTTACTCATGCCATCGACTGATCACGGTTTAATCAATATCAAGCTTTTTGCAACGGTAACGTAATGCCCGAAAACTGATACCCAGTTTCTCGGCTGCCGCTGTCTTGTTCCAGCGAGTCGCTTCCAGTGCCTGGGTAATGGCATTACGTTCGATATTTTCGAGGTAGGCTTCCAGATTACTGGTTTCTATCGCCGCCGCCGGGTCGATGGCGGGCATCAATAGCGTGCTGGGAGTGGTAGTGACCTGATCGGGCAAGTTCAGGTCAGCCTGGCTGATTTCATCACCTTCCGCCATGGTAACGGCGCGTTGGAGAATATTCTCCAGCTCTCGGACATTGCCGGGGTAGTGGTACTGGATCAGGGCTGTCATGGCCTTCTGATCGATGCTGGCTTCCGGCATACCCCATTCGCTGCTGTATTTGCGAATAAAGTGGCCAACGAGGGTGGGGATGTCTTCCTGTCGTTCTGACAAGCGTGGCACGGCAATCTGGATCACATCGAGGCGGAAAAACAAATCCTGGCGGAAACGCTCCTGCTCGACCAATTGGGCGAGGTCTTTATGGCTGGCACTGAGAATCCGTACATCGATAGGGATCTCGTGCTCACTGCCAACGGCACGGGTGGCTTTTTCCTGGATTACCCGTAACAGCTTGGCTTGCATTTCAATGGGCAATTCAGCCACTTCATCGAGAAACAGGGTGCCACCTTCCGCGGCTTTGAAAAAACCGTCCTTGTCAGCACTGGCGCCGGTAAATGCCCCGCGTTTGTGACCAAAAAATTCACTTTCCATCAGGTCTTTCGGGATCGCACCGCAGTTAACCGGAATAAACGGGCTATCGGCGCGGGAGCTTTGATGGTGAATCAGTCGAGCGACCAGCTCCTTGCCGGTACCGGATTCGCCATGGATAAAAACCGGTGCCTGGGTGCGGGCGACTTTCTGGATTTTTTCCTTGAGTGCCATCATCGCCGTGGAGCGTCCCAGCAACGCATCACTGGATGGCAGCGACTCCAGATGCACTGGCACCCGGGTCAGTTGCAGAGCGGCGGCAACCAGTTCACGCAGGCGAGTAATATCGAGGGGCTTGGCGACGACATCAAAGGCGCCGGCTTTCAGGGCTTCAACTGCCATGTCCATGCTGCCGTACGCGGTAATCATGGCGACTGGCATATCGCTATAACGGGCGTGACAGAGCTGGATGATCTCGAGGCCGTTGCCATCCGGCAGTTTCATATCGGTGACGCAGAAATGGTATGGGCGTTCGCTGAGTAATGACAGTGCTTCACTGACGTTGGCAGCCTGGTAACACTCCATGTCCATACGACTGAGGGTCAGGGCGATCAGTTGGCGGATATCCGGTTCATCGTCGATGATCAGGGCGGAGTATTTTTTCATAGGGTTAAGTCCGTTCTCAATGTCAGGCGGAAACAGGAACCCGCCCGGATACGATGATACTGGATGTTGGCCTGATTGGCTTCGCACAACTCACGACAGAGATAAAGCCCCAGGCCGGTGCCGTTATGCTCGGTGGTAAAAAAAGGCTCGAACAGTTGTTCGATTTTGTCGTCGGCGATACCCGTGCCGTTGTCCATCACATCCAGTGACATACGGTTGTGACGCTGGGATTTGGCCGAAAGCATCAGGCGGGCATCATTGGGCTGCTGTTTGAGGGCATAACGCAAACCGTTGGCGCAGAGGTTATGCAGAATCTGCTGCAGATGATCCGGGTCAAAGGCGATTTGCTGCTGATCGTGGCAATGAATAAACAGCTGGAACGGCTGCTCCCTGTGCATCCCGATAAACTGCTCACGAAAGTGCTCCAGCCAGGGTTTCAGGCGCAAGACCTCAATCGAGGGCTGGCGTTTGCGACTGAGCTGCAAGATATCTTCGACGGTACGATTGATTCGCATACAATGCTGTTCAATAACCTGGCTGAGATACAGCTCTTCTTCTTTCAGGTAAGGGGTTTCCGCCAACAGCTGGCTGGCCTGACGTAACGCGCTGAGCGGATTGCGTATTTCGTGGGCAATACTGGCGGTCAGGCGCCCGAGAGAAGCCAGTTTCAATTGTTGTGCTGTTGCGGCGATACGGGACTGGTCTTCGATAAACAGCAAGTAGTCGCCAGGCAAAGAATCTGGCAACAGCATTTTACTGACCTGCAGGGACTCCCCCCGCAGTGTCAGTGCGTGTTTGCGGCCGGGGTCATCCAGCACGGTTAGCAATGGTGCCGGCAACTCTTCGTCATCGCTGATATTAAGCCAGCGTTGTGCTTGTTGGTTAAAAAACAGGATTTGGTTGTCGCGATCACAGGCAATGATACCGTTGGGCAAGTCAGCCAATGCCTGCCAGCTGATATTCTGCAGGCGGCGCAACCGTACCGATTGGTCACTGGCCAGTTCCAGGGCACTGTTCAGTCGCCGGGACAGTGCCTGGGTCAGGGCCGCCAACAAAAAGCACAAAAAGCCGTAAATGCCAGAATTGACCAACTCACCCGTTTGATAACGTTCCGGCCAGAAATGCTGAATCACCATAATGGCCAGCGTGGTCCAGGCGGCGACCGCAAAGCCGAGGACTCCCGGGGCTAGCAAGTTGGCGATCACCACACAAAGCAGGATCAGACTGGAAAACCCGGTATCGAGACCGCCGGAGGCAAACATCAGTATCGATAGCAGAGCGGTTTCGAGGAAAAAATAGCTGGTTGCCAGTTGAACATGGGGCCCCAGGCTGGCAATGGCAACAAAACTGGCGGCGATTACAACATACAGTATCGTCGCTACCAGGCTGATATAAGGGGCATCATGGCCAATCAGGGTAGCGTCATCGACGGTATGAGCCGCCATAATCAACAAGGCCAGCAATAATGAATAGTAGCTGTATATTTGCAGCAGTCGTTTGCCGTTGACGACCAGATCACTCACGTTGGATGGCATGTTAACTGTCCTGTTGCCTGCTGGTGTTCATAAGGTCGGGCGTTAATGTGTTTGCCTAACTTGCAGAATTTCCAGACAATACCGCGGAAAAACAGCATAAGGTAACGCGACAGCATGACAGAGTCACTCCACATCGCCATGGCGCAATGCAACTTTCTGGTTGGCGATATTACCGGCAACTGCGATCAGATGCTCAGCCAAGTGGACGCCGCCCGTCAGCGCGGCGCTGATCTTATCCTGTTTTCTGAGCTGGCGCTGACCGGTTACCCGCCAGAAGATCTGTTGCTGCGACCCAGTTTGCAGCCACGTGTCGAAGCCGCCATACAACGCCTGGCCGACGCCAGCCAGGACATCGCCATAGTGGCGGGTTTTCCATGGCGGCAAGATGGGCAACTCTATAATTGCGCCGGTGTGTGGCATCAGGGGATATCGCTGGGGCGTTACGCCAAACAATGTTTGCCAAACTATCAAGTGTTTGATGAAAAACGCTACTTCAGTGTTGGTGATCAGCCGTTGGTGGTGACCATTGCCGGTGTTGCACTGGGATTAACGATTTGTGAAGACATCTGGTTTACCGGGCCAGCCGAGCAAAGTGTGGCTGCAGGTGCCGAACTGATTCTTAACCTGAACGCTTCGCCGTTCCATATTGGCAAACACCACGAACGCCAGGGCATCCTGCGCGAGCATATCAGCCGTCTGGGGGTGCCAATTGTGTACGTCAATCAGGTCGGTGGGCAAGATGAGCTGGTGTTTGATGGTGCCTCGTTTGCGATGGACGCAGAAGGGCGCAATGTGGCTCAGTTACCGGCGTACCAGGAAGCCATGGCGGATATCCGCTTTGTTGATGGTACCTTGCAGGGAATGGATAGCGCACCGCTGCCGGAAGCCCATCATCATGAACTGGCCAGTCTCTACGACGCACTGGTGCTGGGGGTGCGTGACTACGTCAATAAAAACCACTTCAAGGGCGTGATTCTGGGATTGTCGGGTGGTATTGACTCAGCCCTGACGCTGGCGATTGCGGTAGATGCCCTGGGTGCTGACCGGGTGCAGGCCGTCATGATGCCCTTTACCTATACCTCGGGCATGAGCAAGGAAGACGCAGCCCGGCAGGCAGAGGTAATGGGGGTCCGTTATCAGTCGTTATCGATTGCCCCTATCTACGAACAGTTTATGAACACCCTGGCACCGGACTTTGCCGGCTTGCCTGTTGATACGACGGAAGAAAACCTGCAAGCCCGTTGCCGCGGTGTCCTGCTGATGGCGCTGTCAAACAAAACCGGATACATGGTGCTGACTACCGGAAACAAGAGTGAAATGGCCGTCGGATACGCCACCCTGTATGGCGATATGGCAGGTGGTTACGGGGCCTTGAAGGATGTTTATAAAACGCGGGTGTTTGCGCTGGCACACTACCGCAATACCATCGGCGATGGCGAAGTGATCCCACAGCGGGTGATCGACCGTCCACCGTCTGCAGAATTGGCCCCGGATCAGAAAGACGAAGACAGTCTGCCACCTTATCCGGTGCTGGATACCATTCTGGAACAGTACATCGAACAGGACATGAGCGCCGAAGCCATTATTGCCAGCGGCTTTGATCGTGAGGATGTGATGCGGGTACTGCGGCTGGTGGACGTTAACGAATACAAGCGTCGCCAGGCTCCGGTCGGAGTACGGGTTACTCCGCGAGGCTTCGGTCGTGACCGCCGTTACCCGATCACCAGTGGCTGGCGCGCCGGTATCTGATCCATGGTCGTCGATATGGCAGGATGGGAACATGAGCAGACTGGCTGCTCATGTGACCGCTGCCTGTTCAGGTTGGCGGATTTACTTGCTCAGACCAAAGGTAATGATTTCCAGCCAGCTGCGACGATCCGTCTCAGCCAGACCGCTGGTTATAAATTCACCATCCTGCAGTTGTGAATGGTCAGGAAAATTGTACTTCAGCAAGGCCAGTGAGCGATCGGCTTCCTTGTCCATCGACAGCTCCCGGTAAGCTTCCGTCATAATAACCAGACCATCGGCAACCGCTGTGGTGCCAGGGTAGTCTGAGACCACTTTATTGGCCCGGTTGGCTGCGGCGATAAAGGCGTGGCGTTTCATGTAATAGCGTGCAACACCAATATCGTGGCTGGCCAGTCGTTCACGCAGATAGACCATGCGCGCTCGGGCATCTGCGGTGTAAGGGCTGTCCGGAAAGCGGGTTAATAATTCAGAAAAATACTGGAACGCATCGCGCAGTGGCGTCGGGTCCCGTTGGGCGACATCGTTGGACAAGCGTCGCTCGACCATGGTGAAGCCCATTTCATAGGTTGTCAGTGCGCGAATGTAATAGGCATAGTCGATCTGGGGGTGCAGCGGATGCAAGCGAATAAACCGCTCTGCCATTTCGAGGGCAGATTCCAGATCACTGGTTTTGAAATAAACGTAAATCAGCTCCAGCTGGGCCTGTTCGGCATACTCACCAAAAGGGTATTGGGATTCGAGGGCCTTGAGTTTTTCAATGGCAAGCACATTGCTGTCCTTGTCCAGTGCGGCTCGGGCTTCCTGATACAATTGTTGCTCGGTCTGTTCTCTGGGTTTGTCCGGATTTCCGGAGCAGGCGACCATCAGGACAGATAATAAAATCAACAGCCAGCGGCACGTCATGGAGCGCATTCCTAATTGTGGATATACTTCAGTAAAGCGCGGTATTAAAACACAGTCCCGACACAGCCCCAACCAATTGGCGGCGCAGAGGTCTGGTACCGTATCGACCCTCTCCGATTTGGCAAACTATGACCAATCAGATTTCTATCAGTACCCAGGTGCCCTTCGACCAGGGCAACAAACGACTAGACCAGGTAGCGGCACAACTGTTCCCTGATTATTCCCGTTCACGACTGCAGCAATGGATCAAGGACGGCCAGCTGACCGTTGATGGCAAGCTCTGGCGTGGCCGGGACAAACTCACTGGCGGCGAAACCCTCGCGCTGGAAGCCGAATTGTCACCGGAAGGTGATTGGCTGCCGGAGGCGATGGATCTCGATATCGTCTACGAAGACGATCATATTCTGGTGCTCAACAAACAAGCCGATCTGGTAGTGCACCCTGCCGCCGGCAATCGCGAAGGCACCTTGCTGAATGGCCTGCTGCACCATTGCCCGGAACTGGCCAATATTCCACGGGCAGGGATTGTGCATCGACTCGACAAGGACACCACCGGATTGATGGTGGTGGCCAAGACCCTGCAAGCCCAGGCTCACCTGGTGGCGCAGCTGCAAGACCGCACCATGGGACGGGAGTACGAAGCGGTTGTACAAGGGTATATGACCGGTGGCGGCAAGGTGGACGAGCCGATTGGCCGACACGGTACCCAGCGTACCCGTATGGCCGTCAATCCGGTTGGCAAAGACGCGGTAACCCATTACCGGGTGCTGCATAAATTTCCGACCCACACCCATATTCGCTGCAAGCTGGAAACCGGCCGGACACACCAGATCCGGGTGCATATGACGCATATCGGTCATCCGCTGGTTGGTGATGCCACCTACGCTGCCCGTACGCGTCTGACCAAGGGTATTGGTTCTTCCCTGCGCAGCCTGTTGCAGAGTTTTCCCCGTCAGGCGTTACATGCCAAGGCGCTGGGGCTATTGCATCCGGTAGAACAGGAATGGATGGAATGGGAAGTTGATCTGCCCGATGACATCATCGAACTGCTGGAAATGCTGGAGGAAGACCGGCGTGACGCGCACAACCGTTGAGCTGATCCGTCCGGACTGGTCTTTACCTGACGGGGTACAGATCGCTTTCAGTACCCGGCGTCTGTTGTGCGGTGACGGGTCTGCATCGCCGTGGCAGGGGGCCAACCTCGGGCTGCACGTAGGTGATGACCGACAGCAGGTACTGCGGCACCGCTTGTCGCTGATCCGGCAACTACCGGGCCTGCAGTCGATTCAGTGGCTGGATCAGGTGCATGGCAATCGTTGCGTACAGGCCTGTGGCAGCGATGTGCTGCTGCGCGCCGACGCCAGCTGGAGTGCAGAAGCCGGCATGGCCTGTGCGGTCATGACGGCAGATTGTTTGCCGCTGTTGCTGGTCAGCGACGATGGTTTGCAGGTTGCCGCCGCCCATGCCGGTTGGCGTGGTCTGGCGGGAGGTGTGCTGGAGCAGACCCTGGCTTGTTTCAGTCGACCGGTGATCGCCATGCTGGGGCCGGCCATTGGGCCGACGGCGTTTGAAGTGGGGCCAGAGGTAAAGGCTTGCTTTGCGGATGCGCCGGCAGATTGTTTTGTAGCCGGTGCGGGGGATCGTTATTTCGCTGATCTGTATGGCCTGGCCCGCTGGCGTTTGCAGCAGGCCGGAGTTGAGCGGGTATTGGGAGGCGACTGGTGTACTTTCAGTGAGCCGCAGCGTTTCTATTCCTATCGCCGGGATGGCCAGACCGGACGCCAGGCCAGTCTGATCTGGCGCGAATAAAGCGCTGTCGTGTTTCCGGGATCTGTGAGCAGTGCCCAGCGCGGACGGTGTTTTCCGTTACTGGCAATAATCCGCCATGATTTTACGGGCCTTATCCTGTTCCCGTTGCCGTTCGGCATCACTTAACGGGCGGAATTCACCGGTTTCGGCATCCTTGAAACGACGGCTGTAATTGCTGCTGAGCTGGTTCATGTATTGCTGGCCTTGCTGGCAGCGGCTGTCGGCCTCTTCTTTGGATACTTTGGGCTTGCCTGCGTCGGGGTCTGGTTGTTGCGCTTCGTTTTCCGGCTTGCCATTGGCTGGTGCTGCGGCATCGGCAACCTGGCCAGCTTCAGGGCGTGACACCTGGACCTCATAGGCTTCGGCCTTGACCTGCTGGTCCCGCGGCGGTTGAGAGCCGAAGTGTACCTGGCCATTGGCGTCCGTCCAGCGATAGACCTGCGCTTGTAACGGGCTGGATAACAATATGGTTAGCAGTAGCGCTGATGTTGAAAATAGATATTTCATAAAAACCTGATAAATCAACAGAACCGGGATGCAGCGAACACTATGGCAACGGGGGAATAAGTCAAGGAAACAGCCGTAATTCCGGAATGCTGCGACCCGCGTGTTCTCTGGACAAACGGCGCTATGCTGCTAAAATTGCAGCGCTTTTGCCGGATTGAACAGTCAACACCCCTGTACTGGACTCTGGCAGTCATGGCCTCTGGATCAGAGTTATCCTCCGATTCGGTTCCAACCCGCCGTTTATGACCAGATTGCGGGACCTTGATGAGCAACTACAAGTTATTCATCCTCACCGGGATCAATCCACCTTCAGGGTGTGATGATGTTGATCCTGCAATTTTTATATCACTCATGCTCTGACAAGAGCCTGTGCAAGAGGATAGTACGGTGGAATTACTTTCCGGCGGAGAGATGTTGGTTCGTGCCCTGCACGAAGCAGGCGTTGAATACATTTACGGTTATCCGGGCGGCTCACTGCTGCACATTTACGACGCAGTCTACAAACAAAGTGCCGTGAAACATGTCCTGGTCCGCCACGAGCAAGCGGCGGCCCATATGGCAGATGGTTATGCACGTGCAACCGGCAAGGCCGGTGTGGTCATGGTGACCTCTGGCCCTGGTGCTACAAACACGATTACCGGTATCGCGACAGCGTTTACCGACTCCATTCCAATGGTCGTCATTTCTGGTCAGGTGATGAGTCATTTGGTGGGCGACGATGCCTTTCAGGAAACCGACATGCTGGGTGTTTCACGCCCGGTAGTGAAGCACAGCTTCAGCGTTCGTCGGCCAGAAGAAATTCCGGAGCTGATCGCCAAGGCGTTTTATATTGCCAATACCGGCCGCCCAGGGCCTGTACTGATTGATATTCCAAAAGACATGACCATGCCGAATGAACGTTACGAATACGTTTATCCGAAAAAGGTCAAGTTGCGCTCCTACACGCCCCCTCAGCGTGGTCACTCCGGCCAGATCAAAAAGGCTGTTGAGTTGCTGCTGGCGGCCAAGCGTCCGGTGGTATACAGTGGCGGCGGCGTCATTATCGATGGCAGCTCCGACAAACTGCGGGCCTTGGTCGACCGTCTGGATTTCCCATGTACCAGTACCCTGATGGGGCTGGGTGGTTATCCCGGTACCGGTGAGCGTTTCCTCGGCATGCTGGGTATGCACGGCACCTACGAAGCCAACGTGGTGATGCACCATGCGGATGTTATTCTGGCGGTTGGTGCGCGCTTTGACGACCGTGTCACCAATGCGACCAACAAGTTTTGCCCGGATGCGAAGATCATTCATATCGATATCGACCCATCGTCGATTTCCAAAACGATCACTGCCGATGTACCGATCGTTGGGCCAGTGGGTACCGTGCTGGACGAAATGACCGCGTTGCTGGACGAAGCCGGAGAAACTCCCGACGCCGATGCGCTTGCCTCCTGGTGGAAACAGATCAACGACTGGCGTCCACGTCATGGCATGCGTTACGAGAAAAACGACAACGGCCTGATGAAACCCCAGGAAGTGATCGAAGCGCTGTGGACTGCGACCAAGGGCGATGCCTACGTTACCTCTGATGTTGGTCAGCACCAGATGTTTGCTGCCCAGTACTACAAGTTCGACAAGCCGAATCGCTGGATCAACTCTGGCGGTCTGGGCACCATGGGCTTTGGTTTTCCGGCTGCGATGGGCGTGAAAATGAACTTCCCGGATCACGAAGTGGTATGTGTTACCGGTGAAGGTTCGATCCAGATGAACATTCAGGAAATGTCGACCTGCCTGCAGTACGGTATTCCGGTCAAGATCATCTGCCTGAACAATGGTTCTCTGGGTATGGTGCGTCAGTGGCAGGATATGAACTACGAAGGGCGTCACTCCAATTCCTACATGAAATCGCTGCCGGACTTTGTCAAGCTGGCAGCAGCCTATGGCCATGTCGGTATTCAGGTGAAAAGCCGTGACGAGTTGCCGCAAGCGCTGGACGATGCTCTGAACAAGTACAAGGATCGTCTGGTCTTCCTTGACGTCGCTGTTGATCCGGAAGAACACGTTTATCCAATGCAGGTGCCTTTGGGTTCCATGCGCGACATGTGGCTGAGCAAGACGGAGCGTACCTGAGATGATGCGACATATAATTTCTATCCTGCTGGAAAACGAACCAGGTGCCTTGTCACGGGTGGTCGGGCTGTTCGCCCAGCGTGGCTACAACATTGAAACCCTGACGGTTGCACCGACGGAAGATCCGACGCTGTCGCGTCTGACCATGACCACACACTGTGATGATCGCAAGATCGAACAGATCACCAAGCAGCTCAACAAGCTGATTGAAGTGGTCAAGCTGGTGGACCTGTCTGAAGGTCAGCATATCGAACGTGAGCTGATGCTGATCAAGGTGAAAGCGGTAGGAGCCCAGCGTGCAGAAATCAAGCGGACGGCGGATATCTTCCGTGGCCAGATCGTGGATGTATCTCCGTGTGTGTACACCATTCAGCTGACAGGGGCGACTGACAAACTGGAAGCCTTTATCGATGCGATTGGGTCTGCGGCGGTTCTGGAAACCGTGCGGACAGGGGTATCCGGTATTTCTCGTGGCGAGAAAGTCCTGAGCCTGTAATGATCCCGGCCACCTTCCCGAGAGGAGGTGATCGATACAAAAAACCCGTTGCCGATATTTTTCGGCAACGGGTTTTTTAATGGCCGGCGAATAGTGGCTCGGCAAGCCGGCCAGTGCTGTCTGGACGGTGGCTGTGGTCTAGTGGCGACCGAAGCTGGCATCCGACTGGCGTAGCAGCGCTTGTAATGGCTCAAACAGCGCAGGGGTCACAATCATGATATTACTGCTGACCAACTGTGGATTGGTGCTGTCTGGCAGGGGATGAATATGCCCGAGTCGGGCACCGGCTTCGCGGGCAATCAATTGTGCTGCGGCGCAGTCCCAGATTTTAACGTTTTCGTAGTAACCATCGAGGCGGCCACAGGCGACCCAGCACATATCGAGGGCGGCGGCACCGACCCGGCGCAGATCGGCACAGTGCTTGAGCACTTGTCCAAAACGACCGATCAGGTAATCAAGATCATCTTTCTGATAAGGAAAGCCGGTACCAATCAGGGCGCGGTTTAACTCGGTTTTGCCGGAGCAGTGAATCGGCTGGTTATTCATACAAGCACCCTGGCCTTCGAGAGCATGGAACGTTTCTCCCTGAAACGGGCTATGCACTACCGCAGCCCGGGCCTTGCCTTGGTGGTAATAAGCAATCGAGACAGCCACCTGGTGCTGGCCATGGGCGTAATTGACGGTGCCATCGATCGGATCAATGATCCAGAGATGCTCGCACTCGGTGCTGTTTTCCGGCCCCAGTTCTTCCGATAACAAATGATGATCCGGAAAGGCAGCCAGAATGCCGTTACTGATCAACTGGTCAGCGGCGACGTCGGCCTGGGTAACCAATTCAGCACCGTCGTATTTGAAATTGATCTGCAGGTCATTACGCAGTTGGGCAATGGTATCACCGGCCTGTTGCGCCAGTGACAGTGCCAGATCGAGCATGGGTTGATAATTCATGGTGCATGATTCCTGTCGGCGAGTAAGGGCTGAATCGTTCAGCGATTAAATGCAACCCTGGTTACAGTTCGTTGTTAACAAACTGTATCCAGATATCGAGGGCATCGATCACGGCCGTGCTCATCATTGGCTGGGCTGCGGTGGCAGGATGAATGCCGTCAGCCTGCATCAACTCTGGCTGCGTGGCGATGCCTTCCAGCAAAAAGGGGAGTAACAGGGTTTCTTGCTGATTGGCGAGTTCGCTGTAAATATTGGCAAAGCCTTCGGTATAACGGCTGCCGTAATTGGGGGGTATCTGCATACCCAGTAACATCACCATAATACCCTCATGCTCCGCCATGGTGATCATCCGTTCCAGATTGCTGCGAATGACACTGAGTGGCGTACCGCGAAGGCCATCGTTGCCACCAAGTTCGATAATCAGCAGGTCTGGCTGATGGCTTTGTATCAGCGCAGGCAAACGCGCCACACCGCCCTGGGTGGTGTCGCCACTGATACTGGCATTAACTACCGTGACGTGTGGAACACGTTGCTGCAACTGTTGTTGGAACAGAGTGACCCATCCCTGTTGAACCGGCACGCCAAATCCGGCACTAATACTATCTCCAATGACCAGGACGACCGGATTCTTGCTGTGACCGGTGTCTATAGGCTCAGCCCATGACGGCAGGCCGGTCAAGACGACCAGCCCCACTAACAGGATTTTGATACCAGCCATGCGTGATAACAGTGACATATCGCTTAGTCCCCTTGAAAAATCGACATCGTCCTTTGTGGCTGGTGGTAGCCACAGTCCAGCTCTGAGTTAACCTGTGTTGGCAAAACAGTGCAAGCAAGAGGACAACCGTTGACCCTGTTAAAGGGGTCGGTTTCTCTGCAAGAGGAAAAGTGGAAGTCGGTATCAGTCTGGCGATGGTGGGCACCTCGGGCAGTGACAAGCCGACGCTGTTAGGGATTATGGCCGGGTTGGGTTTCCCCTCTGTTGGCGAGCTGTCATTGCTCGGACACCGCGGTATTTTCCAACATGGTTGTCCGGTAAATTATTAGTCAGGCCGCTTATGCAGTGATGTCGAATCACTATCATATGGCGCTGTTTGTTGATATTCAGCAGGGGAAGAACTGGAACGATATGGGGCTACTGCGCTGGCATTGGCTGTTCAAGGGCAATGTACTGTTACAACGGTTTGCTCGGGCAGACATGGCTGCAGCCGCCAGAAACACTGGATCACACATCTGTTCGTCGTCGAATAAATCACGTGAAAACCGCAGTAAAAGCCAATGCCGTCAATCGATAATGCCCTGACCTTCTGCTATTGATTGGCCATCAGAAACAACATTCACCAGCGGGTATCCCGATGCCATTGAATGACTGTCTGGTATTGGTGGATGCAACCGGAGGGATGATTTGCGGCGATAAACGCGGTGCGATGAACGAAGAATTATCGCCAAAACTCAGTCGAATTGACCTGGATGAAAGCCAGTGATCTGATAGCTTGATTAAAAGTATGACACACCTTTTTTCCAATATTCTGGTAAATTTTGTAGAGGTACCTTCATTAGCACCACACCTGCCGGTATCAGTTCGTTGGGCATTTGAGTTATCCGGGCGATTTCAGTGAATTTTAAAACTCTCTTATAAAAAAAATCATTTTCAGGATTGACTGCTATAACAATCTCTTCATAGTCTTTTTTAATGATAATCTGTATCGCTTGCTTTACAAGCTGTTTTATCAAACTGTTCTTTGACCTGTAGTCCGGGTGCGTACAGATACGCCAAACATTACAAATATTGCTGTTGTTTTTACGTATTTGTGTCATTTCTTTGGGAAAGTATTTATCAGCAGGTGCGCCCATATGAACATCTCTTGAAACACTGATTGTCCCCACTATTTTATCGTCTTCTTTGACGAATATTACATCGCTATTGTACAGATCCTCTAGTTGAGGATACATATTGATAATTCCGGATGCCTGGGCAGGTATGGTGTTTTCTGACACTAGGCAATCATGATACAGTTTTTGTACCAAATAGCGTTCTTGATCAGTTTCTACTAATTTGAATTTCATATGGATTAATATAATTGTGATTGAAGGGTTTTGTTTGTATTGGCCGGGTTCTCTAATCTCAAAAAACACTATCGCTTATCAAAATAATGCCCCATTATATCTAGAATGGAACGCTTGCGATTGGTTATGGACCACTTGATTTCATTACGTGTTTTGTCTTCTATCAAACCCGGATCAATGTTCATTCTGATTTTTTCATCTAATTGAGGTAGTTGATTCCAGGATACCCAAGGAAAAAAATGATGCGGAATATGGCGGTTGAAGTTTAGCAAGAAAAAATTTGACCAGACTGGAACATGCTTGCATGAATGAGACACCAAGTATTGCTTAGAAAAATGCAACGGTTTGTCTTCCTTGTCTAATAATGGTGTTTCTGCATGATGTGGTAAATTAACGAGCTCTTCGAGATAGAACAATAATATAAGTGCGGGAATATACCAAAATAATGCCGTTACCAAGAGAGAGGAACTAAACAGTATTATTAGTGCTAACAGGTATAAAGAAAAATAAATAACAGAATACTTTCGCTCTTTTTTTAGTGACAGGGAATTATAATTTTTATGTGTATCTTGAAATGGATCTCGCCAAAGGCCGATTCTGTCATTTAGTACAAATAATGGTATCCAATATTTCCAGACAAATTCTAGTTTTCTGGACATTTCGTCAGAGAGGACGGAGAAGAAATCAATCGCTCTTTTGTTGGCAGGGTCGAGAGTCGGATGCCCTGTATAACGGTGATGTAATACGTGTGATCGTTTTCTTGACAAATAAGGCATAAAAATCAACCAACTAAATAAATGTCCTAAAAAATCATTGGTTGTGATTTTCCTGGTTAAAGTATTGTGTGTGGCTTCGTGTTGGAATAAATATGCGTGTAATAAAACTGTGGTCAGAAAAAACCAGGATAATATTATGTAAACCCCTTTTAGTTGAAAGAGGTAGAAAGAGAATCCAAGCAAAATAAAATCGCATATCCAGATGAATAGTGTTGCACTGGAAAAACCTTTTCGCGGGAATTGCTCTCTTATTGTATTCCAGTGCGATTTTTTCATAATATATACTTTGAATCAGATTCAAAAGTCACGATAACCCATGCTTCAGTGTTTTTCAAGGCAGTAGTCACCTAAATATCACCTGAAACTATTAAGCGGCATCTTTGTATTATTCTGGCTTTTCTCGTTCTCAGGCTCCTGCATGGTAATGTATAAATGGTGTTTTTTTATTGAGCAATTCAATAAATGTGACGCTATTCACATTCGGCGCTCGCGGGTTTCTTGCAGATGGGGACATCTATTTAATCCTGCACGGCTCTGCGCGAGTGTTGCCGTTGTTCAGAGCAAGGCGACGAATGCAGCGAAATGGCGAGTCCTTTTCAAATTCGTCAACACCGCACTGGACGGCGGCAACCCGCGCCCTTCGGGGGCTGCCGGATGATCTCGACTCGGTGTCGCCGACTTTTGACTTGACCCGTCAGGCCTGCAAGTCGGCTTCGTGATTCGAAACCATCCGGTAGCCCAGAGTGAGCACTGGATTAAATAGATGTCCCCTGATAGGCAACTTCGTTATAAATATTGGCAAAGCCGTCGGTGTAGCGAGTGCCATAATTGGGGGGAATTTTGCATACCGGCAGCATGATGCCTTTGTGTTCGGCCATGGCAATCATCTGCTGCGGATAACGCTGGGTGGTGTGCCGCGCAGGCCATCGTTGCCGCGAGTTCGATTATCAGTAGGTCTGGCTGTGGCTGGTGTCGCCACTGATACTGGCATTGACTACCGTGACCAGTGGAACACGCTGTTGCAGCTGCTGCTGAAGCAGAGTGACCTGTCCCTGTTGAATCGGCACGCCGAATCCGGCACTAATACTGTCTCCAACGACGAGAATCATCGGGGCGGCGTGACGCCCGGTATCCGCCGGTTCTGCCAGTGACGGCAAGCCGGTCAATACGACCAGTGCCACTAACAGGATTTTGATATTAGCCATGCGTAATAACCGCGACATCTCGCTTGATCCCCTTGAAAAACCGGCCTCGTCCTCTGCGACAGACGGTCACCACAGCCTAGCCCTTGAGTTAACCCGTGTTGGTAAAACAGTGCAAGCGGGAGGACAACCGCTGACGTTATTGACGGCGGTTTCCCTGCAGGTGGAAGCAGGTACCAGTCTGGCTATTGTCGGTACCTCCGGCAGTGGTAAGTCCACCTTGCTGGGGATTATGGCCGGGCTGGATTTACCCTCTGCTGGTGAGCTGTCACTGCTCGGACACCGGCTCGACCAGCTGGATGAAGACCAGCGGGCGGCAGTACGGGCGCAAGGGGTCAGCTTTGTGTTTCAGAACTTCCAGTTATTGCCAGGGTTGACGGCACTGGAAAATGTCATGTTGCCGCTGGAAATTCGCCAGCAAACAAAACCACAGCGTGAAGCAAAATCGTTGCTGGACAGCGTTGGTCTGGGTCATCGTATCAGTCATTACCCCAGCCAGTTGTCGGGGGGGGAGCAACAACGGGTGGCGCTGGCGCGGGCCTTTGCGGGTCAGCCGGATATTCTGTTTGCTGATGAGCCTACCGGTAATCTGGATCGCGCCACCGGCAAACAGATTGAAGATTTGTTATTCCAGATGAACGCTGACTACGGCACCACGCTGGTGCTGGTGACTCACGACCCACAACTGGCACAGCGTTGCCAGCGTCAGGTACGCATGACCGATGGCCAACTGCAGGATGTGACTGTCGCCGAGGCTTCGGCATGACAACATTACCCATGACCCGATTACCCTTGCTGGCACAGTGGCGGCTGGCATTACGACTGCTATGGCGTGAGGCCCGCAGTGGTGAATTAACGCTGATTTTACTGGCGCTGCTGATTGCGGTGACATCCACCACTGCCATTGCGCTGTTCAGTGCCCGCCTCGAGCTGTCGCTGGATGATAACTCCAGTGCCTGGCTCGGGGCTGATTTGCGGGTTCGATCCACCGCTCCCTTTACCGATGAACAACGGCAACTGGCAACCGGTCTGGGTCTGGAAACCGCTCAGTTAATGACTTTTCCCAGTGTGGTGTTACACGGCGACAATATGACGCTGGCAGCAATCAAGGCGGTGGATAACGGCTATCCGATGCAGGCGCGATTAAAGGTGATCACCGCCAGTCATCCGGAACCGGTGTTACAGAATCATGGCCCGGCAGCGGGAGAAGCCTGGCTTGAACCGCGCTTGCTGGCGTTGCTGGGTGCCTCTCTGGGGGATGAGCTGGAACTGGGGGACAAAAGCTACCGGGTCACTGGGGAAATCATGGAAGAGTCTGATCGTGGTGGTGGCCTGTACAGCCTGTCGCCACGGATGATGGTGCACTGGGACGATGTTCAGGGCAGTGCCTTGCTGGGGCCGGGCAGTCGTTTGCGCTATCGCTTGCTGATGCAGGGGGAGCCGGATGCTCTGGCACAGCTGCAAGACCAGTGGCCGCTCAGCGACAAGGAAAAATTTGAAACCCTGGAAGATGGCAATCAGCGTATGGCCCGTTCGCTGGCAAAAGCCCGCCAGTATCTGGCGTTGGCCTCTCTGTTGGCGGTGGTGCTGGCCAGCATTGCGGTAGCGATTTCAGCGCAGCGTTACGCCCTCCGGCATTTTGATATCAGCGCCCTGATGCGTACCTTTGGTTTGCACCGGGCTGATGTGCTGCGGCTCTACCTTTGGCAACTGGTGACACTGGGCGTGGCGGCGGCAGCGGCCGGGGCGTTACTGGCGCTGCTGTTGCAAGCGGGGATTATCCAGTTACTGGCGGATGTTTTGCCTGCCGAGATGCCCGCCGCTCCGGCGCTGGCCTGGTTGCTGGGCCTCAGCTCCGGGTTGGTGACGCTGTTGGGATTTGGCTTGCCGCATTTGCTGCCGCTGGCAACCGTGTCACCCTTGCGGGTGTTGCGGCGGGATCTGACACCGGTGCCATTGGCCGGTTGGCTGATGACCGGTTTGGCGTTGTTGTCATTGACCTTGCTGCTGTGGGTGTTTACCCGTGATTTGTTACTCACCTTGTTAGTGATGGGGGGCGGATCGCTTCTGGTCTTGGTCTTGCTCGGAGTATTGCAGCTGGGTATCTCCGGCTTACGCAAGCGACTGGAAAATACCAGCCTGGCGCTACACTGGCGTTTTGCCTGGCAGCACCTGAGCCGTAACAGCCGCCAGACTGCCGGGCAAATACTGGCTTTTTCGCTGACACTGCAAGTCATGATCGTGATTGCGATGCTGCGTAATGACCTGTTGGCTGACTGGCAAAACAGCTTGCCAGCCAATGCCCCGAATGTATTTGCCATGAATATCCAGAGTTACGACAAGGAAGGCTTTCAAAGCGGGCTGGTAGAACGCGGCTTTGATGCCCAGACCATTTATCCCATGGTGCCGGGACGATTACTGACCATTAATGGTCGCAGTATCCAGGAGCTGGGGCTGGAGAATATAGGTGCGATTGATCGCGATCTGGCGCTGACGGCTGATCATCAGTTGCCGTCCTCCAATCGTATTGTGGCTGGGGACTGGCAAGCGATGAGTGGTTCCGGCCAACTGTCGATAGAAGTTGAACTGGCGGAGCGGTTAGGTGTGCGACTGGGGGATACCCTGGCTTTCCGAGCCGCCGGTGTTGAGTTTGAAACCAGTGTCAGCAGTTTGCGGGAAGTCGACTGGACTTCACTCAGTCCTAACTTTTTTATGATGTTTTCCTCTGACCTGATGGAACAATTGCCGCCCAGCTACATCACCAGCTTTAACGTCCCGGAGCAATCCCAGGCCGAATTGACCAGCCTGATCCGGGAATTTCCAGCGATCAATATCCTTGATATGCAGGCGTTGCTGGGGCAGTTGCAATCGTTGTTGTATCAGGTGAGCCTGGCGGTGGAGCTGATCCTGGCGGTGGTGTTGATCGCCGCGATGCTGGTAATGGTCTCGGCGCTGGTGGCGAGCCTGAGGGAACGCTTGCAGGAAGGTGCCCTGCTAAGAACCCTGGGAGCCAGCAGTGGGATGATACGCAAGGCCCAGCTTTGTGAGTTTTCTCTGATGGGACTGATTGCCGCGTTGCTGGCGTTGCTGGCCGCCGAAGCCTTGTGCTGGGCCTTGTACACCCAGGTACTGGCTATTCCGTACAGTGGTCTGGGCTGGATCTGGTTGTGGTTACCCTTGCTGTCGGCTTTGGTACTCTCCGGGCTGGCGACGCTGCTCTTGCGCAAAACCATTCGTGTTGCGCCCTTGATTGTGATGCGCGAGTTGAGCTGACTTGCAGTACATGATCGGCATATGCCAGATCATTCGTTGATCTGGCGCTGCCAAAAGGTGTTGCCCAATGGCCTGATAAGCTGCCCGGCCTAAGCTGTGCAAGCGGCCAGGGCGAGGCGCAACAAGTCAAAATACAGCGTCTATGTTAATCTGCAACGTTTTGACCTGCTGCGGATTTTGCTATGGCCCTTCCTGACACACCAGCCACTGATCAATCTTGCTCTGCTTCCGACAAGGGAGATTCCGGTACCACGGGTTCGGTCTCTCGTGCTGGAACAGCATCAAGACCGCCACTTCCCCAGGTGCGGGTGTCTGTTATTACCGGTTTTCTGGGGACAGGCAAAACCACCACGATCTTGAATTTGTTACAGCATCGTCCAGCCGGAGAAAAATGGGCGGTACTGGTGAATGAGTTTGGCGAAGTCGGGGTGGATGGCACCATATTGAAAACACTGGGAGACGGAGTGGTGGTACGGGAAGTCCCTGGCGGCTGTCTGTGCTGTGTCTCGGGGTTGCCGTTCCAGATTGGCATGAACAGTCTGATCAGTCGGGAAAAGCCGGATGTCTTGCTGATTGAGCCAACCGGGCTGGGTCATCCGCGCCAGATTCTGAAAATACTCTCCCAGTCGGGTTATCAGGATGTGCTGAAAGTGGCAAACACGGTGACGCTGGTCGACCCGCGCCATCTGAGTCAGCCGAAATATCGCCAGCATGAGATTTACGCCGATCAGATTGCGGTAGCGGATGTGCTGGTGGCCAATAAAATCGATGTCTGTCAGCCGGAAGATCTGCGGCTGTTTGATGCCTTGGTGGCCGAACGACAATTAGAGAATCCGCAACTCCAGGCTGTCCGGATTACCCAGGGACAGCTGTCTCCCGACTTGCTGATCGCAGCCGGTGCTGAGACTGGAGCATCAGAAGCAACCGTAACGGCAAGTAATACAACACTCAGGCTCCCGCCGGTGCTGGATCTGACTCAGCCGTTGCAGTTGGAAGCTGGTGAATCTTTTCGGGCTTTGCCACATCAGGGTGATGGCTATCATGCGTTAGGCTGGTTGATTGCGCAGCCATGGCTGTTTTCGTTGGCGGCATTGCGGAACTGGTTGTATAGCCTGGAGATTGAACGAGCCAAGGCGGTACTGGCAACCGACGCCGGGGTAGTGGCATTCAATCTGCGCGAAGGCACTCTGACGGAGCAGCTGCTGGGAGACGCCAGTGTCATTGCTTTTGAAAACCGGCTGGAATTGATCGATCTGGACGTGTTGCCACAAGCGGCGCTGGAAGCTGGTTGGCAGGCCTGCGCGTTAAGCGGGATGGCATCCTAGCGTAGTGGCATCGGGCTGACGTTATCCATTGTCTGTTTATCCCGATGGCACAGGACTGCCATCGTTACCATCGCTCGTTTGGCATGCCGTAGCCTGGTGTGCCATGTCGCGGTATCCCATTCTCTTCATCTTCTGATAATAAGCAGGTCGCGATGATGCGCACGTTTTATTCGGTACTGGCGGCGGTTGGCCTTTTGCTGCTGGCACTGAGCTGTCAGGCAACACTACTGATCAATGAGGTAGATGCCGACACCGAAGGCAATGACAACGCCGAATTTATCGAGCTGTACAACGGTGGTCGTGGCGCGACGTCATTAACCGGCTACGTACTGGTGCTGTATAACGGCAGCAACGACCGCGCCTATCTGGCGCTGGATTTGTCGGCCAGGCGCACAAATGCGGAAGGGTATTTTGTGGTCTGTGGTAGCGCTGCCACGATCGCTGGTTGCGGCCTGGAAATAGGGAACAATATTCTGCAAAACGGTGCCGATGCCGTTGCCCTGTACCATGGTTCGGTGGCTGATTTCCCCAAAGGTACGGCTGTCACCGCCAGCAATCTGGTGGATGCTCTGGTGTACGGTACCCGTGATGCGGACGATCGCGGACTATTAAGCGTCCTGATGCTGGCTGACCCGGTGCAGGTCGATGAAGGTTCAGCGGGCGACAAAGACAGGCATTCTTCCCAGCGCTGTGCCACCTCCGCTCGCTCCGGTGCCGCCTTTCAGGTTGACGAAGCGACTCCCGGTGCGCGGAATTCGTGCCACGATCAGCCGGAACAATCCCGGTCCGGGCAGTGTGGTGATCCAACGGGCGTTACCCGGATCAGTGCTATCCAGGGCCGTATTCGCCATGTCAGTGACGATACCAGCCCATTGAATAATCGACGGGTGCTGGTGGAAGCCGTGGTCACACTGGATGCCCGGGTGGGCTATGGGGGCTTCTGGATACAGGAAGAAGACGCCGATGCCGATAACGATGCCCGCAGTTCAGAAGGGATATTTGTTAAAAGCAAAGGGGCGGATATTCGTGTCGGTGATACCGTACGGCTGGAGGGAACCGTGGGGGAAACGTCAGGAGTGACGCGGCTGGGTAATATCCGTGACCTGACGGTGTGTCGTCGGGATACAGCGTTACCTCGGGCGCAGCCGCTGGTCTTGCCGGTGAGGGATCTGGCCGACTGGGAAGCCCTCGAAGGCATGAGAGTGCACAGTCACACCCGGCTGCTGGTTGCCGACCTGTATGGTTCCGGTTATGGGTTAGGCAATTATGGTCAGCTGGTGGTGTCTTCCTCTTTGCATTTTCAGCCGACCGATGTCGTACCGCCAGGGTCAGAGGCCGCGGATGCACTGCTTGAACGTTATGCGCTGGACCGGTTGTTGGTGGATGACGGCATGAGTGGCCGTTACCCCACATTTATTCCTTTTCCTGATGCGACAACCGGCTACCGCGCCGATAACCCGGTACGGATCGGTGATTCATTTACCACCTTGAGCGGCGTGATCCATCATTTCAAAAACGATTTTATGCTGATTCCCGAACGATACCGTATGGCTGCCAGTCATGCCCGTACCTCGACACCAACGGTGAGTGCGGATGCCAATTTGCGTATCGCTTCCATGAACGTGCTGAACTATTTTAACGGTGATGGCCAGGGTGGCGGCTTTCCTGCCTCCCGTGGTGCCAGTACCTACGCCGCCTTCCAGTTACAAAGCAGCAAGGTGGTCGCGGCGATGGCTGCCATGGATGCGGATATCATTGGTTTGATGGAAATCGAAAACGACGGCTACGACAAGCACAGTGCCATTCAGCAATTGCTGGATGCCATGAATGCCTTGCAGGCTCCCGGCGATGAGTATGCGTTTGTGGACCCGGGCACGCCGCGTATTGGTACGGATGCCATTACGGTCGGATTGCTGTATCGGCCTGGACGTCTTCGGTTACGGGGCACGACCCAGGTGCTGTCATCGGCCAATTCGCCACGTGACCGGCAGGGCGTGTTATTCAACGACCGCAAACACCGGCCATCCCTGATCCAGTCGTTCGAGTTTCATGACTTTGTGTTTACGCTGTCGATCAATCATTTCAAATCAAAAGGCTCGGCTTGTCATGAGCAACACGAAGGTGCCGATGGCCAGGGTAACTGCAATCTTATGCGTACCCGGGCGGCTACTGGCTTGTTGCAGTATTTGCAAACACAGCCAACGGGGGTGACATCCACCGCTGTCCTGGTGATGGGGGATTTGAATGCTTACAGCCAGGAAGACCCGCTGCAGGTATTGCTGGCAGGGGGATACCACGACCTCAAGCGCTCGGATGTGGCAACCGAAGCGAAACCTTATACCTACAGTTACAACGGCTTGCTCGGCAGTCTGGACCATGCCTTGGCAACGGCCACCTTTGCGGATCACGTGGTCAGTGCGGGCGCCTGGCATATCAACTCGGTAGAAGATGCACTGATGGGTTATGAAACCGACGCCAATGGTCAGAGCTATGCGTCAGTTGATCACTATGGTCAGGCCGATAGCTATCGTTCATCCGATCATGACCCGGTAGTGATTGGATTGCGGGTCGGCAGCAGTGGTCAATAAGGGAATCGGGTGTCAGTCCAGCCTGTTGGGGTGAGGTCGTGCCATGGGCATGGTGCCACTGGATTGGTAGCGCAGCCGAATACGTTCGACCAGTGCTTCCAGCTCTTTGTCGTACAGTGGTTGTTGTCGGGTTGACAGGCCATCGGAGTAGATCAACCGGGTTTGCGGTTGCCAGCGGCATGGGTGCTGTTGTGTCAGCCATTGGTTCAGCAGCGTCATGGGCATATCGGTCAGCCCTTCGAGCAATTCAGCCCCTAGCTGTTGTAGTTGAGTACTGAGCTGCGCCAGGGCGTGCAGGCGGTCATCGTCATAGCAGAATTCGTTGCCCGTGCCGCACAGCACTACTTGTTTACCGTGATAACTCAACTCTTCCAGAATAGGCCAGGCGTCTGCCCAAGGGGTTTCTGGAGTGCCAAAAGCATGGATTGGCAGCGCCATCACCAGGGTGTGGTAGGGCTGGATATCTTCCGGAATACAGCTAAGCAAATTGCACAGCGCGACCGGAGCCCAATGGATATGGTGCTCCAGTGCGCAGGCGGTCGCCGTCGAACAACGACAGCTGCTGTCGTACAGAATAGCGATATCTGTCATTGATGTGGCTCCAGTTAAATCAGGTAGCGGGTAGAGGCTGATAAATCCTGACTCAGGCGGCGGATACAGAGACGCCCTTGTGGCTGCTGCCGATATAAATAGCGCAGGGCAAAAAAGGGCTGATACAGGCTTTCGAGGCACAGTTGCCGACATTGAGGGCTGCAGTCATCGGCAAAAGCTGTGTTACGCAGGTGGCTGTAAAGGCGACGCAGCCAGCTTTCCTGCAAGGCTGGCAGGTGACGGCTGCCGGCCTCTTCTGCCAGTTCCAAGCCGATATCCAGATATTCATTCACCCAGAGTGTCAGTAACACATCGCTGTGTTGCTGCGGAATCAACTGCTCCAGTTGTTCCAGTCGCCGGCTGTTGCTGGACCCGGAAGTCAGTTGTGGCCAGGGGTTATTGCTGCGGCTGCCGGAGTCAGGGATGGCATTGATCTGGGCAGGTTGCGTCGGAAAGGCGAGTAGCGTGGCGGACATAAGCGTGGTCTCTTTCTGATCAGGTCAAGACCACTCTAATGATAATTATTCTTATTTGCAATAGAGAATGATTATTTCCATTCGAATGGCTTTTCCTGTCCATGGGTCAGCTTGACCCAGCCTGGCTGGTCTTCGGTTTCAGATTCTTTCCAAACGCGGGCAGCACAGCGAATCTCGGTTTCCAGCACATGATGGGCCGAACGGGCACATTCGAGATCATCTGCCCATGGCGTATGGTTCTGCTTGATCCATAGACTGTCGAAATTACCTTCTGCCCGGACGGTAAACACCATGTCCATATTTTCACAACGCCAGAAGTGGCTGTTACCCTTGAGGGTTGTGTCGGTGACGGGGCCAATACTGGATTCGAGCCAGGCACGTACTTGCTCCGGTTCGGCTTTTAACAGGTAAATTTCGATATCAGGGAGAGTGGAAGTCATCGTTGTAGCTGTGCCTCTGAAGAGTCGGGATCTATTTGCGCAATATACCCCAAGGCTGTGCAGATTGCGCCGTTTGGCGTTATCCTGAATGTGACGGTGCTGGTATGAAACGCAGCGTGTGGCGAGCGGAAAGAACAAGAAAGAAAAAGGTAAAACGGTGAGAAAGCGGCAAGAAAATCGCCCGTAACCAATAACAGTGCCATTGTTGTTGGTTACGGGCGTTGCTTAGCGCAAAGGCTGAAAGCGCTGACGGAATCAGATCAGTGCCCCAGCAGATGGGAATCGAGCTACCCTCATAGCCCGCAAGCAGAATAACTCCCGGGTTATGTAGCAGCAATGTGACTGGATGCCGCAGCAAGGCCTGTGCGGTACCTGTGCTGGGTTGGCCAGCCATACCAAACACAAAAATCCGGAATAAGGGGCCGTGCATCCCGCCGCGATCACAGCACTCGCAAGGAATACGTTTCCTGTTTGTTTTTTCACCGTTATTCTGGTAAATTCCGCGCTCCTTTTTATCCGTACACTATTGTTAAATCCGCGGTGCTGTTTACAGCGCCACTGCGGCTGATAATAAAAACGGACTCCTTGTCTTACCGGATTGGCCGGAAGGCTTTTTACCCATAAGGAGCTGACAATGCGTCACTACGAAATCGTTTTTCTGGTTCACCCAGATCAAAGCGAACAAGTTCCAGCGATGGTTGAGCGTTACACCGCGACTATCGAAGGCACTGCAGGATCTATCCACCGTTTCGAAGATTGGGGCCGTCGTCACCTGGCTTACCCGATCAACGATGTTCATAAAGCACACTATATTCTGATGAACGTAGAGTGTACCCAGGAAGCCCTGGACGAACTGACCACCAACTTCCGTTACAACGATGCCATTCTGCGTAACCTGGTGATCCGTCGTAATGAAGCGGTGACTGATGTTTCTCCGATCAAAGCTGCTGAAAGCCGCGAAGATCGTCGTCGTCCTGAGCCGCGCGAAGACAACCGTGAAAAAGCGGTTGAGACTGAAGAATCTGCTACTGAAGATTCTGCCGATTCCGCCAAAGACGAAGATTAAGAGAGGAGTTACTCATGGCACGTTTTTTCCGTCGTCGCAAGTTCTGCCGTTTCACTGCTGAAGGTGTCACAGAGATCGATTATAAAGATCTGGATACCCTGAAAGGCTATGTCACTGAAACCGGCAAGATTGTTCCAAGCCGTATCACTGGTACGCGCGCCAAGTATCAGCGTCAGCTGTCTACTGCTATCAAGCGTGCACGTTATATTGCACTGCTGCCGTATTCAGACGCGCACGATAATTGATTGGTCTTGTTGGTTGGATAAACTGAGCCACAAGCCCGTTTACCTTAATCAACATGAGCATCAAGCATGAAAAATCTGGCTCAATGGGCCATGCAAAGCCGCCAGAGGGTAACTCTGGTTGCGGCCATTGCTTACGCTGTCCCCATGCTGTTTTGGCTGGGAGCAGCGTTCCAGGCGCTGGTGCTGTTGCGTCAGCCCTCCAGGGACAGTCTGCCGATGGTCCTGTGGTCTTCCTTGCCAGCATTGGCATGGATGGCAGCAGGTGATCCGACCCCTGTTCTGGTAGCAGCAGGAACAATCCTGGCTGCTCAGGTACTTCGTTATTCGATTCGTCTTGATTGGGCGATTCTGACGGCGGTGGTACTGGGAGAATTGATTTATTGGTGTTTGCCCTTGTTGTTGGCCGATGTACTGCCGTTGGTAGTGTCCAGTAGCGAGGTTGCCGTCAGTGAAGCGTTAAAATCCAGTCCGGATTTACAAGCGCGCTTGCAACCTCTGGTTGCCCCCATGATTCATGGGGTACTGGCCGCTTTGCACACACTGGTTATTATCTTGTGTCTGTTATTGGGACGCTATTGGCAGAGTGCCTTGTATAACCCGAAAGGGTTTGGCATTGAATTTCGACAGTTGCGTTTGCCGTTGGCATTCACACTGCCTGCCGTACTGGTTGTGTTTACCGCAGGCCAGTTGTTGCCGGGATTGTCTGGCATGGTACCGGTGTTAACCGTGGCCATGATGTTGGCAGGCCTGGCAGTGTTCCATGGCGTGGTGCATGGCACTAACGCCAGCTCGAACTGGCTGTTGCCGATTTATATCGGTCTGGTCGTGTTTGGGCCTTACATGTACACATTACTAATTTTCGTAGCGGTGCTGGATAGCGTACTAGATATCCGCATGCGACTAAAAGACACGGCGTCTGGTGACAAATAGCACCGACTCCCTGTAATGAGGAATCCAAGATGCAAATTATTCTGTTAGAAAAAGTCGCTAACCTGGGTGAACTGGGTGATCAGGTTAACGTTAAGCCTGGTTATGCACGTAACTTCCTGATCCCTAAAGGCAAGGCAGTTCCTGCAACCAAAGCAAACGTTGAACACTTCCAGGCGCGTCGCGCTGAACTGGAAGCGACTGCAGCAGCCAAATTGGCTGAAGCTGAATCCCGTAAAGAGAAAATCGAAGAAATCGAACTGTCTGTTGCCGTTAAAGCCGGTGATGAAGGCAAACTGTTCGGTTCTCTGGGTAATCGCGATATTGCCGACCTGGCTTCTCAAGCCGGCGTTGAATTGGCCAAGGCAGAAGTTCGTCTGCCAACAGGTCCAATCCGCGCAGTTGGTGAATTTGATGTGGCGATTCACCTGCACCCAGAAGTAGAAGCGGTACTGAAACTGCACGTTGTGGCTGAATAAGTAACTGCTGTCAGTCTGTGGATACGGGTTATACCGGTTCACCGGCTGCAAGGAAAAAGGCACTATAGGGAAAGACTCTATAGGGCCTTTTTTTATGCCTGATGCCTGGGCGCCAGGTTGCGTTTCAGCATGCCCGCGACGAGCACAGCGTGTATTGATCAGACAGTATTCAGGAAGGATGGTATGACTGACGACTATCACAACGATGACACGGCAACCACCAGCCAGCGTACCCCTCCGCATTCGGTAGAGGCGGAGCAATCGGTACTGGGGGCCTTGATGCTGGATGAGCGCGCCTGGGAGTCGGTCAGTGAAACACTGCGGGACAACGACTTCTATCGCCATGATCATCGCTTGATTTTTCGTGCTATCCAGCATTTGTCTTCGGTTGAACAAGCCATTGATGTGGTGACGGTAGCAGAAGAACTGGAAGAGCGTGGCCAGCTGGAAAGCATCAAGGGTGGTTCTTATCTGGCCCGTTTGGTCGATATGACACCGTCGATCGAGAACTGCGATGCCTATGCCGAAATTGTTCGTGAGCGCTCGCAGCAGCGCCGCCTGATCGAAGCCGCCAGCGACATCATGCAAAAAGCCTACGAGCCAGGTGGGGATGAAACCCTGACCCTGATCTCGGATGCTGAAAAAGCCATTGCCGAAATCGCCGAAGGCAATCGCAAAGACGGTGGCCCTGAAAAAATTGCCCCGATTCTGAAAAACACCCTCGATCAACTCGATCAGATGTTCAACCAGCCCGATGGCCTGACCGGGCTGACCACCGGGTTTGATCACATTGACCAGCGTACCTCCGGTTTCCAGAAAGCCGATCTGGTGATTGTGGCCGCGCGGCCATCGATGGGGAAAACCACCTTTGCAATGAATCTGGTCGAAAATGCCTTGCTGGCCAGCAAGCGCCCTTGCCTGGTGTTCTCGATGGAAATGCCATCAGAATCGATTGTGATGCGGATGTTGTCGTCGATTGGCAAGATTGATCAGAGCCGGATTCGTAGCGGCAAGCTGATTGAAGAAGACTGGCCCAAGCTCTCCGCCGCTGTCACCATGTTGAAAGACTTGCCACTCTATATCGATGACACCGCCGCCCTGACACCGCAGGAGATGCGTGCCCGCGCTCGCAAGATTTACCGTGAAAGCGGCGATCTGGCCTTGATCATGGTGGATTATCTGCAGCTGATGCAGGTATCAGGAAAATCGGAAGGCCGTACCCAGGAAATTTCCGAAATCTCACGCTCACTCAAAGCCATTGCCAAGGAATTTGAATGCCCGGTGATTGCCTTGTCGCAGTTGAACCGCTCGCTGGAACAACGGCCGAACAAGCGCCCGGTGATGTCAGATCTGAGGGAATCCGGTGCGATCGAGCAGGATGCTGATATTATTCAGTTTATCTACCGCGACGAAGTCTATAACGAAGACACGCCGGAAAAAGGCGTGGCTGAAATTATTACCGGCAAACACCGTAACGGCCCTATTGGTACCGACCGCCTGGCCTTTATTGGCAAGTACACGCGGTTTGAAAATCTGGCCCATGGTTATGATGACTATGGAGATGAATAAAGCGGTGATTGACTGCAGATATTAATACCCGTCACAGCCCGGCAGCAACAGCGCCTGTGACACGTCACTCAGGAATATTGAATGAAATTTACCCCGACGCTGAAATTTAACGGCGGCCGCCTGCGGCCTCTGGAAGCGACAGACCGAGACGCACTGTTTGTGGTTTATCAACAGCCGGAATTACCGGGCCAGCGCCCGCTGGAGCAACCTGAGCAGCTGGATCGCATGATCGAACTCAGTGTGCAAATGGCCGCCACCCAGCGCGGCATGATGTGGGCAATCGAACTGGGTGATGACAACAGTGGTTATCAGTTGCTGGGGATGGCCAGTGCCTATGACTGGCAGCCATCCCTGTTGAAAGTGGCATTACGAATCGACGGTTTACCCCGTTTAACCATGGCTGACCGGGCGGCGGCATTGACTGCCTGTATAAACTTTATGGCGGAAAAATATCACCTGCGCAGCGTTGCGTATGCCTGGATTCAGGGGCAAAGCGACGCCATTCCGGCAATGCTGGAAAGCATCGGTTTCCAGCGCTCCGTGGTGATGCGGGATGGTTGGCGTCTGGGGCAGGATGACTACTGTGACCAGACGCTTTATCACCATATTTTGCCAGCAACAACGGCGGAGGTACGGCTATGAACTGGAATCTGCAAGCGGGGCCTTTTGTAATCCGGTTACCGGTTATTGATCAGGATGGCGATGCCTTGTATGGCTTGCTCAAAGACCCTGATGCCAGTGCCCATATTCCCAAACCACCGATGTATGCATCGGTACAGTCACTGGATGAATTACGTCGTGCCTCGATGAAATTCAAAAGCCGTGAAGGGGCCTGCTGGCTGGTGGAGTGTCACAGCGGCGATGTCGATGCCCTGGCAGAACTGCTGGCGCGTGTCACACTGGACAGTATCAACTGGATGCTGAATAGCGCTCGACTGCAGTGGGAAGTCAGCCCATCCGTTGAGGTTGACGAGCTGGAAACCATTATCGGCGCGATAGAGGCTTTTTGTTTTAATGAGCTGGGATTACATCGACTGGAAGTGGCGCTGTTACCTGGTTCGACCCGGCATGAAGCCTTTCTGGATCAGCTAGGTTATCAGTATGAAGGTTGCTTGCCAGCGCAGCTGGAATTTGACGAGCAATGGCGGGATCTGAACTTGTATGCCCGATTGGCAACTGATGCAATGGTTGAGGCACCAACACCGCTCTGATTGGGCGGTGAGACAACAGGGAGCGTGTTTTTGTCTTTCCGTTTTTATGAACAGAACCAATAAATGTTCCCAGATGGATGAATACATTGACTGACACTCCTAGCAATACGCTCGCTGATCGCCATTTCCTGGAACAATTACGTCACCAGATGTTGTCGTTCGCCCGTCTGCAGTTGAATGACGACCATCTCGCTGAAGATGCCGTACAGGAAGCGCTGGCTGGTGCCCTGAAAAATGCCGATGCATTCAAACGCCAGGCGGCTTTAAAAACCTGGGTCTTTGCCATTCTCAAGAACAAAATCACCGATATCTTGCGGCAGAAGTATCGTTTGCAGGAACATATGCTGCCAGATGATGACGATGGCTGTAAGAATGGTGAGGAGTTGGACGACCAATTGTTTGACCATCGGGGGCATTGGCAAGCTGACGAACGCCCACAGCATTGGGGTGCCCCGCAGCGACTGGTTTATGAGCGGCAGTTCTGGCAAGTTTTTGATGCTTGCCTGAATCATTTGCCCGCACAGCAGGCTCGTGTCTTTATGATGCGGGAATTTCTCGAACTGAGCAGCAACGAAATCTGTTCTGCCCAGTCGGTCAGTGTCAGCAATTTGCACGTCTTGCTGTATCGGGCGCGGCTGCAGTTACGGGAATGCCTGGAAAATAACTGGTTCTCAGGGGCACAGGAGGCATAATCATGATGAATTGTCGTGAAGCAACACGGCTGATGTCGGAAGCACAAGAACGCAAGTTATCGTTGGGAGAAACGGCAGAGCTAAAAATTCATACGATGATCTGCGCTGGCTGTAAAAATTTTGGCCAGCAAATGCAATCATTACGCGGCATGATGCGTTCTTTTGCGCAGGGTGATGACCCGGAAGACAAGCCACCGGGTTGGCAGGGCCACAACAAAGACAACGAATAACGCCGTTCCAGCACTTCTTGTCAGAGGCCAAATGGTGTCGACAGCTTGATAACCCAATGAGGATTGGTACGCGCTGATCCTCTATTTATCAGACAGGAATTTTCATGAGTCTTATCGATATACTCTATCGTCCAGCCGACCGGGTCTTGCGATCGGCGCAACCACTGGATGGCCTTGCCCCTCTGTTGATGCGCCTCTATCTCGCTCCGGTCCTGATGCAGTCCGGCTGGGACAAAATGATGACATTTGATAAGACAGTCAGCTGGTTTGGCAATACAGGCTGGGGGCTGGGCCTGCCCATGCCGGAAGTGCTGGTCGCACTGGTATCGGGCTTTGAATTTTTTGGAGCCTGGCTATTGATTGTCGGCCTGGCCGTTCGCTGGATATCGATTCCGCTGATGTTAATCATGATAATGGCAGCGCTGTCAGTACATTGGCAGTACGGTTGGCTGGCCATTGCCGATGCTTCCAGCTGGTTGGCCAATGAGCGGATTATGGCATCGGCAGAACGGCTGGAAGCCGCTCGTACGATTCTGCAGGAACACGGTCATTACGACTGGCTGACAGGTCGCGGTGCCTTTGCCATATTGAATAATGGCATCGAATTCGCTGCGACCTATTTTATTATGCTACTGAGCCTGTTTTTTACCGGTGGTGGCCGCTATCTGAGTATGGATTACTGGATTGCACGCCGTCATAACCTGTTGCGCTAACGACCGACCGAATAACCCTGGTTGTTATGATGACAGCGGTTATGGCCAGAGGTATGGGCAAACACCGGATACCCCCATACACGGCCACGATAACAAACAACAAGGATCAGATCCGGTACGTCGCCCCGGTCATAACCCTGGACACGGCGCTCATGGCCATCTTGATAGGTAAGGGGAATTTGTGACCACCGGCTTCCAGAGCCGTGGTTGCGTGTCTGGCTTCGTCTTCCAGCATCTGTAATAACACCGCCTTGCTGCGTTCATCCTGCACTGGCAAGGCGCTGAGGTGAGACGTCAGGTGTTTGCATACCTGCTGCTCTGTTGCGGCAACAAATCCCAGACTGACCTTGTCACCGATCTTTCCTGCTGCGGCACCAATACCGAGGGACAAACCATAAAACAGTGGGTTGAGCAGGCTGGTATGGCCGTCCAGTTCCTTGATTCGGGCTTCACACCAAGCCAGGTGATCGATTTCTTCTGCCGCGGCTGTTTCCATTGCCTCGCGCACATCAGCCAGCTTGGCAGTTAATGCCTGCCCCTGATACAAGGCCTGGGCGCAAACTTCACCGGTATGATTAATACGCATCAAGGCGGCGGCATGCTGTCGTTCGGCGTCGGTCATCTCATGCTGCTCACGCTGTTGGGCCGGCGATGGACGTGACGCGGCCGCGGCTCCCGGTACCAGAGTACGCAGGGCCTGGTCGGCACTGGCAAGCAAACGGTCAGGCAAGGAATATTGGCGAGTGGTTGGCTGGCTCATAAAAAGTCTCTCCGCAATGCGGGTATGGCAGGCCATCCCCGGAAAACTGAATCTGCTGACAGTTTACGTTTTTCTGCGTTCTGATGCATGATTCGTATCATCGATATTCCTCCCCTTACTGACAGCCTGACAGAGAGAATCAAAGTATGCAGGATGTACACGACCTGGCCCTGATGCTGGAGCGCCATACGCCCATTCTGGTGATAGAAACCCACGAAGAACCACGGGCGCTGGATTTACTGACGCGGTTGGCGATCAAACGGGGTATGGCACTGCAACAGTGGACCCTGACCGATGGCTTGCGGCGACTGGGGTTTGGTGAAGACCCGGGACTGGAGCAGAGTGAAGTACCGGACCGGGCGCTGATGCATATCAAGCAGCAGCAGCAGGGGGGGATTTTTGTTTTTTGTGATTTGCACCCGTTTCTCTCTGAACCGGCAACGGTCCGCTTGCTGAAAGATATTGCCTTGCAGCATGCCAATGGCGGCAAGACACTGGTCTTGCTCAGTCACCGCCTCACTGTACCGGATGAGTTGATGCGACTGAGCGCACGCTTCCAGCTGCAATTGCCGAATGAGCAGCAACTGATGACCCTGGTGCAGGAAGAAGCGCGTCGTTATACCGCTCAAAGCGGGATGCGGGTCAAAACCGATGAAGCGACGCTGAAGCGGTTGGTTGCCAACCTCCGGGGCTTGACCTATTCCGATGCGCGGCGCTTGATTCGCGGGGCAATTGTGGATGACGGTGCGATTACGGCAGACGATGTGCCCGAAGTCAGCCGGGCCAAACTCCAGTTAATGGATATGGATGGCGTGATGGGGTTTGAGTACGACACCGCCCGCTTTGGCGATGTGGCCGGACTGGATACCATGAAACAATGGCTGCAACGACGGCAGCAGGCGTTCTTGCAAGCTGATGCCAATATGCGGCCCAAGGGAATGCTGCTGTTCGGGGTACAGGGCAGTGGTAAAAGTCTGGCGGCAAAAGCCGTGGCGGGGAGCTGGGGAGTGCCCTTGTTACGGCTCGATATGGGTGCCTTGTACAACAAGTTTTTTGGTGAAACCGAACGTAATTTGCGAGAGGCCCTGCAGCTGGCGGAGCTGATGTCACCATGTGTAGTCTGGATTGATGAAATCGAAAAAGCATTGGCGGGTGAAGGTGGCCAGGACAACGGCGTCAGCCAGCGTTTGCTGGGCACCTTGCTGACCTGGATGGCGGAGCGGCAACAACCGGTGTTTGTGGTCGCAACCGCCAACAATATTCATGCCTTGCCACCGGAGTTGATGCGTAAAGGTCGTCTGGATGAAATCTTTTTTGTCGACTTGCCCGATGCCGGTGTGCGAGAGGCAATTTTCCGCATTCATCTGGGCAAGCGGGGCCATGATGCCGATGCCGTTGATCTGGGATTGCTGGCAGCAGCAACAGAAGGTTTTTCTGGGGCTGAAATTGAGCAGGTGGTGGTAGCAGCCTGGTATGCCAGTTCGGAATCCGGAGTGGCCGACGGTGCCAGCTCCCGACATCAACCGCTGACCACTGCGCAATTGATCGATGCCGCCAATGCTACCCAGCCACTGTCGGTGACGATGGCGGAGCAATTACAGCATTTGCGCCGGTGGGCAACCGGGCGCTCTGTGCTGGCACATTAAGATTAAGTCTATCCAGTAAGTCTGTTCAGTCTTGTTGCGGGTGGTATTTCAGCTCCAGTAACGCCCGTTTCAAGCGTTCGCCACTGGCTGGCTTGGCCAGCAAGTGATAAATACCAACCGCATGTGCCTGCTTTCTGACGGAGCTGATACTGAGACCCGTCAGCATCAATACCCTGGGTTTGTGGGTAATGGCCGAGTCATCCTGAATACGTTGCATCAGCTCAAGACCATTCATGACCGGCATATCCTGGTCGATAATGGCAGCATCAAAAGCCTGCCCTGTGGCGGCCTGGTTGCGCAGCATCGCCAGTGCTTCCTTGCCACTGTAGGTGCTTTCCACTCGAATCCCCCAGCGTCGCACCTGTTTTTCAATCACATTCCGCAGGGAGGCATTGTCATCAACAATCAGAACGCTCATGCCAATCAGGTTGTCGTCATGATCCCGCTTTATCTGAGTCGCGGTATCTTCAGGTTCCATCGGCAGATACAGGGTGAGGGAAGCGGAGTGGTTGGACAGGCTTTCCATCTCCAGTGAGGCTTTCATAAAACGAATCAGATGCCAGCAGACACCCTGATCCCAGGGCGTGTGACTGCTGGCTTGGTTGGCATTGCTAAGCCGCTCCAGAATAATGCGCAAATCATCACGGTGAGTGATGGTGCCCTGGATCTGGATCTGGATTGATACACCATAGATCTGGCTGCGGTTATTCAGCTGTGGACTCAAGTGGGTACGGATTTCCCCCAGCTCTGTGTACGCCAGCAACTGGGAATAGAGGTTGTGCAGCAAGGTATGCAGATGATTACGGTCACCTATCAACCGGGCTGGTAGATCATCGGCCTGGTCTACCATCAGCTCAATCTGTTTGCGATTGGCTCCCAGCTGGAGGTGTTCCAGAATCTTGTTGGTGAGTGCTACCAGATCAAACGGGCGCTGATCCAGCTCCAGATATTCATCCTGAATCTTGGCCAGTACGGAAATTTCATTGGTGATATGCAGCATTTCCTGGCCAGCTTGAGTAATGGTTTCGGTGAAATCCCGCTGGACGTCTGTCAGCGGGGAGTCGGATAGCAGTTCATTCATACCGAGCACGCCGTTGATGGGAGTGCGCAGTTTGTGGGCAATCTGCGACAGAATCTCTGGGTGAATAACACCACCACGATTGGGATACTCGAGAAATTGATCACTCTGGCGGGTGATGCACAGTACCGCCATCACCATGCAGGCGGTCATGATGGACGGCAGCCACAGCGCTATCCATTGGCTGACCGAATCGAGTTCGAGCAGATTGTGATTGATCAGCAGGCCCAGTGAGATACCGATCAGGGTTATCAGGGTGCCGGCCAGCAGCCAGCGTTGTGCCGGCTTGTGATGGCTGCAGCCGGTACCCAGCAAGATTGCCAGCAGCAGCTGCAGCAGCAGTGGTGCCAGGATTTCATTGTAGCTGTATGGCAAGAAAACCAGCAGGATGGCACTCGCTATCGAGCCAATGGCCATGGCTTTCAACAGCTGTCGCACCAATTGGGCATGAGGTCCTTTCCAGCCAAGGAAGTAGGCCGTGAGCACCTGACAGCTGATGGCCGTTCCGGTCATCAGGTCGGTGATGATATTGGATTGTTCAAGCTCAAGATCAAACAGCAAGCCGAGCTGACCGAGCCAGCTGGCAATAAAAATGGTAGAGGCCAGGCAGTAGCCCGACATGCACCAGGCCAGCCAGGAGTTTCGGGTTAATGCCATATTGATAAAATAAGCCGCTGTCGCCAGCAGCCAGCCAGCAACCAGGCCGATGGAGATCGATTGTGATTGCTCGTTCTGCAAAAAATATTGTGGCGTCAGTAGACGGATATCGGTGTTCAGCAGGCTGTTACCGGAGATGGATAATAAATAGCTGCTGGTCGACATGGCGGGCAGTGTCAACAAAAACGGGTGTGCTTGCTGATAACTGCCGGACGACTCGGTAAAACCCTGGATAAACTGGATATTATCGCGATCACTGATATCAAACATCGACACTGTGGGAATGTGATTATTGGAGAGTGCCAGGATGGCCTGCTTTTCAGACGGAAACGGGTTGTACAGACTGATACGTAGCCAGAATGTAGAGCGGCTGGTACCAAAGTGCAGATGCTCGGCATGACTGGGCGTAAAGCGCAGTTGCACCGATTGACTGAGGACATCGTGAATACCCAGCAAGGAATCCGGGTCTTCCAGAATAGAAGCGTAACTGCTGATGGAGTGATTAAAATCCCCCTCAGGGATCAATACCGGACTGCTGGCCCAGCTGCTGTGATTGTAGCTGAGCAGCAGCAGACAAAGCAGCTGTACCAACCAGGATAAATCAAGTCGCCTTGTTGCCATATCAGTCATGGGGGTACCTTGGAGTCTGGCAGTGCAAGCAATGCCCTGCCAGACGGTGATAACGGTGTGGCGGTTGATATTACCACGGCCGTATCACCATTGATTATTACGTTCGGGGGAGTTTGCCGGAATTTTATTGCTGCTCGCGGGCAATGGCACGATAGCCAATATCGGTACGGTAAAACATATCTTGCCAGCTGACTTGCTGCGCCAGCTGATAAGCGGCCTGCTGGGCCTCACTCACGGTATTGCCCAACGCCGTGGCGCAAAGTACGCGGCCACCAGCGGTCAATACATCGCCATTATCCGCTGTTTTGGTACCGGCATGGAACACCTTGCTGGTGTGACTGTTGTCGGCAGGCAAGGAGATGACATCGCCTTTGCGGTAGTCCGCCGGATAGCCGCCAGCCGCCAGTACAACACCGAGGGCCGGGCGTTCATCCCAGTCGGCAATTTCCGTGTCCAGCGTACCTTCCAGCGCTGCCAGACAATGGGCAACGATATCGGATTTCATCCGCAGCATGATTGGTTGGGTTTCCGGGTCACCAAAGCGGCAGTTGTATTCAATAACCTTGGGCGTTCCGTCGGCATCGATCATCAAACCAGCGTAGAGAAAACCGGTGTAATCATTGCCTTCAGCGGCCATGCCTTGCACGGTCGGGTAAATCACCTCGGACATAATGCGATCATGAATGGCCGGTGTTACCACAGGAGCAGGAGAGTAAGCGCCCATGCCGCCGGTGTTGGGGCCGGTATCGCCATTACCAACGCGTTTGTGATCCTGGCTGGTGGCCATGGTCAACACGTTTTTGCCATCCACCATAACGATAAAGGAGGCTTCTTCACCGCTGAGGAATTCTTCGATAACCACGCGGCAACCGGCATCACCAAAGGCATTGCCAGACAGCATGTCTTGCACGGCCTCTTCGGCCTGGGCCAGGGTTTCTGCCACAATCACGCCTTTACCTGCCGCCAGACCATCGGCCTTGACTACAATCGGTGCGCCTTTTTCACGCAGATAAGCCAGTGCTGGCTCAAGCTCGGTGAAATTCTGGTATTCCGCGGTAGGAATCTGCTGGCGAGCCAGAAAATCCTTGGTAAACGCCTTGGAGCCTTCCAGCTGGGCAGCTCCGGCCGACGGGCCAAAGATTTTCAGACCGGCGGCCTGAAACCGGTTCACAATACCGCCAACCAGGGGCGCTTCCGGGCCAACAATGGTCAGGCCAATGGCGTTGGTTTCGGCAAATTGTTGCAGACCATCAAAATCCATCACATCGATGGCGACGTTGACCATATTGGCTTCGCGGGCGGTGCCTGCGTTACCGGGAGCGACAAACACCGTGTCGACCTGCGGAGATTGCAGGGCTTTCCAGGCCAGTGCGTGTTCGCGGCCACCGGAACCTATGATTAGTACTTTCATGATTATTCTCCGAACCGTCAGACGCCTGCTGGCAGGCGCCTGATCAGACTGTTTAGTGGCGGAAGTGACGCATTCCGGTAAAGACCATGGCAATACCGGCTTCGTCGGCCGCCGCAATGACTTCATCGTCGCGGATCGAACCGCCGGGCTGGATAATGGCCTTGATGCCATTGGCTGCAGCGTTATCGATGCCATCACGGAACGGGAAGAAGGCATCCGATGCCATTACGGCACCTTCGACAGCCAAACCGGCATGTTCTGCCTTGATCGCAGCAATCCGGGCAGAGTTCACACGGCTCATCTGACCGGCACCGACCCCAACGGTTTGACGCTGTTTGGCGTAAACAATGGCGTTGGATTTAACAAACTTGGCCACTTTCCAGGCAAATACCAGATCGTTGATTTCTGCTTCGGTCGGCGCTCGCTGGGTAACGACTTGCAGGTCGTCAGAGCGGATCATGCCGTGGTCGCGTTCCTGTACCAACAAACCACCGTTCACCCGTTTGAAATCGAGTGCCGGGGCACGTTCGGCAGGCCATTGGCCACAAACCAGCAAGCGTACGTTTTTCTTGGCTTCGATGACGGCTGCGGCAGCATCAGTGACCGCCGGAGCAATAATCACCTCAACAAACTGACGCTCGACAATAGCGGTTGCGGTGTCGGCATCCAGTTCACGGTTAAAGGCGATAATGCCGCCAAACGCGGACTCGGTGTCCGTGGCAAAGGCCAGATCGTAGGCTTTGCGGATGCCACCATCGGCTTCCGGTACCACGGCGACACCACAAGGGTTGGCGTGCTTGACGATGACACAGGCCGGCTTGGTGAACGACTTGACGCATTCCAGAGCGGCATCGGTATCGGCCACATTGTTGTACGACAGCGCTTTGCCCTGTATCTGTTTGGCGGTGGCGATAGAGGCTTCCTGGGGATCGGCTTCCACATAAAAAGCGGCTTGCTGGTGCGGGTTCTCGCCATAGCGCATGTCTTGCGCCTTGATAAACTGGCTGTTGAACGTTTGCGGGAAGTCCAGCCGTGTATCGACGCTGAGTTCATCTGCCGACTGGTCGATGGTGCCGAGGTAGTTGGCGATCATGCCGTCGTAAGCCGCGGTATGTTCGAAGGCTTTTAATGCCAGGCTGAAGCGGGTCTTGTAGCTCAGACCACCGGACTTGAGTTCGTCGAGGACACTGCTGTAATCGCTGCTATTCACCAGAATCGCGACATGAGCGTGGTTCTTGGCGGCAGAGCGCACCATGGTTGGGCCACCGATATCGATGTTTTCAATGGCCAGTGGCAAGTCGCAATCCGGGCGGGCGACGGTTGCGGCAAACGGGTACAGATTGACAACCACCATATCGATGGTGTTGATGCCATGCTCTGCCATTACCGCATCGTCCTGGCCCCGACGGCCGAGAATACCGCCGTGTACCTTGGGGTGCAGGGTCTTGACGCGACCGTCCATCATTTCAGGGAAACCGGTGTAATCGGAGACTTCTACTGCGGCTACCTGGTTATCACACAGCAGTTTGTAGGTACCACCGGTGGAGAGAATTTCTACTCCCAGCTCAACCAGAGACTGGGCAAATTCAACAATACCGGTTTTATCGGAAACGCTGATCAGGGCGCGGCGAACAGGCGTACTGCCTGACTGTGACGGAGCGGTCGGAGTGCTGTGGCTCATAGTATTCCTGGCAACAAGTTGGCTAACATTATTCGATATCTGAAAAACAAAAAGCGGCCTTGCAGCCGCTATGATCTGTTTGTATGCCGGTTAAAGCATGCCGTACTGCTTGAGTTTTTTACGCAGTGTGCCACGGTTCAGACCGAGCACAACGGATGCCTTGGTTTGGTTGTCGCGGGTATATTTCATTACCGTTTCGAGTAATGGAACTTCTACTTCTGACAAGACCATGTCGTAAATCCCGGCAACATCCTGGCCATCCAGTTGATCGAAATAGTTCTGTAACGCCTGTTCGACACTGTCGCGCAGGGTCTGGTTGGACGCCATTGGCGTTTCCAGTCGGATGTGCTGTTCTGCTGGTTCGGTCACTGTATCAACCTTCTTGATATAGGCTTGGGTATTCATGCGGCAATCTCCCTCGAGTTCCTGATCCCCAGGAAAAACTGACGAACGGCGTGTCCTTGTTCGTCAATGGAATCCAATTGGTTGAACTGGCGGCGAAAGTCTTCGCCACCGGGTTGTCTGGCGATATACCAGCCAACATGCTTGCGAGCGATACGCAGCCCGAGATAATCGCCATAAAAGGCGTACAGGGCTTGCAGGTGGGCTTGCAAGGTTTGATAAATTTCGTTTGGCGGTGGTGCTTCCGGTTCGGCTCCGGTGGCCAGAAACTGATTGATCTGCTGAAAGATCCAGGGGTTTCCCTGGGCGGCGCGACCAATCAACACACCGTCGGCACCGGTATAATGCATGACCTCAACCGCTTTTTGCGGTGTGGTGATATCACCATTGGCAAATACCGGAATCGATACCGATTGCTTGACTGCCCGTATGGTGTCGTACTCAACGGTATTCTTGTAGCCGCAGGCCCGGGTGCGGCCATGAACGGCCAGCGACTGAATGCCGAGTGCTTCTGCCATGCTGGCAATGACATCGGCATTACGGTGTTCGGGTGCCCAGCCCGTCCGCATTTTCAGCGTGACGGGTACGTCGACGGCAGCAACGACGGCTTGTAGAATTTCACGCACCAGACCTTCGTCTTTCATCAGCGCTGAACCGGCGGCCTTGTTACACACCTTTTTGGCCGGGCAGCCCATATTGATATCGACAATATGAGCCCCCTGGGCCACAGCATAACGCGCACCTTCTGCCAGCGATTCGGGGTCTCCCCCGGCAATCTGGATAGCAATCGGCTCGGGTTCGCCACTGTGATCGAGCCGCTGTCGCGACTTGCGGGTCGCGCGCAGGTCGGGGTTGGCGGCGATCATTTCACCAACCACCAGGCCAGCTCCGAGACGTCGACACAGGCGTCGAAACGGAAGGTCAGTGACCCCCGCCATCGGTGCCAGCACGGCGGGGCTGGTTAGCGTGTATTTACCAATTGTGGGCATGGATAGCTATGGACTGATCAAAAAGTGTGCGGAAAAAAGTGGCGCTATCATACTCGGATGAATCCGTTGAATAAAGGCCACTTTGCCAACAAATATGGCATTTTTCTTACAGCCTGTGGTTATTCCGGAATTACTGATTGTCTACCAGTTGTACCGCGTAGCTGACGGCATTTTGACCAGGGTCAAGAATCTCCAGGGCAATATGTACCGGTGTTCTGCCGGGCATGCTGTGTTGCCCTGCTACCTCTCCGGCCAGATATTCGGCGGGGGTGAATTGGCGACTGGCAATAACGTTTTCATTCAGGTCGCGGAAAATCAGTACCAGATCCGGGAACGGCTGCTCAAATTCCGAGTTGTTCAGCAGCAGAGTATCGACGACCAGGGCGTTGGCAATGGTCGGGTGAGTACGTACCACCAGGTTGCGGGTCGACATGGTGCGGACATCCTGAACATGGGGTAACTGACAGCCAAGTACGGAACAGATGGTTTGATACAGAGGGCGTGTGCCAGGGCTTCTTGACCACTGGTCAAAGTTGAAATACAGCACTTGCCCAGCCAGCAGTACCAGTAACACCATGGCGGCAATCAGCCAGCCGGTTTCTGCCCGTTTTTGCTTGTCGGTATCGAGCTGTAAGGGTGTTGCATGGATATTGCCAGCCAATTCCTGATGGCGTGACGGTTGTCCGAAACCGGGTGGCAAGCTGTTTTCGGGCGTGTCACGGTCGTTTGAGTCCGCGGGCTGTACCGGGGCCAGTTCAAAACTGATGGCCGGTTTGCTCTGGTTGAGCGTGCTGCTGGCAGTGGTTGTAGTGGCAGCCGCTGCCACGTTGGGGGCAGGGGGGCGTTGACGTGGCGCTGCCTTGCTGGTGTCAGACAAACCCAGTTCGCGAGTAATTTCTGCTGGTGGTTCGTTATCGTCGTCGTCATTCAGTAACGCTCTGGCCCAGGCTTCGTCATCGTCCTCAGCATCGTCGTCTTCGATTTCTTCTTGCAGGCTGACATCGTAGCTCAGCGGGGAGGTGCCCATGATATCGAGATCGATCAGCGAGTCGTCAATATCAAGACTGGAGCTGGGTGCCGGACGGTCGAGGTATTCGGGTTCCCGCAGACCAAGATCAGCAAAGGGGTCATCGGCAATAACGTCGTTATCATCCGGTTGATCCATGTCGTCGTGGATCAGCAGGTCGTCATCATCGTCGTCTGGCTGTTCGTTCTCAGGCTGGCTGTTGTGTTGCTCATCCGGTTGATGGCTGGGCTGTGCACGGCTTTGACTTTCCAGGGTGATTGAGTCGTCGAAACCGTCGAGCCTATCGGTATCAAGAAATTCCAGACCGTCGTCCTGGTTTTCCTGGTCATTACTGGCGCTGCCAAACAGGCTGTCGAGCAATTCGTCGGTGGAGACTTCTTGCTGGGACTCGAGGTTGATGGAACCCAATGTGTCGGTGTCGCTGGCTGCGGTTGTCGGAGTAGCCGCAGGGGTGGATGAGGTGTCACCAGAAGGAGTGACTGTCGCTTTGGGTGTGTTCGGTCTGTCTTTACCGGGTTTGGCGGCGGCCGCTGCCATTGCGGCCGCCGCTGCCGCTCCGGCGATGGTCTGGTCAGTCCGTGGTCTGGCGGTGTTGGTTGCTGCTGTTTTGGGGGCTGATACGTTGGGTGTGCCTGTGCCTGTGCCTGTGCTGGGTTTGGTTGATTTGAGAGCGTCTTCATCGGTCGGGCTGACCAGATGGTTCAGGGCGTTGAAAATCTGCAGGCAAGAGCCACAGCGGACATTGCCTTTGGCGATCGTGAGGTGTTCGTCGCGGACGCGAAAACTGGTTTGGCAATGTGGGCAGCGAGTCACATGCGTGGCCATGATGAATCCTCAGGGTTATTCCGGTTGTTCAAAACAGTAAATGCGCCAATGGCGAATGCCGGGATGCTTTGGCCACTTGATACCCTATGGTGTGTATCAAGTGGCTGCTACAAGGCAGGCGATCGGATGGGCGCGTGAGCTCCGTGCTCCTGGTCGGCACTGCCAAACGGACTCAGCAAGCGGCGGCCTATCCCTGGCGACGGGTGCCAGAGATAATAACCCAATCTTCTTGTTGCTTTGGTGTATCCATCACAAACCACTCGTTATAACGCTGAATAACCTCGTTTGCCTGTTGTGAGAGCAGGCCGGACAGCGCTAATTTACCACCGGCGCGTGTTAATTGGGCCAGAACCGGTGCCAGTTCGTTTAATGGCCCGGCCAGAATATTGGCCACGGTGACATCTGCCTGAACCGCAGGTGCTTGCGGTGGCAAGTACACCTCAAAGCGCTCTGGCGCTATATCATTACGTTGGGCGTTGTCGCGGGTAGCGGTCAGTGCCTGGGGGTCGATATCGATACCCACCATCGAACTGGCTCCCAGCAGGAGTGCCGCCATACCCAGAATGCCGCTGCCACAACCAAAGTCGACCACCAGTTCATTCCCCTGAATCTGTTCATCCAGATAGCGCAAGCACAGGGCGGTGGTTGGGTGGGTGCCGGTGCCGAAGGCAAGGCCGGGGTCGAGCATCAGATTAACGGCATCTGGCTGGGGTGGCTTGCACCAGCTTGGACAGACCCACAGTCGTGGGCCAAATTGCATGGGTTTATAGGTATCCATCCAGGCTCGGACCCAGTCCTTGTCTTCGACCTGCTCCCACAACAAGTCAACCGGGCCACTGCCGCCTTCGGCAGCAAACATCAGCGGAAATTGTTCCACTACGGCATCGGTATGGGTCTCGGCATCAAACAGACCGATAATCTGGGTGTCGTCCCATATCGGCGTCGTGCCCAGTTCAGGCTCCAGAATCGGTTGGTCGGCATTGTCTTGCAGAGTCACTGACAAGGCTCCCAGAGCCAGCAGGGCGTTTTCACAGGCTTCTACTTGTGCTGCCTTGGCTTGAATGCGCAGTTGAACCCATTGACTCATGATCTGTCTCCGATGCTGGGCCGGGGAGTCATCAGGAAATACGTTAACCCGGACTCACGGCAAAGCGCGGAGTGTGCCGAAAATATCCACAAGCGTCCAGTGGAGCGGCAAGGCCGGTGAGGTATGACGCTGTACCGGTGAGGCTGACTTCAGCCTGTGACATTTTGTCGCTGTATGCCGTGATGGCGGTCACCAGCATCCCTTGGTTTGCTTGTTATACTCGCCAGCTTATCAATAAAGACTATCAATAAAGACAACCAAGGATACCGTTATGATTCGTTGCCGCCAGGTGCGCCCGTTATCGACTCACAGCCAGCCTCTTTCTATCGCCCAACGCGGCGTCAATTCGCTGCGCTGGGCCAGTCTGGCACTGGTATTGGCTGCCACCAGTCTGACTGTACAGGCGGATGGCAAGCACGACGACAAGGGCCATGATATGAGTCATATGAAGGGTATGGAAAGCGTGGAGCATAGCGCCGGTGGCAAGCTGGACATCAGTCATGCCACGGTACGCGCCCCCATTCCAGGACGGGCCATGAGCGCCGCGTTCATGACGTTGACCAACAAGAGTGCCAAACCGGATCGGTTGGTGAGTGCCAAATCCAGCTGGACTGACCATATCGAAATACACACGCACATCCATGAAGACGGGGTGATGAAAATGCGTCAGATTAATGGGTTGGATATTCCTGCTGGACGTGTGGTTACCCTGAAACCCGGTGGTTTGCATCTGATGTTGTTTGGGCTGAAACAACCCTTGCCTGCCGCTATTGGAGGGTCGTTACCGTTGACGCTGTGTTTTGAGCATACAGGTTGCCAAAACATCAGCGCCAAGTTGGTGGATATGCGTCAATAACAGCGCCAGACCAATGTCGCTGCTGGCTGGGTTCTGCCTGGCCAGCGCTTCGCCTGCAGGCCGTGATTCACTGCGGTGTATTAATACAAATCGTCCGACATCAAATCATTCTCATCCTGACTGCCGGGAATCCGATGGGATTCACTGGCCCACTCCCCCAGGTCAATCAGCTGGCACCGCTCACAACAAAATGGCCGGAATCGGCTGGCGGCTGTCCAGGGAACGGATTTCTGGCAGGTTGGACATTCAACCGCCAGCACGGCATCGTTGGCGGCAGAATGGCTGGTGGTCGGTGTGGCGGTGGGGGAATTGCTCATGCTGGATGCCTCGTCTGGCGAATCAATGGTCGTTGTCCTGTGATGTTTAAGAGGGTCGTACCGAAGACGCCAACGACAGATAGCCTTGATGCAGCTGGTCGAGTTGCTGCTGCAGGTCTGTCAGCGGGCCAGAATTATCGATAATGTCATCCGCCCGTTGTAATCGCTCATTCCGGCTGATCTGCGCTTTGATGATACGGCGGATCTGTTCTTCGGAATTGTCATCACGCTGGCTGGCGCGTTGCAGCTGCAGGGATTCTGGCAGGTCAATCACCAGGGTACGATGCACCAGCGCCTGCTGGCCACTCTCGAATAACAAGGGTGATGCCAGAACGGCATACGGCCCCGCCGCCTGCGCCAGTTGTTGCAGCGTGTGCTGGCGTATGACGGGGTGAGTCTGTTGCTCCAGCCAGTGGCGCTCTTGTGGATGTTCGAAGATCCGGCTGCGTAACCAGGCGCGATTCAGTTGCTGGTCAGGCTGCAGTACCTCGTCACCAAAGTGCGCCACAATCGCCTGCCAGGCCGGTTGGCCGGGTTCAACAACCTGACGGGCGACCTGGTCAGAATCAACCACATGGATGCCTTTATTGGCAAGATAGTCCGAAGCGGCGGTTTTGCCAGAACCGATACCACCCGTAATGCCCAATACCCAGTTCAATGGCATGGCTCCTGTCTGTCGTTTCATCGGGAATCAGTGCATACCGCCCAGGTACCAATGAATCAGGTCATTCCCCCACAAGGCCGCAATCCAGCCAGCCATGGCCAGATAGGGGCCAAACGGGATAGGCAGGTTTTTGTCGCGGCCAAGAATAATCACCCCGGCAATGCCAACCACTGCGCCCACGGCGGACGACAGTAAAATAATCAGCAGAATACTTTGGTAACCCAACCAGGCTCCCAGTGCTGCCAGTAGTTTGAAATCACCAAAACCCATGCCTTCTTTGCCGGTGACCAGCTTGAACAGCCAGAACACCGACCAGAGGCTGAGATAACCAATGGCAGCTCCCCATACAGCAGAGTTCAGATCGGTAAACAGCCCCTGGGTATTCACCAGCAAGCCCAGCCAGAGTAATCCCAGTGTCAGCGTATCGGGCAGGATCTGATGATCAATATCAATTACCGACATGGTAATCAGCAGCCAGGTAAACACCAGCATGGCGGCCAGCTGCCAGCCCCAGGGAAAGGCGATGATCAGCGTCAGGCTGAATAGCGCAGTGACCAGTTCAACGATGGGGTAGCGCCAGCCAATCGGGTTGGCACAGCCAGCGCAGCGGCCCTTTAACAGGAAAAAGCTGAGAAGCGGAATATTCTGCCAGGCCTTGACGGGCGTTTGGCACTTGGGGCAATGGGAATGAGGCGTTACCAGGTTATACGGTTTGTCCAGATCATCCAGTGCCGGGTGAGCTGGCAGCTGGTCGATATCCTGGCATTCCAGCTTCCAGGCCCGGAACATCATGATTGGCAAGCGCAGAATAACCACATTCATAAAACTGCCGAGTAATAACCCCAGCACACCAATAAACAGAACCTGCAGCAGCCAGTGACTGCCGATCAGGGCAAACAGTTGTGATAGATTTTCCATGGTTACATGACCGATCCCATTTGGAAAATCGGCAAGTACATGGCGATAATCAAACCACCGACCACTACCCCGAGGAACGCCATAATCATCGGCTCCATCATGGCGGTCAGGCCATCGACCGATTCATCCACTTCAGTTTCATAATATTCGGCAGCTTTATCCAGCATGGCATCCAGGGATCCGGATTCTTCACCGATACTGGTCATCTGCACCACCATATTCGGGAATACACCGGTAGAGCGCATGGCAAAGTGCATTTGCTGGCCGGTAGCCACTTCCTGGCGCACTTCCAGTACCGCATCCCGGTAGAGTTTGTTACCCACGGCACCAGCAACGGATTCCAGTGCCTCAACCAGTGGGACACCGGCGGCAAAGGTGGTCGATAATACCCGGGCAAAACGAGCTATTGCAGCCTTGTGCATGATATTGCCAAACACGGGTAATTTCAGTGTCAGATAATCCATTTGGTCACGGAAGGTTTGTGAGCTTCTCATCATGTATTTGAATGCGGTGACCAGCGCCATAATAATGGCTAGTGCGTACATCCAATAAGCCTGCATTGCGGCGGAAATATTCACTACAAACTGGGTTGGTGCTGGCAATTCGGCACCAAAACTTTTGAACATGCCTTCAAACGTTGGTACCACCTTGATCAGCAGAATGGCGGTCACAATCGCAGCTACTACCAGTACCGTAATGGGGTAACCCATGGCTTTTTTGATTTTGGACTTCAGAGCCTCGGATTTCTCTTTGTAGATAGCCACCTTGTCGAGCATGGTCTCCAGGGCACCGGATTGCTCACCGGATTCCACCAGGTTGCAGGTCAGCTCATCAAAATACTGGGGATGCTCTTTCAGTGCCGAGGCAAAATCATTACCGGCGGATACGGTATCACGCAGTTTCAGGATCAGGTCTTTCATATTAGGGTTATCGACCCCGTCGGAGACAATCTCGAACGACTGTACCAGTGGTACCCCGGCTTTGATCATAGTGGCCATTTGGCGGGTAAAAAAGCTGATGTCAGCTGTTTTGATTTTTTTGCCTTTGGCAGCAGCGCCGCCGAGGCCAAATAACGGTTGGGGTGCGCGCTTGACCTTGCTGGGCTGAATACCCTGCTTGCGCAGCTGGGCCTTGACCATGGCCAGATTCTGGCCGGACAGGGAACCATTTATTTTCTGGCCGCGTTTGTTGACGCCTTCCCAGACAAAATCAATACTCTTTGCTTGCTTGGCCATAACTGCTGGAACGCCTCTGCAAAATCATTTGGCTACCAAAGATAGCAGCCGCTGGTTAGTCTGTTGTCACTCGATTGGCTTCTTCAAGGCTGGTAACACCTTGGGCGACCTTTTGTAGGGCAGATGTGCGTAAGTCGTTAAAGCCTTCCTGGCGGGCAACATCAGCAATTTCAATCGAGTTGCCTCCCTCCATGATAATACGAGACAAGGCATCGGTTATTTTAACCACTTCGTAAATTCCGACACGACCTTTATAGCCGTGCTTGCATTGATCACAGCCAACGGGCTGATAAATTTCTGCGTTTTCGAGCATTTCTTCGGTAAAGCCGGTTTCAAGCAGGGCTTCCCTGGGGATATCGGCTGGTATCTTGCAGGACTTGCACAGCCGTCGTGCCAACCGCTGGGCAATAATCAGGGAGACCGAGGTGGCAATGTTGAACGATGGCACCCCCATATTGGCCAGACGGGTGATGGTTTCCGGGGCATTGTTGGTGTGCAGGGTTGATAACACCAGGTGACCGGTCTGTGCTGCCTTGATAGCGATCTGGGCAGTTTCCAGGTCCCGGATTTCCCCTACCATGATGACATCCGGGTCCTGACGCAAGAAAGAGCGTAACGCGGCAGCAAAGTCGAGGCCGACCTTGGCACTGACGTTACACTGGTTAACCCCTTCCAGGTTGATTTCGGCAGGGTCTTCCGCGGTTGAAATATTGGTGCCTTCAACGTTAAGGATATTCAGGCCGGTATACAGTGATACGGTTTTGCCGGAGCCGGTGGGGCCTGTCACCAGAATCATCCCCTGGGGTTTCGACAGGGCGTGCATATACAGCTCTTTCTGTAGCGGCTCATAACCCAACATATCGATACCCAGCTGGGCTGACGAGGGGTCGAGAATCCGTAACACGATTTTTTCGCCAAACAGGGTCGGCAGCGTATTAACGCGGAAATCAATGGCCTTGCTTTTGGAAAGCCGCATCTTGATACGGCCATCCTGGGGAACCCGCCGCTCGGAAATATCCATCTGTGACATCACCTTGAGCCGGGCAGCAATCTTGCCGGTCAGCGTGACTGGTGGACTGGCGACTTCGTGTAATATGCCATCGGTGCGGTAACGTACCCGATAACGTTTTTCATAGGGTTCAAAGTGAATATCGGACGAGCCCATCTTGATGGCATCGAGCAGCATTTTGTTTACAAAACGCACGATCGGGGCGTCGTCTTCTCCAGAGGATGTCGCCGCTTCCTGGGCCTTGTCGGCAGCGTCCGGGTCTTCCAGATCGACGTCATCCAGTTCACCATCAAGGTCATTCATGCTGGTATCGCTGGCGGCCAGTATTTGGGTGACCCGCGCTTGCAGCTTGTTAAACTCAACCACCACTGGTTCGATGGTCATGCCGGTGCTGAACTTTATTTCGTCAATCGCCTGTATCTGGGATGGGTCACTCTGGGCTACAAACAGGCGGTTGCCTCGTACCATTAATGGCAGGGTGCGGTGTTTTTCCAATTGTTCATTGCTGATCAAGTCACCAGGAATCAGATCAATATCAAAGGCTTCCAGATCCAGTAGTGGCAAGCCAAATTCTTCGGCTGCAGCGGTAGCGATTTGTGCTGGCGTGATTTTGCCAGATTCTGCTGCCACCTGGATAAAGGGCTGTTTTTTGTCGCGGGCCAGAGTCAGCAATTCCTGCAATAGAGCAGGTGCGATGCCGGATTCTGAAAGACGTTTTGAAATACCATTAAGCGAGATCATGATTCACCTGAGACAAATCCATATTCAGAGAGCAACATAGCAAAATTGGTTGGGGTCGGCATCTGTGGTTTGGGCGAGACATAAAAAAGCCCCGCAATGGCGGGGCTTTAACTAGTCAGACTGGATTACAGCTTAGGATCAAAACCTGCTGGGAGAGTATCAGTGAGGGCCCAGCTGACTGATTCATTACCAACAGAAGCGGTGGCAGCAGTAGCAGTTGGAGTCAATGTATAGGTGTTGTTATTTGCTTGAGTCAATAAAGACGAGGCTTCACCAGAAACAAATGTAACAACAATTGCCCACGTTGCATCGGCAATAGTAACTGTCCACTTAGCATTGTTGGATATATCATTTGTGAATGTATATGCAACACCGGTGTATTCTTGCAGTTTTGTTGCATCTGCTGGCAGTGCACCATAACGACCAACATAGTCTTCGATTGCCAGTGTCATGCCTCGAGTGTCACCCAGGGATGTCTGAACTTCAGTACGAGCGATATAGTTCTGATACTGAGGAATCGCCACAGCGGCCAAAATACCGATGATCGCAATTACGATCATCAATTCAATCAGGGTAAAACCTTTTTGCATCGTTTTCATGGAAGTCTCCACTCTCAAAATTTTAGGGTTGTGCAATATTACACGTGTTATGCAATGACTATTATGAGGGGTTTTGCCATGGGAAACATCCCAAAACATCCCAACACTTCGTTGTCGAAGCACTTGGTGGGTTCGGGAAATCGAAGAGGGGGTCTTCCCGGACTCAAGCCACTGGCTTCTGTGCATCTATCACTGGATACGCATACATAGAATATCAAGCTAATATCGTGCCAAGTATGTTTTGGCTGAAATAAACAGATTTATGTGACCTGGTTCACTAAACCATCGGTGGGTGTTGGTTGAATCGCCTGCCTTGCAGAAAAGCGGGGTATCCAGTTGAGTACAATATGACAAATATTGTCACTCGGGTATGTGGTTGTCAGATATATCTGGCCATATTGGCGGTAGTGACTTTTGTGGTCTTGATGTGTGGGCCTGATGGATACCGTCAAAGGATACGGACAGGGCCGGTTTGGGCAGAGACAGAGCAGGTCACCGGGGAGAAAAGGGTGCAGATAGCAGGCACGGATGGATATGGCTGGGGTTTTGGGGGGGTTGGAGAGTGAGGGATGTGGGGTACGGGCAGCACCGGCCCCCACGGCTCAGACAAAAGGCATTACTCGGACACTTCATCCGTCAGGAAAGTGATTGAGGCAGGTACCAGATCGAGGTTGATAAAGTCACCGTTGATGCTGTTGGTGTCGGTATCCAGCACCAGCAGGCCAGGCTGGGTAGCGTTGGTGATGCCGACCCACAGGCGCTGGTTTTCATCCAGGGTGATATCGCCGAGGGTATAGCTGTCTTCCGGGTCGCTGACGTTGCTGGCCATCAGGCTGTTGATATCAATGGCAACCGGGTCGCTGCTGCTGTTGGGGCTGATTTCATACAGGTAGCTGGCAACAGTGCTCCATCCGGCTTCAACATTGATATTGACGTAGGCCTTGTCTTCGCTGACAACGGTGATGTCTTTGACATGGTAGTACTGTGCCGGTGAGACGCTGGTGTCGTTTAACTCGGCGAAGGTGGTGCCATCGATGATATTGCTGATCGCATAGGTGGTGGTATCGATGACATCGACGCCGCCGCTATTGTCGTCGTAGTCACCACGGGCAGCGATATACAGCTGGCCATTAAGCAGTTCCATGCTGGTGGGGTTGGTCACGGTCAGAGGAATGCCTTTCAGGCCATCGGTGCTGGTGTCGGTATCAATTTCAATAAGGGTGTCGAGGTCGTACACCACGACGTAGGCGGTGTTGTTGCCGTCATAGCCGTAACGCTGGGTCAGAACAAACAGTTGGTTGTTGTCGATGGCGGCATCGACCATCCCCGGTGTGGTGCTGTAACCGCTGACGCTGTAATCGGACAAGTCGATGGTGTCGACCTTGAAGTCGTCTTCGCTGCTGGCGGTGGTGTCGACTTTCCAGGCAGTTTCCGCGCCGTAGCGCATCAGCCAGCCGTATTGGTCGTCCTGATGTACCAGGGTATAGACGTTGGCGCTGCTGTCGCCATCATCGTTGGTGGTGTAGGTCCATTCCGGGCTGCTGAGGCTGGCGGTGGCGTCGTAGCGGCTGATGGTATCGACGTAATATTGGCCAATCCGGTATAGCCAGTTGGCTTCGCTGGTGATGGTGTAGTTGGTGTTGGTGTCGCTGAATAATTGTTGCTGGACGCTGCGGTCGCCGGTGATATTGCCGATGGCAACATGGCCACTGCTGTAGTCGGCAGCGGTGGTTTGTACCGCATAGGCTCCTTCTGCAATGGGTTGGGCGTCGTCGTCGTCACCGGCACAGCCACTCAGCATCAGGGTCGCAGAGAGAAGCAGTCCGGCGGTGCTGAACGGGGACAAACAGGTGCGGGATAATGTTGTTGGGTGATCAGGCAGACGGTTAGGCATAACAAAATTCCTTGGGTGTCGTTTGGCAAACTTGTTGGTTGCTGGTGATATGAATATTCAAAGCGAGTAGCTCAGGTACAGTGTCCATTCCCGGCCACGAGCCGGGCGCCCACTGAAGTCGTTAAAACTGTGATTAAACAGGTTGTTAATCCGCAAACCGGCGTGGGTCGGCAATAGTGACGGTCTGGATGGCACTGGCCATTGGTAGCGGTAATGGATGTTCCAGAGGCGACGTTGATCCCCGGGTACGCTGTTGTAGCGGTCGAGGTAGAGGTCGTCAGCCAGCTCGGCATGGAGATCGATACTGTGGTGCCGGGTGGTCATGGAGGATTGCCAGAGTAATCCGGCAATCAGCCGCAGGTGATAGATGCCGGGCAAGTATTTGTTATCAAAGCCAACGATATCGCTGCTGCTCTGGCTTTGGTAATGGCTGCCTGCCAGCTGCAATTGCCACATCCCCAGGCTCTCTGCTGCGGGTGCTGCGGTCACAGGGCGGTTGAGCTGACTGTGCAGCTGCCATTCCAGCCCGGCCATAGTGGCATCACTGGTATTTTCATAGCGACCAGCCCCGGTTGAGGGGTCATACACGGCGACGATGGCGTTTTCCAGTTGGCGGTGGAACAGGTTGAGGCTGAGCTGCTGGGGACGTTGTTGCCAGTCTCCGCTCCAGCTGATGTTTAACGACAGTGTTTGGCTTTGCTCTGGTTGAAGGTCGTCGTTGCCCCGGGTCAGGCCGCGGTTGCCGAAGCGTTCATACAAACTGGGTATTCTGAGTGCCTGTTTCCAGCTTAGTTGCAGCTGGCCGTTGCCGGTATCGCTGAGCCAGTATTGTTTCAGGCTGACCAACCCGGAGGTCCAGGACTGCTGCTGATGGGTGTTGTCGCTGTCGCTGCTATCGGTAGCGCTGGTTTGCAACAGGCTGTTTTGCTGGTGGTGGCTGCTACTGAGACTGAACTGGCGTGTACTGTCGCTGTTTTGCCATTGTGCCCGACCACTCAGTTGTACTTGCCGCAGCCAGGAATATTGGTCGCAGCGGCTGCTGAGGGAGTCACAATCACCGCTGTCGCTGTCAATCAGGTAGCGGCTGCGATAGCTCTGCTGGCTTATCTTGATACTGCTGCCCAAATCCCAGGCGTGCCATTGTACCTGGCTGCCAAGTTTGGCCTCGCTGTGTTGGTAGCGATAACGGTTGTTGCTGTCGACATAACCGAATACTGCGGTTGGATCGTAAAATGCCTGACGGTTCAGCGAGTGCCAGAGTTGCCAGTGCTGACGAAAATCTTGTCCCCAGTTGCCCGACAGTTGTACGCCCAGTTGCTTGCTGTCCAGTCGGGAGCGGTTACTCGAGGAGTTGCGATAATACTGTGGCAGTTGTTTGGATTCATCTTGCCAGTACAGGCTGGCAAACAGGCCGGGTTGCTGATGTTTCAGTGTCAGGCGGTCGCGACGATAGGCGGCATTGTTGAGTGCTTGTTGTTGTCCGGCTGGTTGGCTGGTGTCTTCCGGGCTGCTCACCGGGTAGCGGTAATTGTTGTCGCTTTGTTGGTGGTCGATCAATAAATCTGTAGTGCTGTGAGGCTGAGTCCGTAACGGTTGTTGCAGATTCAGGGTCGCCGTACCGTAGCTGCCAGCCGCGGCGGATAGTTGGGTAGGCCTGCTGCTGGTATTGGATGGGCTGCGACGGGTCACGATGTTGATGGTACCGCCGATCGCTTCATCACTGATCAGGCCATTGTCGTCGACATCGCTGCCGCTGGTCAGGACATCGACTCGCTCAATGGAAGCCAGCGGGATGGCATTAAGATCGTACTGGCCGTATTGACCTGTGGTTACGTCAACGCCATCGATCAGTAGGCGGGTTTGTTTGGCATCAGCCCCTTGCATGGAAATCAGTACCGGGTCGCCCAGCCCTCCCAGGGATTGCACCTGCAGGCCGTTGATACGGCTTAGAAATTCCCCCAGGTTCTGATAACCAGCCGCCAGGGCTTGCTGATCGTAGAGTCGGTAGCTGGTGTCTGTGGCGGGTTCTTGATGGCCATAGACAACCAGCTCATCATCGGCGACCGGCGTATCGTTTGTATCATCGTTGTGTGTCGGGGTTACCGAATCGGCAAAACTGGCAGGGGCAGACAATAACAGGCTCAACATCAGGCTCGACAGCAATGATGGTGTCCTTGCCTGTTGGAGGTGGCAAGACAACGGCTTGCGAAAGGCATAACACCAGAAGGGCAAACGTAATGTCATGGAAGTCCTGAGTACCGGGTCAGAATATAACGGCAAGAGCAGGGGGAGCAGACCGGGCAAGCAATCATTGCTTCCGCCGATGGCGGAAGACATCGCCGGGGCGGCGATTGGCGATTGGCACAAATCCCTCCCGCTGCCCTCCGCAACGTCGGTTGATAAAAACAGGCCGGTATCCGGGCTGACGACCTGAGCAGATGCTGCTCGTTCATAACGCCTTCCCACCGGTGCCTGTTGGCTGGCTCGGCAGTGGCTGGTGTCCTGTATGGGCAGGAACCTGTTATTGAATGGGTCGATCACCGTTGCGGGGGCAGCGCCGGTTTATGTTTTTACATCACCGGTCTTCCCGTTTAACCCGAGGCTGAATGATTCAGCCCATGGGCACCTGATTCTGGGCGCAGAGTAGCGGTGGTAATAGCAGGCGTCAAGAATTGCAAAGTAAAATCGTCGAGTCAGGCGCCGTCTGTGGCCGTGGTTTGCCTGTAAGCAGGGAAGGGTGTCTCTAGGTGGGGAGACCGCTGCGGATATTAAGCTGATCCATTAATGCCCGGGTTAAGGGCAAATCGATTTTTGCCGCGCTGGCCTGGGTCAAGAGATAGCCACAAATATGATCCAGCTCGGTTGGCCGGTTGGCCAGTACGTCTTGCAGGCTGGATGAGCGGTTATCCGCCGTCGACAGGGCAATCTGTGTTACCCGCTCTGGCAGTTGATCTGGTAATGGCCAGCCTTGATGTTGATACAGCTGTTCTATTTCGATGGCCAACGAGTGTAACGGCGCACGGTATTCAGGGTTGCTGATTAATGCGCCATTGAGGCAGCGGTAGCAGGCGGTCAGGGGATTGATCACTGCGTTAATTGCCAGCTTTTGTCGTTGCCGTGTAAGAATATCCGAGACAACCTGGGTATGAGGCAAGTGGCTGGTGATCTGTCGCGGTAATCCATTTGCCTGTGCCGAAGGCAGACCAATCCAGACATCACCCAGTCCGGCATATATGACGCTGTTGTTTTCCAGGCGGTAAGCGCCGTCGGTGGAGATGCCGTGCCAGAGCTCGCAGCTCTGCCCTTGTTCTTTGAGCCAGTGAGCGACTTGTTCATGCTGGCCCATACCGTTTTGTAGCAGCAAAATGCGGTCAACCTGATGCAGTTTGCTGGCATAAGGTAACAGGGCATCCAGGGTGTCACCGGCTTTGGTGGTGATCATCAGCCAGTCCAGCCGCTGATGGTTCCATGGTGGCAGTGACAGGGTCAGGGTCTCTGGCCATTCAGGATGACTCGCACGAATATCTGGCCCGTATTGCAGGGTACGTTCCAACGGCGGGGTGGCCATTGTCGGGGATTGTGGTGAGCGGCCAAGCACATAAAGACGGTGCTGACGCCAGTAGCTGGCCATGACGGTGCCAATGGCACCCAGGCCAAGCAGGCCGATGGATAATGTCATGGCAGGATTATAAGTCGCTTGATGAGCTGGAGCCAGAGCGGGCGGATGACTTTTGCTTTTCAGTGCTGACAGAGGTATACAGTCCGGCTTATTGCCATGCTTATGACTGTATATATTTATTGACAGGTTATTGACAGGAGAAGCCCAATGCCATCGTTTGATGTCGTTTCCGAAGTGGATAAACACGAAGCCCAGAATGCCGTTGATCAGGCCAATCGGGAATTGTCCACTCGGTTTGATTTTAAAGGGGTTAATGCCAGCTTTGAGTTAAAAGATTTTGCTGTCACCTTGACGGCTAATGAGGAATTCCAGATCGAGCAGATGAAACCCATGCTGGAAAGCTCTTTGATCAAGCGCAAGATCAAGGTCAGTTGTCTGGAATATGGCGATCTGGCCGGTGCAGGCAAGCAGGTCAAAATGATCGCAACCTTGCGTCAGGGTATCGACAAGGACCTGGCTCGTAAAATGGTCAAGATTGTCAAAGACAGCAAATTAAAAGTGCAGGCATCGATTCAGGGAGAGATGGTGCGGGTACAAGGTAAGGCGCGAGATGATTTGCAAGCGGTGATGGCGCTGTTTCGTAATGACGATTCCATCGAGATGCCGCTGGCGTTCAAGAATTTCAAAGACTGATGTCTGACCGTAAGGTAACGGATCACTCTTCTGTTCAATCCAGCCTGGATTCTGCCACGACTTCGACGTCTTTTTTCGGCTGGTGGCGTGATGCCCGGAAAATTTACACCCGTAAGCCGGTACTGGCGATTGCCTTGTTGGGTTTTGGTGCCGGGCTGCCATTTTTGTTGGTGTTTTCGACCCTGACAGCCTGGTTGCGGGATGCGGAAGTGGAGCGCACGACCATCGGCTTTTTTGCCTGGATCGGTATGACCTACTCGATCAAGGTATTCTGGGCACCGGTCGTGGATCGCGTCAGTATCCCCTTGCTGAGCCGTTGGCTTGGGCAGCGACGCAGCTGGATTCTGGTTGGGCAGGCAGGGATTGCCAGCGGTTTGTTGTGGATGAGCCTGCTCGACCCGCATACGGATTTATGGTGGATTGCGGCCTCTGCTCTCCTGGTGGCGTTTGCCTCTTCGACCCAGGATGTGGCGCTGGATGCGTACCGGATTGAAGCGGTTGACGATGAGTATCAGGGTGCCATGTCGGCCAGTTATATTTTTGGCTATCGGGTGGCCTTGCTGTTTTCCGGAGCCGGAGCCTTGTATTTGGCGGACTGGTACAGCTGGAGCTGGTCTTATATCGGTATGGCAGCGTTGATGCTGGTGGGGATTGCCGCCACGTTCTGGTGCGACGAACCCAACCACCTGGATGCAGAGCAACGTGGCCGTATGGACGCTGAGTTGATCGATCGTTTGATCGGGCGTCCTATGCATCTGATGCAACGTCCGGCCTGGCAGCGCTGGCTGCTGGGGGCGGTGATTTGCCCGTTGCTGGAGTTCTTCCAGCGTAATGGCTGGTTTGCGTTGCTGATTCTGTCGTTTATCGCCGTTTTTCGTTTGAGTGATATCACCATGGGGGTGATGGCCAATCCGTTTTATCTGGATATGGGGTACAGCAAATCAGACATTGCCCGCATCGCCAAAATTTTTGGTTTTGTGATGACGGTGGTCGGGTCGGGTGTCTGTGGTGTTATGGTTGTCAAATGGGGCATGTACCGGCCCTTGCTGCTAGGTGCAATCCTGGTAGCGAGTACTAACCTGTTGTTTGCTGTGATGGCCATGACCTGGGATGGCAGTCGCCCGCCACTCAGTTGGCTGGCAGTAGTCATCAGTGCTGATAATCTCAGCGGAGGGATTGCCAGCACCGCCTTCGTGGCTTACCTCTCCAGCCTGGCAAACAAGAGTTATACCGCAACGCAATATGCCTTGTTCAGTTCGCTGATGACCTTGCCGGGCAAGTTTATCAGTGGCTTTTCGGGCTGGGTTGTTGATGGCTGGGGTTACAGTGACTTTTTTATTATCGCCGCTGCATTGGGGATTCCTGCGGTTTTGCTGGTGCTGGTATTGATGAAACAGCAGCCGGAAGCGCGTAACAAATCACTTCCAGGCTGAGTGCTGGGTACGGTGTCTGTGGGTCTGTGGGTCTGTGGGTCTGTGGGTCTGTGGGTCTGTGAGTCTGTGAGTCTGTGAGTCTGTGGCTTCGAGCGCTTCGGACTTACAGCTCCTTGATAATAAAATCCTTACCTTGATAAACCCCTGGTTCAATGTATATCCGGTTGCCCAGGTGCAGCTCGCCATCACTGATGTTATGGCCATGAATAACCACATCAATGCCGTCAATGACGTGCTCAGAACGCTGCTGGAATTGTGTGCGTGACCAGATAGTCCGTAGTGCTTCATCGGCATCCAGCTGTTCCAGATCATCCCAGTGGGTGAAGGGATATTCAGCATGAATAATGCCGTAACGAGTGCCAGACTTTCCTGAGACCTCGATTGCCAGAGGCAGCTGTTCGATCGTCTCAAACCAGGCTGGCCAGTCATTTGGGGAGGTCTGGGCGATCCAGTCGCCACCGTGAGTCAGCCAGGTCATGCGATGTTCGCTGTGCTTGTATTTCATCGCACAGACCATCAGGTATTCATGGTTGCCCAATACAGAATAAAACCAGGGTTGATCCAGCAAAGCCAGTGCCTGAGGTGATTCCGGGCCACGATCAATCAGGTCGCCAACACAGATCACCCGATCTGAGTCCGGGTTAAACTGCAACTGATCAAGTTGGCCCATCAGTTTTGAGACATGACCATGGATATCACCAACAACAAAATCACGTCCTTGCTGGTTGGTCTCAAGGCGCAAGAGTCTGGCTTGTACTTTCATGGGTTGGGTGTCTCTGTTGTGGCGTGTGTGACATGGTGTTTGGCGCGTTTGGGGGTTCTTTGAGCGCTGGAGTGCGCTCGAGGGCCATGCTCTGCCCAGCGCGCAATATTAGCCAGTGCCAGTAAAAACATAAACATATAGGCATTGGCGGGTATTTGCAGGTTGAAGTCGACCGCAGAATGTATCCCTATGGCAATGATTCCCATGGTAGCGCCAAACCCGGCACCTTTAAGTAATTCATTACGCCGGATGCTCATCGCGCGGATTGCTCGCCATAAAGAGACCAGCACTACACCCAGCATGACAACAAACGTTGGAGCACCAAACTCCGCCAGGAACTGAACATAGTCGTTGTGGGCATGGTTATAGACGTTGGGGTCTACAACGTCAGGGGACTTGTATTTGGGGAATGTGGTCTGAAAGCTGCCGGCACCAATACCTCCAAATGGTTGTTGCTGCCACATAAGGAAGCTGTCTCGAGCTACCTCGTCGCGATTTTCGGTATCGACGGACGAGTTTTGCAAGCGCTCGGCGACCTTGTCGACGCCAAAAAATGTACCCACAATAGCGATATCAATAACCAGCAGGCTGGTTAACAGGATTGTGGTCGATTTTGATTTATGGCGCATCAGCACCAGAGCCAAGGCACCGGCAATCATCATGCTGGCAAAAAACGCTGTATTACCCATGCGTGAGCGAGTCATCACCAGGGCAATCACCATAATGGCTAGCAACAGTCGCAAGATAACCTTGCTGCTCAGCAATACCTGTATGGCCTGCCGCAGTCGTTGCCTTAGCGATCCCTGATAAACCGTTGACTGCGCCAGTAAAAAGCCGATTCCCAGTGCCAGTGCCATTTCAAGGTATCCGGCGATATGGTTACGATTGACAAAAGTACCGGTTGCGGTGCCTATGTATGCCCATTTGGCTTCAAAAAAGCCGTATTCCCAACCTGTCAGTACCATGAGTGAACCGTACGAAGCCTGGAAAGCAGCGGCCAATACAATCGTCCAGATTGCTTGCTGGATACGATTTTGCGAATGAACAAGCAGCAAGGTCAGCATAAAGAAGCCGGCATAACCAAAGCCTTTGAACAGGTACATCCAGGTATCATAATGAGCAGAGCTGATCCATAGCGCTTGAGCGGCAACCCAAAGCTGGATAAGCAACAAACCGACCCAGAGCCAACGACTGCGTACAAATGCAACCGGGAGTGTTGTGAGATTCTGAGTATGTAACCGAAGTTCCAGCAATAGCAGACCGCCGGTAATGGCTGTGTATAACGGCCAGGCCCAATCGGTATAGCCACCAAATGGCAAAGGTAATACAAATAGCAAAAGCAGATAAGCACGCCAACGAGTCATGGTACTGCCAGTCCTTGAAATAGAAATCACCGGTGGGAACAACAAACAAAAAAAGCCCGGAAAACCGGGCTTTTTAACTGATCAGTATAAACCCGCCATATCTAGCCGGTTTCTAATCTACAGGATTAGAATGGACTTGTCGCTGGAGGCGTAGTGTTGCTGTCTTCGTCAAGTGCCACTGAGATCACAGATGTCGTCGTACCTGTTGTCGCCAGTAACGTTCCGGCTGCAATATCACTTGAAGAGAAACCAACAGAAGCCGCTGCTGCTGTTACTACCGTGCTGGACTGGCCACTGCTGACCACACCGGCAACGATTACTTCTGCAGGAATACCTGCAGCAATGCCTGCCTGCATTACGGAGGACACCGGTACGTTGTTGGCAACAGCAGCCTGGGTAACACCAGCAATCGCATCGATGGCGCTAACGCCGTCAATTTGTATCACTGCTGCCATAATATCTTTGGTGCTGATGCCAGCTTCAAGAGCTGCAGAGGCTGCTGACTGGATAACAGACACTGGAGAAACACCAGAAGCGATAACGGCAGCAATGATATCGCTGGCACTGTAACCAGCAGCGGCCAAGTCGGCAGCCAGCTGGGCATCGCAAGATCCACCACAATCTGCAGAGGCCTGCAAGTAGGCATCTCCCAAAGACATGACAGACAGGTAGTCGGTGATAGCGGCAGAAGCAGACATGCTGCTCAGGCCGATAATGGCACCCAGTAAAATTTTTCGCATGGTCGTAATCCCTGTGAATTTATAAAATCTGGTTAATTGTACCCCGAGGGCAAAGTGGCTGCAAAGCCTGGTTGGCTAAAAATGGTTATATTTTATACAAACAACGTTTTGCGTCGTGGTTGTTGGGAATTGTTCAGTGGTTGCTGGGTGGTGGTTGGAGTTGTGTGTAAAGAGAGTCTCTCGTTGCTGCCGTTGCCGCAATGACACGGCCTACTAAATTTGGCTTATTTTGAGACATCGTCCCGTTTATTTTGTTGATTTTGCGTTTGGGATAATTGGGTCACATGTTTTATATAAAGAGTACAGAAAAGCGAACTTGTGGACTGGTTATCACTCAGTGTTGCATCCCACGCAGTGACCTTACTCATTGATTCACCTTACAAATGGAGCAAATCATGAAAAGGTAACCGTGGTGAAATTTGTGCGAGCTATCGTGGTTACAAATTTTTACAAGGCATGGCGATTTATCCTGTGATCGTGCAGAATGCGCCTTCGCTCAGTAAGGTTATTCCCTACGGCACTTGTACTCCGTGCTGGATGAGGCAAAAGGCTTTGAAGCCCTGAATTAACGGACTGGAATCACTATGGATCTGGGGAGCAGCAACAGTCTGGTGGATACTGTCTTTGTGGCCGGTTTGTTAATGGTAGTGCTGGTCGGCCTGTCTCTGAACGTCGCTTCGGCAGAAAAGCTGTTTACCGCCGCATTGATGCTTTTGTTGTTGGCTGGAGTGTTAGCGCCAGCAGAGGCCTTTGTCGGTTTTTCCAACACCGGCATTTTTACCATCGCTGCATTATATGTGGTAGTGGGCGGGTTAAAGGAATCCGGTGCAACTCAGGTGTTGCGGCGTTATCTGGTTGGCAACCCCAAAAATCAGACATCTGCCAGTCTTCGCGTTTTGCCTGTGACAACACTGTTGAGCGCAGTGGTTAATAACACCCCGGTGGTTGCCATGTTCACTACGTTATTGCAAAGCCAAAGCAAACGCTTCTCCATTCAGTTATCCAGTATCCTTATCCCGGTTAGTTACGCTTCGATCCTGGGAGGAACCTGTACTCTGATCGGTACCAGCACGAACCTGGTAGTTGATGGCATGCTGCGACAGGGGGGGTACACAGGTTTTGGCTTGTTTGAAATTGCCTGGGTGGGGATTCCAATTGCTATTTTGGGGTTGATTTATATCTTTCTGGCTGGTCGTTACCTGTTACCAGACAGAGAAAGCTCCGTTGAGCAATTTGATCAGGTGCGTGAATACCTGGTTGAAATGATGATTCAACCGGGCAGTGAGTTGGTGCGTAAAAACATCCAGGAAGCGGGTTTGCGTAACTTGCCGGGGCTTTTTCTGGTCGAAATAGAAAGAGAAGAACAAATTATATCGGCTGTTCGGCCGCGTACTGTACTCGAAGCCGGAGACCGGTTGGTGTTTGCCGGTAGCCCGGAATCCGTACTTGAATTGCGCAATATTCACGGTTTGGTCCTCGCTAATGACCAGCGCTTCAAACTGAATGGTGCCAGCTCGGATCGACGCCTGTTCGAAGCTGTGTTATCGCCTTCCAATCCCATGATTGGCCAAACTATCCGCGAAGCGCGTTTCCGTCATCGGTATAGCGCTGTTGTGCTAAGTGTATCGCGTCATGGCCAACGGTTGCGTGGTAAGTTGGGCGAACTTGTTCTGTGCGAAGGGGATACTTTACTGGTAGAAGCACAGAAAGGCTTCTTGATGCGGCATCGTAATAGCCGGGATTTTTTATTGGTCAGCAAGTTAGGCACACCGCCATTGGCAGATGAAACCAAGGCTTTGCCCGCATTGGCGATCTTTACAGTCATGTTAATCGCTTCAGGCACTGGAATGACCAGTATTCTTGTTAGCTCGATAGCGGCAGCAGGCGCTATGTTGGCGATGAAATGTATAACGTATGAAGATGCAGGCAAGTCAATCGACTACTCAATCTTGTTAGTCGTTGCTTGTGCTTTCGGGTTGGGTGCTGCGGTTGAAAAAGTTGGCTTGGCCAAGGATATTGCCAGTGGTTTGCTGGCCGTTGCCGATTCGCCGCTCAGTGCCTTGATTGCCGTGTATCTGGCGACGGTATTACTTACCGAAATGATGACCAACAACGCAGCCGCCATCATTATGCTGCCAATATGTTTAAATACTGCCGAAGTGTTAGGTGCCAATTATGAACCATTTGCAATTGCAGTGATGGTTGCAGCTTCTGCCAGTTTTATGACTCCTACCGGTTACCAAACCAACTTGATGGTAATGGGGCCGGGGGGGTATCGTTTTATGGATTACGTTAAGTTTGGAACGCCGCTCAGCATTATTGTTGCGGTTACGTCTGTCAGTGTTATACCAGTGGTCTGGTCATTTTAGAGATGGGCTGTTTTTACAAGGAGCCAGAGTGAAAAACGAAAATATAGTGTGGCACAACCATGCGGTGGATAAATCCATTCGCTCCTATATGAAAAAGCAGCAACCTTGTTTGCTCTGGTTTACCGGTCTGAGTGGGTCGGGAAAATCGACGATTGCAGGGGCCGTAGAAAGCATGCTGGCTGAGCGTTTACAGCACACGTATCTGATGGATGGTGATAACGTCCGCCACCGTTTATGTGGCGATTTGGGTTTTAGTGAAGAAGACCGCATCGAGAATATCCGACGGGTTGGAGAGGTCGCGCACCTTATGGTTGATGCCGGGCTTATTGTGCTGACGGCATTTATTTCTCCGTTTAAAAGTAACCGGGAAATGGTTCGCCAGATGTTATCAGGTGGTGAGTTTATCGAGGTTCATATCGATACTCCCATCGATGTGTGTGAAACCCGTGATCCCAAGGGTTTGTACAAAAAGGCCCGTGCCGGAGAAATCAAGGATTTTACGGGTATCGATTCTCCTTATGAAGCTCCAGAAGCTGCAGAAATTTGTATCAAGAATGACAACATCAGTATTCAAGACGCTGCGCAACAAGTGATTGACTACCTCGATCAGCATGGCTACCTCAAACCCGTAAAGGAAGGTTCCGATGCCATTATTGGTTAATCAGGTTATCGATATTGCCCGCACCGCTGGAGCGGCAATTCTGGAAATTTACAACACTGATTTTGCACAGTACGAAAAGAGTGATTCCAGCCCGCTCACAGAGGCCGACCTCGCCGCGCACCATATTATTTGCGATCGCTTGGCCAGTATTAGTGACTATCCTGTGCTATCAGAAGAGTCTGATAAAGAAGATATAACCTGGGAAAAACGCAGTCAATGGAACACGTATTGGCTGGTTGACCCGCTGGACGGCACCAAAGAATTTATCAAGAAGAATGATGAATTTACCGTCAATATTGCCTTGATCCAAGGTGGACGAGCTGTTCTGGGGGTGGTGTATTGCCCACCTCTGGATCGTATGTATTATGCCGCCGATGAAATTGGTGCCTATCGCCAGGATGGTACCGCGGAAGCTGTCAAGCTAAGTGTGGCTGATGAACCAGGTACTGATGAAGCATGGAACGTTGTCGGTTCCCGTAGCCACGGCGCGGAAGCGCTGTCTGCCTTTTCTCAGCAACTGGGGGAAGTTAACCTGGTTTCGATGGGCAGCTCTCTGAAGTTGTGCCTGGTTGCTGAAGGTGCTGCACATCTTTATCCGCGACTGGCTCCAACGTGCGAGTGGGATACGGCCGCAGCGCAAGCTATTGTGGAACATGCTGGGGGGCAGGTCTTAACTCCGACATTGAAAAAATTACAGTACGGTCAAAAAGAAGACTTACTTAACCCGTATTTTATTGTTTGTGCTGAGGCCGGTGAGCGCTGGAGTGCAGTGTTTACCGAACTGGCTCAACCTGAACAAGCTTAAGCCTAGTGTCAGCCCATATTCGAAAAAGTGACGATTATGACTATCAGTAAAAAACGCCTTACTCACCTCAAACAGCTTGAGGCTGAAAGTATCCATATCATCCGTGAAGTGGCTGCCGAGTTCGATAACCCGGTGATGTTGTACTCCGTTGGTAAAGACTCTGCTGTAATGCTGCATTTGGCCTCCAAGGCTTTTTTCCCTGGCAAACCACCATTCCCTTTGATGCATGTGGATACCACTTGGAAGTTCAAGGAAATGATCAGCTTTCGCGACACCATGGCTGCCAAAGTCGGTATGGATCTGATTGTGCACGTTAACCAAGATGGCGTAGATCAGGGTATTGGCCCGTTTACTCATGGTTCCTCGGTACATACCGATGTAATGAAAACCCAAGGGCTGAAACAGGCGCTGGATAAATACGGCTTTGATGCCGCCTTTGGTGGTGCGCGTCGAGATGAAGAAAAGTCACGTGCCAAAGAAAGAGTGTATTCCTTCCGGGATAAAAACCATCGCTGGGATCCGAAAAACCAGCGTCCTGAGCTGTGGAATATCTACAACGGCCGTATCAACAAAGGCGAAAGCATTCGTGTCTTTCCGCTCTCTAACTGGACTGAGCTGGACATCTGGCAATATATCTATCTTGAAAGTATCGAGATTGTACCTTTGTACTACGCTGCCATGCGTCCGGTTGTGGAACGTGATGGCATGCTGATTATGGTTGATGACGAGCGTATGCCGATCCAAGATGATGAAAAAGTCCAAGAAAAAATGGTGCGTTTCCGGACTTTGGGTTGTTATCCGTTGACAGGAGCCGTTGAATCTGAAGCTGCCACTCTGCCAGAAATTATTCAGGAAATGCTACTGACTACTACGTCCGAGCGTCAGGGGCGTGCTATCGACCACGATTCATCCGGCTCGATGGAAAAGAAAAAAATGGAAGGATATTTCTGACTATCCATACCGTTCAGATAAAAGAACCTACTTCTTCCTACTTGCAGACAGTAGGGTATTGCCCACAACAACACCCGTCGGAAAGTGAGTGGTGAGGGTTGCAAGAGGGAAGAGGGAAGGTTGCAAGTAAAACGTAGGGTAGTCACTTTCCCCGATGTTATAAGAACTTATCTGAACGGTAAAACATAGGCCTTTTATCCTGATACGTCACACAACAGGCCAGCAGAAAAATAAATTCATGGTTTGGCCACTGTGTGACCTGATCGAAATAAATTTAATATGTGGATACTCCAGCAATGCTGGAATGCAAAAAGGTAATAAAATGGCTCACGCATCCGATATGATCGCCGATGACATTCTCGGCTACCTGAAGCAACATGAAGAAAAAGACATTCTACGCTTCCTGACCTGCGGTAATGTTGATGATGGCAAATCCACTCTGATCGGACGGATGTTGCACGATTCCAAACTGATTTTTGAAGATCAACTTGCTGCGATCAAAAATGATTCACAGAAATTTAACACCACTGATGGTGAATTTGACCTCGCCTTGCTGGTTGATGGACTGCAGTCCGAGCGGGAGCAAGGCATCACCATCGATGTTGCCTATCGTTATTTCTCTACTGAAAAGCGCAAATTCATCATCGCCGATTGCCCAGGGCACGAACAATATACGCGCAATATGGCAACCGGTGCTTCCAGTTGCGATGTTGCCGTTATTCTGATCGATGCCCGAAAAGGTATTCAGACACAAACGCGCCGTCATAGTTATATCGTCAGCTTGTTGGGTATTAAAAACGTCATTGTAGCCATTAATAAAATGGATTTGGTCAATTTTGATCAAACCATTTATGAACAAATCAGTAAAGACTATACCGAATTTGCGCAATCGTTGGGTTTTAATAACATTCATCCAATCCCATTGTCTGCTTTAAAAGGTGACAACGTAGTCGATCGCAGTATTAACACCGACTGGTATACTGGCCCAACCATGGTTGAGCTATTAGAAACCATTGAAACCAATAAAGCGGACGAATTTGAAGGTTTTCGCTTGCCTGTACAATACGTTAACCGCCCGAATCTCGATTTCCGTGGTTTTTGCGGTACCATTGCAGCAGGTGAAATTCATCCAGGTGACACAATCACTACTTTGCCATCTGGTAAGACCAGTAAAGTAGATCGCATTGTTACTGCGGATGGTGACCTTGATTTGGCCATTGCAAGCGAAGCCATAACCCTGACACTGGAAGATGAAATCGACATCTCCCGTGGTGACTTGATTTACACAGGTAAAGCCCCGTTATTTGGCGATAGCTACCAGGCTGAAGTGGTATGGATGCACGAAACCCCGATGAAAACAGGCAAAGAATACCTGTTCAAGGTGGGTACCAAGAGCGTTTATGGCATGGTAGATAGTGTTCAGCATCGTGTCGATGTCAATACGATGGAACATCTCGACGCGACTGAACTGAACCTCAACGAAGTTGGCTTGGTCAGCATCTCTCTAAATGCCCCCGTTGCACTGGACGAATACAGACAGGTTCCAGGTAATGGCTCATTGGTTATTATTGATCGTATATCCAATATTACTATTGCTGCCGGTATGGTTCGTGAATTAGCAGAAGGCGGTGTTGCCAAATCGATTGCTGATATGAGCTATGAAGAACGGCTGGCGGAGTTTAATCGTGAAGTAGATACTTTGGTTCGGAGGTATTTCTATTGAATGATGTAAATCATCAAGATTCAGGCGGAATGCCTCTTGTAAGTGTGGGTGTTACTACTAAGAATAGAAGGTGTTTAGTAAAAATAGCTCTTCAGTCTGTTGCTAATCAAAGCTATTCAAATATAGAAATCATACTGGTTGATGATAGGACAGAGGATGACTATTCTTCAGTTGATGAGTATTTTGGAAGAAAATTTTACTATAAGGTATTAAAATCGTGATTTATAAAGCTGCTCTCATAGAAGAAAGAAAAAGCAATTTATTTTATGTAAAGATAGTTCAAAAAAATGTCGCCATTGCTGGCTGTATAACTGACGGTTTGAGTGGTGTCGCAAATAATGGCGATTGCCATAATTTGTTTGGGATGGATTGATCGTGGCAAACTCTACTGCAATAGGCAGAATGTTTTCGGCAAGTCTTGCTAACTGGGTTGGTATCGGTGTTAGCTTGTTAAGTCAAATAGCTTTTGTTCCTATCTTTTTGAGCCATTGGGGTGCTGAAACGTATGGTGTCTGGTTACTTTTTTTAGCTTTTTTAGGCTTCGCAGGACTAATACAAGGAGCTCATAGAGATTTCATTTATTATGAAAGCTTAAAGCTTGGTAAACAGAATATTGATAAGGTTTGTCTGCAATTATCTTCAGCATTGCCGATTGTTGTGTTAACCTCATTTGTTGTATTCCTGGTTGTTTATTTGCAATTTGAATATTCAATTATTGATTCCTCATTTGGTCTTTCTGAGGAGTTAAGACAAGATTTTTTGCTTTCAGCAATGATACTGGTTTTGGTTCTTATGGTTTCTAGTAACTATTATGGATTTTTGCTGGGGCCAGTTATTTTGCTGGGGTATTATCCTTTTATTACCTGGTCTAAAGTGATTATGGCCTTTGTTGTGTCAATTACACCTGTCTTTGTTGTTGTTTTTGGTGGGGGATTAATTGATGCTGTAATAGGATGGGCTATTGCTACTTTTTTTGTGAATATGATAGCTATTTATATTGTGTTGGGTTTATATAAAAAAGAAAATATAAAACTTTCAAAACCGTGTTTTAGATTGGGATTAAAGCAGTTTTCAAACTCTATCTGGGTGTTGGTAAAATATACTAGCGACATGTTTAGGCAGGCTGGTATACGTTTTTTAATTATAAATTTTGTAGGTGCAACAGCGGTTGCCCAATTCGCAACAAATCGTACGGTTGCAAATGTGGCCCAACAAGGCATAGGATCACTGGTTGGACCAATATTGCCCGAATTAATGCGTTACGTGCATGAAAAAAAACAAGTGGAAATTCAGGCAACGCTGGCCTTGTTGTGGCTGATGCTGTGTTTTTTTATTGCACCGGGTTTTGTTATTCTACAGCTTTTTGTAGAGCCTTTGTTTGAAATATGGACGGCTGGGGCGATTAAATTTGATCCCGTATTATTTGCTGTTCTTTCATCTTCGATACTTGTGGTGGTTTTAGCGCAGTCTTCTGAAAGTATCCTTCGAGGAAATAATCTATATAAGATCCAACTGGTAATATCATTGACTGTTTTGCTAAGTTTATTTCTAGTGGTTTATTTTTCTTCGCATGCTCTGGGGGTGTTGTCAGCCGGCCTTGGCTTGCTAGTGTCTGAAACAGTGGCGATGTGTTTATCAGTCTGGAGAGCCAAAAAATGGATGGCGAGTAAACAGTTAAAGTGGCCTTGGCAATATTTTTTGCTATCGAGCTTGAGTGTTGGTTTGACTGTAACTGGTTTATTACTGATAGCTTATAATGTGGTACCCAATATGGCAGTTGTTTTTATTTTATTGCTACAATTTATTATTGCTATAAAATTTTGGCAGCTAATGCCTTTATTAGCGAAAGAAAAAGCTTACAGACTGTTAAATAAATTAGGAATAAAAAAATGATCAAATTACTGGACTGTACGCTCAGAGATGGTGGTTACTACAATGTGTGGAATTTCTCCCCAGAGTTGGTTACTGATTATCTTGAAGCAATGGACTCACTTAATGTTGATTTTGTTGAAATTGGTTTGAGAACCTTAAAAAATAATAGTTTCAAAGGTGGTTGTGCATTCAGTAGCGAGTTTTTCTTATCCAGTTTAAATATCCCCAAAAAACTGGAAAACAGAATCGGGGTGATGGTTAATGGATCAGAGTTGGCAGATAAAGAAACTCAAATAGACTCATTGGAAAAGTTGTTTGATCATAGCTCAGACTCACTTGTTTCCCTGGTACGTATAGCCTGCCATGTCCATGAGTTTGAAGCCTGCTTACCTGTGTCAAAATGGTTGAAAGACAATGGATATTTGGTCGGCTTCAACTTGATGCAAATTGCTGAAAAAAGTCTGGAAGAAATTACTGAGCTTGCCAAGCTTGCCAGTGGCTATCCTATTGATGTGCTTTATTTTGCCGACTCAATGGGTAGTTTGAATCCAAATCAAGTCAGTCAAATCGTACAGGCATTCAAAGAGGGGTGGACTGGGGATTTGGGAATACACACACACGACAATATGGGACAAGCGGTTACCAATACATTGGAGGCCATTGATAACGGCGTTACATGGGTTGATTCAACAGTAACAGGTATGGGGCGTGGCCCCGGTAACGCCCAGACAGAATACTTGTCATTGGCAATAGAAAATTCAAGAAATCAAGCTGGTAATCCAACCAAATTACTTGAAGTAATTCGTAAATACTTTAGACCTATGCAAGCAGAATTTGGCTGGGGTAGTAATTCTTATTATTATCTTGCTGGTAAATATGGTATCCACCCAACCTATATTCAAGAAATGCTTCAAGATTCACGCTATAGCGATGAAGATATTATTGCGGTGATTGATCATCTTAAAATAGAAGGTGGGAAAAAGTTCAGCTTGGATACCCTGGAATCAGCGCGCCACTTTTATTCTGGAAAACCACGGGGAAGCTGGAACCCAAGAGATGAAATAGAAGGGAAATCTGTCTTGATTATTGGGGCTGGTCCTAGCGTAAAAAGATATCAGTCATTAATTGAAAACTACATTAGTACTTATAAACCTTATGTAATTGCATTAAATACACAAAGAGGTATAGATCAATCCTTGATAAATATCAGAGCAGTCTGTCATCCAGTCAGACTGCTTGCGGATTGTCAAGAACATCTGGCACTGCCTCAACCCTTGGTTACACCTTTTTCCATGTTACCTGAGGATATTAAGCAAGCACTGCATTCAAAAGAAGTCTTGGATTTTGGATTGGACGTTATGCCTCAAAAATTTGCATTGGATAAGCATTATTGCACTCTGCCCAACTCATTGGTAATTACTTATGCCCTGGCCATTGCAAACAGTGGGGGAGCAAATAAAATTAATCTGGTTGGGTTTGATGGTTTTGGTGCAGAAGATCCACGCAATAAAGAGATGGAAGAAACATTAAAGACTTATTTGGAAGCCAAGGGTTTGCCTCTTTGCTCCCTAACACCTACGCGTTATGATATACCAACTCAATCAATTTTTGGTTTTTAAGGGCGAGTCATGAAAACAATTATCGTTATTCCTGCAAGGTATAAATCCAGTCGCTTTCCTGGTAAACCACTCGTAAAACTAGCAGGCAAGCCTATGATCCAGTGGGTAGCGGAATTGAGTGCAAAAACGGTTGGAATGGAAAATGTCTTTATCGCAACAGACGATAAAAAAATTGAATCCTCTGTTCAGGATATGGGCTATCAAGTCGTTATGACTTCTGAAAACTGTTTGACTGGTACAGATCGACTTGCTGAAGTTGCGCAAAAAATTGAAGCTGATATTTATATTAACGTACAAGGTGATGAGCCTTTGGTTAATCCGGAAGATATTCTAAAAGTAATTGATGCAAAAAAAGCCAACCCAAATGATGTAATTAATGGTTATGCCGTTATTGGGGCTAATGAAGATCCTGAAAATGTTAATATTCCAAAGGTAATATTCACGGAAGATAAGCGCATGATTTATATGTCGCGAAAGGCTCTGCCAGGGTTCAAGGATGACAAAAACAAGCCTGCACAGTATTACAAACAAGTTTGTATCTACGCATTTAATCGACAAGAACTGTTGAGTTATGGCGATTTTGGTCGAAAGAGCAAACTTGAGCATTCTGAAGATATCGAGATTATCCGTTATATGGAATGGGGACAAACCATTCGAATGGTTGAAACCAGACCCGGTAGTTTAGCGGTAGATATACCTGGTGATGTGGCCAAAGTAGAAGCAGCATTAAAGGAACTACATAATGCCTGAACTGGATATAACCCAATATCAAACACTCGTTTTTGATTGTGACGGCGTGCTTTTAAACTCGAATAAAATAAAAAGCCAAGCATTTTACAAGGCTACCAAACACTTTGGGCATGAGTCAGCACAGGCTTTTGTGGATTATCATATGCAGAACGGCGGTATTTCACGTTATGCCAAAGTGAAATATTTTATCAAAGAGATTTTAAAACAAGAATTTGATGAAACGCTTTATCAAGATCTGTTAGCTCGTTTTGCTCGAGCTGTAAAAGATGGGCTAATGGCATGTGATATAGCGGAAGGGTTATCGGAGCTTAAAACCAAAACCAAATCAACATGGTTTGTTGTGTCAGGTGGAGACCAGAATGAATTAAGAGAGGTTTTTTCTGCCCGTGATCTTGAGAAATATTTTGATGGTGGAATTTTTGGTAGCCCGGATAGTAAAGATATTATTCTGGCGCGAGAGATTTCAGCACACAACATCACTAACCCTGCTCTTTTTTTAGGGGATAGTAAATATGACTATCAAGCTGCATCTCTTGCAAATATCGATTTTGTTTTTCTACATCAATGGACTGAAGTCGATGATTGGGAGGTGTTTTGCAAAACTAATGGTTTGAAGAGTGTTTCTTCACTGAAGGATTTTGTAGTATGAGCCACCAACAAACGATTGAAAAAATAAAAAAAGATTTGTCAGACAATGTATTTGTTATTGATGCATTGAGAGATACCTTTAAAGGAAAAACTGCACTGGTTATCTCTGCTGGGCCATCAGCGGAAAGCTGGAAAGAAATTTATGAAAAAGAAAAGCATAATTGCCCTGTAGTGATATGTATAAAACAGACTCTAAATTTAATAGATGTACCGTGCGATATTCATTTTATTAATTCTGCTAATTTAATTAAGTATGAATATCAATCAAATACTCTTTCGGTTATGACCAGAAACTCTAAAGCTGCCCCTGTTTTTGGTAAGTATGATGTTGGATTTAAAATAATGGAAGGCTTTAATTATAAGCCAAGATATTATCTTGCAACCAATAAATGTTTTGATTGTTATACGCTTGATAAAACAGGAATTTATAGGCCGCTAGGACCAGGTATAATGCACGAGAGTGTTTTTTATACATTGGTGCATATGGGTTTTAAACGAATTGTTACTATTGGATGGGATGTTGCTGATTCAACAGGGGGGAATCGACATTTTGGTGAGGTGAAAGATAAAGGCCAAGATAAACCTTATGAATCTTCTAAAGTTAAAATTAAAATTAAAAAAATATTGAGCTACTTTAAACTTGAATCTATATATGGAAAAATAGGTTTTTCGAAACGATATGTAAAAGGTTTTATAAATTACTATTTAGGAAATAAAGTAAATTTGGCAGGGATGGCTATCGGTGAAGCAGAAATTGTTTCTTCTAGTATAGAGAGTTTGAAAAAATGGTTGCAGAAAAATGATGTTATTCTAGATATTAATTCTCATTCTGGGTGGGTTAATAAAGGAAAATGATTTTTTAATTCCATTCTTCCAAAAAATTTCACCTCTCGTAGAAAGCTTGAAAAATTGACTGCTTTTGAAGGTAATTTTATGTCAACAATTAAATTTTTGTTTGTAAATCGAGAGCGCCCAAAAAACTTTAAACGGGGAGCTATTCTAGTAGCTAAGCGAGGGTTTCTTTTTCCTGCACTAATGAGAATAATTATAAAAAAAAACAGGCTTATCAAAAAAGGGGCTAAAATTGGCCGTTTAACAATTATAGGTGAAGCCAAAATTGAAGGAAGAGATTTAAGTTCTCTCTCAATTTGCGAACAAACAAGTATAGGTAGAGCTGAAATAACATTGCATGATAAAGTGAGTATTGGGAAAAAAGTAGTTATTAATGATGGTGCTATTTTGCTTACAGCAACGCATAGATTGACCGATCCTAAGTGGTCATTAAAGAGTGGGCCTATATTTATTAATGACTATGCATGGATTGCAACAAACGCGATTATCCTGCCTGGTGTTACAATAGGAGAAGGAGCTGTAGTTGGAGCAGGAGCGGTTGTGCGTGAAGATGTGCCTGATTATGCAATAGTTTTTGGCAACCCTGCAAGAATTATCGCTGGCCGTTATAGAACTAACAATTTGGATTATTCTCCAGTATTATTGAATGCCCCATATGAGGCTTGGATAGGTAAAAGTTTTGATGAATAAATATATCCTTGTGGTTCACCCAACTGGTAATCAAAATTCAAAATCTGTGGCTCATGGTTTGGCTGAAGAAAATTTATTGTATGCTTTTATTACAGCATTACATTTTAATTCCAATAAATGGAATTGGCTTCCTGGCAAACTAGTAACCGAAATAAAACGCCGTGATTTTAGTGAAATAAAATCTCCTATTATTTCCGGTTCACCTTTTAGAGAGGGGCTGCGATTGCTTGGGAGTAAATTAAAATTAAAATTTTTAACTCAACATGAAGTTGGCTTTGCTTCTGTCGATAAAATATACCATGCTACGGACTGTTTTGCGTCTAAATATCTTAAAAAACATGCTGCTGAAATATCGGCGGTTTATTGTTATGAAGACGGTGCTTTGGAAACATTTAAAGTCGCTAAAAAATTAAACATAAAATGCATTTATGAATTGCCAATTGGTTATTGGCGATCACATCATCGTTTAAATCAAGAAGAATATGCATTGCAGCCAGAATGGGCTAATTCCTGGAATGCAATCCAAGACAGTGAAATTAAACTTGCTCGTAAAGATGAAGAGTTGGCATTGGCTGATCAAATAATAGTAGCAAGTAGTTTTACCAAAAAAACACTTGAAGATTATCCAAAGGCGTTAGCTCCGATTATAGTTGTACCTTATGGTTGCCCTAACAATGAAATCCTGGATCGAAACTGGTTTCAAGCCAAGGGTAAATTAAAGGTGCTTTATGTAGGAGGATTAAGTCAACGTAAAGGCTTATCTTATCTTGTTGATGCGATTGATACTTTAGATAATAAAGTCGAATTTTCATTTATTGGTAGTGGCACTGCTGTAGAATTAGTACAAGGAATATTACCTCGTGCATCTTATCTAGGTACTATGCCCCACTCTCAAGTGCTTGAAGTAATGCGAATGCATGATATCTTGGTTTTTCCAAGTTTATTTGAAGGTTTTGGTATGGTAATTACAGAAGCTATGTCACAAGGGATGGTAGTGATAGCAACTAATCATACGGCTCTGCCTGATACAGCAGATGAAAACACAGGAATACTTGTGCCAATTCGTGATTCCAGTGCAATAGCGGATGTACTGATTGACCTGATTGATAACCCTGAAAAAGTCAAGAAGATTGGCCAGGCAGCCATGATGTTAGCGCAGTCATATCAATGGCATGATTATGAGTCGAAAATAGTCAAAGCGGTGACAAAATGAACAGGATTGCAAGCGCAGACGGCAAGACAGTCACTTGGCGCAGTCTTCATCCTGTTGGCAAGTTTTTTATTGCGATATTTATGGTTGTTTTGTTTGAAGGTGCCATTCGTAAATGGGTTTGGGGTAGTGCAACCATTCCTCTACTTGGTTTGCGGGATTTTCTTGTTGTATATGCTGTTTTTTGGGGTATTCTCTATCGTTATTTTGATATTCGTGCTATTGGCGAATCCATACTGATTTTTTGGACACTCCTTGTTTTTGTTTGGACGAGTATTCAAATGATCAGTGGCTTTCAGCCTCCGATAGTAGGAGCTATTGGTTTTAGATTCTGGGTGCTTTATTTATGGTTTGCCCTGTTGTGTGCCAGAGCACTCAGATGGAAAGATATTGAATATCTTTTTAAGATTTTTGCTTTGACTTTGTTATTTATGGTGCCCTTGGCATTGGTACAGTTTATGTCACCTCCTACTTCCTTTATTAACCGGCAGCCTGGGGGGGCTGATCAATATATTTTTACTGTTACTAAAGATATTGTTCGTACCACAGGAACTTTTTCATTCACCGCTGGCTACACTATATACTTATCTTTTGTAACACCTGTTGTTTTATGGATAATGTCTGGTGGATTGAAAGGCTCTTTAAGCTCCTTGTTGAAACTATTTATTGTTGGGCTCTTTTTTGTTGGTGCTTTGATCAGTGGTTCTCGAGGTGCAATTATGACAACTATTTTCTTTACTGGGATGTGGTTTTTGGCACTTGTACTCGCGAATAAAATCCCTAAGATATCACCAATAAAAATGCTGTTTGGATTAGTGGGAATAATTGTTTTGTTGGTCTTGATTTTTCCTGTTTTAGAGAGGTCTTATGAAGCAAATACCCAGCGCTTTGAAAATGCGGCCGCATCGGAAGATGTAAGTAAGAGAATTATAAGAATGTATATTGGGTCTGATGAAACCTGGGATCAATTTTCTATCTTTGGCTATGGAATAGGTGCTGGTGCAAATGCCTCGCGAAGCTTTATGCCAGCAACGAGTAATGGCTTCCTTTTAGGTGAGAATGAAATAGACCGGGTTTTAAATGAGGGTGGGGGTGTCGGCTTAATATTAGCTCTATTCAAGTGGCTGGTAATTGTTATCGGGTTGCTAAGTGCCTGGAGAATATTTAAAAAAAATAACGAGTTTTTGCCTTTGTCTATTTGGTTGGTAATTGCTATTCAGTTACCTACAGGTACCATTATTGGTCAGCTTTCAATTCATGCCTTTGTTTTGCTTTTACTTGGGTTGGGTTTTTCTACTTTAGCTTGTTGGCAAACTGAAAAAAATAGAAGGCAAGGGTTAATAAAATGAAGATTTTAATTGTTGCCAATTATGCGTTAAGTCATCAAGAGAGTATGCAACGCTTTGCCAAAATGCTTGAAGATGGCTTGTTGACAGAAGGCCATGAAGTTCAAGTGATTCGTCCTGAAGCAATACTATGTAAAGGAAGTCAGGCAGAGCATGGCTTAAATAAATGGCTAGGGTATATCGATCGATTTATTCTATTCCGCTGGCAATTAAAACAAGCAGCCCGATGGGCTGATGTAGTTCATATCTGCGATCATTCAAATGCAATGTATGCCAAATGGGTTAATAGGCCTTCTTTGGTAACTTGCCATGACCTGATGGCTATTCAAAGTGCGTTGGGGTTGATAAAAATAAACAAAACAGGGTTCACCGGGCGAATATTCCAGCAATGGATTGCTTCTGGGCTGCAGGTATGTAGTCATGTAGCTTGTGTATCTAAAAATACACAAGATGAATTAATTAAAACATTAGAAGTTCCAGTAGAAAAAACATCTATTGCCTACAATGCACTAAATTATCCTTATTCTCCCATGCTACAGGATCAGGCCTGGGCATTAATTCACAAACGATTACCTGATTTAAAGCCTCCCTACTTTTTTCACTTGGGGGGGAATCAATGGTATAAAAATCGTAAAGGTGTCGTCGAGATTTATTATAAATTGATTCAACACCCAGAATATAGTGATCATAGGTTGGTTTTGGCGGGTAAACCTTGGCCTGATGATTTAAAAGATAAAATAAGTACGCTTGCAATAAAAAACCAGGTTGTTGAAATCAATGATTTAACCAATGAAGAGATTCGTGCCTTTTACTCAGTGGCTGAAGCATTAATTTTTCCATCTCTTCAGGAAGGTTTTGGCTGGCCAATTGCTGAAGCACAAGCCTGTGGTTGTAAGGTAATTACAACAGGGCGAGCACCTATGACAGAAGTAGGAGGTGATGCAGCTATATATATAGAACCTGAACGCCTGGACGAGGCTGCTGAAATTATTTTTAGCCAATTACATGCCGAAGACAATTTAGAATATAAATCTCTTGAGAATGCCAAACGCTTTTCAATGAAATTTATGATTGCATCGTATGAGGCTGGATATAACCAGATCTACTCGATAGAAGATGAGAATATAAAATGAAAGTATTGCACGTTATTAGCTCTTTAAGTTTGGAAGGTGGAGGTCCTGCACAAGGTGTTAGAAATCTTACATCTTTTTATGCAAGTATGAATGTTTCACCAACTGTATTAACTTTGGATGATAAAGATGATAGTTTAGGAAATATAGATCACTTGGAGGTTATTCGACTAGGTAAAGGTAAAGGTATTTTTTCATATCATCCTGAATTAGTTGAATGGCTCAAGAGACATTCTCATGAATATAATTCTGTAGTTGTGCATGGCTTATGGCAATACCATGGTTATGCGGTTTATAAAGCGTTAAAAAAATCAAATATTCCTTATTATGTATTTCCACATGGTATGTTAGATCCATGGTTTAAACATGCCTACCCATTAAAGCATTTGAAAAAATATATATACTGGTTTTTAGCACAGTATTCTGTTTTGAAAAATTCCAAAGCAGTATTGTTTACTTGTGAAGAAGAAAAGCTGTTGGCCCGTGAGTCTTTTTGGCCTTATCGGGTGAATGAAAGTGTGGTGAATTATGGTACTACAATTACAGAAATAGCCAAAAATTCTAAGTCTGATGACTTTTACACTAAATATCCAGAATTGAAAAACAAAATAATTTTTTTGTTTTTAAGTCGTATTCACGAAAAGAAAGGTTGTGATTTATTAATTCAAGCTTTTGCTAAAATTGCCAAATCAAATTCTGATTTACATTTGGTGATGGCCGGTCCGGATCAGACAGGTTGGCAAGCGGATTTGGAAAAAATCGCTGATGATTATTGCATTGCAGATCGTATTACTTGGACAGGCATGATTAAAAACGAAATGAAGTGGGGAGCGATCAAAGCTGCAGAAGTTTTTATATTGCCATCACATCAAGAAAACTTTGGTATCTCTGTGGCGGAGGCCCTTGCTGTTGGGACACCTGTTTTAATTTCTAGTAAAGTTAATATTTGGCGTGAAATTAAAGAGATGAATGCTGGCCTCGTTGGTGATGATACCCTTGAAGGTACTCAAAAACTTCTCCAAGCCTGGTTGGATTTGTCAGAAAATGAAAAACAAATCATCAAACAAAATACCGTGGCTTGTTATAAGCAAAAGTTTGATATTTCCCAGGCTGCAAAAAATTTAATTGAATTGATTCGGATAAATTAATTGATAAGACAGATTTTTATAGGTGGTTGAGTTTTAATTCATTGATGAGGAGTTGGGTTCTTCCAGTGACCAATGTCATCAGTTTGGTTCGTGATCGTTCAAATATTGTGGTTATTAGTTGGATTCAGGTGGTATGAGTTGATTTTGTAGAAATTTTATTTGGATAATTTTTCAAACTCTGATTTTATCTCATATTTTACATGGATAAGGAAAAATATAATAGGGTGGGGATTGTGAGAGTAGGTATTTTGACATTTCATTTTAGTGATAATTATGGTGCGCTTTTTCAAGCTTATGCATTGAAGCGTTGGTTTGACCAGCGTGGAGATGAAGCTTATTTCATTGAATACCATCCCGAGTATGTTGAGGCTGGAGGGAATATTGGTTTAAATGATTTGTTTAGTAAAGCTGCTCTGAAAGTGATTTTCCTGAAAGTTGCCAAGGTTTATCAAAAATTGATTTCTCCTGATGGTTTTTCTGATTCTATGGATGATTTCCGCTTGAAATACTTAGGAATCAATGATAATGCCGCCAAAGGTATAGGAGACGCACTCAAAGATACTCGATTGCGTGATACGGATATGATTGTTTGTGGTAGTGATCAGATTTGGAATCCTTCTGCTCATTATGGGGTGGATTCAGTATATTTTCTTGATTTTCTTCAGGGCAGTAAAGTACGACGTATTGCTTATGCTCCAAGCTTTGGATCTAATGTCTTAGATGATCAACATTCGGAAAGTGTAGGGGATCTTATTTCCAAGCTTGATGCTGTTTCAATAAGAGAGGAATCTGGGGCGGCCATTATAGAGAAAATTGCAAATATTCAGGTCCCTGTTGTACCTGATCCAACTTTGTTGCCTGTAGATTTCACTCCCATTCTGGAAAAATATCCTGAGAATTATGGAAATTACTGTTTTTGTTATTATTTACGTTCGTCAGTAGGAGTGAAGGAAACAGCTAATTATTTAAAAACAACTGAAAAAATGAGGATTATTTGTCCTAATAATCCTCATCGGCGGTGGAAGGAAGTGGGAGAGACAGTATATCCCTCACCGGGTCAATGGTTGGGTTTGCTTAAGGATAGTAGTATTGTAGTTACTAACTCCTTTCATGGTGTTGCGCTTTCTATTGTGAATCAGAAGAAGTTTGTATATGTAGCATTACGTGGAAATAAAAAGAAAATGAATGCGAGAGCATTTAATTTATTAAAAATGACAGGGTTGGAAGAAAGAATTGTTAATGAATTTTGTGATATAGAAAAAGTGTTGTCTACTCCGATAGATTGGAAAAAATCAGAGAAGTTAATTGTAGATATGCAAAAGAAAGGTGTTAACTTTCTTGAGGAACAAGTCAAAATGGTGGAGGCTGGCTATGAATGATGAACTTCCACGCAAGTTATATTCTAATGAATTATCTAAATCAAATAAGATAGCGCGTTTAATTTGGTCTCTTGTTTGGCTATTATTTTTTCGATTAACCCCCAGGTGGGCATTAAATGGTTGGCGTCTTTTTATTTTGCGCTGCTTTGGTGCGAAAATTGGTATTGGTTGTAGAGTTCTACCAAGTTGTAAAATATGGGCCCCATGGAATTTAACAATGGGGTGCTATTCTGTTTTGGGTGAAGGAGTTGATTGTTATACAATGGATAAAATATCTATTGGAAACTATACGACAGTCTCACAGCGGAGTTTTTTATGTGGTGGAACGCATGATATAGCATATAAATCAATCCCTTTGGTGACATTGCCTATAAGTATTGGTGATTATTGCTGGGTATGTGCAGAGGCATTTGTAGGACCAGGCATAACATTGAATGATTACTCTGTAGTTGCTGCTAGAGCTGTTGTTTTAAAAAATGTCGGGACTAGAGAAGTAGTTGGTGGGAACCCTGCGAAGTTTATAAAATTTCGCACATTAGTTGATGTGGATAAATGAAAATGACTAATAATTTGATTGCTTTGCATGATGTTGTTGATGGTGGCTTCTGTGTTGGATGTGGTGCTTGTGCGATAGGAACAAATATTGAAATAAAATTGAATCAATATGGTGAGTACCAACCTGATTTTACAAGTGTTAGCGAGTATGAAGATCTTACTGCAGCTGGTTTGGGAGTAGTATGTCCTAGCCTTAACCCAAGTGTAAATGAAAATGAAATAGGCAAAAGGCTTTTTTCTAATGAAGCTCAGTATAATGAGAAATTAGGTTATACTATTCAGTCATATGCGGGGTATGTAAAGGAAGGAAAATTCAGGTCCAAAGGTACATCTGGTGGAATGGGGACGTGGATTCTTGCAGAATTATTAAGGCAAGGATTTATTGATGGTGTCATTCATGTGAAAGAGTCTGAACGGTCAAGCGCTTCAGACCCGTATTATGTATATGGAATAAGTAATAATTTGTATGAAATTCAGGAGAATTCAAAAACCAGATACCATGTTGTTGAATTCTCTCAAGTATTAGAGCAGGCTCTTGCTCGGGGGGGGAGGTATGCATTTATTGGGGTTCCATGTATGGTTAAGGCTCTTCGGCGCTTGCAAATTGAAGATGAGAAAATAGCAGATGCTGTCCCTTTTGCAGTTGCTTTGGTGTGTGGGCATCTGAAGAGTGTAAATTGGAGTAATTCTCTTGCTTGGGGGGCTGGAATCAATCCCGAAAATGCGACACATATTCAATATCGAACCAAAGGACCAGATATACCTGCGAGAGCATACGTATTCCAGGCTACGGATTATAATAATAAAGTTTATCAAAAGGACTCTGCTGAAGTTGTCGGTGGAAAATTTAATGCTGGTGCTTTGATGTTACCAGCTTGTGAGTTTTGCGATGATGTTGTTGGGGAGACTTCCGATTTGACTATTGGTGATGCTTGGCTGCCCAGGTTTGAGTCAGATAGTCATGGGACTAACCTACTTGTCGTTCGGAACGTTGAAATCAATAGAATACTTAAAAATGCGGCTAGTGAAGGGCGTGTATCAATCATTTCTTTATCTAATGATGAGGCCGCCAGCTCTCAAAGTGGTGGTTTCCGTCAACGGCGAGAAGGTTTGTCGTATAGACTTCAGCGTGAGGGAGACTCAGGCAGAGCTCTACCAGTAAAGCGGGTCAATCCTTCTGAATATTCAATTAGTAATGAGCGTAAGAAAATATACGACTTGCGGACTACTGTTACGATAAAATCACGAAAATTGTTTTTTGAAGCATTGGAAAAAAATGATTATGATGTTTATGTTAATGGTATGAATAAAGAGGTTGCGTCGTTACGTCGAATGGAAATGCGGAATTCATTTTTTTCTCTTTTTTTTAACAAGGTCAATAGAAAGTTGAGAGCTTTTTTTAGGAGGTGATCAATGATTACTGTAATTATATTGACTTATAATGAAGCTGTTCATATTGAAAGGTGTATTTCTAGTGTTGCCTTGTTGGGGGCCAGGATAGTTGTTGTTGATTCTTTTTCCTCTGATGGAACAGAGGCTATTGCAAGGTCCATGCATGTTGATTTTTATAAAAACAAATTCATTAATCAGTCATTTCAATTTCAATGGGCAATGGATAATTGTGATATAAGAACTGAATGGGTTCTACGTTTGGATGCGGATGAAACCATTGATGCTGACCTGGTTATTAATATTCGTAAATTTATCGAAAATGATGGTTTTGGGAATAATGCTGCAGTTTTTCAGAGAAAACATATTTTTTTAGGGAAATGGGTGAAGCATGGTGGACGTTACCCTTTGCCAATGCTGAGACTGTTTCGACGGGGATGTGCCCATGTTGAGCAGCGCTGGATGGATGAACATATTGTGTTGGATTCTGGTACGTCGACTGTCCTGAAAGGTGGATTTTCTGATGATAATCTTAATTCAGTTGGTTGGTTTATAGATAAACACAATAAATATGCTACCCGTGAAATGGTAGATATAAAACTCCATGAACTTTATGAAACAGGCTCTGAAATTACCAGCTGTACAAGCACTTCGATAAAATTGAAACGCCTTTTGAAGGAGCGTTTATATATGGGATTGCCTTACTTTGTTCGCCCTGTCTTGTATTTTTTGTATCGCTATTTTATTCAGCTTGGGTTTTTGGATGGCGCACGCGGTTTTGCTTATCATTTTATGCAAGGTTTATGGTATCGAGCATTGGTTGATTTGAAATGTATGGAAGTTGATCGGATTTTTAATGGTTGTCAAACGATTGAAGAAAAACATCAGAAATTGGAAGAGTATTCCGGGTTTGGATTGGAGAAACCGATAGAATGAATGTCGTAATTTACAGCCTGAATTACTCTCCTGAGTTAACTGGTATTGGTAAATACAATGGTGAAATGGCTCCTTGGTTAGCTTCTCAGGGATATTCTGTCGATGTGATTACCGCACCGCCATATTATCCTGAATGGAAAGTACATACTGGGTTTTCCAATAAAAAATTTGACTCTAATACACAAAATAATGTCACCGTGCATCGTTGCCCTTTGTATGTACCGACGACTCTTTCTACTATAAAACGCTTGATTCATTTAGCATCTTTTGCCTTTACCTCTGCGTTCAAATTATTTTCTCTGTGGAATAAAAAGCCAAGTGTTGTTTTTGTGGTTGAGCCAACACTGTTTTGTGTACCGATGGCCTTGCTGTTTTGTAAATTGCGTGGTGCCAAAGCCGTATTACATATTCAGGATTATGAAGTCGATGCCATGTTGGGCCTGGGAATGGCGGGGAGTCCTTCCGGCCGGGTTGGCCGTGTAGCGTATGTTATTGAATCCTGGCTGATGAGACGGTTCGACAAGGTTTCCAGTATTTCCTACAGTATGCTCGATAAAGCCAAGACAAAAGGCGTTGATGCAGCGCAGTTGTTGTTCTTCCCTAATTGGTCGGATACGTCGTTTGTGCACCCTGGTGTCGATGGTACTGCGCTACGAAAAGCATGGGGAATTTCTCCAGAAGATCAGGTTGTGTTGTATGCAGGGAACATTGGCGCCAAACAAGGTCTTGAGTTGGTTGTTGAGGCTGCAGAACGTTTCCAATCAAGGCCCAATGTTAAGTTTTTTCTGGTAGGCTCTGGGGCCTACGTTGATGCTCTGAAGTCCATGGTTGTCGAACGAACGTTAGATAATGTGGAATTCAAGCCATTGCAAGCCTGGGAGGATGTACCTGCGATGCTTGCGATGGCAGATGTACATTTGGTTATTCAACGCAAAGGTGCGGCCGATTCTGTGTTGCCTTCCAAATTGACCAATATTTTGTCTGCTGGCGGGTTTAGTGTGATTACTGCAGAAGGACATACTGAGCTGGGTAAATTGGCTGAGGAGTTTCCGGGTGTTTATACATGCGTAGATCCGGAAAACATCGAGGCTTTTTGTGAGGGGTTAACCTCGGAGTTGGCTCGTTCAAGCGGTGTGAACACTGTTGCACGTGTGTATGCTGAAGAAAATTTAAACAAAGATGCAATTCTGGGTCGCTTTGCCAGTGATCTGTCTGAGTTGTCTGCTAAATGCTGATTTGAACTATAGAAAGGATTAAAAAATGTCCAAGAAAGTTGCCTTGATCACTGGTGTTACTGGCCAGGATGGTTCCTACCTTGCTGAGTTTCTACTGGAGAAAGGGTATGAAGTTCACGGTATCAAGCGCCGTGCTTCTTTGTTTAATACGGCACGAGTAGATCATATCTATCAGGATCGCCACGAAGAAAATGTCAGCTTCTTTATGCACTATGGTGATCTGACTGATACATCCAATTTAACTCGCATCCTGAAAGAAGTTCAGCCAGACGAAGTCTACAACCTGGGTGCTCAGTCTCACGTTGCCGTGTCATTTGAAGCGCCAGAATATACTGCGGATGTTGATGCCATGGGCACGTTGCGCTTGTTGGAGGCGATCCGTTTTCTGGGTCTGGAAAAGAAAACCCGTTTCTATCAGGCCTCTACATCCGAACTATACGGCCTGGTACAGGAAATTCCTCAAAAAGAAACGACGCCTTTTTATCCCCGTTCACCTTATGCTGTGGCAAAAATGTATGCCTATTGGATTACGGTCAACTATCGTGAGTCGTATGGTATGTATGCATGTAACGGCATATTGTTTAATCACGAATCTCCTCGTCGTGGTGAAACCTTTGTAACACGCAAGATTACCCGGGCTTTGGCTAATATTTCCCAAGGATTGGAGAAGTGTTTGTATTTGGGCAATATGGATGCACTGAGAGATTGGGGGCATGCCAAGGATTATGTCCGGATGCAATGGATGATGTTGCAACAAGAGCAGCCTGAAGACTTTGTTATCGCTACTGGTACTCAAATTACTGTGCGTGAATTTGTCACTCTGTCTGCAAAAGAGCTGGGTATTACTCTGGGTTTCGAGGGTGAGGGCGTCGAAGAAAAAGCAATTGTTGCAGCGATTGCTGACGAAGCCTTGTGTCCAGGGATTGCTGTAGGGGATGTGATTGTTCAGGTTGACCCTAAATACTTCCGTCCTGCAGAAGTTGAAACATTGTTGGGTGATCCTTCCAATGCCAAAAGCAAATTGGGTTGGGTGCCGGAAATCACGGTCGAAACCATGTGTGCAGAAATGGTGCAACACGACTTACAAAAAGCCAAACAACATGCGTTGCTTAAGTCTCATGGTTACGATGTGAATGTTTCTCTGGAAGGTTAATAGGCAAGTATCATGAAGCGTATTTTTGTTGCTGGTCATAAAGGCATGGTTGGTTCTGCGATTGTGCGACAGTTACAGAAAGACGCCGGCGTTGAGCTGATTACAAGAGACCGTAATCAGCTCAATCTGCTTTGTCAGGCAGATGTTCAGGCGTTTTTTGAAAAAGAAAACATCGATCAGGTATATCTTGCGGCTGCCAAGGTTGGCGGGATTGTTGCCAATAATACTTACCCGGCAGATTTTATTTACGAAAACCTGATGATTGAATGCAATATTGTGCATTCTGCACACTTGGCGGGTGTTCAGAACCTGTTGTTCCTCGGGTCATCCTGTATTTATCCCAAATTGGCAGAGCAGCCAATGGCAGAGTCGGCTTTGTTGACCGGCACGCTAGAGCCGACCAATGAGCCATATGCGGTGGCTAAAATTGCCGGTATCAAGTTGTGCGAATCGTATAACCGTCAGCATGGACGGAATTATCGCAGTGTCATGCCGACCAATCTGTATGGGGAAAATGATAATTTTCACCCAAGTAATTCCCATGTTATTCCTGCCTTGATGCGACGTTTTCACGAAGCCAAGGAACAGAGTGCTGAAGAAGTTGCGGTGTGGGGTTCTGGTAAACCCATGCGGGAGTTCTTGCATGTGGATGATATGGCTGCAGCCTCTGTTTTTGTGATGAATGTTGACCAGGCGACCTATGAATCTTGCACTCAGCCCATGCTTTCCCACATAAATGTAGGCACCGGTGTGGATTGTACGATTGCAGAGCTGGCGCTGACCATGGCTGAAGTCGTTGGCTTTGAAGGGCGTGTGACTTTTGATGCCAGCAAACCCGATGGCGCACCACGCAAGTTGATGAACGTTGATACTTTGCGTAATTTGGGTTGGTCCTACAATATTGATTTGAAGGATGGTCTGGCGAGCACTTATCAATGGTTCCTGGATAATCAGGGTAGTTTCCGAGGTTAATGGGTGATGGTGCCTGATGGATTGGTTAAGCCCAGATTGTTTTAAAAATATAGTAGAGAATACACCTTTAATTTCTGTCGACTTTGTAGTCAGAAATATTAGCGGTGAGGTTCTTTTAGGCCAGCGCCTGAACCGGCCGGCCAAGGGGTTCTGGTTTGTCCCGGGTGGGCGGATTCTAAAAAATGAAACGCTTGCAGATGCGTTTCTTCGCTTGACGAAAGCAGAGTTGGGCCAAGTTTTTGAAATTACGTCAGCTCGATACCTTGGTCTGTATGAACACTTTTATACCGATAGTGTTTTTGGCGTACAGCCTGATACTCATTATGTAGTGAATGCATTCGAGTTGATTGTGACGACAACGCTGAACTTGCCCAAAACGCAACACAACCAATACCAATGGCTGAGCGAGTCTGATTTGCTCCAGCGCGACGATGTTCACTGCCATACCAAGTGGTACTTCGAATCGAATAAAGGATATAAAGCATGATACCTGTCATCATGGCCGGTGGCTCCGGCACTCGTTTGTGGCCTCTGTCTCGAACGGCCTATCCCAAGCAGTTTTTGAAGCTGAGTGGGCAATTAACCATGTTGCAGCAAACAGCGGCACGCCTGGATGGCTTGTCAAATCAGGATCCTGTGGTGATTTGTAATGAAGCGCATCGTTTTCTGGTGGCGGAACAAATGCTGTTGGGTGGTAAAAAGACATCAATTATTCTTGAACCTGTTGGCCGTAATACGGCACCAGCGATTGCATTGGCTGCATTGCAGGTGTTGAAAAACCTGCCTGATGGTGAAGATGCGCCGGTACTACTGATTCTGGCTGCTGACCATGTGATTCAGGATATTGAGGCATTCCAGTCTGCGGCAGAGCAGCTGTTACCGGCCGTAAAAGCAGGCCAGTTTGGTACTTTGGGTATTGTGCCCACTGAAGCGGCGACGGGATATGGTTATATTCAGGCGGGAGCGGAAGTTGATGGTGGCTGTCTGGCTGTACAGCAATTTGTTGAGAAGCCAGATGCAGCAACAGCGCAAACATACTTGGGTGCCGGAAATTATTTCTGGAACAGTGGCATGTTTATGGTGCGGGCTGATCGTTATCTGGAAGAACTGGAGCGCTTCCGTCCGGATATTCATGCTGCCTGTGTGAAAGCGATGTCAGCCACGGCAGAAGATATGGACTTTGTTCGGGTCGATGCTGAATCTTTTGCGGAATGCCCGGATGAGTCCATTGATTACGCCATTATGGAGCCTCTGTCGGCTTTGGATGGCGATGCGGCTCAGGTTGTGGTTGCACCCTTGGATGCAGGTTGGAGCGATGTGGGTAGCTGGTCTGCTCTCTGGGATATTGCTGATAAATGCGAAAACGGTAATGCCACTCTGGGGAGCGGTGACGTTATTCTGGAAGATACCACCAACAGCTTTGTCTATAGCGGTGCTCGCCTGGTGACGACATTGGGCCTGGATGGTGTGGTTGTGGTCGATACACCAGATGCCTTGTTGGTTGCCAGTAAAGACAAGGTGCAAGAAGTCAAAAGAATTGTGGCTCAAATCAAGCAACAGGGGCGCTCTGAGTTCGAACAGCACCGGGAAGTCTATCGCCCCTGGGGTAAATACGATTCCGTCGATAATGGCGAACGTTACCAGGTTAAATGTATTACGGTTAAGCCAGGTGCAAAATTATCGGTCCAAATGCATCATCATCGGGCTGAGCACTGGATTGTGGTATCTGGTACGGCAAAAGTAACCAATGGTGAAGAAACGTATCTGGTGACAGAAAACGAGTCCACTTATATTCCTATCGGTCAGGTGCATGCACTGGAAAACCCCGGTGTGATTGAGCTTGAAATGATCGAAGTACAGTCCGGATCGTATCTTGGAGAAGACGATATTGTACGTTTCAAAGACTTGTACGGCCGAGCCTGATAGGCGCCCTGATTTATCAGTCAGCTTTATAATGGAATATCAAAAACAGATAGAAAGGTGTGGGTAATTGATGTTGTTAACTTCCAATAATATCCTGGTGGCCAGTGGTATCCAGTTTGGCACCAGTGGCGCTCGTGGTCTGGTTGAACAATTTACTGATCCAGTGTGTGCTGCGTTTACACAGGCCTTTCTGCATGTAATGAAGCAGGAGTTTACTGTTGAGCGGGTGGCGCTGGGGATTGATCGCCGCCCCAGCAGTCCAGCAATGGCTGCTGCGTGTGCTGCAGCTGCCGTGAAGCTGGGTGTCGAAGTCGATTATTATGGCGTGTTACCTACGCCAGCGCTGGCTTTGCAAGCCATGCAGGATGGTGTTCCAGCTATTGTGATTACGGGTAGTCATATCCCTTTTGATCGAAATGGCATCAAGTTTTATCGCCCGGATGGTGAAATCACCAAGGTGGATGAGCAGGCTATTCTACAGGCTGAGGTCGAGGTTTCATCGGTACTGCCATTGTTGCCAGACGAATCGGTTAAAGCGCGTCAATTGTATATGGAGCGCTATACACACTTGTTTGCGGCGGATTTGCTACAGGGCAAGCGTATTGGTTTATATGAACATTCCGCCGCCGGTCGTGAGCTGAATGCGGATGTACTCAGAAGTCTGGGGGCTGAGGTGATTTCTCTGGGGCGCACCGATACCTTTGTGCCTATCGATACCGAAGCTGTCTCTGAAGAAGATCAACAACAGGCGCTGGCCTGGTCGGCTGAATACAATCTGGATGCGATTTTCTCAACCGATGGTGACGGCGATCGCCCTTTGATCGCAGACGAGCATGGTCATTGGCTCAGAGGGGATATTCTTGGATTGTTGTGTGCCCGGGCATTGAATATCCAGGCGTTGGCGGTGCCAGTCAGTTGTAATACCGCGATTGAAAAAAGCGGTTCATTTGCTGAGGTAAAACGTACGCGTATTGGTTCGCCTTATGTGATTGAGGGGATGGCGGATTTGGCAAAGCAATTTGACCGGGTTGCGGGTTTTGAAGCCAACGGTGGGTTTTTATTACAAAGTGCCGTGTCTATGGAGAATTCAGTTATTGCTCCACTGCCCACTCGTGATGCGCTGTTGCCTGCACTGATGTTGCTGGCCGGTAGTGCATTGCAGGGCAAACCAGTCAGTGCGTTGTTGGCTGAATTACCCGAGCGCTTTACCGCCAGCGATCGCATCAAGGATGTACCAACCACTAGCAGTAAGGCATTAATTGCCAATTGGGCCAATAATCTTGATGCGATGCTGGAGTCATTGCATTTGCCCGGTGAGGCGATAACGGTGGATACAACCGATGGCTTGCGGGTTACCTTGTCTTCTGGTGATATTGTGCATTTGCGGCCATCGGGTAATGCGCCAGAATTGCGTTGTTATGCCGAGGCAGATGATTATATAAAAGCGAAGACATTGGTTAATCAGTGTCTGGAGCGAGTACAACGGATCGTTAGTGGGTAGGTTGTACTCGTGTCGCTAACGCTTGTGGGCTTGATAATTTTATTTATTGTTTATGGATACATGTTATGAAAATCGCCATTGCAGGCACAGGTTATGTCGGGTTGTCCAATGCCATGTTGCTGGCCCAACACAATGAAGTTGTTGCTCTGGATGTGATTCCAGAGAAAGTCGAGATGTTGAACCGGAAGCAGTCTCCTATCGTGGATGCTGAGATTGAGCATTATCTGGCCGAAAAACCGCTGAACTTTCGTGCGACGCTAGATAGACAAGAAGCTTATGCCGATGCCTCTTATGTTGTGATTGCAACACCTACGGATTACGACACGGCAACCAACTACTTTAATACCTCTACGGTAGAGAGTGTGGTTCGGGATGTGATGGCAATCAATCCTACCGCTGTGATGGTGGTAAAATCGACGGTTCCAGTAGGCTTTACGAAGCGCTTGAAGGAGGAATTGAACTGCACCAATGTGATTTTTTCGCCAGAGTTTTTACGTGAAGGCAAGGCACTGTACGATAACCTGTATCCTTCACGGATTATTATCGGTGAGCGTTCTGAACGTGCCCAGGTGTTTGCCAAATTGCTGTCCGATGCCGCGATCAAGCAGGATATTGATGTACTGTTTACCGATTCAACCGAAGCGGAAGCCGTGAAGTTGTTTTCCAATACGTATCTGGCGATGCGTGTAGCGTATTTTAATGAGCTGGACAGTTACGCAGAAACCCATGGTCTGAACACCCGTCAGATTATCGAAGGGGTTGGCCTTGACCCTCGGATTGGCTCTCACTACAACAATCCATCATTTGGTTATGGTGGTTATTGTTTGCCGAAAGATACCAAGCAGTTGTTGGCCAATTTTGAAGAAGTACCAAGTAATCTGGTGAGAGCCATTGTGGATGCCAACAGAACTCGTAAAGATCATATTGCAGACGCTATCTTGCGACGGAGTCCCAAAGTAGTTGGCATTTATCGTTTGGTGATGAAGTCGGACTCAGACAACTTCAGAGCGTCGGCGATCCAGGGCATCATGAAGCGTATCAAGGCCAAGGGTGTTGAAGTTGTGGTTTATGAACCGGTGCTTCAAGAAGAGCATTTCTTCCACTCTCGGGTCATTCGTGACCTGGATGCGTTCAAGCAGACATGTGATGTAATTGTGGCGAATCGTTTGTCAGCGGATCTTGAAGGGGTTGAAGACAAGGTGTACACCCGGGATTTATTTGGTGGGGATGCTTGATTAGTAACCATTGGTTTTTATTAATATTGCAAAACTCGGCTAACGGACTAGCCAGCAGGACATCTGAATAAAAAAGATCGTACCGTTTGGGGTGATGTCCTTTTGGGTTGTCTCAGGGAGCTGAGGCGACAGCATCCGGCGAGCCGGACAATGAACAGGATCGTACACGTATTGGTTTTGAGGTAGGCAGTGTCCGGGCATTACTGGTCTCGCATTGTCATATTGATCACGTTGGGCGTATTCCTTATTTGCTGGCGGCTGGATTTGATGGGCCAATCTATGCAACTTCGGCAACCTGTGAATTGCTGCCGATGGTGATTGAATATGCACTTAAAGTCGGGGTGACTCGTAATCGTTTGATTATCGATGGGGTAGTCAGGGCGCTGGCGTCGCAACTGGTACCGATGGATTATGATCACTGGTTTGATGTTGCGGGTTTTGAGCAGTCTTCAGCACCGGTGAAGGCCCGTTTTCGGGTGGCTAGGCATATCCTTGGATCAGCATATATTGAGTTGGATATTGGTACTGAGCGCCTGACTCGTGATCGCAAGCGAGTCATTTTTTCCGGTGATCTGGGGGCCCCATATTCCCCGTTATTAGCGGCTCCCAGGGCCCCTTATCGAGCTGATACCCTGGTTATTGAAAGTACCTATGGTGATCGTCTCCATGAAAGTCGTCGGCTCAGGCGACAACGATTGCAGGGGGCGCTGGAGCATTGCTTGCAAGATGGCGGGAGTATCCTGATTCCGGCATTTTCGATTGGTCGCACTCAGGAATTGCTGTACGAGCTGGAGGATATTTTCTACCGAGTGAACCGGTCTGCTGCTGAACCTTCACTGTTGCATGAATATCTGGATGTGATTATTGATTCACCCCTGGCGGCTGAGTTTACACGTCAGTATCGCCGTTTGAGTCGCCTGTGGGATGCGGAGGCGCGAGGGCGTTTGGCGCGAGGTCGTCATCCATTGTCATTTGAGCAATTATTAACGATCAATTTCCATGAAGAACATCTACAAACGGTAGACTACTTGCGACGTACTGGCAGGCCAGCGATTGTCATTGCTGCCAGTGGCATGTGTGCTGGCGGGCGTATTGTGAATTACTTGAAAGCACTGCTGCCCGATAAACGCACAGATGTACTGTTTGTAGGCTATCAGGCCAAAGGGACACCTGGGCGGGATATCCAGTACTGGGGGCCGAAGGGAGGGTACGTGGTTTTGGATGGAGAGCGTGTAACCATTCGAGCCAATATTCAGACCTTGTCAGGGTACAGTGCCCACGCGGATCAGCAAGACTTGATCAACTTTGTCAGGCGGATGCGATATCCGCCGCTGGATATCCGGATTGTGCATGGCGACTCCGTTGCCAAGCAGGCACTGAAAAGCCGGTTACAGACGGTGTTGCCTGATGCTAGAGTGGTTATAGCGGCAGTTGCGGAGTAACTCGTTTTTCGGGAGAGTGAGGGTTTTTCTGGAGGATAATTTCCTGGGCTGTGGTCCGGCGCACGATGTGTGTATCAGAAAATAGTTTCCGTCAGTGTTTTTGGTTGCTGCTACTGGGCTGTCTGAGGAGGAATTGATGTTGTTGCTGTTTTAAAGTGATAGACACTTCACGGTGTAGTCGAGCTAATTTTGCTAGCTGCAGTGGGTAACGACTGTAAGATTGATGTTGTTTTCCATGTGATGGCTGGATTGGACGGGCCGCCAAAGATACCAGCCTGGGTGCAAGTAAAAGCCTGGGTACGGAGAAGTAGGTAAACAGTAAATCAGAAGTAGATGGATAGGCATGGTTATGGATGTGTTCAGGTTGGGTCAAACAATGTTAATGAGAGACGTGTGATGACAGCTCAGGGAATGATTCGATCGTATCAAAATACTTATAGCGCTCTGTTTCGTTTATTGGATGTTGTGCTGATCCTGGGGCTGTTAGCACTGTGTTTGTGGGCTTATAGCCAGCCCATGACCTCCGTGTATGTGTCGACTGGTCTGCTGGCAGCCGTGGCTTACTTGTTGATGGCTGAATCCTTTGGGGTGTATCGGTCCTGGCGTGGCACTTCGGCTCTGCGTATTCTTTCTGTTGCAGGGACGGTGTGGGTGCTGGTTTGTGTCGGTTTGATGGCACTTGCCTTTTTTGCCAAGGTAACGGCTGATTATTCCCGAGTGGTGATGGGGGGTTGGATGTTGTCCAGCCTGCTGTTGTTGATGCTGTGGCGCTTGGGGTTTGGTCGTTTTCTGGGGTATTTGCGAGCCAAGGGGGTTAACACCCGCCGAGCAGCCATCGTTGGTGTTAATGAATGTGCCCTGGCCATGCGCGAGCAATTGGAATCTATCCCTGAGCTGGGTTATGAATTTGGTGGTTTCTTTGATGATCGAAGCAGTAATCGGGTACTGGAAGAGTATCCGGACATTCACTTGGAAGGCCGCATTAATGAACTGATCACCCGCACGCGTAACGGCGAGTTCGAGGTGATTTTTCTGGCGCTGCCGCTCAAGGCCCAAGGCCGCATAGATGAAATTTTGCAGCATTGTGGGGATACCACCGCATCTGTTCATCTGATACCGGACTTTTTTACCTACAACCTGATTCATGCTCGCTTGAGTGAAGTGGGCAATATGCAAACCATCAGTGTTTACGATACCCCTATCTTTGGTTTTAACGACGTCCTGAAGCGCCTGTTTGACGTGACGTTTTCTCTTTGTGTGTTGAGTGTGATTGCTCTGCCTATGCTGATTATTGCTGCTGCGGTAAAGTACACCTCGCCCGGCCCAGTGCTCTTCAAGCAGTATCGATACGGGTTGGATGGCCGCAAGATTCAGGTGTGGAAATTCAGAAGCATGAGTGTGATGGAAAATTCCGATACCGTTGTTCAGGCTCGCAAAGGGGATGCACGGATTACCCGTGTTGGGGCATTGATACGCAAGACATCCTTGGATGAACTGCCGCAGTTTATTAATGTGTTGCAGGGGCGTATGTCTGTGGTTGGGCCTCGCCCCCATGCGGTGGCTCATAATGAAGAGTATCGCAAGCTGATTCCCTATTACATGCTGCGTCACAAGGTGAAACCGGGGATCACAGGGTGGGCACAGATTAACGGCTACCGGGGTGAAACAGACACGCTGGATAAAATGTCTGGTCGCGTGGATTATGACCTTGAGTATATTCGAAACTGGTCATTGTGGATGGATGTCAAAATTGTGTTTTTGACCTTTTTCAAAGGTTTTACCGGTAGTCATGTTCACTGATTCGACCCTTGGGGGTGTCCTGATTCTATGCGGATTATTGTGCGATCGAAGTACAGGAGTGATTGGGTGTCAATGATATTTGCTAGCATTGCTGCTTTTAAGTGTGACGTGTTTTTGACTGGAGTCACTCTCTTTCATATATTGTTCACATCCCGAGCGTAGCCTAACGGTCAGTGTTTGTTTTGTAAAAGCAATGGATAGTGAGTGAAGTTTTGTCGGGATTGGGTTGGTTTTTTCGATAATTAATCATTGTACCCAGCCTCTGAAGGCAAGGTATGGTAGTTTGGTTTTGGTGACGATGCTGTTGGAATTTTATGTACGACTGGGTTGTTTTATTGCGCGATACCAGAGAATGACCTGTTCTTGTGGCGACACTGAAAACTATATTGTCGAAGAGTCGTGTTTTAGTGTGAATGGGAATTTGCTCACTGTTAATTTCTGTAAGTAACGGTCATAATTGCCCGAATTTTGGACGCCAGAGACTCTGGCAGACGTAAAACTTATACAAGCCAGTTATGAGAGGATTGATATGAAAGCTTGGCAGCTACCTTTGTTTGCAGTGGCGTCCGTGAGTACGACGGCATATGCAGTTCAACCAGATGGAATTTTGCTTGGAAGTGGGGTGACTTTGCTGCCTGGTGTGGAAGTATCCATCAGTGATGATAGCAACATCTACTTGCAAGAAAATGATGAAGCAGGCTCAACAATTACCACGATTCGACCTAATGTTGGCTTGGCGGCGGACTTGGGCGCTATTCAGCTGGCGGCTTATTATGAAGTGGAAAGTGCTTCCTACGATGCCGACTCTGATGATAATTACCTTGATCAAAATCTGATTTTGGGCTCTGAGATAGAAATGACTTCTCGTCAGGCGATTAGCCTGGATTTTTCCCTGAAGAAAGGGCATGACCCTCGTGGTTCTGGTTCTCTGGAGGGTGAAACAGTTGTTGATCCCAGTGAATATACAGATACCAGCTTTGGCGGTGACTACACTTACGGTGCAGATAGTGCATTCGCCAATGTCACTGTTTATAGTTCGCTTTATAATAAAGAGTATTCCAATAACGAATCAGCCACCGACGATTTGAACTATGACAAAACCACGATTGGCGCTGAGTTGGGATTAAAAGTCAGCTCTGCAACTCGGGTTTTATTTGAGTTACGTAATGCGACTCTGGCCTACGATACCGATACGGCTATTGAAGCAAAAGATGGTAGCATCATGACGTTGCTGGCAGGTGCCAGTTGGGATATTGCTGGTAAAACTACTGGTAATGTAAAAGTTGGTACCACAACTCGCGACTTTGATGGTGCAGATGTAGATAGTGATAGCCGCTTTGCTTGGGAAGCAGGTATTACCTGGTCTCCTAAAACATATTCTGTGCTGAACCTCACTACCAGTGAGTCAGCGAAAGAGACTACGGGCCCAGGTAACTACAATGCCAATCAATTTACCAAGTTGAGCTGGGATCATACCTTTTCTCCAAGGTGGGCTTTGAATGCCAAGTTATCCTTGAATAAGGATAACTTTGTAGTGGCCGATGGTGATGGTGATGATCGTCAAGATACGACGACGGCTATGGGTGTAGAAGGAATTTTCTCACCCAATAAAATGTTGGATGTAACCGCTGGCTTGGAAAAATCTTCCCGAAGTTCTGATGCTTCTGGTCTTGACTATGAATTGCAAGTCTTGTCCGTGGGTCTTAACTTGGCCTTCTGAGTTAACACCTTTTAAAGCTTGTAAATCATCGGTCAGTTTTATGACCGATGATTTTTTTAGTTAGTTGTTTACAGGATGTCCTAATGCTGCGGTTGCCCAGCCTGATTGTTCTTGTTTTTTTCTCCTTCGTCACATTGGCGGATTCTAGTCAGTATCGTTTAGGTGCTGGTGATGTTATTAAAATCAGTGTGTATGATGAACCGGATTTGAGTCTGGATGTACGTATTGGCTTGTCTGGTGAAATTTCTTTTCCATTGTTGGGTGATGTAACCGTTGCTGGACTCAGCCCTAAAGAACTTGAGTTGAATCTGGTCGAACGCTTGAAAGGTCCGTATTTGCTGAATCCCAGTGTAACGGTGTCTATCGTGGAGTATCGGCCGTTTTATGTCACTGGCGAGGTAGCAAGGCCAGGTAACTATGCTTTTCATCCTGGTTTGACGGTTGATAAAGCCATTACTATTGCGGGAGGGTTCACTGAGCGTGCTTCCAAGGGCAAGATTTTTGTGATGCATGACCAAAGCCCTTACGAGTCTATTGCTGAAGATAGTAAACGTAGTGCCGCGAGGAAGTCGGTCAAACTTTACGATGTTGTTCAACCTGGTGATGTGATTACTGTGGAGCAGAGTTTCTTCTGATTGACTTATGAATATGAATGAAAGGACACAGGGATTTGGCGCTTCAGCTTCCCAGTCAGTCGAAGTTATTGATCTGATGTATTATTGGCATGTATTACGTCGCCATTTAACCAAAATTATTGCTCTCAGTGCTGTGGCGACTGTTATTGCCGCTTTGGTGGTGATGTCGATAACACCGATATATAAAGCCACTACCACATTATTGATTGAGGCAGAAGAAGCCAAGATTCTATCGATTGAAGAGGTGTATGGCCTGAATGGTCAGTCATCTGAATATTATCAGACTCAGTTTGAGATTCTGAAGTCTCGGGAACTGGCCAAACGAGTGGTGCTTGAATTAAACCTTGTAGAAACACCGGAATTTAATCCTTTTCACCCTGCGAATAAAAAATCTTTCTCAATCAAGGATTATCTCTTTGGAGAGGAAGAACGTGAGCCTCCTACTGAAGCCAAGGTTCTTACCGCTACTGTTAATAATTTTTGGCATGCAGTTTCCGTTATTCCATTGGGTAAAACCCAACTGGTAAAAATATCGGTTCAAAATCGTAATCCCAAGCTGGCACAAGTAGCGGCGGATGCAATGGCGAATGCCTATATCCAGTCGCAAATGGAAGCCCGTGTGGGTATGACTCAGCAGGCGGCGGTTTGGTTATCGGAGCGTTTGGGCGGGTTAAAAGAACGCTTGGAAGGCTCTGAACACAAGTTGCAAGAGTATCGTGAAGCCAATGGTCTGATTGATGTAGCTGGCGTGGATACCTTGGTGTCCAAGCAGTTGGATGAAATCACAAAGCGGTTGGTAGATGCCAGTTCCAAGCGATTGGAGGCTGAAACTATTTATCAGCAGGTGAATTCCCTGACCGATCGCAGTTACGACAGTTTGAGTAGCTTGCCAGTGATTCTGAGTAACCCCTTGGTGGTTACGTTGCGGGCAAATGAAACCCAGGCGGAATTAAAAGTATCTGAGCTTTCCAAGCGTTATGGTACCAAACACCCCAAAATGATTGCCGCGCAGTCTGACCTGGATGCCGTGCGTGATTCGATGGCAACACAAATGAAGCGAATTGCCACAGGTATTGAAAAGGAGTATATGTCGGCCAAAGTCAAGGAAGCGGCTTTGGAACGCGCATTGGCAGATAAAATCAAGGAGGTGCGTAATTTGAATCGTACAGAATTCACCTTGAATGAATATACTCGTGAAGTGACTGCCAACCGGACCATGTACGAAACATTTTTTAATCGTATACGTGAGACCACGGAAACCGGTGATTTGCAAACCGCCAACGCCCGTATTTCAGATCCGGCAGTTGTGCCAGAAGTACCAATTAAACCAAACAAGAAACTAATGGTCATTTTGACATTCGTTGTCAGTTTGATGTTCGGAGTTGGGCTGGCATTGTTGTTGGACGCATTGGATGCCACTCTCAAAAATGCTGAAGACGTGGAGCGTAAATTGGGTATGCCGTTATTGGGTATGCTACCTATGATTGAAGACTCTGTACTGAAGAAACTGGGGTTTGAAGATGGACGCTTGGTGCGGGCGTTCTCTGATGATGCCTTGCATGGTTTTTCGGAGTCGGTACGGACGTTGCGTACCAGTTTGACGCTGGCTGGTCTGGAGCATTCAGCCAAGGTGGTGCTGTTAACATCGTCGGTGCCTGGTGAAGGGAAAACGACCACTTCTGCCAACTTGGCTGAAGCTTATGGTCAGATGGAAAAAACCTTGCTGATCGATGCTGACATGCGCCGCCCCACTCTGGCGAAGAAATTGGGCTTGCCTCATAACAGTAAAGGTCTGTCGAATGCGGTGGCGTATCCGGATGCACTGGATGAATGTATTCATCACTTGGAAGATTTGAGTATTGATGTTATTCCGTCAGGACCGATTCCTCCAAACCCGCTGGAACTGCTAAGCTCTCGTAATTTTGAGCAATTACTGAACACCTTGCGTGGCCGTTATGATCGTATCATTATCGATACGGCGCCTATGCGCCTGGTCAGCGATGCATTGTATCTTTCAACGCTGGTTGATGGTGTGGTGTACGTTGTGAAAGCGGATGCGACCAAGGATAAATGGGTGAAAGGAAGTCTGAGCAAGCTGGACGATTCAAACGCTCGTATCTTTGGTGTGTTGCTGAATCAGTTGGATGTAAACAAGGAAGCTCGTTACAGTGGCTATGGCTACTACGCTGGTTATTACGATGCCTATGGTTACACCGCTGATGATAAACCGTCCTGATTCCAGGGCGGTTGCTACTGCGAACGCACCCGCGTGGCTGGGTGTGTTCGGACGTTTCTTTTGGCTTTTAGCCCTTCCCGTTGTTGTTGCCTGCATTTATTTATCGTTTGTACATTCTCTTGTACTGATTGGGGAGCGTGCGGAGGTATCAGCCTCTGGAAGTAATGGCTGGCTCGATACTGCAGAGCAGCTGGATATCGTGGGTATTCCTGATATTTATGAAGCAAAAGGTTCTTTTTTGCATCGACAGGGAGTGCTGCTGAGTGATGAAGCACGTAGCGAGATGTTGATGCAGTCGGCGGCTTATTGGGGTAGGGCCGCAGAAATCCGACCGGATTGGCCTTATTACCCCTTGTCGGCTTTATCCGCAGAAATTGCCTATAACGCTCCAGCAGAACGCATTCAGATGCGCTTGGATCAGCTGATGCACATAGCGCCAAATGAACGCGGCTTATACAGAAATCTGTTCCGGTACGCTTTTATTGCCTGGGAGAAATTGCGTGCTGATCAGCAACGCTGGATTATACGTCAGGTTCAATTACCTGGTGGTGATACGTTTAATCGGGCAATTAAAGCAGCCAAGAGTGTTAATCGAATGCCCTTGCTGTGTGCGACTTTGCCGTGGAGTGTTGCTAAGGATATCTGTTATTAGTACTGATGTATGTTTGTCACCACGGCGTACCGTGGTGTGGAATCAGTCTTGTGGCGAGCCTCAGAAATTCTCTGTAGATGTGAACAGCCCAACACGCAGGTCTTTGGCGGTATAAATTTCGCGACCATCTACTTCCATGCTGGCATCCGCAATACCCATGACCAGTTTTTGTTCCATCACACGTTTGATGCTGATGCGATAGGTCACTTTTTTGGCGGTTGGCAGTACTTGGCCACGAAATTTAACCTCACCGCTACCCAGTGCGCGTCCCCGGCCCGGGTTGCCACGCCATCCCAGATAAAATCCAACCAGTTGCCACATGGCGTCCAGGCCAAGGCAGCCAGGCATAACCGGGTCTGTTTCAAAATGACAGTCGAAAAACCACAGGGATGGGTCAATATCCAATTCGGCAACAATTTCACCTTTGCCATAATGTCCGCCTTCGTTGCTGATGTTGGTTATGCGGTCCATCATCAGCATGTTAGGCAATGGCAAACGGGCGTTCCCTTCACCAAAAAGTTGACCGTGACCGCAAGCTAAAAGGGCTTCGCGATCGTAAGAATGTTGGCGAGTCATGCACGCTTCCTCGTTGTTATGGCATGTTCTTCAAAGTGCCGGGTAAGATGACACAGCGTTTTGTTTAACGCTAATGAAGGTTACTTGAAATAAAGGAAATAATGACAATCAACTTCTTCTTGTGAAGACATGAGTCAATTCCTGTTAGTTGGTGTTTACATCTGCGCTGACGTGTTTTGGGTATGGGGTGTGGTGTCAGCATTTCTCAATCAACAGGCTGCCAATGGAGTAGCCTGCCCCGAAGGAGCAAATCAGCCCTTTGTCGCCCGGGTTAAAATCATCATGATGGCGGTGAAAAGCAATAACTGAACCGGCAGAGGCGGTATTGGCAAACTCATCCAGTACAATTGGAGCTTCATGTGGTTCCGGGAGTCGACCAAGCAGCTTTTTGGCTGCAAACAGGTTCATATTGATATTGGCCTGGTGTAACCACATCCGTTTCAGTTCGCTGGCTTGCAGGTGATTGTGCGTCAGTTGGTTTTCAATCAGGTCGGTTACCAGTGGCAGCAATTCCTTGAATACCTTGCGACCTTCCTGTTTGAAGTAGGGTCGGCTCTCCGGCAGGGCATCCTGACAGTGGTCGGTGTAGTTGCCATCACAGCGAATGTTGTCGGAAAAAGATGTGAGTTGTTGGGTGTCGAGAATTTTGAAGCCGGATTTGGGGTGGGCCGCATCAGCCGGTTCGAGAACGGCGGCGGTGGCGACATCACCAAAAATAAAGTGGCTGTCACGTGAAGTCAGATCGACCTGAGGTGTTACAAATTCCGGGTTTACCAATAATGCACGTTTGGCAGTTCCTGCTTTGAGGGCGTTGTAAGCGCTAATCAGCCCAAAGGTAGCCGATGAGCAGGCAATGCCCATGTCGTAGGCGTAACCTGAGCAGCCAAGTCTGTGCTGGATTTCTACAGCGATGGAAGGGTAAGCGCGTTGGTGGTTTGTGCAGGCGACGATCAGCAGGTCGATATCAGCGGCTTGCAGCTTGGCGGCAGCCAAGGCATCGCGAGCGGCTGCCATGCCCATAATAACAGCCTCTGGTGGTTCTCCTGGCTGGGTGGCTGTAAAGGTTGGCCGCATACGTGATGGGTCCAGCATCCCTTGTTTGTGCATGGTGTAACGATGTTGGATGCCGGAGGCTTTTTCAATAAAGGCGGCACTGGAGAGAGGAGCTTCGGTGGCTTGGCCTGCGGTAATGGCGTCGGCATTACGTTGGTTGTGCTGCTCTGCCCAGGTGTTATAAGCACTTACCAACTCCTCGTTGCTGATGCTGTCATTGGGTGTGTACAGGCCGGTGCCTGTGATCAGGATATCTGTCATGTAGGATTACCTTGTTTTTATCTTATTATCGACAGATTGGATTTATATGCCAGATTTTCACGAATGTTTTTCCTCTGGCGTTTTTTGCTGTGATCGATCATGTGAGTACAAGGGAATTAATCCAGTCAGTCTGATGGGGGCTTCTTGTGGTTCGGGATTATTTGATGTTGCTGCGGACAGTCTGGTTGGGTGGTCTCTGGATCTGTACCTGGTTGGTGCGGCCGCTGCTGGGACAGCAAGGGTATTTTCCACAGCATGGCTTGGTGGTAATGCATGGCATGATACTGGTGGGTATCGCTGTGGCGCTATTGATGATTGCTCTGGCTGTGTTTGATGGTGTTTTACACCCCCAATCAAGGATGACCCAGATACTGCTGGCTATGCTGCTGTTGTCATTGGCGTATTTTGGCCTGATGCCCTGGTGGAAGCTGCAGATGATGTTGATGCATGCCCTGTGTGTGCTGGGGGTTGTCTGGGTCATGATTGCACCCCGATCGGTGCTGTGAGCATTTGTCTCGGTCGGGGTGTGAAGTGGAGCCTTGATATTTACAGTTTGTGGTCGCCACGCTGCAGGTTGGACAAATTGATTTTGGCGCGTGGGTTACGGCGTAACAGCAAGGCGGTATTGCCGATTTGCTGTACCAGTATGGCTTTACTAAGCTTTAACAGCTCGGCGATTACTTCTTTTTTCAGATCCCTGTCACCGACCGAAATCTTGATTTTGATCAGTTCATGGTCGTCCAGTGCCCGATTGAGTTCATCGAGTACGTTCTCGCTCAGGCCATTGCTGGCGACGGTAACAATCGGGTTCAGGTTGTGTCCAATAGCGCGATACGCTTTTTTTTGTTCGTTGGTGAGCGGCATTTGTTTGTCCGGCCCTCGGATGAGAGTGTTAAAATGGTTTGCCCCGGTAGCGGGGCCCCTGACAAGCAGGGCATGATGCAAGAGTATATCTGACCGGAAGGCAAACCCCTATGGCGCGATCGAAATCCAGTGCAGGCTGGTTAAAGGAACATGTGGATGATTTTTATGTCCAGAAAGCACAGCAGGATGGTTATCGAACCCGTGCCAGCTATAAACTGATAGAGCTGGATGAAAAAGACCAGCTGATTCGCCCCGGCATGACGGTGATCGATCTGGGATCGGCTCCGGGTGGTTGGTCACAGGTGGTGGTGCAGCGGGTGGGAGAGCGGGGTGTGGTGATTGCCTCTGATATTTTATCTATGGATGCGATAGCCGGTGTTGACTTTATTCAGGGCGATTTTACTGAAGAATCAGTATTTAATGTGTTGATGGAACGCATTGGCTCCAACCCGGTGAGCCTTGTAATTTCAGATATGGCCCCCAACATGAGTGGGGTAAGTTCGATTGATCAGCCCGGTGCGATGTATCTGGTTGAGCTGGCGCTGGATATGGCGCGGCAAGTGTTGAGCCGTGGCGGCAATTTTGTTGCCAAGGTATTTCAGGGAGAAGGGTATGATGATTACCTCAAAGATCTTCGTTCATCCTTTGACAAAGTGCTGATTCGCAAGCCCAAGGCATCCAGGCCACGGTCTCGGGAAGTCTATATTGTTGCGAAAGGTTTCCGTGGCTAGTAGATGCTTGCTAAGCTAAGAAGAATCAAGGCGTCATAAGCCTGTAATAGAGAGGTAGTGCCACCCATGGCAAAGAATTTCGTACTGTGGGCAGTGATTGCTGCGGTCCTGATGATGGTGTTTAACAACTTCCAGAACGTCGGACGTGGTAACGAACTGTCGTATTCAGAATTTATCACTGCTGTTGAAAGCGGCCAGGTTGAACGCGTCACCATCGCGGGTCAGAACATTACTGGCATCAGCAGCAATGGTGAATCGTTTGAAACCGTGCTGCCAGCGTACGACGATAAGCTGATGGATACCCTGCTGAATAATCAAGTGAAGGTAGTGGGTGAGAAGCCAGAGAAACAAGGCTTCTTTACCCAGCTGCTGCTGGCATCCTTGCCAATCCTGATCATTCTGGCGGTATTCATGTTTTTTATGCGGCAGATGCAAGGTGGAGGTTCTGGTCGGGGCGGCCCGATGGCCTTCGGTAAAAGCAAAGCCAAATTGCTGAGCGAAGATCAGATCAAGACGACTTTTGAAGATGTCGCCGGTTGCGACGAAGCCAAGGAAGACGTCAAAGAACTGGTTGAGTTTTTACGTGATCCAGGCAAATACCAACGGCTGGGAGGCAAGATTCCCCGTGGTGTGTTGATGGTGGGTCAACCCGGTACAGGTAAAACCCTGCTGGCGAAAGCCATTGCTGGTGAAGCCAAGGTGCCGTTCTTTTCGATTTCCGGTTCTGATTTTGTCGAAATGTTTGTTGGTGTTGGTGCATCCCGTGTACGGGATATGTTTGATCAGGCCAAGAAGCAGGCTCCTTGCATTATCTTTATTGACGAAATCGATGCCGTTGGCCGCTCCCGTGGCGTTGGCATTGGTGGTGGTAATGATGAGCGTGAACAGACTCTGAACCAGCTGCTGGTTGAGATGGATGGTTTTGAGGTCAATGACGGTATTATCGTTATTGCTGCAACCAACCGTCCGGATGTGCTGGACCCTGCATTGCTGCGTCCTGGTCGTTTTGACCGCCAGGTGGTGGTTGGTTTGCCAGATATCCGGGGGCGTGAGCAGATCCTCAAAGTACACATGCGCAAAGTACCGGTGGCTGACAACGTCAACGCTTCCTTGATTGCCCGTGGTACACCTGGATTTTCAGGTGCGGATCTGGCCAACCTGGTAAACGAGGCAGCCTTGTTTGCTGCACGCGCCAACAGTAATCGCGTCACCATGGAAGAGTTCGAGCAGGCCAAGGACAAAATCCTTATGGGTGCTGAACGCAAGACCATGGTGATGTCGGAGAAAGAAAAAACCAATACAGCCTATCATGAAGCTGGTCATGCCATTGTCGGACGCCTGATGCCGGAGCATGACCCGGTTTACAAGGTTTCCATTATTCCTCGCGGACGAGCATTGGGTGTCACCATGTTCTTGCCAGAGGAAGATCGACATTCGATCAGCAAGCGAGGTATTGAAAGTAATATCTGCTCGCTCTATGGCGGCCGTATTGCTGAAGAGATGACACTGGGCAAGGATGGCGTGACGACTGGCGCTTCCAATGATATTGAGCGCGCGACCAAGTATGCGCGTAATTATGTCACCAAGTGGGGTCTGTCCGAGAAACTCGGCGCACAGCTGTATACCGAGGAAGAACAGCAAGGTTATCTGGGTTCAGGTGGTGGTGGCCAGTTGTCGCACTTGTCTGATGAAACGGCCCGGGTTATCGATGCTGAAATCAAGGATTTGCTGGATACATGCTACAAGCGTTCGGCGGCTATCCTGGAAGAGCATCGGGACAAGCTTGAATTGATGAAAGACGCCTTGATGGAATACGAGACGATTGATGCTGATCAAATCAGTGAAATCATGGCCGGGCACAAGCCTAGCCCACCGAAGTCCTGGGATGATCGTAACTCATCGGGTCCATCCGCACCTGCCAGCGAAGAAAGTCGCGATATGGCAAAGGATCCAAAGGATGATGCCGAAGGAGAGTCAGTCAGCGATCGCTGACCATCTCTGTGAGGCTTGGCAAGGAGCGGCAATGGCCGCTCTTTCCGTTTCTGGGTATTGCCAATAATGTTTGCTGATTATTCAGCCTGATAATGCGATGGCCGGGGTGGATACGCCGGTTCGGTGACAAGTGTGTGGAAAACAGGATGTTTCTCCACTATATCTGAACGGATAAAAATGCAGTGATTCTTCAATGTGGTAAACGCCAACTGTCTCTGGTTCGCCCGGTGGTGATGGGGATTGTGAATACAACGCCGGATTCATTTTCTGATGGTGGCTGTTATAACAGCCTGGATGCCGCTTTGCGTCAGGCCGAGCGACTGGTTCTTGAAGGTGCCGGGATAATCGATGTTGGCGGAGAGTCTACCCGCCCAGGGGCTGATCCGGTGTCTACGGCGGAAGAGCTGGATCGTGTCGTGCCGGTCGTTGAGGCGATAGCCAGAGAGCTGGATGTGGTGATTTCGGTTGATACCAGCACCGCAGCGGTGATCACGGAATCCGCCACGGCGGGTGCCCATATGATCAATGATGTGCGGGCACTGAGTCGTCATGGTGCTATCGAAGCGGCGGCAGCCAGCAGGTTGCCTGTGTGTCTGATGCATATGCAGGGGCAGCCCGATTCCATGCAGCAAGCCCCTTGCTATGAGTCCGTGGTGGATGAAGTCTGCCATTTTCTTGAACAACGCATTGCCGCCTGCGTCGCAGCCGGAATAGATAAAAGCCAATTGCTGATTGATCCGGGTTTTGGTTTTGGTAAAACCTGTGACCATAACTATGAGTTGATGTGTCATCTGCAGCGGCTGAGCCGGTTAGGCTTGCCATTGTTAGCGGGCCTGTCTCGGAAACGTATGATTGCAGAAGTAACCGGTGTGACGGAGCCGGATCAGCGCATGATCGGCAGTGTTGCCGGAGCTGTGATTTGTGCCATGAAGGGTGCGCGCATTTTACGCGTACACGATGTACGGGAGACCGTAGAGGCAATGCAGGTAGTAGCGGCAACTCTGGGGGTGCGTCATGGCTAGACAATATTTTGGTACCGATGGTATCCGCGGCCGGGTGGGTGAGTCACCAATTACTCCTGATTTTGTCATGCGGCTCGGCTGGGCCGCTGGCAAGGTCTTTTCTCGGCAAGGAAAAAGCAAAATCCTGATAGGCAAGGATACCCGTATTTCTGGCTATATGTTTGAGTCGGCGCTCGAAGCCGGGCTGTCGGCGGCGGGGGTGGATATTGCCTTGCTGGGGCCGATTCCAACCCCGGGGATTGCCTATCTGACCCGAACTTTTCGTGCCCAGGCTGGCATTGTTATCAGTGCTTCCCATAACCCTTATTACGATAACGGCATCAAGTTTTTCTCTGGCGTTGGGCAAAAACTGCCTGATGAGACGGAAGGTGCCATTGAGCATTATCTGCAGCAACCCATGGTCTGTGTGGAATCACAGCAGCTAGGTAAGGCTGTCCGGATCAACGATGCCGCTGGCCGTTATACCGAGTTCTGTAAAGGAACGGCCAGTTCGTTGAATTTGCGCGGTTTGAAGATTGTGCTGGATTGCGCACATGGCGCTACCTATGCGATCGCACCTGCGGTGTTTTCCGAGCTGGGAGCTGATATTGTGGTGTTGGGGAATCAGCCCGACGGATTTAATATTAATCGTGAAACTGGCTCCACTGAACCGGAACGATTGCGGTGCAAGGTGCTGGAAGAAAGTGCTGATCTGGGTATCGCGTTTGATGGGGATGGTGACCGGGTGGTTATGGTTGATCATCGTGGTGAACTGGTTGATGGTGACCAGTTGTTGTACATCATGGCGGCTTATGCACAGCAATCCGGTCGTTTGCAGGGAGGGGTGGTCGGAACCCTGATGAGTAATATGGGGCTGGAGCTGGCGATGCAGGAGCTGGATATTCCTTTTGTGCGAGCCAGAGTCGGTGACCGTTATGTGATGCAGAAACTGGATGAGCATGGCTGGCGTCTTGGGGGGGAATCTTCCGGGCATTTGCTGGCGCTGGATGTTCAGACCACTGGGGACGGCATTGTTGCTGCCCTGCAGGTATTGACCGCGCTGATGGAAACAGGCACTTCGTTGCATGACTGGCACAAGCGCATGGCTAAAATGCCTCAGGTGATGATTAATGTGCCCCGCCGCCGGGAGGTAGATATTCAGACATCGGATGTTATCCGTCATGCTGTGATGGATGCCGAATCCACTCTGGCAGGACGAGGCCGGGTGTTGCTGCGCCCCTCCGGGACAGAACCCGTGGTGCGAGTGATGATTGAAGCAGAGGCAGAAGTATTGGCGCAAACACTGGCCAGACAGTTGGCAGATGTCGTCGAAGCAGAACTGGACATCTGAAATGGTTGGAATACAGGTGGTCGAAGTGAGTGTATCCTTTGTGAATATGCGCTTCGGCTTGTTTCGCAGGCACTTCTTGGATAGTATCTGCGCTCTTTGAATTTGGGAGTGTCCTGTGCGTCGCTTGATGATTGCCGGTAACTGGAAAATGAACGCTGCGAGCGACACAACGGCTGCATGGCTTGATGCTGTTGCCGCAGTGAATGCACCGGAGCGCGATCTGGTGGTTTGTCCGCCGTTTCCGTATCTGGGTCAGGTGGTCGCCGGACTTGAACACAGTCAGGTTCAGGTCGGCGCGCAAAATTGTGCCAGTGAAGAAGCAGGTGCCTTCACCGGTGAAGTGTCGGTCGGCATGTTGGCAGACATGGGTTGCCGCTACGTTATTGTCGGTCATTCCGAGCGTCGTGCCCTGTATGCCGAAACTGATACGCTGGTCTTGGAGAAAACCCGTCGAGTACTGGCTGCCGGCATGAAAGCGATCGTTTGTGTTGGCGAAACACTGTCCGAACGGCAGGCGGGTAATGCCGAGCAGGTGGTTGGCACACAGCTGTCACTGTTGCTGGCATCCTTGAGTGATGCTGAATGGCAGTCCGTGATCGTGGCCTATGAGCCGGTTTGGGCGATAGGCACCGGTGAAACGGCAACTCCGGCACAAGCCCAGGCAATACACTTGTTTATACGTGAGCAGTTGGCAGGGCGCGATGCCAGCCTGGCTGCCACAACTCAAATTCTCTATGGCGGTAGCGTAAAAGCAGACAACGCCGGAGAATTGTTTTCTCAACCTGATATCGATGGTGGTCTGGTGGGCGGTGCCTCACTGGATGCTGACCAATTTCTGAAAATTTGCACGGCTTAGGAAAGTATGGAATCTATCATTCTCATTGTTCACATCCTGTTGGCTCTTGGTATCGTTGGTTTTGTGATGTTACAGCAAGGCAAGGGTGCAGACGCCGGTGCTTCATTTGGTGCTGGTGCATCACAAACTGTCTTTGGCAGTGGCGGCTCCGGTAACTTCCTCAGCCATACAACGGCGTATCTGGCGGCAGCTTTTTTTGTTACCAGCTTGGGATTGGGGCTTTATGCCAAGCAAAATGCCGAAAAAATATCGAATATAGGTATTCCTGCCCAGGAAGTGATTGAAAAGCTTGAGAAAGATACCCCACTTGTGGAAGAATACGCGCCTGCTGTGGATGCACCGGAATTGGATGCATCTGCGAGTGATCAACCAAGCGTCGAATAACACGACTGGTTGATCCTCTGGCAAGTCTTTGATGCGGATGTGGTGGAATTGGTAGACACGCCATCTTGAGGGGGTGGTGAGCAATGCTCGTGCGAGTTCGAGTCTCGCTATCCGCACCAATCCAGCTTGAGTAAAAGCGATGTCGTTCGCTTTTACGGTCGAAACGCCCTATAATAAGTCGACTCAAGCTGCCCTAAAGCCCCTCATGTCAGGGGCTTTTTAGTAGCTGTCGTCACAGTCAAACACCGATTTGTGACGAATACCGGATGATAGATAACGTTCGGTGTAAAGATTTGGCAGATCTGTTGTCTGGTCATCAGGCAACAACATCGGGCTGGGCACTAGGTGCCCAGTTTTTGTTTCTGAGAGGTAAAAAATATTGGCTCGTGATGCCCGCTTGCTGGAAATGTTGGCTCCTGTTGTTGAATCAATGGGGTTTGTCTTCTGGGGTCTTGAGCTGGTCGCTCAGGGGCGCCATACGCTGTTGCGGGTGTACATTGACCATGCAGACGGCATTACAGTCGACCATTGTGCGGATGTCAGCCGTCAGATCGGTAGCGTACTGGATGTAGAAGATCCGATTTCTCAGGATTACACCCTGGAAGTCTCTTCCCCTGGTATGGATCGTCCATTGTTCACCATGGATCAGTACGTGCAATCAGTCGGTGAAGAAATCGAACTGCGTTTGCGTATGCCCTTTGATGGACGCCGCAAATTCAAGGGGCGTCTTCAGGGTATCGAGGAACAGGATATTGTGCTGTTGGTTGATAATCATGAATACCTGTTACCTGTCGAGCTGATAGAAAAGGCTCATATTGTTCCCAATTTTGATAACTAAGGTTGCATAGCAGCGAGGCTGGAAGATGAGTAAAGAAATTCTCCTGGTCGCGGAAGCGGTTTCCAACGAAAAAGGCGTATCGCGAGACGTTATTTTTGAGGCCATTGAATCGGCACTGGCCGCCGCCGCGAAGAAACGCTACGAAGATGAAGAAGCGATCATTCGGGTTGATATTGATCGCAAGACTGGTGACTACGATACTTATCGTAGCTGGCTGGTTGTTAGCAATGATGTGGTGCCGGGTCTGGGAGATGAATTGACCTTGCAGGAAGCGCATGACATCGACACCAATCTCCAGCCCGGCGACACCTACGAAGTCAAGGTTGAAAATCCGGATTTTGGTCGTATTGCTGCGCAGGCCGCCAAGCAAATTATTGTTCAGAAAGTACGTGAAGCTGAGCGTGCCCAGATTGTTGAGCAGTATCAGGATCGTGTTGGCGAGATTGTTAACGGTACCGTCAAAAAGGTTACTCGCGACAATGTTATCGTTGATCTTGGCAACAACGCTGAAGGCTTGCTGCCCAAAGATCAGCTGATCGGTCGGGAAATCATGCGCATGGGGGATCGTGTCCGCGCCATCCTGAATGCGGTTCGCCCTGAAAACCGTGGCCCTCAATTGATGTTGAGTCGCACCATTTCAGAGATGCTGATCGAGCTGTTCCGTATTGAAGTACCTGAAATCGCCGAAGAGGTGATTGAAATCAAAGGGGCTTCGCGTGACCCCGGTTCTCGTGCCAAAATTGCTGTCAAAACCAATGACAAGCGTATAGATCCGGTCGGTGCCTGTGTTGGTATGCGCGGAGCACGTGTACAGGCTGTTACCAACGAACTGGGTGGTAGCGAACGGATTGATATCGTGCTCTGGGATGACAACCCGGCACAGCTGGTTATCAATGCCATGGCTCCGGCAGACGTTGCATCCATTGTCATGGATGAAGAAACCAACACCATGGATGTGGCGGTAGAAAGCGACAATCTGGCTCAGGCCATCGGGCGTGGTGGACAAAACGTCCGCCTGGCATCCGAGCTGACGGGCTGGACAATCAATGTCATGACCATCGAAGATGCTGCTGCGAAGCAGGATCAGGAAGCGTCGGCATATATTGATAACTTTATTAACACTCTCGACATCGAAGAAGATTTTGCGGTGTTGCTGGTTGAAGAAGGCTTCACCACGCTGGAAGAAATTGCCTACATCCCGATTGACGAGATGCTGGACATTGAAGAGCTGGATGAAGACATGATTAATGAACTCCGTACTCGCGCCAAAGACGTGCTACTGACCCGGGCTCTGGCCTCGGAAGAGAAGCTCGAACAGTCGCAGCCAGCAGAAGATCTGCTGGAAATGGAGGGCATGGAAAAACATCTGGCGCTGGTATTGGCCAGCAAAGGTATTTGTACGATGGAAGATCTTGCCGAGCAATCCATTGACGACCTGATGGACATTGAGGATATGACCGAGGAGAAAGCGGCGGACCTCATAATGACCGCACGCAAGCCCTGGTTTGAGGGCAATGATTAATCCACTCACTCGGCATAGGAGAAACGCATGGCAGAAGTAACAGTTAAAGAACTCGCCGACGTGGTGGGGACCAGCGTAGATCGCTTGTTGTCCCAAATGAAAGAAGCGGGCCTGCCACAGACCGCAGCAGAACAAAGAGTGTCGGATGAAGAAAAAGCCGGCCTGTTGACCTTTTTGAAAAAGAGCCACGGTGGTGCCAATGAACTGGCACCCCAGAAAATCACTCTGAAACGCAAGGTGACCACAACGTTGAAAACCGGTCAGGGTGGCAAGAAAGCCGTATCGATCGAAGTACGCAAAAAACGTACTTACGTGAAACGGGATGAAATGGATAAAGACGTTGAAACAGCACGTCAGGCAGAAGCAGAACGATTGGCTGCAGAAGCCAAGGCGGCTGACGAAGCGGCTCGAGTTGCTGAACGTCGTGTTGCCGAAGAACGGGCAGCACGTGCTGCGCGCAGTGCAGCCGAAGCTGAATCTCGTGCCCAGGCCGAGGCGGCTAGCAAGCCCATCACACAAACCGCGCGGGTCAGTATTGCTCCGCGTGCTGACTCCAAGGCGGCGCTGGCTGCCAAGGCTGCTGCTGAAAAAGCTGCCGCCGAAAAAGCCGCGGCTGCTGCCAAGGCTGCCAAAGCCGCTGCTGCCGCCAAGGCCAAGCCTGCAGCAGCCAAAACAGAGCCGGCACCCCAGCCTCGCCGTGATGATCGTTCCGCACGCCCCAGCAAGCCGGTTGCTACCGCTCGCGTCAAGGCCAAGCCACTGACTGCTGAAGAAGATGCTGCGCAAAAACGTGCAGAGGCAGAAGCTGCTCAGCAACGTCAGGAAGAGCATCGCAAGAAAGGCAAGGTGGTCGACAAGAAGCGTTCCGATACCCGCGAAAACAGCCGCTATATGGATTCCGAGGGTGGCCAGAATAGCGGTCGTCGTCGCAGCAAGGCTAAAGGCAAGGGCAGCCGTAGCCGTCAGCAACAGCAAAACAACAACGAACACGCTTTTACCCGTCCAACAGCACCGGTTATTCGTGAAGTTGAATTGCCAGAAGCGATTACAGTCGGCGAACTGGCTTCCCGTATGAGTGTTAAAGCCGGTGAAGTGATCAAGAGTCTGATGGGTATGGGCGTTATGGCGACCATCAACCAGACGCTGGATCAGGACACCGCGACTCTGCTGGTTGAAGATATGGGCCACAAGGTGGCGAAGCTGATCTCTGACAATCAGCTGGAAGAAGACGTTACAGACTCCGTATCTTACGAGGGTGAAGAAAAAACCCGGGCGCCGGTCGTAACGGTTATGGGTCACGTTGACCATGGTAAAACGTCGTTGCTTGATCACATTCGTCGTACTCGAGTGGTGGCCGGAGAAGCCGGTGGTATTACCCAGCATATTGGTGCCTACCATGTGCAAACAGATCACGGCATGGTGTCCTTCCTGGATACACCGGGACACGCGGCGTTTACTGCCATGCGTGCTCGTGGTGCCCAGTCAACCGACGTGGTTATTCTGGTGGTTGCCGCCGATGACGGCGTGATGCCTCAAACCGAAGAAGCCGTACAGCATGCCCATGCTGCCGGAGTTCCTCTGGTTGTTGCGATCAACAAAATGGACAAGGAAGGCGCGGATGTTGACCGTGTCAAAAATGAATTGTCCGCTCGTGGCGTACTGCCAGAAGACTGGGGTGGCGATGTACCTTTTATCCCGGTTTCTGCCCATACCGGTCTGGGTATCGACGAGCTGCTGGAAGCGGTGTTGCTGCAAGCCGAAGTACTGGAGCTGAAAGCACACTTCGACGGCCCGGGCTGTGGTGTTATTGTGGAATCCCGTCTTGATAAAGGACGTGGTCCGGTTGCAACCATGCTGGTGCAGAACGGTACGCTGAAAAAAGGCGATATCGTGCTTGCCGGTACCTGTTATGGCCGCGCCCGTGCGCTGCTGGACGAAAACGGCAAGCCGGTTGATGAAGCCGGCCCGTCTATTCCGGTTGCGATCCTGGGTCTGAATGGCACTCCGGATGCTGGTGACAGCTTCATGGTGGTTGAAAACGAGAAGAAAGCCCGCGAAGTGGCGGAATATCGTGAGAACAAGGCCAAAGAGCAGGTACAACAACGTCAGCAAGCCGCAAAACTGGACGCCTTGTTCAGTGGTATGGGCGAAGGTGCTCCAGCGGTACTGAATATCGTCTTGAAAACCGACGTTCGGGGTTCGTTGGAAGCCATTGTGTCTTCCTTGCAGAAGCTGGCTACCGATGAAGTGAAAGTGAACGTGGTATCGTCCGGAGTGGGTGGTATTACGGAAACCGACGTGACTCTTGCGGTTGCTTCCAGTGCGGTTGTTTTCGGCTTTAACGTACGGGCTGACAATGCTGCCCGTCGTATCGTGGAAAACAGCGGCCTGGATATGCGTTATTACAGCGTGATCTACGATCTGCTGGATGATGTGAAACAGGCGATGGCTGGTTTGTTGGCGCCAGAGCTGCGCGAAGAAATCGTTGGTATCGCCGAAGTTCGCGATGTCTTCAACTCACCAAAATTCGGCCAGATTGCTGGTTGTATGGTGACCGAAGGCACAGTGCACCGGAACAAGAAAATCCGTGTGCTGCGTGAAAACGTGGTGATTTATGAAGGTGAGCTGGAATCGTTGCGTCGTTATAAAGATGATGTGGCTGATGTTCGCCAGGGTATGGAGTGTGGTATTGGCGTGAAAAACTATCAGGATGTTCGCCCTGGCGATCAGATTGAAGTATTTGACGTCCGTGAGGTTGCTCGTACTCTGTGATCCATCAAGTACCTTGTGTACTTTGGGTCTGACCCTTTGACAAAGCCCGGCCTTGCCGGGCTTTGGCGTCTGTAGCCTGCGCCCATAGCCGCAGCAAGAGAGAAATATCATGCCAAAAGATTACAGTCGAACCTCCCGTTTGTCGGAACAGATTCAGCGCGAACTGGCCTTGAAAATCCAGTTTGAAATGAAAGATCCGCGCCTGGGAATGGTGACTTTGAATGACGTGCGGGTGGCTAAGGATCTCGGCTATGCCGATATCTATTTCACCGTGATGGGTGCCAAGGGAGAAACCGATCAGGAAATCCAGGCACAGACCGTCGCCATTTTAAATGACGCCGCCGGTTATCTGCGCTCCGAACTGGCCCGTATTCTGACGACTCGTGTGACGCCGATGTTACGTTTCCACTATGATGAAAGCATGGATCGGGGACACCACCTGACTGGCCTGATTCGTCAGGCCCGTGATCAGGACAAGGCCAATCAGGCTTCTGCTGAAGACGACGACGCATAAAGGCGGCTGGGGTGGCGACGCTGAGGCACTACCGTATAAAGACCTGCTGCGGCAAGCACTTAATACTAGCCTCAATGCAGCACCTTCAGTACAATTACAAGTGCCGGTACAAGGCTGATCAAGCCTTGGTTATGGCCAGTATCTGCAGCATTTGACCTTCTCGTGGTTGGTCAGGTCTGCAACGGCATACTACTGTTAATGTGCACGGTAGCGATGTCTTTTTTAACGTCAGGTTTACCTGATGCACATTATGTTGGAGTTATACATGGCATTATCTGCTGAGAAAAAAGCTGAGATCGTTACAGAGTATCAAACTGCCGAAGGTGACACCGGTTCACCGGAAGTTCAGGTTGCCCTGCTGACCCATAACATTCTGGGTTTGCAAGGTCACTTCAAGGAGCATGGCAAAGATCACCACTCCCGTCGCGGTCTGATTCGCATGGTTAACCAGCGTCGTAAGCTGCTGGACTATCTGAAGCGTAAAGATGCTAACCGTTACCTGGATCTGATCCAGCGTTTGGGTCTGCGTCGCTAATCTCGCTTGCAGCAAAAGCCCTCCGGGGCTTTTGTTGTTTCTGTAGCTCGCTTGTGCGGCTGTCTATACTCCCTCTAAATTCTGTTATCACTGTGGTGCCAGCCCCGCAAGAACGCGGTGGTGCTTCTAACCATTTGTCGTTGGTTCCCGTCAGGGAACCCGATATCCCCGTTCTGCTGTCAGCGTGGGGGAAGCCGGCTCGTGCAACGGCCAATGCTTAGAAGCACCGGCGGTGATGCAGCTTCGTTTGATTTACAGGAAAAATGAATACATGAGCAACAAACCTGTCGCTAATACCAGAACGTTCCAACTCGGTAACGACACCATCACGCTTGAAACTGGCCGAATTGCCCGTCAAGCCGATGGTGCGGTACTGGTTACCATGGGTAAAACCCAGGTGCTGGCTACTGTCGTAGCTGCCAAGAAAACCAAACCCGGCCAGGATTTCTTCCCGCTGTCGGTTCATTATCAGGAAAAAATGTACGCTGCAGGCCGTATTCCTGGTGGTTACCTGAAGCGCGAAGGCCGCCCTTCAGAAAAAGAAACACTGACTTCCCGTCTGATTGACCGTCCGATCCGTCCTTTGTTTGCCGATGGCTTCATGAACGAAGTTCAGGTCATCGTCACGGTTATGTCGTCTGAAAAAGATGTTGATCCAGACATGTGCGGCATGATTGCTACCTCCGCTGCCTTGGCAGTATCCGGTGTGCCTTTTAATGGTCCAATCGGTGGTGCACGGGTTGCCTTTATTGAGGACAAGGGTTACATCCTGAACCCGACTCAGACTCAGCTGGAAGATTCCTTGCTGGATATGATCGTTGCCGGTACCAAAGATGCCGTCTTGATGGTGGAATCCGAAGCCGACGAACTGACTGAAGACGAAATGCTGGGTGCTGTACTGTTTGCCCACAAAGGTTTCCAGCCTGCTATCACGGCCATCAGTGAGTGGGTTGAAGAACTGGGTGTCAGCAAATGGGATTGGGCAGCTGAAGCCAAGAACGTTGAGCTGTACGAAGCAGTAAAAGCAGAGACTGCAGCTGCGATCGGTGAAGCCTATACTACGTCTGACAAGATGGAGCGTTACGGCAAGCTGGACGCGATCAAGGCTGACGCGATTACAAAACTGGCTGCAGCAGAAGGCGAAGAAGGTTTCTCCGCTGACGATATCGCTGACATGATGGGCGAGCTGAAATACGAAGTTGTGCGCAAACGCATTATCGATGGCGAGCCACGTATTGACGGCCGTGATAACGATACCGTTCGTCCTCTGACCATCGAGACCGGTGTACTGAACACCACGCACGGTTCAGCTCTGTTCACCCGTGGTGAAACCCAGGCGATTGTTGTGACCACTCTGGGCTCTGCCCGTGATGCACAGATGATCGACTTCCTGCACGGCACCAAGGACGATCCGTTCCTGTTCCACTACAACTTCCCTCCATATTCTGTTGGTGAAGCTGGCCGTCTGGGTACGCCAGGCCGTCGTGAAATTGGTCATGGTCGCCTTGCCCGTCGTGGTATCCAGGCAATGATGCCTACAGCAGACGAATTTCCTTATACCATTCGTATTGTGTCAGAAATCACCGAATCCAACGGTTCTTCTTCCATGGCGTCCGTGTGTGGTGCTTCCCTGGCACTGATGGACGCAGGTGTACCGATCAAGGCCCCGGTTGCTGGTATCGCCATGGGACTGATCAAGGAAGGCGAACAGTTTGCCGTTCTGACTGACATTCTGGGTGACGAAGATCACCTGGGTGATATGGACTTCAAAGTGGCTGGTACTGATGAAGGTATCACTGCCTTGCAGATGGATATCAAGATCGAAGGTATTACCGAGCAAATCATGGAAATTGCTCTGGAAAAAGCCAAAGCAGCCCGTCTGAACATTCTGGGTCAGATGAACACTGTGATTGCTGAGCCACGTACAACACTGGCTGAAAACGCACCGACCATGAGCACCATGAAGATTCCTTCCGATAAAATCCGTGAAGTGATTGGTAAAGGTGGCGCGACCATTCGTGATATTACGGAAAAATCCGGTGCTTCGATCGACATCAATGATGATGGCGAAATCAAGATCTTTGCGGCTGGTAAAGAAGCCTCTGATTTGGCGCGCAGCATGATTGAAGCAATCACTGCGGATATCGAAGTAGGAACTACCTACACAGGTAAAGTCAGCAAAATCGTCGATTTTGGTGCTTTCATCACCGTTCTGCCTGGCAAGGATGGTCTGTTGCACATCTCTCAGATCAGCGAAGAGCGTGTTGAGAACGTGACCGATTACCTGAAAGAAGGTCAAATGGTTAACGTACACGTAATGGATGTTGATCCAAAAGGTCGTGTCAAACTGACCATGAAGGGTGTCGAGCAACCTGCTTGATATCTGAGCGGTGCACCGGTTTCGTTGATTTTTAGCTGACGAAAACGGACTGACTGCTTTCTGAAACCGCCTTCGGGCGGTTTTTTTATGGCTGCTCTCTCACTGTGATTGATACGGCAGGGGTTGATGCACGGCAAGACACCAGAGAGTGGCTGCTCCTAGACTAATAAAGTAGCTGAAATCCGCTGCAGTAATAACAGCCTGCTCGCCGATGACCGGTTCAGATTGCGCCGGGTATGGATCCATTAAAACGATGGCGCAGGTGGGTTTTATTCTGTTTTTTGTGTTGGCAGCGGGTGGATGTGTCTTTAACTGTTGGCAATGATTGGTCTGGAGAGCGTGATGGCACGTGAACGAATGGTACTCAAAGAAACCGGCGGCAGTCTGGATGTTAGCTCGGACGCCGGTCGGTTGTCTCGTGCGCTGGCACAGGCCGGTTGTTCTGTGCCGATGAGTCGGGTGACGGAAGCCTTGTGGGTGGCCGAGCGGTTGTCTGATCAGCTGTATGACCGTATTCCGGCGCTGCAACGACAAGCCGGGTTTTTATCCATGCCAGGTTCCGCCGCTCAGTGGCAGGTACTGATGCAACTGGCCGCTGCGGGTATGTTGATCAACCACCTGACGGGCAAGCGCCGCGACTGGTTATCGGCTCTGCCAGGCATGGGAGCGGCGCTGGAAATCTGGCAGTTACTTACTGGCAGTGCAAACCGTGCCCGCCAACAGCGTTATCCGTTAACTCTTGATGGCTGGACTCGTTTTGAACAGGAATTTGGCCGGGATACGGAGCAACAGATTCTGCCTGGCCCCTGGATTTCGCCTGAACTGATGGGAGCCAGAGCACCGCTGGATACCTTGGTAACTCAGGCTGTCCATCAACCGTTACCAGGAGAAGTGGCCTTGCTGGTGATGGATGGTGATATTGACGAATTAAAAGAGCGAATGGGACGCACTCTGGCTTGGTGGTCCCGGCAGGATAGCGGTGTATTGATTCCGGTCTGGGTTGCGGACAATGGTCAGCAGCCCGTGGATAGTGATGAGCTGTTATTAACCGATGCCAGACCAGTCAATATTGCTTGTGCATTGCTGGAAGCTGAGGCGGAGTGGCCGTTGCGACAGACTGCCGATATACACTGGTTGCCCTGGCTTACGCTGGTGTGCCAGCCGGTTATTGCAGTCGCAATTGAGCCAGCAGCCAGTACCGGTTGGCCTGCCAAGGCTGCAGTACTACGACAGCCGCGTCAGCCATTACGACCTTTTATGGTAACGGTGAACCGTCCAGACCCGCATTGGCAAGGTGCGCAACAACCGCATGACGTGTTGTCAGTGCTGGATCGTTACTTCGCCGATATCTGTGAAATTAATCCGGCATTACGGCCTCGGCTGGCGAGCCACCTTGGTGCTGTACAAAAGACATTGCCGATCAGCTGTGAGCGGTTGGGGCTTCGCAGTGCCGGAACAGCCGGGGCTTTGCTTCATCATCACGATGGTGAATTACTGGTCAATGCCTGCTTGGGCAATCAGATGGGCATCAATATGCTGGTGACACACGAGTCTGCCGGTCTTGCCATACTGGAGCCGGTGTTACAGGCGATTGCCTTTGCTCGTCGGCAAAAGCTGGATGATGAAGCCGCCCCCTGGGCTGGCTTGCCACTGGTTTGTCGTCATGACCCTGCCGCTCCTGAAATGACAGAACTCTTGTTGTCGCAAAGTGCCGATCAGATGCGGGTGCTGTTGATCCCGGATGGCAATACTGCGCAGGCGGCTTTAAAGAGCTGCTACGGTGAGACTGGAGTGGTGATGCAGCTAGTCATTCCGGATGGCCCGGTTGCCTCTATTATGACACCGGCGATGGCAGAGCAGTTGGTCAGTCATGGGGCTGTGTGTTTGCATGGGCATTGTGCTGCGGAAATTCAGCTGGTGGCCAGTGGTTATCAGTCTTTGCAGCAGGCATTACAGATCAGTGAGCGCTTGCAACAGCATCAACGGCCACATTCATTGGTGTACTTGCTGGAGCCTGGCCGGTTTCGCCACGCCAGGGATTCAGCCGAAGCCGGTTGTCAGGTTGACGATCAAATTATCAGTGGTCTGTTCCCCGAGATTGTACGTCAGCGTCTGGTTTTCTGTGATATGCGCCCGGAAGTGTTTATTGGGCATTGTCGTCGCCTGCATCTGGATAGCAGTCAGGTACTGGGATTCAGTAATCACCCTGCGGCGCGGCTGGGCGAAATACCACAAGCGAATGCATGCAGCTGGTTGCACGGCCTGGTTCGGTTGGCGTTATCTTTGGGGTTGCCAGAAGCAAGCTGGTTGACGGAGTCGGAATGGCAGTCGTTACAGCGATAACGTTGATCTGACACACCGGGACGGTGGTAAGGGTTTGCAGTCATAGTGACTGGTGTTGTGGCTGGTGTTGTGGCTGTCTGAGTGCAGGGCTGGAAAAGAATAGAAAGCTTGATATCAGAACTGAATAGCCAGCATCTGAAGAAGATCAGCCATCAGGGTCAGGAGCTGACACCTGATGGCTGGAAACCATCAAAACGATATTACATCGTCTTACATATGGCCGGTTTCTTCGTAACGTTGGTGCCAGCTTAATGCTTCACCCAGCAAATGCGGAGTATGCATGCCACGACCACTGGCGCAGGCGCGATCAAAGTAATCGCGCAAGGCTGGGCGGAAGGCTGGATCGGCACATTTTTCTATAATGACGTGTGCACGCTGTCTTGGAGACAGGCCGCGCAAATCCGCCAGACCGTGTTCGGTAACCAGAATCTTGACGTCGTGTTCCGTGTGGTCAACGTGAGAAACCATTGGCACGATGGCAGAGATGGCACCATTTTTGGCGGTTGATGGCGTTACAAAAATTGACAGATAACCGTTACGGGCGAAGTCACCAGAACCACCAATACCGTTCATCATACGGCTACCCATAATGTGGGTAGAGTTGACGTTGCCGTACATATCGGCTTCGATCAGGCCATTCATGGCGATCACTCCCAAACGACGAATCAGTTCCGGGTGGTTACTGATGTCTTGCTGACGCAAGATGATCCGCTCCCGGTAGAAGTCGATGTTATTGTTCAGCTCGTCCATGGCGGTCGGACTGAGTGAGAAAGCGGTAGAAGATGCGGCTGCCAGAGTGCCGGATTTCAGCATGGCCAGCATGCCGTCCTGGATTACTTCGGTAAAAGCAGTCAGCTGTTTGAATGGGCCGGCATCAAGACCTTCCAGTACGGCGTTAGGAATGTTGCCCACACCGGATTGAATTGGCAGCAATTCTTTCGGCATACGTCCCAGAGCAATTTCCTGCTCGAAGAATTCGAGGATATGGCCGGCAATGCGGCGCGAAATTTCATCTGGTGGGTTAAACGCTGAATTGCGATCGGGAGCGTGGCTTTCAACAACCGCAATGACTTTCTCGGTTGGGCAATCCAGATAATGCTTGCCAATACGGTCGGTAGGCTTGCTGATCTGGATAGGTTTGCGGTTCGGCGGCAAGGCAGTACCGTAGTAGATATCGTGCATGCCTTCCAGACCAGCACTTTGAGCGCTGTTGACTTCCAGAATGATGTGGTCAGCTTGTTCGATCCAGGTCTTGTTGTTACCAACCGCAGAGGAAGGGATCAGGCGACCATCTTCAAGTACACCAGTGACTTCGATGACGGCAATGTTCATTTTGCCAAGGAAGCCGGACCAGGCGTACTGGGATACTTCGGACAGGTGGATATCGATGTAATCCATGCTGCCGTTATTGATTTTTTCACGGCAGATTGGATCTGATTGGAAAGGCAAACGCATATTGATGCCGTTGACGGCCGCCAGCTTACCATCCAGTTCCGGTGCGGTTGACGCGCCAGTCCAGATGTTGATGCGGAATTCTTCGCCAGCGTTGTTCAGTTTTTCTATACGATCAGCCAAAGCAGCAGGAATGGCTTTAGGGTAACCTGCGCCAGTAAAGCCGCTCATGCCAACGGTGCTGCCAGCAGGTATCAGTGCGGCGGCGTCTTCGGCAGACATAAGTCGATCAGAGAGTGCCGTGCAGAGCATGCGTGAATCTGTAGCCATAGAAAAGTCCCGGTTATATAAAGAGTAATATCCGATTGGCGTATTTCATGTCTTTTTTATGCCAATACGTGCCAAATAGTATGGCTTTATGCGTGCTAAGTACCATCTTTCGGTATCGACTTAAGTCTATAAAAACAGTGTGTTGAATAAAATGACATAATTGTCAGGTGGTTTTTTGGCAAAACGGGCGGGAAATACAGCTGTAAGCGTAAAACGCTAAGGGCAGGGCGGGCCTAGCTTATACGTTGCGGTATTGGCTGTCGGTGATACGTTAGTTAGATATACAAAAGACAGTAGAGAACAGCACCGGTGCAAGCCTTGCAGTCGTTAGTTTTGCACCGATGCTGTTCTCTCAAAGACTACTGGGCGATAGACTGGTTCACCACCGCCAAAACGGCATTCATGCTGGCGCTTAATGTGTCTTCGTCTTCTGCCGCGCCAGTGTAGCGTTGGCCATTGATATTGGCCTGGATAAAGGCGACAGCCCCGGCATCCGAACCTTCACCGGATGATTGCTCATCAAATTGCACGATCTGGACCGATACACCTAATGCGCGGTGGATGGCGTCAGTAAAGGCACTGATCGCACCGTTGCCGTGCCCGTGCAAGCTGATCAGGTTGCTGCCGTCGTTAAGGCAAGCCTGAACGGCGGTCTGGCTGCCACTGCCTTCAAGGGTGTAGCTGTCGAGTTGCAACTGGCCATGGCTGGTCATAAAGGTGCGGCGGAACAAGCTGACGATATCGTCGGTTTGCAGTTCGCTGGCACTGCGTTCAGCCAATGCCTGCACAGGTTGGGCCAGTTCAATCTGTACCCAGCGTGGCAAGGTGATGGCCATTTCCTGCTCAAGCAAATAACTGGCTCCTCCTTTGCCCGACTGGCTGTTGACCCGGATGACAGACTGGTAGCTGCGACCGATATCTTCCGGATTGATTGGCAAATAAGCGACATCCCAGTGTTCACTCGCTGTTTGCACGGCGAGGCATTTACGGATGGCATCTTGGTGGCTACCGGAAAAAGCGGTATATACCAGTTCTCCAAGCCAGGGGTGGCGCGGATGGGTCTTGATATTGGTACAGGCTTCGACGGTGCTGATAATGTCGTCAGCCATGCTGATATCCAACTGCGGGTCGATACCCTGGCTATAGAGGTTCATGGCCATGGTGACGATATCCATATTCCCGGTGCGCTCACCATTGCCCAGCAAGGTGCCTTCTATACGATCGGCTCCGGCCAGAATGGCCATTTCCGCTGCGGCTATGGCACAACCCCGGTCGTTATGGGTGTGGATGCTGATTAACAGGCTATCGCGTTTTTCAACATGATCACAAAACCATTCAATTTGATCAGCAAATACATTGGGCATGGCCGATTCAACCGTGGCAGGAAGGTTGAGGATGATTTTTTTCTCGGGAGTGGGCTGCCAAACATCAATGACGGCATTACACACCTCGACGGCGAAGTCGACTTCCGTACCGGAAAAGCTTTCTGGTGAATATTGGAAGGTCCAGTCTGTTGCCGGATAGTCCCGTGCGACTTGCTGTACCTTGGCAGCGCCTTTGCGGGCAATGTCGATGATACCGGCCTTGTCGAGGTTAAAGACTTTCTGACGCTGGACCGGAGAGGTTGAGTTGTACACGTGCACCACGGCGCGGCGCACACCATCAAGGGCTTCGTAGGTGCGTTCGATCAGATCATTACGCGCCTGTACCAACACCTGGATCGTGACATCATCCGGAATACGATTTTCTTCGATCAACCAGCGGACAAAGTCGAAGTCCGGTTGTGATGCAGCAGGGAAGCCGACTTCAATTTCCTTGAAGCCCATATCGACCAATAAGTGCCACATTGCCTGTTTCTGGCTAACGTTCATGGGCTCAATCAACGCCTGGTTACCATCACGCAGGTCGACAGAGCACCACAGCGGAGCCGCCTTGATTTCCGCATTGGGCCAGCGGCGATCGCTTTTCCGGATAACAGGAAAACGCGGGTATTTTTCCGGATTGAAGTCCGGGTTGCTGTATTTATGATGACTCATGGTGGCTCCGTACTGGTATTCAGATTGCTGTGATGAAACTGGGTACAGTGTAAAGTGAAGTACGGGATGAAAGATTGTTAATTGTTGTGGTTTTGCACGGTTGTTTTTGTGAATATTGTTCTATATCTTGAATTGTTGGTGATAAATTGCTGAGTTGCTTTTAGGCTTGGTAAAAGATGCTTTTTCTGCGGCTTCCTCAAAGATATTGATGGAGAGATTTGCATGAGTCGATCTGCTCGTGACCTGGTTGTTCTGGATCGTACCGATCGGCGTATTCTGGCGCTGTTGCAGCAGCATGGAGCCTTGTCGAACCTGGAGCTGGCTGATCAGGTTGGCTTGTCTCCCTCGCCCTGTTCTCGCCGGGTCAAGGCATTGCAGGACAGCGGCGTGATTGAAGGGTATCGTGCTCATGTCAGCGCCCGAAAACTGGGCCTGGATTTGCTGGCGTTGATACATATTAATATGGACAAACATACACCGGAACGATTTGCTACCTTTGAGGCTGCGGTGGATGCTTGCCCTGAAGTACTGGAGTGTTATCTGATTACCGGTCAGTCGGCAGACTATGTACTCAAGGTTATTGTCCGTGATATGGAAGCCTTTCAGCAATTATTGCTTGGAACGCTGACTCGTATTGAAGGTGTCAGCGGTGTTCATTCCAGTTTTGTAATGCGTAAGGTGGTCGATCGCAGTGCTTTGCCACTGGATTAGCAGGCCAGTGTTGTGATGCAGTGTCGTTTTTGCCGAGAGTCCGCTCCAAACAGCGGCAGCGGAGGCGGCTATACTCAGGTAGAACCAGCGGAATCAGGCAATGGCAACTGTGATACCTCAATTTCCTTCAGCAGCAAGTAAACTGACAGGCTACATTCTTATATGCAGCCTGGTTCTCAGTGTGCTGTTCAGTGCAGTACAAATTCGCATCGATTATCTAATAGAAAAAGAACGTTTTCAGACCAATCTGGATACCTTGCTGGTGTATCAGAGCGATCAGCTGGCATTGGCACTGCAGCAATACCATAACACCGCCGTTCAGCTGATTTTTGAAGGGTTGATGCTGAATCGCTCCATTGTGTCAGTGTATGTCGACGATGACTTGTCTGGTTATAGCCAGCGGCGTGGACTGTCGGCTGATGATCTGAAAAATGATCTGCTGCAGCCTTACTTGCTGGAAAAAACAGTCGACCTGTTCGGCAATAATCTGGTGGAAGCACATTTTGAAAAAATAGGCAGTTTGACCGTCTGGATTGATAAGCGTGAAATTCATACCGAGTTTCGAGAACGAGCAGCGATGACCATGGCACTGGAGGTGGTACGTAACCTTTTGCTGGTGCTGGCGCTGGTGGTGATTTTCTATCAGCGACTGACTCGCCCGCTGGGTGAGCTGATTCGGCAACTCCAGGGGATTGTCCCAGGTTGTACTGAGCAGCCCCCGGTGACATGTCAGGAAAGGCTGTGTGAATTGCAGGCATTAACGGGCAAGATCAATTACTTGTTAACGTCTACAGCAGCGGAGCTGCGGCGTTGCCAGCAAGAGGAGCAAAATGCTCGTCAAGAGCAGCAAGTGCTGGAACATGAGATGCAGGCCTGTAACAGGGCGTTAAAAAACAGCAAGAGCCAGCTGCAGCAGCGTTTTGATGAACTGGAGCGTACCCAGCGACTGTTGTCTCACTCGCAGCAAATGGCATCGTTGGGGTATTTGGTTGCGGCCATTACAGAAGAATCCAACCAGCCACTGGCCGAGTCTGAGCAGCAAGTGAAGCAATGGCTGGCATCCGATGGTCGCGATCATCCTCCGGGCCAGCTGGTCAGGCTCAGAACCAATCTGGAGCAAGTCCACCGGAGAATCAACGAACTACATGTTCTGGCCAGCCCAGAGCCTCGACAGAGCCTGGATCTGGCTGCCTTGATGCAGAAGGTGGTCGCGGAGCAGTCGCTCAATGAACGTATCAACCTGGTAATTGAAACAACGCCTATCCCCGGAATTGAATGTGTTGAGAGTCAGGTTCGTCTGGCATTTCGGCAGCTGCTTGCCAATGCCCGTGAAGCCCTTGGAAGTGAGCCGGGCAAGATAACCATTCGCCTCGAAACCGTGAACGACACGGTATGTGTATCCATCCGGGATACCGGGGAGGGCATGGATGCTACCGCGGTGAACAGCTGGATCCATGCGGATTGGGGAGTGCCGGAAAACGGCTTGGGGTTGGCTGAGGTCGCTATTGTGATGGCTTATCATAGTGGGGATTTGACCATTGATAGTGAGTTGGGAGTCGGTACCCAGGTGCTGTTGACATTTCCTGTGGCAACGTTATCGAGCAGTGCCAGCTCTGCGGCAAGTTGATTTGCCGAATGGCTGTGAATGATTTAGCGTTGCGGTAGCAACAATGAGGAATCACATGGCCAAGCAAAAAAACAGCGGTGGACTGGTCTATTCCACTGAAATTGGACGTACCTGCCCCGCATGTCGGGAAGCCGTGGCACAGTGTCGCTGCGGAGAGCCAGAGCAACCCCAGGGCGACGGGATTGTGCGTCTGGCACGAGAAACCAAAGGGCGTGGTGGCAAGGTCGTGACTCTGGTGACCGGAGTGCCGCTGATCGGAGCCGAGCTTAAGACACTGGCCAAAGAGCTGAAAAAGAAATGTGGCGTTGGTGGTGTACTCAAGGATGGTGTTATTGAAATTCAGGGGGAGCAGCGTGATTTGCTGATGTCTGAGCTGACCCGGCGTGGTTTTACGGTGAAAAAATCTGGCGGATAATAAGCCCGATACATGACACTGCCTCATCAAACGAATGACGATCTGATGAATTGCCCGCCAGGTTTGATGTACTTCAAAGCTGGCCCAACAACCTGATTATTTGTTTTGCCAACACGATAAGCTGATGACTTCAATAGCATGCCGGAGTCTGCGCTAATGGAAGAAATCAGCTTGTTTCTGGAACGCGGCGGTGAAGTGATTTACCCCATTATGGCGGTTATCTTTTTACTCTGGGCGTACCTGATCGAACGCACCTTGTATGTGGTGGCAGTGCATCCGGCCCGATGCGCCATTGCACAGCAGGAATGGTGTTCCCGTTCTTGTAAACACAGCTGGATCTCTCGACAGATTCATCAGGAACTGCTGGCCAGTTTGACGATGGGGCTGGATGCAGGATTCAGTACTATCCGGATGTTTATTGTTATTTGTCCTCTGCTGGGTTTGCTGGGGACGGTCACAGGCATGATTGAAGTATTTGATGTCATGGTGCAACTCGGTGCCGGTAGCCCCAAACCCATGGCGGCTGGTATTTCCAAAGCCATCTTGTCAACGGTTGCCGGTATGGTGGGCGCGATCACAGGCTTGCTGGCACAAACCGTCTTGAGGCGGATTATTGAACACGAAAAACGGCGCATCAAAACGGTACTGGCTTTCGATTAGGCAGTGGGTATCATGCTGCCTGTTTTAACAGTACAGACGCCAAACCATGGGTTTAATAACCGTCGTGAGAGAAATAACAGCCGCAGGCAAAATCAGTGAGTCATAGGCCGATGTCATCACAATCGCTGATCCGCAGTGATGAAGAAGCCATGACCCTGGCGCTGGCCTTGGCGCAAACCGCTGCTGACGATGGTGAAGTACCGGTCGGTGCCGTGGTTGTGCTGAATGGTCAGGTGATTGGTCGTGGACGTAATCGCCAGATTACCGATCTTGACCCCAGTGCCCATGCCGAAATGCTGGCAATACGTGAAGCTGCCGCCACCATTGGTAACTACCGGCTCAGTGGTGCTTGCCTGTACGTTACCCTGGAACCCTGTACCATGTGTTATGGCTTGTTGGTTCACAGTCGTATCGAACGTCTGGTGTATGGGGCATCTGAACCGAAATCCGGTGCAGTTCACAGCGCCATACCGTTAGCCGCTAATCCTGTCTTTAACCATACCTTCCAGATTGAGAGTGGTGTGATGGCGGCAGAGTGTGGCCAGATGCTGTCGGCTTTCTTTGCTGCACGGCGAGCGGCGCGCAAACGCCTGAAAGCGCTTGCCCGACAACCGGACACTTCCGACACTCCCATTCAAGAGGAACCGGATGCATCGGACCATCATGCAGGCAAGCCGTCAGGCTGCGATGCTGGCGGAGAGACGGCTTGTTAAGTTAAAGTGCATTTGGGCGTTATTTATAAAGCGCGCAGCTACAGGTATCAGCAAAAGCCTGCCATCCGGTATTTTGGATCTGGTTTGGGGTTACCATCAAAAACGCCCCGCAAGAGCGAGGCGTTAGTCGGAGACTGAGAGATACGTCAGTCAGAGTCGGGGAGCGGGCCAGCACTATCAGGCGTTATCAACGGCCTGATTCAGCATGGTGTAAAGCTCATCTTTCAGTGCAACACGACGCACCTTCAGCGTTTCAAGACGTTCATCAGAAGCAGCTTCTTTTTGTTCTTCTATATGGCGTATTTCCTTGTCCAGCACATCGTATTCTTCGAACAGCTTGGCGAAATGACGGTCATTCATCTTCAAATCACGAATCTGTTCACTCAACTCTGGAAAATCGTGGTGCAGGTCATGGGCTTCTATCGGCATGTAAATCTCCTTGGTGACTGCATTCAGGATAACGCCGGCCAGTAAGGCAGTCTTGATACAGGTCAGATTCAAAGACAATGGCTATGCTGCGTGGAAGGCTGTTGTAATCGTGAAATTACAAGCATGAGCCGGAGATCTTATGCTTGGGCTTGTATTGCCTTTTTCTGGTTGGCTGATCCGCGCAAGCTCTTTCCGTAGGGGTTATATTTTGTGCAAACTGCTTAGCTCTGAATAAGGTGTTTGGCAGTGGTCATTTTTTATCGTAAAGGCTCTGGGCCTTCATTCATCTGGACCTTAATTCATAAGGAAGCAGTGTAGACTTTATTTGTTTTTATTTATCAAGAGTGGAATCCTGATAGTTATTAAGAATTGTAGGGTCCGGTATATTTGTTACAGTACACACATGGATGCGACGGATTATGGGCTTTGCTCATAAACATCCCACAACCCTAGTGGTCGAGGCTCTGCCCGGTAATGGTGATTCCGGATTTGGAATAGGCTCTAGCTTATTCCCCGAAGGACTCCTTAAGGAGTCCTTTGTTATTTTTGGCTCCTGGATCTAAGCACTTTCGCCAAAATGTTCTCCAATCTGATTTTTTTCAGTTTCTCTCGAATCTCGATTGGGTAAGCGCTAGTAACGTGAAGTCTTAACTTCTTTTCCGACCTGAATACAGCAAACGTAACCTTGTAATAAGTTTCTCTACCATTGACTTGTCCGATTGGTATGGTTGCATAGTCACTGTGGCCTGCATGCCCAATGTAGGCTGAATGAAGCTCTTCAATAATTTTTCGAAGTCCTTTCGACAGTTCATATCGATGTATGTGGAACGGTCGAGGATCTTTGGGGTGATAGTATTGCCATTCGCCACAATCATTTAACGCTGGTTCTTCTTTGCAAAAGCAGTGATGGCTGTAGGTTACATAAACAGTATGCCCCGAAGGGTAAGTAACAGCGTGCGCATTTAAATGCGATAAATCAAAACTTTCCCCGTTAGGGTGATTAAAACCTTTCCACTTTTGAATGTGGGGGTCATTTGGCCCAGGGTTGAAAAGTTTTTTCTTCGACATTGTTCTGCTTGGTGATTACAAAGTCGTCAGTATGATCTGATTTGGATTCAGCATAAAGACACAGTGCTTTAATTATGGGGCGCTACCGTCCCCATACCTGCCTCGGTAGGCACTTAATCACCGCTGTAGTGGTCAACTAATAACTGCTGCGTGAGATTCAGGATAAAAACCCTCAGTGAATCAACCACTTGGGGTTTCTTATTTAGGTGTAGTGGTCAATGTGTGTCATACCACATACTGATTGCCGTCGATTGTATGCCGTTATGGCACACAGTAATGGGGTGATTGGTTTAATCTGAAGGTAGGCGATAAATGAATGTTGGGTATTTCCAGGTGTCCATAAAAATAAAAAACCCCAAGTGAATTAATCACTTGGGGTTTCGTATTTGGTGGAGATGGCGGGAGTTGAACCCGCGTCCGCCAATCCTCCACTAGGAGATCTACATGCTTAGCCGTCTCTATTCATTTAGTTCGTCACGGCCCGAGGGGCAGGGCGTTCAGAACGAGCTCGATTGGTTTTAACTCTTCAACTCCGAGCGAAGCATCCAAGCGATCCTATAGGGCTTAGCCCTCGTCCCCCTGTTATAGGCACCGGGGTTCAGAGGTAAGCTGCAATTAAGCAGCTAGTGCGTAGTTTTCGTCGTTTGCGACTATATAAATGTAAAACGTTTGATTTACGAGATCGTCTTACCCTCTCGGCATGCACCACTAGCTTTGTAATCAACGTCGAATCCGGATCATCCCCAAAATCGGTGTTGTTCAGGCTTGTGAGCCCAGGGCAACAGCCCTTCTGTCCAGTCAGAAACTCAGAGGCTTTTTTATCGGCCAGGTTCCCTTGCGGGTAATGTTCTGACTGTTGTAGCAACGCAGTATTTCGCGTAGCCAGAGCGGAACTATACGTCTATCCGTGGGTTTTGCCAAGTACCTATCGAACCAGTACCTGGAAAACAGGATAAATCAGCGTACCGAGTGCTTCATGATGCGTTCTTTTTGTTTGGCCCAGTCGCGGTCCTTGCTGGCGGCGCGTTTGTCGTGGGACTGTTTGCCTTTGGCCAGGGCGATTTCGGCCTTGACGCGATGGCCTTTCCAGTAAAGGGCGGTGCAGACGCAGGTATAGCCTTTGGCCAGTACTTTTTGCTCCAGCCGTTCGATTTCACGGGCGTGGAGCAGCAGTTTGCGCTCTCGTCTGGGTTCCGCAATGATGTGGCTGGATGCCTGGTTCAGCGGTGTAATCAGTGCGCCGGTGAGCCACACTTCGCCTTTGTGGAAGGTGACGTATGAATCCAGTAGCTGGCACTTGCCTTCTCGCAGTGCTTTGACTTCCCAGCCGCTGAGCATCACTCCAGCTTCTTGCTTGTCTTCAAGGAAATAGTCATGGCGAGCCCGTTTGTTCAAGGCGATGGTCGAGCTGGCGGCTTTTGGCTTTTTTTTGGTACTCATACTGTCAACAGGAATGTCTCTGGGCGGTGTGGGACTTGTCTGGTCGGATGCTGTGGCATCAGCGTCTGTTTTTGGCGTTGTTCTCAACTTGATACAGCTGAAGAATTTTTAACAATACAGCCACAGGTTGGTCAGGAGAATAACATGAATTCAGATAAAACCGGTATGAGTGGTGTGAGGTGTTGATTGGGATCTGGATTCTGACTGCGTTGCCAGCCTGGGGAACATTCGCTGGCCAGTAGTGAACGGGTCATTATGGCGTGTTTTTTTATCAAGGAGCTTTGGCGTGGAAGAATGGAAGGCCACACGCAGGGTTTTCTCTCAGCTAACATTTTATTGCCACTCAGTGGTATTCTTTGCGCAGTTTTTGTTGGCTGGGTTGTCTGTTGCCCGTGGCTGTTGGGCTGTTTTTGATGAATGGTTTACGGTATCGATGTTGCCTTGGCGGCGGTTAAGTCAGCGGTTTTTCAACTTTATTCAAGAGGTATCATGACCACCATTACGCGCAGTGCGCTGGTGATGTTCAGTGCAGAGCAGATGTTCGATCTGGTGAATGACGTTCGCCGCTATCCGGAGTTTCTGGATGGTTGTCGACAGACTGAGGTGATTGACGAGGGTGAGGATTTTATCAAGGCTCGGCTGACGATCGCCAAGGCTGGCATTAATCAGAGTTTTAGTACCCACAATCGTCTGGTCAAGCCGGAGCGGATGGAAATGGAGCTGCTGGACGGCCCATTTACCCGTTTTCATGGTATTTGGCATTTTCAAAAATTGTCGGAGGAAGCCTGCAAGGTATCCCTGGATATGGAATTTGAAGTGGCAAACAAACTGACCGGTGTTGCTTTGGGGGTCGCCTTCAAACAGGTGGCTAATATGATGGTTGATTCGTTTGTGAAGCGAGCTCAGGTGGTGTATGGCTGACACAATAACGGTTGAAGTGGCGTACGCGTTGCCGGAAAAACAGCGGATTCTGGTGGTGCAAGTCCCTGCCGGGAGTAGTTTGCTGGAAGCTGCCCGGCTCTCTGGTATTCAACGGGAATTTCCTTCATTGGATCTGGAGTCCGCCAAAATGGGTATTTTTGGCAAGGCGGTGAGAAATTTGGCTGAGGCGGTTCAGGACGGCGATCGCATTGAGATTTACCGTCCGCTGATTATCGACCCGAAGCAGGCGCGAGCCAATCGTGCCGCCAAGGCAAAGGCGTAGCCTGCTTGCCCTGGCGTGATTTTGACGCATTACTGGGTGAGTTCGACCGGGATGGTATTGACGGAGGTTTCTTCCTGGGGCAGAGAATCCAGCTGGCTCTGCTCTGAGAACGTCGCGTTGGGCAGCGTGCCGGTGTAGTTCATATAATTGCCCTGATCATCAAAAAATACCTGGATGTGATATTGCTTGGTGATTTCGTCACGCTCTTCCAGCGTATAGATATAATCCCAGCGTTGGCTGTTGAATGGATTTTGCAGTACCGGGGTGCCCATCACGAATTCAACCTGGTGCGCCGTCATGCCAGCATGTAGCTGATCCAGCATATCCTGGGTGACGATATTGCCCTGCTGAATGTTCAGCTTGTGTACACCTGGGAAAACGCAGCCGGAAAGGGTTGCAAAACCAAGTAAAAAAGTCAGAATTGTCGCTCGCATCATTCAGCTGTTGTCTCGTCCGGAGGTTTGCGTTTTTGCATTGATGGACGATGATACCTGATGAACCAAGTCGCTGTGAAATATTCGAGGGTTGCAATGTCCGATCAAAATCTGGAGTTGCGTAAAGCAGGTCTGAAAGTCACTCTGCCAAGAATCAAAATCTTGAGCATTCTGGAATGTAATCCGGAAGCGCATCTGAGTGCTGAAGATGTCTATAAATCATTGATTGAGGCAGGTGAAGATGTTGGGCTGGCAACTGTTTATCGGGTGCTGACCCAGTTTGAGGGCGCTGGACTGGTGACTCGCCATAATTTTGATGGTGGTCATTCTGTGTTTGAGCTGGATAAAGGAGGTCACCACGACCATATGGTAGATGTTGATTCTGGCACAGTGGTTGAATTTACCAATGAAGAAATCGAGCGGTTGCAGCATGAAATTGCAGCACAGCACGGTTACGATCTGGTTGATCACAGCCTGGTGCTTTATATCCGCAAGAAGAAGTAATCCGTATTGGCCAATGTCAGATGATGACATTGGTTTTATAGGGGAGATGAGGGGGCTGTGATGTGTCTCCCCAGATATGGCGGCCTTGGCCGCTTTTTACCAACGTCGGCCGTTGGCAGATTTGTGCCTTTGTGCCGAAGCCTCTGTAACATCGGTGACGACATTCGTCGTTGCTGCCTGTTTTCCTTTCTCTGATAGCGCTTCTGTGTGGTTTGCCGCTCTGGTTATTTGACGGTTGGCGGTGCTGTAATCTTGCCTGGTTAATGAATATTCATGCTGGGCCGTATCATTCTATTGCTTTGTCAGCCAGCGCTACGCCTGTTTGACCAGTGCCAGCATCTCTTTGGCATGAGTCATGGTGCTGTGTGTGATATCAACACCTCCCAGCATACGAGCAATTTCCTGAGTCCGTTGGGTGTCGCCGAGTTCTGTAATACGCGTGTGAGTGTATTCATCGCCAGAAATCTTACTGACCATAAAGTGCTGATGTGCTTGCGCAGCCACCTGGGGCTGGTGGGTGACGCACATGACCTGGCCGCGTTCACCAAGAGCACGCATCAGGCGGCCCACCCGCTCAGCGGTGCCACCGCCAATACCAACGTCTACTTCATCAAAAATCAGGCAGGCAATATCGCTGGTGGCTGCGGTGACGACCTGAATCGCCAGGCTGATTCGTGACAGCTCACCTCCGGAGGCGACTTTGGCCAGCGGTCCGGCAGGCATCCCCGGGTTGGTTTGAACCATAAAACGGATCTGGTCGATGCCGTGCTTGCCTGCTTCACTCAGTGACAGCGGGTTGATATGGGTTTCAAACCGGGTGCGCCCCAGTGCCATGGCATCAAATTGATCGCATACGTTGGCATCCAACCTGGCGGCGGCCTGGATGCGTGCCTGGCTCAATGTCTGCGCTTCGGTCAAGTAGCGCTGTTCCAGTGCGATCACTTGCTCTTGCAGCTCTGCGAGGTCTTCGTCTGACATGCTTAGTTCGGCAAGTGCGGCTTCTTGCTGCTGCCAGTGATCGTACAGCTCGGTCGGTTGGATCTGATGCTTGCGTGCCATGCTGAAAATATCACTGAGACGTTGCTCTACCTGCTGTAGCCGGTGGGGGTTAATGTCTACCTGCTCCAGATAGTGACGTAACGAGTGACCTGCTTCCTCGAGCAGTATCTGGGCTTGCTGCATCAAGTCACGTGCTTCTGTCAGGCTGGTGTGCTGGTCATCAATACGCAAGAGTTGCTGATAGGCAACCCAGGCCATCTGGGCTGCTCCCTGGCTGTCACCGTCGTCACCTGTGCTGGCGGCCAGTGCCTGTTGTCCGCCCAGTAACATGGATTCTGCATTGGCCAGGCGCTTATGCTCCAGCTCCAGATCCGCCAACTCCGTCACGCCGAGAGACAATTCTCGTAATTCTTCTACCTGATAGCTGAGTAATTGACGCTGAGCCTGGACTTCACTACTGACTTCCTGCAGCTTGTGCAGGCGTTTTTTCATACGTTGCCATTGCTGAAAACAGTTGGCGACTCTGGTGGCCAATGGTTTCAGGTTGCCAAAGGCATCGACGATGTCACGAGGGGCGTCTTTTTCCATCAGCCGTTGGTGGGCGTGCTGGGAATGAACCTCGATCAGATGTTGTGATAACTCACGCAAATCGTTGGCAGACGCGGGGCGGCCATTAATATAGCCGCGGGAGCGGCCCTCGGCCGAAACAACCCGCCGCAGCAAGACAAGGTCTTCTTCATCAGGAATATCGCGGCCAGCCAGCCACTGACGAGCCTTGGGTGTTGGGCAAAAACTGGCGCAGATTTCCGCACGTTCAGCACCTTGTCGCACCATGGCGGCATCGGCACGTTGACCCAGCGCCAGACCAAGAGCATCCAGCAGAATGGATTTGCCAGCACCGGTTTCTCCAGTGATGACGGCCATGCCGCGCTGAAACTCCAGTTCGAGATGTTCAACCAGGGCAAATTGATGAATAGACAGATGGGTGAGCATGAAAATAACGCCTTTATCTGAATGTATAACCAGTGTTTTTATATACAGTACTTGTTACTGTCAAGTGACAAGTTGAATTCTCTTACGGTTATACCCTTGAATCCGACGAGCGGAACCCCATATAGCTGCGAGCGCCATTTTTCGACGAGAGGAGTACTTCATGTCAGACGAGAAAAAAAATCAGGACGAAGCCCTGCAAAACGAAAATCAGCAAGCTGATGCCAGTATTGAGACCGGAGAGGCTGAAGAAGCGGCAGTCACCGATCAGCCAGATGTTGAAGCACAGCTGGCAGCAGCCCAGCAAGAAATTGCTGATCTGAAAGAGCAGGTTCTTCGCGTTCAGGCCGAAATGCAAAATGTACGTCGTCGTGCTGAACTGGACGTGGAAAAAGCCCACAAGTTCGGTCTGGAAAAATTTGCCAACGAAATGGTTACCGTCGTGGATAACCTGGAGCGTGGCCTGGCGGCCGCACCGGAAGAAGAGGCGACCAAAGCCATTCGTGACGGCATCGAGATGACGCTGAACGGATTCCTGTCGGCCCTGGCCAAGTTTAATGTCGATGTGGTCGATCCGGTTGGTCATCCGTTTGACCCTGAACACCACCAGGCCATGACCATGGTCGAAAGCGCGGATGCCGAACCCAATTCGGTGGTTGCTGTGATGCAAAAAGGCTACCTGATGAACGGTCGCTTGTTACGTCCTGCAATGGTTGTTGTGAGTAAAGGCAGCTCTGCAAGCTGAATGGCAGGTTGCAAAAATTTAATGGCATGCCTTGAAAGCGCCAGCTTCGGACACATATACAAGTCATAGGCAAATACATCGCAACGTTCCTCGTTGCAATCGGTTAAAGACAAGCAAGCAGTGATCACTGCTCGAGTTTTGGAGAGATTTATCATGGGTAAGATTATTGGTATTGACCTGGGAACCACCAACTCCTGTGTGGCGATCCTGGATGGCGATAAGACCAGAGTTATTGAAAATGCAGAGGGTGATCGTACTACACCGTCTGTCGTCGCTTACGCTGACGAAGAAGTACTGGTTGGTCAATCTGCCAAGCGCCAGGCCGTTACAAACCCACAAAATACCTTGTTTGCGGTCAAACGTCTGATCGGTCGTCGATTCAAGGATGATGTGGTTCAGAAAGACATCAAAATGGTACCGTACAAAATCATGGAAGCCAGCAATGGTGATGCCTGGGTTGAAGTACGTGGCGAGCAGTTTGCTCCCCCACAGGTGTCTGCTGAAATCCTGAAAAAAATGAAAAAAACCGCTGAAGACTATCTCGGCGAAAGCGTTACCGAAGCAGTGATTACCGTTCCTGCTTACTTTAACGACTCCCAGCGTCAGGCAACCAAAGACGCCGGTAAAATTGCCGGTCTGGAAGTCAAGCGTATTATCAACGAACCAACCGCAGCGGCGCTGGCTTACGGCATCGACAAGGAAGGTGGCGACCGGACTGTTGCTGTCTATGACTTGGGTGGTGGTACCTTCGATATCTCCATTATCGAAGTCGCTGATGTGGATGGCGAGAAACAATTTGAAGTGCTGGCCACCAATGGTGACACCTTCTTGGGTGGTGAAGATTTCGATATGCGCCTGATTGAATATCTGGCGGATGAATTCAAGAAAGACAGCGGCATCGACCTGAACAACGATCCATTGGCTCTGCAACGTCTGAAAGAAGGCGCTGAAAAAGCCAAGGTTGAATTGTCCAGCAGTCAGCAAACCGATGTGAACTTGCCTTATATTACGGCGGATGCCACTGGTCCCAAGCACTTGAACGTCAAAGTGACGCGTGCCAAGTTGGAAAGCCTGGTGGAAGAGCTGGTCAAGAATTCACTGGATCCTTGCCGCATGGCACTGAAAGACTCTGGTCTGAGTGCCAGTGAAATTGACGAAGTGATTCTGGTCGGTGGTCAGACCCGTATGCCGTTGGTACAGAAGAGCGTTGCCGATTTCTTTGGTAAAGAGCCACGTAAAGACGTTAACCCGGACGAAGCGGTAGCCGTTGGTGCTGCGATTCAGGGTGCGGTTCTGTCTGGTGATGTGAAAGACGTACTGTTGCTGGATGTTACCCCTCTGACTCTGGGTATCGAAACCATGGGTGGTGTGGCAACACCGGTTATCGACAAGAACACCACGATTCCTACCAAGAAATCACAAGTGTTCTCTACTGCAGATGATAACCAGACTGCCGTAACGATCCATGTAGTACAGGGTGAGCGTAAACAGGCTGCCCAGAACAAGTCACTGGGTCGTTTTGACCTGGCTGATATTCCGCCTGCGCCACGTGGCACGCCACAAATCGAAGTCACCTTCGACATCGACGCAAACGGTATTCTGAACGTTAGCGCCAAAGATAAGGCGACCGGCAAAGAGCAGTCGATTGTGATCAAGGCCTCTTCTGGCCTGAGCGATGAAGAGATTGAACAAATGGTTCAGGACGCTGAAGCCAATGCGGAAGCGGACAAACATTTTGAAGAACTGATTCAGGCTCGTAATACCGCCGATGGCATGATCCACGCGACCAAGAAAACGCTGGAAGAAGCCGGTGACAAGGCAACGGAAGAAGAAAAAACAGCCATTGAAACAGCGATTACTGAACTTGAAGCAGCACTGAAAGGTGATGACAAGGCTGACATTGAAGCTAAAACCACCACTCTGACAGAAGCTTCTGGTACGCTGGCGCAAAAGCTGTATGCCGAGAAGGCCGAAGCTGAAAAAGCCGGTGCTGCTGATGCAGGCTCTTCTTCAGCGGATGACGATGTCGTTGATGCTGAATTTGAAGAAGTCAAAGACAAGTAAGACGACAGATGGGAGACGGGAGTCAGCCAACCTCTGGTGGGCTGACTCCCGTCTTGCGTCTCACATGGCTGGATCAATAGCTCCCATCTGAGGCAAGAAAGACGATGTCCAAACGAGATTATTACGAGATTCTTGGTGTATCAAAAGATATTGATGCCAAGGATCTTAAGAAGGCCTACCGTAAATTGGCCATGAAATACCACCCGGACCGTAACCCGGATGACAAGGATGCCGAAGCCAAATTCAAAGAGGCAACGGAAGCCTACGAAATCCTGAATGATAGCCAGAAACGCGCAGCGTATGACCAGTACGGTCATGCCGGGGTTGATCCCAATGCGGGTGGTGGCGGATACGGCGGTGCTGGTGCTGCAGGCTTTGGCGATATCTTCGGCGATGTGTTTGGCGATATTTTTGGTGGTGCTGGCGGCGGTGGCCGTGGTGGTCCGCAGCGTGGTTCTGACCTGCGCTACACCATGGAATTATCGCTGGAAGAAGCCGTTCGCGGTGTCGAAAAGAAAGTGCGGATTCCAACACTGGTCAGCTGTGAAGTTTGTCACGGCAGTGGTGCCAAACCAGGTACCACTCCGAAACACTGTCCTACCTGTAATGGGGTTGGCCAGGTGCGGATGCAGCAAGGTTTCTTTTCGGTGCAGCAAACCTGTCCGACCTGTCATGGCCAGGGCACAATCATTGAAGATCCGTGTACCAGCTGTCATGGCCGTGGTGTAAAAGAAGAAACCAAAACCCTGTCGGTTAAGATTCCGCCAGGTGTGGATACCGGTGACCGTATTCGCCTGTCGGGCGAAGGCGAAGCTGGCGCCATGGGTGGACCCGCTGGTGACCTGTATGTTCAGGTCAGTGTGCGCGAACATGCACTGTTTCATCGCGACGGCCGCAATCTTTATTGCGACGTGCCGATCAGTATTGTGGATGCGGCATTGGGTGGTGAAATGGAAGTGCCGACACTGGATGGACGGGTACGCCTGAAGATTCCAGCTGAAACCCAAAGCGGTAAATTGTTCCGCCTGAAAGGCAAGGGTGTTGCGCCAGTACGTGGTGGTGGTGCCGGTGATTTGCTCTGTCGAGTGCAGGTTGAAACGCCTGTCAGCCTGAACGATGAACAAAAAGCCTTGCTGATGAAGTTCCAGGAATCACTGACAGGCGAAAAACACGCGCCGCAAAAAAAGAGCTGGTTTGAAGGTGTGAAACGGTTCTTCGAAGACGTTTGAAATGGCGTTAGAGGCCATTAAAAGCTGACATTCAAATACAGCCCGCGGTTGCACCTTGTGCCACCTCGGGCTTTTTCTTATCAGGAATTCAACCATGACACGAATTGCCATTACCGGTGCGGCCGGACGTATGGGACGAGTGCTGATTCAGGCTGTTGATGCCGCGGAAGGCGCAGATATTGGTGCCGTAATTGTACGCCACGACGACCCAATGTTAGGCATTGATGCCGGCGCCATTGCCGGTTTGGGGAAAGATCTGGGTATTCTAGCCGTCGCCAGCCTGGACGAAGTGGCTGACCAGTTTGATGTGCTGATCGATTTTACGACTCCGGTCGCGACACTGGCCAACCTGGCTTTTTGCCAGCACCACGGCAAATGCATTGTGATTGGTACAACCGGTTTCAGTGACGCTGAAAAAGCCATCCTGGCCGACACGGCAAAACACACCGGTGTGGTATTTGCCCCGAATTATTCGGTAGGGGTTAACCTGTGCCTGAATTTGCTGCGTATGGCAGCCAAGGTGATGGGCGAAGAGAGCGATATTGAAGTGGTTGAAATGCACCACCGTCATAAGGTCGATGCGCCATCCGGTACCGCTCTGCGTATGGGAGAAGTGGTGGCAGAAACCATGGGCTGGGATTTGAAAGAAGTAGCCTGCTACGGCCGGGAAGGCCAAACCGGTGCTCGTCCGCACAAGCAAATTGGTTTTGAAACCATTCGTGGGGGTGATGTGGTAGGGGATCATACGGTCATGTTTGCTACCGAAGGTGAACGGGTTGAAGTTACTCACAAAGCCCAGAGCCGCATGACCTTTGCTCGAGGTGCGGTGCGTTCAGCTCTGTGGATTCCCACTCAGGGGGCTGGTTTGTACGATATGCAGGATGTACTGGGTTTCTGACTGTGAGAGCAGGCAACCGGATGTTGTTGGTTGCCTGTGATACTCGGCTGGCTCTGGTTTTCAGGCCGTCATGGCGGCCGTGGCAGGTCGGGCAGTCTTTTCGGTTCGCTGGTGTTTTACTCGCAGTAAATGATCCAGCGCCTGATCGACGATGCGATGGATATCGTCGGGTTTTCCTTGTGGGTCAAACATCATCCCTGTCAGCATCTGGCTGTTACCCCATAACCAACGGGCCCGTTCTGTTGCGGCTAACCCTTGCTCCAGCTCACCCTGTCTGATGGCAGCTTCTATCTGGGTGGATAACTGCTGCAGCAATTCTGACTGCAGTGTCAAATAGCGAGGCCAGACGACTTCTCTTGGTGATGCACTCCATTCCAGCCAGACCTTGATGTAATCCGGCTGTTCTTCACACGCTTGTAAAAAGCGCTGGAAGTAGTCACGAATGCGCGCCAGAGGTGTTGCTTCTGCAGTAAAAGCCTCTTCTGCCATCGCCAGCATAAAGCGGGCGATTTCATCCAGGACACTGATAACCAGGGAGTCACGGGTTTTGAAATAATTAAAAACAGTGGCTACCGATACCCCTCCCAATTCGGCGATATCTGTATGGCCTCCACGACCGATACCGCGCCGGGAAAAAACCTCAACAGCGTGTGTGAGTAGTAACCGTTTGCGCTCCTCCGGAGCAAGCCGTCGGCGACCATCAACAGCAACAGGCATGAAAATCCCTCATTCTTGTGTTCTATCATTACGCGCCTGAAGCCAAACAGGAATGCCTGTACCGTACGGGTGAATACGCGGCAAAAAACTGACAAACTGTCCAGCAACTGGCTACCCATAGTCACTATGTAAATAAATCGCCTGTTTCTGGAAGCAAAATACCGTTTCAAATTGTATGTAACAATGTGTAAGCGAGTTCTGGCTGGTGTGTTTTCCGGTTATGTAAAAGGGCTTTATCAGAATTCCGGGCAGATAACCTGAACACCGCCCGGAACACCTTCAGCGCCATGGACATAAAAGCGTCTTTTGCGTATAATTCCCGGTTAATCAAAGCTCGGAGCTTCTCCTGCAGAAGTCACCGACCATTACAAAATTTCTGAAATTAGCGGAATGCCGATGAGCGGATCAGCATTCCGCTTTTTTACGCATGGGGTACCTGCCTAGTACCTCGCTTCGCCTGTTTTTCTTTGCTCGGGGATACAGTTTTGTCTACGCCAGCCATTCTAGCTCTTGAAGACGGCAGCTTGTTTAAGGGCACCAGTATCGGTGCTTTGGGAACGTCTGTTGGAGAGGTTGTTTTCAACACGTCCATGACCGGTTATCAGGAAATCCTGACTGACCCGTCCTATACCAATCAAATTGTTACACTCACTTACCCACATATTGGCAGCTACGGAACCAACAGCGAAGACGTTGAGTCCGCTGGTATTGCCGCCAAAGGGTTGATTATTCGCGACTTGCCATTAATGGCCTCCAGCTTTCGCAGCGAACAAGCACTGGATGAATACCTGCGCGCCAACAACGTGGTCGGACTGGCGGATATCGATACCCGCCGCCTGACCCGTATCCTGCGTGAAAAAGGGTCTCTGAACGGTTGTCTGATTGCAGCGGAAGATGCCTGGAGTGACGAGAGCCAACAACAGGCCCTGACCGAAGCCAAGGCTTTCCCCGGTTTGAAAGGGATGGATCTGGCCAAGGAAGTCACAGTCAGTGAACCCTTCCAGTGGACCCAGACCGACTGGACTCTGGGAGAAGGTTATGGCGAACAGAGCGAAACCCGATTCAAGGTTGTTGCTTACGATTTTGGCGTCAAGTACAACATCTTGCGCCTGTTGGCCGAGCGCGGTTGTGAACTGACCGTTGTACCGGCACAAACGTCAGCCACCGATGTACTGGCGATGAATCCGGATGGCATCTTTTTGTCCAACGGCCCGGGTGACCCGGAGCCTTGTACCTACGCCATAGAAGCGATCCGGGAAATCCTGGAAACCGACATCCCGGTATTCGGTATTTGTCTGGGGCATCAACTGCTGGCACTGGCTTCCGGTGCAACCACGTTGAAAATGAGTCATGGCCATCACGGTGCCAATCACCCGGTACAGGATCTGGCCACCGGCAAGGTCATGATTACCAGTCAGAACCACGGCTTTGCGGTCGATGAAAGTTCGTTGCCTGATAACCTCAAGGCAACCCACAAGTCACTGTTCGATGGCACGCTGCAAGGCATTGCCCGTACCGACAAGCCCGCGTTCAGCTTTCAGGGACACCCTGAAGCCAGCCCTGGCCCTCGTGACGTAGCACCGCTGTTCGACCACTTTATTGATCTGATTGAAACCGCCAAAGCCAAGGCCAACGGATAACCACAGGACTGACTGAGTAATGCCAAAACGTACTGATATCAACAGCATTCTGATCATCGGCGCTGGCCCCATTGTGATTGGCCAGGCGTGCGAATTCGACTACTCCGGCGCCCAGGCCTGTAAGGCCCTGCGCGAGGAGGGCTACCGCGTCATTCTGGTCAACTCAAACCCCGCCACCATCATGACCGATCCATCGATGGCGGATGCGACCTATATCGAACCGATCACCGTGGAAGCGGTGGCCAAAATTATCGAGAAAGAACGCCCGGATGCGTTGTTGCCGACCATGGGTGGTCAAACCGCCTTGAACTGTGCCCTCGGCCTGGAAAAAGCCGGCGTTCTGGAACAGTTTGGCGTGGAAATGATCGGTGCCAATGCCGATACCATTGACAAGGCAGAAGACCGTGATCGCTTTGACCAGGCGATGAAAAAGATTGGTCTGGCGTGTCCACGTGCGGGCATTGCCCACACCATGGAAGAAGCCCGTGAAGTACAACAATCACTGGGTTTCCCTTGTATTATCCGTCCTTCCTTTACCATGGGTGGCACCGGTGGCGGTATCGCCTATAACAAGGAAGAATTTGAAGAAATCTGTACCCGTGGTCTGGACTTGTCGCCAACCAGCGAACTGTTGATCGATGAATCACTGATTGGCTGGAAAGAGTACGAGATGGAAGTCGTGCGCGACAAAAACGACAACTGCATTATTGTGTGTGCCATCGAGAACTTTGATGCCATGGGGGTTCACACTGGTGACTCCATTACTGTGGCACCGGCACAAACCCTGACGGACAAAGAATATCAAATCATGCGTGACGCCTCGTTGGCGGTACTGCGTGAGATCGGCGTTGAAACTGGCGGTTCCAATGTGCAGTTTGGTATGGATCCAAAAACCGGTCGTATGGTCGTGATCGAGATGAACCCACGGGTATCCCGGTCTTCGGCACTGGCGTCCAAGGCAACCGGTTTCCCGATTGCCAAGGTGGCGGCCAAGTTGGCGATTGGCTACACCCTGGACGAATTGCAGAATGATATTACCGGTGGTGCAACCCCGGCATCGTTCGAGCCGTCGATTGATTATGTGGTTACCAAGATCCCCCGTTTTACCTTTGAAAAATTCCCTCAGGCCGATGGCCGTCTGACCACCCAGATGAAGTCCGTGGGTGAAGTGATGGCGATTGGCCGTACCCAGCAGGAATCCTTGCAAAAAGCCCTGCGTGGTCTCGAAGTTGGCGCATCCGGCCTGGATCCCAAGGTAAATCTGGCAGACGAAGGAGCTCGCGACAAAGTGATCTCCGAACTGGTCACGCCGGGTGCCGAACGTATCTGGTACGTAGGTGATGCCTTCCGTATGGGGTTGACCATTGATGAGATTTATCAGTATTCCGGAATCGACCCCTGGTTCCTGATACAGATAGAAGACCTGATCAAGGACGAAGCCACCGTTTCTGCCAGCAGCCTGACGGCGTTGGATGCCAGCGCTGTCTATCGCCTGAAACGCAAAGGCTTTTCTGATCAACGCCTGGCAACCTTGCTGGGTATTTCTGAAAAAGCCTTCCGCAAGCATCGCCAGAAATTGAATATTCGCCCGGTTTACAAGCGGGTTGATACCTGTGCGGCTGAATTTTCGACCGATACCGCTTACATGTACTCGACCTACGAGGAAGAGTGCGAAGCGAATCCGACCGATCGTGACAAGATTATTGTACTCGGTGGCGGGCCTAACCGGATTGGCCAAGGGATCGAGTTTGACTACTGCTGCGTACACGCGGCGCTGGCAGCGAAGGAAGAAGGGTACGAGGCCATCATGGTCAACTGTAACCCGGAAACCGTATCGACCGACTACGACACGTCTGACCGTTTGTACTTTGAACCGGTAACCCTGGAAGATGTGCTGGAAATCGTCGAGAAAGAAAAACCCAAGGGTGTCATTGTCCAGTACGGTGGCCAAACGCCATTGAAACTGGCCAACGAACTGGAAGCCTGTGGTGTGCCGGTGATTGGTACCTCGCCGGAAGCCATTGACCGTGCAGAAGACCGCGAGCGCTTCCAGCAAATGATCCAGCGTCTGGGTCTCAAACAGCCGGTTAACGCCACCGTGACTTCTCCGGAAGAAGCTGTCACCCGTGCCGCCGAAATCGGTTACCCGTTGGTTGTGCGCCCATCCTATGTTCTGGGTGGTCGTGCGATGGAAATCGTCAGTAACGAAAAATCCCTGCGCCGCTATATGAACGAAGCAGTACGGGTTTCCAACGATTCCCCTGTACTGCTGGATTACTTCCTGGATCGCGCCATTGAAGTGGACATTGACGCCGTTTGTGACGGCGAACAGGTCGTGATTGGTGCCATCATGCAACACATTGAACAGGCCGGGATTCACTCCGGGGATTCCGCCTGCTCACTGCCGCCTTACAGCTTGCCGGCTGAAGTGCAAGACCTGATGCGCGAACAAGTGAAAGCCATGGCGCTGGAACTGGGAGTTGTCGGTCTGATGAATACCCAGTTGGCCTGGCAGGATGGTGAAATCTACGTGATTGAGGTGAACCCTCGCGCATCACGTACCGTGCCTTTTGTCTCCAAGTGTATCGGTGTATCGCTGGCCGCTGTTGCTGCCAAGGTCATGATGGGGCGGACATTGGCGGAACTGGGCTTTACGGAGGAAATTATTCCACCGTATTTCTCCGTCAAGGAAGCCGTATTCCCGTTCAACAAGTTCCAGGGTGTTGACCCGATTCTTGGGCCAGAAATGAAGTCGACCGGCGAAGTCATGGGAGCGGGCACCACTTTTGGCGAAGCCTTCTTCAAGGCTCAGCTGGGAGCCGGAGCAGACTTGCCAGAAGGTGGCACTGCTTTCCTGTCGGTTCGTGAAGCTGACAAGGCCGGTCTGGTGGCGGTTGCTCGTGGGCTGGTGGAATGCGGCTTTGAACTGGTCTGTACCGACGGTACCCGACGGGTACTGGAAGAGGCCGGAGTGCCATCCAGTCGTATCAACAAGGTGACCCAGGGCCGGCCGCACATTGTCGACACCATCAAGAACGATGGCATCGACCTGATCGTCAATACCACAGACGGTGCCCAGGCTATTGCAGATTCAGCAGATATTCGTCGCAGCGCATTGCAACACAAGGTGTATTACACCACCACACTGGCAGGTGCTGAAGCGATTGTGGAAGCGCTGCGTTCAGAAGGTCTGAAAGACGTTCATCGTCTGCAAGATCTGCATGCCAGCATCGGCCAATAAACCAAGTTATCAGGAGTCAATGCAAATGCAGAAGTTTCCTATGACCCTAGAAGGGGAAAAGGCATTGCGCGATGAGTTGCAACGCCTGAAAAGTGTTGATCGTCCGACCGTTATCCAGGCGATTGCGGATGCCCGTGAACACGGCGATCTCAAAGAGAATGCCGAGTATCACGCAGCCCGTGAGCAGCAGGGTTTTATTGAAGGCCGGATTCAGGAAATTGAAGGCAAGCTATCCAATTGCCAGGTGATCGATATTCACTCCATTCCTCGTACCGGCAAGGTGCTGTTTGGTGTGACCGTTACCATTATTAACGTCGATACCGATGAAGAAGTGAAATACAAAATTGTTGGTGATGACGAAGCCGATATCAAAGCCAACCGTATTTCGGTGTCATCGCCGATAGCGCGTGCGTTGATTGGCAAGGAAGAAGGCGACACCGTTGTCGTCAAGATTCCAAGTGGTACTGTGGAATATGAAATTGATCAGGTTGAACATATCTGATCTGTCAGTGATTGCCGCACCACCTAATCGCCTCCTTCGGGAGGCGTTTTTGTATCTGGCTGTTGCATTGCCAGAGGTGGGTTGGTGCCGGGAGTGTCCTCTTGTGTCGCTTCGTATCAAGTGCGGCTGATTCTTGAATTATCTTTATAAATCAAATACTTGTTATATTTTTGAGCCGATTTTATGCCACGGTTCGGCGGACTCAGGCTGTATCCTGGTGACAGCGACTGGTATGGTCAGATGATCAATATAATAAGGTGTTACGGGAGAATGACATGGGCAACCGTTTAGGTATTCTTGCCATCGATCAGGGCACCACCAGTACGCGGGCCATTGTCTTTGACCAGCAGTTGCAAACCCTTGCCACGGCACAGCAGGAATTTCCCCAGCATTATCCGGATGATGGCTGGGTTGAGCACAATCCTGATGATCTTTGGCAGAGTACCTGTGCGGTGGTACAGCAAGCGCTGGCCGCTGCCAGAGAACAAGGCTGCCAGGTCGCCGCAATCGGTATGACCAACCAGCGCGAAACCACCCTGGTATGGGACAGGCACAGTGGTGAAGCGGTTTATCCGGCCATTGTCTGGCAAGACCGGCGTACCGCCCGGCTGTGTGATCAGCTGCGGGCAGAGGTCGGGGATGAATACGTTCAGGTGCGGTCTGGCCTACGCCTTGACCCCTATTTTTCGGCCACCAAGGCCGCCTGGATTCTGGATCATGTGGAAGGTGCCCGGGCAAGGGCCGAACGCGGTGAACTGCTGTTCGGGACGGTCGACAGTTACCTGATCTGGAAGCTGACCGGTGGCCAGCGGCACGTAACCGATGCCACCAACGCCAGCCGTACCAATCTGTTTAATATTCATCGGGGTGAGTGGGATCAAGAACTGCTCGAGCTGTTTCGTATCCCCGCGGCGATGCTGCCACAGGTACAGGATTGCTCTGGCGATTTTGGCACCGCCTTGGCGTGTTTTACCGGTGCTGAAGACATTGCCATTACCGGTGTGGCCGGTGATCAGCAGGCCGCCAGTGTCGGCCAGTGTTGCTTTGAAACGGGGCAAGTCAAAAGCACCTACGGCACTGGGTGTTTTGTGCTGCTGAATACCGGTACCCAACCCCTGAGCTCCAGTCATGGATTACTGACCACGGTTGCCTTGCAGCTGGATGGCCAGCGTACCTACGCGTTGGAAGGAGCCATTTTTGTTGCCGGAGCAACGGTGCAATGGCTGCGAGATGAACTGGGTATTATCGAACGGGCGTCCGATACCGAACGATTGGCCAGCGCACTGGACAGCAACAAAGGCGTTTACCTGGTGCCCGCATTTACCGGGTTAGGTGTACCTTACTGGCGTAGTGATGCCCGTGCCGCCATTGTTGGCCTGACCCGTGGGGCCGGCAAGGCCGAACTGGCCCGGGCGGCACTGGAAGCCGTGTGTTACCAGACCGCCGACCTGTTTGCGGTGATGGCAGAAGAAGGCATTCGGCCAACGTCATTGCGGGTGGATGGCGGTATGGTGGCTAACAACTGGTTGCTGCAATTTCTTGCCGACGTACTGGATACCGAAGTCTTGCGTCCGGCGCTGCTGGAAACCACCGCGTTGGGAGCGGCGTATCTGGCGGGACGCGCTGTCGGCCTCTACGGTGATACCCACGAATTTACCCGTTTGTGGCAATGCACCGCGACCTTTACACCCACCATGAGCGAGCCACAGCGAACGGCCCTGCTGGCTGGCTGGCAAAAAGCCGTGCAGCGTGTGGTGCTGGAATAAACTCCCTGCTGCCAATAAGGAAAAACGTGTGACCCTGCGACAAGATACTCTGAAACAATTGGATGGTGAGTGCTTTGATGTACTGATCGTTGGTGGTGGCATTAACGGTGCTGTATCCGCAGCGGCCTTGGCCAGCCATGGTGCGCGGGTGGCACTGATTGATGCCCATGACGTTGGCAGTGCCACCAGTGCCAACAGCTCCAACCTGGTATGGGGCGGGATCAAATACCTGGAAAGTGGTGAAGTGGCGCTGGTGAACGAACTGTGCCGCAGTCGCAATCGTCTGATGCAGCGATTTCCCAGCCGTATTCGGGAAATCCGCTTTCTGACAACAGTACCCAAAGGATTCCGCAAACCGGCCTGGATGGTATATCTGGGTGCCTTGTTGTACTGGGGGTTTGGACGCGGTGTCACATTAAAGCCGGAATACCTGTCCCGACGGCGTTTGCAGCAACGTCAGCCACTGATCAACACCGATATTGCTCAAGGTGGGTTGGAATATTCCGACGCCTGGCTGGTGGATAACGACGCTCGCCTGACATTTGATTTTATTCGAACAGCCGTTCGACAAGGGGCTGTGGTGGCCAACTATACGGCTTCTGCAGGCTCGCAAAAAGTGGGCGACGAATGGCACACCTGGGTTGTTGATCAGTACCGTGGCGAGAAAACACGGGTTCGCTCCCGTGTACTGTTGAATGCAACAGGACCGTGGGTGGATGATTATAACCAGCACAGTCAGCAATCGATGAATCATCATCATGTGTATTCCAAAGGCATTCATTTGATTGTTCCCCGGTTGGTGGAAGAAGACCGGGTACTGGCATTTTTTGCCAGCGATGGCCGACTGTTTTTTATGATTCCCATGGGCAACAAGACCTGCCTGGGTACTACGGATACCCGGGTTAAGCGGCCTGAGGCGGTGGTCACTGATTCGGATCGCCAGTTTGTGCTGGATAACGTCAATCAACGCTTGAACCTGCCTCAGCCTCTGACAATCGCCGATGTCATCTCTGAACGCTGCGGGGTCCGGCCGCTGGTGGTGGTTGGTCCGGCCCCTGATTCCCCGGAAAGCCAGCAAGACGACCGTGGGGATAACGACTGGCTGAACCTGTCACGCAAACATGCGATTAATCAGAGCGCAGATCCCAGCTACCTCAGTATTTTTGGTGGCAAGCTGACCGACTGTATTAACGTCGGCGAAGAAATTCACGAGCGACTGTGCACGTTAGGCATATCACTGCAACCGTTGTCGGATCGTTGGTTTGGAGAACCGGACGAGCGCCGCCGGGAAGGTTTCTGGCATCAGGCAACCGCACAGGGATTGGATCAGCACTGGTGTGAACACGGTCGGGAGACCCTGCCACAACGCTGGTGGCGACGTTACGGTACCGATGCCTTTGAGTTACTGGTGGATGTGGCTGACCATCCGGAATGGCTGCAGCCCATGCTGGATGGTGACGACGTGCGCGAGGCAGAAGTGCGCCTGGCAGCGCGGTTGGAAATGGTCACCCGGCTGGAAGACTTTCTGCGTCGCCGTACCATGCTGGAGCTGACTCTGGGCAAAGCGGCGCTGGCACAGTCACCGGCCTTGGCACGGATCAGTCAACTGTTGTTTGGCAGCGATGGAGAACGACAGCTGGAGGACTATCTGGCGACGACAACAGCGGCAACCAACGACCGTTAGATAGCCAGTAATCCGGTTCATCGGTTATGCCCGCTGGTTGTGTCAATCCAGCCATTGGCTGCCTATACTGCCGCGTTTTATGGTGGATCGTTGATGGTTTCTTGTTATGGGAATGCTTTATGAAAACCGCTCTGATTATCGGCTACGTCTGGCCAGAACCTGCGTCATCGGCCGCCGGCAGCCGAATGTTGCAGCTGGTGGCGGCGTTGCAATCGGGGGGCTACCAAATCGTGTTTGGATCTCCCGCCGATTGGAGCCAGCATGCCGTGGCATTGGCAGACTATAACGTTGAAGCCATCCGGCTGGAGCTTAACAGCACAACCTTTGATCACTATATCGCCGGGCTGCAGCCGGACCTGGTGATGTTCGACCGCTTTATGATGGAAGAACAGTTTGGCTGGCGGGTCGAGGAAAACTGCCCGAACGCGCTGCGGGTGCTGGATATGGAAGATGTACACAGCTTGCGGCATGCCCGGCACCAGGCTTTGAAAGAAGGCGTTGAACCGGGGCTGAAACATGTTTATTCCGAACTGGCGATACGGGAAGTGGCGGCTATTTTGCGCTGTGACCAGACGTTGGTGATCTCGGAATATGAATATCGCTGGCTGCAACAGCAGTTCCAGATACCGGCGGCCCAGCTGATTTACCTGCCGTTTATGTTGTCGCCAGAGCAGTGGCAGCAGCCCATTACCCGACGGAGTCAGCGGCAGCACTTTGTCTGTATCGGCAACTTTCGTCACGAGCCCAACTGGGATGCCGTGCGCTGGCTCAGAGAAGCCATTTGGCCCGGGATTCGTCAGCAGTTACCACAGGCCGAAATGCATGTGTATGGTGCTTATCCTCCCAAAAAAGCCACCAGTTTGCAGAATGAAAAACTGGGTTTTTATGTGCCCGGCTGGGCAAACGATGCACTGGAAGTGGTGCGTTCCGCCCGTGTAATGCTGGCACCGTTGCGGTTTGGGGCCGGACTTAAAGGCAAATTACTGGATGCTGCCATTACCGGTACCCCTGCAGTGACTACTCCGGTAGGTGCTGAAGGCATGTACGAGTGTGAAGGTGGCTCTGGGTTAACACCAGGTACTCAGGGGGTGCTGGTGGCGGAGTCTGCCACGGCGTTTGTGACCTCGGCGGTCAGGCTGTATCAGAACGACAGCTTGTGGGACGCTTGTGCCACGGCGGCATTACAATTAGCTCCCGAACGCTTCGCCTTTGCGGAACATGCACCGCGCTGGCTGGCTGGCTTGCAAACGCTGGAAGCCAATCTGGAAGCGCATCGATTGAGTGGCTTTTACGGCGCCATGCTGCGGCACCATACCCTGAAAAGCACCCGTTATATGTCGCAGTGGATCGAGGCCAAAAACCGGTTGCTGTGATGCCATTGTGTGGGCAAGTCACCGGTTGAGCAGGGATTGGCTAGCCCGGCCAGCGTTTCCAGACATGGGTGGAAATGCCATGAATAAAAATACTCAGCAGCACCGTCAGCACCGTGGTACCAAACACCGTCTCGTAAGCGGCAATACGGTTGGCATACCCCATTTGCTGGATCGCCAGCATCAGATACAGAATACTGGCGATGCCCCTGGGTCCAAACCAGGCAAGAAACACCCGTTGCCCAAACGACAAGCCACTGCCTGTCAGCGAAATCAGCACCGGAATCATCCGCACCAGAGTCAGGCTTAACAGCGCGTATACCAACATGGGCCAACTGAACAACGGCCAGGCTTCGGCGACAAAAATCAGCCCGAAGAGGAAAAACATCAGCAGGCTCAGCATTTCTCCTTCGGCCTTGCCAAATTCGCGCAAACGGCTCATGACGGTTATCCGTTGCGGCTCCAGAAACAATCCGGCAATAAACGCGGCAATAAACCCATTACCGCCGAGAGACTCTGCACCAGAGTAAGCCAGAAATGCCAGAGACAAGGATGACAGGCGCTGGAACAGCGGCATCATTTCATGGGCATCGACGGCCCATTGCACCAGTCGGCCTCCCCAGCGGCCAACGACAATCCCTGCCAATACGCCGACCACAAACTGCTGTGTGACAAATACCGGCCACTGCATCGAGTCGAGAAAGGCGTAATCCCCTGCGTTCATTACCGCCAGTACAAACAGCAGCACTGGTAATGCCAGGCCGTCGTTCAGGCCACTCTCAACGGTGATGGTATGGCGTAACGGCAAGCTGATACGTTTGTCGGAAAAAATGGCTTGCGCCAGCGCGGCATCGGTAGGGGATAACATAATTGCCAGCCAGGCGGCAGGCAGCCAGGCCAACTCCAGCACAGGAACTGCCAGTAGCCAGCCCGCCAGCATGGTGAGTGGCAAACCGACAGCCAGCAGGCGAATCGGCAATATTTCGAAACGCACCAGCTGGGCACGCTTGATCTGGCTGGCATCAGTAAACAGAATCAGGGCCAGCGTCAACTCCGCCAGCATGGTCAGTTCGTTGGCCTGGATATCGGCGGGCACCCAGTTGAGCAGTTGTGGCCCGACGATAATCCCCATCAGGGTGACCAGCATTGGAGCGCTGATACCGGATTGGTCGATGCGTTTTGAAAAGGCACTGTAGAACAGCAGGGTAGCTGCCAGAGTCAGTAGCAGTGAATGGTTACTCATGGTTCTGCTGGCTATCCGTGAAGAGACTGGAATCCGGGACGTTGGGGAGTAAGGCCGTTATTCCCAGATAATACGTAATGGTTCGCCAAAATCATCGTAAATGATCTTTTTACGTAATCGTCGACGGGGTTGGCTGGTGGCGGTTACTGACCGGCCAGGCTTGCGCTGGGAATCCCGGCGCTGGTCGATGGCCTGCATGACCTCGGGTACCGGAGTGCGTTCTTCTTTGGGTTTTTCGAAAGCCATGCTGCGTTCGTCATAGCGCCCGTTTTGTAGTCCCGTCGCTCCGCGAACCACTTCGCTGACCTCTCCGCCTTTTTGCAGATACTGTTCAACCTCGTCGTTCAGCTGCTGGCGTATTTCCTTTTTGGTGGGTCGTTTCATGTCTAGCTCTTGCACGTGGGCAATTAACGAACCAGAGTGCCAGAGGGTGCACCACAGTTCAATGTCTTCATGATGGGATTGTGGAGTGACTGTCAGGTTTATACCGCGCTATTGATAAAACAACGCTGTCAGCCACACGATGGAAACGTATGCCAGCGGCCACTCTGTCGTCGGGATACATAGTTGGAGTCGCCGTTGGTTATCATGTGCCAATAGCGACGGCTCGACAAGACTGACCCGCAGATATTTGCTGGGTCAGTTTATTACTTGGGCAGAGGGTTAGCTCAATTCTGCTGGAAAGAACGTCGCCATGGCATTCTGCCAGGTTTGCCCCAGCACGGTTTCGACAGGCAGGCCTTTGACGTCGGCAATTTTTTCGGCAACGAAGGGCAGATATTTGGGAGCGTTCTCGATCCCTCGGTACGGCATGGGAGTCAGATAAGGCGAATCGGTTTCGAGCAGCAGCCGCTCAAGCGGGGTGGCGGCGACCACTTCGCGAACATTAACCGCCTTGTTAAAAGTGACAATGCCATTGATGCCGAGATTAAAACCCAGCTCCACTGCCAGCTGGCCCAGCTCAAGCCCGGAGGTGAAGCTGTGAATCACGCCTTTGCGGCGCATCTGCGGGGCGTACTCCTGCAGAATGGCCATGCTGTCGGCATCGGCTTCCCGTGTATGGATAACAACGGGTTGGTCGAACTCGATCGCCAGTTCCAGTTGACGGCAAAATACCTGGCGTTGCACGCTGCGGTCACAGTGGTCGTAGTAATAGTCCAGGCCAATTTCGCCAACGGCAACCACTTTGTGATTGGCTGCGTGGTCACGCATATAGGAGACGGTGGCGTCATCAAACAAGGCGGCTTCGTGAGGGTGAACCCCCAGAGTGGCGTAGACATCATCGTGGGCCAGCGCCAGTGCCAGCGCCGTTGGCATATTGTCGGGCTGAACGCTGATTGTCATAAAACGTTCAACCCCAATGGCGCGGGCTTCCGCCAGAATAGTGTCTGCCGGTGCCTCTTTGAGGTAGTCGAGATGAAAATGTGTTTCGATAATCGGGCGGTGATATTCGGGCACAGCGCGGCGGTTTTTCTTGCTCATGGATTCGTCCGGTTAGACTGACTGCAACCGGGAGTCGCCGGGGCAGATCAAGGAATGAAGGCGACATTATAGAAATGTGGCCAACCGGATGGCCAGTCTGCTGTGTGACAGCCCGACTGTGGTATAAATGTTAGCTCTGACCCATTTTTTGTAAGGAACTCATCATGAGCATGATTCACTTTGTCGGTGGCGAGAAAGGCGGTGTCGGAAAATCCGTCGTTGCCCGTTTATTATCTCAATATTGTCTGGACAAGGGGCTGCATTACGCCGGTCTGGATGCCGACCAGTCACACGCCACGACAACTCGTTATTACAAGGAATTTACTCAGGCTCTGACGCTGGATCAGTTTGAAAGTACCGATGCCATCATGGAGTGTGCGCTGGAAGCCGATCAACAGGTCGTGGTGGATTTGCCCGCCCAGAGCCAGCGTTTTCTGGATCGCTGGATTGACGATAACGGCGTGCTGGATATGTGTGAAGAGATGAATATTCCAATCGTCTTCTGGAATGTGGTGGACGATAGCCCGGATTCTCTGGAGTTGCTGGAAAAATTTCTCGATAAGTACAAGTACTACATGAACTGTGTGGTGGTCAAGAATGAAGGCCGGGGAACGGTATTCCGTGATGTGGAAGCACTGCCAGCCCTGAACGAAGAGGATGATCTGGCGCGTATTATCAGCATGACCTTGCCAGCCTTGCATGCCCCCACCATGTTCAAGATCAACAAGCGTGAAATGTCCTTCTGGGCCGCTGTGAACCAGAGCGATGCCTCCGGTGCCAGCCTGAGCCTGATGGAACGTCAGCGCACCAAGGTCTGGATGCGCAAGGCGTATGCCGAGTTTGATACCGTGTTTGCGAATGTAACCAATTCCAACGCCGTGCCCATTTCAGAGTAAGACATTATCAAACGCTCGGACCGAGCGATTTGATTGCAGCGGGACATCCTTCTGTCCCGCATGCTGACTCTGGTGATGGCTTCGCCGGATGTTACTGTCTTGCATAACGTGTAATCCCTTACCCGATAGTATCCCGCCTATGAAATCCCCCGATCAATCTTCTGATAAAACCTCCGATCAGCCAGCGAGCGCTGTGGCAAATCCGCTGCAGTCGGCGTCCTTGCAGGGCAGCATCTGGATGCAGGGGCAGGAACGTCCCTTTGCCCGTGAACAGGTCGAGCTGTTGCAGGCCATTGCCGACACCGGTTCCATTTCGGCTGCGGGCAAACAGGTGGGCGTCAGTTATAAAACCGCCTGGGATCGTATTGATACCATGAACAATATGGCTGATCAGCCTCTGGTGGCACGAGCGGCCGGGGGAGCGCGAGGGGGCGGTACGGTATTGACCGATTATGGCGAACGCATGTTAGCCGGTTTTTTGATCTTGCAGGAAGCACACGAAATCTTCTTGCAGCGTATCCGTCAGCGGGTTCAGTCGCTGGGGGATGTCACTGACGATATCAGCGACTTGCTACGAGCCGGGCAGTTAAAAACCAGTGCCCGTAACCAGTTCCGGGGCGTCGTGGAAGCGGTGGTTCCTGGTGCTGTCAACAGCGATGTCTTGCTGCGGATTACCTCAGATCATCTGGTGACGGCGCAAATTACCGCCGAAAGTTTCAGTAGCCTGGAGATTACCCCGGGCCAAACGCTGGTGGCCTTGATCAAGGCTCCGGCAGTGATGTTGTCGAATGACCTGGATATTCAACTCAGTACCAGTAACAAGTTGGTGGGCACCGTGGCCCGCATTACCCGAGGCGCAGTCAATGCCGATGTAGTGCTGGCCTTGGCGGATGGCAAAACCATCAGCGCGGTGATTTCCAATCACAGCCTCGACGCACTGGCATTGCAGCAACAACAACCAGCTTGTGCGTTGTTTGAAGCCAGCAGCGTCGTGCTGGTGGTCGATGTCTGAAAGCCGGTGGCTGGCCTCGGCAAGCCGGTTGCCGAGGTTGGTCTGTGCTGGTTGTGTCGGTACCTGTTATTGCCGGGCTTTATTGCGGAATCTCATAGCCGTATTGGCGAATAATCACATGGGCCGGCTTGGATTGCAGATACTGCAATAACTCTTTTGCTGCCTGGTTGTTTGCGCCTTTCTGCAGCAGCACTGCATCCTGGCGAATCGGGTCGTGTTGCTTGAGCGGTACGACCCATGCCTTTCCTTCCTTTATGTTGCCTTTGTAACTGATCTGAGACAGCGCGACAAAGCCGAGATCGGCATTACCTGTGCTGGCAAATTGCCACGTCTGGGCAATGTTATCCCCTTGCACCAATTTGCTTTTGACTTTCTGGGTCAGGCCTTGTTCTTCAAGCACCTGGGTGGCTGCCAGTCCATACGGCGCCAGGCGTGGATTGGCGATTGCCAGTTTGTTGAACTTGCCACTGTGCAGGGTGGCGAGGGGGTCGGTATCCGGTTTTATGGTCCACAGCGCCAAACGTCCAAGTGCATAACTGAAGCGGCTGTTCGCAACGCTGATACCGGCTTTTTCCAGTACAACCGGTTTTTGCTGGTCGGCGGACAAAAACACCTCAAAAGGCGCACCATTCTTGATTTGCGCCACAAACTTGCCGGATGAACCGAATGACAACTGGGTGACATGGCCGGTCTTTTTCTCAAAATCTGCCGCGATTTGCTTCATGGGTGCTGTGAAGTTGGCTGCCACCGCCACCGATACCGTGTCGGCCTGCACGGTCGACAGCCCCAGCGTCAGGGCCAGCATCAGGGCGGAGCGGCGGATGATCCAAGCCCGCTGCGGGTGGCTCTCAGGCTGGGCATTACCCGGCTTGAGGAGTGTTGAAAAAGCTGTCCGTTTAGCAATCATGCCAAATACCCCTATAAAAAATATGGTTATTAAGTCCGCTGTATATTAGCTTATATAGCGGATGAGGCAACCGGAAAAACCGGCCTGCAAATCGCTCTACCCTCACTAATTGACATTCAGGACGATGTAAAATGAAGAAAAAAAGCCAGTATTTCACCGCCGGCGTTATGTTGCTTGGTACCACATGGACTGTAACGGCGATGGCATCCAAAGATCCTTCCATTAATTTTTATGGCAGTCTGCATGCCTCGCTGGATTATCTCGATTCCGATGTATCCGCGGCTGAAGCCTCTGCCAGCAATACTGACAAACTGTCGTCGGGGGATGTCAGCCTGTCGTTCAACTCTTCAAAAATTGGCCTGAAAGGCGAAATAGCCACTGAGCTCGATGGGCTGACGGGCTTTTATCAGATTGAACAGAACCTTACCCCGGATGGCAGCAGCAGTAATACCTGGGCGACACGTAATACTTACCTGGGGCTGCGTTGGTCTGAGGATAAAAAACGCAAGGGCGAGTTGCTTGCAGGCCGTCACGACAGCCTGGTAAAGGGCATTGCGCTGGATTACAGCCTGCTCAAGCATACGGTTGCTGATCGGGGGGCCATCCTGGGGGCCGGTTCCGGTACGGGCAATGTGCTGGACCTGCGGGTCGAAAACATGTTGATGGGCCGCTGGCAGGCACCGCTGGCGAGTGGTTTGATGAAACTGGCGGTGCAGTATTCACCGGATGCGGTGAAGTCATCTGGCTACGTCGATAACAATCAGCGGCTCTACCTGGGTGCTCGGGCAGACTGGTCGTCTGCGCACTGGACCCTGGCCGCCGCGACGGAGCACTGGCAGCAGCTGGCGATTGGTTCGGCCAGTGGTGACTCGGACAGCTGGCGTTTTCTGGCGCGTTATCGGAGCGAGCAATGGACCCTGCAAGGCTTGATGGAAAACCTGCGTTACCAGCCCGACGACCACGGCGTCACCGTTCTCGACCGTCAGGCCTGGGCACTGCAGAGCGCCTGGAAATCCGGCCAGCTGACCTGGCTTGGCAGTGTCATGAAAGCAGGCAGCTATCGTCATAGCGAAGATACAGGTGCCTTGATGTTATCGCTGGGTGTCGAACGCAAACTGTCCAAAAAAATCAAAACCTACGCCGTTTATACCCGCACCAATAACGAAGATAATGCCAGCTTCCAGGGGGTTGACGGTACCCACGGTGATGAGCTGGCCACCTTGCCAGGCCGGTCGCCACAAGCAGTCTCTGCCGGGTTGATGCTGTCGTTCTAGGCTCTGGAACGGGCAATACTTGAGGGGACATCTACTTAATCCTGCACGGCTCTGCGCGAGTGTTGCCGTTGTTCAGGGCAAGGCGACGAATGCAGCGAAATGACGAGTCCTTTTCAAATTCGTCAACACCGCACTGGACGGCGGTAACCCGCGCCCTTCGGGGGGCTGCCGGATGATCTCGACTCGGTGTCGCCGACGTTTGACTTGACCTGTCAGGCCTGCAAGTCGGCTTCGTGATTCGAAACCATCCGGTAGCCCAGAGTGAGCACCGGATTAAATATATGTCCCCTTGAGGAAACTGCGACTTGCTCGTCGACACTGACGCCATTAGGCGTCAGAATTTCCTCGTTTTCCTTGCCTATAAGTTCTGTTATGACCTCCGTATATGCTGTCCCTGTTACCCCAACGCCCCATATCTCTGAGCTGGAAATCAAGCGCAGCCAGTTTATAACCTTTGTCGGGCAAGCCAGTGACCGGGCCGCAGCGGAGGCGTTTATCCGCTCGGTGCGTCAATTGCACCCCCAGGCGCGTCATGTGTGTTGGGCCTATATCGCTGGAGCACCGGATACCACCGTGATGTCGATGAGTGATGACGGTGAGCCGAGCGGTACCGCTGGCCGTCCAATGCTGAAAGTCTTGCAACACAGTGGCCTGGGAGAAATTGTTGTTGCTGTCGTGCGGTATTTTGGCGGCATCAAGCTGGGTACCGGTGGGCTGCAGCGGGCTTATTCGGAGGCCGTGTTGCAGGGGCTGGAAGCACTGGCAACCGAGCAACGGGTACCGCAAACCCGCCTGACGCTGGAATACGACTACCCAATGGAAGCCGTTGTCAGGCATTTGCTGGATCAATACAGCACTACCATTGAACATTGCGACTTTCAGGCTCGGGTCTGTATGGCACTGCTGGTCGCCGATAGTGACCGGGAGGCGTTTGTAATGGCTTTGACCAATCAGAGTGGCGGCGCGGTCAGGGTGGTTGAGCCTATCCAGAATGAGAATGAATAAGCATTCATAGCGGCTGACTGTCTTCGAGGCGTATACCCTGAATGGGTTTCTAGCGAGTCCGTATATCCTCCAGAATCGTATACAGACAGGGTAAAAGCACCAGCACCAGAAAGGTGGCAATCAGCAAGCCGAAAGTCACACTGATAATCAGTGGAATCAGTACCTGGGCCTGCAGGCTGGTTTCGAACAACAGTGGCAGTGTTCCGGCAACGGTGGTGCTGGTGGTTAGCAGAATGGCGCGTAACCGATCCTGACTGGCTTGTCGGGCGGCGGCGTGCAGATCCATGCCGTCCCGGACGTGTTGCTTGACAAATTCGACCAGTAAAATGGCGTTGTTCACCACAATCCCCGCCAGTGAGACAAACCCCACCATACTTGGCATCGACAGGTCATGCCCCATCAGCAGGTGCCCGATGATGACACCAATCAGCGCCATGGGAATCGAGACCATCACGATCAGAGGTTCGATATAGCTGCGAAACTGCAGACTCAACAGAATAAAAACGCCGCACAGTCCCAGCAATAATCCTGTTTTGAGGGAGTCCTGGGTAACAGCACTGCGTTGCAGCTCACCCTGAACAGACAGCTGCAGGCCGGGATATTCTGCCTGCAGCTGAGGCAGCATGTGCTGCAAGGTATCGTTCACGACTTCACCGGTATTGGCCTTGAGCTTGTTGAGTGATGCAAACAGGGTGATGGTCGGCTGGTGGTTGATGCGGTGAATACGGGAGATATGCCGTTGCTGGCTGAGTGTCGCTACGCTGGCGAGGGGAATAATCTGCCCAGTGGCGGGGTTGACCAGCGGGTAGTCCGCCAGGTCGGCCAGGGTATCGTGGCGGTTATCCAGTTGCACAACGACCTGCAGCTCATCGCCACCGCGATACAGGGAGGTGACCTCCAGGCCGGAGTAGGCTGTGCGCAACTGGCTGGCAATGGTGTGCCCGTCCAGCCCCAGGGCTCTGGCTTCGGGTTTCAGCTGGATCATAAGCTCCGGCTTGCCCGGTCGTGAGTCATCAAACACATTAAAGACGCCGTGATACTGGGCCAGCCAGTACTGCAATTGCCGTGAAGCCTGCTGCAGGCTGTTGCGGTCAACCCCGCTGAGATGAAGTTCGATGGCGCGCCCAGCCGGGCCAAGAGCCGGTTCGGTGATCGACAGGGTTACTTGTTGCGGCAGGGCCGGCAACTCGGCTTGCCAGTGTTCAGTGAGGGTATCCAGACTGGTATGGCGAGCTTCGGCGGTGAGTAAATCCACTGAGAGCGTAGCCAGATGCGGGCCTTGTTCAAAGGCGTCGGCATTTTGGCTATAACGGATGTTAGTGTGGCGTATCAGAGTTGATGATTCTTGCTGGTCCAGCGTGTGCACCGCTCGCTGCAATGCTGCTTCCACTTCTGTCATGGTTGCCATTGTCTGGGCTAGCGGTGTCCCGGCGGCAAGAATCACACGGGCTTCAAGTACATCGCCGTCCATTTCTGGCAGGGCATTAAACTTGAGGGCGCCGGATACCAGCATGCTGATGCACAGCAAAAATACGGCGATGGTGATACCAACCGTCAGGTAACGGTAACGAATGGCGATTTCGAGTTGTGAGCCAAGTGCGTGTTTCCACTGTTCAAAGCGGCGGTTAACCTGTTTTTGAAAGTTACCCTGGGCACCACTGCCTGAGCCGGCTTCATGTTCCATGGTATGACGCAGGTGATGTGGCAAAATCAGGAAGGCTTCAATCAGGCTGATGCTGAGCACCACAATCAGCACAATGGGCACAACGCGAAATACCTGTCCCAGTTGGCCTTCGAGTCCTATCAGTGCACCAAACACCATGACGGTGGTCAGGAAGGATGACAAGACGCCTCGGGCGACGCGCCGGGTGCCGGTTACAACGGCATCCAGTGGCGACAGACCACGCTGGCGTTGCTCGGCGATGCTTTCGGCAATAACGATGGCATCGTCCATCAGAATGCCCAGCGCCAGCAATAACGCCACCATGCTCATCATATTGATTGATATGCCAAACTGCAGCATCAGAAAAAAACTGGCGAGAAAACTTACCGGCAGGCCCATCACTACCCAGAAGGTATAGCGGAAACCAAAAAACAGCATCAGCGTCAGAAAAACCAGCAGTAACCCTTGCCAGGCATTGTTGATCAGCATCGACAGCCGGTCCTTGACAATATCGGTGAAGTTCTGGGTTAGCACAAAGTGGCTGCCAGCAGGCAAGTAGGGGGTTTCACGGTCGATAAAGGCTTCGACGGCGTCGAGCACCCGCAGGCTGTCATCGGTACTGTTTTTGGCGACTCGCAACAGAGCCGCCCGCTGGCCATCAAAAATCACTTGATGATCGTTGTCTTCAAAGGTGTCGGTGATGGTCGCCAGATCGCGCAGACGGATTTCAGCCCCATCCGGGTTACTGATGATAACCAGATTGCCCAGTGCCTGAACGTCGGTTTGCTGGTCGTTGAGGCGCAAGCTGTATTCCCGCGCATAATGGTTTGCCGAGTCTGTGCTGGCAGTGGGCTGGGCAACAAAGGTCCCGAGGGGGAGATCGAGATTCTGTTTTTGCAGGATTGCGGCCAGCTGGTCCAGACTGAGCTGGTAACGGCGCAAGGTGTCGGTGCGAATACTGACGCGTAGCTGGCGTTCGCTGAAACCCTCCAGAGTGACCAGTGGAATCGCCGCGTCTTGCTGCATTCGGCTTTGAATCTGTTTGGCCAGATCCTTGAGTTGAGTGGTGGGCAAGTCGGCGCTTAGCGCTACGGTGACGACGGGAGATGTCCGGCCCAATTCCAGAATGGTGGCGGTTTCAGCGTCGTCCGGGAAATTGCTGATCCCGTCAACCGCAGCGCGAATATCATCAAGAAAATCGTCAAAATCTCCCTGACTTTGCATTTTTAACGTCATTTGGCCGACGTTATCGCGAGCATCGCAACGGATTTCTTCAGCGTAGGCAATGCTGTCCATCGCGTCCTCTAACGGGAGGCAGATACCGGATTCAACGTCGTCCGGAGTCGCCCCCGGATATGGCACTGTGACGCGGATTTCGTAGGCCTGGGTATCGGGAAACGTCTGGCGTTGTAATTGCGGCAGACTGATTAACCCCAGGATCAGAAAACCGGCCATCAGCAGGTTGGCTGCGGTTGGGTGATGTGCAAAAAATCCGGTCAGTGAATTGACCGACCTGGAGGTGTTGGCTGTGCTGGTATTGGCTGTTTGGCTGCCGGAAGAGGAAGGTGTCGCCATGATTCAGTGTCCCTCTGCCGCGCCTGTGGCCACCGGAGTAATCAAGGTCCCTGCCACCGCTGGTACCACATCGGACAAAATTACCTGACTGTGTGGCGGCAAGGCATCAGCGGCCAGAAGCGTCTGGTTCGCCATGCTCATCAGCGGTGTGACGGCCTGAACCTGCAGGCGCTGCTGATCATCCAGCAGATACACCACGGTGCTGTTGTCACTGCCTTGTTCATTACTGAAGGCATGGATAGCGGTAGAGGGAATGGCAATCGCTTCGACCTCGTGGGCCTGCAGCGTGACACGGGCGTTTAATCCGGTAATCAAGGGCGGTCGCTGCCCGGGCACTACATCGCGATACGGGTTGGGGATACGTACCAGAATGGCCAGTGTACGGGTTTGTGGGTCGATACCTTCCCGAAACGTCACCACCTGACCTTGCCAGACCTGTGGCGTACCGCTGTCATCCAGTATCGGCAATTCGACTTGTGCCGACAGCTGCCCCAGAGTAATTAACCGGTTGATGGCCTGGGTTGTCGGTGTTGATGCCGGTGTTGATGCCGGTGTTGATACGGAGGCTGGATCGGTTCCTGCAGCAAGTGGTTCGGGGTGGTTTTCCGCTTGCCGGGCCAGAGTCTGCATAAATGGTCGCAGCTGACTGAGCGTAAAGCGGGCCTCAATGTCTACCGAATCAATGCCCTGGGCCTCGATCAAGGGTTGGCCAACGGCTGCAAACTGTCCGACTTCCGGTGCGGTATTGGCAATCCGGGCGGCGACTGGCAACACCAGTGTTGTACGATCGATATTACGTTGCTGTTGCTGGGCCTGGCTGTTGGCAATCTGTTGTTGCGCCAGAAGCACATCACGCTGGGCGGGCAAAATAGCCAGTTGTTGCTGTAACGAGACCAGCTCCTGCTCTGCTTGCAAGACGGCGCGCTGTTCCGCATCCAGCTGGGATTGAGGCAATGCACCCTGTTGCAACAAGGCCTGTTTGCGCAACAGCTCCTTGCGTGTTGATGCCAGGCGCTGCTCCATTAATGTCTGGCTGTGCTGCAGGCTGCTGGCGTTGATTTCCAGTTGTGCGATCTGGGCGTTTGCCGAGGCAATATTGGCTTGTGCCTGACGGGCCGCCAGCTGGTAGTCGGTAGCGTCCAGTCGTAACAGTTCGGTACCGGCATCCAGCAGCGCGCCATGATCCAATTGAGGATGGCGCCAGACAATCCGCCCGGCGACCTCTGCAACCAGAGATAATTGTACCGTGGGGTGTACCACGCCATGGCCGACTACCCGAGGGATTATGGGAGCGGCATGTGCCACCATCACGTGAGCGGCGACACCGGGCCGTTGGTGGCTGTCCTGCTGCGGTGGCTGTTTCAGTTGTGCGCCAATCACCAGCGCAGCGACTCCCGATAGCGCCATGATGGGCAGTATAAATGGACGCTTTAACCAGATCGATGGCATGGGCAGATCCTCACAGTGATACCGTGGTGGAACAGGATGGTGAGTCCGGTTGGCTGGCCGGAAGTTGGGTGGCGTCAGTGGCAAAACCGGACAGCAGCAAGCGGGAGATATGGTCTTTCCAGCTCGCCGAATGCAGGGTCTGGCGATCGACGCCGGTTGTCTGGCTGAATACCGGTTCTGCCACAATCGGGAAGATGATCAGGCTGATCAGGTTGGTGGTTGCCCAGGCGATATCCAGATCCGCTCGCAGCAGACCCTGCTGTTGCAGCTGTGCCAGCAGCTGCTTCAGGTTGGCGCCCAGCTTCATGGGTATGTGCTGCATGAAGTGCTCTCGCAGTTGCGAATCCTGATTAAAAATATCGTCCTGAACCAGTCGGATCAGCCATGGCTCCAGGCACATCAGCTCGAGCAGACCAGAGACCAGATGATGCAAGGCTGCAGCCGGATCGGCCGGTAACGTGGCAATCAGGGTATCTACTTGCTCTTGGCGCATAACACTGCTGTCGTCGATCAGCGCGCGGAACAAGCCATCCTTGCCACCAAAATAATAACTCACCATAGCCGACTGAGTGTCGGCCTGAGTGGCAATATCGCGGATTGTCAGTGAGTGATAAGAACGATTTTCCAGCAAGACACGAGCGGCATTTTTTAACGCCAGCCGGGTCCGTTGCTGTTTTTCGGGGTCGATAGGTCGTCCGCGCCTGGACATGGCCATTATCCATATAGCTGATCAGTTGATTAGTTAAATTATAGCGGAAAGAGAAGAAAGGCAAGCTGTACATGCGGATCGCCAGCGCAGGGACTGTCTGTGTCTGTGCTGGTGTTGTTATCTTAGGGCCGCCGGCATGAACGCTTTAGTTCCCGCCGTGGATTCCGTTTTGCCATTGCACATCGCTGGTGAGCATATAGCCCATGCCGTAAATGGTTTTGATCAGACGTGGGGATTTGGGATCGTCTTCAATCTTTTTGCGGATGCGCGACATACGCACGTCGATGCTGCGGTCGAAAGCTTCGTCGTGGTGTTTGAGCAGTTGGTCACGGCTGAGAATCTGGCGTGGGTATTTCAGCAGGCGCACCAGTAGGTCCATTTCTCCGGCGCTGAGGACAAATTCTGTGCCGTTGTCCTTTCGTAAGGTCAGGGTGGCGCAATCCAGCTGCCAGTTGGCAAAACAGGCAACGGAGGGTGAGTCCTTGTCGGGGCCGAAGGTGCTGGTTTGCAGGCGGGCGTTTTTTTCCAGTCGCCGGACGATGCTGTTGGTACGGGCGACCAGTTCGCGGGGGTCAAAGGGTTTGCTGATGTAATCGTCGGCACCCAGTTCCAGCCCCAGTACCCGGTCGGGCAGGCTGTCGCGGCCGGAGATAATGATGACGCCGACGTCTTCACGGGTGGTGAGGTGGCGTACCAGCTCCAGGCCATCGATGTCTGGCAAGCCGAGGTCAACAATACACACCCGAGGTGGTTGCTGGCGCAGCGCATTGGTGAGCTGGGCTCCGGTGCGAAAGCAGCGTACCTGGTGGCCATAGCGGTTCAGTTCGCCTCTGACCAGTTCGGTGATGTCGGCGTCATCCTCGACGAGGTAAATCAGCGCCTGTTGGCTCACGGTAAACTCCTGTGTTGACGATGTAGACGGATGCGGGTGCTGGCACGCTCCAGCGCTTGCCCCAGTTGTTGGCGGTCAAACGGTTTGCGTAATAGCACCAGCATGGGGTCTTGCTGGTCAATGGCATCGTGGCCCTGGTCTTGTTGGGCCGGATCATCGGTGTAACCACTGACCAGCAGGATTACGGCTTCAGGGGCGCGGCGGCGTAACGTTGCGGCCAGTTTGCGGCCATTCATGGTGCCGGGAATCATGATGTCGCTAACCATTCCGGTCAGTGGATTGGCACCGCTAGCCAGCAGGTCGTCCAGCAAGGTCTGGGCTTCGTTACCGTCGGCGGCTTCAACCACGTGTTGGCCGAGGTCGACCAGTTGTTTGCGAATGACGGCCCGGACGTCGGGGTTGTCTTCAACCAGCAAATACAGTCCTCCTGGAGACAGTTTGGGCCTGTTGTCACTGTCGTTATCGTTCAGCTCCGGGTTGGCTGGTGCGTCACTGGCGGGCAGTAACAGGCGTATCATGGCACCGCCCTGGGGGCGGTTGTGCAGTTGAATATACCCGAATGACTGCTTGACGAAACCATAGACCATCGATAACCCCAGTCCGGAATTGTTGCTGCCTTCCTTGGTGCTGAAAAAGGGTTCGAACGCCTGTTCGAGAGCAGACTGGCTGAAACCGGTGCCGGTGTCGGCGACGCCGATTTCAATATAACGTCCGGGGGCCACGATCTCGTCGAACTGCTGTTCGATGGGTTGGCGGATATCGCGCAGTTTCCAGCTGTAGGTCAGGGTGCCGCCATCGTGCATGGCATCGCGGGCATTGAGGCCAAGATTGACCAGTGCGTTTTCAAGGTGGCCGGGGTCGACGTTGATCCAGGCTTGCAGAGGCGGTTGTTGTGGCCGGTAGTGTAATCGGTAGGGGCCGCTGAAGGCGCTGTGCAGCAGCTCCAGCACCTCGGTCATCATGGTATTGATCGAGACGGTTTCTGGCTGTAACGGCTGGCGGCGCGAGAAGGCAAGCAGGCGATGGGTGATATCGGCTCCCCGGCGGGCGGCGCGTTCGGCCGGGCTGAGCAGTTTGTCCAGCTCCGGGTTGCTGGCGCTGTAATGCTCTCGGGCGACGATCAGGTTGCCAACAATGATCGACAACAGATTGTTGAAGTCGTGGGCCAGCCCGCCGGACAGTTGACCAACGGCGCTCATACGCTGCACCCGGGCGTTGGTGGCGAGCAGTTCTTCGGTGCGCTGTTTGACCTGGGCGTCGAGGGTTTCGATATTGTGTCGCAGCCGTTGCACCATGGCATCGATACTGGAAGCGAGGATACCGACTTCATCATCGCGCTGAATTCCGGTGCGGGCCGACAAGTCGCCACGTTGCACGTTGAGTGCGGTGCTGGCGAGCTGTTCCAGAGGGCGGGTAATGCGGTTGACCAGAAAATTGGAGATCAGCAGGGTGGCCAACATGGTCAGGCCCGCCAGAATCATGATGCGCGCGCTGAGCAAATCAGCACTGCTTTGCAGCTCGTCGAGGTAAACTGAGGAGCAGATATACCAGTCGAACCCTTCGATGTAGCGCACCAGCGAGAGCTTGTCGTAGGCGTAGTTGTCGGGGTCGTCGAGTTTGTCCCAGCGATAGGTCAACTCGTTGCCGGTGTCGGCCACCGCCATCAGTTCCTGATAGATCGGTTGCTGGCTGAGCGGGTTTTGCAGGGTGGTGAAGGTAACGCCATCGAGGTTGTCGTTGGGGTGAATCAGCATATGGCCGTTGGAATCAAAGACGTACATATAGCCGGTTTTGGCGACCTTGATTTCTTGTAATGCATTGCGCAGCTCCATCAGGGCTTGCTGGCGACGCTGGCGCACTTCGATTTCGATATCGTTGAGGTAAACCCCGGAGCCAATCACAAACCCCCATTCGGGGTAGTCCCGGACAAACGATACCTTGTCGAGCTCGTCATCACCGGCAATACGGGACCATTTATAATAGTAATAGCCTTCGCCGTCTTGCATGGCTTGCCTGACAACCCGGGTCAGAATGTTTTGAGGGGGATCATCTTCCTGCTGCTCGCCATCGTATTGAAAGCGTTCATCCGGGTGGGATAAAACCTGGATATCATGATCCACCACCCAGATATAATCCTGATTGCCAAAGGTAAAATCACGCAGATAAGCAAAGGCTGTTTGTCGCGCCTGTTCCAGCGGGATACCTTGTTTAGCGGCTTCCTGGAAATGGGATTGTAAAAAATTCTCGGCCAAATCAACGACCAGCGTCAGTTGTTCTTTGTGGTTGTCCAGCGCCTGCTGCCGATATTCTTCGACACCGGTATACATCTGGTCGGCAATTTCAAATACGTTATTCAGTGCCAATCGTGATGAATTACGCTCTATTTCAAATACCTGCTGTTTGATTGTCGGAACGGTATAGAAATACACAAAAACAAACACCACAAGCAGAATGCCACGAATGATCAGCGACAGCTGACGCGCCAGGCGGGCCTTGTGCGCCTTTATCACCGGCTGGGAGGTGGCATGAACCGTGGAGGAGGACATAAAAAAAGATAACCGTGGCAAAAGCCTCTATTGATGCAGAGAGCGGCACAAGCCGTCAATGATCAATACGGGATAAACGGCGCTTATGAAGAATATGTCCTGTCCCGGGTGGGTTATTTTTTATGAAAAATGTCGCCGTGAAACATTTGGATACATTTGAGAAAAATTCACGACACGATGTGCGTCTAGTTTGGTTATTGAACACCGGGGCTGGTTATAAATTCCCGGGTTATAAAAATAATATTTGCCAATTAGACATTCGTTGAATATGCCCTTGGCCAAGGTGAGATACCCCGGCTGACAAGCAGATTTCAACCTCATCGGATACGAGAAATGAACAATAATTATATTCTCGAGACGCACCACCTGACGAAAGAATTCAAAGGTTTTACCGCCGTGGATGACGTTAGCCTGAATATTCAGCGCGGTCATATCCATGCCCTGATTGGCCCTAATGGCGCCGGTAAAACCACGGTATTCAACCTGCTCACCAAATATCTGAGCCCCACCTCCGGCACCATCCTGTTTAACGGCCGTGATATTACTGCGATTGAGTCGTCAGCCATTGCCCGTCAGGGGCTGGTGCGCTCCTTCCAGATTTCGGCGGTATTCCCCAATTTGACGGTGCTGGAAAATGTCCGGGTTGCGTTGCAGCAACGGGAAGGCAACAGCTTTCATTTCTGGAAACCGGAGTCGGTATTAGACCGCTTGAACGAACGGGCAGAGCAGTTACTGGAGTCTGTGGGATTACAGGATTTTGCGCGGGTGGTGACGGTGGATTTGTCTTATGGCCGCAAGCGCGCCCTGGAAATTGCCACCACGCTGGCCCTCGATCCGGAGATGTTGCTGCTGGATGAACCCACACAAGGCATGGGGCAGGAAGATGTCGAGCGCACCGCCAATCTGATCCGTTCGGTGGCAGATAATCGCACCATTCTGATGGTCGAGCACAACCTGAAAGTGGTCTCGCAGCTGGCTGACCGGATTACGGTCTTGCAGCGTGGAGCGGTACTGACCGAAGGCGATTATGCCACGGTGTCAGACGATCCTCGGGTTCGTGAGGCGTATCTGGGTGTGGCAGCAGACAAGGAGACGGCGGCATGACGGATACATTGAGCACTCCAACATCGAGCCAGCCAAAGAATGATTCCAATGGCCAGCCTCATCGAATCGGTGATGAAAAAATCCGGGTCAGCGACCTGCATGCGTTTTACGGAGAATCACACATTCTCCACGGGGTTGACCTGTATGTGAATCAGGGCGAGCTGGTCACTCTGCTGGGCCGCAACGGCGCAGGTCGTTCGACCACGCTGCGATCCATTATGAATATGGTGGGTCGCCGCACCGGCAGTGTGGTGATCAATGGCCAGGAAACCATCACGATGCCAGCCCACCAGATCGCCTGGCTGGGGTTGGGGTTTTGCCCGGAAGAGCGGGGCATTTTCTCCAGTCTGAATGTGGAAGAAAACCTGATGTTGCCACCGGACGTGCGTTCGGATGGCGTACCGCTGGAAGAAATCTACGCCATGTTCCCCAATCTGGCGGAGCGTCGCTACAGTCAGGGAACCCGCTTGTCGGGGGGTGAACAGCAAATGCTGGCGCTGGCTAGAATCATGCGCAGTGGTGCCAATATTCTGCTACTGGATGAAATCACAGAAGGGCTGGCCCCGGTGATTGTGCAGCGTCTGGCCGAGGTGCTGATGCAGCTGAAACAGCGTGGCCTGACCATTCTGCTGGTTGAGCAGAACTTCCATTTTGCGGCACCGATTGCCGACCGTCATTACGTGATGGAACACGGCCATATCGTCGAAGAAATCCAACAACACCAACTGCACGAAAAGCAGGATCAACTGAATGCCCTGCTGGGCGTTTGATACGCAAGCCATTAAAACAAATAACCATTAATAACAATAAAAGAGGTTCAAATGAAACGGAATACCAATACACCGAAGGCGGGTTTCAAGCTGGCACTGCACTGTTCTGTGGCGGCCTTGATGTCGGTTGCAGCGCTGTCTGCACAGGCGGCTACCGGGCTGTCTGATAACAAGGTGAAGATCGGGGTACTGGCCGACATGAGTGGTACGTACGGCGATTTGTGCGGCCGCCACTGCGTTGATGCTGTCAATATGGCGGTGGAGGATTTTGGCGGTAGCGTCCTCGGCAAGCCAATCGAAGTGGTGTCGGCGGACGATCAGAACAAGCCGGATCTGGGATCTGCCAAAGCCCGTGAATGGATCGAAAGCGAAGGCGTTGATGCGATCAATGGGCTGGTGGCTTCATCTGTTGTGGGCGCAGTGGCACAGGTGGCCAACGTGAATGAAAAGCCGATTCTGATTTCCGGTGCCGGTTCCAATACCTTTACCACCAAAACCTGCTCGCCGTTTAACGCTCACTGGACCTATGACGTTGTGGCTCTGGCCAGAGGTACGGTGAAACCGCTGATGGATAGCGGCAAGAAAAAATGGTTTTTCATTACTGCTGATTATGCCTTTGGACATGCGTTAGAAGGTGTTGCCACCGGCATTATTGAAAGTAATGGCGGTACCGTGGTGGGCTCTGCCCGGGCCCCGCTGGGAACGACGGATTATTCCTCTTTTGTATTGCAGGCGATGTCGTCCGGTGCCGATGTGGTCGCTCTGGCCAACGCCGGCAAAGACTTTGTCAACTCACTCAAGGGGGCGGCGGAATTTGGTCTTAACCAGCAAGCGACCATGGTGGGATTGCTGGTGTTTGCATCGGATACCAAAGCCATTGATGCCGACATTATTGGCGATATGCGTCTGACCACAGGGTTCTACTGGGATCGTGATGATGCCAGCCGTGCCTGGGCCAAACGCTTTGTTGATCGTACCGGTGCCATTCCGACCATGGCGCATGCCGGTGCCTACTCCTCTACCTTGCATTACCTCAAGGCGATCAAAGCCACGGGCACGGATGATGGCAAGGCGGTGATGGCGCAAATGAAAGCCGAGAAACCGGACGATATGTTTGCGCGCAACGCCGCGTTGCGTGCCGATGGCCGCATGGTGTACGACATGTACCAGGTGCGGGTGAAAAAAGGCAGCGAGCGCAGCAACCCCAACGACCTGTACGAGATTGAGCACGTGATTCCGGGGGATCAGGCCTTTGGTGCCATGAAGCCGGAATGCAACTTCAAGTAAGCCTGTCCGTGTTCAGGTAAGACACAGGTTGTACAGGACAGCGGCCCGGCGGTTATGCGCCGCCGGGGTGACTGGACTCACACCCGATACAAGAACAAGAACGCGGTGGCTGGCGTCATCGCATTAGAGGAAGACCTTATGGTTACCTTTATGGGAATCAATCTGTTTGCCCTGCTGGGGCAGCTGCTGGTGGGCCTGATCAACGGCTCGTTTTATGCGCTGCTGGCGCTGGGGCTGGCCATTATTTTTGGCCTGCTGCGTATTATCAATTTTGCCCAGGGGGCGCTGTATATGCTGGGGGCTTTTCTGGCCTGGCTGGCGTTGCATCATCTGGGTGTGAATTACTGGCTGGCGCTGGTGTTGGTGCCCCTGGCCGTAGCGGCTATTGGTATGTTGATCGAGCGCTGGCTGGTGCGCCCCATTGCCGGGCAGGATCATCTGTACAGCTTGTTGCTGACCTTCGGGATTGCCCTGATTCTGCAAGGTACGTTCAGCCATTTGTTCGGTTCTTCCGGGCAATCCTATCCGATACCGGATGCCCTCAAGGGCGGTTATAACCTCGGTTTTATGTATTTGCCGGTGTATCGCGCCTGGATCATTCTGGTGTCGCTGCTGGTTTGTGCGGCGAGCTGGTGGGTGATTGAAAAAACCCGCCTGGGGGCCTATTTGCGAGCAGGTACAGAAAATCCGGCATTGCTGCAGGCGTTTGGTGTCAACGTGCCGCTGATGATTACCCTGACCTTTGGCTTTGGTGTTGGCCTGGCTGGCCTGGCCGGAGTGCTGGCGGCCCCCGTGTATTCGGTCAGCCCGGATATGGGTGCCAATATCCTGATTGTGGTGTTCGCCATTGTGGTGATTGGCGGCATGGGATCGATCGGTGGTGCCATTCTGACCGGCTTGATGATGGGCATTATCGAAGGACTGACCAAATACTTTTACCCCGAGGCATCCACCACAGTGATCTTTATGGTCATGGTGCTGGTGTTGCTGGTGAAACCTTCCGGCCTGTTCGGAAAAGAGGCCTGATATGACGACGCAAATCCAAATGAATGCAGTAACGCAACCTCGTCAACGAGGTTTGACTCTGATTTTGATACTGGGATTGATCTCCGTTGGCTTGCTGGCTCCGCTGGTGGTGTACCCTGTATTCCTGATGAAATTTCTTTGTTTCGCACTGTTTGCCTGTGCGTTCAACCTGATGTTGGGGTTTGTTGGTATGTTGTCGTTTGGCCATGCAGCGTTCCTGGCGACCGGTGGTTATATCACCGGCTATGCCATGACGCACTTTGGCCTGACGCCGGAACTGGGTGTGCTGGTGGGCACGCTGGCCTCAGCAATACTGGGTTTTGTATTCGGCAAACTGTCGGTGAAACGCGAAGGGATCTACTTTGCCATGGTGACGTTGGCGTTGGCCCAACTGGTGTTTTTCTTCTATCTGCAGGCAGATTTTACCGGCGGAGAAAACGGCATGCAGGGGATTCCCCGTGGTGAGCTGTTTGGTCTGATCGATCTCAACGACAACCTCAATATGTATTATTTTGTGCTGGCGGTATTCCTGCTTGGCTTCTTTGTGGTGTATCGCACGGTGCATTCTCCTTTTGGCCAGGTATTAAAAGCGATTCGTGAAAACGAACCGCGGGCGGTATCGTTGGGCTACAGCGTCGGGAATTACAAGTTATTGGCTTTTGTGATTTCGGCTGCGCTGGCTGGCATGGCGGGGTCGACCAAGGCACTGGTCTTCGAGCTGGAAAGTCTGACTGATGCGCATTGGCACATGTCGGGTGAAGTGGTGCTGATGACGCTGCTGGGAGGAATGGGAACCCTGTTTGGCCCGGTAGTGGGAGCGGCGATCGTGATCGCTATTAGTACACTGTTTTCCGGTGGTGAACTGGGTAATTATATCCATATCATAATGGGAGCCATCTTTGTTATGTGTGTTTTGTCGTTTCGTCGTGGCGTGGTGGGCGAGTTCCAGCGCGTGATGGCACGGAACTTCAGCGCCAGCAGAGTTGGCAAATAGGAACCTCTGTAGAGGTGGTGCATCGGTTTGGCAAGATCGATCCGGTGTACTGAAATGGGAACAAACATAAAGCAGCAGGCAAATACGATGACTGACAATATCTATGACCAACACCTCGACGCGGCAGCTGCCAACTATCAGGCGCTCAGTCCGCTGTCATATCTGCAACGGGCAGCGCTGGTCTATCCGCAGCGACCGGCAGTGATTCATGGGGATGTGCGCCGTAACTGGGATGAAACCTATCGCCGTTGTGTGCAGCTGGCCAGTGCTTTGCGCAAACGAGGAATTGGCAAGGGTGATACGGTGTCGATTATGGCACCGAATTTACCGGAACATTTTGAGGCGCATTTTGGCGTGCCAATGTGTGGTGCGGTACTGAATTCCATCAATACGCGTCTGGATGCACCGATCGTGGCGTTTATTCTGCAACATGCCGAGACCAAGCTGCTGATTGTTGATCGCGAAATGTCAGCGGTGGTCAAAAAAGCCCTGCATATGTTGGCCAGACCACCGATTGTGGTCGATATCGATGATCCGTCCTTTGACGGTGGCGAGCTGCTGGGTTTGCTTGATTACGAGCAGCTGTTGGCCGAAGGTGACGAAAATGACAGCTGGAGTGGCCCGGCGAATGAATGGGATGCCATTACACTGAACTACACTTCGGGCACAACCGGCGACCCTAAAGGGGTGGTGTATCACCACCGGGGTGCGTATCTGAATGCTGCTTCCAACGCCTTGTCCTGGGGTATGACGGCTGATGCAACGTACTTGTGGACCTTGCCGATGTTCCATTGCAATGGCTGGTGTTTCCCCTGGACCATGGCTGCGATTGGTGGTGCCAGCGTTTGCCTGCGCCATGTGCGCGGTGACGATATTGTCAAACTGATCGTGGCAGAAAAAGTGGATCATATGTGCGGTGCACCCATCGTGCTGAACCTGATTGCCAACGTGGATGAATCCCTGCGTGCCGGTCTGGATCACAGCGTCAAGGTGATGACCGCCGGTGCGCCACCACCACCATCCGTGCTGGAAAAAATGGAAGCGATCAACTTCGATGTCACGCACGTTTATGGCCTGACGGAAACCTACGGCCCTTGTGTGGTCTGTTGCTGGAAAGACGAATGGCAGGATCTGAGCGTTGCTGAACGCGCCCGTCTGAAAGCCCGTCAGGGCGTACAGGTGCCGATGCAGGAAGGCATGATGGTCGCCGATCCGGAAACCTTGCAACCGGTTGAAAAAGATGGCGAAACCATCGGTGAAATTTTCCTGCGCGGCAATGTGGTGATGAAGGGCTACCTGAAAAACCCGAGCACAACGGATGAATCCTTTGAGGGCGGCTGGTTCCATTCTGGTGATTTGGCTGTCTGGCACGAAGATGGTTATATTGAGATCAAGGATCGCTCCAAGGATATTATTATCTCCGGTGGCGAAAATATCTCTTCCATCGAGGTGGAAGAAACCCTGTTCCGCCATCCCGATATTGAAGATGCGGCAGTCGTGGCCAAACCGGATGAAAAATGGGGTGAAATCCCTTGTGCGTTTGTCACGCTGGCGGACGGTGTCAAGGTCGATGAGGACGAAATCATTGCTTACTGTCGTCAGAACATGGCGCACTTCAAAGCACCAAGAAAAGTAATTTTTGCTGCATTGCCCCGTACTTCAACCGGTAAGGTGCAAAAATTCAAATTGCGCCAGTGGGCCAAGGATGGTGCTGTGGATGTGGATGAAGTAGCAGGCTAACGCCCGTTTCATCTTGTGTCACAAGGAGGTGGCAGGCAGGCAGCCTGGTGTCGCTGACAGGCTGCGATTCTGGAGAGAACATTCCCCGACTCCGGAAGTTGTTGTAGTAGCCAGCGGCTTTCCCTTATGATCTGTTACCACTCCTTTCAGGTCATGAGGGAGCTTCGAGCTTTTATCTGCCCGGCAGGGTATCCCGCTCTGCCTGTTTTATTTCTGCCTGTTTTGAGTCTGCGTTGCGTTCACGCCTTTCCTTCATATTGGCACTTGCCACTACAAGGCTGTGTAAACCGGACAATACTTCCTCTGCCCCCAGGGTTCCCCAAGGCATACAAGTCGCGTCAGCTTTTGCGGTATTCCTTCGGTGGAATATCCAGCCAGCGCTTGAATGACCGGCTGAATGCGGCAGGGTCGGAGAAGCCCAGACGTTGGGATATCTGGCTGATGGTGAGTTCCGGCTGATTCAGTAACTGGATGGCGAGGTCCTGCCGGACCTTGTCCTTGAGTGCCTGAAAGGAGGTTTTTTCCTGGGTCAGCTTGCGTCTCAAGGTGCGGCTGGTGACGTGCAGCTCAGTTGCAGCGGTTTCCATACTGACCTGATTGAGCGTGTGCCGGGTTTGCAGGCAATGGTGCAGGTAATTACTGACCTTGCGCGTGTAATGCGGGAAAAAATTCGGCCGTGTGACCCACACCAGTGGAGCGTTTTCGAGATGATGGCGCAGGGTGTCTTCCGTTTGTACCAGGGGTTCATTGAGCAACTGGCGGTCGAAAACCAGCGCAATTCTGGGCTGTTCGAACATCACATCCGACGGAAAAATCAGGCGGTATTCCCGGCCATGGGCAGGGCGAGGATAATTGACCTGAACCCGCACCAGTGGAATCAAGCGACCAATCAACCAGCCGGGAAAGCGGTGCCACAGCAGCAGAAAAAACTCGGTAAACAGATGATCTGTATCCAGCTGCGGATGCGTCAGCGTCATTTCAAACCAGGCTTCATCACCTTCTTCACCCAGCGTGAGCTGGAACTCCTCGGTAAACAGATCGTAAAAGCGGCTGATATGACGATAGACGCCGCGCAGGTTGCGGGCGTTGACGGCCTGCTTGGCCATCAAGGCAAAGGTGCCGTGTTTGCCAGGGTTGCGGGTCTGACCCAAAAACTCATCGTTGGCGCTACGCCAGTAACCCAGCAACAGGGCCGCAAATTGTTCCGATGTCATGCGGTGGCTGTGGGCGGCACTCACCAGTGCCGGATCGAGTCCGGCATCGACCAACAGTTGCCGGTCGTTCAGTCCATGGCGGCGAGCAGCAGTCGCAATGGTGCGGGCGTAGTGCATGGAAATAGAACGATGTTCAAACGTCATAGTGGCGTCACAGAAAGAGGGCCATAGTGGTTGCTTAGCCCAGAGCATAACGCTGATGTCCGAAAATGTTAAGAATTCGGCTGGTGTGGCAATGGGCTGCCAAGGCTGCTATTGGCTAATGTGGTGTCTGGTCAGCGCATCATCCGCCTTTGTTGTCTGGCAGCGATGATCATCGTCAAATCAAGGAGAATAATAATGAAAGAAGTGGTTGTGGTCAGTGGCGTTCGCGCTGCAATTGGTACGTATGGTGGCAGTCTGAAAGAGACGCCCGTGTGTGATATGGCAACTGCAATGGTCGCCGAGGCCATCAAGCGCGCCGGTATCAGCGGGGATGATGTGGATCAGGTGGTGTTTGGTAATGTGATCCACTCCGAACCTCGTGATATGTATATCGCTCGGGTGGCTGCCGTGAATGGTGGTGTACGTGAGTCAGCCCCGGCACTGACGCTGAACCGCTTGTGCGGCAGCGGCTTGCAGGCGGTGATCAGTGCGGCGCAGCAAGTGCAACTGGGCTTGGCAGAAACGGTTATTGCCGGTGGTGCAGAATCGATGAGCCGTGCTCCTTATCATCTGCCGACGGCCCGGTTTGGCCAGCGTATGGGAGATGGTGCCATGATTGACCCGATGGTGTCGGCGTTAACCTGTCCGTTTAATCATATTCATATGGGCGTGACCGCTGAAAACGTGGCTGAGCAATACCATATTTCCCGTGCTGATCAGGACGCTTATGCCGCTCAGGGTCATCAGCGTGCCCAGAACGCCATTGAAAACGGTTATTTCGAAAGCCAGATATTGCCGATTGAACTGAAGTCGCGCAAAGGTCCGAAAGAATTCAAACAAGATGAACATGTCCGCATGGATTGCAGTGTGGCGGATATGGAGAAATTGCGCCCGGTATTCAAGAAAGATGGCACGGTGACGGCCGGTAATGCGTCTGGCCTTAACGATGGCGCAGCGGCATTGGTCTTGATGGAGCGTGAAGCGGCAACGGCTCGAGGTGTCCCGGTGCTTGGGCGACTGGTGGATTACGCCGTCCATGGGGTTGATCCCAAAATCATGGGCATTGGCCCGGTACCGGTGATGCGCCAGATTCTGGAACGCCAGGGCTTGAGTGCCAACGATATTGATGTCTATGAAGTCAACGAAGCCTTTGCCGCGCAGTCGTTGGCAGTGGCTCGTGAACTGAAGCTGCCACAGGAACGTCTGAACCCGAATGGCAGTGGTATTGCACTTGGCCATCCTATTGGTGCCACAGGTGCCATCATTACCGTCAAAGCCCTGTACGAACTGGAACGCATCGGTGGTCGATACGCCATGGTGAGTTTGTGCATCGGAGGTGGCCAGGGTATTGCGGCACTGTTTGCGCGCGACTAATACAGGATTGAATCAAGATTGGTGGTGCTGTCTCATGGTACAAAAATGAGCCGTTAAACAATATTGGCACCACCTTTCCTCGCAATAATAGAAACATTATTCAAAGGCGGTGTTGCCTCAAGGTTTGGGGTATTAACACCACAGATTTCACCATGGTTCGGTTTTTGAGAGTAATGTCGTTGTTCACATTGACTCTCAGCCATCACAGAAAAGGAGCTCACTATGTATGCTGGACAATCGGTAACGCTGACATTGACCGACTCGGGAATCGCCGAGCTGGTTTTGGATACCCATGAAGCCTCTGTTAACGTGTTGAACGCCCATCTTCAGGATGAACTGGGTCAGGCGCTGGCGGCGCTGGGTACCCAGGCGAATGTACAGGGATTGTTAATCCGCAGTGCCAAGCCGGCCTTTGTGCTAGGAGCGGACATTACCGAGTTTACTGAGTTATTCGGCCTGTCGGCTGCTGATATTTCCCGTTGGGCCAGTAAGGTTCATGGGCTGTTTAATACAATTGAAAAACTGCCTTACCCAACAGTCGCCGCCGTTAATGGCATGGCATTGGGTGGCGGAATGGAACTGGCATTGTCGGCCGATTTCCGCATTGCTGACACCAGCGCCAGACTTGGATTCCCGGAAGTCACTCTGGGTATTTGCCCTGGCTGGGGCGGTACGGTGCGATTGAGTCGCCTGGTGGGTGCCGAAGCGGCACTGGGCTGGATTCTGTCGGGCAAACCGGTAAAAGCAGCACAGGCACAGCAACAGGGGGCGTTGGATAGCGTTGTTGATGGCGATCAATTGCTCGACAGCGCTCGTGCCTTGCTGCAAGAAGCCATCGCCGGCGAGCGTGATTATCTGGCTAATCGTCATCGCAAGCAGGAAGCATTGGAAAACAACGCCGAGACGGCTGCTGCCATGGCAAACCTGCAGCAGACGCTGGGTAAAAAGCTGGACCCTCGTTATCCCGCTGCTCCTGCAATTTTGTCGACCATCACCGCAGCCATGACCGAAGATTTCTACAAGGCGCAGGCGATGGAAGCCCAGATCTTTGGTGAGCTGGCCAGTGGTGTGGAAGCCAAAAACCTGGTTGGACTGTTTCTTAATGATCAATACCTCAAGCGCGAAACCAAACGCTGGGCCAAGCAGGCCCATCCGGTTGGCAAGGCCGCCGTTCTGGGTGCCGGGATCATGGGTGGCGGTATCGGTTATCAAGCGGCCCTGAATGGTACGCCGATGCTGATGAAAGACATTAACCAGGAAGCGCTGGATCTGGGTATCAGTCATGCGGGTAGCATTCTGGATCGCAGTATCAGCAAAGGACGCATGACCGAGGCCGGAAAAGAAGCCATCCTGGCAGCTATTCATCCAACACTCACATATGAAGGCTTTACCGACGTCGACTATGTTGTTGAGGCTGTTGTGGAGCGGGTTGATGTCAAACGGGCCGTGCTGGCTGAGGTTGAGCACAAGGTTTCCGAGAACACCATTGTCGCCACGAATACGTCAACGATTTCTATCGATTTGCTGGCCGAGAGTCTGCAGCGTCCGGATAAATTCTGCGGTATGCACTTCTTTAATCCAGTACACGCCATGAAGTTGGTGGAAGTGATTCGGGGCAGCCAGACCAGCGATGACACAATCGCGACGACCGTAGCCTTTGCCGCTTCAATGGGCAAAATCCCGATTGTGGTAAACGACTGCCCCGGATTCCTGGTGAATCGGGTGTTGTTCCCCTATTTCAACGGCTTTAACCGGCTGCTGATGGACGGGGTGGATTTTGAGCGGATCGACCAGGTAATGGAGCAGTTTGGCTGGCCAATGGGTCCGGCCTATCTGGCCGATGTGATTGGTCTGGATACCATGGTGCATGCCGACAAGGTACTGGAAGACGGCTTTCCTGAGCGTATGGGTCACGACGATCGCCCGATTATCGAAACCTTATTGGAGCAGGGCGCTCTGGGTCAGAAGAATGGTATCGGTTTTTATAAATACGGCACGGATGAACATGGCAAGCGTTACAAGCGTCGTTCTGAAAAAGTGGCCACGATTTTGTCTCAACGCGTCACTCGTAGCACTGAGATCACGGATGCTGAAATTATCGAGCGTATGATGATACCGATGTGTCTGGAAACCGCACGGTGTCTGGAAGAAAGCATCGTCGCTTCAGCAACGGAAGCTGATATGGGCCTGATTCTGGGACTGGGTTTTCCACGTTTCCGGGGTGGTGCATTACGCTATATCGACAACCTGGGTGCCGCAGTATTTGCTGCCCAGGTTGAGACCCATGCGGAATGTGGTCCGTTGTACGAGTTGACTGATGGCATCAAGGCCATGGTTGCCAATGGCAACACCTTTTATTAAACGCTTTATGTATCAACACCCATTTTATTAATACCAATGCCGCTCGCTGAACGGGCGAGCGGTACGGCTAACAAGGAAATCAATTTATGAGTGATTATCAGCATCCTTACCGTGACGCAGAATTTGTACTGGACCAACTGGTTGGTTTTGACTCTCTGTGTGAAGACGCTGGCCTGGAAGGCATCAACATGGAGTTGGCCAACACGGTAGTCGAAGAAGCTGGCAAGCTGGGTGCCGGTGTACTGGCACCCTTAAACCGTGAAGGTGATGAAAAAGGGGCCAGTATCGACGCGCAAGGTGTTCATCAGACACCGGGCTTCAAGGAAGCCTATGCGCAGATGACAGAAGGTGGCTGGTTATCGCTGAATGCACCGGAAGAATTTGGTGGTCAGGGTCTGCCGAAGGTGCTGAGCACCGCGGTTAATGAAATCTGGCATTCTGCCAATATGGCATTTGCCCTGTGTCCACTGTTGAGCCAGGGGGCAATCGAAGCACTGTCGCACCACGGCAGCGACGAGATGAAAAACACCTACTTGCCGAAGCTGATTTCCGGTGAGTGGACTGGCACCATGAACCTGACCGAACCTGATGCGGGGTCTGACCTGGCGGCGATCAAGTCCCGTGCCGTTGCGGATGGCGATGCCTATCGCGTCAGTGGTACCAAGATCTTTATCACTTGGGGTGATCACCAGATGACCGAGAACATCATTCACCTGGTGCTGGCTCGTCTGCCAGATGCACCGGCTGGTGTGAAAGGTATCTCGCTGTTTATCGTTCCGAAATTCCTGCTGGATGAAAACGGCCAAACCACTGCCGAACTGAATACTGCCAGCGCCCTGTCGCTGGAACACAAGCTGGGTATCCATGGCAGCCCGACCTGTGTGATGGAATTTGAAAACTCATTGGGTTATCTGGTTGGCGAACCGCACCAGGGCCTGAAGTACATGTTCACCATGATGAACGATGCCCGTCAGGGTGTGGGTGTACAAGGACTGTCGGTATCGGAACGGGCTTATCAGCTGGCGCTCCAGTACTCCAAGGACCGTATCCAGGGCACGCTGCGAGACGGCAGCCGTATTGCCATTATCGAGCACCCGGATATCCGTCGCATGTTGATGACCATCAAGAGCACCACGGAAGCGATGCGGGCACTGGCCCTGATGGCATCGGCCGAGCTGGATCGCACCCGTCTGGTGGGTGGTGATGACGCCGCGGCGCATATGGCTCGTGCCGAGCTGTATACCCCGATTGTCAAAGGCTGGTGTACCGAACTCTCTGTGGAGCTGACTTCCCTGGCAGTACAGATTCACGGTGGAGCGGGCTTTATCGAAGAAGCCGGTGCAGCCCAGCACTATCGTGATGCCCGGATTCTGCCGATTTATGAAGGCACCACAGCGATTCAGGCACTGGATCTGATTGGCCGTAAAACCCTGTCCAACGGCGGAGAAGTACTGACCGGCCTGTTGACCGAAATGGAGGCGACTGCAGCGTCTGCCCGGGCTGCCGCGGTATTGCCAGACAGTGCTCTGGATCAGCTCGACGCGGCGTTGGCAACCGCCAAGCAAAGCCGTGATTTTATTCTGGCCAATGCGCGCTCTGATGCTCATTTGCTGGGCAGTGCTGCGGTCAACTTCATGATGCAAATGGGTTATGTCACTGGTGGCTGGCTGATGGCGAGAAGTGCAGAAAAAGCCAAAGCCATGCTGGATGCAGGTCAGGGAGATCCTGAATTCCTGCAAGCCAAGCTGGTGACTGCCCGTTTCTTCTGCGAGCACATGGTGCCACGTCATCAGGCGCATGCTTCTGCCTTGCTGGCCGGTAGCGAAAGCATCATGGGACTGACCAACGACCAGTTCTAGGCCCCTGATAACGGCTCTGCCTTAACAACCCCGGAACATGCAAAATCGACCGGGGCTGGATATATCGCTTGAAGCAAAGGTGATATGAGCATGGATTGTCGGGCTCACCCTGTTCCGACAATTCGCCGGTAACGCGCTTTTGGTTATCGGCTTTCCTCTGGCCAACTCGGGTTGGTCAGAGGTCTTTTTATGGATAATCCAATGTTTGTCCTGAATCAATAATAACGAGCATCCTGAATGCTGCTGTGAACCGTGAGAGATAGCTATGACCCAACGTGAATCCATGGCCTACGATGTCGTCATTGTCGGCGCAGGTCCATCTGGCCTCAGTGCCTCGATACGACTGGCCCAACTGGCGCAGGAGCAGGGTCAGGAACTGACCATTTGTGTGGTCGAAAAAGGCTCTGAAGTCGGGGCGCATATTCTTTCCGGCGCGGTGATAGAAACCCGTGCTCTGGATGAGCTGCTACCGGACTGGCAAGCACTCGGTGCACCCTTGAATACTCCGGTAGTCGAAGACGAGCTGTATTTGCTCAAAGACCCGCAAAAAGCGGTGAAGCTACCCGGCATGATGATCCCTAAAACCATGCACAATGCGCATCTGGGCAGCACAACCAATTACGTTGTTAGCCTGGGTAATCTGTGTCGCTGGCTGGGCCAGCAAGCAGAAGCGCTGGGGGTGGAAATCTATCCCGGTTTTGCCGCGGCTGGCATTGTGTATAACGATGACGGGTCGGTTGCGGGAATATCAACAGGTGATATGGGGGTGAATGCCCAAGGTCAGCCGAAAGACGGCATGTATACGCCCGGTATGGATCTGTTGGGTAAATACACTATTTTTGCGGAAGGTTGCCGGGGTAGCCTGGGTAAAGAGTTATATCAACGATTTGAACTGGATAAAGACGCTGATGCCCAACACTATGGCATCGGCTTGAAAGAATTGTGGGATATTCCGGCCGACAAACATCAACCCGGTCTGGTGATCCATGGTGCGGGCTGGCCATTAACCGGAGCCGGTAAAGACGGTACCGGTGGTGGTTTCTTCCTCTACCATGCAGAAAACCAGCAAGTAGTGGTTGGCCTGATCGTGGATCTGAATTACAGCAATCCCTGGTTGAATCCCTATGATGAATTCCAGACGCTCAAACATCACCCGGTATTGGCGAACTATCTGGAAGGCGGAAAACGGGTTTCTTACGGCGCCCGTGCCATTGCCAAGGGCGGCTTGAATGCCCTGCCAAAAATGCATTTCCCTGGCGGTTTGTTGAGTGGCTGTAATGCAGGCACCCTGAATGCGGCCAAGATCAAGGGGGTTCATACGGCGATGAAAACCGGCATGCTGGCGGCTGAGGAAATATTTGCCGCTGTTGCTGCTGGTGACGAAGGCGGCAAGGATCTCCAGGGGTATGCGGAGCGGTTTGAGGCTTCCTGGGTGTACGAAGAACTGTACGCTACCCGGAATTTCGGCCCGGCGTTACACAAGTTTGGTACTTTGATTGGTGGTGCTTTCAACTTTATCGACCAGAATATCTTCAACGGCAAGCTGCCTTTCACCTTGCATGACAATCACCTTGATTATGCTCAAATGAAACCCGTCACTGAGTGCGTCAAGATCGAATATCCGAAACCGGATGGTGTACTCAGTTTCGACAAGCTGACCTCGGTGTTTTTGTCGAATACCTTCCATGAAGAAAACCAGCCATGCCACCTGACCTTGAAAGATGCCAGTGTGCCAATGGCTTCGAACTGGCCGAAATACGCAGAACCGGCACAACGTTATTGCCCGGCCGGGGTGTATGAAGTGATTGAAACGGATGGTAAAAACCAGCTGCAAATCAGCGGTCAGAACTGTTTGCACTGTAAAACCTGTGACATTAAAGATCCGGCCCAGAATATCAATTGGGTAACACCGGAAGGCAGTGGTGGGCCGAATTATCCGAATATGTAAGTGCGACCAAGCCATCAGGCTTTTATAACACCAATAAAAAAGGGCTGGCCAAATAAATGGCCAGCCCTTTTTTGTGGTTACACCAATTGAATGGCTACACCGGCAAGTGGATTATTCCCAGCTTGCAACGCCCAGCAGACGCAGTGTTTGAATGGTCAGTTGACCAGAAGGCAGATCGTTGTCTTTTTGGAAACGAGTCACTGCATTCATGGTTTGCCAGCCGTAAACACCATCGATAGGGCCTGGGTTGTAGTCTTTCTCTTCCAGGGCACGTTGCAGTTCAGCAACAACATCTTCTGTGGTGTTGGTTTCACAGAGGATTTCACGCCATTCCAGTTGTGCGTCTTTGACTTTGACGGTTTGTGGAATTTCTTCATAAACCGCAGGAATGGTTTCAGCAATTTCTTTTGGTGCTTCTACCATTTTTTCAATTTCTACAGTTTCGTAGACAGCTGGGTGAATGATGCTGGTGGTGTGTGCTGGTACATCAACAACTTGTTTTTCAACTGTTTTGTATTCAGCAGGGATAACGACTTCTTCGGTACGTTCCGGTTTTACCAGAATGGTTTTGGTCACGATTTTTGATTCTTCTGGCACTTCGACCAGACACATGATTTCGCCAGTGGCTTCGTCAATTTTCTCAATCGGGCCGTTACCTTTTTTCCAGGTGGAGTAGGCTGGACGGATAACAATTTTTTCTTCGACGGTTTCGTATTCTGCTGGCAGCTTAACCAGTTTGGTTGATGCTTCCTTGACCAGAACCTCTTCAGTAACCGTTTTGTAGGTGGCGGGTACAACGACCAGCTCTTCCCACTCTTCGCTGACCAGAACTTCTTCAGACACCATTTCGTACTTGGCTGGTTCTACCTCAAGTTTGGACAACTCAGGAGATACCATGACCTGTTGCATCTGGGTTTCGTATTCTTCAGGAATAACCAGACGGGCGTAACAGTGGCCAGGTACGGCATTGGGTGGCATGACAGAGTCAGCCGTTGGCGTCATTGACATGGACTCCATGGATTGGGAGTCCTCTACCTGTCCGGCGGCCATCGCCTTGGTTTCTTCTACTTCAGCCTTTAACTTGGCGTTCTCCTGCTCCAGTTCGTCACGGGATTCTTTCAGGCTTTGGTATTCCGGAAAATCTTCCAGCGTAGCAGACGCCGTGTCGCTGGATGGCTGGCTAGCGCAGCCAGCCATGACGGCCAGTGTCAGTGCTGAAAGAAGGTAGTTTTTTTTGTTCATCTAGTTGTGCTCCGTTGCGTAAGATGTTTGAGTCGACAGGCTAACGTGTAAGGAATCGTCAATCGACACCATGCTGTCTGGTACAGGCCAACCATGGTGTCGCCGGCATGCCCAATATAAAGCCCAAGAAGCGCTTCTGAATACGAAAATCCGCATTTTAAAGGCGTTTCCGGCCTAGTTTAGCTTATTAAACTGGTTCTGGAATACACACTGCAAACGCAGCGGCCCTGATAGGGCTTTATCCTGAAGTTTAACGTGATTTGGGTACTGTGAGTCTAGTATGCACCAAGTTCTTTATTGGTTCCCTAGCTTGATCAATTATTGTTACAACACGGATGAAAATGCAGTGTTTGTGTTGATAAACAGGCTGTTTGCTCTCTTTGTAGAGTGACTGAATGGAGAATAAGGCCAAGGATGGGCGGTGTTCCGAATGCCATCGGTCGGGTTGAGTCGGGATTGATGGCAGATTTGGCTTTGCGGCAAAAGTGGTTGCCTGCTGTTTTGGGAGTGGTATGAAGCAGGTCGAAGACGTTGAGAGAGTCGGTACTTTCCGGCAGGGTAAATAATGGTTGCCATGGAGCTATTTGTGCGTATACTTGTTCACAGCTTGAAAGCATTGCCCTTATTTATTAGTACCCTTCGAAGTAGTAGTTTATATTCCCTCGTTTGTAGTAGATAAGCACCAATTGAGTTCCAGCGATTGGCTTGCGAATTAATCGCACTGCCTTATCTTCTATTTATACAGGAATATTAAAATGTCTAAGACAACTGGCGTAGTAAAATGGTTCAACGAAGCAAAAGGCTTTGGTTTTATTGAACAAGAAAATGGCCCAGACGTTTTTGCTCACTTCAGCGCTATTGCTAGCACTGGCTTCAAAACTTTGGCTGAAGGCCAACGTGTTGAATTCACTGTTAAGCCTGGCCAGAAAGGTCCACAAGCTGAAAACATCGTTGCTATCTGATTCGCTGATGTGAATTAAGTAGTACATAAAAGAACGGGCCTGGTGCCCGTTTTTTTGTGCCTGCTATTCGGTGAATTGCAGGGTGGAAAAGAAGGGTCAACCTGCCTGACATCGGCTGCTCGGCGAGCAATCATCCGAGGGTGTTCATAGTTCTGTGTCACCCATTACTTACAGATCCACGTAGCCGTCGATCCGTCCTTCGAAGTGGATGCTCAGCTGCGACAGCGTCAGGTTCCAGTTTTGCACCGGATGCGTCCACTTTTCGGATGCCTTCAACATACCTGCGTACAGCAGCTTGAGCAATGCGTTTTCATGGGCGAAGCCACCTTTGGTCTTGGTCAGTTTACGGAACTGGCGATGCACCGCCTCAACCGCATTGGTCGTGTAAATCGCTTTGCGCACCTGTTCCGGGTACTTGAAGTAAACGGAGAGATTCTCCCACTTACTCCGCCAGGACTTGATCACCAGCGGGTATTGCGCGCCCCATTTCGCTTCCAG
>NZ_JAUYWA010000030.1 GCF_030689025.1 Oceanobacter sp. 1_MG-2023
TTCGCTGCATTCGTCGCCTTGCTCTGAACAACGGCAACACTCGCGCAGAGCCGTGCAGGATTAAATAGATGTCCCCTAGTAGTTGCCTGGCTCGTGAATATTATCTGAGCCATGGCTTCGTTATATATATGTTTATATAACGGCAAATTACATACCAGAGTGAAAAACCTTTAATGGCGCTGTTTTGAACGGATAAAGTCGTCAGAACAAACGTTTATTGTTGTTTTTTGTAAGACAAAAGGATGAGTTTGTAGGAATTACGACATGATTTCAGGCCACCGTTCTGACATAAAAGTATCAGAACGGTGGCTGCTGTGACGATTGGGGCAAGACGGAGGGGAGGTGTATCAGGACGGATCAGGCGACTTTTTTGTGTTTTTCATAAAGAAACCGCAGCACTTGATGGCGCAGGTGGTTATAGCGAGGGTCGTCGGCCAGTTCCAGGCGGTTACGTGGCCGCTCCAGATCAATGTCGAGAATTTCGCCAATGGTCGCCGCCGGGCCGTTGGTCATCATCACGATACGATCCGACAGCAAAACAGCTTCATCGACATCGTGAGTAATCATGATAACGGTGTTGTTCAGCTCTTTCTGGATGTCCATCAGCGAGTCTTGCAAATGGGCACGGGTGAGGGCGTCCAGCGCCCCGAACGGCTCATCCATCAGCAAAATGTCGGGTTCCATTGCCAGTGCCCGGGCAATACCGACCCGCTGTTTCATGCCGCCAGAAATTTCGTCCGGGCGCTTGTGCATGGCGTGAGTCATATGTACCAGCTCCAGATTGTGCTCAATCCAGGCGCGCATCTCGGCTTTGGATTTTTTGCCCTGGAAGACGGTTTTGACCGCCAGCTCAACGTTTTGATAGGCCGTTAGCCAGGGCAGCAGCGAATGGTTCTGGAATACAACCGCCCGTTCCGGCCCCGGTTCGTTGACCTCACGGCCGTGGAGCATGACGCCGCCTTCGGTTGCTTGCAGCAAGCCAGCAACGATATTCAGCACCGTGGACTTGCCACAGCCCGAGTGCCCAATCAGGGAAATGTATTCGCCCTGTCTGATTTTCAGGTCAACGTCGCGCAAAGCGCGGAAGGCGCCATTAGGGGTTGGAAATTCGATGCCAACGCGGCTGATGTCGAGGATCACGCTCATAATAAATTCTCCGGTGTTAATGGCTTAACGTACGTTGGCTGATTTGTCCCAGGACACTGCTTTTTGCAGGCTGAGCATCAGACGGTCGAGGGCAAAACCGATCAGGCCAATGGTGATTACCGCTACCATGATGCGGCCAAGGGAGTCGGATGAGCCGTTCTGGAATTCATCCCAGACAAACTTGCCCAGCCCGGGGTTCTGGGCCAGCATTTCGGCAGCAATCAGTACCATCCAGGCAATCCCTAATGACAGTCGCAAGCCGGTGAAAATCATGGGAATGGCAGAGGGCAGGACGATTTTGGTGACATGCGTGATGAAGTTCAGGCGCAACACCTGACTGACGTTTTGCAAGTCCTGTGAAATGGACGCAACGCCCACGGATGTGTTGAGCAAGGTAGGCCAGAGCGAGCAAAGCATGACCGTGATCATGGAGTTCACAAACGACTTGGGCACCGCCGGGTCATCCGAGACGTATACGGCGCTGACCACCATGGTCACCAGTGGCAACCAGGCCAGTGGGGATACGGGTTTGAATATCTGGATAATCGGATTAAACGCGTCGTTCAGCGTGGCGCTCAGGCCTGTCAGGATTCCCAGTGGAATAGCGATCAGCGAGGCCAGAATAAAGCCCGTCATGACGGTTATCAGGCTGGTCAGGATCTGATCAAAATACGTGGCTTTGCCGGTGTAATCCCGAATCTTTGGCACATAATCGGGGTCTTCGGCCACGCGGGCATCATTGCGCAGCTGTTGGCGTTCATAAAAGGCCTCTGCCTTTTCGCGCTCGGCAATGTGTTCGCTGATCAGGCCCTTGCTCTGTTCGTACACATCCGCAGGGCCGGGGAAATTACCCAACGAGGTTTCGATATTACTGGCGGCTCCGTGCCAGATCATCAGGAACACCAGGATACCGGCCAGCGGCACACCAATGGCTTTGGCGATGATCTGGAAATTCAGACCAATGTTGTCGCCTTGCAGGATTTTCACTATAGGCTCAAGCCACGGCAATTTCGACAGTGCCATATTCATGTTGTATATCTCCGGGTCGCACGGTGGTTGCTGACGTTCGGGGCATCGCCCCGCCGTGTATGCCGCATCGACCGTTGTTGTTGGTATGGGTCGATACGGGGTCTGATAAATCTATCGAATGTTAGATTTTGTCGTTGCCTTGCAGACCAATTTTGAATTTTTTCAGGTAGGCGTTGGGGGCTTTACCGTCATAGGTTACGCCGTCGATAAACTGGGTCTGCGGGGCTTTGAAACCGTCTTCGGTCGTGAAGTCCGGGAAATCCACAGCATCCAGCTTGCCTTCCTTGATCAGGGCTTTGGCTGCATCGGCATAGATGTCTGGACGGTAGACTTTTTTGGCAATATCCATGTACCAGCTATCCGGTTGGGCATCGGCAATTTGTCCCCAGCGGCGCATTTGGGTCAGATACCAGATCGCATCGGAGTAATAAGGGTAGGTTGCGTTATAACGAAAGAAAACGTTGAAATCCGGTACGTCCCGGGTGTCGCCTTTTTCGTATTCAAAGGTGCCGGTCATGGAGTTGGCGATCACGTCGTAATCAGCCCCCACATAGTTGGATTGGGAGAGAATTTTAACGGCTTCCGGACGGTTGGCGTTGTTGTCGGCATCGAGCCAGGCAGCGGCACGAATCAGTGCCTTGACCACGGCCTTGTGGGTGATCGGGTATTTATCGGCCCATTGCTGGCTTACACCAAAGACTTTTTCCGGGTTGTTTTTCCAGATTTCATAGTCGGTAATCACCGGTACGCCAATGCCTTTGAACACGGCTTGCTGGTTCCAGGGTTCGCCCACGCAGTAACCGTAAATGGTACCGGCTTCCATGGTGGAGGGCATCTGTGGTGGTGGCGTAACCGACAGCAAGGCATCGGCATTGAGTTTGCCCGAGGTATCGCCTTTGGCGGGGGCGTAGTAGCCGGGGTGAATGCCACCGGCTGCGAGCCAGTAACGCAGCTCATAGTTATGGGTCGATACCGGGAATACCATGCCCATATTGAAGGGCTTGCCTGCTGCCTTGTACTTGTCAACGACCGGCTTCAGGGCATCGGCCTTGATTGGATGGATCGGTTTGCCATCGGCTCCCATGGGGACATAAGGCTTCATTTGTTGCCAGATGTCGTTGGAGACGGTGATGGCGTTGCCGTTCAGGTCCATGCTGAAGGCGGTGATAATATCGGCCTTGGTACCAAAACCGATGGTGGCGCCCAACGGCTGGCCTGCAAGCATGTGAGCACCGTCCAGCTGGCCGTCGATCACACGATCCAGTAGCACTTTCCAGTTCGCCTGGGCTTCCAGTGTGACGTACAGGCCTTCGTCTTCGAAGTAGCCTTTTTCATAAGCAATGGCCAGAGGCGCCATGTCCGTCAGTTTGATAAAGCCGAACGTGAGCTCTTCTTTCTCGGGGTACTGCTTTGCCAGCGCAGCAGGTGCCGCCAGCGTCGCCAGTCCGGTTGCCAGAATGGCAGCACTGGTCAGTAATGTTCGGCGTAATGGAGTAATTACTCGCATCATATTTCCTCTCTGAAGCAGGTTTTGAAGCAAAAAAAAGCGCCACAACGTGTAAACGTTGTAGCGCCTTTGCTTGAATTCTGTGTTTTAAATGCAGTCCGCCATTGGACTTGTATAAGGACTGATATTCAAACGATGTGCCAAAACCTGAGCATCACCCGGAAAAAGAAACAAAAACCGCTGTCACGCCCATACAGCGGGCCTTGGGTGGTATTTTTGTGAATACCTCAAGGCTGGGCCAACAAGTGGTAATTCCTCATCGCCTGATCAATCGGCACAAGACTGGTGCAATAACGGGCCGGGTTAGCCCGGTTTTGGGCGTTTTCTGACGGTGTTTTCTGGTTTCTGGTGACAGGATTAACGATGATAACTAAACGCCGTTGGTGCCATGGCCACACCATCCAGCTGCCACGGATCGCGATGATCCAGCGCCAGCCGGGTACCTTCTGCCACGAGTGCAGGCCGCTGTAATGCTTGCTGGTACAGGTCGCTACGGTAGCACTCGCGGATAGTTTCTTCGCAGTCCAGGGCGGAACTGACCCAGCCCCAGCGCTGCATTTGTTGCAGGAACCAGACGCCATGCTCTTGCCAGGGATAGTTGGCCAATGAGCGGTGGAACACCAGCATATCCGGCTGCTGCTGCTGGGATTCTCCGGGGCGGTAAACAAACTCGCCTACCAGTGCTGGCAAAGCCGCCGCAACCGGAATCTGAATCGCATCGGCCAATAAGGCTCCTGCGGCTTCGCGGTGATCGTCCAGCCAGAGAGTGGCCTTGTCCAGTGCCCGGATCAGGGCCTGGGTGGTGTTGGGGTGAGTATTGGCCCACTCCTGGGTCAGTCCCAGTACCTTGTCGGGGGCGCTGTGCCACAAGTCCGGGCCAGTCAGCAAGCATTCGCCAACTTCTTGCTGGATCGCTACTGAGTTCCAGGGGGCACCGGCACAAAACCCATCGATATGAGACAGCGATAAATGATCAACCATTTGTGATGGCGGCAGTACCACCAGAATCACATCCTGATCCGGGTCCACGCCCGATGCGGCCAGCCAGTCCCGTAGCAACAGGTTGTGAATGGAGTAGGGATAAACGGTGGCAAAAATCAGCGGCGACTCACCCCGGGAACGGCGGCTCTGAACCAGCTTTTTGAGTGCTTTGCCTGAGGCGATAGCATCCCCTGAAGGAGATTGCCCGGAGGCCTGCTCTTCCAGCTGTTGGCCTAACGATCGTGAGATCGTAAAGGCGTTACCGTTCAGGCCAAAGGCAAAGGGAGCCATCATGGCTTTTTTCAGGCCACCCAGACCCAAATGGGTCGCCAGTAACATCGGGGCCAGCATTTGTGCACCATCGAGATGGCCGACCAGTACCTTGTCACGAATATTGGCCCAGGAGACTTCCTGTTGCAGCTCGACGTTGAGGCCTTCTGCGGCAAAGTAACCCTGGGCATCGGCTACCAGTAGGGGCAGGCTGTCGCTCAGTGGCATGTAGCCCAGTATCAGGCTGGATTTTTCCAGTGGATCAGAGTCTGTCATAGTCAACCGTTCAGCAGGTTCATTACCGAAATAATGTTTTTGGCGACATCCACCATACGTTGGCCGCGATCCATGGCCATTTTGCGCATGGCGTGATACGCCTCTTCTTCCGACATGTTTTTTTGCTTCATCAGCAAGGCTTTGGCTTCGTCCAGCAGACGTCGGTCGGCCAACTGGTTTTTGGTTTTTTCCAGCTCGCCACGCAAAGCCTGGAATTCCCGAAAGCGGGCGACGGCCACATCCATAATGGACTTGACGCGAGCGGGGTTGAGACCATCGACAACGTAAGCACTGACTCCGGCCCGTACGGCTTTTTCAATAGTGGCGGGGTCGTCTTCATCAGAAAACATGATCACCGGCTTGGGGTTGTGCTGATTCAGCACGGTCATATGCTCCAGCATGTCCCGATCCGGGCTTTCGATGTCGATAATAATGACGTCTGGCTGGTGTTCCATCACCTTTTTCATCAGGCCCTGGGCACTGGCGAGGCAGGCAACGACTTCACAACCGGCATCCGACAGTGCCTGTTGCAGGATGGCAGCCCGAGGGGCCTGGTCATCAACAACCATGATTCGGGGCGGAGGGCTCCCCTGTTTTGCTCGGGATTCACGGTGGGCCATTATGTTGGGCTGTATCTCGATAAGTTAATAAGGATGTTAGCAGTTTTTGCTGGAATAACAGAAGCGTGCAGGGATTCCCTGTTGTTGTTATGGACGCAGCGGCCAATGACGCTTTTGTGATCAGATACTGGTCTTTTGCACGGCTGAGGCGGTCAGGTGTTAATTAATAGGGATATTACCGCCAATTTCCGACTATTTGACTGGGTTATTCTTCAGTCTTGGGCCGAATTTTGGGAGAATAGCCAATCTTTGGCGTCCGCCAGTCCGTGTATACAAGAGCTTGAATTTTATGTCGCAGTCCAACCAGCAGCCGGTCACGACCGAGGTGCCACACCTGTTTTCGCATTTTCCCTATTGGGCCGAGTGTTTCGGCACCGCACCGTTTTTGCCAACGACGCGAGAGGAAATGGATCAGCTGGGCTGGGACAGTTGCGACATTATTGTGGTGTGTGGTGATGCCTATGTCGATCATCCCAGTTTCGGGATGGCCGTCATCGGACGGCTGCTGGAGAGCCAGGGCTTCCGCGTCGGCCTGATTTGTCAGCCAGACTGGAACGATCCCGATGCCTTTACCTGCCTTGGCCAACCCAATTTCTACTTTGGGGTATCAGCGGGCAATATGGACTCGATGATCAACCGCTACACAGCGGATCTCAAGGTACGTTCGGAAGACGCTTACACGCCCGGCGGTGAACCGGGCAAGCGTCCGGATCGGGCCGTAATTGTCTATTCGCAAAAAATCCGTGAAGTGTACAAGGATATTCCGATTGTGATTGGCGGAATCGAAGCCAGCCTGCGCCGGATTGCCCAGTACGATTACTGGAGCGATCAGGTACGGCGGTCGGTATTGATCGATTCCGGAGCGGATATCCTGCTGTACGGCAACGCTGAACGGGCATTGGTGGATCTAACCCACAAACTGGCCGAAGGGCGCGATATCAAGGATATTATCGACCTGCGTGGTACCGCCATTTTGCGTGATGCCGCGCCACAAGGCTGGACTGAAATCGACTCAACCCGCATCGACTGGCCGGGGAAAATCGACGTTATTGCCAACCCCTATGAAATGAAAGAAGCCAACAGCGACAGCTGTGCTTCCGACCAGCAAGCGCTGGAAGCAGGGGCTGACGCCGACACCGATATCATGCCGGTCAAAATTGTTCCGATGCCATTGCAGCGCAAGGTCGAACACGACAACAGTCGCACCTATATTCGTTTGCCCTCATTCGACAAGGTACGCAACGACAGCGCCCTGTATGCCCATGCCTCACGGGTGTTACACCAGGAATCCAACCCCTATAACGCGCACCCGCTGATGCAAAAACACGGTACCCAGGAAGTGTGGGTCAACCCACCGCCCATTCCGCTGGAAACCGACGAAATGGACGCCGTCTTTGCATTGCCGTACCAGCGCATTCCACATCCGGCGTATGGTGATGCCCGCATTCCGGCTTACGATATGATCCGGTTTTCGGTGAACATCATGCGTGGCTGTTTTGGCGGCTGTACCTTCTGCTCGATTACCGAACACGAAGGCCGCATTATTCAGAGTCGGTCGCAGGAAAGCATTATTCACGAGATTGAAGAAATCCGTGACAAGGTACCAGGGTTCACAGGCACCATCTCCGACCTGGGCGGCCCAACCGCCAACATGTATATGCTCAACTGCAAAAGCGAGACGATCCTGAAAAACTGTCGTCGGCTGTCGTGTGTGTATCCCGGTATTTGTAAAAACCTCAAAACCAGCCATAAACCGACCACCGAGTTGTATCGTGCTGCGCGGGCCTTGCCCGGCGTCAAACGTATCGCCATTGCCTCTGGCTTGCGTTACGACCTGGCGGTAGAAGACCCGGAATATGTACGTGAACTGGTGACCCACCACGTGGGTGGCTTGTTAAAAATTGCCCCGGAACATACGGAAAAAAACGTCCTCACCAAAATGATGAAACCGGGGATGGGCACCTACGACAACTTCAAACGCATGTTCGACAAGTTCTCGAAAGAAGCCGGTAAAGAGCAATATCTGGTGCCGTATTTTATTGCCGCCCATCCAGGCACCGAAAACTCAGACATGATGAACCTGGCGCGCTGGCTTAAAAGCCAGAAAATGCGTGTTGATCAGGTGCAGACTTTTTATCCATCACCGATGTCACTGGCCACGGCCATGTACCACTCCGAACGTAACCCGTTGCAACGGATGAGCTACAAAACCGCCAAAATGACCATTCCCCGCGACATTGAACAGCGTCGTTTGCAAAAAGCCTTCTTGCGTTACCACGACGAACGAAACTGGCCGATGCTGCGTGAAGAACTCAAACGTATGGGACGCCATGACCTGATTGGTAAAGGCCCGGATGCCTTGATCCCCGCCGAAGATGCTCCCTCCGGTAGCCGCCAGCGTCCTGGCTACCACGCCAAAGGACGTGGTGTGCAAGGCAAGGCCACCAAAGCACCGGTTGCGCAAAAAGCCGACAGCGGCAATAACAAAGCCCGTTCTCAAGGCGCCGCAGCGAAAAAAGCCAAAGGCGTGGTCAGTGGCAAGGCCGCTGGCGCAGGAAAAGGCAGCGCAGGCAAGGCACCATTTGCCAAACGCGTGCGTAAACTGAAATAACCGATGGCGACAGAACGGTAGGGAACAGCGCCGTCCGTGGCCATACCAGTGCCGTTTGTGTTTGTTAGATTGGGTATTGGAGCGGGTATTGGAGTAGATATTGGGGCAGCCATGGAGGGCGTCCCTACGATTCGGGTAGCCAAAAAATCTGAAGTTCGCAATCCAAAGTAATAAGAGAAACTGCTCAACGCGCAGTTAAAGAAATACCACAGCAAAATAAACCCCATCACGATGCACATGAGCCAATATGATTTTATTTATTACGGGGTTTGAAAAATGAAATAACAAGCGCTGCTGAACGGCCTGACGGGCCAGTTTTTGCGAGCTTGATGTTGAAATTCAATAATAAAATGAATACCTCGGACGCATGGAACTTCACAGCATTGGAGTGCTGAAGTGTGCAATAAACGAGGGCGACAGAGGCGCCAGTTTCTGCCAGAATCAGAGCCATAAGTCCGACCTTGCCCACACAGTAATACCCGGGATGGGTAAGGCATTGATACCATGGAATCGTTTCTGCAATGGCTAAAGCACCCGCAAAATCTAAATCATCAAAAAAACAAAACACCTCCTTTGAAGAATCCCTTTGGGACAGCGCCAATAAACTACGTGGCAGCGTCGAGTCATCTGAATACAAACACATCGTATTGAGTTTGATCTTTCTTAAATTTATCAGTGACAAGTTTGAAGCCCATCGCCAGGCACTAATCGACGATGGCAAAGAACAGTTTATTGATATGGTGCCGTTTTATGCCCAGAGCAATGTGTTCTACCTCAGTGAAGAGGCACGTTGGGCAACGTTGATCAAACACAGCAAGCAGGATGATATCGCCCTTAAAATCGATACCGCGCTGCACACCATCGAGAAAACCAACCAATCCCTGGCGGGAGCCTTGCCGGATAACTACTTCTCACGTTTAGGGTTAGAAAGCAGCAAGCTGGCGGCGTTGCTCGATACCATTAACAATATTGATACGCTGGCCAACGAATGCGAGATGAGCGAAGACGATCTGGTCGGCCGGGTGTATGAATACTTCCTCGGTAAATTTGCCGCCAGTGAAGGTAAAGGCGGGGGCGAGTTCTATACGCCCAAATCGGTAGTGGCCCTGCTGGCCGAAATGCTGGAACCCTACAAAGGTAAAATCTACGACCCTTGCTGCGGCTCGGGCGGCATGTTTGTGCAATCGGTCAAGTTTGTAAACAGCCATAACGGCAACCAAAAAGAGGTCTCGATCTACGGTCAGGAATACACCAGCGCCACCTATAAGCTCGCCAAAATGAACCTCGCCATTCGGGGGATTAACGGCAACCTGGGGGATGTTGCAGGGGATACCTTCTTTAAAGATCAGCACCCTGATCTTAAAGCCGATTACATTATGGCCAACCCGCCGTTTAACCAAAAACAGTGGCGCGCCGACAATGAGTTGGTGGATGACCCGCGCTGGGCCAGCTATACCGTACCGCCCACCGGTAATGCCAACTATGCGTGGATACTGCATATTCTCAGTAAACTCAGCGAAAGCGGCACCGCCGGTTTTGTCTTGGCCAATGGCTCCATGAGCTCTAACACCAGTGGCGAAGGCACCATTCGCCAAGAGATTATCGACAACGACCATGTGGATTGCATGATCGCGCTACCGGGGCAGCTGTTCTACACCACCCAGATTCCCGTGTGTTTATGGTTCCTTACCAAAAACAAAGGTGAAGATAAAACCCACGGCTATCGTCACCGCCAAGGGGAAACCCTGTTTATCGATGCCCGCCAGATGGGCACCATGGCCAGCCGTATTCATAAGGAGCTGACCCCCGATGACCTAGCCAAAATCGCCGGAACTTACCACGCATGGCGTGGTGAAACGCAAGATGGCAGCGGCACGCTAGCGCACTATGAAGATGTGGCCGGTTACTGCAAAGCGGCCAGCTTAGCGGATATTCAAAAGAACGATTATGTACTCACCCCCGGTCGCTATGTGGGCGCGGCGGATATCGAAGATGACGGCATCCCCTTTGAAGATAAAATGCGCGAACTTAGCCAAACTCTCTATGGCCAGATGAAAGAAGCCGAAGCGCTGGATAAAACCATTCGTCAGAACTTAGAGGTATTGGGTTATGGGGAGTGATTTTGGGCTGTCTAATTATCCTGAGGAGTGGAGGTTAACGACACTAGGTGAACTGCTTGATTCTACTGGTGGGTCGGTTCAGACAGGGCCTTTCGGTAGTCAGTTACACGCCTCTGATTATGTGAATGAAGGTATTCCTTCGGTTATGCCCAAAAATATATCAATTGAGGGTATTGTAGAAACTGATATTGCTAGGATCACTACTGAAGATGCCCAAAGGCTCTCAAAATACTTACTTCTAGATGGGGATGTTATATATAGCCGTCGTGGAGATGTAGAAAAGTGCGCTCTAGTGAAACAGGAGGAATCTGGTTGGTTATGCGGTACTGGATGTTTAAGAGTCCGGCTTGGTGAAAGGTCTAGAATCACCCCCGAGTTTTTACATGCATACCTATCATCTCCGGCGATTAGGGAGTGGATTTCAAGAAATGCTATAGGTGCGACAATGCCGAACTTAAACACATCTATTCTTCGTGATGTGCCGGTATTAGTTCCTGAAAAAAGAGAGATAAACTTTATAGCGGATAGCTGGAACTTAATTAACAACAAAATCGAACTCAACCGCGAAACCAATAAAACCCTGGAGCAGATGGCACAAGCCCTGTTTAAAAGTTGGTTTGTGGATTTCGACCCCGTGATCGACAACGCCTTAGCCGCGGGTAAGCCTATCCCCGAGGAACTGCAAGCACGCGCCCAGCGCCGCCAGCAACAACTCGCCAAACCGGATCACCAACCCTTGCCCGATGATGTGCGCCAGTTATTCCCCAGTGAGTTTGAAGAAACAGAAGAATTGGGCTGGGTGCCGAAGGGGTGGGAGGTGAAAAGGGTAGATGGAATATTGGAGTTAGCATACGGGAAAGCTTTAAAAAAGACTGATCGAGTCGATGGGAATGTTCCTGTTTATGGTTCGGGAGGTATCAATGGTTATCACAATAGCTCAATCGTGGATGGTCCAGGAATCGTTATAGGAAGAAAAGGAACGGTTGGTTCTATTTATTGGGAGAGCGGCCCTTTTTATCCAATTGATACGGTTTTTTTTGTTAAACCAATAGATGATTATAGTTTGAGTTTTTGCTTCATGATGTTGCAAGTACTGGGGCTTCAAGATATGAATACAGACGCTGCCGTCCCTGGTTTGAATAGAAACAATGTATATCGTTTGTTGTTCCCTGTAGCGACTGCAGAATTATTGAAGTTTCTTTCTGATTTTCTGGATTCAATTAGACATAACATAACGTTAAATAATAATGAAACTAAGACTTTAACCAAACTCCGCGACACTCTTCTCCCTAAACTGATCTCCGGCGAACTGCGTCTGCCTGACTCTCTGCTCGATAGCGAAACCAACCCACTGATGGATGAGGTGAGTTGATGACGCAAACCCGTTTACCCATGGCGCTGTTCAGCAGCGAAGATGGCCGTGTACGTCTGCAACTGAAGCTTGAAGATAAAACGAGGGTGTTCATAGTTCTGTGTCACCCATTACTTACAGATCCGAGGTGTAGTGGTTCAATGATTCCGGACAGTTGCCCGCGAAGGCAGGCGAGAGGTGGAGCGGACTGACTCTATTCGCACGAGCGAACGACGTTATCGCTTTACTGTGATAGATTTTACTTATGGTATAGAGAAGTTTGTAAGCTTTAACGAATATTACCCCGTCAGGTTGAAGTAACCGCTAAGACTGCAACGCTGACAAAACACAACAGGATGTCGTGCCGTGAAATTTACCGAAGCCCAATTAGAAAGTGCCATTATCCAACTACTGGGGGAGCAGGGTTATCCCCATGTATTGGGCAGTGAGCTTTCGCGGGGAACCACTGAGGTATTGATCAAACCGGATCTGCGCGCTTTTTTAAGTCAGCAATATGCCAGTGAGGGTATCACTGATCATGAGATCGACGGCATTATCCGCCAGCTTGAATTGCTATCGGCGAGTGATCTGTATGAGAGTAACAAAACCTTCTGTAAGTGGTTGAGTGATGGTTTTTTACTCAAGCGCGAAGACCCTAATGATAAAGACATTTACATACAGCTGATCGATTACAGCGATCTTGCGGCGATACGTGTGCCAACAGTGGATGAGGTCGACCAGCTATCCCTTGTTGCCGAAGAAGGCGAAGGCTATCAGGCTCAGCGGCACACGAATAACCTTTTTAAAATCGTTAACCAGTTAGAGATTGAAGGGGTGGCTTCTGCCAGTGGCGGAGAGCTGCGTATTCCCGATGGTATTTTGTATATCAATGGTTTGCCGCTGGTATTGTTTGAGTTTAAAAGTGCTATTCGTGAAGAGGCCACCATTCACGATGCTTACGTGCAAATCTGCACCCGTTACCGCCGTGATATTCCTCAGTTATTTGTTTACAACGCCCTCTGTGTCATTAGTGATGGGGTGAATAACAAGATGGGCAACCTGTTTGCCTCCTATGAGTTTTATTATGGCTGGCGCAAAGTCAACGGCAATGAGGCGGTCGATAAAGAGGGCATCGATTCACTCACCAGTATGCTGCAAGGGTTGTTTGATCATCGGCGTTTACGTGAGGTGATTCGGCACTTTATCTATTTCCCTGATAAGAGCCATCAAGAGGTCAAGGTCGTTTGTCGTTATCCGCAGTATTATGCGGCCACTAAACTCTACCAAAGCATTAAAGCGCATCAGAAACGGCCTGACAGTGCGGGTGAGATTATCGACGATGACCCTTTAAGAGACGGAAAAGGCGGCACCTATTTTGGCGCTACCGGTTGCGGCAAAAGCTTTACCATGCAGTTTTTGGTACGCCTGTTGATGAAGAGTGTGGACTTTGCCAGCCCCACGGTTGTGTTGATTACCGACCGTACCGATTTAGATGATCAGCTGTCCAGGCAGTTTACCAATGCCAAAACCTATATTGGCGATCAGATTGTTGAAACCGTGACCTCCCGTGCTGACCTGCGCGACAAATTGCAGGGCCGCCAGAGTGGCGGTGTGTTTTTAACCACGATTCATAAGTTTACTGAAGATGTCGCGCTGTTAACGGATCGCTGTAATGTGATCTGCATTTCCGATGAGGCTCACCGTAGTCAGGTGAACCTTGATCAAAAAATATCGGTGGTGACCGAAGGCAAAAACCGAGGGGTTAAGAAAACCTACGGCTTTGCCAAGTATCTGCATGACTCTCTGCCGAACGCCACCTATGTGGGTTTTACCGGTACGCCTATTGATGCCACTCTGGATGTGTTTGGTACGGTGGTGGATAGCTACACCATGAACGAGTCCGTCAAGGATGAGATTACCGTGCGCATTGTGTACGAAGGCCGGGCGGCAAAAGTGATTCTGGATAACAGCAAGCTGAAAGAGATCGAAGCCTACTATCAGCAATGTGCCGACGATGGCGCGAGTGATTACCAGATAGACGACAGCAAAAAAGCGATGGCCAGCATGGGGGCGATTCTGGGTGATCCTGACCGTATTCGCACGTTAGCTAAAGACTTTGTCGCGCACTATGAAGATCGTGTTGCTGAAGGCTCTACCGTGGCTGGCAAGGCGATGTTTGTCAGTAGTTCTCGCCAGATTGCGTATCAGCTGTATCAGGAGTTACAACGTTTACGTCCGGAATGGTTTGAGGTGCTGGAATGCGCCAAGGGTGAATCACTTAGCGATAAAGAGCGCAAGGAGATAAAAGCCTCTGCGCGGGTGCGCATGGTGATGACGCGCCATAAAGATGATGAAAAAGTGTTGTGGGATCTGCTCGGCACTAAAGATAATCGTAAAGAGCTGGATCGCCAATTCAAGCAGGCAAAGTCTAACTTTAAAATCGCCATTGTGGTGGATATGTGGCTGACCGGCTTTGATGTGCCATTTCTCGATACCATGTATATCGATAAACCCGTCTCACAGCATAATCTGATACAAACGATTTCTCGGGTAAATCGTAAGTTTTCCGGTAAGAGCAAAGGGCTGGTGGTGGATTACATCGGCATCAAAACCCAGATGAACAAAGCGCTGAAGCAGTTTGGTGGCAGTGGTGATGATAATTTTGAAGATATTGCTGCCTCGATTGTTGAGGTGCGTAATCACCTGGATCTACTGAACAAGGCTTTTTATCATTTTGATAGTTCAGATTATTTCAGCGGTGATCCTGTTGGCCAGTTAAACTGCCTCAACCGGGCTGCTGAATATGCAATGCAAACAGACAAAACCGAAAAGCGCTTTATGGATATTACCAAGCGTTTAAAGGCGGCCTATGACATCTGTTGTGGTAATGAGCAGATCAGTAAAGCTGAGCGTGATCATATTCACTTTTATATGGCGACCCGCTCTATTATCTACAAGTTAACCCGAGGTACGGCACCGGATACGGCGCAGATGAACGCCAAAGTGCGGGAGATGATCGCCGAAGCAATTAAAAGTGATGGTGTCGAAGAGATCTTTAAACTGGGTGAAGAAGCATCCACTGGGGATGGTGCGATTGATATTTTTGATGAAGATTATCTAGCCAAGATCGACAAAATCAAACTGCCGAATACCAAGATCAAACTACTGCAAAAACTGCTGGAAAAAGCCATTGGCGAAGTCTCGAAAACCAACAAGATGCAAGGGGTCGATTTCTCTAAAAAGTTCAAGGCGCTGGTGGATAAATACAACGAACGCAAAGAAGATGATGTGCTTGTCAGCAGCGTGCTGGAAGACTTCTCTAATGAAATTATCGACCTGTACCATGACCTGAAAAACGAAATGACCTCGTTTGCCGATATGGGCATCGACTTTGAAGAGAAAGCGTTTTACGACATTTTAAAATCCCTGTCGATTAAGTATGACTTCACTTACCCCGAAGACAAGATGATCGAACTGGCTAAGCATGCCAAGGAAGAGGTTGATAGTGTTGCCAGTTTCCCCGCATGGAACCAGCGGGAAGATATCAAAGCCGAGCTGCAAGTGAAGCTGATCTTGTTACTGGCCAGGTATGGTTATCCACCGGTGGCCAACGATGATGCTTACAAAGAGATCCTGGAACAGGCGGAGAATTTTAAGAAATATCGAGAGAAAACAGGCTGATTGTCGTTATGGGTGGAAGCTGTATTCAGCGCCAGGGTGGTGTGCAGGCCCTGGAGACGAAACGACCGTTCTCTTGACCTTGACCTTGACCTTGACCTTGTATGGGTAAAGGGGAATGGATCGCATATTACCAGCGCCGTCCGTGGCCATACCAGTGCCATTTGTGTTTGTTAGAGGGGTTTTTATTTACCCGCGTTCAAAGCGGTATCAATATCGCTGGCGTTATGACGTTCTAACAGTTGTTCGTTTGGCTCACCAAAATTGCGGTTGATAATACGGCCGCGTTTAACCGCCGGGCGTGCATCAATGGCTTTGGCCCAGCGCATCACGTGGGTGTAACCCTCGGCTTCAATAAATTCGGCGGCATCGTACAGGCGTCCGAGAATCAATGCGCCATACCAGGGCCAGATGGCGATATCGGCGATGGTATATTCGTCGCCACACATAAAGGTGTTGTGTGCCAGGTGCTGGTCGAGTACGTCGAGCTGACGTTTGATTTCCATGGTGAAGCGGTTGATGGGGTATTCAAATTTTTCTGGGGCGTAGGCGTAAAAATGACCAAAGCCACCGCCCAGCATGGGGGCACTGCCCATTTGCCAGAATAACCAGTTAAAGCATTCGGTACGGCCGGCGGCATCGGTGGGAATAAAGGCATCAAACTTTTCGGCCAGGTACATCAGGATGGAGCCGGATTCAAATACTCGTTGTGGTGGTGTGACGCTGTAATCCAGTAGCGCTGGAATTTTGGAGTTCGGATTAACGCCGACAAAACCGGAACTGAACTGGTCGCCATCAACAATCTGGATCATCCAGGCGTCGTATTCTGCGGCGGTTTTTCCTGCTGCCAGCAGCTCTTCCAGCATTACGGTGATCTTGATGCCGTTAGGTGTTCCCATGGAGTAAAGCTGCAATGGGTGTTCACCCCGAGGCAATTCCTTGTCGTGAGTGGCTCCGGCTACCGGGCGGTTTATATTGGCAAACTTGCCGCCATTGCCAGGTTCCCAGGTCCAGACATTGGGAGGCGTATAGGTCGTATCGCTCATGATTCAGTCTCCATCGACAGGGTAAAAGTGTACAGGGGACATCCATTTGATCCGGTGCTCACTCTGGGCTACCGGATGATTTCGAATCACGGAGCCGACTTGCAGGCCTGACGGGTCAAGTCACAAGTCGGCGACACTCGCGCAGAGCCGTGCAGGATTAAATAGATGTCTCCTACAGTGTATGAAGTTAGCGGGGTTTGACTACGGTGCTTTCTGGCACGATGAGTTGCAGTTGGCTTGATGCAGCTGCTTGTGGTCGTTTTATTCTTGGGTAATCTGATACTTATCTCTTCATGACTGTCTGATCAAGGAGGCTGCAATGACGCGTAAACAGCATGGGTTATCGATTGGAATCAACCGTGAAAATGAGCGGTTTTTTATCTCTCTCAAGGCTCAGGGAATCCTGACGCATCGCGATTATGAAACCATTACTCCGTTGCTGGATGGGGCGCTGGCGGAAGTCAATGATCCCAAGGTCAGAATCATGATCGATGGTTCCGAATTTGAAGGCTGGGAGTTACAGGCCGCCTGGGATGATCTCAAACTGGGGTTGAAGCATGGCTCCGAATTTGAGCGGATTGCCATTTATGGTAATGCCGACTGGCAGCAGTGGATTGCCAGAATTGCCAGTTGGTTTATTGCAGGGGAAGTGCGCTTTTTTGATAATTATATCGATGCGCTGGATTGGCTCTGTGATAACAAGGTGGGTGCAACCAGGAAATAAACCCACGAAATAAACCTACGATAGGGTGGTGTCGGTATGCTGTGTCTGGTTTGTCTTTGTTACGACTGGGCCACTAGGGTTAGGGCGCTATGACGCTATCAGGCGGGGGGCCGAAGCCAAGGATACAAAGAATAAAAGAATAAAAGAATAAAAGAATAGCCAGCGTTGGTATTGGTCAGCGTGATGGGCTGCAATGCAGCCCATCGATCGAGGGTTTGATCAGTGCTGCAGTACCTGGCTGAGGAACAGCTGCAAGCGATCGGTTTCTGGTTGTTCGAAAAACTCAACCGGTGTGTTTTCTTCAACGATTTCGCCACCGTCCATAAAGATCACACGGTCAGCCACTTTTTTGGCAAAGCCCATTTCATGGGTAACACACAGCATGGTCATGCCTTCATCCGCCAGTTCGACCATCACGTCGAGCACTTCCTTGACCATTTCCGGGTCGAGGGCGGAGGTGGGTTCGTCAAACAGCATGATTTCTGGTGCCATACACAGTGACCGGGCAATCGCTACCCGCTGCTGCTGACCGCCAGACAGTTGGCCTGGGTATTTCAGCGCCTGTTCTGCAATCTTGACCCGTTCCAGATAGTTCATCGCCATGGCTTCTGCTTCGGCCTTGGGCTTTTTTTGCACCCAGATCGGCCCGAGGGTGAGGTTTTCCAGAATGGTCAGGTGTGGGAACAGGTTAAAATGCTGGAACACCATACCGACATCGTGACGAATGGCTTCAATGTTTTTGACGTCATCGATCATTTCGATGCCGTTGACGATCAGCGCGCCGCGCTGGAATTCTTCCAGGCGGTTGATGCAGCGGATCATGGTCGATTTACCCGAGCCGGAGGGGCCACAGATAACGATACGTTCGCCTTTCTTGACGGTGAAATTAATGTCCTTGAGAACATGAAAATCACCGTACCACTTGTTCAGGCTGGCCAGGGTGATGACATCGCCGGGAGCCTGTATCGGCGCTGTGCCCTGAGAGACGTTGCTGTTGTTCAGATTGGTACTCATCGCTTGGTTTCCGTAAGTCAGGACTTGTGGCTGGTGTCTAGTTTGCGTTCAATGCGGGTGGCGACCATCGACATGCTGAAACAGCAGATCCAGTAAATCACCGCAACAAACAGGTACGCTTCGGTGGAGAAGCCACCCAGCCAGTTGGAATTGGTAAGGGCATTCTGGGCTGTACTGAGAATTTCAAAAATACCAATGATCATCAGGAAGGTGGTGTTTTTGAACAGCATGACCGAGGTGGCCAGAATATTCGGCATGGAGACCTTGATCACCTGCGGCAAAATCACCAGCAAGGTGGTTTGCCAGTAGCTCAGGCCAATGGCGGCGGAGGCTTCATACTGTCCGGATGGAATCGCCTGAAAACCACCGCGATACACTTCGGCCATATACCCCGCCATAAACAGCGTCAGTACGATCCAGACCCGCAACAGTTTGTCGACGTTGGTGCCTTCCGGGAAGAACAGCGGCAACATGACCGAGCCCATAAAGAACAGTGCCAGTACCGGTACGCCACGGAAAAATTCGATCAGTACCACACAGATGCTGCGGGCCATGGGCATATTGGAACGTCGTCCCAGAGCCCATAGAAACCCCAGTGGCATCCCCAGAATAATACTGGCAGACGCGAGGAACAGGTTGAGAGAAAAACCACCCCAGTAGGCGGTGCTGACGTATTCCAGACCCAGTAAACGGCCATCAAGAATGATAATGGCCATAAAGGGGAAGGCCAGCAGCAACATGATATCGACCTTGTTGCGCAGTTTCGGTGGCAACCAGTAAGGGGAGGATAATACGGCCCCTAGCAATATCAGGCTGAGATTGACCCGCCACAGGCTGGCATCCGGATAGTTGCCATACATCAGCGGTTGTATCCAGACCTTGATAAATACCCAACAGGCACCGTCGCCAGTACAGGCATCCTGGGTCTGGCCACTGATATGGGCTGAAATAAACAGCCAGTCGGCCAATGCCGGGATAAATGACCCCAGTAATGCCAGCAGAACCAGAGTGATGGCACTGTTCAGTGGCGAGGAGAACAGGTTGTTCTTGAGCCAGGCTTGTTTGCCAACAACGGTAACGGGCGCTGGCTCAGCGGCTTTGGGATGAAAGATACGACCGCCAGTTGGCGTTGTGGTATCAGAGGGTACGACCGGGTGACTCATGGTTATTTCCTCTCTGCCAGGCTGACTTTGCTGTTGAACCAGTTCATGGTGAACGAAATGGTCATATTGATGGCGAAGTAGACGGCCAGAGTCATAAAGACAATTTCAATGGCTTGCCCAGTCTGGTTCAGGCTGGTACCGACAAAGACGGTAAACAAGTCGGGATAGCCGATGGCTGTTGCCAGGGTCGAGTTTTTCACCAGCGACTGATATTCGCTGTTGAGCATGGGCACAATAACCCGCATGGCTTGTGGTACAACGATCAACTTCATGATCTGGCTGTCTTTCAGGCCGATACTGCGTGCGGCTTCGGTCTGGCCATGAGGCACGGCCTGGATTCCGGCGCGCACAGCTTCGGCAATAAAGGCACCGGTATAGATACTCAGGGCAACCGCCAGCGCCATCAGTTCGGGGATAACGGTGATGCCACCACGGAAGTTGAAGCCTTTTAATTGCGGGTAATCCAGCGTGAAAGGAATACCGGACAGCAGGGTTGCCAGTAGTGGCAAACCGATCAGCAAGGCCAGTGACAGACGTAATACCGGCAGTTGTACACCTTCCAGTTCCTGTTTGCGTTTGGCCCAGCGGTACAGGGCAAAAATACCGATGATGGCCGCAACGATCGAGCCGTACACCAGACCGGCACCGGGTTCGCTAATCAGCTTGGGCAAATACAGCCCGCGGATATTCAGGAAAAAAGCGTCTCCAAGGCTGTAACTGTTACGGGCGCTGGGTAACGCCGCCAGGACAGCGAAGTACCAAAAGAAAATTTGCAGCAGCAGAGGGATGTTGCGGAATATTTCGACGTACACCACTGACAGGCGCTGTACCAGCCAGTTGCTGGAAAAATAGGCAACACCCATCAAAAAGCCAATGATGGTGGACAGCACAATACCAATAGCACCGACCAGTATGGTGTTGAGCAAGCCAACAATAAACGTATCGAAGTAGGTATGGGTGGCGTCGTAATCCACCAGGGTCATCAGAATGTCGAAGCCGGCCGTGGTGCTGAGGAAATCAAAGCCGGTCTGAATACCCCGGGATTCCATATTGGCGAGGGTATTGCTGATGATCAGAAATACAAGATATCCGATCCCGATTACCAGGAGCAGCTGGTAAAACAAGGCACGGAAACGGGGGTTATTATAAAACGCGGGAGCCGAGCCCGCAGGCTGGGTAGGGCGCGTACCGTTGGTCATAGGTCTCTCTCTGTATCCGGTAAAACGCATTCACCCGCCAAAAGGCGGGTGAATGTCATCGTGGCGATCAGCGGATCGGGTTGGAATACATAATGCCGCCCTTGTTCCACTGGGCGTTGAGGCCGCGGGCAATTTTCAGTGGTGAGCCAGAGCCGACGTTACGCTCGAAGACTTCACTGTAGTTACCTACTTGAGAGACGATGTTATAGGCCCACTTGGCGTCAAGGCCCAGTTTGGAGCCTGCGTCGCCGGTGTTACCCAGCAGACGTTGTTGTTCCGGTGTACCGGACTTGGCCAGTTTGGATGCCGTGCTGCTGGTGACATTGAGGAATTCAGCTTCAATCAAGGCAGCCAGTGACCATTTCACAACGTTGAACCAGGCGTCGTCACCCTGACGTACTACGGGTCCGAGAGGTTCTTTGGAGATGACTTCTGGCAATACCATGGCGCTTGATGGCTTTTTCAGGCCAATACGCAGGGCATACAGCTGGGATTGGTCGGAAGTCAGTACGTCACAGCGGCCACTTTCAAAACCGGAACGGGTCTGGTCGGAGGTATCAAAGGTGATCGCGGTGTATTTCATGCCGTGGGCGCGGAAATAATCCGCCAGGTTCAGTTCGGTAGTTGTACCGGCCTGAATACAAACCGCAGCACCGTCAAGGTCGTTCACGCTGCTGACACCGAGGCTTTTCGAAACCATAAAGCCCTGGCCATCGTAGTAGTTGACACCGGCAAAGTTCAGGCCCAGTGATACGTCACGGGTCAGGGTCCAGGTGGTGTTACGGGACAGCATATCGACTTCGCCAGATTGCAGCGCGGTAAAACGCTCCTTGGCGGTCAGTGGCTTGTACTGAACCTTGTCAGAGTCACCCAGTACGGCAGCAGCAACGGCGCGACAGACATCAACGTCGATACCGCTCCACTTGCCTTTTTCATCTTTTTGAGAGAAACCGGCCAGTCCAGTGCTGACACCACAGGATACGGAACCTCGTTTCTGTACATCTTCCAGCGTTCCGGCTTGTGCTGTCATAGAAAGACCGAGTACGAGGCCTGTTGCAGCCATCGTCACTTGTTTCAACATAGTGTGCTCCCTGTGTGAGTAGTATCGAGTAATAAAAGCGTTTGCTTGCTTCGCTCTGTTATTCAATAAAAGTGCCAATAAGTTACTGTTGCTCAAATAATGCACTGAAATCGTTCATGACCCCTTGTGATCAGCATCGTGGCTAGGTCGGCAAAATACAATGGGCAATACAAGACGCAGTTCTGGCATTTTTATCCAGAACTGTACTGGCTATGCATTAATTCTGGGCGATCGGGATTGTTTTTTGCCCTGTTTTGGAGCGATTTTTTTTGTGGGGTTTTTGCGTTGAAGCAGGAATTACCTGTAAGAAAACAGTCTGATAAACGACTGTAAAGTAAATTCCCTGACTACAAGAGTATGTTTATGTCCCGTTCTGTTAACTTCCTGCGCTCGACGACGAGCCGGAATAACTGGCTATTGATGGCTTGTCTGGCATTTTTTTCCCATTGGGCCACCGCCGCCGAAGGCCTGTTTGAACCCTTCACACAAGAGCGGTTTGAGGCACTGGTCGAGCAGCAAGCCCCGGTGCTGGTTGATATTCATGCGGTGTGGTGTCCGACCTGCAAGTTGCAGGGCGAAGTACTGTCTGCCTTCCAGAAAGAGCATGCCCAGTGTGATCTGACCATTTTACAGGTCGACTTTGATGATCAAAAAGAATGGGTGCGTCATTTCAAGGCACCACGGCAGTCCACTTTTGTGTTGTATACCGGCGGTGAACGTAGCTGGTTCAGTGTCGCTGAAACACGGCAAAATGTGATCACAGATGCCTTGAAACAACGGATCGGCTGCTGATCATGCTGGAGTTTTCGTCGATTCCGCTGGCATTTGTTGCCGGTATGCTCAGCATTCTTTCTCCTTGTGTCTGGCCACTATTGCCGATGACTGTCGGGGTTGCCCGTGCCAATGGCAAGATGGGCGTGCTGGCAATGGGAGCCGGGCTCAGTCTGGCGTTTGCGATTGCCGGTTCGCTGCTGACCTTTGTATTGGTCAGTCTGGGTCTGGACCCGGAACTGTTCCGTTACTTCTCGGCGGCACTGTTGATTGTGATGGGGCTGATTCTGGTGATCCGGCCGTTGGCGGATGCGCTGACCCTGCGTTTGTCGATGTGGATGTCGCGACGCAATATCAACAGCGCCAAACTCGACTGGATGGGGCCATTTGGCACTGGTTTGTTAACCGGTATTGTCTGGTTGCCCTGTGTGGGGCCAACGTTGGGAGCGGCGATTGCACTGGCGTCGGTAGGGCAGGATCTGGCATTGGCCTTTGTGATTATGCTGGCCTTTGGTTTGGGAACCGCAGCGGTAATGATCGTTGCAGGGCTGACCTCATCGGCGGCATTACGACGGTTGAATAATCGGATGATTTCCGGTGGTCGTGCTGGCAAATACCTGTTGGGCAGCATGATGCTGTTGCTGGGTCTGGCGGTGCTGTTGGGGATCGACAAACTGGCAGAACGCTGGGCGGTGGGCTGGTTGCCGACCTGGATGGTCAGTTTCTGAAGATGGACACCTACTTGAATGCACTTGAATTGATGGACTAATGCTGAAGGTGGATGCTGAAGGTGGACACCCACTAACGCTCTTGAATGGATACCCATTGGAAGGATGAAATATAGGTATCTGTTTAATAGTGGGTGTCCGGCTTATTTTTGTCCGGCTTATTCGCTTGTTTATTCATGAAAATCCCAGAAATTACTGCTGAATCTTACAAATAAAATGTTGGATGGCAATTAAAGAATAGAACCAATAACCACAAGTTGAAATAGATTTTCTCGGATTTATTTCGTTCGGCTGGCTCTATTGTAAAAAAGATGGCTTGATTATCAGGAATGTATTATGTAAATTCTTGTGATTTTATATTAAAATAAATTACTCGAACCAGAATCAGGATTATTATGTCATTGTTTAAATACTCATCTGGAAGTCAGCTATCCCTGCCGAAAAATGATCAACACCAGTTTGCGATGCAACATGCAATGACGTTGTTTCATGCTAATGCTATTTATAGTTTTATACCTAAAAATGGCTGTTCAACTATGCGTCTATCTGTTGCTGTCGCTAATGGTTGTATTGATGGAATAGAGCAAGGCCATTGGATACATAATAATAATGGTACATTTATGCCTTCTTTGGCAGAAGCAGTGCGAGCCAACTATAAATTTGTTGTTTTACGTTGCCCGTTCAGGCGCCTGGCAAGCGTTTTTCTTGATAAATTTGTTGCGAAAGAGATAAATGCCTGGATGTATCGGGATGTTCTGAATCGAAACATTGAATTAGATGATTTGACCTTTGAGTCATTTGTTTTATCTTTGCAAAAGAAAGATATTTTGAATAGTGATATTCACTGGTGTCAACAAAGTGATTTTTTATTGTATAAAGAATATTCTGATTATTTTTCTTTGGAAAATTTTTCCAAAGCGATAAGCACATTAAAAGAGAAGATTTCTCTTGATGTGATCGATGCTCGACCACTGACCATGCATGGTATTGATGGTTATGAACTATTGGATGATAAAGATTATAGTCAAATAAATGCTTTTGATATTTCGATATTAAAGAGGCAAGGAAAGTGCCCTAGTCCTGCTTCTTTATATACACCCAAGTTAATAGAGGTGGTAAAACGTGTTTATGCCAAAGACTTTACCCTTTATAAAAAAAGATGTGATGCCAGGGATTTGTTGTTTTAATTTCCTGCTGTGTCACGACTAAAGATGGACACCCATTTCAGCTGAATGTAGGCATCCTTTCAACAATGGGTGTCTGTTTATGAGTGGCGGATCACTCAGTGCAGAAACAGATAATCCAGCAGTGGGTGCAGCAACATCCCGAACAGCAATATTTGTACGATGGCCAACAGCGCCAGCAGGGTTGTCAGATAGCGGCCAGTTGCTGTCGACGCTGATGGCAGAACCGTTTCGGAAGCCAATGCTGGATCACTCGTCGCCATGCGATCGCGCAGATTGGTCAGCTCGTGTGGCTGAAAGCCTTGCTGCAACACCAGTTCGTCGGCGATATGTTCAGTTACTTGATGATACATGGATATTAATCGACGGCGGGTCTGTGGCAGCCAGCACCAAAGTAGCCGTTGCAGCAACCAGCGCCTGAGATTGTCGCGCCGCCATTGGTGGCTGTGTTCATGAATCAACACCAGTCGGCGTTCGCGTTCGGTCAGTTCATCAAACAAACCTTGTGACAGGTAAATCACCGGCTGCCAAAAGCCAACACACCAGGCCAGACGCCTTGTCGATGGCACCAGTCGAATATTGCGCTGGCGATCCAGAGTTGAAAGGTGCTGCATCAATTGCAGTTGCCGATGCCGCCGCTGTAGCTGCCACAGGCGCGACCCCAGCACCATGGCCAATCCCAGACTCAGGGCCAGCAGGCTGTTAATTGCCGTTGCGGAATACTCAATCAGTTCTGGTGCATGGACGCCGCATAGATCACCGTGACAGTGGGGGATAAACCAGAAGCCAAGCCAGTCGGGATTGGCCAGCCAAAGGCCTGCACACAAGCCAACCATCCAGGGCATTAGACTCCAATACCAGATCCAGCGCTCTTGCTGGGCAGATGAGCTGGTGCCGAAACGTAACAGCCGGTCGGTGAGAAGGCTGCACAACCAGGCAGAACCACAAAGCGCCACGGCTCCACCAAGAAATACATCGGTCAGTTCAGGAGCCAGATTATTGATCATTGCTTGGGTTGGCGGCTGAGGGGGTGTCTTGTTCCAGTGCCTGGCGCAACTGTCCTTGAGCCTCCGGAGTCGTGGCCGACAGATAGTCGACAAACCCGGCGACCAGTGCCTGGCCGTTGGCATCGCCGAGATCTGTAGCTATATCAGACAATAAACAGGCCACCAGATCAGCTTTCTGCAGCAGTGGCCGGTATAGATAGGAGCGGCCGCTTTTCTCCCGTGCCAGCAGGTGTTTGCGGTGCAGACGCTCAAGGGTACTCTGCACTGTACTGAGGCTGATGTTTTCTTGCTGTACTTGTAAAGACTGGGCTGATTGCGGACTCTGCTGCCAAAGCAGCTCCATCACCAGAATTTCCCGTTCACCCAGCGTTGGGGTGCGGGAGTGACAGCGATGAAAACCAAGCCAGCGTTTCAGTGAGACGGTCATAAAAGATTGAGTATTTTCCACTTGATGACCCAATCTTACACCTTCCGTTGTTTGTTAAGGTGTTTGTTAAGGTGTTTTTTGCTGCCAGCCCCAGACTGGAGCTGGTGTTAGCGGAGAGACGCACCTGGAAAGCAAATCTGGAAAGCAAATCTGGAAAGCAAATCTGGAAAGCAAATCTGGAAAGCAAATCTGGAAAGCAAATCTTTAATAACCGATGGCCAACACCGAGCTGTTATCGGTATTGGCCTGTAATGCTTCAATCCCCCGGATAACACTGTCCACACCGTGGCTGGCAAGCCGTTGCAAGCACGGCCGTAATCCGGGAATCTTTATGAATCGTAAACGCTCCGCCTCTATTTATTCAGCGGTTAATACACTGCTTGTCTTGCCGCAGGCTATGGTATTGGCCTGTTTGTCCGCGATGGTCCATGCGCATGGCGTCGACATGGACGATAGCTATCATGACCTGGAAAGTATTCATGTGTTTGGCCGCAAACCGATGCTGGGAGAGGCCATTTCTGCTTCCGAAGGGTACGTTGATCAGGATGCCATTGAGGTGCGCCCGTTGCTGCGCACCGGTGAAGTGCTGGAACTGGTCCCCGGCATGGTGGTGACCCAACACAGTGGTTCGGGCAAGGCCAACCAGTATTTCCTGCGGGGGTTTAATCTTGACCATGGCACCGACTTTGCCGTGTTGGTAGACGAGATGCCGGTCAATATGCGCAGTCACGGACATGGTCAGGGTTACACCGACCTGAACTTCCTGATTCCTGAAGCAATTCAATCGCTGGAATACCAGAAGGGCAGTTACGACGCCAGCGTTGGTGACTTCAGTAGCTCCGGCAACGCAGCGTTCACGACGGCTTCCCGGCTGGATAATGGCCTCGCCAAAATCACCCTGGGGCAGGATGCCTATCAGCGCGGCTTGCTGATGGACAGTGTTAACACCGGTACGGGGGACTTCTTCTACGCCCTGGAAAAACAGGGTTACGATGGCCCCTGGACGGATGTGAGCGAAGACATTGATAAAACCAATGTATGGCTGAAATACCGCCAGCCGCTAGCCGGTGGCGACTGGTCGATCAGCCTGATGGGTTACGACAACCAATGGAACAGCGCCGATCAGATCCCGGAACGGGCAGTGGCCAGCGGCCAGATTGATGAACTGGGTTCGCTTGACGACACTGTCGGCGGCAAGAGTGACCGCTACAGCATCAATAGCCAATGGCAAAGCGCCAACCTGAGCCTGTCGGCCTACGCTATTCGCTACAATATGAACCTGTGGTCGAACTTCACTTATTACCTGGATGACAGCGACAATGGTGATCAGTTTGAACAGGTCGATCATCGCTGGATCTACGGCGGCCAGATCGAATATCGGCAGCAATCCGAGCTGGCCGGTGTGGTTGCCAGTACCCGCATCGGGGCGGATTACCAGCTTGATGATATTGATGAAGTGGGTCTGTATCACACCACTGAGCGCCAGCGCCTTGGTACCATTCGCAGCGACGCAGTGACCCAGCAAAGCCTGGGCTTGTTTGCCGATACCACGCTGTACTGGAACGAGAAATGGCGCACCATGATTGGCGTACGTTACGACTACTTTGATTTTGACGTAGACAGCCGGGTGGATGTGAACCAGAACGGCGTTGATCTGAGCGCTAACAGCGGCACTGCGGATGATACTAACCTGTCGTTGAAAAGCAGCCTGGTCTACGCACCGGATCAAAACCGGGAAATCTATCTGTCGATCGGGCAAGGGCTGCACTCCAACGATGCGCGCGGTACCACTATTCAGGTGGATCCGGCGGATGGCAGCGACGTTGATGCCGTTGATCCACTGGTGGACTCCATCGGTTATGAACTGGGCGTGCGTGGTCTGATAGCCGAACGCCTGAATGCTTCACTGGTGTTGTGGCAACTGGATCTTGATAGCGAGCTGCTGTTTGTTGGTGACGCCGGTAACACGGAAGCCACCCGGTCATCACGCAGGCAAGGGATAGAAATGACCGGCTACCTCAACCTTACCGAAGCCTGGAACGCCGACCTGGAATACGCTTATACCCGCGCCCGCTTTCGCGACAGCTCGGATGATGGCGACTACATTCCGGGTGCTCCGGAATCCGTCGCTCAGGCTGGCTTGACCTATATTGGAGCGACGCCGTCCGCTCAGCCATGGTCTGGCAGCTTGCGTATGCGCTACATTGGCCCCCGTGCGTTGCTTGAAGATAACTCGGAACGGGCAGGCAGCAACCTGGTGCTTAATGCCGCCACACAGCTGGAGTTACAGAATTGGCAGTTTGGTCTGGAAGTACTCAATCTGCTCGATAGCGATGACCACGACATCGACTACTGGTACGAAAGCCAGCTGGCTGGAGAAAGCGAAGCGCAGGAAGGCTTGCACTACCATGTGATGGAGCCGCGCACGGTACGGATGAGTGCGGCACTGATGTTTTAACGGCAGGGTTGCTGGAGGGGCTGGAGACTGGGGCTGTTATTGCGATGCGGCTGCTCCGCTGATGGGCAGCCGTGTTTTGAGTCCATCCTGATTTGGGTGTCCCGGTTATTTCCCTCTGGTTATTTCCCGCTCCGGTTATTCCAGGGTGAAATGGCCACGGACGAAGCCGGGCCCTGCGGTGATATTGTGTGGGTCAGCCGATCTTGCCGGTCACTCGTACTCGTTTGCCACCGACTTCCGTTGGTACCTTGGCCGCTTCTGCCGCCGCTTTGATGCGGCCATCAATGATGTTCTTCACCGCAATCAGCAAGCCCATGGCCATAAAGGCACCTGGTGGCAGAATCGCAAACAGAAAATCCGGGTAATCGCTGAACAGCTCTATTTTCCAGTGTGCGGCATCCGCTCCAAACAGCAGCTGCATATTGGAGAAAATCACACCCTGACCCAGTATTTCACGCATGGCACCCAGCACCACCAGGACGGCGGTAAAGCCCAACGCCATCATAAAGCCGTCGACGATGGAGGGAAGGATAGGATTTTTGCAGGCAAAGGCATCAGCGCGGCCCAGTATCGCGCAGTTGGTGACGATCAGGGGAATAAAGATCCCCAGCACCTGATACAGCTCGTAGGTAAAGGCTTGCATCACCAGTTCGGCGACCGTGGTAAAGGAGGCGATAATCATCACAAAGGCGGGTAGCCTCACCGCATCCGGTACGTGGTTACGAATCAGCGAGACCGAAAAGTTGGAGCCAATCAGCACCATCATGGTGGCCAGGCCAAGGCCCAGGGCGTTCACAACCGAACCGGTCACCGCCAGCAATGGACAAAGGCCAAGTAACTGGACCAGTGCCGGGTTGTTGTTCCATAAGCCGTCGAGGGAAATATCCCGCAGGGATTTGGTAGCCATTAATGATTCTCCACACGGCTGGCCGATGCAGGCAGCGGATAGCCCAGCAGTTGGGTTTGGTGTCGTTCGAAAAACTGCAGCGCGTGTTTGACCGCAGTCACGACCGCTCTTGGGGTAATGGTGGCACCGGTAAACTGGTCGAAATCGCCGCCATCTTTTTTGACGGCCCAGGCACTTTCTGCTGGGGATAGCAATGACTTGCCGTTGAATGCCATGACCCAGTCGGATTTTTTCAGGTCGATCTTGTCACCGAGTCCAGGGGTTTCGCGGTGGCTGATTACCCGTACGCCAGCAAGGCGGCCATCGGCATGAATACCAACCAGCAAGCCGATCTCCATGGTGTAACCGTCTGGCGCGACCACCGGCAAAATCACGGTCGTCACCTGTCCCTGGTGGCGCGCCAGATGAATACTGGCATCGTCGGGGAGAGGGCCTAACAGCCGGGTATCAAAGTTCCGGTTTACGCTGATCACGTCGGTGAGCAGGTCATTGTCGTATTGATTGGCCGGGATGATTTCGTTGAGCGCACGGGACTGCGCCAAACGCATGTTATGGGCAATGCGGTCGGCTGTACCGACCTGGGCGATGGCGATGGCACCCGCGGTGACGATGGCAAACAGTCCCAGGCCAATGGCATTACGCTGAATGGAAGCCAGTAACTCTTTCATTATTTGGCCTCCGGTTTTTTCAGGCCGCGATTGGCCTTGGCATGACCATAGGTGCGTGGCTGGGTGTAGGCATCAATAAAGGGAGCGGCAAAGTTCATCAGCAACACGGCAAAGGCCACCGCGTCGGGGTAAGAGCCCCAGGTCCGGATGATATAGAGCAGAATCCCGATGCCGGCGCCGTAGATCAGTTTTCCCAGTGGCGTGGTAGCCGCTGATACCGGGTCGGTGGCAATAAAAAAGGCTCCCAACATGGTTGCGCCACTGAGCAAGTGCAGTGAAGCCGGGGTGTACATATCGGCGTCCCATCCCAGTATCAGTGAGCACAGCGACAGTCCGGCCAGCATGGCCACCGGAATATGCCAGGTAATGATACGTCGCCAGAGCAGCACCAGACCACCGGCCAGAAAGGCCAGATTGACCCATTCCCAACCACCGTTCAGCCAGCCATTAAAGGTGGTGTCGGTCAGGACTTCTGTGGCCGTTTTATTGCTGATCAGGTGCTTGTAGGTATCCAGCGGTGTGGCACCGCTAAAGGCGTCGGCACTGCCACCGGCAAAAATTACTGACAGGGCATCACCCAGCCCGGCAACGGAAGCTCCCATCTGGCTGGACAGTGCCCAGTTGGTGGTCATCTGCAGTGGAAAGGAAATCAGCACCAGGGCGTAACCGATCATGGCCGGGTTAAACGGGTTGTTGCCCATGCCGCCGTACAGCTGTTTGGCGAAGATAATCGCAAACGCCGTGGCCACCAGGGTGATCCACCAGGGGGCCAGCGGTGGCAGCGCCAGGCCAATCAGTACCCCGGTGAGCAGGGCGCTGTTGTCTTTCAGGAAGAACATCACCGGACGTTGACGAATCCGGAGTATCAGGGCTTCGGTGGCGATCGCGAACAGTGCCGCCAGCACCACGTTAATCAGTGTGCCAAAGCCGAACAAGGCGGTCATTACCGCCAGCCCTGGCAGGGTGGCCAGAGTGACCGTCAGCATCACCTTTTGGGTGCTGTTGTTACCGTGTGCGTGAGGGGAAGAAAGGGTCATCAACGCCATTAGTCGGTTCCACTTGTGGTAGTCGTTTGGCTGGCAGTTTGCTCCAGCTCAGCCAGCTGTTGAGTCAGGGCGTTGAGCTTGTCCTGCTGTTTGTTAACACCCAGAGTCAGGGCATCGACGGTATCCAGTTGTTGCTCTCGGGCCATGGCCAGTCGTTCCTGTGCCTTGTTGAGGCGGTCTTGGGCGGCACGGATTTTTTTACGTACTGCGTCGGCCTCTGCGGAGGACTGGCTGCTGGGTTCGGTGCTGTCTGTGTTTGTCGCTACCGGCGCGCCGGTTACGGCTTGCCAGGCGGCCTTGGCTTCATCGACTCGCTGTTGCTGTTTGACGATGCCGGTTTCCAGTGCTGCGACCGTATCCAGACCTTGAGCCTTGGCTTCTTCCAGTCGCTTGATGGCGGCATCCAGGCGTGCCTGGGCGGTTTCCCATTTGCGTTGCAGCCGTTCCGGGCTGTTGGGGTCGCCCTTGTCGGGGCCGGCGGCGGTATCTGTCGCGGCTGCCGGTTGCGCCTTGAGGGCTTTTTTCTCGGCGGCAATGTCTTTGGCCAGATCTTTCATCCGTGTCTGGGCCTTGACCAGTGCACTTTCCAGGGCTGCTACCTTGGTTTGCTGGTCTTCGTCCCCGGCGGACAACGCTTGTTGTGCAGCCGAGAGTTTTTCTTTGGTTTTGCTGATCGCGGTCTGGGCGGCAGTCAGCTGCTTTTGTAGTTTTTCCAGCGCTGGCGAGGTCAAGGCCGCCGCCACTGGGCTACTGCTTGAGCCACCACTGGCGGCGGGAGTGGCTGAAGCACTGTTCTCCGCCGCGGCAGCGGCTTTTTTATTGGCTGCTGCCAGAGCAGCGGCTTCGGCCCGGGCCTTGCGTTTGGCTTCTTTTTCAGCAGCTTCACGCTCTTGTCGAGCCAGGCGACGTTCAAACCGTTCACGGGCCTGTTCGGATTTTTGATGGGCGGCGCGTTCTTCACGAATCGCCCCTTTGGCGTGGCGGTAATACTGCACCAGCGGAATCTGGCTGGGGCAAACGTACGAGCAGGCACCACATTCAATGCAGTCAAACAGGTTGTGCTGTTCGGCCTTGTCGAATTCTTCTGCCTTGCTAAACCAGTACAATTGCTGTGGCAATAATTGTGCTGGACAGGCCAGAGTACACATACCGCAACGAATACAGGCCATGGCGGCTTCGTTAACGGGCATTTCTGTCACGCTGGGGGCTAACAGGCAGTTGCTGGTTTTGACCAGCGGCAGCGAGTCATCCGGCAGGGTAAAGCCCATCATCGGGCCTCCCATAATGACGCGTGGCAATGGCTGTGGCTGATAGCCGGATAACTGCAACAGGTGCGATGCCGGTGTTCCCAGCATGACGTCCCAGTTGCCGGGATCACTGACGGCGTCACCGGTGACGGTGGTGATGCGGCTGATCAGTGGTTCGCCATGGTAAACCGCACGATAAATGGCGCTGGCGGTGCCGACGTTCTGGCAGACGATTCCCAGGTTGGCGGGAATGCCGCCAGAGGGTACTTCCTCGCCGGTCAGAATCTGGATTAACTGTTTTTCACCACCCGACGGGTATTTGGTCGGAATGGCAACGATACTGATCTGGCTGGACTGGTCGAGCGACTGGCATGCGTTGTTTAACGCGGCAATCGCTTCTGGCTTGTTGTCTTCGATGCCTACCAGACAACGCTGGGCACCCAGAATATGCAGCAATACGCGGATACCATGAATCACCTCGTCGGCCCGTTCACGCATCAACATATCGTCGGCGGTGATATAAGGTTCACACTCGGCGCCGTTGATGATCAGGGTATTGATCGGGCTGTTGCCGTTATCGTCACGTTTAACGGCCAGTTTGACCGCGGTCGGAAAACCCGCGCCACCCATACCAGCGATACCGCAGCCACGAATACGCTCAACCAGATCACTGGCGGCGATATCTTCAAGAGACGTGACCCCCAGTTCATCCAGCAGGCTTTGGTGCTCGATCCACTGTTCCTGGCCATCCGGCTCGATGATCAGACAAAGCGCGGTCAAGCCAGAATCATGGGGAACCGGCCGGTCTTCAATCGCCACCACCGTACCGGAAGTGGGCGCATGCAGGGGCACGCTGACAAAACCATCTGCGTGCGCGACAAGCTGACCTTTAAGCACGCGTTCACCGACAGCAACGCAAGGCACTGCCGGTGCGCCGATATGTTGGCCCAGTGGCAGCGTCAGCAGGGCGGGCAGTGGTGCAGGGCGAATCGGTGTGCGGGTGCTTTGCTGTTTGTTTTCTGCCGGGTGAATACCCCCATCAAAGCTGTGCAGCTGAATCTGATGGGTCATGCGGCTTGTCCTTTGTGGTCATTACTGCTGGTGTCGTGGGTATTGGGCTGACGATCGGTTGCAATCAACTCAACCCCGGGGGTGGGTGCTTGCCAATACCAGGTGTTGGTCGTCGGTGTTAACGGCACCATATCGATGCAGTCCACCGGGCACGGCTCAACACACAAATCACAGCCGGTACATTCTGTTGCAACAACGGTGTGCATTTGTTTGGCGGCACCAATAATGGCGTCTACCGGGCAAGCCTGGATACACTTGGTGCAGCCGATACATTCGGCTTCACGAATAACCGCGACGGTGGGCAGGGCTTTTTCAGCACCGTGTTCGGCATCCAGTGGTTCTGGCTCAACACCAAGTAAATCCGCCAGAGACTGAATCGTACCCTCGCCACCGGGAGGACACTTGTTGATTTTCTCGCCGTTGGCAATGGCTTCGGCGTAAGGCTTGCAGCCAGGGTAACTGCACTGGCCACATTGGGTTTGCGGCAGCAGGTCGTTGATCTGGTCAACGATGGGGTTGCCTTCAACCTTGAAACGTACTGCCGCAAAACCAAGAATGGCACCAAAAATCAGGGCCAGAATCGCCAGTACGGTTACTGCAATCAGAACTGTTGTCATAATAGTGCCTTGTTCGTTCCGGTCAGATGCTGACCAGGCCGGTGAATCCCATAAATGCCAGTGACATCAAACCGGCGGTGACCATGGCAATGGCCGATCCCTGAAAAGGTTTGGGTACATCCGCGACCGCAATACGTTCACGCATGGCGGCAAACAGCACCATAACCAGAGAGAAGCCAACCGCAGCGCCAAAGCCATAAAGGATGGATTCAACCAGACTGTTATCGCGTTTGATGTTCAGCAAGGCGACGCCCAGAACGGCGCAGTTGGTGGTAATAAGGGGCAGGAATATACCCAAAACCCGATACAGCAATGGGCTGGTTTTCCGAATAGCCAATTCGGTAAAACCGACAACGACGGCAATCACCATAATAAAGCTGATGGTTTTCAGGTATACCAGTTCCAGTGGCACCAGCAGGAAGGTGTACACCAGATAACTGCACAGCGAGGCCAGTGTCAGCACAAAGGTGGTTGCGGCACCCATGCCGATGGCGGTTTCCAGCTTGTTGGAAACGCCCATAAATGGACACAAACCGAGAAACTGTACCAGTACAAAGTTGTTTACCAGAATGGTACTGACCAGAATCAGTAAATACTCGGTCATGCAGTGGTTGCTCCGCTGTGATTAAAAAGTAGCCAAGCCTGAAAATCAGGGGGCGTATTATCCCAAACTTCTATTATTTCCCTCAAGTATTAAAAGGGATAGTTTTAAGTTGTTTTAGGAATAACCTTAGAGGTGGTGATCACTTTCGGGCACAAGAATGACACAAAAGTATCACGCATCCGTCGTTTGGGCTGAACTGGAGTTCCGCGGGGCTGCTTGCGATGTTGGCCCGACGTACCCTCGATATACCCCCTCGACACTGTTGCTTTAACGGCATGGGGCGCTGATTTGATCATGGCCGCGGTTATATAATCCGGATATTTTCTGGATGGTATCGGTCATAATCGGTCTTTTCAATTTACTGACAAAAGGTATCGGGAGTCGCTGTGAAAACGATCGTTAGGTTATGTTCCTCAATAATAATGGTTGCCGCTTTGGGGGCTTGCAGCAGTCAGAGTCCAGTCCCTGCCTCTGTCAGTAACGATTCCACGGCTGGTCAGCAAGAGGCTGTGGCATCGGCGTCAACCAGTCTGGCGTCGGCGCTTGAATGGCAGGTGGAGGATATTAACCAGGGCGGCATCATCGATTACTCCATGATTACCGTGAATTTTGGGATGGATGGCCAGGTGAGCGGTTCCTCCGGCTGCAATCAGTACTCCGGGCGCTGGCAGCAGCTGGATAATGGTGATATCCGTTTTGATCAACTGATCAGTACCCGCAAAGCCTGTGCTCCGGCCCTGATGATGCAGGAACAGAGATTTTTGGCGGCCTTACAGGGAGCCAGCCAATACCGCTGGTTACATGATACCTGGCTGCTCTTGACCGATGACGAGGGTCGGGCATTACTGAAGCTGATTCCCAAATCGACCAAAAGCTGAACAAGGTCGTTCAGATTAACTGCACTCGCTGTGGGTGTCTTGAATCAGGGCCTTCAGTTCTGGTACACAGCTGCCACAGTTGGTGCCACATTTCAGCGTGTCACCCAGTTGGTCGGCGGAGTGACAGCCACTGCGAATAGCGTCGCGAATGGTGTTTTCACCAATACCGAAACAGGAGCAGACAATACGCCCCTGATCAACGACACCTTCTAGGGGGCGTCCGGCCAGCAGCGCTTTACGCTCCGTAATGGTCAGGCTGGTCTGGGCAAACTGTTCCACCAGCCACTGGCGGGTGCCAATGGCCTGATCCTGATGAACAAACAGTACCAGCGCCAGTTGTTGATCCACAATCGCCAGTAGCCGCATATGTTGGGTGTCCGGGTCATGCAGGGTCAGCCATTCGGCGTCGGGGAGTTGCTGTTGTGCCCAGTCTTGTATCTGTTCAAGAGGCTGGTTACCGCCGATTTCATAGCCGTGACAGCTGTCGTTGAGGCCGTACACCCAATAGTCACAAGGAACAGCGCCGAGGTCATGGCGGCTGAGTATCATGCCCTGCCAGGCGGTCGGGAAAGGTTCGGCTTCGACACCGGTGTATTTTAGTTCTGGCTGTCCGGAAAACGGGTCACAGCTTTTATCGATTAATACGCCCATGCGGGCGGCGCTGGCGTAGCGGCTGGTCCAGTGCATCGGAACAAAGATTTCTCCCGCTCGCTGGTTAGTGGTGATATTGGTGCGCAGCAGTATTTTCCCCCGATGATTGCTGATGCGGGCCAGGGCACCATCGACCAATGTCAGGCGCTTGGCGTCGTCTGGATGAATATCCACATAAGGTTCCCGAATATGTTGCGCCAGTCGGGCTGATTTTGCCGTGCGGGTCATGGTGTGCCAGTGGTCGCGTACCCGGCCGGTGTTCATGATCAGGCTGCCATCCTGATGGCGGGAGGCGGGCAGTGCCGCGGTGATTGCAATAAATTGGGCCTTCTGGCTGGGGGTGTAAAACCGCTGGTCGTCAAAAAAGCGTTTGCGGCCTTGTGGGTACTGGCGATTGACCGGCCATTGTGTGGGGGCCATGTCATCGTACTGGTCCCGGCTCAGGCCGCTCAGGCCAGACAGGTCGAGGTCGCGTTCACCGTTATTTTCAAAGCCGGTCAGGCGGCTGTATTCGTCAAAAATCTCGGCTGGGTGCTGGTAGTCAAAGGCTTTTTCGAATCCCAGGCGCTGAGCGACCTGAGCCAGTATCCACCAGTCCGGTTTGGCTTCCCCGGCAGGGCTCAAGAAACTGCGCTGGCGGGAGATGCAGCGTTCGGAATTGGTGACGGTGCCGTTTTTCTCTCCCCAGCTGGCGGCGGGTAATAACACATGGGCGGCGGCCGTGGTGTCGGTATTGGCCATGCAGTCAGAGACGACCACCAGTTCGCAACGGGCCAGGGCGGCCTTGACGTCATCGGCATCCGGCATGCTGACCAGCGGGTTGGTGGAGATGATCCAGAGGAATTTTATATCGCCGCGCTTGACGGCATCAAACAGCTCAATGGCTTTAAGGCCCGGGCGAGTGGCAACGTTGGGAGCCTGCCAGAAGCGCCGTACCCGGTCGACCTCCGGGGCAGAAAAGTCCATATGCGCTGCCAGCTGGTTGGCCAGACCACCGACTTCACGGCCGCCCATGGCATTGGGCTGCCCGGTGACGGAAAAGGGAGTGGCGCCGGGTTTGCCGATCCGTCCGGTGGCGAGGTGGGCATTAATAATGGCATTACCCTTGTCGACGCCGCTGCTGCTTTGGTTAATGCCTTGTGAAAAAACGCTGACGGTTTTGGCGGTGCTGGCAAACCATTGAAAAAATGTTTCCAGATCGTGCTTGTCCAGGCCCAGTTGTTGGGCGCATTCCTGCAATGAGTCCGGGGTGCTGTCGCGCGCTGCTTGTAATGTACTGGCAAAGCCTTCCGAGTGTTGCTGGATAAAATCGTGGTCGAGGGCATCGTGATCACTCAGCCAGCACAGCAGGGCGTTAAACAGCAGGGCATCGCTGCCGGGACGAAGCGATAACTGCAAGTCGGCCAGGTCAGAGGTGGCGGTGCGGCGTGGGTCAATGACCACTACTTTCATCTCGGGGCGGGCCTGCTTGGCGGCGGCGATACGTTGAAACAGAATCGGATGTGCCCAGGCGGCATTGCTGCCGACCAGAATCAACAGGTCGGCTTCTTCGAGATCGTCGTAACAGCCGGGCACGGTATCGGAGCCAAAAGCCCGCTTGTGGGCAACCACGGCAGATGCCATGCAAAGGCGGGAATTGGTATCCAGGTTGCTGCTGCCGATAAACCCCTTCATCAGTTTGTTGGCAACGTAATAGTCTTCCGTCAGGATTTGTCCGGCCGCATAAATGGCCACGGCATCCGGGCCGTGATCATGGATGACTTGCTGCATTTTGTCGGCCACCAGATTGAGGCTGTTGTCCCAGCTGGTACGTTTACCCAATACCGTGGGATAAAGCAGCCGGTCAATCTGGTCGACGGTTTCATGTAATGAAGATCCTTTGACGCACAGGCGGCCAGCATTGGCAGGATGTTGTATGTCACCGGATACCGGTGAGAGCACATTGCCATGCTGACGGACGGTTACGCCACAGCCTACGCCGCAATAGGGGCAAGTGGTGTGGGTAATGCTGGCGGTGCTGTGAGTCTGGGTCATAAGGGCTTTCCAATACGCAAAAAAAAAGCGCCCACTGACATAAGTCAGTGAGCGCCAATGCTCTGTTTGCACAACAGTAAAACAATGATGAGCGGTACCTACGCTGGTACCGGCAATGCACATGGTCGAGCCAAAGCGTCGACAGATTTCAGAAAGTAAACATTCAAGAAAAATGCCAACGGCTGTCTGATCATTCTGAATTGCCAGAAATCGTGATGCTGGTGGCACGTTTGGTGAGGTGTGAAGAAGCTGCCTATGGGGGACATCCATTTAATCCTGCACGGCTCTGCGCGAGTGTTGCCGTTGTTCAGAGCAAGGCGACGAATGCAGCGAAATGACGAGTCC
>NZ_JAUYWA010000031.1 GCF_030689025.1 Oceanobacter sp. 1_MG-2023
CCCCCCCCCCCCCCCCCCCCCCCCCCCCCCCCCCCCCCCCCCCCCCCCCCCCCCCCCCCCCCCCCCCCCCCCCCCCAGTAGGTGACGCGGTTTGTCGCTTTTACGACATTGTCTTTACAGATGCGGCCCTGGTGTTTTTTCTTCTCTCGACTTTTTTATAACCTACTGATTTTAAAAGATAATATTTTGACCATGAGTGGCTGGTGATTTGCAACGTAACAGCCAACTCCGTGACTGATGCAGGACCACCCATGCGCTATGAACCTTACGATGCCGAATACGCGGCTGTTCCGACTCTGACCGATGGTGAGCGGCTGGATTATTATCTGTTACGTGCTTTCGAAACTGAGGAAAGCTGGAGCTTGCGAGCAGGCAAAGCCTGGTTTGTACGTGATCTGGATGGCCAGCGGGTACTGCCTTTGTGGCCTTACCGGCGTTATGCGCTGGAATCGGCTCTGGATATCTGGGAAGACTGCCGCCCGGATTCTGTCGCTCTGGAGTATTTGCTGGATACCGTCCTGCCCGAACTGGCGGCCAATGATGTGATGCTCGATATCATGCCGCGAGGAACAGAGGCTGGCTGTCTGATTACGCCCCACCGGCTGATGAGTATTTTTGAAGGCATGCTGGATGCCGGAGAGTATCGGCTGGAAGGGTAGCCAACGGCTCAGGAGCTGCACTGCGATTACGCTAATGGGCTGATATACTGGCGTTATTTACACCGGAGGCCGTGATGGCAGAGCAGATTCCAGACGACAAGCCATTACCACCAGGGGATTACGAGTGCTGTGAAAGTGGCTGTGATCGCTGTGTGTGGGATATTTATCGTGAGGACGTGGCAGAGTGGGAGGCGGCACAAAAAGCCAAGCGCGCCCAGGCAGAATCAGCACCAGCTCCAACCCCCAACGACACTCACAACGGTCAGTAAGTGTATCTGGCTGGTCACTGGTCAGGCTGCTGCTGTCCTCTACTGGTTGTTACGGGCTGGCTGCACCTGTGCCGAACCTTCTCCTCTCGGGTCTGCGGCGGCAGTCACCGCACCGGATACATGATCCCACCGAATTGCCTGCATATTGCCATATTGACGTCCAGCATCCTTGAGTTGATGACCCAGGGCTTGCAGCTGTTGCCGCTGATCCGGTGTCAGACTGCCGGGTTCATATTGGATTCTGTCGGGCAGATATTGGTGGTGAATACGTGGCTGGGCCACCCAGTCTTCGACCGGTTTGTCTTGCATGGCTTGTAATATGCCGAGCAAGACCATGGTGATAATACGGCTGCCGCCCGGAGTGCCAATAATGGCTGTCTGGTCGGCGGAGACCAGCAGGCTGGGGCTCATACTCGACAGCGGTCGCTTGCCGGGAGCAATGGCATTGGCTTCTGCACCGACCAGACCATAGGCATTGGGAGCGCCGGGTTTGGCCGAGAAATCATCCATTTCGTTATTCAGCAACACCCCGGTGCCGGGAACGGTAAATGCAGAGCCAAAGGGTAAATTGATGCTGAGCGTGGCAGACACCATATTGCCGTGGGCATCCAGTACTGACAGGTGAGTGGTGTGGAAACCTTCTTCGATGTTTTTGGGGCCAGCTAGCGAGATGGATGGCGTGGCCCGGTCGAGACGGATGCTGTCGGCCCACTGCCGGTTGTGGCTGGTCGACATCAAGTGTTGGGTTGGTACGTCAACAACGTCGGGATCACCAAGGTATTTGGCGCGGTCGTGGTAGGCCCGGCGCATCACTTCGGCCAGCAAGTGGGTTTGTTGTACCTGATCCATGCTGCGCCAGGGAAATTGCGCCAGCATGGTTAACATCTGGGTCAGGGCAATACCACCAGAGGATGGCGGTGGAGCGCTGATCAGGGTGTATTCCCCCAAGGTTGCCGTGATGGGCTGACGTTCTATCACCTGATAGTTTTCCAGGTCCTGTAACGTCCAGTCGCCACCGGCAGCCTGGACGCCTTTAACCAGCGCCGCGGCGGTCGGGCCGCGGTAAAAGCCGTCGTGGCCCTGGCTGGCCAGGCGTTCCAGGGTGATGGCCAGTTCGGGTTGCTGGATGAGGTGGCCAACGGCTGGCATCTTGCCGTTACTGAGAAACAGGCGGGCACTGTCGGGGTAACGTTGCAGGGTTTTTAAGCGGTAGTTCAGTAATTTGCGGTATTGCGGGTAAACCGTAAAGCCATCACGGGCCTGTTGGATCGCGGCGTGTAACGAGGTGCTGAGCGGCAAGTGGCCATACTGTTCGGCAAGCCAGTGAAAGGCCGCGGCCTGCCCGGGAATCGCCGCAGCAGTGGGGCCGTTAATGGCCTTGTCGCGGATAACGTTTCCCTGCTCATCGAGATAATAATCACGGTGAGCTGCCAGCGGGGCCTGCTCGCGAGCGTCAACAAAACGGTATTGCTGGCGGTCGGCCAGGTACAGCAGCCAGAAACCACCACCGCCGATGCCAGCGCTGTAAGGCTCAACCACGCCAAGACTGGCAGCAACGGCGATGGCGGCATCAATGGCGTTACCACCGGCGTTGAGGATATCCATACCGGCCTGGGTTGCCAATGGGTGGGCGCTGGCAATGGCATGGGAACCGGGGGGCTGGGGCCTGACGATCAGGGTTGTTTCAGGCGTGGCAGGCGCAGTGGCTTGGAGAGTGGTTGCTGGAGATGTAGTTGTTTGAGACGTGGTTATTGGAGGTGTCGCCGTGGACGGCTCTTCGGTTTGGGTACAGGCAACCACCCCGATCAATATGAGTAATAACAAGCCCGGACGGTAAACGAGTGGCTGGTGTAACAGTCGGGATAATAAAGTTGCGGTCATCGGTCATCCTGAATGGCGGCGGAAGGCCGTATAGAAGATGCCAGTGTGCGCAACCCGATAGCGTGCTGCAAGGCAAACACGCTATCGTCAGCAGAACAGGGTGTTCAGCTCAGAGGGTCAGTTCAGGAAGCTTGTTTGCCCGTCAGGCGTTCGTACTTGGCTTCGAGCTCTTCCTGGGTTTCGGTGTTGTTTTCGTCCAGCGGAATACAATCGACAGGGCAGACCAGCTGACACTGGGGCTCGTCGTAGTGGCCAACACATTCTGTACATTTGCCTGGATCGATCTCGTAAATCTCTTCACCGGCAGAAATTGCTTCGTTGGGGCACTCAGGCTCACACACGTCACAGTTGATACATTCATCAGTAATAATTAACGACATTTATTCCTCCGTCAGGCGTGTGGCCGTGACTCATTAACATGTTTTACCAAGGCGTCTGCGACTGCCGGGTGTACGAAGTTGCTGATATTGCCCTGCAAGGAGGCAATTTCGCGCACCAGAGTGGATGAAATAAACGAATATTTCTCCGCCGGTGTCAGAAACATGCTCTCGACACGTGGAGCCAGCACGCGATTCATATTGGCGAGCTGGAATTCGTATTCGAAATCCGAGACGGCACGCAGGCCTCGCAAGATGATGTTGGCATCGCGTTCCTGGACAAAATCTGCCAGCAGGTTACTGAAGCCGACAACTTCAACATTGGGCAGATGGGCCAGCACTTCACGGGCCAGGTCGACGCGTTCGTCCAGTTCCAGCATAGGCCGTTTTTTCTGATTGTCTGCAACTGCAACGATGATGTGGTCAAACATCTTCGCTGCGCGTTCAACCAGATCCGTATGGCCATTGGTAATGGGGTCGAACGTACCGGGGTAGACGACAGTATTCATGGCTGTGGCCTCTGAGGTTCAGGTCGGGCGCATAGTAAACAAAAGCTACCCAAGCCACAATAAAGGTTACAACGGTTGTTCATGACCCTGGTCAGGCCATTGATCAGACTGTTGCTGGCTTTGGGCGGCAATTGCCAGTGAAAAAGCAAATAGCAAATGGTGCCGGATGTCATCATAACAGTTGTTGCCCCATCAGCATTGGGCCAGCACTCCGGCCGGTACAGGGGTTTCCAGAATCGCGGCGATGGTATGGATCAGGTCGCGTTCAGCCGGGCGCAATATACCGTCAGCACGGCCGCAGGCTACCATGGATTTGATCAATCGGCCTTTGATATGGGGGTATAGCTCGGTCAGCCGGGTGAGCGACTGGTTCAACGGTTTCAGGCTGTTGCCCGGAGGCTGAAACTGAATACCAAGTGAACCAAAAGCCCCGTCAGCCAAACTCATATGAAAGGCCTGGGCGGCGCTTTCCGAGTCATCGTGGCCTTTGGCGGCCAGGAACGACAGTAATACGGCGATGTCGTCAGCGACTGCTTCGGGCTTGCTGTAGCGGGCCTTGACCGGGGTGACCTTGTTAAAGTGGCCAGCAAGATACTGACTCAGCAAGCGGAACAGACACCATTCAAACAGATCAATCTGGCCATCCGCTTTCATCAGGCCTATCAGCAGGGTGTGAAAGGTACGGTACTGGTTTTCGGATAGCTGTTTGAGAGCCGGAATGGCCAGTTCAACCAGTGGTAACCGTTGTTCTGGCGCCAGAGCCTGGATTGCAGGAATCAGCCGCAGGGCCTGTTGGTATGTCTCGCGACCGGCCTGTTGCAGAATAAGATTCAGCTGTTGGTCGTGCACAAAACGCTCGGGAGGAGCCAGCAGCAGTGCATAAATGAGTGCCTGAGCCTGATGCGGGTCACGGGCCTGGTCGGACAGAGACATGGCCGGGCTGCCCGAATAATGATCGGCCGGGCTCTTGATCGTATTGATAGCATGGCTGGCAGCGTCTGGACGCCAGCTGGTTGCTGCAGCCGCCGCGGCAACCCCCATGACACCAGCCAGTCGGCTGGCACTGGATGAGTGATCAACCAGCTCTGGGTTGGCCTGTTCGGCATCGGCTCTGGCCTGTGGTGCCAGATAACGGCCGTCCCAGGTGGGTTCGATGCGGCGGATACGTTGTTCCAGCGGCGGGTGTGTTGCAAACAGTGGCAGGCGGAAGTGCATGGCGCTGCCAAAAAACAGGTGGGCGGTTTCTTCGCGCTCCGGGCTGCTGATGTCGCTGCCACTGCCATGACCAATCACTTTCAGTGCTTCACCAATACTTTCCGGGTTTCGGGTGTACTGCACTGCGGAGGCGTCGGCGAGAAATTCACGTTGTCGTGAAACTGCTGCCTTGATCAGGTTGCCAAAAAAAACGCCGATATAACCCAGTACCAGCAATGCCAGGCCAATGGCCCAGAATGGCGCGCTGTTATTGCGTTTGTCGCTGGAACTCAGCAGGCGGCGCTGGCTGGTGGCTTCGATAATAAAGCGGCCGCTCAGGGCAATAAACAGAATGCCGAATAACAGCGCCATCAACCGGATATTCAGCCGCATGTCACCATTGGCAATATGGCTGAATTCGTGGGCAATAACCCCTTGCAGCTGGTCGCGGCTGAGCTTGGTCATGCAGCCTCGGGTCACGCCGACCACTGCATCGGAGGCCTGATAACCGGCGGCAAAGGCGTTGATGCTGTCGTCGTCCAGTACATAGACAGGTGGTACCGGCATACCGGCGGCAATGGCCATTTCTTCCACGACATTAAGCAAGCGGCGTTCGTAAAAATCGCTGCTGTTGGGGGGCAGGCGATGGCCGCCGAGAGATTCGGCCACTACATGACCGCCACCACGCAGGTTGAGCCAGCGATACAGGCTGGCCAGTCCGATGACCATCATCACCAGTGCCGAGATGATCAGGATTCGTTCTGTCGAGAGGGAATCAAAAAAGGAGAGGCCAGGCTGACCCGCCCGGGCGGCCAGCTCAACACTGTTGATGGTCTGACCCTGGCCATACCAGATAATCAGTGCTACCAGCAGGTTGATGGCAGCCACCAGCGCCACCACGGCCAAAACAAACAGCAGAATCAGTCGCCGGGTTTGTTTGCGGGCCTGATCCTGATGGTTAAAGAAGTCCATATTGTATCCACTCTGCCTGTACGGTCGGGGCTAATCAGAAAGACACTTTGGGTGCTGCCTGGATGGCGGCACTGTCGGCAAATTCGAGCAGGCGTGCATCTTCCCGGTGACCAAACAGGCCGGCAAACATTACCGGTGGAAAGGACTGGCGATAGCTGTTGTAGGTAGTGACGGCATCGTTGAAGGCCTGACGGGCAAACGAGACGCGGTTTTCGGTGCTGGTCAGTTCTTCCGAGACTTGCATCATGTTCTGATTGGCTTTGAGATCCGGATAGGCTTCCATCACCACGTTGAGGCGACCGAGGGCACCGGTCAGGGCACCTTCGCCGTTCATCAGTTGTTGCATGGCATCGGCGGCCCCAGGGTGGCTGGCAGCGGCTTTCAGTCCTGCGGCCGCGCTGTTGCGCGCGTTGATAACGGCTTCAAGGGTTTCGCGCTCGTGGCTCATATAAGCCTTGGCGGTTTCTACCAGATTGGGAATCAGGTCGTAGCGCCGTTTCAGTTGCACTTCGATCTGGGCAAAGCTGTTTTCGTAACGGTTGCGGTAGCTCACCAGAGTGTTGTAAATCGACACCAGATAAATCAGCAGCAAGGCAATAACAACCAGCGTGACAATGGTAGATATATCCATAACAGTTCCTTTCTCGGTTAGCTCGTCCTCGATATGCTGACATGACGGGGTCGAGGATCGTGTGACGCATGATTATTGACGAAGATTAATTCCGCACCCAGTCGCCGTTGGCAGTCTGGTAATACAGTCCCTGTTTGTTGGCTTTGGTCGTCAGTTTTTCTCCGGCAATTTTTTCAATACTGGCCAGTGGTGCGTTTTGTTTGTTGGCAATTTCCTGGTAGTGGATCTTGCGCTTGAGATTGATCTCAACCATCAGGGCGGCGGCTTCAGTATGGCTGGTATCGACCAGGCCAAGGTAGCCGTCCAGTCGTTCGCCCACCAAACCCGACTCCCGAGCGGTGTCAAGGTCGATGGCCATAACCGAAAAGGACAGCATCAGGGTGCAGAGTGCCAGCAGCAGTCGTTTCATGAATATCTCCATAACTCAGAACAGGGCGTCGTTTTCTTCAAACAGATTGTCGAGATCTTTTTCTACCTTGACCCGGACTTCGTGTTCAATCTTGACGTTAAGGTTGATGGTAATGGGTTTTTCGGGAGCGGCCAGTTTGACGGTACAGGCTGATAAAACGCTGGCCAGAACAATCGCAGACACGCTCAAGACAATGCGGGGGGTGTATGGCATAACAAGCCTCCTGGGCAATTGGACTCTACTGTAACGTTGGATTGTGGCAATGCAACCGCTGTCTGGCGTCAGTAGACAGTCAGTACCCGGGTCTGGCATGGTCGGGTCGTCAGGGGATCGGTTGATCGATCAGACAGTGCAGCTTTTACCGTGCCCGGAATGATAATACGTGGATACGGTGTTTGATCAGGACTTTGGTTTATTTTATGGCATGGTTGACTTTCTAATGACAAATAGCCTTGTGCGATTCTCTCTGACAGCATGGTTGCTGTTGATCCTGACCTGTCCTGTGATGGCGGAATCCATCCGGGTTGCGGTGGGCATTTCCATGTCGCCCTATATTATTACTGAAGAAGACTCAGGGGCAGAGCTGGAGATTGTTCGCGAAGCGCTGGCGTTGCAAGGGTATGACATCGAGCCAGTGTATGTACCTTATATCCGGGTGCGCAGTCTGTTGCATCAGGGAAATGTGGCGGCGGCGATGACCTTGCCCAAGACCGATGAACCAGCGGATAAAAGCATCTTTTTTTCAGATGAATACATTACTTATCACAACGTGGCTGTGGCGCTGGCATCCGCCGGGATCAAGCTGGATCACGTTGCCAATATGGCCGATTATCGTGTGCTGGGGTTTCAGACCGCCCAGCAGCTCTTGGGGCCGGAATACGGGCGCATGAGTCTTCGTAACCCTCAATACAGTGAAACCATACGGCAAAATCGCCAGATAGAAATGTTGTTCTCTGGACGTACTGAGATGATTGTTATTGATCAACATATTTTTGATTTTTATCGAAATCAGACAACCCGGGTGAATACCGGACTCAAGGTGGATGTGTTTGATGTGTTGGATCCTGTCCACTATCGGGTTGGCTTTCGCAATCCGGCCTTGCGGGATAAATTTAACGTCGGGTTGCAGCAATTGCGTCAGAGTGGCCGTTATCAGACGATTCTGGATCGTTATTTAAAGTAGTCTGCTGTTTTTTTTATGTATTGGATACCACCTTTCAAGAGGCAATTATCGCCATGAAAAGGGCCATTATGGCAGTGAAAATGCGGATTTCGTCAACACTGAAGCAGCCTAATACCATCGTCCCTTGCGTTCAGTCATGCTGTTTGATTCCAATGAGCTCGTAAAACTCGCTATAATTCGCGCGATTCTAATTCTGATAAGCCGTATTAGCTTAAAAAGGGGACCGTTGTGAAACATCTGAAAGCGCTGATTCTGGTTGCTGCCACCTTATTGGTTTCGCAAGCATTCGCTGCGACAGCTACTAATGAAGAAAACATTCGCGAACGTATCGCCCCGGTGGGTGACGTTTGTGTGGGTGCAGAGTGTGGTGGTGCTGTTGTGGTTGCATCCGGTCCTCGCTCTGGCGAAGACATCTATGGTGCTGCCTGTATTGCCTGCCATGGTAGCGGTATTCTGGGTGCTCCAAAGAAAGGCGATACAGCTGCCTGGAACACTCGTTTGGATAAAGGCTTTGAAGCCACGTTGAGCAATGCGGTCAACGGCCTCAATGCCATGCCACCAAAAGGTAACTGCCTGGATTGCTCGGAAGATGAGCTGCTGGCGGCTATCAAGTTTATGTCTGGTCACGAGTAATCTTCGGTTACTTTGCCACAGGCACAAAAAAAGCCGCGTTATCGCGGCTTTTTTTGTGCCTGTGATTTGTCCCGGCCCGGTGTTGCTGTGTTGCTCGTCCGGGCTGGGTCAGGCATCAGTCGGCGATATTCAGCGCCCGACGCATAAACTCAGGCATGGCCATACCGGCCGCATGGATTTCGGCATTATAGTACTCCGTGCGGAACGGTTTGGCTGCGGCGTCTTCGATACGGAAGCTGGTGGTATCCCCCCCCTTGCTGGCCAGAGTACAGCTCCACCAACCGGATGGGTAAATCACTTGCGGAAACTGCACGGTGTGGCTGCTGGTAGCACCGGCGGCGGCCATATCAACATGGATTTTCTTGATGATGGAGTCACTGTGGTACAGCGGTGATTCCGACTGTTGTACCACAATGCCCAGTGGCGCCAGCGCCGTGAAGCAGTCCTTGTAAAAATCGATGGCAAACAGTCCTTCTGCCGGGCCAACAGGGTCGGTGCTGTCGATAATAATCACATCCAGGGATTCCGGTGCGCGATCCTTGATCCACTGAATGCCATCGGCAAATAAAATATTGGCCCGTGGGTCGGCGTTGGATTCACACAGTTCCGGGAAGTGTTGCTCCGACATGCGGGTCACAAGCTCATCGATATCGATTTGCCAGACCTGCTCAACGCCGGGGTGTTTCAGCACTTCGCGCAGGGTGCCACAGTCGCCACCACCAATAATGGCAACGTTTTTTGGGGCCGGGTGAGCGAACAGCGCTATATGCGACATCATTTCGTGGTACACAAAGTTCTCACGGGTAGAGACCATGGTGCAGCCATCAATCACCATCAGCTTGCCGAAGGTTTCCGTGTCGTAGATATCAATGCGCTGGAATTCGCTTTGAACGCTGTCGATTTTGCCCTTCACTTTCAAGGAAAAGGCAGAGCCTTGTTGATCAAATACTTCGGTAAACCAGCCGTCTGCCAGTGAGTGTGTCATATTGGATACTCAAATGAATCGATGTTCTTTAAAATCGGCGGCTGGCAGCACGACGGATATGCCGTCCGCGCTGGCCCCGACAGCGATCTGTGCGTTGATCCGTGAATTGATCTAACGCCGGTCGTTGCGGATTTTGCGAGCCGATAACAGCTGCCGTTACCGCGACCATTCTTTGGCGCAGCAAGATACCTTAACCACGGATTCGCGCCAAGTGAATCAGCATTCAGGATAGCCCATGACCACCGCCCAACCTGCCTCCGCCAGTGATGTCTATAACCTGCCTTACTGGAGTGAGGGTTATGCCCGTATCAATGATCTGGGCAACCTGAGTATTCACCCGGATGCATCCCCGTCTGCAGGTATCGACCTCGAAGGGTTATCGGCACTGGTGCGTCAGGAAGGCCTGCGTTTGCCGGTCTTGCTGCGCTTCCCCGGTATTCTGCATCACCGGGTGGGCAGTCTGGTACAGGCTTTTGAGCAGGCACGCCAGGCATGTGATTATCAGGGCGGGTTTACGCCGGTTTACCCCATCAAGGTCAACCAGCAGCAACCGGTGGTGGCGCAAATTGTTGCCGGTCAGCGCCTGGCGGGCATCGAACGGATCGGGCTGGAAGCCGGCAGCAAGCCGGAGCTGATTGCGGTACTGGCGCAAACCCGTGATATCAAGGCGACGATTGTGTGTAACGGCTACAAGGATGCGCATTTTGTGCGGCTGGCGCTGATGGCAGAGAAAATGGGCCATCATGTGTTTCTGGTGATCGAAAAACTGTCGGAATTACCCATGATCCTGCGCGAAGCGGAGCGGGTTGGCGTCCAGCCACGGCTGGGGGTGCGGGCACGGCTGGCCACCATCGGCAAGGGCAACTGGCAGAATACCGGCGGTGAAAAATCCAAGTTTGGCCTGTCGGCCCTGCAGATTCTGCAAGTGGTGGAGCTGCTGCGTCAGCAAGGGCAGCTGGAGACGCTGCAGTTATTGCATTTCCACCTGGGCTCGCAGCTGGCCAATATCCACGATATTCATACCGGTTTGCGCGAGTGCAGCCGTATCTTTGCCGAGCTGGTGACGCTGGGGGTTCCGGTGCAGTGGCTGGATGTCGGGGGCGGCCTGGGCGTGGATTACGAGGGCACACGCTCGCGCAGTTATTGCTCAATGAACTACAGCATGCAGGAATATGCCCGCAAAGTCGTGGAAGCCATGAAGGAGATCTGCGCCGAAATTGGTGCCCCGGAACCTCATATTCTGACGGAATCCGGTCGTGCCATGACCGCTCACCACGCAGTGTTATTAACCGAAATCATTGACCATGAGCGGCCCCTTGATGGCGAGCTGGAGCCAATGCAAGACAGCGACCCTGTGTGCCTCAAAGGTCTGTATCGGGCGTATGACACCTTGCTGGCATCTCGCAGTAGCGGTCTGGTGGAGTTGTTTCACGATATCCAGCACTGGGTGGCGGAAGCCCATGCCTCGTTCAGTCTTGGGCTGTTGTCACTGGCACAGCGAGCCAGTGTTGAAACCCTGTACGCCCGTACCTGCCAGTTGCTGGTGGAAAAGCTGAACCCCGGCAATCGTGCTCATCGGCCTCTGCTGGACGAACTGCAAGAGAAACTGGCCGACAAGGTATTTGTGAATTTTTCGCTGTTCCAGTCTTTGCCGGATATCTGGGGTATCAACCAGATTTTCCCTATCCTGCCGGTGACGGGGCTGGATCAGCCGATGGCGTATCGCGGCGTGTTGCAAGACATCACCTGTGATTCGGATGGCCGTATTGATAATTATGTTGAAAATGACGGTCTGGGCACCAGCTTGCCGCTGCCATCGATCAATCGCGGCGATATGCTGGCGTTTTTTATGGTGGGGGCTTATCAGGAGATTCTCGGCGATTTGCACAACCTGTTCGGGGATACCGACTCGGTGGATGTTGTGCTGGATGCCGAAGGCCAGCCACAGCTGCACAATCCGGTGTGGGGCGATCATATTGCCAAGGTGTTGGGTTACGTCAATTTTAATGAAGATGATATTCGCCACCGCCTGCTCAGTCAGGTAGAACAGAGCGCACTGGATGACAGCGACAAAGCGATGTTCCAGCGTGAACTGGCGGAATCCATGCAGGCGTACACCTACTTGCAGTTATAAGCGCTGGCCTGAATATTCAAGCCAGCAAGCCCCGCTGATGCGGGGTTTGATGTACGGAACGGAGCAAAACCGGTCAACCGTCGTGTGACCGCTGACCGGCCTTCAGTCCGGAGTCATCACTCAGGACAAGTGATTGACAGCTTCCATGCCATAGACAGGGGTTGCAATCCCTTCCATGCGAGCCTTGATTTGCAGGGACAGATATTGCGAGTAATGACGCGACTGATGCAGGTTACCGCCGTGGAACCACAGCGCCTGCTGGTGAGTGGGTTTCCACATATTGCGCAATTCCCCTTCCCATGGTCCTGGGTCCTTGGTGGTTTGCGATCCCATGCCCCAGCATTTGCCCACCTTGTCGGCGACTTCCTGGGAAATAATCCGGGCGGCCCAGCCGTTCATCGAGCCATAGCCGGTGGCGTAGACAATCAGGTCGGCAGGTAGCTCCGTGCCGTCGGTCAGTATCACCGAGTGGGGTAATATCTGTTCGATGGTGGTGCGGCTTTTCAGCTTGATATCGCCGTTGGCTATCAACTCGGATGCCCCCACGTCAATATAGTAGCCCGATGCCCGGCGCAGGTATTTCATAAACAGACCGGAGCCATCATCGCCAAAATCAAGCATAAATCCGGCTTTCTCCAGGCTTTGATAAAACTCGGCATCCTGCTCGGCCACTTCTTTGTAGATGGGAATATGGAATTCCGGCATCACCTTGAAAGGAATTGAGGCAAAGGTCAGATCGGCCTTGTAGGTCGTCATACCGTTTTGTACCGCTTCTTCGGAATACAAGCCTCCCAGTACCTTGTCCATCAGGGTATCGGATTTGATGATATGAGTGGAAGAACGCTGGATCATGGTAACGTCGGCACCGTGTTCCCACAGCGCGGCACAGATATCGTGGGCGGAGTTGTTAGCTCCCAGTACCACAACACGTTTACCGGCATAGGCTTCGCCACCTGGGTGCTGGCTGGAGTGATGCTGTTCACCTTCGAAACTGTCTTGCCCTGGAATCCTGGGAATATTCGGGATACCCGACATTCCGGTTGCCAGCACCAGCTGTTTGGGGCGCAAGGTCAATGCTTCACCCTGACGATTGACCTGTACTACCCACTCTTCGGCCTGTTCGTCATAGTGGGCTGAAGTGCATTCGGTCGAACCCCAGTAATTCAATTCCATCACCTTGGTGTACATCTCCAGCCAGTCACCGATTTTGTCTTTCGGTGCAAAGACGGGCCAGTGATCAGGGAAGGGCAGGTACGGCATATGGTCGTACCAGACCGGATCATGCAAGCATAAGGACTTGTAGCGTCGACGCCAGGCATCGCCGGGTTTTTCCAGCTTGTCGATGATCAGGGTTGGTACTTCCAGCTGGCGCAGCCGCGCACCAAGACCGATTCCTCCCTGGCCGCCACCAATAATCAGGCAATAAGGCTGCTTTTCGTAGCCCAGTTCGGCTTCTTCCTGCTGGCGCTTTTCCTGCCAGGTTTGACGGTTACGCTGAATACCATGTTCTGCTCCTCGAGGGCGTTGGGCATTACGTTTTTCCGGAAAATCTTTCAGCTCCACCATGGTGGTCAGTAGCGTCCAGGCTTGCCCCTGACGTAGGCGCAGATGGCCTCGTCCGTGAGCGACAGCCGTGTCGAAACAGATCCAGGCTTCAATCACACCGTTGTTGTCGGTGGCTTCTTCTTCCAGCCGCCAATTGGATGGCTGCACCTGAGCGAGTGTTTCGGTCAGCATCGCCTGTATGGCGTCCCGGCCTTCCAGGGTTTTGATATTCCAGGTGAAGGCGACCAGATCGCGCCAGAACCCTTGCGGTTCAAACAGGGACGTAGCCGCTGCGGTATTACGGTTCTGTAACGCCTGATTGAAGTGATCGAGCCAGGTTTGTGCCTCAATGGATGCGGGGGACTGTGGTGACGTTGCCGCCGGTGTGGCTGTGGAATTCCGGGTCATGGATAACTCCTGCTTTCTCTTGTTGTTTTTATTTGGGCGCTGAGCCTCTGATGGGTTATAGCAGCTGCTGTGCCAGATTGAGTGCATTGTTATTTGTTCTTATAACTTACTGATAAATAATAAGATTTATTTTTAATCGGAATATCTGTAGCGGTACTGGAGGCAAGCTGTGAAACAGCTGTAACGCCGAAAACGATACAGCTGCAGTGGTCACATTACAGTTGTAACGCTGAACGAAAGTGGAACGAATGGGCCTGTGACAGCCACTACATAGTCTCTTTAGACTGATTGACCTGATAACAATAAGTATTGGCCGCCAGGCGGCAAGGATGGATATAGGTGCCTGAACATATGACCTGCTCAACCGATGCGATCTGCGCCCGTGCTCATACCCAAGCGATTACTGAATTCGCCCGGCGGCCACCAGAGTCTGCTGACGCCGATATGATCGGCCGCTCTTGGCAACGCTGTTTGCAGCAATATGGGTTGCAGCCCGGACGTCAACAGTCTGCCCGGATTGTGACTCGGTCTATCCTGAAGGAGCATCAAGAGGCGGCTGATGAACTGCTGGCCGTTGCGCGTGCCGGGGTTAACCAGCTTTACGCCAGTATTCACGGGATGGGCTATGTCTTGCTATTGACCGATCACCGTGGCGTAACGGTTCAGTTTCATGGTGAGCGCCATCTTGATGACCACTTGCGGCGGGCGGGGTTGTATCTGGGTGCTGACTGGGATGAAAGTTATGCCGGTACCTGCGCGGTGGGTACCTGTATTCAGGAGCAGGCAGCGCTGACTTGCCATAGGGGGGATCATTTTGACGGTGCCCATATTGGCCTGACCTGTACTGCTGCCCCGATCTTTGGCCCTTCCGGTGAGTTGATTGCGGTGCTGGATATCTCTGCGCTGAATTCTCCGGCAGCGCGGGACAGCCAGATGTTTGCCTTGCATTTGACCCAGCTGTACGCACATATGATTGAAGATGCTTACTTTCTGCGCCGTTATCGTCGTCATCTGGTGTTTCGTTGTGACGACTCACGGGAGTTTGTTGCTCTTAATGGTCGGGTGTTGTTTGCGCTGGATGACACAGGTGAAATTATCGCAGCCAATACCGCCGGACGTTTATTGCTGGCCGATAATCCTGTGGGTTTGCCGGAGCTGATGGACAGTGACTGGGACGATATTCTGGCCATTAACCAGACTCGTGGCGATGGCGTACAAGCCTTCCATCTGGCCTCGAGTGGACAAACGGTGTTCGGCACCTTGATAGAACCCAAGCGTCCCTGCATCTCGGTGGCAACTGGCCCGGCACCCGTGGATGTCAGTCGGCCACTTGAGAGGGTGCCGGAGTTGGACTGTCTGGCCGGTGATGATGCGGCCATGCGTAAAACCCTCGAACAGGCTAAGCGTTTGCGTCAGCGTGATGTCAATTTGTTGATTCTGGGAGAAACCGGAACGGGTAAAGATATGCTGGCCAATGCGATTCACGCCAGCAGCCACCGCCGCAACAAGCCCTTTGTCGCGCTGAATTGTGCCGCCATACCGGAATCTTTGATTGAAAGTGAACTGTTTGGCTACCGCGCAGGAGCCTTTACCGGCGGACGCAGCAAGGGTGCCAAAGGGCTGGTGCAGCAAGCCGATGGCGGCACCTTGTTTCTGGATGAAATCGGCGATATGCCCTTGCAGTTACAAACTCGCTTGTTGCGCGTGCTGGCCGAAGGCGAAGTCACGCCGTTGGGGGCCGATGAGGCGGTTTTTGTTGATTGTCGTATCATCGCCGCAACTCATCATAATATTCAGGCCATGATAGAACGTAACGAATTCCGGGCCGATTTATATTATCGCTTGAATGGCGCGACGCTGCCTCTGCCACCACTGCGGCAACGGGCTGACAGGGAATTTTTGATACGTGCTTTACTGGCAGAACTGAAACAAAAATTACAACGGCCGGAATTGCGCTTGCGGGCGGATGTGATCAGCGCTTTGTTAGCCTACGCCTGGCCTGGCAATGTTCGTGAGCTTGTCAACGTACTGGCCTTTGCAGAAGCCAATAGCTGTGATGATGTTATTACGCTGGCGGATCTGCCGGAGCTTCTTCACAGTGATCAATCTGCTTCTGTCGCTGGTGCGCGGGAGACCAGTCATGTGCTGAGCAGATCGATGATGACAACCGGTGCAGTACCTTCGGCTGCGGTGTCCCGTTCTGAATCGGCGAGCCATCCATCACTGAATGCAGAAGGACAGGCATTGGTGGGGTTACTGGATCAGCATGACTGGAATCTCAGTGCCGTGGCCCGGGTGATGAAGGTGTCCAGACCAACCTTGTACCGTCGTATTCGCAAATACAGCATCCAGCGCCAGACTTGCATTGTATCAGGGCACGCTGGAGGGAAACCGCAGAACCGTTTGGTTTAGAGAGCCATGGCGTGTAAATAATTGTATCGTACCGCGCTAAGGTTGCCCGAGTGGTCTATATGCAATGGGGAGCAGTTAACAAGAGGGGATTCAAATGTCTGATGATCATTTTGAAAGACCGGCAGATGACGGTAGCGAACTCAAGCAGAGTGATGCTGCACACAAGCAACGCCAGCAAGCGCTGGCCAGTGATGTCGAAGCCTTTTTGTCTGGCGGCGGCCAAATTCAGAAGGTAGAAGACCGGATGATGGCAGACCCGCCGCGCAAGCCGCAAACCAGTTACGGCCGTCGTCCAATCTGAGGGATGGCTCCCGGGTTGGCGGCAGAGCCATATGTTGCCCGGGTTTGTCTGTGGCGTTGTTGTTGGTTGTTATGGCTGCTGCCAGCGCTGAATCAGCTCAACGACTTCAGACAGCGTGCGGACTTGCAGGGTCGGCGGGCTAAAGGTATCCGGCCAGATACGGTTGTCCAGATTGACCCACAACGTATGTAAACCCACCGTTCGGGCTGCGTCGATATCGTGATGCGGATGATCGCCAATATGTAAGCATTCGTGCGCTTCGACACCGGCGTGAGCCAGGGCCGCCAGGAAAATATCTCCCTGTGGTTTGGCTGCTCCAACGGTTTCGGCGTTCAGGTGAGCGCTGAAATAATGATGAATACCCACACGCTCAAGATCAGCGTTGCCATTGGTGGCGGCGATCAAGGGCCAACGTGCCGACAATTGTTGCAACATGGTTTCGGCACCGGCAAACAATTCCAGCGTGCTGCGCTCCTGGGAGAACACGTCGAAAGCGGCACAGGCAAGATCATGGGCCGTGCTGCTGTCACAGCCGGTTTGCAAGGCTGCCCGGCGCAGGGTTTCGAAGCGTAGCCTGGATATCTGATGCTGCAATGACGGGTAGCATTCGGCCAATTCTGATTTGTACTGGCGCAGGCCGTCCCGGCTGTAAAGGTCGGCAAACCCGGGGCAGTGGGCGCATATCCAGTCATAGCAGGCTTGCTCGGCGCGTTGCATCACCGGGGCGGTGTGCCAGAGGGTATCGTCGAGATCGAGGGTGATCAGTTTCAGAGCCAAAGCATTGCCTTATTGTTTAACGGTTAACCGGCGTTTGCTGTAAGCGCAAGGCCAGTACGTCACAGAGATAATCCAGAAACAGGGTATCCATGGAAGTACGGTAGTAATTACCATCCTGACTGGCCAGCACCAGCAGGCCATGGTTGTCCTGGCCCCGAATCTGGGCGGCAGCGATGGATTCCATATCGGTGGTATCGAGCCGCAACAAGGCGGCCATATCGGCCTTGGGCAGCTGGCCACAAATGGCGCGATGGCCTTTGAACAGCCGCTGGATATTACGCTGATGTTCCTGATTACGCACCGCGATCAGTGGTCGCTCCAGCTGTCGCTCGGTAAAGTGCAGCATGGCCCAGGCGTTGACGCCAAAATCATTACGCAATGAATCATCCAGTGCGGTATGGAGCGCCAGCCAGCTGTTGGCTTCGATCAGGGCCAGCACCAGCCGCCGGGTTTTTTCGAACAGCTGGTCGTTCCGGCGGGCATTTTCGAGCAGGTCAGACATGCGCTGGCGCAGCTCGATATTACGATCCCGATGCACCTGGACCTGACGCTCGATCAGGCTGGTCGCTCCGTGAGCTTCATGAGGAATACGCAAATGGGATAACAGCTCATCCTTGCCGACAAAAAATTCGGGATGATCTTCCAGGTACTGTGCGACATCGGCGTCGGTGAGTCGGGGTTGCTGGCTCATGCGGTCCTTACCTTGTTCTGTCAGAAGCGTTGTTCAGCGTCAATGGTTGGGGGAATCAGAGGTTAACCCGACCATCATAAACCGTCACGGCTGGCCCGGTCATGCGGACGCTGGATTTACCATCCCAGTCAATCGTCAGCTCGCCACCCGGTAACGATACCGTCACGCCCGGTTCGAGCCAGCCACGTAACTGCCCGGATACCACCGCCGCGCAAGCACCGGTGCCACAGGCCAGAGTTTCACCACTTCCTCGCTCGAATACCCGCAAGCGAATGGCGTGGCTATTGATGACCTGCATAAAGCCGACATTGACCCGGTTGGGGAAGTATTCGCAGGATTCAATGATCGGTCCCCACTGCTGTACCGGAGCGTTATCGAGGTCGTTGACCCGGATCACGGCATGGGGATTACCCATGGACACGGCACCGAAGCGCACGTCACCAATACCGGCAACATGGCGTTGATATTCGGGCATGAACTGTTCAGCGATCATCGGAATGTCGGCCGGTGTCAGAATCGCCGGGCCCATATCCACCATCACCTGACCCTCGTTGGTCAGATGTAGCTCGATAATACCGTTGGCGGTTTCGACCCGAATATCCTGTTTGCCGGTGAGCATTTGCTCGTTAACAAAACGGGCAAAGCAGCGGGCACCATTGCCGCAATTCTCGACTTCACTGCCATCGGCATTGTAGATGCGATAGCGGAAGTCGACATCGGGCCGACTGGGGCGTTCGACCACCAGTAACTGATCGAAGCCAATACCAAAGTGGCGATCGGACAGTTCCCGGACTCGCTCGGGGCGGATTCGGCCGGTTTGAGTCACCAGATCGATTACCACAAAGTCGTTACCGAGGCCGTGCATCTTGCTGAATTTGACTCTCATGAATCCACCGGCAGCAGATTCTCATCTTCGAACAGCTGTTCGATGGTCTCGCGGCGGCGAATCAGATACGCCTGCTCGTCATCGACCATGATCTCTGCCGGGCGGCCACGGCTGTTGTAGTTGGAGGCCATGACAAAGCCATAGGCTCCCGCAGACATCACTGCCAACAGATCGCCTTGTTGCAGGGCCAGATCGCGGTCTTTGCCCAGAAAGTCACCGGTTTCACAAACCGGGCCAACCAGATCATAACGGCGTTCGATGGCGCTACTGGTTTCTGCAACAGGCTTGATGTCTTGCCAGGCGGAGTACAAGGACGGTCGGATCAGGTCGTTCATTGCCCCGTCAATGATGGCAAAATTCTTGTGCTCATTGAGTTTGAGGTACTCAACCCGGGTCAGGAAAACACCGGCATTGGCGCAAATGGAACGGCCCGGCTCGAAAATCAGTTTCAGTGAACGTCCGGCCAGGCGTTCTTTGACGGCGGCCACATAGGTGGCCGGGCTGGCAGGTTGTTCGTCGCGGTAACAAACGCCCAAACCGCCGCCCAGATCGAGATGCTGGATGGTGATACCCAGGTCGGCCAGCTCATCAATCAGCGCCAGCAGGCGGTCGATGGCATCCATAAATGGATCAATTGAGGTCAGCTGGCTGCCAATATGACAGTCGACACCAACGACCTGAATGCCGGGCAGGCTGGTGGCGCGTTGATACACGGCCGGAGCGCGTTCAATGTCGATGCCGAATTTGTTGTCTTTCAGCCCCGTCGAGATATAAGGGTGTGTCTGTGCGTCAACGTCCGGATTGACACGAACCGAGACCTTGGCGACCAGACCCATGTCAGTAGCAACGTCGTTCAGGCGTTCGAGCTCGTCCTCTGATTCAAGATTGAAGCAGCCAACGCCGACTGCCAGTGCCCGGCGCATTTCGACGGCTTGTTTGCCAACCCCGGAAAACACCATCCGGGCAGGGTCGCCACCGGCGGCCAGTGCCCGTTCCAGTTCACCCAGGCTGACAATATCAAAACCGGCTCCGAGTCGTGCCAGTACATTCAGTACGGCGATGTTGGAGTTGGCTTTGACCGCAAAACAGACCTGATGTGGCCATTCACCCAGCGCATTATCGTAGGCCTGGTACTGCTGTTCCAGAGCCTGACGGGAATAGACGTACAAGGGCGTGCCGTACTGTTCGGCAAGACCGGCGAGGTCGACAAGTTCGGCGTGCAGGCTGCCCTGCAGGTAAGTAAAGGCTGACATATTAGGGAGTCGTTTCCGTATCAGGTTGGTCGGGCAGATACAGAGGGCCTTTCTGACCACAACCGCTGAGCGCCAATACGGCCAGTAACATGGCGGTCAGAAGCGGTAACGATGGCAGGCGGTAACTCAGATTTATCATGGGTAATGGCTATCTGCTTACGGGCGTAGCCAGTGTCTGGATCTGCTCTGATGACTCAGAGAGCGATGCACTGGCACGCGGGTTCTGTATCTCGAATTTGCAGGCATTATACACTGCCTGTGCAGGCTGTCTTGACTGCTGAGATCTATTCGCACTGACTTTACATAGACGGGTAGATTTCAGCCCCGGTATCGGAATACAGAGGCTGAAACCGGAGCGCAGGCACTGTGTGATCAGTGCCAGAGAGAGAACTCAGGATGGTTGTTGGTAGACCTTGAAGCCATCCACAAAGGTAGCGATCACTTGCCCGCTGCGACCGTATGCATCGGTTTGTTCCGGGTTGATCAGGCTGGCATTAAAGCGTTGGCCTTCTGCAAACCCGGAGTGTAAACCGAGGGTTGCCGCCGGGAGAGTACTCAGTGCCGACAAGGCGGCATTGAGTGTCAGTTCGCCATCGTTAACCCGCTGCAGCAGTAAGCCAATAAACGGAGCGTACAGCGCCATGCCGGCGGCGGATTCGGCAAATGGGGCTTTTTTCGCGACAATTTCGTGCGGTTGATGGTTGGAGCAAATCGCCAGTTCGCCAGCGTTGACCGCTGCCAGCAGTGCCTGCCGGTCTGCTTCGCTGCGTAACGACGGCAGCAGGTGGTAGCGGCTGTCGTAGCCGTTGACCTGGGCGTCGGTGTAACAGAGATTGGCGATGGCGACGTCGGCGCTGACCTGTAATCCACGCTGGCGAGCTTCCCGCAGCATACTGACACTGCGGGCGCAGCTGATCTGGCTGATATGAGCGCGAACGCCGGTTTGTTCGATCAACAGCAGGATTTGCGCCAGCGCGATGGTTTCGGCGGTTTCCGGAATGCCGGCCAGGCCCAGTCGTGTGGCGGTCGGGCCTTCGTGCATCACACCGCCATTGGACAATGCGGCATCATCAGCGGACAAAAACAGCAAAATGTCGTAGGTGGCGGCGTATTCCATTAATCGTCGCAAGACGTAGCTGTCCTTGATTGGCTGACGGGCGTTGCTCAGGGCGATACAACCGGCGTTACGCAAGCTGACCATATTGGCCAGTTGTTCGCCCTCCAGCCCCTGAGTGAGTGCTCCCAGTGGCAATAACCGCGAATATCCGGCGCTGCTGGCTTTGTCCTGCATCAGCTGGATCACCGCCGGGCTGTCGGCTACCGGACGGGTAAGTGGCTGGGCGCAGACATGGCTGAATCCGGCGGCAGCGGCAGCGCGGGTTTCGCTGGCAATGGTGCCGCGCTGGGTATAACCCGGCTCATTGAGATAGCTGCTGAGGTCGATAAAACCGGGTACTAACCAGTTGCCTTGGGCGTCGAGGGTGGATTCGATCGTGCCACCGGCCGGTTTTTCGCCAATAGCCCGGAGTTGCCCCTCGGCCAGATACAAATCACAGACGTCATCGAGCTGTTGTGCCGGTGCAATGACACGGGCATCACGAATATGCAGGTATTTCATTCGGTATCCCCTTCAACTGGTTGCTGGGCCGCTTGCTGGCTGGCTTGTTGGCCGCTCATGGCCATGGCCATCACTGCCATGCGCACGGCGATACCGTAGCTGACCTGGTTGAGAATGACGGATTGAGGGCCGTCGGCAACCGCAGATTCAATCTCGACACCACGGTTGATGGGGCCGGGGTGCATAACGATGGCATCGGGTTTGGCCAGTGCCAGTTTTTCCGTAGTCAGGCCGTAGAGCTTGAAAAACTCCCCCTCGCTGGGCAACAAGGCATTTTGCATACGCTCTTTTTGCAGCCGCAGCATGATCACTACGTCACAATCCCGCAGCGCCAGATTAAGGTCGTAATACGCTTTGGCCCCCAGGGACTCGATGTCTTTGGGTAGCAAGGTGGCGGGGCCGACCACACGAACTTCCGCTGCACCCAGAGCCAGCAAGGCATGGATCTGGGAGCGGGCAACGCGGGAATGCAATATGTCGCCAACAATGGCAACAATCTGACCGGCAATCTGATGCTTGTGACGACGGATGGTCAGCATGTCGAGCATGGCCTGGGTCGGGTGCGCGTGGCGGCCGTCCCCGGCATTGATGATGGCAACGTTGGGGGTTACCTGTTCAGCGATAAAATGGGCGGCACCGGAATCGGCATGACGCACCACAAACATGTCGCTGTACATGGCTTCCAGGTTCCAGAGCGTATCCATCAAGGTTTCGCCCTTGGCGGTCGCGGAACGCTGGATGTCGAGGTTGAGAATATCAGCAGACAGCCGGGTTGCCGCCAGTTCAAAGGTTGAACGGGTGCGGGTACTGTTTTCAAAAAACAGGTTGACCACGGTTTTGCCGCGCAGCAGCGGGACCTTTTTGACGGCCCGTTCCTGGGTGCTGATAAAGGAGTCGGCGGTGTCGAGGATTTCAGTCAGTAATGCCCGGCTGAGGCCTTCGGTGGTGAGGAAGTGTTTTAGCCTGCCGTCGGCGGTGAGCTGAAGCTGGCTGGGATCAGTTGTCATAGGAGAACCATGTGTGTTGTAACCAAACCGATAGGGTGCCGAGGCACCCCGAATACTGGTGTCAGAGCAGGCTGATGGCCAATGGCTCCGGGCCGCTGAGCTTGATCAGCTGACCTTCTTCAAGTGTCAAACGGGCTGCGTACACATCGGGCTGAATAGGCAGCTCGCGCCGACCGATATCAAACAGGGCAACCAGGGTAATGCTGGCCGGACGGCCGTAGTCAAACAGCTCGTTGATGGCGGCCCGTACAGTGCGGCCGCTCATGATAACGTCGTCGATCAGAATAACGTGGCGGTCTTCGATGGTATCGGGTAATTCCGAGCCTTTGACTTCGGGATGTAAACCGTGGTGAGTGAAATCATCCCGATAAAAGCTGATATCCAGGCTGTAAAGTGGCTCTGATGGCTGCAGTTGCTGGTGCAGGCGCTCCGCTATCCAGACGCCACCGGTGCGGATGCCAATAAATAATGGCTGGTTTATCTTGTGTTGCTGCAAGTGGCTGTCCAGGCGAGTGGCCAGAGTGCTGCAAGCGAGCTGAATATCCGGTAATTGCATGGGGCTTCTCCCTGTTACTGCTCGTCGTCAGGGCGAGGGTGCTCGCCCATCCAGCTTTCAAGAATCAATTGTGCGGCCAGCCCATCCACTGAGTGGCGGCCGAAGTCTCGTTCACCGCTATCGGCAATGACAATGCTCTTGGCTTCGTAGCTGGTCAGGCGCTCGTCATGGGTAAACGAAGGTTTGTGCAAACGTCCTTCCAGACGTCGGGCAAATTTGGCGGCCCGGGTGCTCATTTCGCTAGGGCTGCCATCCATGTTCAGCGGCAGACCAACGACAAAGGCATCGGGTTGCCACTCACTGACCAAGGCTGCGAGTGTATCCCAGTTGGGGACGCCATCGTTGGCCTTGACCGGGTTTAAAGCCGTACTGCTGCCGGTCAGGCGATGGCCAATGGCGACACCAATACGTTTGGTGCCAAAATCAAACGCCATGACTTGCATGACTCGAGCAGGAATATGACTCATCAGGCGTGACCTACCTGATCAGTCAATGCTGTACTGCGAATGCCGAGGCGCTGCAGTGCGGTCTGGTAAAGCGCTTCTGGAGGGGTGTCAAACAGCAGTTCGGCATCGGCGTCGACGGTCAGCCAGCTGTTGCCGAGAATTTCCTCATCCAGTTGGCCTGGTCCCCAGCCGGAATAGCCCAGGGTCAGGCGGTAGTTTTCCGGCCCCACTCCCAGGCCAATGGCGGTCAGAATATCCTTGGACGACGTCAAGTGGGCAAATTCACTGATGGCTTCGGTGGCTTGCCACTGGCCCGGTTGCTGGTGGAGGATAAATCCCTGCTCGGTGCCGACAGGGCCACCTTTGAGCATGGTGGTATTGATGCCTTGATGACGGGCAATGTCGAGCTGTTCGCAGACGGCAGCAAAGTCGATATCCAGAGGCTTGTTTAATACCAGCCCCATGGCCCCCTCCTGGTCGTGTTCACAGAGGTAAATAACGGCGCTGTCAAACTCGCTACCCTGCAGCTGTGGCATGGCAATCAGAAGCTGGTTGTCGAGGCTGTTGAGTTCTTGCATCAGGATCCTTCCGACAGATAGCGGTTACCTTTGAATTGCCAGGTACGAATGATTTCCAGGAGATCGGTATTCTTGCGCATTTCTTCCGTGAAAGGGGCAAAAGGAGCCGACATACGCACAATCCGCAAGGCGGCGTCATCCAGTACCTTGCGGCCGGAGGACTCCAGCACCTCAAGATTATGGATGGTGCCGTTGGGATTGATGGAAACCAGTACGCGCAAACGGCAGTTGTCGAAGCAGTTTTCCGCTTCTTTGGGGTAGTTGAGAGTACCCATCTTTTCAATTTTGCTACGCCAGGTGTTGACGTAATAGGCGTCGCTGGCCTTCATGGTGGAGGCTGCGGTCAGACGCTGGACCCGGGGACGCTTGGCATAAGCCTGACGCATACTGTCGAGTTTGGCTTCGAGACTGGCCATTTCCAGGCTGCGCTGCAGCAGCATTTTGGGTGGCCCTTCCGGTACTGGTTTGGCTTCCACTGGCGGTTGTTTGTCGGGACTGCTGACGGCCTGGTTTGGGCTGGCGGCCGTTGTGGTGATACGGGCCGGGGTGTTGGCGAGGGCCTTGGGGGCCGAGACTTCCTGCTTCTGTACCGAGGCCGGGGTGATGTCGTTGCTTTGGAACGGCGCTTCGACGTCGGTGGTCAGCATGCGGGCTTCCTCTTCGGTGCCGCTGCCTTCCTGGTTTTCCTGGGCGAGGAAGTCTGCTTCTTCCGGCGCTTTGTCACTGCGATAGCTGGCCAGGGTGACTTCAAGGGTTTTGGACAGGTTACTGCGATCGTCCGGGCGAAAGCTGACACCCAGCACAATCATGGCATGCAGCAGCAATGCCAGAAAGAGGGCAAAAGAAAGACGGTCGGAACTGGAGACAACGGCAGCAGGCATGAGGTATCTGTCGCAGAACGGCTTCGGTTTAAAGGGCGGATTGCAATAGGCACGCAGTCTGCGCTGATCCCCGGCTTTTGTCCACCTGCCGGGGTCAACAGTGGTAAAAACGAGCTGATTCAGTGAATCAGTCGAGTTTTGCCAGCAATGCGGCGATCAGTTGACCGGCGATATCGATACCTGAATCACGACTGATTTCACGCACACAGGTTGGGCTGGTGACGTTGATTTCTGTCAGGCAGCTACCAATGACATCCAGACCAACAAAATACAGTCCCCGCTTTTTCAGCTCAGGGCCGATGTGTCTGGCGATGGCCCAGTCGTTATCCGACAGGGGGCGGGTTTCACCACGACCACCGGCGGCCAGGTTGCCACGGGTTTCTCCTTTGGCTGGAATCCGTGCTAGGCAGTATGGCACCGGCTCCCCGTCGATCATCAGGATCCGCTTGTCACCTTCGGTAATATCCGGGATGAATTTTTGCGCCATGATTTGCTGGCGGCCATGATTGGTCAGGGTCTCGATGATAACGCTGACGTTCGGGTCGTCATGCTTCAGGCGAAAGATCGAAGAGCCACCCATGCCATCCAGTGGTTTGAAAATAACGTCCTGATGTTGTTGATGAAACTGGCGTAACAGCTCGGCACTGCGCGTTACCAGAGTAGGGCTCATAAACTCGGAAAAGTGCGTCGCAAAGACTTTTTCATTACAATCGCGCAGGCTTTGAGGTTTGTTGGCGACAAGCACACCTGCTTGTTCGGCCAATTCCAGAATATAGGTGCTGTAAATAAATTCGCCATCGAAAGGCGGATCTTTACGCATTAGGATAATATCGAGATCGGACAGCGGCTGGTGTTGCCATTCACCAAGGTCAAACCAATGATCAGGGTTCATGCTGACAGTAAGTGGAGCCATTCGTGCCATTGCACGGCCTGCGTCAATGTACAAATCGGCCTGTTCCATGTAAAAGAGTTCACAACCAAGCTCCTGTGCGGCATTCAGCAAGGCAAGTGATGTATCTTTCTTGACACTAATATCATTAATGGGATCCATGACAACCCCGAGCTTTCTGATCATTCTGTTTTCCTCAAAACAAGAGTCTGATTTGGATTCTATCGTAATTGGATCTCCATTCGGTGAAACAGTTTTGACATGGGAACCTTATAGCTTGGTACATTAATGTGTGATACAAAAGTGCACCGTAACGTCATATGCATGCGGTCGCGGCCGAAAACAGCAATTAACGATCGGATGGTTAAGGCCCTAATATGGACGACAACTTTCAAAACATCAAAGTGATGGTCATTGACGATAGCAAGACCATTCGTCGCACGGCAGAGACCCTGCTGAAAAAAGTAGGCTGTGAGGTGATTACGGCAACCGATGGCTTTGATGCCCTCGCCAAAATCGCAGACACCAGCCCCAATATCATCTTTGTCGACATCATGATGCCGCGCCTGGATGGTTATCAGACTTGTGCACTGATAAAAAACAATTCCAAATACAAGTCCACTCCAGTGATCATGCTGTCTAGTAAGGACGGCCTTTTCGACAAGGCCAAAGGTCGCATCGTAGGTTCTGACGAATATCTCACGAAGCCGTTCAGCAAAGACGAGCTCCTGGGTTCAATACGGCAATACGTAAAATCATAAGACAAGCACGCGAAGCATTAAGGGGTACCAAGCATGGCTCGCATTCTGGTAGTAGATGATTCTCCAACAGAAACAGAAGTATTTCGTTCTATGCTGGAGAAAAATGGTCATGAAGTCCTTACCGCAGAGAATGGTGCGGACGGTGTGGCACTGGCAAAACAGGAAAAGCCAGATGTAGTACTAATGGATATTGTTATGCCTGGTTTAAACGGTTTTCAGGCAACCCGACAGCTAACCAAAGACGCGGAAACCTCTGGTATACCGGTCATTATTGTTACCACCAAGGATCAGGAAACTGACCGGGTGTGGGGCAAGCGCCAGGGTGCCTGTGGTTATCTGGTCAAACCAGTGTCAGAAAGCATCTTGCTGTCTGAAATCAACTCGGTGATGGCCAAGTAACGATGAGCCCATTTGCCCTGCTTGTCAGTATTGCCGACCGCAGCCGCCGTAACGCCTCGGAATTGCCTCAGCAACTTGAGGCGGTGACGTATTGGCGGGGGGTCGGTTTTTTGCTCGCGGGGCATGAGTTTGTGACGGATATGGGACAGGTAGCAGAGATCTTGCAACCTCCCAAAATGACCAAGGTACCCGGTGTCCGTAGCTGGGTGCTGGGGGTGGCCAATGTGCGTGGCCGCCTGGTTCCGGTTATGGATCTGGCCGGTATGTTGGGATTGACAGGGAAAGCCAACTGGCGTTCCCGGCGAGTGCTGGTGATTGAACAAGGTGATGTACTGACGGGTTTGCTTGTTGATGCGGTGTTGGGGATGCAACAGTTTCCGGTGGATACTATGAGTGAACTGACTCAGGTGGATCCGGCGCTGGCAAAATATACCCAATATGGTTTTGACCGGAATGAGAAAATCTGGTCAATTTTTCGTATTGACGAACTGATTCAATCCCCGGAGTTTATGCAGATCGCGGTGTGACCGGGTTCTGAGGTGACTCCATTCGGGGCGCCAGGATAATGCATGCAGTAAGTGTGGAGACAAGGGCATGAGTTCGAAAGCTGGTAACGTCTTTTCGACGGTTTTGAAGAATGGAGTCAATGGTGTGTTGGCAGTGCTGCTGGTCGCATCCCTTGGCCTGTTTATTGGTATTACGGTGTATGTGAACAGCCTGCAAAACCGTGATGAGCAATACATCGAGCATGCGGGTGAGTTGCGGGTACTGTCGCAGCAGATGGCGACCAACGCCGTGGAATCTGCATCCGGTAACCGGGAAGCGTTTGAACAGCTCCGGATTGCCCGTGACAACTTTGAAGTGCGTTGGAACTACCTGAAAAACGGTAACCCTGAAGTGGGCCTGGCTCCTGCCGAAGTGGCCAGTATGACCGACGTGCAACAGGTTTGGGACAGTGTCAGCCAGAATGCTGACCAGATTGTACGTGCCCAGGACATCATCCTCTCTTTGCACGAAGTTGCCGCAACACTGTCTGAAACGATTCCCCAGCTGCAAGTGGAATACGATGAAATTGTAGAAATCCTGCTTGATAACGGCGCTCCAGCCGATCAGGTGGCAGTTGCCCAGCGTCAGTCATGGTTGGCGGAACGTATTGTGCGCTCGGTTAACAAGGTATTGGCGGGTGGTGAAGACGCGGTAATGGCCGCCGATGCGTTTGGTCGGGATGCCTCGTTGTTCGGTCGAGTACTGAACGGCATGGTGCAAGGCAACGTGGCGATGAACATTTCCAAGGTAACCGACGATGAGGCGATACTGGCACTCTCCGAAGTATCCGAACTGTTCGAGTTTGTATCCGGTTCGGTAGACGAAATTCTTGAGACTTCCCCAGAGCTGTTCCAGGTGCGTGAGGCATCCGACAGCATCTTTACCAACTCCGGTATATTGCTGAACCAGACATCCGAGCTGACCGAAACCATTCTGACAGAAGCCGATGAGCGGACTGTACTGCAGGCACTGGGATACGGTGCTGCGGTACTGGCCGCGATGCTGATGGTTGCATTGGGTTACTTGTCTTACCAGTCAACCCGTCGCGACCTGGAAGAAACAGAAAGCCAGAACCAACAGAACCAGATGGCTATTCTGCGTTTGCTGGACGAAATTGCTGACCTTGCGGATGGTGACTTGACGGCATCAGCAACGGTAACGGAAGACTTTACCGGGGCGATTGCTGACTCCATCAACTACGCCATCGACCAGATGCGCTCACTGGTATCGGCAATTAACGAAACAGCGGTACAGGTATCGTCAGCGGCCCAGGAAACACAGGCCACGGCGATGCATCTGGCGGAAGCATCCGAACACCAGGCGCAAGAAATTGCCGGTGCATCGGCGGCGATCAACGAAATGGCGGTGTCCATTGACCAGGTATCGGCTAACGCCTCGGAATCCTCTGCGGTTGCGGAGCGGTCGGTAGCGATCGCCAACAAGGGTGCAGAAGTTGTACAGGCAACGATCAACGGCATGGATAACATCCGTGAGCAGATTCAGGAAACCTCCAAACGGATCAAACGTCTGGGTGAATCCTCACAGGAGATTGGTGACATCATCTCCCTGATTACCGATATTGCTGACCAAACCAACATTCTGTCGTTGAACGCCGCTATTCAGGCATCCATGGCCGGTGACGCCGGTCGGGGCTTCGCGGTAGTTGCGGATGAGGTGCAGCGGCTGGCGGAACGTTCAGCTGCTGCAACCAAGCAGATTGAAGCACTGGTTAAAACGATTCAGAACGATACCAACGAAGCGGTAATCTCGATGGAAACGACGACTTCCGAGGTGGTACGTGGTGCCCGTCTGGCACAAGACGCCGGTGTGGCACTGGAAGAGATTGAAAACGTATCGAAAAACCTGGCGGAACTGATTCAGAACATCTCCAACGCAGCACGTCAGCAGGCTTCGTCTGCGGGTCATATTTCCAATACGATGAACGTTATTCAGGAAATTACCTCGCAAACGTCGGCGGGTACCACCGCCACGGCGAAATCGATTGGTAACCTGGCAGAAATGGCGAACAAACTGCGTGAATCTGTGGCGGGCTTCAAACTGCCAGAAGCGGACCTGGATATGGAGCAACAACAGGTACTGTAATCACAGTCCTGGTTGAAGACTCCTTATGAATCATCAGAGTCGTCCTGTTGTCAGCACGATGCCAGAGCTTAGCGATGACCAGTTTGGTCGTTGGCAAGCTCTGCTGGAAGAGCGAACAGGAATGTGTATGCCGGTTCAACGACGGACTTTTCTGCAGACCAGCCTGGGTATCCGGATGCGTGAAATAGAGTGCAGTAATTACTCCGAATATTACAGTAAGGTTGTGAACGGCCCGACCGGAGCGATTGAGTGGAATACTCTGGTCGACCGTTTGACCGTGCAGGAAACCCGCTTTTTTCGGGATCCCGATGCCTTTGAATTTGTTGGAAATTATATTCAGACAATGGCGACGGCACTGGACGATGGTCAAACTCTCGAAATGTGGAGTGTCGGTTGCTCATCAGGAGAGGAAGCATACAGTTTGGGTATGGTTGCAGATAAGTACCTGTCTCCTGTCGAGCATCAATACGCAGTCACTGGGACTGATATCTCTACCTTTGCGTTACGCAAGGCGCGAGATGCCAGATATCCGTTGTCTGCCCTTGGATGGATCGCGGACGACCTCCGCGACCAATACTGTCTCCGTACTGACGACGGTCATATGCAGGTGACTGATAGCGTTCGTCAGCGTTGCTGCTTTACTCAGGTGAATCTACTGAATCTTTCCGCATTTCCGCTACAGTCCCAGCACGTGATTTACTGTCAGAATGTGCTGATTTATTTCCGCCGCTGGCGACGTCGGGAGATTCTTAATGTCCTTGCTGAACGGCTGGTTCCAGGGGGAATTCTGGTGATTGGTCTTGGTGAAATCGTCGGCTGGAGTAATCCTCTGGTCGACCCGGTACGTGGTGGCAAGTTGACAGCCTTTGTCCGTAAGCAAAATGATTCTAACAGGGAGAGCAAACGGCGATGAGTCAGGATTACATCGCCCTGGAATGGGTGAAAGGGGAAATCCAGGAAACACTCCAGCAAGCTCAGCAATCACTGGAAGCTTATGGTGAAAACCCCGCAGATAACAGCAGACTGAAATTCTGCTTCAGCTACCTGCATCAGGTTCATGGCACACTCCAGATGGTGGAGTTTTATGGTGCCGCCCTGTTGGCAGAAGAAATGGAAGCCGTTGCGGCCGCACTGGCTGATGGCCAGCTGCGTAATGAACGGGATGGGCTGGAAGTCCTGATGCAGGCTATTATCCAGCTGCCTCATTATCTGGATCACGTCAAGGTGGGTCGGCGCGATCTGCCCGTTGTCCTGCTGCCTATTCTGAACGAATTACGCTCAGCCCGCGGTGACAGCCTGCTGTCTGAAACCGCATTGTTCAGTCCACGTATGCAGCGTCGGGCGGTATTGACACCTGCCCAACTGGCACGTTTCAGCCGTGACGATTTCCAGCAGTGGATCCGCAAGGTCCGGCAGATGTTGCAGGCCGCGACATCACAGCTACTGCAAAACAAAAAGCCGGAAGTTGCCAAGGAATATCTGCTGAAAGTCTTCAGCCGGTTGCATAACGCGCTGGGTCATACCCCATCCGGTGTGGTTTGGCAGCCTGCCATGGCGTTCAGCGAATGGCTGATTGGCCAGCAGCATATGCCGGCCAGTGCCAAGCAACTGTTACGCGAACTCGACCAGATACTGAAAGACCTGATTACCCAGGGTGAGCAGGTACTGAATCAGGCTGCGTCTGATGAACTGGTTAAAAACCTGCTGTTCTATGTTGCTCGCACCACCATCAAGGGTGAGGCGATTGCAGCGGTACGGGAATCCTTTCAGCTCGATTCTGCCCTGCCGACCGAAGACGAAATCCAGCACGAGCGTGATGTCCTTTCCGGCCCTGATCGGGATACCGTTGGCCAGGTTCTGACCGTTCTGGCCGAAGAGATTACCTCGATCAAGGACAAGCTGGATCTGGCCATGCGGGACCCCAGTGCAACGGTTGAGCCGTTGGCTGAGGTACTGACCGCGGCCAAACAGGTCAGCGATACCATGGGTATGCTGGGGCTGGGTGCGCCACGACAAGCGATACAAGAACAACTGACCGTACTGGAAAACATGCAACAACAGGGAGTGCTGGATAATACCGCCCTGTTCGATGTCGCTGGTGCGCTGCTGTTTGTTGAAGCAACACTCTCCGGAATGATCCGGGATGGCAATCTGGCTGGCGGTGATGAGTCCGATGCTCTGACCGACGCCCAGAAAGCCGTTCTGCGTGAAGCTCGTAATGTGCTGGAGCAGGTCAAGGACGCCATCATTGCTTACGTTGGCAATCAATGGAATACCGAAGAACTGCGCGATATTCCGGCATTGCTGCATTCGATTGCCGGCTCTCTGCGTATGGTGCCGCTGCCAGCGGTTGCCGAAATATTGCATATCGCAGCCCCGTTTATTGAACAGCTGATTGAGTCCGGAGCGCGTTCAGACTGGACGACTCTGGATCACTTTGCCGATGTGTTGTCCGGTGTTGAATACTTTATTGAGCGTTATACCGACAACCCACGTAACCCAGGTGACGATATCCTGCAACGGGTATGGGAATCACTGGAAAGTATTACCGATATACAGGCTCCAAACCGCAGTGCCGACGTAGCGGATACCGCAACCGGTGATGCGTCACTGGATGCGACGGATCCAGAAACCGACCTCGATATGGCATCTGGTGCAGAAAAACCATTGGCAAGCGTGACAGACGCTACCAATACTGTTGAGCCAGAGCCAGAGCCAGAGCCAGAGCCAGAGCCAGAGCCAGAGCCAGAGCCAGAGCCAGAGCCAGAGCCAGAGCC
>NZ_JAUYWA010000032.1 GCF_030689025.1 Oceanobacter sp. 1_MG-2023
CTGGTCATCAGACACCTCGTTTATGGTGGCGATATTACCACCTACGTTGGTGTCCGGAATCATTGAACCACTACATAATCGCTCGTTTGAGTAGAGGGTTAAGCTGCCTTTCGTAGCCTGGCTGGAGGTGTACGCATTCTGAGTGGGCTTGCCCGGCTGAATGTAGATCAGAGTAATCCGGTTTCTGTTAGCCCAGTCTATCAGCGACTGTGAGATATATTCTGGGGGATTAAATACCGGCCCATTGGCAGGAGAAAAGCACTTTGTGCTGCACAGCATGGGAACCGGCCTGCGCTACCAGTTATTCCCCAACCTCAACGCCCAGATCAGTTATGGCTGGCAACTGCGCGACAGCGGCAGTAACGACTGCAGGCGACCGTGGCCGCCTGCATGTCTCGCTGCAAGCGAGTTATTAGAATAACCCAACGGAACGGATGCAGCAGACAGCGGGAGCTTCCGCTTTCTGCTGGGCTTCGAGAAAAAGAACGTCATGTTTGCCGTATCGTTCACAGGGAACGGCGCTGTCCGTATCCCTGCGTTACGAACCGCCACAGAGGGCATCCCTACTACACTTCTATACTTCGTTTGCCTTGCGGTAATTCCCCTGATAATCAAAGATCCGCACCTGCACCTGCCAGCAGTGTTTTTGTTTGCGGGCAATAACAAGGTCCGGTGCCGATCAACCTTGCGGCAATGGGATAGCTGGCCAAGGTCTCCCCTACGAATAATCGCTATCAGGTATTCGGTAGAATATGGCATAAAGCGCCGGTACAAATACCAGCGTGGCCACGGTGCCCAGTGAAACGCCACCAATAAGAACGTAAGCCAGCGGGCCCCAGAAGCTATCGATGGTCAGTGGTACAAACGCCAGCACCGCAGCCAGAGCGGTCAGAATAACGGGCCGGGATCTCTGCACACCCGCTTCAATGACGGCACTTCGAATCAGCATGCCCTCTTTCATATTATCTGAAATTTGCTGGGTCAGGATTAGGGTGTTACGCATCAGAATACCGGCGAGACCAATAATCCCCAACGTTGCCACAAAGCCAAATGGCTGGTTAAAGATCAGCAGCGCGGCCACAGCACCAATCAAACCCAGTGGGGCCGTCAATATCACCACCAGCGTACCTTTGAAGGAGCGCATCTGCAGCATCACAAAAACAAGCATCAACACGATCATAAGGGGTTGTAGCACTTGAATGGAGTGCTCGCCTTTCGAGGATTGCTCAACTGAACCACCGATTTGCAAAGAATAGCCAACAGGCATTTGTGCGCGCAGCTCCGCTAGCGCTGCCCATACGTCGGCCGTAACATCTTTGGCCTGTGCTCCTCGAACATCAGCATTAACCGCCACAAACGGTTCCCGGTTATAACGCCGGATTACAGGTTCTTCGTAGACGACCTCCGCTTCGCCAACCTGGTTAAATGAAATGCGTCGCCCCTCTTCACTGACAACTTCAAGATTCTGAATCTGTGTAATATCTTCTGCCTTGGCCCGACCAACCACCGGGGTCAATCGAATACCATCCCTTAACGTTGTAATGGCCAACCCGGATAGTTGAAATTGCAGCTGATAAGCAACTTCTTCTGGCGTCAAGCCAAACAACCGGAGCCGGTCTTTGTCGAAGCGAATATCGATACCAGGTGTGCGTTCATCCCATTCCAGATGACTATTTTCAGTGTTGGCATGGCTCGCGATAATATCCCTCACTTTTTTACCAATAGTACGCAGCTGATTGGCCTCTGGCCCCATCACTCGAATACTGACTGGCCAGTCAACCGGCGGGCCGTAAAGGAGTGTTTCAGCTCTGACTCGTGACTCCGGAAAATCACCGGCCGCTACCCGGTTACGAATCAATCGGATCAAACCATCTCGGGCTGCGATGTCTTCTGCCACGATAACCAGCTTGGCGAAAGCACTGTTCGGCTGCTCCGGGCTGGCAGAGATAAAAAACCGGGGAGCCCCTGCTCCAATATAAGCCGACATGGACTTGATGCCGCTGGTGCCCTCCATCAGTCGTTCTATTTTTTGGACGGTAGCGTCGGTGGCTTCAATCGAAGTGCCTTGTGGATGATAAATACTGACCAGCACCTCAAGACGATCAGAGACGGGGAAAAACTGCTTCTGGACTGGACCAATCATGCCCACTATAGATATAAACAATAATGCAAACGTACTCAGAACAACGATTTTTCGATGCGCCAGGGTGCCGATAATAAGCTTCCTGAGCATACGGTAGGGACGTGAGGAATAGGCTTCCTTGTTGCTATGAGAGCTGTGATACAGGTTATCTGGCAAAATTTTCACCCCCAGATAAGGAGTAAACACAACGGCAACCACCCAGGAAAGTAACAACGCAATGGCCAATACCCAGAAAATATTGCCTGCGTACTCACCGACACTGGAGCGGGCAAATCCTATGGGTACAAAACCGGCAACCGTTACCAGAGTCCCATAGAGCATTGGAGCGGCGGTCACATTCCAGGCATGAGACGCCGCCAGTAGCTTGTCCCATCCTTCTTCCAGTTTCACAATCATCATCTCGATGGCAATGATGGCATCATCAACCAACAGCCCCAATGCAATAATGAGCGCCCCGAGTGTAATACGATCAAGGTTAATGCCCATTGCAAGCATCACAATAAATGAGAGTCCAAGAGTGACTGGAATAGCAATTCCCACCACGATCCCGGCCCGCAGGCCAACCGCCAGCATTGTAACGGCCATCACCACGAGCACGGCAACCAGAAACTTAACCTGGAAAAGATTGACCGCACCGATAATGGCTTCTTCCTGATTTGTCAGCAGGTCAAGCTCCATTCCCAGAGGAAGCATTACTCTTTCGTTTTCCCAGAATGCTCTCAACCGTTTACCAAACGCCAGGCCATTCTCTCCACGCCGCATGACCACACCAATCAGTAGAGCGTCCTCTCCGGATGAACGAATGAGATAGCTGGGAGGATCTTCGTACCCTCTGGATATAGTGGCAATATCACCCAGTCTGATCAGATGTTCATCAATTCGGACAGGTACCTCTTGCAAAGCCTCCAGGTTCGATAAATCGTCGTCCAGGCGGAGGTAGACTTTAGGGCCTGCCGTGGAAATATGGCCCGCAGGCAAGAGTCGGTTATTGGCTTGAATAGCCTCGATAATATCGGTAAGAGACACTCCTAACCCTTGTAACTTCGTCATGTCGAAATCAACAAATACCTGTTCTGATCGCTCACCTAAAATCTCGGCTTTTTCAACTCCCTGAACGCGCTGTACCCTGTCCCGAATCGCCTCGGCATCCTGGATCAATTCTCGCTGCGCGACACCTGATGCCGTCAGCGCAACCAGGGTGAAATACACATCACCGAAGTCCTCATTTACGATAGGCCCGATAACCCCGTCCGGTAACTGGGATGCTTCATCCTGCATGCGACGCCGGACCTGATAAAAGCGATCGGGGACATGCTTGGCGTCGGTGTAATCCTGGAACTCAACCTGCAAGTCGGCCCGCCCCGCCCGCACCGTTGTCTCAATTTTGTACAAATCCTCCACTTCCTGAATGCGTTTTTCCAACCGATCAACCACACTATCTTGTAATTCATCAGCGGCAGCACCCGGCCACAGAACAGTCACCATCATGACTCTTACCGTGAAATCAGGATCTTCGGCCCGACCCAAAGACGTAAAAGCGTAAAGGCCTGCAACCAAGGAAAGCGTAATAAAAAAGAGCGTAACCGAGCTTTCTCGCACAGCGATTCTGGAGAGATTGGGAAAAGCCATCACGCCCCCCTGGCATCAAGTGATTGCACTGCCATGCCGGGCTTGAGCAGGTGTGTACCGCTAGAAATAACAATCAGCCCCTCTTCCAGAGTTGAACCAGTGACCCAGGCATGATCTTTGTCGATACGCTGGATATCAACGTTGAGCGGCACTGCTTCGCCATCCACTATTGTCCAGATAAAGGGGGTCTCACCACGTTCATCCAGGGCAGAAATGGCCATTTTATAAAGTGGTATTGAATCGTTGCTGACCAGGAACCGTGTTCTGACAAGCTGGCCATACCTTAGGTCTGACAGTGGTTGATCTATCGTGTAGCGTGTTTTCCAGGTACGGCTTTCCGGGTCGGCCGCCCCGGCCATCTCTCTCCGCGTCAGTGCTATGGCCTCTCCGTCATGCAGTAACCCTCCTTGCTCTGGAGGATATGCGCCAGAAGGGTAATCCACCTCAACTTCCCGCTCTCCCGATTTAGCCAGTTTTGCAACCGGCCGCCCCACACTGACCACCTCTCCCGGTTCGATAAACACATCCAGTATGATGCCGTCGCTCTCTGCTCTGAGTACCCCATATTCCAACATATTCAAGGCCTGGGACAGCTGGGCCTCAGCAACATCACGACGCGCTTGCGTCTCTTCCTGGGTCAGTAACGCCCTCTCGTATTCCTGCCGACTGGTATAGCCCTGATCTACCAATTGATAGTCACGCTCCAGATCTTTTTCAGCAAGTTTCAGCGTTGCTTCTGCTGCCCTCAGGTTGGCACGTGCAGTCACAACAGACTCGCGCAGGTCTCGCAGATCGAGAGTGAACAGCACCTCCCCTTTTTTAACAAACTGCCCAGCATCGACCAGCCGCTGATCAACCTTGCCTCCAACCTGAAAAGCCAACTCGACCTCGTGGCGCGCTTTGACTGTCCCGGTCAACTCATGGCCGGGTTTTGTAGCCTCGACCAGGTTTTCTATTTTTACCCAGCGAGCAGCATCAGAGGCTGCCTCGACCGTGCTCTCGGTAGACTGTGAGCACCCAGACAAAACATAAGTGGTTATCAGAATAGTAAAAAAACGATTCATTAATATTTCCTCAGCAAGCAGTTTGGGCAGGCGTCACAGCAACCAGGGCTGTCCAGCCTGGATTACAACTCACTCGAATTCCCTTTTGCAGAGTAAGTTAATCTACAGCAGAAAGATGACAGCATACTGTCATTGTGACTATTATTAGTCTCAAGAACAACGTCAAATTGTATGCCTCCCCAAAAAATCGAGGCTTAAGGCAGAAGTTTTTTATCATGCTAGACCAAGGGATCTCCCACGAAACCATCGCAATTCACCAACCGATCAGTATCAGTGCCCATCCTCAAGTAGAATAAGAGCGGTGTACTGGTACAGAGAACCTGGCGCCAGTACTATCCGCGGCGCTCCGAATACAGTGGCATTACAAAATCGTAAAGGAAATCAACCAATGACCCAGCGCGTGAAGCGTAGTGAAGTACTTACCGATCTTATTCTTGAAATCTTCCGATTTAATGGCACATTGCGCGAAACAGGTGACAACCTGGTACGCGGTTTGGGATTAACAAGCGCTCGGTGGCAAGTGCTTGGCGCAATCACAATGGAAGAACACAACCCTACTGTTGCCAGCATTGCTCGCCGAATGGGTCTGGCAAGACAGTCCGTACAACGGGTCGTGAACGATCTGGTCAAAGAGGGTCTTTTAATATGCAAAGACAACCCGGATCACAAAAGAGCAAAACTGATTGTCATGACAGAGGCAGGTAGCGAAAAATACCGGCTGGCGGATGTACGGCAACACCACTGGGTTGAGGCCTTATCCGACAACCTGACGGCACAAGAGCTGCAACAAGCGCTTGATTTGATTCGACAGTTAGATCAACGCTGCCGCAAAGACCTGAGCAAGTAACCAATCACCATCTTCAACCTGCAGCGAGCGTCTTGAACTGTATAGCCAGACACCGGCATCCTTGCGCTTTTATCTGTTCCAGGATATTGCCAAGGCATGGAGTAGCAGGAGAACGGCGCTGTCCGTATCCTTGCGTTACGAACCGCCACAGAGGGCGTCCCTACACTTCGTTTGCCTTGCGGTAATTCCCCTGATAATCAAAGATCCGCTCCTGCACCTGCCAGTAGTGTTTTTGTTTGCGGGCTATAACAAAGTCCGGTGCCGGTAGCTGGGCCTGCACCTCAAGCACTTCTTCGATCCGGCTGAACTCTTTCGGGGTCTGACTATTGCCGCAACGCCGACCAAACAATCGGTTAAAGACGTGGCGTTGTGCCGGCTTGCTGAAATCGAAGGACTCGCCCAACTCCTCCCCGTCTTCGCCGTGGTAGGTGATCTTCAGCTTGCTATCGGGTTTGTCTCTGTGGCTGCTCAGGGTGATCCCGGCACAGCGGATCACCATGGCATTTTTCAGTTTCAGGGCGTCCCTGAGCTGATCATCCGGGTCGATAATGGCTTGTTTGCACTGGTGGCAGTTACGGGCGGCGATGTCATTCTCGCTACCGCAGTGGGGGCACTCCTTGAAGCGGAAGCGGTAATCACACTGCTGCGGACGCTCGTACTGCGCTCCCGGCCCATCCTCTTCCTCAGGTTCCAGCAACCCCTGACAACGACGCCCGTAGTGTTCAATCACATGGCCGTGACCATCGGTTTTGCCCCAGAAAATATTGGCAAACCCACAGGCCGGGCAGAACACCTGCACCGGCTCACTATCCGGATTGGGTTTCTTCTCCCCCACTTCCGGGTGGTACAGATTGACCCGGTTGCCAGCGTAATCAATCACCAGGCAATCCTGCTTGCCTTCATCCAGCCGCAGACCCCGGCCCACAATCTGCTGATACAGGCTCACCGACTGGGTAGGACGCAGAATGGCAATAACGTCCACATGAGGTGCGTCAAAGCCAGTGGTGAGTACGGATACATTCACCAGATACTTCAACTGCCGCTGCTTGAAGCACTGAATTAATGCATCCCGCTCATTCTGCTCGGTAGCGCCGGTAATCAAGGCAGTTTGCTGTTCCGGCAGATAGCCGGTGATCTCTTTGGCGTGATCGACCGTGGCAGCAAAGATCATCACCGCCTGACGTTGGGCAGCCAGTTCCATCACCTGTTCGATAATGGCCCGGGTCACACGTGGGTGCTTGCCTAACAGCTGGTTTACGTCTTTTTCGGCGTATTCACCAAAGCGGTTTTGCGTCAAGGCGGAGAAATCGTATTGCGCCACAGCGGCGTCCACCAGTTCCGGGCGGGTGAGGTAGCCGTTGTTAATCATGTACCTTAACGGCAGTTCATAAATACAGCGCACAAAGGGCTTGTCCTGTTCACTGCGAACAAAACCCCGGTAGTGATAACGGTAGATCCAGCCCATGCCTAAACGGTAGGGCGTGGCGGTCAGCCCAAGTACCTTGAGAGCGCGGTTCCGTTGTCGTAGCTGATCGATGATTTTTTGATACTGACTGGTTTCCTCACCACTGACCCGGTGACATTCGTCGATGATCAGCAGGGAATATTCATCCCCGAACTGATCAAGGTTGGCGGAGACGGACTGCACGCTGGCGAAAGTGACCTGGTGCCGATTCTCCTTGCGTTTTAACCCGGCGGAGAAAATGCCAGCCGTCACCCCATAGCTCTGGTATTTGGCGTGGTTCTGCTCAACCAGCTCTTTGACGTGGGCCAGCACCAGAATCTTGCGCCGAGCCAGGCGGGCCAGCTCGGCAATGACCAGACTCTTCCCGGCACCGGTGGGCAATACGATCACCGCCGACTCATCGGATTTTCGGAAGTGTCTCAAGGTGGCATCGACGGCTTCCTGCTGGTAGGGGCGGAGCTGAAAAGGGGTTTTTACAGGTTGGACTGTCATGGGCAGAGCTTGATGGTTATCCGATGGAGGCTGATTTGGGTCACCGTTTTGATCAGCTTAAGGTATCGTCGGCGGCCGGAAAACAAAAAGATCTGCGGGCCGGGTTATGGTGCATGATAACGGGCAGTTAAGGTCGATATGCCACGCCTCGATCGCCCTTTAATGACAAGGTTGACGTGCTAGAATCATTCACCACTTACTCGGCAGCCAGATTGTTTATCCATGAAAATTTGTCATTTAAAACTGGATCACTTCCGCCGCTTCGGTTCTTTCGAAATAGATTTCCATGAGCAGCTTACGGTGTTGGTTGCCCGTAATGGCGCGGGTAAAACCAGTATTCTGGATGCTCTGTCTATTGCTCTGGGACCATTCTTGACTCGTTTACCCAACGTTAGTGGTAAAAATCCTAAAGACTCTGATTTTCAGGTTTATCCCGATCAATCAAAACCTCCATTCATGAGGATTCAGTGTCATTCATTTAACAAGATCCTCTGGGACAGAACAGAAAAACGCGACCAGACCAAACAACCACACGCTGCAATAACGCCAGATATGGAATTTTTTATCTGATCTACACTCGAATCAGCCGCGAGCCATCCCTTCTGGCATTTGTGCATCCATCGTCGTAGATCGATAGTCCTGCTCCCTTTGTCGCCTGGAGTATCCGCTTCAGGTACTGCCACAAGGGTTCCCTTCTGCTACGCCAGAGTTATTGCCCAACCGACAGCAGCGTCTTATTGTACAAGTGTTAGGCTCCATTTAATTCGAGACCCGTTTTTTACCTTTTCACAGGAGCGGACATGAACACAAACAACACCCAGCCCCCCAGCAACAGCTTGCAGCATATCGTCATCGTTGGCGGGGGTGCCGGAGGGCTGGAACTGGCCACACAACTGGGCCACACCCTCGGGCGCAAGGGCAAGGCCCGTATTACCCTGCTCGACCGCAATCGCATCCATATCTGGAAACCGCTGTTACACGAGGTGGCCACAGGCACGCTGGATACCGGCACCGAGAGCGTGTCGTACCACGCCCATGGCGCGCGTCACGGCTATCAGTTTGAACTGGGCGAGTTGACCAATGTGAATCTGGCCAGCAAAACGCTGACGCTGGCGCCTCGTCGTAACGCGGAGGGAGAAACCCTGATGCCACCGCGCAGCCTTGAGTACGATACGCTGGTGTTGGCGGTTGGCAGTATCAGCAACGATTTCGGTACACCGGGCATTCAGACCCACTGTTATATGCTCGATTCCCACAAGCAGGCGGGACGCTTTCATACCGCGCTGATCGATCAGTTCACCGATATTCACCAGAACCGTCCGGGAGACAGTTTGCGCATTGCCATCGTCGGTGCCGGAGCAACGGGTGTTGAGTTGTCTGCCGAGTTGCATCGGGTGACTGAGTTATTGCGCTCTTACGGAATGGCGGGCATGTCGCGGCATCAGCTGGAGGTAACGCTGGTCGAGGCCGGGCCACGGGTACTGCCTGCTCTGCCGGAGCGTATATCCACCGCCGTCACTCGGGAGTTGCGCGAGCTGGGGGTGTCTATCCAGACTGCGGTGATGGTCAGTGCCGCCGATGAACAGGGGCTGCAAACCAAGGACGGCAGCCGTATCGATGCCGACCTGATGGTCTGGGCCGCGGGCGTGAAGGCACCGGATTTTATCCGTCAGATTGAAGGACTTGGGCTGAACCGCGCCAATCAGATTATTGTGAACGATTTTTTGCAGGCCAATAATCCGGATGGCGAACCACTCAAGGATGTTTGGGTGATCGGCGACTGCTGTGCGTTCACCATGGAAGACGGCAGTCAGGTGCCACCCCGCGCCCAGTCTGCCCATCAGATGGCCAGCTGCGTCTATAAAAATATTCTTAACGAACGCGAGAACAAGCCGCTGAAGGGGTTCAAATACCACGACCATGGTTCCTTGGTGAGCCTCAGCCGTTACAGCGCCGTCGGTAATTTGATGGGCAACCTCAGCAGCAAGTCCATGTTTGTTGAGGGTAACCTCGCCCGCCTGTTTTATGTGTCGTTATATCGCATGCACCAGCTGGCGATTCACGGCAAATTCCGGGGAGCCATTATTGTGGTTCTGGACTGGCTGACCCGGGTGATCAAGCCGAAGATGAAATTGCATTAGCCGCCATGGATACCGGGTTTTATTGCGGATAATTGCGTAGGGCCCGGCTCCGGCCGTATGGTGGGTGTCCGCGTTGGCTCCTGTGGGTGTCCGCGTTGGCTCCTACAAATCCCCGCCTACAAATCTCCAAACAGGTTTTTCAACCCGGCCAGGGTTTCTTGGCCGCGCTGTTTTTGCTGTTCCGGGGTGGTTTCGGTTTTGCCTTCCCATTCAATATCGTCCGGCGGCAGTTCGTCGAGGAAACGGGAGTGGGTGGTATCGGAGACATCGCCATACTGACGGCGCTTACCGGCGTAGGTGAGGGTTAACGAACGTTTGGCGCGGGTGATGCCTACGTACATCAGGCGGCGTTCTTCTTCGATGGTGTCGGCTTCGATGGCGTTGCGGTGCGGCATCAGTTCTTCTTCCATGCCGACGATGTAAACGTGGGGGTACTCCAGACCTTTGGAAGCGTGCAGGGTCATCAGCTGCACCTGGTCGGAGTCGTCGTCGTTTTCCTGCTGTTCCAGCATGTCACGCAAGATCAGTTTGCCAACGGCGTCTTCGATGGTGACTTCGTCACCGACTTCTTCGGCTTTGTCGATCATTTTCTGGATGGAGTCCACCAGAAACCAGACGTTTTTCATTCGCCGTTCTGCCTGGTTTGGTGTTGCGGAGCTTTGCGCCAGATGGCCTTCGTAATCGATGTCTTCGATCATTTCCTTGATGGCAGCAATGGCGTCGTCACTGTAGGCATTACGGGTGATGCCTGCCAGCCAATGACCAAAACGGCGCAACCGATCCACGGCTTTGGGAGTCAGCAGTTGCTCAAGGCCCATTTCAGTGGTGGCCGACAGCATGCTGGTGCCACGCTTCATGGCGTATTCGCTGAGCTTTTCGATAGTGGTCGGGCCGATTTCCCGGCGCGGGGTGTTGATGATGCGCAGGAAGGCGGCGTCATCGCTGGGGTTAATCAGCAGCCGCAGGTAGCCCATGATGTCTTTGATTTCGTTGCGACCAAAAAACGACTGGCCACCACTGATCTTGTACGGCACCTGAAACCCTTGCAGTTTCATTTCCATCATCCGGCTTTGGTGGTTGCCGCGATAAAGAATGGCGAAGTCTTTGTAGCCTGCGCCGTACCGCAGCCGCCGTTCGACAATTTCGGAAGCAATACGCTCGGCTTCGATTTCGTCGTTGCGGCATTTGAGAATACGGATCGGGTCGCCGTAGCCCATATCGGACCAGAGCCGCTTCTGGAACTCGTGGGGGTTATTGTCGATCACGCGGTTGGCGGCGTTCAGAATCAGGCCGGTGGAGCGGTAGTTTTGCTCCAGCTTGACGACCTTCAGGGTCGGAAAATCCTGTTTCAGCAACGACAGGTTTTCCGGCCGTGCACCACGCCAGGCATAAATCGATTGGTCGTCGTCGCCAACCACGGTCAGCCCGGTGCGATGCCCCACCAGCGACTTGACCATTTCGTACTGGGAGGTGTTGGTGTCCTGGTATTCGTCCACCAGCAGGTAGCGGATTTTTTTCTGCCAGCGCGTTAGTACATCAGGAAAATCGCGGAACAGCAGCGTTGGCACCATGATCAGGTCGTCAAAATCCACCGCGTTGTAGGCTTTCAGCATGCGCTGGTAAATCGAGTAGGTCTGGGCAATCAGCATTTCTTGCTGGCTTTGTGCCTGCTGGATGGCGTCGGCCGGAGCGATCAGGTCGTTCTTGAGGTTGGAAATGGTGCTTTGCACCAGCTCGACCATATCGCCGTCATCACCGTGTTCGCGTTGCATCACGTCACGGATAATACCCTTGCAGTCGTCCTGGTCGAGGATGGAAAAGCCAGCCTTGTAGCCCGAAGCGGCCAGCTCCTGGCGGATAATATTGAGGCCCAGGTTGTGGAAGGTCGAGACCGTTAATCCGCGCGCGCCACCTTTGCCGGTCAGGGCGGTGACCCGCTCTTTCATTTCGCGGGCGGCCTTGTTGGTAAAGGTCACGGCGGCAATATGGTGAGACTTGATGCCACAGGCATCGATCAGGTAGGCGATCTTGCGGGTGATCACACTGGTTTTGCCGGAACCGGCGCCTGCGAGTACCAGTAGCGGGCCGTCGATGTATTTGGCGGCTTCGCGTTGGCGGGGATTGAGTTGGGTTAAATCGACCACGACATGTCCTCTGAATCAGGCCTGCATTCTAGCTCAGAGACACGACAAAATCAGGCTTCGCTGTCGGCTTTGCGTACCGGTCGCGGGAGGCAGGGTTGCGCCCACCGCTACCGGCGATGACCGCCGGGCAAACTTTTCTTATGCCTGGGCAGGCACCGCCTGCTGTTCTGGCTCCAGCCAGTGCGTCAGCAATAACAGCGCGATGCCCATCGCCATAACGGCGGTGGTCGTCAGCAACGCGGACTGATATTGGCCGGTAAGCATCATCACGTAACCGGTCATGGCTGGGGCCACCATTTGCGAGACGCTGTAGCTCAAGGTCAGCCCAGCCATGGCACCGGACGGGTTGTGCGGAAAACGGCGACCAATCAAGGTCAGTGTCAGGTTAACGATCCCGACAAAGGTGCCTCCCCAGAGGGCGGCGCTGATCAGATTAACCACCAGGTTGTCGCTGATGGCTGGCAGCAACATCGACAGCATTTGTAAACCATACGCCAGTAACAGCGCGGGAATTTGCCCGATCCGGTGGGCGACGTTGTCCCACAAAAACGTTGAAGGCGTCGCCGCCAATCCCACAATCACCCAGACCCAGGCACCGTTACCCGACAGCAAGGGCAAGGCTTCCAGAATATCGACAATAAAGGTCGCGCCGACCACATAACCACAACCGGCACAAAAATAAGCCGCCGCCATCAATACCAGCCAACGCCGGGAGCTGGCAGCTACAGGGGCATGACTGGCGGTCTGGCCAATCGGCAATACTTCCGGACGTGGCATCCAGCACCAGGCCGGTATAAAAAACAGCAGCCCCAACAGCCCCAGACCGATCCATTGTTGCTCCCAGCTTAACCAGTTGCCCATCAGGCTGACGCTGATCCCGGAGACGATAATACCCAGCCCGGCACCGGTAAAATGCAATCCCAGTCGTGGCCGGTGACGATGCCGAATCAGCCAGTTCAGCACCAGCCCGGAGGCCAGCAACATCCCGGCAATACCCGACAGCCCGCCAATAAACCGCAACAGCATCCAGACGATGGCGTTGGTGACAAACCCCATGGCCAGGGTACTGGCCAGCGCCAGTATCAGGCACAGCCGGTAGAGGCGATAGCGGCGCAACGGGTCTTTGATCAGCATCGCCATCAGCGTGCCCGTGGTGTAGCCGATATAAATAAAGGTCGCCAGCCAGCCGCCGATCAAGGGCGACATGCCCGCTTCTTGCTGCATCACAGGCAACATCGGGGTATAGGCGAAACGCGCCAGGCCGACACTGAGAATCAATGCACACACCCCCGCAAAAACAACCCGGTATCGTTCTGCGTCGGTGGTAAGTGGTGTTTCATGATCCGATGATTGCACGGAGCCTCCGCCTTGATGACCAGCAAGATAACGGCATCACCCCGATGGTGGAAACCGCCCGCAGCGACAGCCAGCGCAACGGACTGGCCAGTATGGCGATGGAAGCCGTCATGGGCGAGAGGGTAAAAGTTGCATTATGAGCCATTCACCCGTCCGTGGCCGTTTGATAGCGCTTGGTGGGTGTCCCGACGAATCAGGTGTCCCGACGAATCATCCCGACGAATCCGAGGCCCGGATAAACCGATCCAGACTGCGATAACCGACGGCTTCCAGCAAATGCGGCCGCCCTATCAATTCGGCCCCATCCAGGTCGGCAATGGTGCGCGCCAGCTTGAGCATTCGGTGATAACCACGGGCGCTGAGATTGAGTTTTTCCACCGCCGCCAGAAACCAGGCGCTGTCGGTCTCCGTCAGTTGGCAAACCCGGTCACGCTCGTTGCCACTCAATTCTCCATTGCAGCAACCCTGCCGTTGTAACTGTCGTTGCCGGGCTGCCAGTACCCGTTGTTGTACCTCGGCGCTGCTTTCCCCCGGTGCCGACTGGTGCAGCAGCGCTGCCGGAATCGCGGGCACCTCGACATGCAGATCAATACGATCGAGCAAGGGGCCGGATGCCTGGCCCTGATAACGCCGTACCTGTTCTTCGTTGCAGCGGCAGCGGCCAGACGGATCACCAAAATAGCCACACGGACAGGGATTCATTGCCGCCACCAGCTGAAACCGGGCCGGAAAGGTAACGCTGCGCTGCGCACGGCTGATCACAATTCGGCCACTTTCCAGCGGCTCGCGTAATACATCCAGCACCTTGCGGCTGTATTCAGGTAACTCGTCGAGGAACAAAACGCCGCCGTGGGCCAGTGAGATTTCACCCGGTCGCGGGTTGCCGCCACCGCCGACCAGCGCCACCCCGGACGCCGTATGGTGAGGTGCCCGGAACGGCCGTTGACGCCAGCGTTCCAGCCAGTCTTCTCCCGACGTTGAGATGGAGTAAACCGAGGCCGATACCAGCGCATCTTCCTCGTTCATTGGTGGCAGAATGCCGGGCAAACGGCTGGCCAGCATGGTTTTGCCGGTGCCCGGCGGGCCGATAAACAACAGGTTGTGTTGCCCGGCGGCGGCGATTTCCAGTGCCCGGCGGGCTTGCGGCTGTCCCCGGACATCAGCCAGATCCGGAACATCCAGCAGCCCTCCGCTACCTCCTGGCGTCGGCAAGACGTCTGTCAGGGCTCCCTTGCCAAGCAGATAATTAACCACCTCTGTTAACGAGCGAGCCGTCAGCGCCCGACCGGTATGAGTCAGCGCCACTTCACCGGCATTGCCGTCACTGAGCACCAGCGTTCTTTGTGCCTGTCCGCATTGCACCGCACTGGGCAAAGCGCCACTGATCGATCGCAATTCACCGTTCAGTGCCAGCTCGCCCAGAAATTCATGGTTGGCCAGTGCGGCCGCAGGAATCTGCCCGGATGCCGCCAGAATGCCCAGCGCAATGGCCAGATCAAACCGCCCGCCGTCTTTGGGTAAATCGGCGGGTGCCAGATTAATCGTGATACGTTTGGAGGGAAATTCGTAATCGCAGGTGAGCAGGGCACTGCGGACCCTGTCCTTGCTTTCTCTTACCGCCGCTTCCGGCATACCAACAAGACTGAGTGATGGCAGTCCACCCGACAGGTGCACTTCGACCCGAACTTCGGGAGACTCTACGCCCAGCTGGGCGCGGGTAAATACCGACGCAAATGACATACGCGTTCCTTGCCTGTCAGATAGAGACGTCAAAGACTAGCGCGAGTGCAACCAGGGGGACAACCTTCGCCACTAAAAATGCGCGACGGTACCGCCATTGATTGCAAACGCGTACTGCCCGATCACAGACCACTGAGCTATTCATTGAAAACGCGGGATTGGATTTTCGACGTAGAAGGCCATTGACAATGGAATTGGCTCGAGATGGAAGGCTCGTGCAAGCGAGACTCTACGCCCAGCTGGACGCGGGTAAACCTCAGGGAACAACCTCGGGCGTCAAAAAATGCCATGGTCTGACCGGCATTGACAGCAAACAGCCAAGCTTAAATCAACAACCGTATAGAACAGTACAGGCAGGATGACAATGAACGGTATAAATTCGATATTATCAACCGTGCCTGATGAACCGTGCCTGGTGTGCAGGTTTATCCATCCAGCACTATGCTTGATGACTTGATATCCCGATCCCAGCGTTCACGCCCGACCTGTTGCCCAATCACCAGCCAACGCACCACCCGGAGAAAGTTATGCAGCCCCGACGTTTATCCCTTTATTTGATCACGCTGGTCGCTGCCATCGCTTCCCTGCCGGGCTGCGGTATCAGTGAAGACAGCACAACGAGTACTGACACAGGAACAGATACAGCCACCTATGCGGTCAGTGGTACCGTCAGTGCTGCCAGCAATACGGCGGTCGATAGTGACATCAACGATATCTACGCCGATTACAGCAGCAATAATTCGCTCGAGACTGCACAGGCCATCACCAACCTGGTGACAGTCCATGGCTTTGTTACCCGTTATGGGACCCGTGGCGCGGTATCGGGAGAGTCTTCACTGGAGCGTTTCAGTAACAGCGGCGACCAGAACGACTATTACAGCGTCAGCCTGCAAGCCGGCCAGCGTATTGTTGTCCATGTGGTCGATGACAACAGCAACGACAGTGCCTACTACAACGGGGATGTGGACCTCCAGCTGATTGATGAAAACGGCGATAACGTTGCCTCCTCCATCACAACATCAACCTACGAGACCCTGACGGTACCCGAAAGCGGCGACTACTATATTCGTGTGTATGCCTATTCCGGCACCAGTAAATATGTGATGTCGATAGCCACTTCGTCGACGTCGACCGGAGCCAGCACCGCCATCGGTAATGATTTTGTCAGTGGCCAGATGCTGATCCAGATGCAGCCAGACAGCCAACTTTCCGCCAGTAACCTGATCAGCAACAAACTGCCCAGCAGTGGCCTCAAGACCTTGTCGACCAGCACCGAGGGCAAGCAACGTCCGGCGCTGATGAATTTTGATGCTTCCGACAGCAGCGTTATGACGCTCGCAGCCAACGCTTCGCAGCACCCGGCCGAAAGTGGCAACTACCAGGAAAAATTTGCCACTCTGATGGCGGTCAAACAGGTCGCTGAACAGGATGATGTCTTACTGGCCGAGCCGAACTACTGGCGCACCGCCTTCGCGACGCCAACCGACCCTCGCTACAACGAACAATGGCACTACACCGCCATCGACCTGCCGCTGGCATGGGAGCTGACCACTGGCGAACGCAGCGATGGCATCGATGTGATTGTTGCCGTCGTGGATACCGGCGTCTATCTCAGTCACAGCGATCTGAGCGATCAGCTGACCAGCGACGGCTACGATTTTATTTCCTCAACCAGCAATTCGAACGACGGCGATGGCATCGACAACGACCCGGATGATCCCGGCGATAGCACCACCACCGGGTTCAGCTCCTGGCACGGCACTCATGTCGCCGGTACGCTGGCCGCAGCGACCAATAACGACCTCGGTGTCGCCGGTATTGCCTGGGATGCCAAGGTCATGCCGATCCGGGCACTGGGCCTTGAAGGCGGTACCAGCTACGATATTCTGCAAGGGATGTATTACGCCGCCGGGCTCAGTAACGACAGCGGCACCGTGCCAGACCAGACCGCCGATATCATCAATCTCAGCCTTGGTGGCAGCAGTTATTCAGTGGCAGAGCAAAGCGCCATCACCACCATTCATGATGCTGGCGTTATTATTGTGGCCGCCTCGGGCAATGATGGCAGCTCCAGCGTGAGCTACCCCGCCGGTTACGACAATGTGATCGCTGTCGGTGCCACCAATGCCGACGATGACATTACCTATTATTCCAATTATGGCAGCCACCTCGACCTCGCGGCACCTGGCGGTAACATTAATCAGGACCTCAACAACGACGGCTACCAGGACGGTATCCTCAGCACTCTGGTCAACGACAGCACTGGCAGCCGCCGAAGCAGCTACGGTTATTACAACGGTACTTCCATGGCGACCCCACACGTTGCGGGTGTGATCGCCCTGATGAAAGCTGTTTATCCGGATTTGAACCCTGACACGCTCGATACCCTGATCAGCAGCGGCAGTATCAGTGATGACCTTGGTGACAGTGGCCACGACAACTACTTTGGTTATGGCCGCATCAATGCCCTGAAAGCCGTCAACGCCGCCTGGGAACTGGCCAACAATGGCGTCGTCTCGCTCCCGGCCTTGCTGCAGACCAGCCCGTCAGTACTGGTGATTGGTACGGACGACAGCGCCAGCTTTACCCTGTCCAATGTTGGTGGTGGCGAACCCAATATCACCAGCGTCAGCGCCACCAGCAGCTGGCTGACCGTGACTCCGGACAGTGTTGATGACCAGGGCTTTGGCAGTTACCTGGTGAGCGTAACGCGCACAGACCTCGCCGACGGCTACTACACCGACAAGATCACCATCACCAGCGATACCGGCAGCAGTACGACGTTAACGGCCAATATGACCGTTGGTACCGTCACCGGGGATGGCGAGCTGACCATTCAATACGTGCTGTTTCTCGACAGCAGCGGCGAGGTGATCGAAGAAGCCATCACCAACAGCGATGGCAGTTTCTCGGCCAACGTCAGCGCAGGGGATTATCTGCTGTACGCCGGTTCGGATGTGGATGTCGACTACGTTATTTGTACCGATGGCGAAACCTGTGGTGCCTATCCAACCCTCAACAACCCGGAAACCGTGACCGTGAGTGATAGCCCGGTGAGCGGACTGGCCATGACGGTATCGATCCAGGCTCCGACCGTGACCAGCACCAGCACCGACAGTACCAGCACCGACAGTACCGGCACCGACAGTACCAGCTCGGCATCCACCTTGCTGCAACGCAGCAGCAGCCTGGCCCGTCAGCGATCCCTCACGCTCCCGTGAGAGCAGCGCAACCGCAGAGTCCCTGTCCTCTGCGGTTGGCAGGCTTTATGGCTGTTGCGGTATTCCAGTAACCCCAGGTACAGCCCGCGTTGCCACGCCAGAACGTGGCAACGCAAGGCCGACTACACAGCCAATGCTACCTTGACCATCTCTGCCAACGGTGTGGTCGGACGTCCAATCAGTTGACTCAGGGTTTTGCTGTCATCAAACAACCCGCCTTTTGATGCGCCGGTATCCGACTCCGCCAGCAGGGTCGCGATATAATCGGGCAGACCAGCCCCCATCAGGGCCGCAGCGTAGTCTGCTTCGGGCATATTCTGATACACAATGGTCTTACCAGTCTGGGTTGCAATCTCACTCGCCAGCGCGGTCAGCGTGTAGGCATTATCACCCGCCAATTCATAGACCTTGCCTGCCTGCGACGCAGCGGATGTCAACACAGCAGCGGCAGCAGCGGCGTAATCCGCTCGTGCTGCCGAGGCAATACGCCCCTCCCCGGCACACCCGAAGACTGCGCCGTGCTCCAGTGCCGTCGGCACGCTGGCGGTATAGTTTTCGGTGTACCAGCCATTACGCAGTAACACATACGGCACATTGGACTCGGCCAACGCCTGCTCGGTCTGCTGGTGCTCCAGAGCCAGCGGTAACGGTGACTCGGCAGCATGCAGAATACTGGTGTACGCCAGTAATCCAACCCCTGCCGCCTGTGCAGCAGCAATCACATTCTGGTGCTGGGGGAAACGCTGCCCCACTTCGCTGGAAGAAATCAGCAGTACCTTGTCAGCACCTTCAAACGCCGCTGTCAGTGCCGCTGGCTGGCTATAATCTGCCGCTTTCACGACCACCCCCAGAGCTGCCAGGTCGGCCACTTTTTCAGGGTTGCGTACCGCCGCCACAATCTCTGCCGCAGGCAGTGTTTGCAGCAATGCGTCGATCACCAGACGGCCCAGCTGGCCAGATGCACCTGTTACAACAATCATGATTATTCCTCTTTTTTGGTTGGCGATTATTCATCGAGTGACAACAGGCTAGCCCCAATGCTAACTTTAAGTAAGTACCAACAAAAAGGTAAGTATGGAAATACATCATGACAAATACAGAATCGAGCACCTCTATCGACCAGGATCTCCCCCTTACCGAACAGTTAAGAACCGGCAACCTGTTCGCCAGCCCTTGCCCGTCAAGGGATGTACTCAAACACGTGTGTAGCCGCTGGGGGGTGTTGATACTGATCTCCCTGCGCGATGGAACACACCGGTTCAGTGAACTCCGCAAACGCATCGGGGGCGTCAGTGAAAAAATGCTGGCCCAGAGCCTGCAGGCACTGGAGCAGGATGGCTTTATTGAACGGATTGCCTATCCGGTGGTACCGCCTCATGTAGAATACAGCCTGACAACCAGCGGCGAAGAAATCGCACGCCTGGTGGCCACGCTGGCCGACTGGATCGAAGTGAATATGTCGCAAATTACCGCAGCACAACAGCAACACCAGAGCCGCCAGATCACCACTGACGAGAGTTCACGATGAACAAACGCCTGCTCATTATATATACCGGCGGCACCATTGGCATGGCGCTGGGGGAACAGGGTTACCACCCGGTCACAGGCTTTGGCGACCAACTGGGGCAATACCTGCCTGCCCATTGTTATCCAGCATTACCACTCTATGACGTACTGGAACTGGACACCCTGATCGACAGCGCCAATCTGACGCCAGCCGACTGGCTCCGGATCGCTCGGCCGCTGCAACAACACTGGCAGCAATACGACGGTTTTGTAATCTTGCACGGCACCGACACCATGGCTTATACCGCCTCTGCCCTGTCGTTTATGCTGGATGCCATCAACAAACCGGTGGTTATTACCGGCTCCCAGATTCCTTTGGTTGAAACCGATAGCGACGGCGTGGATAACCTCTGCCACAGTCTGTTACTGGCCGCCTCGGATGCCTTGCCGGAGGTTTATATTTGTTTCCATGGCCGGATTTTACGGGGCAACCGCAGTGTAAAGGTCAGCGCCACCGCCATGGCGGCCTTTGATTCCCCCAATTATCCCTGGCTGGGCACCGTCTCTTGTAGCGATAACGAGAACCAGGGTACCAGCACCGGCTGTCAATTTTCTCCGGCATCAGCACTTGTATCAGCACCGCTATCAACCTCTGGCATAACACCCTCAGCCACCCCGTTACCGCTCCACAAACCAACAGGGCCAACAGCACAGTCCTTGCCAGAATTTCAGCCCGACGCTGTTACGGTGCTGACGCTGTACCCCGGAATCAGCGCCGGGATGGTTCAGGCCGTTGTGGATTGTCCGGCGGTAAAAGCCGTGATCTTACGCAGTTACGGCATGGGAAATCCCCCCGACAATAATCAGGCTCTGATCGATGCACTGGCAGACGCCAGCCAGCGCGGTGTGGTGATTCTGAACCTGAGTCAGTGCCAGCATGGTCGAGTGATCCAGGGCACCTACGCCACCGGGGCAACACTCAATCGCATTGGGGTGATCAGTGGTGCCGATCTGACGCTGGAAGCGGCCTTTGCCAAATTACACTGGCTGCTGGCAAGCGGTTGCAGTGCCGACACCATTCGAGCTCACATCGCGGTTGCCATTTGCGGTGAATGTAGCGAAGCCTGAACCCCTGTGAACTGACGGGGTACTGGTCAATCACCAGGTATCCCGGCCCTTATGCTTGATACAGGCACAGTCCTCTCGATCCTCTTAACAGATAGCCCGGTTTGCAATCAAAGTGATCGAACGATCAGTTCATCAAACCGTCCTCCATGCAATAAAAACCACACGGTTTTATACGAACATAGATCAATAAATGACATATGTGGCCATTTTTGAACACTTGATCACTATCTTCGTCATACCGATCGCAGCTGCTCCATGCCATTTCTGTCCGACTCGCCATGGCGCCTGACCAGCGTGTAAAGCTCACTGTTTTTAATGAACTTGTATAGGGACCCAGCATGATCTCTCTGACCATCAATGGCACACCACAACAGCTGGAGGTAGCGGCCGATACGCCGATTCTCTGGGTGTTGCGCGATACATTACAAATGACAGGCACACGGTTTGGTTGTGGCATGGCGCTGTGTGGCGCTTGCACCGTCCATCTCGATGGTAACCCGATTCGATCCTGCGCAACGCCGGTCAGCTACGCGGCGGGCAAACACATCACTACCATCGAAGCGATGGAAAATGATGCCGTTGGCCAACGAGTGCAGGATGCCTGGATGGACGAAGCCGTTGCCCAGTGTGGCTACTGCCAGTGTGGTCAGATCATGAGTGCGGTAGCCTTGCTGAAGTCCAACCCCAAGCCCACCGACAAGGACATCACCAATGCCATGAACGGCAATATCTGCCGCTGCGGCACTTACCCGCGTATTCGCAAGGCCATTCACCGTGCAGCGTTATACACGGAGGTAAAGGCATGAGCACCTCAACCACAACCGACCCGTTATTGCTCGCCAATGTCAGTCGTCGAGGTTTACTCAAAGGTCTGGGAGCCGCTGGTGCACTGGTACTCGCTGCCCGCTGGGATCTGGCCGTTGCAGCCGAGGACGAGGCCCCAAAATACGGTGCCGATGCCATGCCCCATGGCTGGGTCGACAACCCCAATGTGTTTATCAGCATCGCTGTGGACGGCTCAGTCACTATCATTAACCACCGGGCCGAAATGGGTCAGGGTATCCGCACCAGTCTGGTGATGGTAATTGCAGATGAAATGGGCGCTGACTGGTCCTCTGTCAAAGTTATGCAAGCCGATGCCGACGAAGCCCGTTACGGCAACCAGAATACCGATGGCTCACGCTCCATGCGCCACTTTTTTGAGCCGCTGCGCCGCTGTGGTGCTGCCGCCCGTACCATGCTGGAACAGGCCGCCGCACAACATTGGCAAGTCCCGGTCAGCGACTGCACGACCACCGTCCATCAGGTAATTCATACCCCGAGCGGCCGAGCATTGTCGTTTGGTGAGCTGGCAACCACGGCCTCTGAGCTGCCGGTTCCGGAGCGCCAGTTCCTGCGCTTGAAAACCCGGGAGCAGTGGCGCTACATCAACAAACAACCCGATCAGTTGCCACCGGGCACTACGGAAAAAGCCGGTCAGCCAATGGCCATTGATGGCCGCGATATTGTCTCTGGCAAAGCCATTTACGGTGCCGATGTTATCCTCGACAACATGCTGTTTGCGGTGATTGCCCGACCACCGGTATACGGTGCCAGTATCCAATCAGTCGACGATAGCGCCGCCTTACAGGTGCCCGGCGTGGTCAAAGTCGTGCAGCTACCCACCGCCAGCATCGCTTCGGCCTTTTCGCCATTGGGTGGTGTGGCCGTCATCGCAAACAGCACCTGGGCGGCACTCAGTGGCCGCAAGGCGCTGACGATCACCTGGGACAACAGCAGCGCCGGTGATAATGCCGCTTACGACTCCGTTGCCTTCAAAGCAGCGATGGAAGCCGAGTCATTAAAACCCGGCAAAGTCGTCCGTACCCAAGGAGATATCCAGCAAGCACTGAACAGTGCCGACCAGCGCTTTGAAGCCAGCTATTATTCGCCGCATATGGCGCAAGCTCCGATGGAACCACCTGTTGCCATTGCCCACATCAAGGACGGTCGGGTCGAAGCCTGGGGGCCGGTTCAAAACCCGCAAGCGGCCCGTGATGGCCTTGCCAAACGTTTGTCTCTGGAAGCTGACAACGTCACCGTACACGCCACCTTGCTGGGTGGGGGCTTTGGCCGCAAAGCCAAGCCGGATTTCGTTTTTGAAGCCGCCGACCTGTCGCAAATCATGGACGGCCGTCCAGTCCGGGTGCAGTGGAGCCGGGAAGACGACTTGCACCACAGCTTTTTCCATACGGTATCGGTCGACCGACTCGAAGCCTCATTTAACAAAGAGAGCGAGGTCACTGGCTGGTTACATCGCTCGTTGTCACCCAGCATCAAGTCACTGTTTGGCCCCGATAGCGGCCACATGTCCGATATTGAGCTGGCCATGGGTGTGCGCAATATGCCGTTTGATATTCCGGCGATCCAGCAAGAAACCGGCGAAGCCATGGCCCACGTGCGTATTGGCTGGTTCCGCTCGGTGTATAACATCCCCCATGCTTTTGCGATCCAGAGCTTTGTTGCCGAGCTGGCTCATAAAGCCGGTAAGGATCACCGTGACTTTTTGCTGGAGTTGTTAGGGCCAGACCGTCAGATTGACCCGCGCAATCAGAATGAACCCTGGAACTACCGTGAAGACCCGATACGCTACCCGATCGATACTGCCCGCTACCGCGATGTCATCAAAACCGCAACCCGTAAAGCCAACTGGCCTGGCGGCACCCGTATTGCGGCACGCCGCGCCTTGGGGCTGGCGGTGCACCACAGCTTTATGTCGTACGCGGCGGTCGTGATGGATGTTGAGGTCAGCGAACAGGGTGAAGTCATCATTCACCGCGTCGATATCGCCTTTGACTGTGGCCCACAGGTCAATCCGGAGCGGATTCGTTCGCAGCTGGAAGGCGCCTGTGCCATGGGGGTCGGCATTGCCATGATGACGCAAATCACCGCCGGTGACGGCAAGGTACAACAGGATAATTTCCACAATTATCTGGTGCCTCGCCACAGTCAGGTGCCGAAAGAGATTCACATCCATGCGGTGAATGACCGCCTCGATGTGCCTATTGGCGGTGCCGGTGAACCTGGCGTACCACCGATTGCTCCGGCCTTGTGTAACGCCATTTTTGCCGCAACAGGCCAACGTATTCGCACCTTGCCAATTGCTGGCCAGCTGCGTACCGGCAACAGCTGAGGCGGCGCTTAATACCATGGTGATGCCGTATCTTGATCAACAGGTAGTGGCGCAGGCGCTGGACTGGTTACACAGCGGTGAACCTGTCTGGCTCTGTACCGTGTTATCAACCTTTGGCTCGTCGCCACGAGAGCCAGGGGCGATGATGACAGCCCGTATCAATACCACCCAACGGACCGAGCATCTCGGTTCGTTATCGGGTGGTTGTGTTGAAGAGGACTTTCTTGAACGTTTGTTCGATGGTGAGTTTACGCAACCGGCGACTGTACTGACCTACGGTGCCGGTGCTCAGGCTCATGCCAGCGCTACGAATACCAACGCGACTAATGCCAGTGCTGGAACCGAAGCCAAAGTCCAGTTGCCCTGTGGTGGCACCCTGGTGGTACTGGTCGAACACTGGCAACCCGATAACCCCCATACTCTGGCCCATGCTCAGGCGATGCTGGCGTGTTTGTCTGGTAGCCATCAAGCCATTCGTGAAGTGTGCCTGGACGCTGCCCGACCACCCGCTCTGACGCCTATTCCGGACACCCAATCAACTCCGGACACCCACTTAACTCCCCTCTTAACTATGGACACCCATCGCTGTATCACGCCGCCGCCAGCAATGGTCGGCCGGGTGCAACAGCTCGACCAGCTCATACGCCTCCACATCGGCCCAAGCTCGCGCCTGATTATTGCCGGGTTATCCAGCGTCGCCCATTGCTGCGCTGAATTTGCGGTCGCACTGGGTTATGAAGTGATTGTCTGTGAACCACGGGAAGAAGAACGCCTCGGTTTTCAGCTGCCGGGGGTTATCCTAGACACCCGTATGCCATCGGCGTTTATCCGCCAGGCCGGGCAGTGTCATGCCGCCACTGCGGTGGTGGCGATGACACACGACCCTCGTATTGATGACCTCGCCATGATGGCGGCGGTCAAAACCCCGGCTTTTTATATTGGGGTAATGGGTTCCCGCCGCACCTCTGATGCCCGCGCCGCCCGGCTGATGCGCTCAGGTGGCTTGAGCAGCCAACAGGTGGAACGCTTGCATATGCCCATCGGCTTGGCGCTGGGCAGCAAAACTCCGGCTGAAATCGCCCTGGCGGTGATGGCCGATGTGGTGCGAGTGCAAAAAGGCCAGTCCCGTGACCAGCTCTGACCCAGCGGCCGTGCTCGGAGTGGTCATGGCTGCTGGTTACTCCCGCCGCTTTGGCGCGGAAGACAAACGCATGGCCTACTGGCCCATCACCGGCAGAACCTTGCTGGGCGAGACCCTCCACCAGCTGCAACAGGCATTAGCCAACCTGGTGGTGGTGATTCGGCCGGAAGACTCACCCCAAGCGCTGGGGATTCCTGGCGCTTGTCAGATCATCCATGCCCCCCATGCCGCACAAGGTCTGGGGGCCAGTATCGCCGATGCGCTGGACGTCATTCAGAGATCCGGCCAATGGCAGCAATCACACAGCCTCGCCCTGATGCTGGGGGATATGCCGACGCTGCAACCCGCCTCGGTGCGCCAGTTGCTGCCGTATGCCAGCGAGAAACAGATTGTGCGGCCGATCTATCAGGGCCAGCCGGGTCACCCGGTGGTGTTTGGTCGTGACTATTGGCCAGCGCTGCAGCAGTTATCCGCAGACAATGGCGCTCGGCAGGTGCTGCAGCACCATCAACAGCAGGTTCGCCGGGTTGTCGTAGCAGACCCCGGGGTGGTTCACGATATCGACACTGCAGCCGCATTAACCGCAGCCTTCACCGCAGAAAATCCGGCACCACGGTCATGAACCGCAGAATGATACGGAGCACGACAGAACACACTATTTGCCACAAAGCGGCATCTGACCGAATGGAATACACCTTTTTGCCGCAGTACCCCTACCGTCCTGTTTTCTTGTGGGCGGTTATTGCATAGTCCTATCCGGTTATTATTTACCGCTTGTTCATCTCCACTTTGCAGGAGCATCACACCATGTCCAGCCTGTTCGACACCATCCAGATGGGTGATCTGGCACTCAACAACCGTATCGTTATGTCACCCCTGACCCGCTGTCGAGCACCAGGCCGTATCGCCAACGCCCTGATGGTCGAGTACTACCGCCAGCGGGCCAGCGCCGGGCTGATCATCAGCGAAGCCACCGCCATTTTGCCCATGGGGGTCGGCTATCCGGACACCCCGGGGATCTGGTCGGATGAGCAGGTCAAGGCCTGGCAACCCATTACCGAGGCCGTACATCAAGCAGACGGTAAAATAGTTTGCCAGCTGTGGCATGTCGGACGGGTATCACACCCGCATTATTTGAATGGTGAAACGCCGGTATCTTCCAGCGCCGTCGCCTTGCGCAGCCACGTGCGATTACTGCGGCCCCAGGTCGATTACCCGGTACCGCGGGCACTGGAAATCAATGAAATTCTCGCCATTATCGAGGCCTACCGGACAGCCGCCCAAAACGCCAAAGCCGCCGGGTTTGATGGTGTCGAATTACATGGAGCCAACGGCTATCTGCCGGATCAGTTCCTGCAGTCCAGTACCAACCAGCGCACCGATGCCTATGGCGGCCCGATTGAGCACCGCGCCCGCTTTATGCTCGAAGCCACCGATGCCCTGATTTCAGTATGGGGAGCCAGCCGCGTAGGGGTTCACTTGTCGCCCGGATGCGACACCCAGGATATGGGCGATGACGACCCGGCAGCCACTTTTGGTTATCTGGTTGATGCCCTCAACCAGCGGGATATTGCTTTTATTTTCAGCCGCGAAGACCTCAACCAGACCGATGCTCTGACTCCCCAACTACGCAAACGCTTCAACGGCACCTGGATTGGCAATATGAACCTCAGCCCGGATAGCGCCAGCCAATTACTGGCCGACAACACGGTTGATGCTGTCGCCTTTGGCCGTGACTACATTGCTACCCCGGATCTGGTGGAGCGGTTACGCAACGGCAGCGCCTTGAACGAAGGGGACCACAACACCTATTACAGCCCCGGCAGTGCCGGTTATACCGATTACCCGACACTGGATACCGCGGACTGACGATTAACTGGCCCGATGCACGGTCGATAATAACGATGCAGCACCCACAAACATCACCGCAAAGCTGCGATTTAACAAACGCTGCTGACGCGGTGATTGCAAGTAACGTAATACTTTCGCAGCCAGGCCGGTGTAAATCGCCATCACCACCAGATCTACCGCCACCATGGTGATCAGCATAACGCCATACTGAAGTGGTAAAGCCGCCTCTGTATTCAGGAACTGCGGCAACACCGCCAGTATAAATACGATGGCTTTGGGGTTACTCATATTCACCAAAAAACCTTTCAGAACCAGTCTGGCTGGTGATTCACGCCGGGTGTCCCGGGCATGCTCCACCTCGTCATCCAGATTTGCCGGAGTGGCGTGCCATTGCAGCCAGCCCAGATAGACCAGATAGCCCACCCCAAACCACTTGATGACCTCAAAGGCCCAGGCAGACGTCGCCAGCACTGCACCAACGCCAGCCACTACCACCCCGATTTGTACAACCAGCGCCAGCTGTAACCCAATCACATTCCAGTAACCGTAACGAAACCCATACTGCAAGCCGCTCGACATCGACGCCACCGCTCCGGCGCCAGGAGAAAAACTGATCACCCAACAGGCAGTAAAAAACGTTAGCCAAATATCCAGTGCCATAACAACCTCTCAAACAAAATAACAAGCAAAACAGCCAGCCCAGACACAGAGTCCCTGCCCAGGTGACAAGGCAACCCACGGGGTGCAGGATGATGACGCCAACGATCGTCGAGTGGTAGCATATCCCGTCCCGGAACAACACGCGCCAGCGCCCGCACCCCCCGCTGACACGGCTTATTGCACAGGGTAACCATCATTGGAATGTCTTTTACAGGCAATACGGCAGCACGAAGCAGAACTCAGGGCTTTTTTACAGCAACGAGTCACCGACAAAACGATCGCAGATGACCTGCTGCAAGAAGTACTGCTGCGTACACTGCAACAAGGTGCCAGGTTCTGCGCCGTACAACAGCCCCGTGCCTGGATGTTTCGTGTTGCCCGCAACGTCATTATTGATAATCATCGCCGACAACATCCACTGAGCGAGTTGCCGGAAGATATACCACAGCCGGACTCGACCCCGGAGCTGGATGATATCGATCTGCTCTCGGAATGTCTGAGCCGTAATCTCGCCCGTCTGAATACCACAGACAGGGAGATACTGGAATATTGCGACCTCAATAACCAGACGGTGAAATCCTACGCCACCAGCGCAGGGATCAGCCTGTCGGCAGCCAAGGCCCGCCTGTTACGCGCACGCCAGCGGCTGCGTCACTCGCTGGTTGAACACTGTCATGTCCAGTTTGATGAACAGGGCAAGGTTTGCAGCCATCGTCGGCCGTCGTCCTCCAACTGACGTCATCCGGCTTGAGCCAGAAGCCACAATCTGACCGCGGCATGATCCATAAGATATCAACCATAAACAGTTATAAAAAAAAACCTGCATCCTTTTGCTGGCCCATGCGTCTTCAGTAACAGACACACGCAAGAGAGCGCACGATGTTCCAGATATTCACCGATTTCGCCAGCTGGTTGATCTACGACCTGCTGGGCTTCCTGCCCGAGACCAAACTCGGGGATGCGTTACATTTCTTTGTCGAAGACGTCAGCAAGATCTTTGCACTCTTGCTGGTGCTGATTTACATCATCGCCCTGTTACGCGCCTCACTGAATGTCGAGCAAGTGCGTGATTATCTGGCGGGTAAAAATCGCGGCATTGGCTATTTGCTGGGTTCCGGCTTTGGAGCGATTACTCCGTTCTGCTCCTGTTCCAGTATTCCCGTGTTTCTCGGCTTTACCTCCGCCGGTATTCCGGTCGGGATTACCATGTCGTTTCTGATTACCTCCCCGCTGATCAACGAAGTCGCGGTTCTGTTACTGCTCAGCCTGCTGGGCTGGAAATTCACCGTCCTTTACGTCGTGGTCGGCATGATTGTGGGTATGCTCGGCGGGCTGTTTCTCGACAGCATCCGCGCCGAACGCTGGCTGCAGTCCTTTGCTGCCAAAGCGCTGGCAAATGGCCGCGCCCAGCAAACCGGCAACGACAACTCAGCTGAAGTTCAAGTTATGTCATTCCATGACCGCCACCTGTTCGCCAAAACCGAGACCCTGGAGATTTTTGCCCGAGTCTGGAAATGGGTGATTATCGGTGTTGGTCTGGGCGCTGCGCTGCACGGTTTTGTCCCCGATGGCTGGATCGAACAGCACCTCGGCGCTGGCCAATGGTGGACAGTGCCTGCCGCCGTGCTGGTTGGCATTCCATTATATTCCAACGCCACCGGCGTCATTCCGGTGATGGAAAGCCTGATCACCAACGGCTTGCCGATTGGCACAACCCTGGCGTTTTGCATGAGCACCGTCGCTGCCAGTTTCCCCGAATTTGTATTACTCAAACAGGTCATGCAGTGGCGCTTGCTGGCGATTCTGTTCGCTATGTTGCTGGTGTCTTTTACTGTCATTGGCTGGATTTTTAACAGTGTGTTATTTCTTTTATAAAAGAGGTTGTCGATGAAAAACATCAAAGTACTGGGCACCGGCTGTGCCAAATGCAAAAACACCGTACAAGTGCTGGCAGACAGCGCCCAGGCGCTGGGAATAGAGGTCAAGATTGAGAAAATTGAAGACCTGCCACAGATTATGGCTTATGGCGTTATGTCGACCCCTGCGGTCGTTATCGACGAAACAGTCGTACACAAAGGTGGCGTACCCACTCAAGACCAGGCCACCCAGTGGCTGCAGGGCTAACCACCATCAAGGCCTGCCACGCATCACAGCCTATCTGATGGGTTCACCAACCCCAGATTAACGGCCTTGAGCGTGGCTTCGGCACGGTGACTGACCTGCAGAAACCAATTCCTGTGTCAGTTCACCTTCCTGAATAGCATCCATATAGATACCAGCGCGCGCAACCAGCCAGCTCAGTGCATAAGCCAGCGCATTCAGCATGGTGGTTTTACCAGCACCATTGTTACCAACCAGAACCGTCACGTTGGACGACCGTTTTTCTGTCGGGGCTAACAGAATATCCAGCGGCTCGAAGCTGCCCAATGTTGCGTAACTGAAAGAATTTAATTTCCATCGTTGATTCCAACAAGCCTTTGTTGCTGGTTTAACTCCGAATTCATATTTACTACCGGGATGACAGGCTTAACACAGAGAAAACCTCTTTGACAGGTTGCCAGATATCACTAAGAACACTTCTGTTTCCAAAATAGTAGTCAAAACCTTTTTCCAGCATTCCTGAGAATCCTCGCTTTCGAACATAAAATGCTCGGCGTTGAATGCACTGTTCTGTACCAGCTGTAAACCGATGATCACAGCCAGCTTTCTGGAGTAATGGTATGTCTCCTCATTGTCAGGCAGCAGTGTCGGGACTCCCAACAACGGCGCGATAACATCAGCGTTTGTACACCCTGATTGAATATTGTCATACACATCGGGGCTAAAGCAGGACACAAAAACACCAAAGAGTCTTAACAACCGTAATCCAGCGGTTTCATCCGGTGCCAATCCCCGACTAAGTGAATGGTAAACCTCAAGATATCTCGTAAAAGTCTCAACTTGTCTCAGTGACAGCTGATTTACCTGAATTAACTCACTGGCAAACGTAAAGTACTCTTTGTCAGTTTGACCCAGTCCGGTACCTGCCAAGATCCCACTGGATGACACCAGGTTGGAGTAATGCTTAACAGAAGCCAACAACCGGTTTTCACCATAACCATAGCCGACACGCCCACTAACATCTGCAGGCAATCGGACACTGAATTTCAGGAATTTGTCGAGGTATCGCTGGGCATCCACCAAAGGCCCATAACGGTGGTTGATGGCGGCACGGAGTTGTTTGGTATTGGTCACCAACACAAATTTCACATTCACCACATCAAAGGTGTGTTTGATCACCTCCAGCATCTGTACAGCAAAGTCAGGTCGGCAACGATCCAGCTCGTCAATAAAGATGACAATCGGAGAATCTGCAGTAACCTGGTCGGCCAGCGTGGCTTGCAGGGCCTTGAGGTTCTGTTGGGCTTTTTCGTGATCCTTCAGAACGGCAGCCACCGATGCATCAATGGCCTTGTTTGCCGAGTCCTGAAGGTGTTTTTCCAAGCCATCGGCAATATCGTCGGCATTTTCCTTTAACACATGACTCACACTGGCCTTGAAAGCCGTTTGGAGGCCATAACGCACCACAGGAATGGCCTTTTGCAGAAAGGTTCTCTTCGCCTCTCCCTCGAGAGCCTCGCCTGCTACAGCCGCCAGAACGGTCATCAGAGGATCATCCGCATGATCTGCCTGAAACGCATCCACATAAACCAGCCGATACCTTCCGTGCTTCGATCTGAACTTGTGAATCAACTTCTGGCAGAACTCGGTTTTACCCGTACCCCAGTCACCATCAATCACCATGGGAGATATTTCAATCGGTGTCGTTAGCAGCGTGATCACCTTATCGGCAATGCCAACCCGCTTGAAGTCATCCCGAAATTCAAACGTCAGGTCTTTCTGTTCACTCATCAGGCCAATACCTCCTTATCAATGGTTACCCGCCGATTACCAGAGTCAGCGGCTGCATCCGGGCTTTCCAGTGAGCAATGGATTAATATCCGTCATCAACATTGCCTGTTGTCAGGGAAATATCCTGATCCCTTAACCACTGAATGCCTTTTGCCGTGGTCTGATAGGCCTGCTCTGGGTGGTTCACTACCTCGGGGAATCGGTAATCAATCAGTCCTTCTTTTTCCCTGAGTTCTCTCAGGTGATTATGTTTGAGAGACCGTTCTTCACGACTCAGTAGCTGAGCCAGTTCGTCTGCTTTATAGGGACGCAAGCCACATAGCCAGACAAGAATAAGCCAAAGTTTGTCTTTTCTTGCTTTTGGAGAAAGTTGTTTGATTTTCCCCTGAAGTGCTTCAGCCAGATCCAACTCACTTGTATTTGCCTCGAGGTCACTTGTATTTGCCCCGAGGTCACTTGTATTTGCCTCGAGGTCACTTGTATTTGC